>NZ_JBIDCU010000001.1:0-1102916 GCF_043204765.1 Micromonospora sp. NPDC047730 | reverse complement strand
CCACCACCGTCGTTGTTCACCGCCGAACCCCGCACCACCGCATGCACCACATCCCCCGCCGCCACCGCATCCACCAACCGCCGCAACACCACGACGGCCAGTCCGCTGCCGTTGACGGTGCCGGCGGCGGCCCGGTCGAAGGCCCGGCAGTGCCCGTCCGGGGAGAGGGCCATGCCGTCCTGGTGGCGGTACCCCTCCGCCTCCTCGGCCCGGACGCCGACGCCGCCGGCCAGCGCCATGTCGCACTCCCCGGCGAGCAGCGACTGGCACGCCTGGTGGATCGCGACCAGCGAGGTCGAGCACGCCGACTGGATCGTCATCGCGGGGCCGCGGAGGTCGAACTTGTACGCCACGCGGGTGGCCAGGAAGTCCTTCTCGTTGGCCATGAGCGCGCTCATGTCGGAGATCAGCGTCGGGTCCGCCGCGACCGCGCGGAGCAGATAGGAATTGACGGAGCTGCCCGCGTAGACGCCGATCCGGCCCGGGAAACGCGCCGGGTCGTACGCCGCGTCCTCCAACGCCTCCCACGCACACTCCAGGAACAACCGGTGCTGCGGATCCGTCATCTCCGCCTCGTGCGCACTGAACCCGAAGAACTCCGCGTCGAACAACTCCACGCCGTCCAACCGCGCCTTCGCCGGCACATAGGACGGATGCGAGTACACCGACTCCGGCACCCCCGCCGCCGCCAACTCCTCCGGCGAGAAGAACGTCACCGACTCCACCCCGGCGCACAGGTTCCGCCAGAACTCCGCGACACTCGACGCTCCCGGGAAACGACCCGCCATCCCGACCACCGCCAGGGCGTTGTCGAACTGGTCGTCGAGGTGCGCAGGCAGCTCGGTCATCGGTCCGTCCCTTCCGCGAGGCGGCGCTGTTCGTGCGCCTGTCGACGACGTGCCAGGGCGCCACCGCGCACCGCCGCCCGGCGGAGCTGCGCACGGCTGGCCGGTGACCCCGGGTCCTGCTCCCCGCCGGCCCGTTCCGGCGTGGCGCGGATCCGGTCCAGGTGGGCCGCGAGCGCGGCCACGGTCGGGAACTGGAACAGGTCGACCACGTTCAGCTCGACGCCGAGCCGCTCGGCGAGCTGCTGGCGGGCACGCAGGGCGAGGAACGAGTGGCCCCCGAGGTCGAAGAAGTTGTCGGTACGGCCCAACGGCGGGACGTCGAGCACGAGGGCCCACACCTCGGCGACCGCGCGCTCGGTGGCGCCGATCGGCGGCTCCGCCGTGGCCTCCTGGCGCAGCGGCCGGCCGTCCCGCCAGGACAGCCGGTCCCGGTCGAGCTTGCCGTTGGTGGTCACGGGCAGGGCGTCCACCGCGGCGAGGACCGCCGGCACCATGTAGCCCGGCAGGTGCCGCCGGGCCACGGCCCGCACCTCCTCGTACGTCGGCGCCGGCCCGTCCTCGAGGACGAGCAGGGCGGCGAGGTCCCGGCGGTCCGGGTTGTCGCCGCGGACCACGACGGCGGCCTCCCGGACGGCGGGGTGGGTCACCAGCACCGCCTCGATCTCGCTCGGCTCGACCCGGAAGCCGCGTACCTTGAGCTGGCTGTCGAGCCGCCCGAGGAAGTCCAGCCGACCGTCGGGCAGCCAGCGGACGAGGTCGCCGGTGCGGTACATCCGAGCACCGGGCGTGGACCCGAAGGGGTCCGGGACGAAGCGTTCCGCGGTGCGGCGGGGATCCCGCAGGTAGCCCCGGACGACCTGGAGCCCGCCGAGGCACAACTCCCCGGGCACGCCGACCGGCACCGGTCGCCCGGCACCGTCCAGCACGTAGGTGGTGACGTTGGCGATGGCGCGGCCGATCGGGGGCGCGTGCACCACCGGCCCGTCCTGCGGGGGCACCGGGTCGGCCGTGGCCACCACGGTGTTCTCCGTCGGGCCGTAGTGGTTGACCAGCCGGGCGCGCAGCGCGGGCGAAGGCGTACGGGTCAGCGCGTCGCCCCCGGTGAGCAGCAGCCGCAGCGCCGAGCCGGTCACGGCCTCCTCCGCGAGCACCGCCTCGGCGACAGTGGTGGGCAGGAAGGTCACGGTGATCGCCTCGTCGACCAGCCACCGCGCCAGCCGGTCGGGTGCGACCCGGACCGGCTCGGGCGGCACGTGCAGCGCCGCGCCACCGGCCAGCGCCGCCCACAGTTCCCAGGTGCAGGCGTCGAAGCCGGGGCTGGCGACGAGGGTGGCCCGGTCCTGCGGCCCGACCCGGTAGGCGTCGAGGTGCCAGTGCACCAGGTTGGCCAGGCCGCCGTGGGTGACCTCGACGCCCTTGGGGCGCCCGCTGGAGCCGGAGGTGTAGATGACGTACGCGATCTCCCGTGGGTCCGGCGCCACGGGCGCGGCAACCCCGCCGGCCCCGGCGGGTGCCTCGCCACCAGCGTCGACGTCAGCGGAGACAGCGGCGGCGACGTCGAGCACCGCGGTCCGCGCCGCCGCGAACCGGCCGGTCAGGTCCTCGCTGGTCAGCACCGCGCAGGCCAGGCTGTCGGCCAGCGTGAAGGCGAGCCGGTCCGGCGGGTAGCCGGGGTCGAGCGGCACGTACGCCGCGCCCGCCTTGAGCACGGCGAGGAAGGCGGTCACCAGCTCCGCGCCCCGGTCCAGGCAGACGGCCACCGGCCGGCCGGGCCTCGCGCCGACGGCGCGCAGCCGGGCGGCGAGGACGTCGGCGCGGCGGTCCAGCTCCCCGTACGTCAGGGTCCTGCCGTCGGCCCGCACGGCGGGGGCGTCCGGTGCCGTCCGGGCCCACCGCGCGACCAGGTGGTGCACCGGCCCGGTCGGGTAGTCGCGGACCTGCCCGCTCCAGCGGCGCACGATCCGGTCCTCCTCCGCCGGGTCCAGCAGCGCCGCCGCCGACAGCCGCCGGTCCGGGCGCGCGCAGAGCGAGCCGAGGATCGCCCGGTACTGCGCCATCAGCTGCGCGATGCGGTCGTCGTCGAACAGCTCGGTGCTGAACTCGAACTCGCAGTCGATGTGCGTGTCGCCCTCGAACGCCATCACGGAGAGGTCGAACTTGGAGACCTCGCCGACCATGTCGAGCAGCTCCACCGTCAGCGGGCCGACGTGCAGGCGCTCGAACGGGGGGAGGTTCTTCATCGCGAAGACGATCTGGAACAGCGGGTGGCGGGCCGGGTCCCGGACGGGGCGCAGCCGCTCCACGAGCAGCTCGAACGGGGCTTCGTGGTGCGTCTGGGCGTCCAGCACGACGTCGCGCACCCGGGCCACCAGCTCGGCGAAGGTCGGGTCGCCGGAGATGTCGGTGCG
Organism: Micromonospora sp. NPDC047730; assembly: GCF_043204765.1. NCBI lineage: Bacteria > Bacillati > Actinomycetota > Actinomycetes > Micromonosporales > Micromonosporaceae > Micromonospora > Micromonospora sp. NPDC047730. The sequence goes on along the minus strand of NZ_JBIDCU010000001.1, from coordinate 1,099,660 downwards.
CAGCACGACGGTGTTCACCAGCAGGCTGACCAGCGGCTCCAGCTCCACCCGGTCCCGGCCGGCGACCGGCGTGCCGAGCACGACGTCCGACTGCCCGGTCTGCCGGTGCAGCAGGGCGACGAATCCGGCCAGGAGCACCATGTACGGCGAGGCGGCGTGCCGGCGGGCGGCGGCCACGACCAGGTCGGTCAGCTCGGCGTCGAGGCGCACGGTCCGCCGGCCGCCCCGCCAGCCCAGCACGGCGGGGCGCACCCGGTCGGGCGCCAGTTCCGTCGCGGAGGCGCCGGCGAGCCGCCGCTCCCACCAGGCCAGCTGGTCGTCGAGCTCACCGGCGGCGACGCGGTGGTGCTGCCAGCGGGCGTGCCCGGCCGGGTCGACGGGCGGCCGGGCGGGCGCCGTGCCGTGCCCGGTCCCCGCCGCGTAGTAGCGGGCCAGGTCGTTGACCAGGACGCTGAGCGACCAGCCGTCGACGACGATGTGGTGCAGGTCGAGGAAGAGCCGGTGCTCGTCCTCGCCGAGCCGGAACAGCCGGGTCCGCAGGAGCGGCCCGCGCCGCAGGTCGAACGGGGGCTGCCGCTCGGCGGCGACCGCCTCGCGCACGCGGTCCTCCCGCTGCGCGGCCGGCAGGTCGGTCAGGTCGGTCACGTCGAGCCGGACGGCGGGCACGTCGACCGTCCGCTGCACCGGTTCGCCGTCGACGTCGTCGAACACCGTGCGCAGGGCGGGATGGTGCGCCACCAGCCGGTCCAGCGCGTCCCGCAGGGCGTCCACGGAGAGCGGTCCGGTCAGCCGCAGCACCGCCGGCACGTGGTAGGCCGGGCTGTCCGGTTGGAACTGGTGCAGGAACCACAGGCGGCGCTGCGCGAAGGAGACCGGGGCCGGGGCGTCCGGGTCCGACGGGTGTCCGTCGGCCGCGAACCGCCGCGGGCCGTCGGCGGCCGCCGCGTCGTCGGGCAGGGGGTCGACCGTCGTGTCGTTGGCGAGGAACTCGGCCCCGGCCGCCAGCCGGCTGGCCAGCCGGGCCCGGACCGCGTCGGAAGGTGTTCGGCGCACGGTACCGCTTTCTGCTGGGACGGGCGGGACGGTCAGCTCACCGGCGACGGCGCCGGGCCCGGCGGGTTCACCGCCTCGAACTGGCTCGCCCGGCGCAACCGGTCGAGCAGCTCCGGCTGGGCGGCGCTGCCGCCGGAGTGGCGCAGTTGGTCGGCCAGGACGCCGTTGAAGGCGCGGACGAAGTCCTTGACCTGCTCGCCGGACATCCCCTTGCGCTGGAGGTAGAAGGTGCTCCACTGCTCGAACCCGAACTGCGGCAGCCAGACGGAGCTGGTCACGTCGACGAAGAGGTCGTCGATGATCTGGGCGGCGCTGGACCAGTCCATCGTCTGGTGGCTCCAGTTGAACGCCTCGCCCTTGATGCCCAGCTCGTCCCGGCGCTGGTAGATCGGGGTGACCGGGTCGCAGTACCACAGCTGGGCCCGGAAGTAGTCCGGCCGGCCCTGGTCGAGCAGGTCCACGGTCTCGGCGACGGTCTCCTCCGTCTCGCCGGGGAAGCCGACGATCAGCGAGGCGTACGTCGAGATGCCGTGTTCGTTGAAGGCCCCGAGCGCGTCGATGTAGTCCGCCCGGCGGGCGGTCTTGTTCATCTGCTTGAGCAGCACGTCGCTGCCCGACTCGATGCCCAGGAAGACGCCCTCGCAGCCGGCTTCCTTCATCAGCTCGATGGTCCTGCGGTCGCCGTGGTCACTGCGGTAGAAGCAGTTCCACTTGAACCCGTAGTCCTTGTCGATCATCATCCGCAGGATGTCCCGGAACCGGTTCTTGGGGACGTTGAAGGTGTCGTCGATGAACGTCACGGTGTTGACCGACGGCAGCTTGCGGATGTTGTCCAGCTCCCGCTCGACGTGCGTCACGTCGAGGTAGGTGTACTTGCCGGCCCGCTGGGGGAAGCCGCAGAAGGCGCAGGAGAACGGGCAGGACTTCGCCGTCCGGGTGGTGACGAACTCGTTGAACGCGTCGGGGCCGAAGACCTGGTAGTCGACCAACTCGGTCAGCGGGTTCGACTCGATCTCGGTGCGGGTGTGGACGAAGTCGCCGTCCACGCGGTAGGCCAGGTTCGGCACGTCTCCCGGGTCCGTGCCGGACCGCAGCGCGAGCGCCAGCCGGGCCAGGGTCAGCTCGCCCTCGCGGCCGGTGACGTAGTAGTCCGCGCCGAGGTAGTCCATCATCGCGTCCAGGTCGGGGCGCTTGAGCGCGGCCACCTGGTTGGTGATGAACGGCCCGCCGACCACGATGGACACCTTCGGGTTGTGCCGGCGGACGAACTCGACGATCTCGATGATCGGCTGCGGCGAGACGTACAGGGTCGTGGTGATCGCCACGAGGCGGACGTCGCCGGCCAGCTTCTCCCGCAACTGCTCCCGCTCGTGCTGGAACAGGTTGACGAAGTCGACGCTCAACCCCCGGCGGGCCAGGAAGCTGCCCAGCACGGTGACCACCGGCCAGAGGAAGTCCGCGTTGTGGAAGTACGGCTTCGGCGCGCCCGGCGGGCTCTCGCGCAGGTGACTCAGCGCGTCCAGCGCGCGCAGCGGTCGCCCGTCGAGGTCGATGTACGCCAGGCGCAGGTCGCGGAAGGCGCCGGAGTCGGCCCCCATGAGGCGCACGTCGCTGACGTAGCTGGCGAAGTCGACGTCGTTGAAACCGACGATCAGGCAGTCTGTCATGTGCCGCTCCGTTCCGGACAAAGAGACCGGGGACCTCGTCGCCCGCTGCCGGGCCCGTCGAGTTGACGCACCGGGGCGCTACCGGGAATCGGCCGCCAGGTCGGCGGCGATGGCCCGTACCACCCCGGCGGGGTCGGTGATGTGGAAGAAGTGGTCGCCGCGCACGCTGTGGCCGCGGTACCCGCGGGACGTCATCCGCTGCCACCCGGCCATCGCCGCCGCCGTGGCGATCGGGTCCTCGGTGCCCGCGAAGCCGAGGATCGGCACGTCGACCGGGCCGTGCGTGGCGCCGGCGTAGCGGTCGATCCAGCCGAAGTCGGCCCGCAGCACCGGGATGAGCAGGGCGGCCAGCGCCGGGTGGTCCAGGATCTCGGCCGGGGTGCCGCCCATCCCGACGACCTCGCGCAGGAACTCCTCGTCGTCGAGGACGAGCAGCCGGCGGGCGAGTTCCGGGAGGTCGTCCGGGGGGCGGGACCCGCCGACGACGAGCCGCCGGGGCAGCGGGGCGCCGCGGCGCTGGAGTTCCGCCACGACGGCGTGCCCGACGAGGGCGCCGAAGCTGTGGCCGTACAGCGCGTACGGCCGGGTCTCGTCGGCCAGCACGTCGGCGACCTCGGCGACGTCGAAGACGGGCGGCTCGTCAATGCGGCTCTCCCGGCCGGGCGGCTGCAGGGGGCGTACCGCGACGCCCGGCGCCGCGGCCGGGATCCAGGCCCGGTAGGCGGTCGCCCCCGCCCCGGAGTGCGGCAGGCAGTACAACGCCACCGGTGCCTCCGGGGTGTCCGGGAAGAGGAACCACCGTGGTCGTCGGTCCGCCGAGTAGTGGACAGTCACCATTGATCCTTCCGCGGAGACTCAGTTGACGACGGCGACCGCGCCGCCGTCGACGCGGTGGTTGGCCCCGTTGACGAAGCCCGCGAGGGGGCTGGCGAGGAAGACGACCAGCGCCGCCACGTCGTCGGGTGTGCCGAGCCGGCCGGTGGGGTTGTCGATCGACCTGGCGAGGACACGCTGCTCGATGTCGGACCAGTCGGTGCCCCAGCCCTGGTCGGCGGCGAGACCGCGGACGTACGCCTCCACCCGGGGGGTGACGACGATGCCGGGACTGACGGTGTTGACGGTGATGCCGGTGCGGTCCAACGCCCGGGCCAGCCCCGTCGTGAGGTTGACCAGTCCCGCCTTGGTCGTCGAGTACGCCACCGAGCCGACCTGCGGCTGGGTGGCGGCGCCGCTGGCGATCTGGATCAGCCGGCCCCAGCCCCGGCGACGCATGCCGGGGACCAGCGCCTGGGCGAGGCGGGCCGGCGCCACCACGTTGAGCTCGTGCAGGCGCCGCCAGTCCTCGTCCGTGGTGTCGTCCCACGGCCGGTCCAGGCCGGTGGCGGCGCAGTTGACCAGGATGTCGACGCCGCCGAGGTAGCGCTCGGCCGCGACCGCCAGTCGGTGCGGGCCGTCGGCGTCGAGCAAGTCCGCCACGATCGGTTCCGCGACGCCGCCCCGGGCCCGGATGCCCTGGGCCACGGACTCCGCGGCGGGCACGGAGCGCCCGTGCACGACGACCGTCACTCCCTCGTCGGCGAGCATCTCGGCGATCCGCGCTCCGATGCCGGACGACGACCCGGTGACGAGCGCCCGCCGACCGTCCAATCCAAGATCCACTGGTTCCCCCCGTGACATGGTTCGAACGCCGCACCCGGCGCGGGGCGGCCCCTCTATCCGGACCTGACGATCCGCCCGCGGCGGCCAGCTCAGCCGCGCCGGCGCCGCCCCGGCGAGCGGGCGCTCGACGCACCGCGGCAGGCGGTCGTCCGCCACCCACGGTCGCGGTGCTCACACACCCGATCGACAGGCCGGCTCAGCACTTGGATGTCCCCGTTCCCCCACGTTCTCCCTGCCCCAGCGGTGTCGCCGCCACGGCGGGTACGACACCGGCGTCCCGACCTCCCGGTCGACCACCCGGGAGCACTCCGCGCATTTCCGCCAACCCCGTCGGGACCCGGGAAGCACATCATGGAGCCCGGACGGAGTCAATCCCCACCAATAAGTCGGGGTCGCCGACGTACGCATTAGCGCGGGCAGATCCGGCAATTAACGATCCCTTGGCCGGCGCGCATTATCGCGGCTAGCTGCAGTTCCACGGGATCGAGTGACGCTGATCACGGACTCAGCCTCGTGATGGCCGCCGCAGGGCCCACAGGCCGCGGAACTTCCACGCCCGAGCGGCGCCCAAATGCCTTGAAAGCGGGCATCGCCTGCCAAAAACTGGCGGTTCGGGTGAGCATTCGATCACGGGTGGACACATACCAGCCGGTATGCAAGGATCGAGGAAACGCTTGCAAATCGAACGAGATCATTCGGAGGCAGGCAGGCACCAACCGATCTTGCTTGTGCCGACCCTCCGAACCCCCACTCGGGGTTCGCGTCTTTATAACTGGCACCAGACCGTCAGCGCCGCCCGTGCGAAGCCACCGCGGCAGACCGCCGCAGTGCCACTGGCCGCAACACATAAACGTCCGCCGCAGCGCTATGCGCATTCACGGACGTCGCCGCCGACGTGCCCTTTTCGAGTACGACCGCGCGTCCGCCCGTCACGAGTGGGACCGGGCGCGGGACGGGGACGGGATGAGGAAAGGATCCGGGCATTCCATGGACATCGCGATCGTGGGCATGGCCTGCGCGTTTCCCGGTGCCTCCGACGCGGCCTCCTTCTGGGCCAACGTCGTCGCCGGCACCGACGCCGTGGTGGAGGTCGACCCCGGGCGGTGGGACGCGGACCGCTACTACTCGGCGGACGATCCCCGCCCGGGTGAGAAGAGCCCGTCCCGTTGGGGCGGCTTCCTGGCGCCCGTGCCGTTCGACCCGGTGGCCCACGGCGTACCGCCCGCCGCACTCGGGAGCATCGATCCCGCGCAACTGCTCGCCCTGGTCGTCGCCGAGCGGGCACTGGCCGACGCCGGTTACGCCGACCGCCCCTTCCCCCGGGCGCAGACCTCGGTGATCTTCGGGGCCGAGCCCGGCGCCGACCTCGCGACGGCGTACGGGATGCGGGCGCTGCTCCCGACGTACTTCGCCGAGCCGCCCGCCGCGCTCGACGCCCACCTGCCCCGCCTGACCGAGGACTCCTTCCCCGGCATCCTGGGCAACGTCATCGCGGGGCGCATCGCCAACCGGCTCGACCTGGGCGGGGTCAACTACACCGTCGACGCGGCCTGCGCGTCCTCGCTGGCGGCGGTCGACCTGGCCTGCAAGGAGCTGGCCGTCGGCACGAGCGACATGGTGCTGTGCGGCGCGGTGGACGTGCACAACGCGGTGCACGACTACCTGCTCTTCGGTTCGGTGCAGGCGCTGTCGCCCACCGGGCGGTGCCGCACCTTCGACGAGTCCGCCGACGGCATCGTGATCAGCGAGGGGGTCGCCTGTCTCGTGCTCAAGCGGCTGGCCGACGCGGAACGCGACGGCGACCGGATCCACGCGGTGATCGCCGGCGTGGGCGGCGCCAGCGACGGCCGCGGCATGGGCCTCACCGCCCCCCGGGCGCAGGGCCAGCGGCACGCGGTCGAGCGGGCCCTGCGGGCGGCGGGCGTCGCGCCCGGGGAGATCGGCCTGGTCGAGGCGCACGGCACCGGCACCGTCGTCGGTGACCGCACCGAGCTGTCCGCCCTGTCCGAGGTGTTCGCCGCCGACGGGGCCGGGCCGGCCACCTGCTCGCTGGGCTCGGTCAAGTCGCTGATCGGGCACACCAAGTGCGCCGCCGGCATGGCGGGCCTGATCAAGGCCGTCCGGGCGGTGCAGACCGGGGTCCGCCCGCCGACCGGGCACCTGACCCGGCCCAACTCCTACTGGGACGCCACGGCCAGCCCGTTCGCCTTCGACGGCGCGGCCCGGCCCTGGCTCACTCCCCCGGCCCGCCGCGCCGCCGGCGTCAGCGCCTTCGGCTTCGGCGGCACCAACTTCCACGCCGTAATCCGGGCCCACCCCAGCACCGCCGACCCCGACCAGGCGTGGGAACGCTGGCCGGCCGAGCTCTTCCTGCTCCGCGCGGCCGACGAGCAGTCGACCGGGGAGGCGGCGCAGGCCCTGTCCGCCCTGGCCGCCGACGCGCCGCCCGGGGACGGGGCGCTGCACGCCCTCGCGCTGGAGTGGTTCGGCCGCACCCGCGACGACGGCCGGCCGGTCCGGGCCGCCGTCGTGGCCGGCAGCCTCGACGAGCTGCGGGAGCGGTTGCGGCTGGCCGCCGTGGGCACCGCCGACCCCGGGGCCGGGGTCTACCTGGCCGACCCCGGCCCGGCGGAGCCGCCCGTCGTGGCGCTGGTCTTCCCCGGGCAGGGCAGCCAACGCCCCGGCATGCTGGCCGACCTCTTCGCGGCCTTCCCGGCCATGCGGACCGACCTGTACGACGACCCGGCGCTGGCCGCGGTGATGTTCCCGCCCACCTCGTTCGACGAGGCGACGGCGACGGCCCGGGCGGCCACGCTCGCCGACACGCGCCACGCCCAACCCGCCCTCGGGGTCGCCGAGCTGGCCCTGCTGGAGCTGCTCGGTTCCCTCGGGGTCCGGCCCGACCTGCTCGGCGGGCACAGCTACGGCGAACTCGTCGCCCTGCACGCCGCCGGCGCCCTGTCCCGCCCGGACCTGCTGCGGCTGACCGCCGCCCGGGCCGCCGCGATGCACGCGGCCGGCGGGCGGGGCGGCGCCATGGCGGCCGTCGCCGCGAGCGCCGACGAGGTCGCCGCCGCCCTCGCCGGGGCCGGCCTCGACGACGCCGTGGTGATCGCCAACCACAACGCCCCGGAGCAGGTGGTGATCGCCGGCCCCGAGGCGGCGGTGGCGACCGCGGTGACCGGGCTGCGCGCCCGGGGCCGGTCCGCCACCACGCTCGGCGTCTCCTGCGCCTTCCACAGCCCGGCGATGGCCGACGCCACCGAGGAGTTCGCCGCCGTCCTCGCCGACTGCCCGGTGCAGCCGCCACAGCGGCCGGTCTGGGCGAACGCCTCCGGGCAGCGCTACCCGGACGCACCGGACGAGATCCGCCGGATCCTCGCCGGGCAGCTCGCCGCCCCGGTGCGGTTCCTGACCCAGGTCGAGGACATGTACGCCGCCGGGGCCCGGGTCTTCGTCGAGGTGGGGCCCGGACGGGTGCTCAGCCGGATGATCGGCCGGATCCTCGGCGACCGGCCGCACCGGGCGGTCAGCTGCGACGTGCCGAACGAACCGGGGCTGCCCCGCCTGCTGCACGCCCTGGCGGAGCTGGCCGTCGCGGGGGTGCCGGTGGACCCGGCCCGCCTCTTCGCCGGCCCGCGGGCCACCTCGGCCCCCGCCCCCGCCGCCACCGGGTGGACGGTCGACGGGCACCTCGTGCGGGGCCCGGACGGCAAGCCGGTGCCGAACGGCCTACGCCCCGCCGACGAGGCGCCCCGGCTGGCGGCGGCGGACAGCGCCGGCAGCGGGGATCCGCGCGAGACGGCGGTGCTGGAGTTCCTGCGCAACAGCCGGGAGCTGGTTGACGCCCAGCGCGAGATCGTGCTCGGCTACCTGGACCGGGAGCCCCGGCCGCGGCGGTCCGCACCGGACCCGACGCCGGTCGCCGCGGCGGCGTCCACCGAGCCCGCCCGCGCCGAGGCGGCCGACGCCGGCCCGACCACCGTCCTCGGCCTCGCCGTCGACCTGTTGAGCGAGCGGACGGGCTATCCCGCGCAGATGCTCGCCCCCACCATCGACCTGGAAGCCGACCTCGGCATCGACTCGATCAAGCGGACGGAGCTGGCCGAGACGCTGCTGCGCCGGTTGGCGGTGCCGCGACCGGAGACGCGCGTGTCGACCCTCGTCGGCGCCCGTACGATCGCCGACCTGGTGGCGCTGCTTCCCCCGCTCGACCCGGCGGCGACCGGCCCGGCCACGACACCGGGCGACGTCCCGGGGCCGGCCGACACCCGGACGGCCGGCCGCGCCACGCACGACCCGGAGACGGCCGGACGGTCCACGCCGGACGCCGGGACGCCCATCGCGACCGTCCCGGGCCGGGCGCCGGACCGGTACGTCCCCGCCCTCCAGCCGCTGCCCGCGCCGTCCCGCGCCGCCGCCGACCTCTCCGGACGCGTCGCGGCGGTCGCCGGCGGCGCGCCCGACCTGGCGGACGCGCTGCGCCGCCGGTTGGCCCGCTCCGGGGTCTCCACGGCCGACGCCGCGACCCCGCCCGGTGAGCTCGACCTGGCGATCCTGCTGCCGGTGACGGACGCCGCCGGCGAGCCGGCCCTGCCGGCGGCCTACGACCGGCTCCGCGCGCTGCTCACCGCGGGGGTGCCGGACATCACCGTGGTCACCACGATGGGCGGTCACTTCGCGCCCGTCGACTCGGAGACCGCCCCGGCCGGGCAGCACGCCGCGCTGGCCGGGATCGGCTTCGCCGGGCTGGTCCGCACCGTGGCCCACGAGTATCCGCAGACCCGGGTCCGCCTGCTGGACGTGGACCCCCAGGGCGGCGCGGAGGCGGTCGCCGAGCGGATCGTCGGCGAGGTGGCCGGTGGGACGCCCCGGGGGGTGGTCGGCTTGCCCGACGGGTCCCGGGTGACCCGCCGCTACGTCCGGCAGGAGCTCCCCGCCGGGTCCGATGCGCTGGACCTGGACCCCGACTCGGTGGTGCTGGTCACCGGCGGCGGGCGGGGCATCACCGCCCGGACGGCGGTGGCGCTCGCCGAGCGGTACGGCTGCCACCTGGAGATCGTCGGGCGTACCGCCCCGCCGGAGTCCGCGGAGGACCCCGCCACGGCCGGCCTGACGGACCCGGTCGAGCTGCGCCGCGCCCTGCTGGCGGCCGGCACTGGCACGCCGGCCGAGGTGGAGCGCCGGTTGCGGGCCCTGCTCGCCGGGCGCGAGCTGCGTGCCGTCCTCGACCGGCTCGAGGCGCACGCCGCGTCCGTGCGGTACCACCGCTTCGACATCCGCGACGACGCCCGCCTGGCCGCCACCGTCGACGAGGTCTACCGCCGGCACGGCCGGATCGACGTCGTCGTGCACGGCGCCGGGACGCTCGACGACCGGCTCATCCGGGACAAGGACCAGGCCGCCTTCACCGCCGTCTACGACGCCAAGGTGCGCAGCGCCCGGGTCCTGCTGGACGCGCTGAAGCCGGACCTGCGCCTGCTGCTGTTCTTCTCCAGCGTCTCCGGGGCGTTCGGCAACCGGGGGCAGGCCGACTACGCGGCGGCGAACGACGCGCTGGACACCCTGGCGTTGGCCGCCGCCGACCGCTTCACCGGCCGCACCCTCGCCGTGGCGTGGGGTCCGTGGGCCGCCGCCGGCGGTGGCATGGTCTCGGCCGAGCTGGAACGGGAGTACGCGCGCCGCGGCATCGCGGTGATCGACCCGGAGGCTGGCGTCGAGGCGCTGATGCGCGAGATCGCCGAGGGCCCGCGGGACGCGCACCAGGTGCTGTACGTGGCCGGCGACCCGGCCCCGTTCCAGCCCGCCGGGTTCGATGACTGAGCCGCCCCGGTCGCCGTACCCCCGCCAGGCGGGACCGGCCGTCCTGCGCCTGGCGGCGTCCTCCCCGACGGAACTCGCGGACCGGCTCCGGGCGGTGGCCCGGGGCGCGCGCCGCCCGACGGAGCCGGACGACCCCGGCCTGCCGTGCCGGCTGGCCCTGCTGACCCCGACCCCGGACCGGCTCGCCCTCGCCCAGGAACTCGTCCTGCGGGAACGGTCGTGGGCCGGTCCGGCCGACCTCTGGTACACCACCGATCCGGTGCTGCGGCCGGGCCGCCCCGGCCGGGTGGCGTTCCTCTTCCCGGGCCTGTCCGCACACGACCGGCCACCGCTGGACGACGTGGCCGGGGCGTTCGGCCTGCCCGGCTACCAGCCGGACCGCACCGGGACGGTGGGCGGCCGGACGTGGGACCTCCTGCACACCGGGCGCCTGCTGGACGGCGCGCTGCGGCGGATGGGCATCCGGCCCGATCTCGTCGCCGGGCACAGCGCCGGCGAGTGGAGCGCCCTGTTCTCCGCCGGCAGGTGGGCGGCGGAGGCGTTCGACGACTTCGCCCGGCGGATGGGGCCGGACGCCTACCAGCTGCCCGACGTGGCGTTCGCGGTGGTGGGCTGTCCGGTGGTCGAGGCGAGACGGCTCATCGACGGGGTGGCCGACGTGGTCATCTCCCACGACAACAGTCCCCGGCAGACGGTGCTCTGCGGCACCGACGCGGCGATCCACACCGCGTTCGCCCGGATCGCCGATCCCTCGGTGCCCCGGACGGTGCTGCCGTTCCGGTCCGGCTTCCACAGCCCGATGCTGGCGCCCTACCTCGACCCGGTGGCCGCCATCCTCCGGGCCGTCCCGCTGCGGGCTGCGACGGTGCCGGTCTGGTCGGCGACCACGGTGGACCGCTACCCGGACGACGAGTCGGCGCTGGCTCGGCTCCTGGTCCGCCACCTGGTCTCGCCGGTCCGCTTCCGGGAACTGGTGCAGCGCCTCCACGACGAGGGCACCCGGGTCTTCGTGCAGGTCGGCCACGGCAGCCTCGCCGCCTTCGTCCGCGACACGTTGCACGGCCAGCGGCACGTCGTCGTGAGCGCCTCGGAGGGGCGCCCCGACGGGCTGGCGGCGCTGGCCCGGCTCGCCGCGGCGCTGTGGGTGCAGGGCCTGCGACCGGACTTCGCCGTGCTGCCCGGCGCCGACGACGCCGCCCACCCCGCCGGCCCACCGGCACCGGGCGCGGCCGACGACCCGGTGCTCGCGGCGTTCCAGGCCGTCCTCGACGAGGTCGCCCACGCCAGCCGCGAGGTGCTCGGCGGCTGGCAGCGCCGGCACCGGGATGACAGGGTGAGTCCATGACGGAACGAGAGCTTCCCGCGCTGACCCGCGCCGAGCAGGAGCTGGTGGACCGCTACCTGCGCATCGTCGACCTGGTCGCCCGTCTCAATCCGGCCCGGGACAGCGGCCACTTCGACGTGCGGGGATGCGTGCTGGCCGCGCAGGCGCTGATGGCGGAGGCCAAGGCGATCGGCGTGACGGCGGAGACCATGCTCGAACGCGGCGAGGACGAACTGCACGTCGCCACGCTGGCCCGGGCGATGCGCGCCCTGGACGGCGAACGGCGCATCGCCCGGCTGCGGCTGCCCCCGAACTGAACGTCGCACACCCAGGGAGGGCAGGTTGCACGGTAGTGGGCAGCGGCTGGCCGTGGTCACCGGCGCGGCCAGCGGGATCGGCGCGGCCGTGGCACGGCGGCTGGTGGACGACGGGTGGCGCGTGATCGGCTGGGACCGTCGCCCGTGCGACGCGGACGGAGTGACCGGGCGGCAGGTCGACGTACGCGACTACGACCAGGTGGCCGCGGCGGCGGCCGAGGTCGAGCGGGCCGACCTGCTGGTCAACAGCGCCGGCATCGGCGGGCGCGGGTTCGCCAGCGAACTGGCGCCGGCGGCGTGGGAGCGGGTCATCGGGGTCAACCTGACGGGGACGTACTACTGCTGCCGGGCGATGTTCCCGGCGTTGCGGCGGGCCGGCGGGCTGGTCGTCAACATCGCCTCCGTGGCGGCGCACCTGGCGATGGTGGAGGGAGCGGCTTACTGCTCCTCGAAGGCCGGTGTCGCCATGCTGACCGAGGTGCTCGGGGTGGAGTGGGCCGCGCAGAACATCCGGGTCATCGCGGTCAGCCCGGGCTACGTCCGGACGCCGCTGGTGATGGACGGCATCCACCGGAACCTTCTCGACGAGGAGACCATCGTGCGGGGCACCCCGCAGCGTCGGCTGGCGGAGCCGGCCGAGGTGGCGGAGCTGATCCGGGCACTGGCCGCGGACGAGCTGCGCTACCTGACCGCCACCACCGTGCGCTTCGACGGCGGGTGGACCGCGAGCGGGGGCTACCAGCCGCACCTCGCGGGGAGCCTGCTACCCGCGCTGGACGACCCGCCGCCCACCCCGGACAGGGCCGGCGTGACAGCGCGGGACTGACCAGAGCGGGGCCGACGGGCCGGTGGCGCCGTCGACCCCGGACAGGTCAGCTCAGCTGGCCGCCATCGCCGCCGCGCTCTTCTTCCGGCTGCGCAGGATGGTGTCGACCAGCCCGTAGGCCACCGCGTCGTCGGCCGTGAGGATCTTGTTCCGCTCGATGTCGCGGGAGACCTCCTCCTGGGGGCGGCCGGAGTACTGGGCCAGCATCTCCTCCATCTGGGTGCGCATCCGCATGATCTCCCGGGCCTGGATCTCCAGGTCGGTGCCCTGACCCTGGACGCCCTCGATGGCGGGCTGGTGGATCAGGATCCGCGAGTGCGGAAGCGCCATCCGCTTACCCGGGGTGCCCGCCGCCAGCAGGATCGCGGCGGAGGACGCCGCCTGCCCCAGACAGACGGTCTGCACGTCCGGACGGACGTAGCGCATGGTGTCGTTGATCGCCGTCATGGCGGTGAACGATCCGCCGGGCGAGTTGATGTACATGGTGATGTCCCGCTCGGGATCCGTCGCCTCCAACGTGATGAGCTGCGCCATCACGTCGTTGGCCGCGGCGTCGTCGACCGGTGTGCCGAGGAAGATGATCCGGTCCTCGAACATCTTGCTGTACGGGTTGGTCTCCTTCATGCCGTACGACGTCCGCTCAGCGAACGACGGCAGGACGTACCGTCCGTCCACGGACAGATTCGGCTTCCGGATCATGTTCGCCCTCTCTCCCTCGGAAATTGCTCCCCCGGCAAATTCACCCGTCGACCGGGCGACGCAGCGGAGATGATCCTCTGTCGACCCTATCCGCTTCCCGAGCGGAATGCCGCTCCCAAACAGGGGTGTTTACGCGAGCAGCAGAAGGGCTCCACTGCGGACGGTCGGCGCTGCCGGCTGCGCCGCACCCACAACGGTTCGGGCGGCGACCGGGAGCGCCGGCGCGTCCGGGCCCCGGGGACGTCGGTCGCCGACGACGAGGGACGGCCACACAATTCGTCCGTGCAGTTCGGCGCACTTCCCTGACATGGGAATTCCGTGAGAGCACGTCGGTGAGTTACCCCGCCGCTGATCGACGATGGTCAAATGCAGAAGGCCGTCACCCGGGAGCAGCGGCTGCGCTGGCGGACCGTCCCCGGGGGGGGGTGCGGCACCCGGCACGCGGGCGCCGATCGCCGACGGGACCGTCCGTCCCGAGCGGCGCACGCTGGCTGCCCCAACAGCCACGCAGAGCCGCGCCCGGGGTCTCGCGCTGCTCGCCGCTACGCCCACTCCCCTGCGAAGAGCGGCTCGACCGGACGATCCCGTCGTCCGATCCGCAGGTCCCCGAAGATCGTGCTCCGCGCCGCCCGCTCGACCTCCGCGTCCAGGTCGATCCGCAGCTCCTCGGAGGCGTCGTGGGCCGCGCCGACGAGGACGAGTTCGGTCCCGGGATGGTCGAGGAAGTCCGGCGGGTCGAGCGGGGCGAAACGACGGCCGTGGAACTTCCCCTGCAGCTGAGCGGGCAGTTTGACCTTCTGGTCCCCGCGCAGTCCGACCCTGGGCGGGGAGGGTGCTTGCGGGTTCTTCACCGTGATGATGTAGCTCGCCTCCGGCTCGATGCTCAGCTCGTGCTGCGGCGCTCCGGGGCGCAGCGGGAGTTCGAGTTCGTACGCCAGATGGGTGTGGTCGTCGTGCCGGGCGATCACGTACGCCCCCTCCGCCACCGGCCGGGCCGGCGGCTGCTCCCGTTCGCCGCGGGTCGCTGTCCGGTACGCGCGCGCCTGGAGGCTCTTGTGCAACTGCTCGGGCCGGTCCACCACCTCGTCGACGAACGCCCAGAAGCGGTCGTGCCGGTCGATACCGGGCAGGCGCTTACGCCCAACCACGAGCAGCCGCAGGTGTCGTCCCCGCCACGGGTGCATCACGACCAGCAGCCGCTGCACCTCCTCCAGCGAGTCGACGTGCTCCTCCTCCACCCGGGGCCGGTAGAGGAAGTAGATGTCCCCGTCTTCAAGCACCTCCGCCATCCGTGCCGGGTACCCGCAACCACGGCCGGACAACGCCGGCCCCGCGCACAGGCCTCGCCACCGATCCTTCGCAGGAACAGGGGCGCGGAGACCCAGACCATCAGGCAGGCGAGTACGGAGCGGCAAGGCCATGCCGAGCCAGAGCAGTGATCCACCGGTTTGCGGCGCGTCGGCCAGGGTAGCCGCAGACAGCGAGTTGCCGCGACGAGGAGACGTGGATGCAACGCGGGTGGCCGGCGGCCAGCTCAGCCTGATCACGGGAGGCCTCTTCCATGGTCCAGAGGTTGCGCCCAGGCGTTTGGCGGATCTCCGAACATTCTCGCGTCTCCACCGCAGAGCTCTTCTTCGACGTGGTGTTCGTCTTCGCGTTCATTCAGGTCACCACGCTGATGACCGCCGACAAGGGTGGCCTCGGTGTCGTACACGGGCTGCTTGTCCTGGCCCTGCTCTGGTGGTTGTGGTCGCTCTTCGCCTGGCTGAGCAACCGGGTACGGGGAAACTTCGGCCTGGCCAGGCTCACCCTGCTGGCGACAACGCCGGTGTTGTTCGTGCTGGCGGCCATCACGCTGGACGCGTTCAAGGGTGTTCCCGACGGCGTGGCAGCCCCTGTCGGGTTCGTCGGCTGCTACGCCACAGTCCGGCTTCTGTACCTGGGGCTACGCTGGTACGCCACGCCGAGCCTGCGGGGCCACGAGATCGTGTCGCTCACCGTGCCGGCGCTCGCCGCCATCGGCCTACTGTTCAGCGCCGCGTTGCTGCCGCTGGGCGGGCTCGGCAGCACGACAACGCTGGCCGGCCAGATAGCCCTGTGGGTACTGGCCATCAGCATCGACTACGGCGCCGGGATGGCGCTACCCGTGCGTCGGCAGATCTTCTCCGCCCGGCACTGGACCGAGCGACACAACCTGATCATCATCCTGGCCTTGGGCGAGGTGCTGGTGTCGATCGGCGTCACCGGCAGCTACCTGCACGCCACAGCGAGCTTCCTCATCGCCTCGGCGCTCGCCGCCGTCATCGCCTGCTCCCTCGAATGGATCTACTTCGACCTCACCGCGCTCGTCGGACAGCACGCGCTGCGCACCGCCGACCCGATCCACCGGGTACGACTCGCCCGGGACGCCTACACCTACCTGCACCTACCCATGATCGCAGGGATCATCCTGCTCTCCCTCGGACTGAAACACACGCCCGGCCTCATCGAGACCGCCAACTCATACAACCGCGGCGATCCGCTCGACCGGACCGGCCGGTACGCGATGTACGGCGGCGTCGCCCTGTTCCTGCTCGCCCACGCCGCGTTCCACTGGCGGCTCGGTCACGGCATCCTCATCGTCATCTGGCCCCGACTCGCCGCCGCCGCAATCCTGCTGGCCCTACTGCCGGTCACCGCCTGGCTGCCCGCTCTGCAGGCCCTGGCCTGCCTTGCCGGGGTCTGCCTGGTGACGGCCGTCACCGAGTTCCTGATCAGTCGCCGGCACCGGTGGCGACTGCGCCAGACGCTCTTCGAGGAGGCGGAGGGCGAACCCACAGCCAGAGGCAACGGCGACTCGGGCGGAGGGGCCATCCCGTAGGAGCTGACGCGGGCCGCCACCGGAACGCATCGCTGACCATCGGTTGTGTGTTCGGTGCCTGATGTAGGGGCCACCAAAAGGAGTCAGGGCCGGTCTGAACGACCGGCCCTGAGGGTGTTACTGCTGGTGCGCCGCCAGGGACTCGAACCCCGAACCCGCGGATTAAGAGTCCGCTGCTCTGCCAGTTGAGCTAGCGGCGCTCGCTGGCAACGGGGAGAACATTAGCACGCCCTCCGAGCCGGGTTCCAATCCGATCCCCGGCTCCCCCCTTCGGTCGAGCTTAAGGGGCATCCATGGGCAAAACCACCAGGCGTACGACGACAGGGGCCTGAGGAACGGGGTCCATGCGGCACGATGTGCGCCAGGTACGCGAGAACAGAGGTGGGGATGGGCAGGTTCGCGCGGGCCGGGGCGATGGTGGGCGCCCTCGGTCTGATGGCGTCGCTGGCACTGACAGCCTGCGGCGACGAGCAGAAGAAGGCGGAGTTCGTGGGCGGCACCACGGCGGCCACGGCGAGCGCGGCGGCCGATCCCGCCACTCCGGCGGCGCCGAGCGGTCCGCCGCTGGCGCTGAGCCCGGCCAACGGGGCGAAGAACAAGCCGGTCAGCTCCGAGATCAGCGCGGAGCTGCCCGACGGCGGCAAGGTGTCCGGCGTCACGCTGACCGCGGCGGACGGCAAGCAGGTCGAGGGGCGGCTCCGCGCCGACGGCTCGTCCTGGGTGCCGTCGAAGCCGTTGAAGTACGGCACCCGCTACACGGCCACGGTCACCGCGACCGGCGCCGACGGCGGGACCAGCCAGGGCACCAGCACCTTCACGACGATGGCGAAGCCCAAGTCCATGATCAGCTCGGGCCTGTACCTCTTCGACGACAAGACGTACGGCGTGGCGATGCCGGTGGTCACCGAGTTCCACCCGGGCATCCCGAAGAAGGACCGGGCCGCCGTGCAGAAGCGCATGTTCGTGCACACCGACCCGCCGCAGCCGGGCGCCTGGCACTGGGTCGACAACGGCACCCAGGCCTACTACCGCGCGCCGGAGTACTGGAAGCCCGGCACCACCCTCACCGTCCGGATCGCGCTGGCCGGCATCCCGCTGAGCAACGGCCGCTACGGCAACGTCGACCGCACGGCCACCGCGAAGATCGGCCGGGCGTTCGAGATGAAGGTCGACAACGCCACCAAGAAGATGACGGTGTACGAGGACGGCCAGGTGGTCCGCACCCTGCCGGTGAGCCTCGGCAAGAAGAAGACGCCCTCCTCCAGCGGCACGATGGTGGTGATGGAGAAGAAGGAGTCCACCGTCTTCGACACCCGGGACGACCCGGATCCGGAGAACCGCTACGTCACGGAGATCGACTTCGCGCAGCGGCTCACCTGGGGCGGCGAGTACATCCACGCCGCGCCCTGGTCGGAGCACGTGCAGGGCCGACAGAACGTCTCGCACGGCTGCGTCAACGTCTCGACGGCGAACGCCCGGTGGCTGTTCGAGAAGACGAAGGTCGGCGACCCGATCACCATCAAGGGCACCGAGCGCAAGCTGGCCGCCGGCAACGGCTGGACGGCGTGGAGCGTGAGCTGGTCCGAGTTCGTCAAGGGCAGCGCCCTGCCGGTGCCCGAGGGCGGTGCGGGGCCGGCGTTCTGACGCACCTCCACCCGAAGATCCGGCGACCGGTCCGCACCCGCGGGCCGGTCGCCGCGTTCCGGGCCGGGTCGCACCGACTCCGGTCGTTCGTCACGACCCCGGACCGCGACATCGTCGACCGAGTCGCTGCCCCGGCCGGCCCGCCGCCCCGTCACCCCGGGAACGCGGG
Source organism: Micromonospora sp. NPDC047730 (assembly GCF_043204765.1). Taxonomy (NCBI): domain Bacteria; kingdom Bacillati; phylum Actinomycetota; class Actinomycetes; order Micromonosporales; family Micromonosporaceae; genus Micromonospora; species Micromonospora sp. NPDC047730. The sequence goes on along the minus strand of NZ_JBIDCU010000001.1, from coordinate 1,081,619 downwards.
CCCACCTCGCAAAAGCCACCGATTCTATCAATATTCGGACAGGTTGCCCGACGTGTTTCGGTTCACCCTGAGGAACGGGTATCTGTCCGGGTGCGTCAGTGAGGGACGATGGGCAACCGGGGATCACGACTGTGAGGGAATCATGCGAGCTGTCCAGGACCAGCTGATCCGGCGTGGGGACGACCGGCGGGGCGGGCGACGCCGTGGGATCGCGGCGGCGGTGCTCGTCGCGACACTCGCCCTGACCGCCGCCTGCACCGACGGCGGCGGAGGCAAGCCGTCCGGCTGGCAGGACGGCGGCGGCCAGCCCGCCGCGCCGAAGGCCGCGGCCACGATCGTCGAGCCCAAGGCCGACGCGAAGGACGTGCCCGCCTCGACCGGCATCACCTTCACCACGAAGGACGCCCAGGAGACCAGCGTCGAGCTCAAGGACTCGGCCGGCGAGGCCGTCGAGGGCAAGCTCGCCGGGGACGGCACGAGCTGGCTGCCCGCCGGCGCGCTCAAGTACGGCGAGACGTACACCGCCACCGTGACCGCGACCGGCGACGACGGCCGGCCCGCCACGGCGACCAGCACCTTCACCACCATGGCGAAGCCCGGCAAGCAGGTCCGGATCACCAGCTTCCTCGGCGACAACCAGGTGGTCGGCGTCGGCATGCCCCTGATCGTCAAGTTCGGCCGGGCCATCCCGGAGGACTACCGCGACGACGTCCAGCGCCGGATGACGGTCACCTCCACGCCGGCCCAGGAGGGCATCTGGCACTGGGTCAGCCCGACGGAGATCCGCTACCGCCCGAAGGAGTTCTGGCAGGCCGGCAGCACCGTCTCCTACCGGATCCAGGCGGGTGGCCTGCCGCTCGGCGGCGGCTGGTACGGCCGGGCGGACCTCACGGTCGACATCAAGATCGGCGCTGCGGTGATCATGACCGTGGACAACAAGACCAAGCGGATGACCGTCACGAAGAACGGGTCTGTGATCAAGACCATCCCGGTCAGCCTCGGCAAGAAGAGCACCCCCTCGTCGAGCGGCACCATGGTGGTGATCGAGAAGCTGCGCAAGACGGTCTTCGACACCTTCGAGGAGCTGGGCCCCGAGGAGGGCTACCGCACGAAGATCGACTACGCCCAGCGGCTGACCTGGGGTGGCGAGTTCATCCACGCCGCGCCCTGGTCGGAGGGGCAGCAGGGCAGCGTGAACGTCTCGCACGGCTGCGTGAACGTCTCGATGGCCAACGGCGCCTGGCTGTTCGCCAACACCCGGATCGGCGACCCCATCACCGTCAAGGGCACCGAGCGCAAACTGCAGAACGGCAACGGCTGGACCGACTGGAACATGAGCTGGGAGGAGTACGTCAAGGGCAGCGCCCTGCCGTACGAGCCGGCCGGGGCCGACCCGGACGCCAGCGGCGAGCCCGCGCCCAGCCCGACCGCCTGAGCACCGGAAACGCCGAAGGCCCCCTCCGCGAGGAGGGGGCCTTCGGCAACCGGGTGACTGATGGGAATTGAACCCACGACAACCGGGACCACAACCCGGTGCTCTGCCAACTGAGCTACAGCCACCATGCCTTCCGCACCCGGTCGATCGCCCCGGGCGGGGTGCGGACCAATAATAGCCCCACCCCCGCCCGCCACGTCCAGCGGGTTCTCCCGCCCGGTTCAGAGTTGGGCGGCGATCGCCTTGGCGGTCTCCACGTCGGGGCCGGGCAGCGGCACGAAGACGGTCCGCCGGTAGTACTCCAGCTCCCGGATGCTCTCCCGGATGTCGGCCAGCGCCCGGTGCGCGAGCCCCTTCTGCGGCTGGCCGAAGTACACCCGCGGGTACCAGCGGCGGCACAGCTCCTTGATCGAGGAGACGTCGATCATCCGGTAGTGCAGGTGCGCGTCGAGGCGCGGCATGTCCCGGGCGATGAAGCCCCGGTCGGTGGCGATCGAGTTGCCGCACAGCGGCGCGGTGCGCGGGTCCTTGACGTGGCTGGCGATGTAGTCGAGGACCATGTCCTCCGCCTCGGCCAGGGTCACCGTCGAGCGCCGGACCTCCTCGGTCAGCCCCGACTTGCCGTGCATCGTGCGGACGATCTCCGGCATCGCCTCCAGCGCCGCCTCGTCGGCGTGGATCACCACGTCGACACCCTCCCCGAGCACGTTGAGATCGGGATCGGTGACGAGCGCGGCGACCTCGATCAGCTTGTCCCTGCCGAGGTCCAACCCGGTCATCTCACAGTCGATCCAGACGAGAAGATCAGCCACCGGCCCAGACTACGCGCAGCCCCGCCGGCCGCGCGCCCGCGCACCGTGGCGCGACCCGACCGCTAGGGTTTCCCCGTGCCAGCCGAACCCGCCGCACCGCCCGCCGTCACCGACGACGACCCCGGCGGCCGTACGGTCCGTCGGCTCGCCGCCGTGCTGGCGCTGGCCGCCGTGCTGCCGGCGCTCTACCTGCCCGGGCTGGTACACGACTTCTTCGACCTGAAGATCTACATGCGGGCGATGGACTGGTGGGCGGCCGGCAACCCGCTCTACGACTACGTCCAGCCCGACCGGGTGCAGGGCGAGCTCTACTTCACCTACCCGCCGTTCAGCGCGCTGCTGCTGCGTCCGTTCGCGTTGCTGCCGCTGGGCGCCACCGTGACGATCTTCACTATCCTGACCGCGTTCGCGGTGGTGGTCACCACCCGCTGGCTGTCGGCGCCGGTGATCGCCCGGCACGGCCTGCCCCGTGTGTTCACCCTCACGGTGGCGGTCCTGCTCGTGCTGGCCGTGGAGAGCACCCGGGAGACGATCACCTTCGGTCAGATCAACATGCTGTTGGTCGTGCTGATCCTGGCCGACCTGCTCTTCGCCGTACCCCGGGCGGCTCGTTGGGCCGGCGTGGGCGTCGGGCTGGCGACGGCGCTCAAGCTCTTCCCGGGCATCTTCATCGTCTACCTGCTGGCCACCCGGCGGTGGCGGGCGGCGGCGGTGGCCAGCGCGACGGCCGCCGCCGCGACCCTGCTCGCCGCGGCGGTCGCGCCGCGTGACTCGTGGCGGTTCTGGACCCACGAGCTGTGGGCGACCGACCGGGTCGGCCGCACCGACTACACCGGCAACCAGTCGCTGTTCGGGTTGCTCAGCCGCATCACCGCCCCGGAGAAGCCGGACCGGCTGCTGTGGCTGCTGCTGGTCGCGGTCGTCGCCGGGTACGGGCTGTGGCGGGCGGCGCGGGCCGCCCGGGCCGGGAACCCGCTCACCGGGCTCGCCCTCACCGGGCTGGTCGGCGCGCTGGTCAGCCCCATCACCTGGACCCACCACATCTACTGGTTCATCCCCGCGGTGGTGGTGCTGGCGGACGCCGCGCTGAGCGCCGACCCCGGCACCGGCGAGGGCCTCCGCCGCCGGAATGGGCTGGCCGCGCTCGCCGTCGGCACGACCGCCCTGATCGTGTACGGCGTGGTGACCTTCTACGACTGGGGCGTCGCCCCGGTGCGCACCGACTCGCCGGGCGAGTTCCTGGTGCGCAACACGTACGTGCTGCTGAGCCTGCTGCTGCTGGTGGCGCTGCCGGTCGGGCGCCGGGCCGGGAAGTCGCACCAAATGGACAGTCTTCCCGAGTAGCCCCTTCACCGCTAATCTGGTCACAACTACCTCAGGTGTCTCTCGGGTAGCACCGATCCCCCGGTGAAGGCGGCCCTCCGCGTCGGCAGCGCGGAGGGCCGCTCGCCGTCCGGGCCGCCCGGGCGCGGTCAGCGCGCGGCGTCCGGGGAATCCGGGGTGGCTGCGGAATCCGGGGTGGCCGCGGAATCCGGGGTGGCCGCAGAGTCCGGGGTGACCGGGAAATCTGGAATGGCCGGGAAGTCCGGACCGGGTCGGCCCTCCGTCGGGGCCGGTGCGGCCGTCGCCTCGGCAACGGCCGGCGGCCATGCCAGGCTGAGGGTCACCTCGGGCGGGCGGACCGCCGGGTCGCCGCCGGCGAGGTCGGCGAGCGTCGCGGGGCGGCGCGCGGGCACCGGCCCGATGGCGGCCCGGGACCGCGCGGGACCGGCGCCGACCGAGGCGAGCTGACGCCCGCCGACCCGGGACCGGTCGCTGTCCCGGGTCGGCTGGGCACCCAGCCCGCTGAGCGAGGTCACGCCGAGCCGCCCGGCCAGCACCGGCACCTGGTCCGGTTCGACCACGAAGACCACCTCACGCGGGCGTACCGGGCGCAACAGGAGCAGCACGGCGAGCACCACCGCCAGCACCCCGCCGGCGAGCAGGCCCGCGGTGGCCGAGGCGGTCCAGCCGGCCCGCAGCCCGGCGCGCAGTTCCAGGGTCAGGTCGGCACGCCCGTCGGGACGCATCACCACCAGGCTCAGCCGCCGGTCGGCCAGCTCCTGCGGGGACCACTCCAGCGCGCCGATCCCCTCGCGTACCCAGAAGGGCTGACCGATCGGCGTGACGGCCGGCGGGGCGCCGGCGGCTGGTGTGGAGCCGGTGGGCGGCGTGGTGCCGGCGGACGGCGCGGCGGGTTCCAGCCGGACCGGCAGCGGGCCCCGGGCCAGGGCCACCCGGCGGACCTCGGCGTGCGGCACCGGGTCGAGCCAGCGCCGCACCTCGTCGGCGGGGGCCAGCCCGACGAAGGCCGGGCCGTCGGCCGTGCGGGCGTCCAGCCGGAGCCGGGCCTGCCCGACCCGGGCGAACGGCGCCTCCGCGCGCAGCAGCCCGTCGAGGTCCCGGACGACCACCGCGTGCCCGGGGGTGTGCACGGTCTCGAACCGGGCGCTGAAGGCGCCTGCCGGGTCGGCGTGCCGGGTGAGCATCCCCAGCACCCCGCCGGCGAGCAGCGCCGGAATCCCGATGGTCAGCAGCAGCACTCCGCCGAGCGCCCGCACGAACCGCATTCGCCTCGTCCCCCTCCGTAGCCGGATACCCGGCCGACCTTACCGACGAGGACCGACTGATCAGCGGATATCCGCGGCACCGGCCCGGAAAGCCGCCGGCCCGCCGGCTAGGCCGACGGGCCGGTGGAGGGTGCGAGCGGGGCTCACGCCTTCGGCGCGGGCTCCCGCCGGCTCCGCGCGAAGGCGAGACCGCCGAGCAGCAGGCCCCCTGCCCCGGCGACCAGGCCGGCGATGCCGAGCCCGGTGGCCAGGCCGACGCCCTCGGCGTCGTCATCGTCGTCGTCGGCCTGCGCCGGGGCGGCGCCGCCGGTGGGGGCGGCCGACGGCGAGGCCGCGGTGAGGGTGAGCACCGGGGCCGGGCTCTCCGGCTCCTCCCCGCCGGGGGTCGGCGCCTCGATCCAGCGCTGCACGTTGCCGTCGGAGTAGGTCTGCAGCGTCTTGAAGACCATCGTGTCGACCTGCGGCAGCGGCCCCATCGAGACCGGGAACTCCTGGAACTCGCCGGGCTTGACCCCCGCGTTTCCGGTCGCCGTCCAGGTGAGCTTGGCGACGACCTCGGTGAGCTGGCTGCCGTGCACCTCGACCGGCGGGTCGACCTTGCGCTTCTCCACCGCCACCGTCCAGCCGGGCACCGGCATGGTCGACACGGAGCCCACCGGCGCGTTCTCCGGCAGCACCACCTCCACCTTGGTCGTGGAGGCGGTGTCGCTCTCGTTCGGCACCCGGAAGGCGAACCGGCCGTAGCCGCCCTGGGTCGCCTCCTGCGGGTTGACCGTGACGTGGGCGGAGGCGGGCGCCGCGAAGCCGAGGACGGCGGTGGCGACGGCGCCGAGCGCCAGGGCGGCTGCGGTACGCCGGTGACGGATCATCTGGGAGCCTTCCTGTTACCTGATCGGCACGGTGGCGGTCACCGTGGCCTGGTCGATGTCGGACGTGCGGACGGTCACGCGCAACTGCCACTCCCCCGCCGCCGGCAGGTCGATCTCGCCGGTGGCGTGGTTGTCGGTCAGCGGCAGCAGCGGGACCTCGATCGGTTCGATCCCGGCCGACGGCAGGGCCGCCGTGGCGCGCCACTGCACCACCGGCTGCGGCCGGTTGTCCTTCGTGTACGCGTAGAAGTGCACGGTGTTGTTGCCCCGCTCGGCCGGGTCCAGTTCCACCTGGAGGGAGTAGATCGGGCTGGACAGCGTCGTGGAGAAGTAACCGGGGGAACCGCCGGTCACGTCGGAGCCGGCGGTGCGGGCCGGGGTGGTCTGCACCAGGACGGCGGTCAGGCCGAGCACCACCGCGGTGATCGCCAACTCCGCCCAGACCGCCCGCCGCACCGGCGCCGGCCGGCCCGCCGCCGTGGGCCGGCGCACCAACTGCCGGGAATACGCGGCCACCGCGATGACCAGCGCGAACAGCCCGATCTTGCCGAGCAGCAGCCGCCCGTAGGTGGTGTCGACCAACGCGCCCGGCGTGGCGACCTCGATCAGCGCCTGGACGGTGCCGGCGAGCAGCAGCGCCGAGACGGCCAGCGCCGCCCAGCGCGACCAGATCGGCAGGATCGCGCCCAGTTCCCGCTCGTCGGCCCGGCGCAGCAGGAAGCCGGCGAGCATCACCAGCCCGCCCAGCCAGACGGCCATGCTGCCCAGGTGGACCGCGTCGACGACGACGGAGACCGCCGGGACGGGCGAGGCCGCCGGGTGCCCGGCCAGCGGCCAGGTCAGCAGGGCCGTCACCCCGAGGATGCCCAGGATCACCAGGTCGGCGCGGCCGACCGGCCCGGCCAGCAGCGGCCGGAGCAGGAACGCCGCCGCGGCCAGCAGGCCCAGCCGCACCAGGTGCGCCGCGCCGAAGGTGCTGCCCAGCACCGCGCTGAGCCCCTCGCCGGTCACGTCGAACACGCCCCCGCCAGCGGTGTAGGGCACCTGGAGCAGGAGGTTCGCCACGGTGGAGAGCACCACCAGGCCGAGCCCGGCCCAGGCCAGCCGCGCCGGGCCCTGCCGGGGCAGCCGCCGGGGCCACAGCGCGGCGAGGACCATCGCCGGGCCGACGAGCAGCAGCAGGCCGGCGTAGCCGACGTACTTGGCGACCTTGACCGCGTTGCCGACCACCGGGTCGGCCCGGCTGTCGTCCCCGGTGTCGGCCGGGGGCGTGGAGGGCGCGCCGACGGAGTAGGTGAACGCGCCGGAGACCGGATGGCTGTCGGCGGAGATCACCCGGTAGCTGACCAGGTAGGTGCCGCGCCCCCCGGCCGGGTCGACCGGGATCGTGACCACGCTGCCGGAGAAGCTCGGCTCGCCCCGGTCGGCGCGGGAGCCGTCCGGCGCGATGACCCGGATCTTGCCCGGCACCTTGCGGACGGACTCGCTGAAGGTCAGCACCACCTCGGCCGGCCCGTTCGGCACCACCGCCGAGGCGACCGGGCTGCTGCTCACCAGCACCGCGTGGGCGCTGGCGGGGCCGGCGGGGGCGATCAACAGGGCGACGACGGCGATCAGCAGGCCGGCGGCGGCGGTCAGCCGGGCGAACCGGCGGCGGTTGGCGACACTCATGCCGGTCATGCTCGCGGACCCGACCCGCCGGGCGCGAGTCCGATCGCGCGGCACTGCCCGAAGCCCACCGGCCCGCGCGACTCCCTGTTCGGGCGTGCGTGCCCGGGGCGGAGCGTGGTCAGCCATGCCGGGCCCGGAGTGACGTCGACACCGGGCTGCCGGACTCGCCGCTGACCCGGCCCAGCGCCCACAGCAGCGCCGCCTGCACCACGGCGGCCAGGTGGCCGACCTCGTGCACGAGGGCGGTGGTGGAGTTGGCGATGTCGACGGCGCTGGTGCCGGCCAGGCACACCGCCAGCACCAGCGCCACCGGCACGAACGCGCGGGCCCGCTCCGGCCGCCACGCGGCCAGCGCGAAGCCGACCGCCAGCGCCACGTCGAAGGAGGCCATCTCGCGGCTGGTGTGCGGGTCGACGGTCACGCCCAGCCCGGCCAGCAGCACCGGCAGCGCGATCGACAACTGGGCGACGGCGGCGACCGCGACGGCGACCCGCAGCACCTGGCGGCGGGCCCGGCGGGTCGCCTCCGGCGCGCGCCGGGCCACGACCGGGTCGGCGGCGACCGCCGCGAGCACCGAGGCCGTCAGGTCGGGCACCGCCACCGCCCGCACCCGGGCCAGCCGGGTCACCTGCTCGGCCCGGGCCAGCCAGGCACGGCAGCCGGGGCAACGCGCCGTGTGCGCGTCCAGCACCGCCGACGCCGCCTGCGGGTCCTCGCCGTCCAGCCGCGCCGACAGCGCCGTGCGTACGTCGTCGCATGTCATGAGCGGGTAGTCGTCCGGCGAGCCGGGAAAGTTCCCGGCGTGGCGCAGGCCATGGAAGGGCCGAAGGACCCTGCCCCCTCCTGCCGTGCCGCGTAACCTGGGTTGTCGTGATCCCCGCCCCGCGCGACACCTCCGCCGTCGGTCCCACCGACGCCGCCGCCGTGCGCGAGTCGGCGACGGGGTGGGCGCTGGCCGCCCGCGACGGGGATCCCGTCGCCCAGGCCGCCTTCGTCCGGCTCACCCAGGCCGAGGTGTGGCGCTTCGCCGCCGCGCTGGTCGACCCGGACAGCGCCGACGACCTGACGCAGGAGACCTACCTGCGGGCGTTCCGGGGGCTGCCGGCCTTCGAGGGGCGGTCCAGCGCGCGGACCTGGCTGCTCGGCATCGCCCGGCGGGCCTGCGCCGACCACCTGCGCACGGTCGTGCGTCGCCGGCGGCTCAACGAGCGGCTCGCGGCCGACGCGGGAGCCGACCGGGCGCACCCCGACCCCGCCGGCCAGCTCGGCGCCGCCGACCTGGTCCGCCGGCTCTCCGCCGAGCGGCGCGGGGCATTCGTGCTCACCCAGCTGCTCGGCCTGTCGTACGCCGAGGCCGCCGCCGTGGAGGGGGTGCCGGTGGGCACCATCCGCTCCCGGGTGGCCCGGGCCCGCAACGACCTCGTCGAGGCGGTCGGCGACGCCCTCGCCGGATGAGCGGGAACGTGGCCGGGAACTTCCACGACGGACGCGACGTCCAATGATCGTGACCGCCCCCCGTACTCCGGCCGCCCGCTGGCCGGCCGTCCGTCCCTGGCTCGGCGTGGCCGCCCGGCTGGGCCTGGCCGCCGTCTGGCTGATCGCCGGCGGCAGCAAGGTCGGTGACCTGGCCGCCTCCGGTCGCGCCGTCAACGCGTACCAGGTCATGCCGTACGACGCCGCCACGGTGGTCGGCGCGGCGCTGCCCTTCGTGGAACTGGCGCTGGGCGTGCTACTGCTCCTCGGGCTGGCCACCCGGCTGAGCGCCGCGATCTCCGCGGCGCTGCTGGTGGTCTTCGTCGCCGGCATCGCCTCGGCCTGGAGCCGGGGCCTGGCGATCGACTGCGGCTGCTTCGGCAGCGGCGGCCAACTCGCCGAGGGGCAGGCGCCGAGCTACCTCCCGGAGATCCTCCGGGACCTGGGATTCCTGGCACTGGCCGGGTTCCTGCTGATCTGGCCCCGCACGCCCGTCTCCGTGGACGGCTGGCTGACGGGGGACGCACCCGTGGAGGACGAGAATGAGTAGTCGCAAGGGGCAGAAGGTCGCCGCGCGGGTGGTCCGCGAACAGCTCGCCCGGGAGCAGCGGCGCAAGCGGACGCTCTGGGTCTCCGTGGCCGCCGTCGCCGTCCTGGTGATCGCCGGCCTCATCGGCTGGAGCGTCTACTCCAGCCAGCGCTCCGACGACTTCACTCCGCCGACCGGCGCGAACGAGGCCGGCACCGGCGTCGTCGCCGGCTCGGGCCCGGTCACGGTGGACATCTACGAGGACTTCCTCTGCCCGGCCTGCAAGCAGTTCGAGCAGGTCAGCGGACCGACGATCGACCAGCTCATCAGCGAGGGCAAGGTCCGGGTCGTCTACCACCCGGTGGCCTACCTCAACCGCTTCTCCACCACCCAGTACTCGACCCGCTCCTCGGCGGCCTCCGGCTGCGCGGCGGAGGGCGGCCGGTACCGGGAGTACGCCAAGGCACTGTTCGACCGGCAGCCGCCGGAGGGCGGCGCCGGGCTCAGCGACGACGAGCTGGTGGACATCGCGGCGGGCGCCGGCATCGACCGGGACGGGTTCGCCTCCTGCCTGCGGGAGGGCACCTTCAAGCCGTGGACGGAGCACGTGACCGACGAGGCCAGCAAGGCCGGCATCACCGGTACCCCGACCATCGTGGTCGACGGCCAGGAGGTCGCCGACCGCAGCCCGGAGGGGATCAAGGCGGCGGTGGAGGCGGCCGGCAAGTGATCCGTGACCTGCTGGCCCGCGCCGGCCTGGTGCTCGCCGCCGCGCTGGCCGCGACGCTCGCGCTCGCCGGGCCGGCGGCCGCGCACGGGGCGGACGCCCCCGACGGCACCGACTACCGCACCGAGGTGACGGCGGTCACCCCGGCGCGGGCGGGGCTGAGCGTACGGGTGGTGGAGGCGGGTGCCCGGCTGGAGCTGACCAACACCGGCGACCACGCCGTCGAGGTGGTCGGCTACTCCGGCGAGCCGTACCTGCGGGTGGGTCCCGACGGGGTGTACGAGAACGTCCGCTCCCCCGCGACGTACCTGAACCGGACCATCGCCGGGGACACCCGGCTGCCGGCCGAGGCGGACCCGGCCGCGCCGCCGGACTGGCGGCGGGTCGACGACTCGTCCACGGTGCGCTGGCACGACCAGCGGGTGCTCTGGCGCGAGTCGGCGCCGCCGCCGCAGGTGCGGGCCGCCGCAGACCGGGAGCACCGGGTGCGGGACTGGGTGGTGCCGCTGCGCGCCGGTGACGAGCCGATGGAGATCCGCGGCACCCTGGACTGGGTGCCGCCGCCGGACGCGTACGCCTGGTGGGTGGTCGCCACGGTCGGGCTGCTCGCGGTGGGCGCGCTGGGGCTGCTGCCGGCCGGGTCGGCGCCGGGCGCGCGGGCGCTGGCCGGGCTCGGCGGGCTGCTGGTGCTCGGCGGGGTGGCCGCGGTGGCGTTCACCGTGGGCCGGGAGTTCGATGCCGGGGCGCGGGGCGTCGGCGGCCTGCTGACCGGCCTGCTCGGCGGGCAGGTGTGGGCGCTGCTGACCGGGCTCGGCGCGATCGCCGCCGGGGTGTACGCGCTGGCCCGACGGCCGGCCGCCGACTTCGCGCTGGCGCTGGCCGGCGCCTGCCTGGCGCTCTTCGCCGGGGTGGCGAACGCCGCGGTCTTCGCCCGCGCCGTCGCCCCCGTCCCGTGGCCGGCGACGGCGGCCCGGATCCTGATCGCCGTCGTCCTGGTCGTCGGAATCGGCGCTGCGGCGGCCGGCGCCCTCCGCCTCCACGCCACCTCCCGCCGCCCCTCTCCCTCTCCCACCCCCGCCCCTGCCCCCCGCCCCTGACACCTCCGCGATCTTGCATTTTCGGCCCTCCACATGACAGGAAAGCCCCTTTTGCCGGGGCGGCAAGTGCAAGATCGCCGGGGGCAGGGTGGGGGTCAGTGGGGGGTGCGGGCTGTCGGGGTGAAGCCGTACGGGAGCTCGAGGCGGTGACGGGACAGGAGGTCCTGGTCGGCCAGGAGGTCCGGCGTCGCACCGTCGGCGACGATCCGCCCGGCGTCCAGGATCACCGAGCGGGCGCAGAGTTCCAGGGCGTACGGCAGGTCGTGGGTCACCATGAGCAGCGTCACCGGCAGCCCGCGCAGGATCTCGGCCAGCTCGCGGCGGGCCGCCGGGTCGAGGTTCGACGACGGCTCGTCGAGGACCAGGATCTCCGGGTGCATGGCGAGCACGGTGGCCACCGCCACCCGGCGCCGCTGCCCGAAGGAGAGGTGGTGCGGCGCGCGGTCCCGGTGTGCGCCCATCCCGACCGCGGCGAGCGCCTCGTCCACCCGGGCGGCCAGCTCCGCCCCGCGTAACCCCAGGTTGGCCGGCCCGAACGCCACGTCCTCGGCGACCGTGGGCAGGAAGAGCTGGTCGTCCGGGTCCTGGAAGACGATCCCCACCCGGCGGCGCACCTCGGCCAGCGTGGCCCGGTCCTGGCTGACGGTCAGGCCGCCGACGCTCACGCTCCCCTCGGTCGGGGTGAGGATGCCGTTGAGGTGCAGCACCAGGGTGGTCTTCCCGGCACCGTTGGGGCCGAGCAGCGCCACCCGGTCGCCGCGCGGCACGGTCAGGTCCACCCCGTGCAGGGCGACGTGCCCGTCCGGGTACGCGTACCGGACGCCACGGACGTCCAGCGAGGCAGCGGTCTGCACGTCTCCGATCATGTCAGCACGACGGCGGTGGCGGCGATGGTGGCCGCCAGGACCGGCACGGTGGCCGCGACCAGCCACTGCCCGGCCGTCGCCGCGCCCGCGCCCTGCCACACCGCCGGCATCCGGCCGGCGTAGCCGCGCGACAGCATCGCCAGGTAGACCCGCTCGCCGCGTTCGAACGCGCGCAGGAAGAGCGCGCCGATGCCGGCGGCGAAGCCGCGCAGCTGCCACAGGAAGCGCGGGTCGTCGCCGCGGGAGACCCGGGCCACCCGCATCCGGCGGGCCTCGCCGACCAGCACGTCGAGGTAGCGCAGCATGAACGTGGCGATCTGGGTGAGGATCTGCGGGCAGCGCAGCCGGTCCAGGCCGACGATCAGGTCGCGGGTCGTCGTGGTCGCGGCCAGCAGGAGCGACGCGAGCACCCCGAGGGTGCCCTTCGCGACGATGTTCCAGGCCCCGAGCAGTCCGTCGGACGACAGGCTGAGGCCGAGCACGTCGACGCGCTCGCCGGCGCCGAGGAACGGCAGGGCGACGGCGAAGAGCACGAACGGCAGCTCGATCAATGACCGGCCGAGCAGCCAGCCCGGGCCGACCCGGGCCAGCGCGGCGACCACCGCGACCAGCAGGGCGTACCCACCGAAGGCCCAGAACGCCTCGCGCGGGGTGGCCACCACGGCGAGGGTGAAGACCACCATCGCCGCGATCTTGACCTCGGGCGGGAGCCGGTGCACCGGCGAGGTGCCCTCCCGGTACAGCACGTGCGCATGCCCGGCGCCCATCCCCGGCTAGCCCCGGCCCGTCGCGCCGGTGCTGGCGCGCTCGCCGTCGACCGCCTCGCGGTCGGCCGCCTGGCCGTCTCGCGGGCCTCGGCGGCGGACCAGCCAGAAGGCCCCGCCGGCCACGGCGAAGGTGAGCAGCACGCCGAGGACGCCGGACAGGCCGGTGGAGAGGAAGTCGTTGTCGATCCCCGCGATGCCGTAGTCGGCCAGCGGGCCGCCGATCTCGTGCTCCTTCTCCTGCTGCGCCGGGCAACTGCCGCCGGTGATGTTGTCGTCGGCGTCGAACGTGCAGCCCTCGCGCAGCGACGAGTCCAGCCCGTCGGGGTGCGACGAGGCGAAGTTGCTCACCACCCCGGCGAGCAGCAGGGCCACCAGCAGCCCGCCGACGAGGAACCCCCAGGAACGCTTCCTCACCGGACACCTCCGACGGCCGGGACGGTGGGCGCGGACGCGGGCCGCAGCCCGCGCAGCGCGTAGACGAGGTCGGGCCGGACCTTGGCGACGGTGACCACCGTGGTCGCGGTGATCAGGCCCTCGCCGATGCCGATCAGCAGGTGGGCGCCGGCCATCGTGCCGGCCAGGCCGCCCAGGTTGCCGCCCAGGTCGGTGGTGCCGCCGAGCCAGTACTGGAACACGAAGCCCATCGACGCGACCACCACGCTGACCAGGGCGGAGACGAAGGCGGTCACGCCGAGGCCGGTCGGGGTGCGGGGCAGCACCCGCAGCAGCAGCGCGATCAGCAGGTACGCGGCGGCGGTGCCGATCACCGCCATGTTGGTGATGTTGAGCCCGAGCATCGCGACGCCCCCGTCACCGAAGACGAGCGCCTGCACGACGAGCACCACGGCCACGCAGAGCGCGCCGACCCACGGGCCGACCAGCATCGCGGCGAGCGCGCCGCCGAGCAGGTGGCCGCTGACGCCGGCGGTGAAGATCGGGAAGTTGAGCATCTGCACGGCGAAGATGAAGGCCGCGACGAGACCCGCCATCGGCGCCAGCCGGTCGTCCAGGTCGCGCCGGCCGCGCAGGACGCCGAGGGTCATCGCGGCCACCGCGACGGCCGCGAAGACCGCGGCGACGGGACCGTCGATGATCCCGTTCGAGATGTGCATCGCCAGCGTTTCCACACGACCTCCCACGCGTCGGCGGTCCGTCCGCGCCCCGCGGGGGTCAGCGTATTTCCCGTACATCGCTGTTGCCAATATCTGGCAACAGCGCATGGCATCGATCACCGTCCGCCGCACGGACGCCGGGCCGGCGCGCACCGGACGCCGGGCCGGTGCCGATGCCGGCGCGTCGCCCGGGGCCGGCAGGCCGGCGCCGGCGGTAGGGTCGTGGCCATGACCGCGCCCGACCGCCTCTCCCCCGGTGACCCCGCGCCCGACTTCCGCCTGCCCACCGACACCGGCGAGACGCTCTCGCTGGCCGACCTGCGCGGCCGCAAGGTCGTGCTGTACGCCTACCCGGCGGCCATGACGCCCGGCTGCACCAAGCAGGCCTGCGACTTCCGCGACTCGCTCGCCTCGCTCCAGGCGGCCGGCTACGAGGTCGTCGGCATCTCGCCGGACAAACCGGAGAAGCTGGCGAAGTTCCGCGAGCGCGACGCCATCACCTTCCCGCTGGTCGCCGACACCGACAAGTCGGTGCTGACCGCGTACGGCGCGTACGGCGAGAAGCAGTCGTACGGCCGGACGGTGACCGGCGTGATCCGCTCGACCTTCGTGATCGACGCCGACGGGAAGATCGAGCGCGCGCTCTACAACGTCAAGGCGACGGGCCACGTCGCCAAGCTGCGCCGCGACCTCGGGCTCGACTGAGGCCGGCCGCCCTCGACCGGTCGCGGGACCCGTCTCGCCGCCCGGCCGGCGAGACGGGCTCGGCACCGTCGTGACCCGACGCTCTAGACTCAGCGGGTCGGCGGGAGTGGCGTAACGGCAGCCGCGGTAGGTTTAGGTCCTATTGTCCGAAAGGACGTGGGGGTTCGAATCCCCCCTCCCGCACCTTCGGGGTCCACCCTGCCCGTGCCACCGGCTGCGCTGTCGGACGCGTCACGATCGCGGGTCGGCGCGGACCCCGCGCGGTCAGGATTGGCCGGTGACCCTGCGCTTCGTCCTCGACCCCGAACTGACCCCCGAGTTGCGCGAGGCGATCGTCGCGCTCTGGGTCGACGTCACCAACGCCGGCGGGGCGGTCGGCTTCGTGCCGCCGGTCACCGCCGCCGACGTCCGGCGCACCGCGGACCCGACGTTCACCGGCATCGCCGAGGGCCCGGACCGCCTCCTGCTCGGGTACGCGGGCGACCGCCTCGTCGCGGCGCTGATCTTCTGCGACAACCGGTTCAACCTGAAGGCGCACTGGTGCGTACTGAAGCGGGTGATGGTCCACCCGGACACCCAGGGCCACGGGTACGGCCTGACGCTGATGCGCGAGGCCGAGCGCCTCGGCCGCGAGCTGGGCCGGGAGGCGCTGCACGTGACGGTCCGGGACGGGCTGGGGCTGGACCGCTTCTACCGGCGGCTCGGTTACCGGGAGGTCGGGCGCCTGCCCGGCGCTCTGCGGGTCGCGCCCGGCGACGACCGCGACGAGATCCTCATGTGGCTCGACCTGACCGCCCCGCACGCGCCCGCGCGCTGACCGACCGCCCCGCGCGCCGAGCCGACGGCTCAGCCGCGCCCGGTCACCATGCCACGCCGATGCCGTCCCCCGGGTACCAGTGGTTGGCCGGGGTCTCCCGGTAGGCGAGGAACTTCCGGCCGGTGCGCTCGGCGTGCTCGGCGAGGACGTTGGTGGCGGTCACGTTGTCGGTGAGCAGGACCGCGCCCGGCGCGAGCTTGCCCTCGACCGCCTCGAACTCGCGCTTCTCGTGGGCCCGGCTGTGGTCGCTGTCGTGCAG
The DNA here is from genome assembly GCF_043204765.1 of Micromonospora sp. NPDC047730. Taxonomy (NCBI): domain Bacteria; kingdom Bacillati; phylum Actinomycetota; class Actinomycetes; order Micromonosporales; family Micromonosporaceae; genus Micromonospora; species Micromonospora sp. NPDC047730. The sequence continues at coordinate 1,065,871 of NZ_JBIDCU010000001.1, read as the reverse complement.
GAAGAGGTCGACCGGCCGGTCCAGCGCGGCGATGGAGGCGATGGAGTCGCCGATCACCAGGTCGACCACCTCGGACCAGGGCGCGGTCCGGGCGAGGTAGCCGGCCTCGGGGTTGATGTCCAGCGAGGTGACCCGGCCGGGGTGCCCGTCGGCGGCGTTGCGCAGCAGCGCGGCGGCCAGGACGCAACTGCCGAGCCCCTTGTCGACGCCGGTCTCCACGACGTGCTGCGGTCGTGTGGCGCGGACGATCGCGTACCAGCCGATCCGGCGGGCATAGCGGACGTGCCGGTCGGCGAGGCCCCGGCGGGCCGCGCCGGCGGTGGCGGACTCGATGTGCCGGCGCAGCACGTCGTCCGACTCGATCTCGCCGAAGTACGCGCGGACCTGCTTGACGGGCACGTCGCAGACCACGCTGACGAACCAGGCGAGGTGGTGCCGGCTCAGCTTGGTCAGGTCGTACGTGTAGTTGTGGTGCTCCCGGGAGGTGACCAGCCACCGGGCCGACGTGCGCAGCACCTTGGCGTCGTGGCGGGCGACCCGGGCCAGGCGCTTGGGGAAGGCGGCGACGGGGGCGAAGGGAGTGCGGGCGATGGCTCGCCGGAGCTTCGTTGCGTCCACGAGAGGGTTCTACCAGGCGAAGGGAAACAGATGTGAGAAAAGTTTCCCCGCAACCGGGCCGCGCGGGCCGGAACCTCAGGCGAAACGGGACGAGCGGCGCGTCACCGCCGACCGGACGAGGGTACGCGGGCGCACCGCCGGGTCAGTAGCATCGCCGCCATGCCAACTCCGCAGCAGTCCGTCGAGCCGGAGCCGACGACCGACACCCCCGCGCCCGGGGAACAGGGGACGATCGCCCGGCCCCGTCGCCGCTGGCGGCGGATCGTCCTGGTCAGCATCCTGGTGGTGGCGTTGCTCGGGGTGGGCGGCGTGGTGGCCGGTGGGCTCTATCTGCGCTCGGTGGAGTCGGACATCGAACGGGTCGACGCCTTCACCGACGTGCCGGAGGAGAGCCGACCGCAGCCGGCGACCGCGGGCGCGATGAACATCCTGATCCTGGGCAGCGACACCCGTGACCCGGAGAGCACGTCGGGCTCGCGCACCGACACCATCATCCTGGCCCACCTGCCGAAGGACCGGTCGAGCGCCCAGCTCATCTCGATCCCCCGGGACACCTGGGTGGCGGTGCCACGGTCCAGGGACGGCAACCACGGCGGCCGGGACGCCAAGGTCAACGCCGCCTACGCGTGGGGCGGCGTGCCGCTGATGGTGCAGACCGTGGAGAAGTTCACCGGGGTTCGCATCGACCACGTGGCGATGGTCGACTTCGCCGGGTTCAAGGAGATCATCGACGCGCTGGGCGGCATCGAGATCGACTCGGAGAAGTCCTTCACCTCCATCCACCCGCCGTTCCGGACCTTCCCTCAGGGCCCCCAGAAGATGGACGGGGAGGCGGCGCTCGACTACGCCCGCCAGCGCAAGCAGTTCGCGGACGGGGACTTCGCCCGGATCCGCCACCAGCAGCAGGTGATCAAGGCGATCCTGGACAAGGTCTCGTCGGGCGGCATCCTGACCAATCCCGGGAAGCTGAACTCGTTCCTCCAGGCGACGTCGGACTCGGTCGCGGTGGACAAGAACCTGTCCCTGCTGGACATGGCGACGGAGATGCGGGGCCTGCGCAGCGGCAACCTCTTCTTCCTCACCAGCCCGACGAAGGGCACCGGGCGGGTCGGCAGCGAGAGCGTCGTCTTCGCCGACACCGACCGGGCGCGGTCGTTCTACGACTCCGTACGCCGGGATGCGGTCAAGGAGATCCTCAGCCGCGGCAGGACGTAGGCGCCGTACCCGGACGGGCGGTGCGCCGGTCGGCACCGCCCGTCCGGTCCGGGGCAGGGATCAGTACGCGCCCCGCCGGGCGAGCACCACGCTGACCGTGCGCCACAGGATGCCCAGGTCGTAGACGAGCGACCAGTTGTCCACGTAGTGCAGGTCGAGCCGGACCGCGTCGTCCCAGGTCAGGTCGGAGCGGCCGGAGATCTGCCAGAGCCCGGTGATGCCGGGACGCACGAGCAGGCGGCGCCGGACGTCGCCGCGGTAGTCGTCGTCCTCGGTGGGCAGCGGGCGCGGGCCGACCAGCGACATCTGCCCCATCAGCACGTTGATCAGCTGGGGCAGCTCGTCCAGCGAGAGCGCGCGCAGATGCCGGCCGATCGGCGTGACCCGGGGGTCGTCCTTGATCTTGAACAGCAGGCCGTCGCTCTCGTTCCGGTCCCGCAACGCCTCCAGCCGCTGCTCGGCGTCGGTGTACATGGTGCGGAACTTCCAGACCTTGAACGCCCGCCCCTGGTGGCCGATCCGGGTCTGCCGGAACATGACCGGCCCACGGTCCGTCAGCTTGATGGCCAGCGCGATACCGGCCAGCAGCGGGCTCAGCAGCACCAGCCCGACCAGTGCGGTGACCCGGTCGAGCACGCTCTTGACCAGCAGCGAGAGGCCGGAGATGGTCGGCTCCTCGACGTTGAGCAGGGGCAGGCCCTCGATCGGACGGACGTGGATGCGCGGACCGGTGACGTCGGTGACCTGCGGCACCACCACGAGGTCCAAGCCCGTCCCCTCCAGTTGCCAGGCCAGCTTGCGCAGCTCGTACGACTCCAGGCTGGCCGGGCCGCAGACGGCGATGGTGTCGGCGCCGAGCTGCTGGACCAGGGGCACCAGGTCCCAGCCGACGTAGACCGGCACCGGCGCGGTGACCCGCTCCCCCGGCCTGGGGTGGTGCGGCAGGTGGATGGCGATCGGACGCAGGCCGGCCCCCGGGTTCCGGGTCACCACCTCGTGCACGGCCAGCGCGTCGGAGAGCCGCCCGACGAGCAGCACCTTCTGCGACGCCCGCTGGCTGACCCGGCGGATCCGACGGAGCACGACCCGGGCGACGAACCGCGTCACCAGGGTGTAGAACAGCAGCGCCAGGATGATGGCCGCGACCGTCGCGCGGGACAGGTCCTTCTTGAAGCCGAGCGCCAGGAACGACACGGTGGCGGCCATCGCGACGTTGGCCCGCACCACCCGCTTGAGCTCCTCCGTGCCGCGCCCGAGGGCACGCCGGTCGTACGCGCCAGCGCCGACGAGAATCGTCATCCACATCAGGGGCACCACGACGTTGGCCACCAGGGCGAAGGCGCTGACCGTCCCGCCGAGCACCCGCTGGTCCCAGAAGCCGGCGTCGGCCTCGTCGAGCAGGGCCACCACGCTCCGGCTGGCCGCCAGGGCGGCGACGAAGTCGATGACCACGAGGCAGGCCAGGTAGCGCCGACGCCATCGCGCCCGCGGGGCGACCGGCCGGCCGAAGACCGACCGCGGCATGCCGTTGGACGGGGGTGTGATCACCCCGAGATCGGGATCGAACCTCGGCAACTGTTGCGACGCGACAGCCGAGAGGAACTGAGTCTGCCCGGACACGGCCTTCCTTTCACCTGTGCTACTCGTCGTCACCGGAGGACGGATAGCGGGTCCCGAGAGATGCCCGCGCCGTCGCCGGTGTTCAGCCGGGGCTCGGCGTGACCCCGCGGGTCGGTCGTCGACGCAACTCGTCCAGCAGCGCGGCGTGCGCCGGCTTGGGAGCCAGGCTGCTGTCGAAGAGGCAGGCCGCCCCGTAACCGCGGTGGTAGCCCGGGATCCAGCTACGTGCGTCCGTGAAGCCCCAGACGGTGAACGACACGCAGGCGGGCAGGCCGAGGCAGGCCTGGAGCACCTGCCGGTAGAGCGTGGCCTGCCGCGCCAACCTCTCGGGCGTGGCCGGCAGCGGGACCCGCACGTCCAGTTCGGTGATGGCCACCGAGACGCCCAGTTGCGCGAACCGGCCCAGGTTCCCGGTGAGGTCCCGGGGCGGCTGGTCCCACCGCAGGTGGCTCTGGAAGCCGACGCCGTCCACCGGGACACCGGCCCGGCGCAGGTCCCGGACGAGCCTCCACAGCGCGTCGGCCTTCCGGGTCCGGCCCTCCACGCCGTAGTCGTTGATGAACAGCCGCGCGCCCGGGTCGGCCGCGTGGGCCCAACGGAAGGCGTCGGCGACATAGCCCGGGCCGAGCTTGCGCAGCCAGAGGGTGTCGCGCAGCGTCCCGTCCTCGTCCAGCACCTCGTTGACCACGTCCCAGGCCCAGACACGTCCCCGGTACCGGGAGACCACCGTGGTCACGTGCTCCTGGAGCACGGCACGGACGCGTTCCGCCGGCCAGTCCGGGGAGACCCACTTCGGCACGTCGCTGTGCCACACCAGGGTGTGGCCGTACACCTCCTGGCCGTGCTGCTGCGCGAAGTCGACGATCTGGTCGGCGCCGGTCCAGGCGTACACCCCGGGCAGCGGTTCGAGGTTCCGCCACTTCATGGCGTTCTCGGCCGTCATCGCGTTGAACTCGCTGCCGAGGAGGGCGCGGTAGGCAGGATCCAGGCTCAGCCCCCGGCCGTCCACGGCCGATCCGATCCGCACCCCCGGCGGCATCAGGTCGCGCAGGGTCTCCCGCCCCGGCGTGGCGGAAGCCGACAACGCGGGAGCCGGCCCGGCGTGGCCGCCCGCGGGCGGAGACTCGGGGGTGGACCGGACCAGCGCCATGCCGGCGGCGAGCAACGCCGCGACGACCAGCGCGACCGACACCAGCAGCGCCGGCGGACTGAGCCGACCGAAGCGGGCGCGCGGGGTGGCGTGCCACGCGGCGGCGCCGCTCCCGGCCGGGCCGGAGGCTTGCGGCAGCGACGGCGCGTCACTGTCCCGGCTGGGCAAGTCGACGATCACCGCGCCGGCTGGCCCGGTCCGTCCCGCAGCGCCCACGGCGCCCGGGTGAAGTTCCACCGGGCACGCTCGGCGAACTCCTCGCGCGGCAGCCGTGGCACCGCCTCGTCGGTGAGCAGGCCGGCGAGCGCCCGGGTCACCTCCGCCGGGTCCTCCGGGACCCGGCCGAGTCGCGAAGACTCCGGCTGGCCGATTTCGGCGAGGAAGTCGTCGCACTTCTTCTGGTACGGCACCAGCGCGAACGGGACACCCGCCAGATACGCGAAGATCGCGCCGTGCAGCCGCATGTGCAGGCCGATGTCGCAGCGCTTCATCTCGTCCCAGCACGCTCGCACGCCGTCGCGCGCGGTCACCACGCGGATGTCGCAGAGCCCGTCCAGGGAGGCCCGGAGACGGTCGCTGACCCGTTCGTCGCCGTGCACGGGGTGGGTGTTGAACACGAAGACGGTGACGTCCACCGGCTCCTTCAGGACCAGACGGCGGACGCCCTCGATCAGGGCCTCCTCCCGTTGCCGCATCTGTGGGGCCGCCGCCTCGTGGTCGACGCCGAGCAGGGTCACGCCGAGCCGGGCCCGCCCCCCGCCGGGCCGGGGCCGACGCTCCGGGACCGGTTCGCCGAGCGCCTCGGGGAGCAGCCCGGCGAGGTCGCCGGCGCGGACGAGCACCCCGGGATAGCCGGCACGTTCCAGGATCTCGGCGGAGGCGAGGTCGCGTACGCCGATGAAGTCGATCCGCCGGAGCACCTCGACGAGCCGCCGCTCGGCCGCCGGGGAGAGGAACGGGCCGACGGAGACGCCGACGGCGGCCATGGGGTGCCCGGATGCCCGGGAGAAGAGCGAGAAGAGCTTCTTCTCGCTCACCGGGCCCATGTCGCGGAAGACCGAGCCGCCGCCGAAGACGAGCATCGAGGAGCGGCCCAGCAACGCCGCCTTGTTCAGCACCCAGCCGACCCGGTCGGGCACGCTGCGCGAACGGTACCAGCGGGGATTCATGCCGGTGCTCTCCACCGGAAGGTCGACGATGGGCGGCGCGGCGAAGACGGGTTCCTGGGCACCCCAGTAGGTACGGGCGGCCCAGTCCATGACGACGCAGAAGGCGTTGTCCCCGACGTTCTCCATGCCGTAGTAGCCCACCACCAGTGGGCGGCGGGCGGCGGGACTCGGTTCAGGATGCACGCGGGGTCTCCCTCGTCAGGCGCCGACGCAGATCGTGCCACGACGGCAGGGGCGCGTCCCCGACCACCCGCCTGCGCACCGCGGTCCAGAACAGCGTGCACAGGATGACCTCGGCGACGACGGTGGCCACGGCGGTGCCCCTGACGCCCCACAGCGGGGTGGCCACCGCCAGGGCCACGAGGAACACCAGGGCTCCCACGCCCTGGTACGCCACCTTCCGGCGCAGCAGGCCGCCGCTGGTGAGCAGCGAGGCGACGGCCGCGCCCGCGAAGCGGAACGGGATGGCCAGCGCCAGCAGGGCCATGACGGTGGCGGATTCGCGGTATTCGGGGCCGAGCAGGAAGGGGAGCACCGGGAGACCGCCCAGCGCGACCAGCGCCGCCAGGACGGTGCCGAGCGCCAGCATCCCGAGACCGCCCCAACGGTACGCGATCAGGACGGCGTCGCGGTCGGTACCGGACCACCGGTGCAACCGTGCCAGGAAGTACTGCTGGTAGACGACCCGGGGGACGAGGTAGACGGCGGTCAGCACGGACATCGGGACGGCCAGGACGGCCGCCGCCGACGGGCTGAGGAACTCGGCGGCAACCACCGTGCCCAGGTACATGCCGAGCAGATAGAAGAGGTTGCCCAGCACGAACGGCGTGGCGGCACCCGTCACCCGCGCCGCCCCGACCCGGGACGGGGATCCCGGCGGCAGGTCACGGGGATGGCCTTCGAGGGGCGCCTCACCCCGGAGGAAGGGCAGCATCACCGGCACGCAGGCAAGCACGGTCAGGACCGCCACGACGGCGTAGCCGGCCGCCGCCGCCAGCACGGACGCCCCGAACGCCCACACGGCGAGCACCACGAGCACCCGGGCCAGGTGCGGCGCGACCTGGAGCGCGGAGAGGCCCTGGTAGTCGCCGCGCAGCTGCTGCACCGTGCCGACCAGTGCCAGTGCGGCCTGCGCGACGACGACGGTCGCCAACAGCGCCCGTACGCCGGCTGCCACCGGGTCGGACCACTCGACGAGGCTCCAGGCCAGGATGCCGGCGACGGTCAGGCCGCTGCCGGCCGCCGCAACCCGCAGCGACGGGCCCACCCACCGACGCGCCCGCTCGCCCTCCCGGCCGAACCGTTGCAGCCACAGCTCGGGTACGCCGAAGACCGCCAGCGGCGCGGTCAGCGACACCACCGCCAGTGCGGCGGTGAAGGTGCCGAACGCCTCCTGGGGAAGGCTGCGGGCGAGGAGGATCTGCGTCCCGAACGCGGCCAGGGTGACTCCGACCTGGCTCAGGCCCAACATGCCGAGGTGCACCAGGACCGTGGCGACCCGCCCTCTGGCCGCCCTCGGCCGGGCCGCGCCGCCGTTACCGGCATCCCGGCCGGCACCGTTGCCGGTGTCGAGATCAGCGACCGAGGGTGACAAGCCACTTACCCGTCTCGCTCAGGGTCCGCAGTGCCTTGATGGCCGTGGCCACCCCCGGCCACCTCGAGGGCCGGTACATGTCGATCAGCCGGAACCAGAAGACCAGCCCACCGAGCCGGCCCCGGGTGACGTTCCCGTCGTGTCGTTGGAACAGCACGATCGGGTGGGCCAGATGGCACGGGTGGACGCCGGCGCGCAGGGCACGCAGCATCAACTCCACGTCCTCGAAGAGGCGGAAACTCTCGTCGTACCCCCCGAGCCGGTCGAGCAGCGTGCGGTCGATCGTGGTGCCGGAGTGCTTGAAGGGCAGGCGCGGGCGGGTCAGCACCCCGAGCAGCATGCGCCGCGCCGAGGCGTACTCGGGCAGCCGGATGATGGTGGAGGCCCCCCGGCGGATCTCCGTGTAGTCGGCGTACACCCACGATCCACCGGTGGTGGTCAGCAGGTGGTGCAGCCGGGCGAGCGCGTCAACGGTGAGTTCGTCGTCGGAGTCCAGCACGGTGACGTAGCTGCCCATGGCGGACCGCAGGCCCCGGTTGCGCGCCTCGGCGATGCCGGTCGGCGGTTGGGCGAGCACCCGCACCCGACGGTCCGCCGAGAGATGCGCATCCGCCATCACCTGAGCGACCGGTACCCGCGACCCGTCGTCGACGATGACCACCTCGAAGTCCTCGAAGGTGTTCGCCAGGACGCTGCGCACCGCGTTGACGAGCAGGACGGGACGGTCGCGCACCACGATGCAGACCGAGAAGGTCGGCCGGACGACCGGCATCGTGGGCGCGTCGCTGGCGGCGCTCGCGGTCGGGCCGGAGGACCCGTCGGCCTGCGCGGGCAGGCCGTGCAGCGACGCGGGGAACGACGAGTTCACGGTGTCGACCTGCTCTCCACGGACGGGGCCTCACCCGGGTTCTTCCCGTCGACGGCGAGGACCACCATCTGGCCGAAGAAGAAGAGCCAGAGGAAGTACGGGTAGGCCAGTGGCTTCTGCGTGAGACCGAAGACGACGAGGGTCACGAAGAGCAGCGCCAGGGCGACCCGACCCGACCGGTCGATCCGTCCCCTCACGGTCCGGTAGAGGCCCACGATGACGGCGCCGGTCACGACGACGCCGACGATCCCCCAGATGACCAGCACCCGGAGCAGGTCGTTGTGCATGTCCCAGGGCTCGTAGCCGAACCCGAAGAGCCAGACGTCCACCGGGGAACGACCGAGGATCTCCGCCACGTCGTTCCAGATGGCGCCCCGACCGTGCATGAAGGTGTCGGACCGCACGTCCAGCGACCCCACCTCGGTGAGGGTGACCTCGGCCCGCCTCCAGATGGCGCCGCCCCAGAGCACCCCGACGACCGTGCCGACGACCGCCAGCGCGCCGCCGACCGCCACCGCCGCCCGGCGGTTCGTTCCGCCGGAGCGCCGCGCCGCCACCATCCCGAAGAGCCGCCGCGTCTCGAACGCGGCCACGATCAGGCCCAGGCAGAGGATCGTGAAGCGGTGCAGGGAGACCACGCCCGTGGCGACGAAGAGACCGATCAGCGCGTACCGGACGAGAGTGGGCACCCGCAGCCGGTCGCCCAGGGCATAGACCAGGAACACCGAGAACATCAGCAGCCGGCCCAGCGACATCGGGTGGTAGTAGCCACCGGAGGCCCGCCCGATCTTCTCCCAGTTGGCCAGCTCGAAGTAGAACGAGTACGGGAACAACCCGGCGACCTGGAGCCACGCCAGCAGACAGTGCACGACCGCGCCGGCCACCACCGCCCCGGCGACGAGGCCGAGCACGCGCACCGGGAACCAGTCGCGGCGCATCAGCATCAGCCCGAGCAGGGCGATCGGGGCGAAACCCACGACGAGCCGCATCGCCTCCGCCGGGATGGCGCTGGTCGCCTCCTGCGGCGGACCGTAGATCGAGTAGCGACGGACGTCGAACAGGTTCAACAGGTCCTCGCGGGCCGGGACGGCGAGGTAGCTGACCGCGGAGAGCACGAGCAGCAGCGTCAGCCCACCCGCCACAAGGAGGATGGATCGGGGCGGCAGCCGCCGGGCGCCGATCGCCACGACACCGAGCGCGACGACCATGCACGCCGCACCGAGCGCGGTGAGCAGCACCCCCAGGTCGAATCCGCCGCCGGCGTCCTTCTCACCGATGTCGAGCAGCGGCTTCACCGCGACCAGCACCAGCGCGGCGGTGGCCAGGAAGCGCGCCACCTGCTCGTGACGGGCCGGTGGCGCGGCCCGGTGCCCTCGCCGGAGGGGCGGTCGCCGCTCCGGTGTGGTCAAGGTCTCCATCGCGGGTGCGTCTCTCCCATCAGTGTCCGCCGCGGCAGCAGCCGACAACGCGGGCAGGTCGGCCGGCCGACGGCCCCCACTGCCATTTCCTCGCCGATCCACGGGTCGGCTGTCGTGCCTGTGGCGACCGGCGGGTTGCGGAATGTCCACAGGCGCTGCCCGGCCCCGCCCCAGAAACATGAGGACGATACCAGCGGCGCAGGCCACGCCGGTGTCCGGTTTCCGCACGACAGGAACGACCGGAGCGGGTGTTGCGGCAGGACGTGCGGTCCGGCAAGCTGTACCGCCGTACCCGGGCCCGGTCCGAGGCGGGGTGCTGCGTGAGGTGAACCGTCCGGTCGGCCGCGGTGGGAGACACGATCCCGACCACCGCGCGGAAGTGTGGAACTGGTGTGACTGCCCCGTGAACTACCGATGATCAGCGTGGTGATGGCCGCGCACAACGAGGCCCGCGTCATCGGTGACTGCCTCGACGCGCTGCTCGCCGACGCCGCCCCCGGCGAGCTCGACATCGTGGTGGTCGCCAACGGCTGCACCGACGACACCGCCCGGATCGCCGCCGCCCGGCCCGGCGTCCGGGTCATCGAGGTGGCGCAGGCCGGCAAGTCCAACGCCCTGAACGTGGGCGACGCGGCAGCCCGCGGCTTTCCCAGGGTCTACCTGGACGCGGACGTGGTGTTGAGCCGCGGCGCGCTGCGCGCGATGGCCGCGGCGCTCGGGGCCGAGGGTGGGCCGCTGGCCGTGATGCCTCGCCGGCACATGGTGACGACGGGCCGGTCCCTGGCGGTTCGGGCCTACTACACGATCAACACCCGACTGCCGATCTTCGCGGACGCGCTCTTCGGCCGTGGCGCGATGGGCATCTCCGCGGCAGGGCGGGAACGGTTCGACCGTTTCCCGGAGCAGATCGCCGACGACCTCTTCCTGGACTCGATGTTCTCGTCGGACGAGAAGCAGGAGGTGGCCGACGCCACGTCCTACGTGCAGGCCCCTCGACGCACCCGGGACCTGGTCCGGACCTTGGCGCGGGTGCGTGCGGGCAACACCATGCTGCGGGCCAGCCACGCCGGTATTCGCGCCTCGGCGCCGTCCTCCTGGTTGCGGGACGTGGTCCTGCCCCGACCGTGGCTCGCGCCGACGGCGGCGGTGTACGTGGCCATCACCGTGGCGGCCGCGCTCAAGGCCCGCCGTCACCCGCGCGACGCCTGGGGACGGGACCACTCCACCCGTTGACCGCCCGGCGGCACGCCGAGCAGGGCACCGCCGGGCCCGTCACCTGCCGGCGCCGACCTTCAGTAGCTTCTGCGGCGCCGCCGCATCAGCAGCACCACGGCGACGACGAGCCCGACCACCAGGGCGACCCCCGCGCCGGCGAACAGCGCGACCGGCAGCCGCGAGGACTCCGTCGAATCCCCTTCCAGCCTGGCCCGGTCCATGGCGTTCTGCCGGTAGGCCTGGGCGAGCAGGTTGGTGGGCGACGCCGTCGCCACGGTGTCGAACAGGCTGATGGCCTCCGCGTTCCGGCCGGCGAAGAAGGCGTCGAGACCGTCACGGTACGTCCGGTCCGATTCGGCCAGACCGGCCTGGACGCCACCCTCGCCGAGCAGCCCGGCGACCACCGACACCGGCACGAGGGCACGGTTGGCCCCGCCGTTGGCGGCCCGGTCGTTGTCCACCACGCCGACGACCCGACCGCTGGTGTCGATGGCGATCCCGCCGTGCGAGTAGATGCCGACATCGCCGTTGACCCGCGCGACGGTCACCGCACCCTGGTTCGCCGTGCCGGACACCTGCACCGGCTTCGCGTTCAGGGTGTAGGTGGCGGCGCGGAAGTCGGCGTCGGTCGTGCCGTAGCCGATCACGAGCAGCGACGTGCCGGAGGCGAGCGCAGCCTCCGCGTTCAACTCGACCGTGGCGAGGTTCGTCTGGGCAAGCTTCACCAACGCCAGGTTGCCGTTGTCGGCGGGGAGGACACGCACCACCTCGACCGGCACGGCCGGGCTGGCGGTCAGGTCACCGCGCGCGACGTTGAACTGCCCGAACACCTGGTTGGTGGGTGCCGAGCCGGGCTCGCTGCCGGTGAAGCTCGTGGTGGCCATCTTCGTCCGGACGTACTGGTCGAGGGCCGACGAGCTGAGCTTCTTCTGCTCGATGAGGATCCGGCCCAGGGTGTAGAGGGCCCGCTCGCGGGCGGCCTCGGCCTCCGGCCGTACGCACTGGCCGTTGGTGAGCACGTGGCCGTCCGCGTTGACCACGAACCCGCTGCACCGCCGCTTGAAGGTGATCGGGGTGGCGCTGAGCGGGACGTTGGACTTCGTCTCCCGCAGCACGCCGGTGAAGACCGCCTCGATGAAGACCACGGAGGGCGCGGCGATGGCCAGCGCACGCTCCTCGGGGCTGTACGGAGCCGCCTGCGCCCACGGCTTGAGGCCCGGGTTCACCGGGGCCGCGCTGGGGAACGCGGAGGGTGCCACGGTCGGCGTCGCCGTGGGTTCGGCGGGCTCACCCGGGGCGAGCACCCAGACGGCGGCGCCGACGCCCAGGGCGACCACCAGGACGAGGGCGGCGAGACCCACCCACAGACCGGTCCGGCCCTTGGACGGCTTCGAGGGCTTGATCCGGGGCGCCGACGGCGCGAACGGGTCGTACGCCGGGGCGGCGCTTGTCTGGGCGGCCGGCGACAGGGGCGCGGCCGGCTGTGTGGGCGTCATGGTGGTCGGCGCGTCCCAGGACGGCGCGGGCGTGGCGGAGACCGGGTGCGGCGCCGATGCCTCGGGCTGGGTGGGCATCGGTCCGGCCTGCGCCGCCCACGGCGTGTGTGGCGGCGCCGACGTGGGCACCGGCCCGCCCGAGACCGGATACGGGGGCGCGGAAGCGGCCTGGGGCGGGGCGGACACCTGCTGGGGCGGCGCGGACACGGGTGGCGTCGCCGCCGGCCCCGCCGCCACCGGCTGGTACTCGACGCCGAGCGCGCGCAGGAGCTTCTCCGCGCCCGGACCGGCCTCCGCCGGGTACGCGACCCAGGGAGAGGGCGCGGAGAAGTCGGCGTACGTGTAGGCCTGGCCGTCCGGCGCCTGGGCGAGCGCGTCCGCCATCGCCGAGTATGCCTCCCGCCAGCGCGGATCGTTCGCCACGATCGCGTCCAGCACGGCCACTGTCACGAACCGGCCCTGCGCGTCGATGGCCGCCCATGCCTTCCCGACCGGGCAGGTGCCCAGGATGTGGGTGAACCTGTACGGGCCATCCGGCTGCATGCCAACTCCTCCGCTCAACCGCCCTGCGGATCCTACAGAGGGCACGCTCACGCGGCCGTCGGCCGGTCGGCGGACGGGCCGCGGCCCACACCGGTCGGCCCCGGCTCCGGGTGCCCGGGTCGGCGACCGGTTTGTCCAGGTTGGAGGCGGCGACGTGGGTGTTGCTTTGTGAAAGTTTTCATGCATAGAGTCAGCGTGTGAATGACGGAGCTGTCGCGGAACCCACCGAGCAGGTGCTGGACCTGTTCCAGGGGGTCCGGCTCACACCGACCCAGCGCCGGATCGCGCACTGCCTGGTGCAGCACGCGCCGACGGCGGCGTACCTGTCGGCGGCCGAGGTGGCCGAGCTGGCGGGGGTCAGCCAGCCGTCGGTGACCCGCTTCGCGGTGGCGCTCGGCCACGACGGCTACCCCGCGCTGCGCCGCCGGCTCCGCGAGCTGACCGCCGGCACGCCGGGCGGCCCCGCCGACGCGGGCAACGAACTCCAGCAGGCCGTACGCGCCGAGATCGGCAACCTCGACCGGCTCGCCGGGCAGCTCGCCGACCGGGACCGGCTCGCCGAGACCGGGAGGCTGCTGGCCGCCAGCCGCCCCCTGCCGGTGCTCGGCCTGCGGGCCGCCGCGCCGCTGGCCGCGTACTTCGCCTACTTCGCGGCCAAGGTGCACCCCGACGTGCGGGTGCTCGACGACGGCGGCAGCCTGCTCACCGACCGCCTCGAACAGGCCGCCGCGGCCGGGGCGGGCGCCCTGCTCGCCTTCGTGCTCCCCCGCTACCCCCGGGAGACCATGGACGCGCTGCGCGAGGCGCGCGCCGCCGGCCTGCGTGTGGTGGCCATCACCGACTCGCCGGTCAGCCCGGCCACCGAGCACGCCGACGTGGTGCTGCCCGCCGCGGTCGGCGCTCAGCTCGTCTTCGACCTGCACACCGCCCCGATGACCCTGGCCATGGTGCTGCTCCAGGCCATCTGTGACGCCGACCCCGCCGACACCCAACGCCGGCTGGAGGCCTTCGAGGCGTCCGCCGCCCGCCGCCAGTTGTTCCTCGGCTGAGAGGAGACCCGAGATGTCCCAGCCCGTCCGCGCCGCGCGCGGCACCGAACGCACCGCCCGTGGTTGGCCGCAGGAGGCCGCACTGCGGATGCTGATGAACAACCTCGACCCGGAGGTGGCCGAGCGCCCCGAGGACCTGGTGGTCTACGGCGGCACCGGGAAGGCCGCGCGGGACTGGCCGTCGTACCACGCGCTGGTGCGCACCCTGACCGACCTGCGCGACGACGAGACCATGCTGGTGCAGTCCGGCCGGCCGGTGGGCGTCATGCGCACCCACGAGTGGGCGCCCCGGGTGCTGCTGGCCAACTCCAACCTGGTGGGCGACTGGGCCACCTGGCCGGAGTTCCGCCGCCTGGAGCAGCTCGGCCTGACCATGTACGGGCAGATGACCGCCGGCTCGTGGATCTACATCGGCACCCAGGGCATCCTCCAGGGCACCTACGAGACGTTCGCCGCCGTCGCCGCCAAGAGGTTCGGCGGCACCCTGGCGGGCACGCTGACGCTGACCGCCGGATGCGGCGGGATGGGCGGGGCGCAGCCCCTCGCGGTCACCATGAACGGGGGCGCCTGCCTGATCGTCGACGTGGACCGGAGCCGGCTGGACCGGCGGGTGCACGACCGCTACCTCGACGAGGTCGCCGACTCCCTCGACGACGCCGTCGAGCGGGCGCTCGCCGCGAGGCGGGACCGCCGCGCGCTGAGCGTCGGCGTGGTCGGCAACGCGGCCACGGTCTTCCCGGAGCTGCTGCGCCGGGGTGTCGCCATCGACATCGTCACCGACCAGACCAGCGCGCACGACCCCCTGTCGTACCTGCCCGAGGGGGTGGAGCTGGCCGACGCCCGGGACTACGCGGCGGCGAAGCCGGCCGAGTTCACCGACCGGGCGCGGGCGTCGATGGCGAAGCACGTCGAGGCGATGGTCGGGTTCCTCGACGCCGGGGCGGAGGTCTTCGACTACGGCAACTCGATCCGGGGCGAGGCGAAGCTCGGCGGGTTCGAGCGGGCCTTCGACTTCCCCGGCTTCGTGCCCGCGTACATCCGGCCGCTGTTCTGCGAGGGCAAGGGCCCGTTCCGGTGGGCGGCGCTCTCCGGCGACCCGGCCGACATCGCCGCGACCGACCGGGCCATCCTCGAGCTGTTCCCCGAGAACGAGTCGCTGGCCCGGTGGATCCGGATGGCCGGCGAGCGGGTCGCGTTCCAGGGTCTGCCGGCGCGGATCTGCTGGCTCGGCTACGGCGAGCGCGACAAGGCCGGCGTGCGGTTCAACGAGATGGTCGCCTCCGGTGAGCTGAGCGCGCCCGTGGTGATCGGCCGGGACCACCTGGACTGCGGCAGCGTGGCCAGCCCCTACCGGGAGACCGAGGCGATGGCCGACGGCTCCGACGCGATCGCCGACTGGCCGCTGCTCAACGCGCTGGTCAACACCGCCAGCGGGGCGTCCTGGGTGTCGATCCACCACGGGGGCGGGGTCGGCATCGGGCGGTCGATCCACGCCGGGCAGGTCTGCGTCGCCGACGGCACCGCCCTGGCCGGGCAGAAGATCGAGCGGGTGCTCACCAACGACCCGGCGATGGGCGTGATCCGGCACGTCGACGCCGGCTACGACGCCGCCCGCGAGGTCGCCGCGCGCACCGGCGTCCGCACCCCCATGGCCGAGGCGTGAGGCGGGGCACCTTGTTAACGGATTTGGTAGAGGAAGGGTCCCTTCCTTACAGGTTCCGGGCGCTGTGGGACGAGATCGCGCCGATCGGGCGGGACGACCGCAGCGGCGGCTACCTGCGGTACGCGCTGACCGAGCCGGAGCTGCGGCTGCGGGAGTGGTTCCGCGACCAGGCCGGCCAACGCGGCATGCCGGTCACCGAGGACGGCAACGGCAACCTGTTCGCCTGGTGGGGTGAGCCGGCGGCCGGCGGCGCGGTGCTGACCGGCAGCCACTTCGACTCGGTGCCGCACGGCGGGGCGTACGACGGGCCGCTCGGCATCGTCAGCGCGTTCCTCGCCGTGGACGAGCTGCGCGCGGCCGGTGTCGCGCCGGCCCGCCCGCTGGTGGTCGGCGCGTTCGTCGAGGAGGAGGGGGCGCGGTTCGGCGTACCGTGCCTCGGGTCGCGGCTGCTCACCGGGGAGATCGCGGTGGACCGCGCGGCCGGGTTGCGCGACGCCGCCGGGGTGAGCTTCGCCGAGGCGCTGGGCGAGCGGCCGGCGGGCGCCCAGCCGGAGCTGGTCGGCAGCTTCGCCGCCTTCGTGGAGCTGCACGTCGAGCAGGGCCGCGCGCTGGTCGAGGGCGACGCGCCCGTCGCGGTCGCCAGCGCGATCTGGCCGCACGGCCGTTGGCGCTTCGAGTTCAGCGGCGAGGGCAACCACGCGGGTACGACCCGGATGGTCGACCGCCGCGACCCCATGCTGACGTACGCCTTCACGGTGCTGGCGGCGAACAAGGAGGCCCGGCTGCGCGGCGCCCACGCCACCGTCGGCCGGGTGTCGGTGGAGCCGAACGCGACCAACGCGATCCCGTCGAAGGTGACCGGGTGGCTGGACGCCCGCGCCGCCGAGCCGGACACGCTGACCGGGCTGGTCGACGCGGTGCACGCCAAGGCCGCCGAGCGGGCCCGCCGGGACGGTACGGAGGTGGCGCTGACCGAGGAGTCGGCCACCCCGCTGGTCGCCTTCGACGGCGGCCTGGCCGGCCGGCTCGCGGCCCTGCTCGACGCGCCGGTGCTGCCGACCGGGGCGGGCCACGACGCCGGGGTGCTCGCCGCGCACGTGCCCACGGCGATGCTCTTCGTGCGCAACCCGACCGGGGTCTCGCACTCCCCGGCGGAGTCGGCCACCGACGCCGACTGCGCCGCCGGGGTGACCGCCCTGGCCCGGGTGCTGGAGGAGCTGACATGCCGCTGAACATCCTGCCGGCGGCGGTGCGGCCCCGCCGGGACGCGCGATGGACGGCCGGGACGCCGGGGCTGGTGGTCTCATGGACGGGGCAGCTCGACAGGGGGCGAACGAGATGACCGCGACCCGCTGGCTGGCCGAGTACGCCTGGCTGCCCGACCACGCCGAACCGACCGCCGACGTGCTGATCGAGACGGCCGACGGGCGGATCACGGGCGTCACGCCGTTGACTGCCGGGAGCGACCCACCCGTCGGCGTGGAGGTGCTCGGCGACGCCGAGCGGCTGCCCGGGCTGACCCTGCCCGGGCTCGCGAACGCGCACTCGCACGCCTTCCACCGGGCGCTGCGCGGGCGTACCCACGGCGGGCGCGGCGACTTCTGGACCTGGCGCGACCGGATGTACGCGGTCGCCGCCCGCCTGGACCCGGACTCGTACCTGGCCCTGGCCCGGGCGGTCTACGCCGAGATGGCGCTGGCCGGCATCACCTGCGTGGGCGAGTTCCACTACCTGCACCACAACCCGGACGGCACCCCGTACGCCGACCCGAACGCGATGGGCGGGGCGCTGGTCGAGGCCGCCGCGCACGCCGGGATCCGGATCACCCTGCTGGACACCTGCTACCTCACCGCCACCGTCGACGGGCAGCCGCTCACCGGGCCGCAGCGGAGGTTCGGCGACGGCGACGCGCTGCGCTGGGCGGAGCGGGTCGCCGCGTTCACGCCCACCGGCGACCACGCCCGGGTGGGCGCCGCGATCCACTCGGTGCGCGCCGTGCCGGCCGGGCAGCTCGCCACCGTGGCCGGGTGGGCGGACCGGCGGGGCGCGCCCCTGCACGTGCACCTGTCCGAGCAGCCCGCCGAGAACGACGCCTGCCGGGCCGTGCACGGCCGCACCCCGACCCGGCTGCTCGCCGACCACGGGGCGCTCGGCCCGCACACCACGGCCGTGCACGCCACCCACCTGACCAGCGGCGACCTCACGCTGCTCGGCGACGCCGGCACCGGCGTCTGCCTCTGCCCGACCACGGAGCGGGACCTGGCCGACGGGATCGGCCCGGCCCGGCGGATGGCCGACGTCGGGCTGCCGCTCAGCCTGGGCAGCGACAGCCACGCCGTGGTCGACCTCTTCGAGGAGGCCCGCGCGGTGGAACTGGACGAGCGGCTGCGTACCCGCCAGCGTGGCCACTTCAGCCCCGCCGAGCTGCGCGACGCGGCCACCGTGGGCGGTCATGCCGCGCTGGGCTGGCGCGACGCCGGGCGGATCGCCGTGGGAGCCCGCGCCGACCTGGTGACGGTACGGCTGGACAGCCCGCGCACGGCCGGCGTACCGCCGGTGGGGGCCTGGTTCGCGGCGGGCGCCGCGGACGTCGCGCAGGTCGTGGTGGACGGCCGGGTGGTGGTACGCGACGGCCGCCACCTGACGGTCGACGTGCCGGCCGAGCTGGCCGCGGTCATCGAGGAGGTGACGTCTTGAGCAGTCTGCTGGTCGACGACATCGGCGAGCTGGTGACCAACGACGGCGGCGGCGAGGGCGGCCCGCTGGGCATCCGCCGCGACGTCGCCCTTTTGGTCGAGGAGGGGCGGGTGGCCTGGATCGGGCCGGCCCGCGACGCGCCGGCCGCCGACCGGCGCGTCGACGCCGGGGGCGCCGCGGTGCTCCCCGGCTTCGTGGACAGCCACGCCCACCTGGTCTTCGCCGGTGACCGGGCCGCCGAGTTCGCGGCCCGGATGGCCGGGCAGCCGTACACCGGCGGCGGCATCCGGACCACGGTCGGCGCCACCCGGGCCGCCTCCGACGACGAACTGCGGGCCACCGTGCGCCGGCTGCGCGACGAGGCGATGCGGCAGGGCACCACCACCATCGAGATCAAGAGCGGGTACGGGCTCACCGTCGCCGACGAGGCCCGCTCCCTGGCAATCGCCGCCGAGGTCAGCGAGGAGACCACCTTCCTCGGCGCCCACGTGGTCCCCGCCGAGTACGCCGACCGTCCCGACGACTACGTGGGCCTGGTCTGCGGGCCGATGCTGGCCGCCGCCGCCCCGCACGCGCGCTGGATCGACGTGTTCTGCGAGCGGGGCGCCTTCGACGCCGACCACACCCGGGCGATCCTGACCTGCGGCCAGGCCGTCGGGCTGGGTGTACGGGTGCACGCCAACCAGCTCGGCCCGGGGCCGGGCGTCCAGCTCGGCGTCGAGCTGGGCGCGGCGAGCGTCGACCACTGCACCCACCTGACCGACGCCGACGTCGACGCGCTGGCCTCCAGCCGGGTCGACTGCATGTGCGCCGAGGGCGGGCACACCGCCACCGTGGCGACCCTGCTGCCGGGCGCCGAGTTCTCCACCCGCTCGCCGTACCCGGACGCCCGCCGGCTGCTCGACGCCGGCGTCACCGTGGCGCTGGCGACCGACTGCAACCCCGGCTCGTCGTACACCTCGTCGATGCCGTTCTGCGTGGCGCTCGCCGTACGCGAGATGCGGATGACCCCGGCGGAGGCCGTCTGGGCCGCGACCGCCGGCGGCGCGCGAGCGCTGCGCCGCGACGACGTCGGGGTGCTCAGGCCCGGGGCCCGGGCCGACCTGATGATCCTCGACGCCCCGTCCCACCTGCACCTGGCCTACCGGCCCGGTGTGCCACTGATCCGCCAGGTCCTGCACAACGGAGTGCCGCAATGACGTCTGTTTCCATTCTGCCCACCGGGATCTCCCCCGCCGACGTGCTCGCCGTGGCGCGCGGCACCGCCAAGGTCGTGCTCGACCCGGCCGCCGTGGACGCGATGACCGCCAGCCGGTCCATCGTGGACGGCATCGAGGCCGCCGGCCGGCCGGTCTACGGCGTCTCCACCGGCTTCGGGGCCCTCGCCAACACGTTCGTCGCGCCAGAACGGCGGGCCGAACTGCAGCACGCGCTGATCCGCTCGCACGCCGCCGGGGTGGGCGCGCCGATGCCGCGCGAGGTGGTGCGGGCGATGATGCTGCTGCGGGTCCGCTCGCTGGCGCTCGGCCGCTCCGGGGTCCGGCCGCTGGTCGCCGAGGCGCTGGTCGACCTGCTCAACCACGACGTGACGCCGTGGGTGCCGGAGCACGGCTCGCTGGGCGCCTCCGGCGACCTGGCGCCGCTGGCGCACTGCGCGCTGGTGCTGCTCGGCGAGGGCTGGGTGCTGGGCCCCGCCGGCGAGCGGATCCCCGCCGCCGACGCGCTGCGCCGGGCCGGTCTGCAGCCGGTCGAGCTGGCCGCCAAGGAGGGGCTGGCGCTGATCAACGGCACCGACGGCATGCTCGGCATGCTGCTGCTGGCGATCCACGACGCCGCGCACCTGTTCACCATGGCCGACGTCACCGCCGCCCTCGCGATCGAGGCGATGCTCGGCTCGGAGCGGCCGTTCCTGCCGGAGTTGCACGCCATCCGGCCGCACCCCGGGCAGTCGGCCTCGGCGGCGAACATCCACCGGCTGCTCCAGGACTCCCGGGTGATGGACTCGCACCGCGACGACCTGGCCCACGCCGTGCAGGACGCGTACTCGATGCGCTGCGCCCCCCAGGTGGCCGGGGCGGCCCGGGACACGCTGGACTTCGTCCGCACGGTGGCCGACCGGGAACTGGTCTCGGTGGTCGACAATCCGGTGGTGCTGCCGGACGGCCGCGTCGAGTCGACCGGCAACTTCCACGGCGCGCCCCTCGGCTTCGGCGCGGACTTCCTGGCCATCGCCGCCGCCGAGGTCGGCGCGATCGCCGAGCGTCGGGTCGACCGGCTGCTCGACGTCACCCGGTCCCGGGAGCTGCCGGCGTTCCTCTCCCCCGACGCCGGGGTCAACTCCGGGCTGATGATCGCCCAGTACACGGCGGCCGGGATCGTCGCGGAGAACCGTCGGCTCGCCGCGCCCGCCTCGGTGGACTCGCTGCCCACCAGCGGCATGCAGGAGGACCACGTCTCGATGGGCTGGGCGGCGGCCAAGAAGCTGCGCACCGTGCTGGACAACCTGACCAGCCTGCTCGCGGTCGAGCTGCTCGCCGCCGTACGCGGTCTCCAGCTGCGCGCCCCGCTCGACCCGTCGCCGGCCGGTCGGGCGGCCGTCGCGGCCCTCGGCGGGATCGCCGGGGAGCCGGGGCCGGACGTGTTCCTCGCCCCGCTGATGGAGGCCGCCCGGGCCGTGGTGGCCGGGCCCGAGCTGCGCGCCGCCATCGAGCGCGAGACCGGCCCCCTCGCCTGAACCGGGGAACGGACGGACGGGCGGGCCGGTGGCCCGCCCGTCGGCGTTCAGGCGGTGGCCGGGGGCAGCACCTTCGCCACCAGCTTGGCCAGCTCGCGCAGCGCCTTGCCGCGGTGGCTGACCGCGTCCTTCTCCTGCGGCGTCAGCTCGGCGTTGGTCCGCTCCTGCCCGTCGCCGAGGAAGATCGGGTCGTAGCCGAAGCCGCCGTCGCCCCGCGGCGAGCGCAGCAGCCGACCGGTCTGCCGGCCGTCGACCAGGTGCTCCTTGCCGCCGGGCAGCACCAGCGCCACCGTGCAGACGAAGGAGGCCCCCCGGTGCTCGTCGCCGAGGTCCGCGATCTGGTCCAGCACCAGCTGGAGGTTGGCCTGGTCATCGCCGTGCCGGCCGGCCCAGCGGGCGCTGAACACCCCCGGCATGCCGTTCAACGCGTCGACGGCGAGGCCGGAGTCGTCGGCGATCGTCGGCATGCCGGTGCGCCGGCAGCCCTCCCGCGCCTTGATCAGGGCGTTCTCGCCGAAGGTGAGGCCGGTCTCCGGCAGCTCCGGATATGCCTCGACGTCGTCCAGGCCGACCAGGGCGACGCGGTGCGCGCCGAGCGCGCCGTCGAGGATGCGCTGCAGCTCGATGAGCTTCTTGCGGTTACGGGTGGCGAGCAGCACCTTGTTCATGAGACCTCACCTC
Organism: Micromonospora sp. NPDC047730; assembly: GCF_043204765.1. NCBI lineage: Bacteria > Bacillati > Actinomycetota > Actinomycetes > Micromonosporales > Micromonosporaceae > Micromonospora > Micromonospora sp. NPDC047730. The sequence goes on along the minus strand of NZ_JBIDCU010000001.1, from coordinate 1,044,141 downwards.
TGTTCGCGACTGCGGGGCTCGCAAGCTCACTCCTCGCGCTCACCGGACCTCACCTCTGTTCGCGACTGCGGGGCTCGCAAGCTCACTCCTCGCGCTCACGACCCGAGAGCCTTCCGCTGGGCTTCGGCCAGTTCCACGCAGCCGGCGACGGCCAGGTCGAGCAGGGCGTCGAGCTGCTCGCGGGCGAACACGCCCGCCTCCCCGGTGCCCTGCACCTCGACGAACTCCCCGGCACCGGTGCAGACCACGTTCATGTCGACCTCGGCGGTCACGTCCTCGGCGTAGTTGAGGTCCAGCCGAGGCTCGCCGGCGATGACCCCGACGCTGACGGCCGCCACCGAGCGGTGCATCACCTTCTCCGGCTTGCCGGCCAGCGCCTTGCGCCCCGCCAGCCAGGTCACCGCGTCGTGCAGCGCCACGTACGCGCCGGTGATCGCCGCGGTCCGGGTGCCGCCGTCGGCCTGGAGCACGTCGCAGTCGAGCACGATGGAGTTCTCGCCGAGCGCCTTCAGGTCGATCGACGCCCGCAGGCTCCGGCCGATCAGCCGGGAGATCTCGTGCGTACGCCCGCCGACGCGCCCCTTCACGCTCTCCCGGTCGGAGCGGGTGTTGGTGGCGCGGGGCAGCATCGCGTACTCGGCGGTGACCCAGCCGAGCCCGGAGCCCTTGCGCCAGCGGGGCACCCCCTCGGTCACGCTGGCGGTGCAGAGCACCCGGGTGTCGCCGAACTCCACGAGCACCGAGCCCTCCGGATGGGTGCTCCAGCCCCGGGTCAGCGTCACAGGTCGGAGTTCGTCGGGTCGCCGCCCGTCAGGTCGTGCCATGCCTGCACCCTATGCGGTGCGATGGCCGGCCCGTTGCGGGGTGCCCGGTGCCCGCCGTGAGCGCGTCCCTCCTCAGTCGCACTCACGGATGCGGACGTTGAGCACGAGCGGCCGGTCCCAGCCGACCGGCACCTTGTCCAGCCCGGTCGTCGTCGCCGTCGCCCGGCACGCCTTCACCCGCCACGTCCAGGTGCAGGTGGGGCCGCCGTACTGGAAGCCGTTCGCCACGCAGCGCGTCACGTCCTCGATCTTCGCGTCCTGCGCGCCGGCCGCGACGAGCCACTCGTGCACCCGTTCGCCGAGGTCCACCGGGCACCGCCCCTGCGGGCAGGTGAACCGGTACACCTGCAGCGTCGCGTCGTCGCCCTCGACGAGCCCGTCGGAGGTGAAGCTGTGCGGCCGACCCCAGTCCGCGAAGATCGCCCGCCGCTCGGCCATGTCCTGCCGGGGCGCCCACCAGCCCACGTACCCCGCGATGCCGCCGCCGGCGCAGAGGCCCATCGCGAGCAGCCCGGCGAGCACCACGAAGAACACCCGCAGCCCGGTGGAGCGGCGCGGCGGCGCCGGGGCGGGCGCGGCCGGCGGGAAGGTGGTCGCCGCCGGGTATGCGACGGGCTGACCGGCCGGCGGGTACGGTCCGGCGGCGAACGGCGCGGGCCCGGGAACCGGACCGGCGGCGGGCGACGGCGCGCCTTGCGGGAACGGGCCGGGCGGGTACGGCGCGCCTTGCGGGAACGGCGCTCCTTGCGGGTGCGGCGGGCCGGGCGGGTACGGCGCGCCAGGCGGACCCGTCGGAGGGGTCGGCGGGTGGGGCTGCCAGCCGGCCGGCTGGACGGGGGAGTTGCTCACCGGCGAGATCCTAGGCGGACGGTCCCGTTTCCGAGGCCCCCGGTACGCCGGCGCGGCTCAGACGTCGTACGTCGCGCCGGCGCGGACCACCTCGACCGGCCCTGCGTACGCCGCCCCGGCCGCCTCCACGGTCATCGCCTCGCTGCCCCAGGCGGCCACGAGGTGGGTCAGCAGCAGCCGGCCGACGCCCGCCTTGGTCGCCGCCTCGCCGGCCTCCCGGCCGGTCAGGTGCAGGTCCGGCGGGTTGTCCACGCCGTCGAGGTAGCTCGCCTCGCAGAGGAAGACGTCGGCGTCCTGGGCGAGCCGGAGCAGCGCGTCGCAGGGCGCGGTGTCCGAGGAGTAGCAGAGCACCCGGCCGCCGTGCTCCAGCCGGACGCCGTACGTCTCGACGGGGTGGTTGACCCGGTCGACGGTGACGCTGAACGGGCCGATGGGGAAGGTGCCGGGCTGGAGGGCGTAGAACTGGTAGACGTCCTCGACCGTGCTGTCCTCCTGCCCGTACGCGGCCGCCAGCCGGTCGGGCGCGCCGGACGGCGCGTAGACCGGCAGCGGCGGGTAGGGGCCGTCCGGGGCGTAGCGGCGGACCACCACGTAGGACGCGGCGTCGAGGATGTGGTCGCAGTGCAGGTGGGTCAGCAGGATGGCGTCGGGGGCGTGCAGCCCGGCGTAGCGCTGGAGGTTGGACAGCGACCCGGAGCCGAAGTCGACCAGGAGTCGGAAGCCGTCCGCCTCGACCAGGTAGGCAGAGCAGGGGGACTCGGGGCCGGGAAAACTGCCGGCACAGCCCAGCACGGTCAGGCGCATCGAGTGGTCTCGCTGTCACGCTGCGTAGCGATCGCGCCGACGGTCGCTCTCTCGATGATCTTTACCGACGCGTGCGCCACGCTGCGCAGCCTACGCCGGCACGCGGGGCGGCAAGAATCATCCACAGGAAGTTGTCACCAACGTGACACCCGCCCCGGGCCCGCCGCGCCACCCGCGACCGATGCGTGACGAGCCGAGACCCGACGGTAGCGCTGAGTGAGCAGGGCGCCCACCGCGGCCGGCAGCCGCCCGCAGGGCCACCGCGCCTGACGGTGACCCTGCGGCGACGTCCTCAGGCCCAGAGCTGACCCTCCAGCGCCGCCTCGGCGTCGGCGAGGGTGCCGCCGTACGCGCCGGTGGAGAGGTATTTCCAGCCGCCGTCGGCGACCACGAACGCCACGTCGGCGCGGCGGCCGTCGCGGACCGCCTCGTGCGCCACCGCCAGGGCGGCGTGCAGGATCGCGCCGGTGGAGAAGCCCGCGAAGACACCCTCGACCTCCACCAGCTGCCGGGTCCGCAGCACGGCGTCCCGCGTGCCGACGGAGAAGCGCCGGGACAGCACGGTGGCGTCGTAGAGCTCCGGGACGTACCCCTCGTCGATGTTGCGCAGCCCGTAGACCAGCTCGCCGTACCGTGGCTCGGCCGCGACGACCTGGATCCCGTCGACCTTCTCGCGCAGGTAGCGCCCGGTGCCCATCAGCGTCCCGGTGGTGCCGAGGCCGGCCACGAAGTGCGTGATGGTGGGCAGGTCGTGCAGCAGCTCGGGGCCGGTGGTCTCGTAGTGCGCCCGGGCGTTCGCCTCGTTGCCGTACTGGAAGAGCATCACCCAGTCGGGGTGCTCGGCCGCGATCTGCTTCGCCGTGGCCACCGCCTGGTTCGAGCCGCCCGCGGCCGGCGAGAAGATGATCTCCGCGCCGTACATCCGGAGCAGCTGCACCCGCTCGGTCGAGACGTTCTCCGGCATCACGCAGACCAGCCGGTAGCCGCGCAGCTTCGCCACCATGGCCAGCGAGATGCCGGTGTTGCCGCTGGTCGGTTCGAGGATGGTGTCGCCCGGGCGGAGCCGGCCGGCCTCCTCGGCCGCACGGACCATGAACAGGGCCGCCCGGTCCTTGATGCTGCCGGTCGGGTTGCGGTCCTCGAGCTTGGCCCAGAGCCGCACCGGCGGCGCCCCCGCGGGCACCGTCGGAGAGAGCCGGGGCAGGCCCACCAGGGGCGTGCCCCCACAGGCGTCGAGGAGGCTGTCGTACCGCGTCATCGCGGCCGCCTCAGCCGCCGGCGACGGACGCGCGGTGGCCGGCGATCGCCGCGGCGGCGGCGAAGCCGAACGCGCCGCCGGCGACGGCCGGCAGGATGGTCACGCTGTCGCCGTCGTTGAGCTTGGCGTCGAGCGCGCCGAGGAAGCGGACGTCCTCGTCGTTGACGTAGACGTTGACGAAGCGGTGCAGCGCCCCGGTGTCGGTGACCAGCCGGGCCCGGAGGCCGGCGTGCCGGGAGTCCAGGTCGGCGAGCAGGTCGCCGAGCGTGTCGCCGGCGCCCTCGACGACCTTCGCGCCGCCGGTGTAGCTGCGCAGGATGGTGGGGATGCGAACCTCGATGGCCATGATGTCGTGCTCCTCGGTGATGATCGGGTGTGCCGGAAGGTGACGGGACGTGGACGGGTGGTGCGGCGCTGGGTCAGCGGCCGGAACACTCGTAGTCGACCGTCGCCGGGCTCTGCCCGAACATGTAGGACTGCACGGCGTGCGGGTCCACCCCCGCGTCGAGGATGCGCACCGGCTCCTCGGTCACCACGCCGTCGACGATCCGGAACGAGCGGATCTCCTCCGTGTCGGGCTCCCGGGTGGAGACCAGCAGGTAGTGCGCGCCCGGCTCGCCGGCGAAGGAGATGTCCGTCCGGGACGGATAGGCCTCCGTGGCGGTGTGCGAGTGGTAGATGACGACGGGCTCCTCGTCCCGGTCGTCCATCTCGCGCCACACCCGCAACTGCTCCATCGAGTCGAACTCGTAGAACGTCATGGAGCGGGCGGCGTTGTCCATCGGGATGTGCCGGGTGGGGGTGTCGCTGCCGGCGGGACCGGCGACCACGCCGCACGCCTCGTCGGGGTGGTCCCGACGCGCGTGGGCGACGATCGCGTCGACGATCGACCGGTCGATGCTCAGCACGTGCTCCAGCCTAACGCGTACGGGGCACCAGCTTAAGGTGGTGCCGGTCACCCCTAGTCGATCAAGGCGTTGAGCAGGGACTCCTGGAGATACCCGAGGTATGCGTAGACCGACAGTTGGAACACCCGGCTGGAGGTCGGATCCTCGGCGACGGCGTCGTCGAGCTCCTCGCCGAGATCCGTGCCGTCCTTGATCTCCAGCCGCACGCCCATCGCCAACCGGGCGTCGTTGAGCGCCCGCAGCCACGCCTCGGCCGCCTCCGCGTCGAGGCGCACCTCGCCGCCGGCGGAGTCGGGCAGCGCGGCGAGGATCGCGCCGGCCTGGTCGATCTTGCCGGTCTTGAGGTCGCCCTCGGTGTAGCGGCGGAACTCGGCGGTGCCGGACGGGTCCTCCGGGTAGACGTCGGGGAAGAGCCGGCCGACCACCGGGTCGGAGTGGTCGAAGCCGTCGGTGAGCAGGCCGACCACCTCGGAGGCGACCTTGCGCAGCACCCGGACCTCGTCGACGGCGAAGGTGGCGACGTAGCAGTCGCCCTGGCGACGGAACATGCTCACGACCGGTCCACCGTCGCCCACAGCCCGTACGCGTGCAGCTGCGACGCGTCGTGCTCCATCCGCTCCCGGGCACCGCTGGAGACGACGGCGCGCCCCTTGTGGTGCACGTCGAGCATGAGCTGCTCGGCCCTCTCCCGGCTGTAGCCGAAGAGCTTCTGGAACACCCAGGTCACGTAGGTCATGAGGTTGACCGGGTCGTCCCACACGATCGTCACCCACGGCCGGTCGGACGCCGGCACCTCATCGGTGTCCGGCGTCTCGACCGGTGCAACCTGCGGAGCCGCCATGCCCCCCATCGTGCCACCGGATCCGGCGAACCGAGGAACCGGAACGCCGGCCCGTCGTGGAACACCGCGTCCGGCCTGGCCGGGCGCGTCGGAGGCAGCCCGCGGCGGCCCCGGCGCGGGGCCGGCGGCGCGGACGACGCGGTCGCCGTCAGGCGAGCAGGATGCCGTGGTCGACAGCATCGGAGAGCACCCCGTCCAGCGAGAGGCGGACCACCTCGATCCGCCGGGACACCTCCCGGGACAGCTCCAGCTCGATCTCGCGCAGTGCGCGCTGTGCCCAGGCGCGGGCGGCGTTGGGATCGTGGTTGCCGGGGCTGCGCCAGTGCTGCCAGCAGGCGCCCGAGAGGGCCACCGCGACGGGCGGGAGCACCTCCTCGCGCTCGGCGCCCGGGCAGCTCGCCAGCGCGTCGGTGGCGCCGGCACCGGTCAGCCCGGCCACGCCGCCGGTGCTGGTCACCAGCAGCACGCGGTCCAGCTCGTGGCCGGCCCGGTGGTCGGCCAGCCCCCAGCGCACCGCGAAGAAGAGGCGCCGGCGCACGCCCGCGGACAGCGGCGCGCCGAGGACACGGCCGGCAGCCTCCTCGACGAGCCGGCGGACCGCGTGGTCGCACTGGGCGGTGGCCAGCAGCGACAGCGCCTCCATCTCCCGGTCGAGCAGCTGCGGCAGGCCGGCGCAGCCGACGCCGAAGACGATCTCCTGCACCACGCGCAGGTGGGCGTTGGCCAACTCCAGGGCGAGGTGCTGGCGGATGCGCCGGGCCCAGGAGCGGGCCTGGCCGTCGAGCCGCTCGGACCAGTCGCCCGGGTCGGCGGCCACCGGCACCCGGCCCTGTGCCCCGGGCAGCACCGGCGGGTCGGCGCTGGCCCGCCGCAGCCCCTCGTCGGCGGCCCAGCCCACCAGGGCCCGGCGCAGGTCCGCCCCGTCGCCGTCGGCGACCGCGAACCAGCGGGCGCGGGCGAGCCCCGGAACGGCGGCGAGCAGGGCTGCCCGGTGCGCCTCGACGGTGACCGCGACCGGGTCCACCGGGGCCGGCGCGGAAGCCGACCCGACCGGCGCGACGGACGCCCCCGTGCCCTCCGTCGCCGCCGGGACCTCGGGCACCGGCGCCCAGCCGGCCGCGCCCGGGGTGACCGCGAAGAAGACCTCCACGCGGGCACGGGCCACCTCGGCGAGCAGGTTCAGCTCGACGGCGGTGAAGGCCTGGTCGGCGGCGGTGACGAAGAGCACCGCCCCGGCCCGGCCCGCGGCGTCGAACAGCAGCCGGGTGCCGGCCGCCCCGAGGGCGCCCGTGTCCGGCGTGTCGACGAGGCTGAAGTGCCGCAGCAGCGGCTCGGGCACGCTCAGCTCGACGCGGCGCGGCGGACGGGCCAGCGCCGGGCCGGCGGCCAGCAGGTCGGCGCCGTACGCGTGCGGCTGGCGGTAGCCGGGCACGTAGGCGGCCCGGGTCGGCACCCGGGAGTGCCGGACCACCAGCCAGCTCCCGGCCGGCACGGCCAGCATTCCGGGATCCAGCCGGAGCACGCCGGCGAGCACCTCGGGCCGACCCGCGCCGGCCGGGCCGACGGCGACGACGGCCAGCGGTTCCTCCGGCCCCGGCTCGGTCACCCCGAGCCTGGTGGGCAGGGGACCACGGTGGGGCAGCTTCGCGGCGCCGGCCGTGTCGTCGGGCACGTCGACCGCGGGGAGAGGACCGGGCTTCATTCGAGGGCGGCCTCCCGTGGCAGGCGACCGGCGGTGGCAGGCCGCGTGGAATCGTCCGGGTCACACCCCCCGGATGTCGAAAAGACTACGGGCGACCAGGGCCCCTGCCCGAACACCTCGGATACTTAGGAGTAATCACGAGATTACTCAACTTCGCTGCGTGACGCTGCGAGCGCGGACGGATTTCGATGGATATGCTGCCTCGATGAGTCGGTGGAGTTTCGTCGGCAGGAGGGATGAGCTCAGCCGCCTGCTGTCGGCGGTGACCGGCGCGGAGGGGCGGGGCCTCTTCTTCAGCGGGAGCGCCGGCATCGGCAAGAGCCGCCTGCTGCGCGAGGGGGTGGCGGCGCTGCCCCGCGACGGGTACGCGGTGTGGTGGATCGCGGCCAGCGCCACCACCGCCGCGCTGCCGTTCGGCGGGCTGGTCCAGGTGCTCCCCGCCGAGCAGCCGCAGGGCCTGTCCCCCGCCGGCATCCTGCGCTGGGCGGTGGACGTGCTGCAACAGCAGGCGGCCGGCCGCCGGATCGTCCTCGCGATCGACGACGCGCACCTGCTCGACCCGCCCTCGGCCGCGCTGGTGCACCTGGTCGCCCGCGCGGAGAACGCCACGGTCATCGGCACGCTGCGCGACAGCGAGCAGCTCCCGCTGCCCATCCGTGCGCTGTGGACCGACGACCTCGTTGACCACGTCGAGCTGAACCCGCTGGCACCGGCCGAGACCACCCGGCTGCTCTCCGAGATCCTCGACGGCCCGGTCGACGCCACCTCCGCCGACCGGCTGGGCCGGCTCTCGGCGGGCAACCCGCTGCTGCTGCGCGAGCTGGTGTTCGCCGCCGACCGCGGGGAGCTGACCCGCACGTACGGGATCTGGAAGTGGACCGGCCGGCTGGAGCTGGCGCCCAACCTGACCGACCTGATCGACACCCGGATCGGGCAGCTCACCCCGGGCGTACGCGCGGTGGTCGAGCTGGTCGCCTTCGGCGAGCCGCTCGGCCTGCACCTGCTCAACCAGGCCGTGGACCCGGCAGACGTGGAGTACGCCGAGGAGCGCGGGCTGATCGTCGTCATGCGCGACGACCGGCGCGCCAACGTGCGGCTGGCGCACCCGCTCTACGGCGAGGTGATGCGCCGCCGCTGCCCGGTCAGCCGGACCCGCCGCCTGGAGGCCCGCCTCGCCGAGCTGCTGGAGCAGATCGGCAAGCGGCGCCGCGACGACCTGCTCCGGGTGGCGGTCTGGCGGCTCGACTCCGGCACCGCCCAGGACCCGACCCTGCTGCTCGACGCGGCCGGGCAGGCGTTCGCCCGCTACGACGTACCGCTGGCGACCCGGCTGGCCCGCGCGGCGCTCGACGCCGGCGGCGGGTTCGACGCCGCGGAGCTGCTGGCCACCATCCTGATGTTCGCCGACCGGCCGGAGGAGGCGATCGCGGTCCTCGACGCGGTCTCCGCCGAGATCCGCGGCGACCGGCGGCTCAGCCGCTGGCTGACCGTGCGGGGCATGGTCAGCTACTGGGGCCTGAGCCGGGAGTCCACGGTGGAGGAGATCGCGGCCCGCGGCTCGACGCTGGAGGACTCCGCCGACCAGGCCCGGGTGCTGGCCTTCGAGGGCATCATGCGGCTGCACCGGCTGGACACCGGCCTCGCGCTGCGGCTCGGGCAGACGGTGCTGGACCGGCCGGCCGCCAGCGTCTCCGCCCGGGAGCTGGCCCGCAGCACCATCGCCTACCTCCAGGCGGCGCAGGGGCAGCTGCACCGCAGCGCCGCCGCGATCGACCAGGTGCAGGCCGAGGCGGGCCGCTGGCGGGCCGACATGCCGTACCTGCAACTGGCCCTGGAGCTGGCCCGCGGCACCCGGCTGGCGCTCGCCGGCGACCTGCCCGGCATCGACGCGATCGTGGCCGACGAGTTCGCCGACCTGGCCGGCGCCGGGGACTTCCGGCTCGGCACCGGCTACCTGGCCATCCTCCAGGCGTACGCGGCCCGGCTGCGCGGCCAGAGCGACGCGGCGCTGCGGACCAGCCTCGAGGCGTGCGCGGTGCTCGCGACCAGCCGGGTCTACGCCGGGCTGGCCCAGGCCGAACGGGCCCAGGCGGCGGCCCTGCGCGGCGACGCCGCGCAGGCGGCCGAGGCGATGGCGGAGGCCGACCGCACCCACGCCCCGGGCATGGTCGTGCTGTATCCGTGGCTGGAGCAGGCGCGCGGCGCGGTGCTCGCCGCCGGCGGCGACGTGCCCGGCGCCGCCAAGCACCTCGTCCAGCTTGCCGACCGGCTCCGGGCGGACGGCTTCGCCGGCCACGAGGTGCACGTGCTGCACGATCTGGTCCGGCTGGACCGGGCGACCGCCCCGATCGGCCCGACCTGTTCCGACGGCAGCCGGCGCACGGTCGCGCAGCGGCTGGCGGAGCTCTCCGAACGGGTCGACGGGCTGCTGCCGCCGCTGCTGGCCCGGCACGCCCGGGCCGCCGCGGCGGGCTCCGCCGACGACCTGCTGGCGGTGGCCGACGGCTTCGAGGCGCTGGACCTGGCCGTCTACGCGGCGGAGGCGTCCGCCGCCGCCCTGGACCGGCTGCGCCGACAGCGGTCCCCGGCGGCGGGCGCGGCCCGGGAGCGCCTGGCCGCGCTGCTCGGCCGCTGCGACCTGATCCGCACGCCGGCGTTGCAGGCCGGGGCGCCCGCGCTGAGCGAGCGCGAGTGGCAGGTGGCCCGGCTCGCGGCGGACGGGGTGACCAGCCGGGTCATCGCGGAGCGGCTCTATCTCTCCGCCCGCACCGTGGAGAACCACCTGCAACGGATCTACAGCAAGCTCGGCGTGACCGGCCGGGCCGAGCTGCGGGCCGCGCTGCGGGCGATCCCGGGCCACGAGGGCGGCCTGCCGGAGTGAACTCTAGGCTGGGGCGGTGAGCACCCTTCGCCCCGCGCTGCTGACCGACCACTACGAGCTGACGATGGTCAGTGCCGCCCTGCGGGACGGCACCGCCGACCGCCGCTGCGTCTTCGAGGTGTTCAACCGCCGGCTGCCCGCCGGCCGCCGCTACGGGGTGGTCGCCGGCACCGGCCGGCTGGTCGAGATGATCCGCGACTTCCGCTTCGACGCCGACGAGATCGACTTCCTGCGCCGCACCGGGGTGGTCGACGAGCGGGCCGCCGACTGGCTGCGCGGCTACCGCTTCACCGGCGACGTCGACGGCTACGCCGAGGGCGAGCTGTGCTTCCCCGGCTCGCCGATCCTCACCGTCACCGGCGGCTTCGCCGAGTGCGTCGTGCTGGAGACGCTGGTCCTCTCGGTGCTGAACTACGACAGCGCCGTGGCGGCGGCCGCCGCGCGGATGGTCACCGCGGCCCGCGGCCGGACGCTGATCGAGATGGGCTCCCGGCGGGCGCACGAGGAGGCGGCCGTGGCCGCGGCGCGGGCCGCGTACCTGGCCGGGTTCCGGTTCACCTCCAACCTCGCCGCCGGGCAGCGGTACGGCATCCCGACCGCCGGCACCGCCGCGCACGCGTTCACCCTGCTGCACGACGACGAGCGGGCCGCGTTCGCCTCGCAGGTCGCCACGTTCGGCAAGGAGACCACGCTGCTGGTCGACACGTACGACATCAGTGAGGGCATCCGCAACGCGATCGCGGTGGCCGGGCCCGACCTGCGGGCCGTCCGGATCGACTCGGGCGACCTCGCCGTCATCGCCCAGCAGTCCCGCGAACTGCTCGACTCGCTCGGCGCCACCGAGACCAAGATCATCGTCTCCGGCGACCTCGACGAGTACGCCATCGCCGCGCTCGCCGCCGAGCCCGTCGACATGTACGGCGCGGGCACCGCCGTCGTCACCGGCTCCGGCGCGCCCACCGCCGGGCTCGTCTACAAGCTGGTCGAGGTCGACGGCCGCGCGGTGGTCAAGCGCTCCGAGCGCAAGGGCACCATCGGCGGCCGGAAGGTGGCCGTACGCCGGCACAAGCCGACCGGCACCGCCACCGAGGAGATCATCGTGCCGCAGGGCGTGCCCGACCGGCAGCCCAACGACCGGCTGCTCCAGCGGCCGTTCCTGGTCGGGGGCGAGCCGGTGGACCTGCCGACCCTGGACGAGTCACGGGAGCACCTGCGGCAGTGCCTCATCTCCATCCCCTGGGAGGGGCTGAAGCTCTCCGGCGGTGACCCCGCCATCCCCGTCACGGTCGTACCGGCCGACTGAAAGGAGCCCTCCGGTGGGCAACGCGCTGATCATCGTGGACGTGCAGAACGACTTCTGCGAGGGCGGCTCGCTGGCCGTGGGCGGCGGGGCCGGCGTGGCGGCCGGCATCACCCGACTGCTCGCGGCCGAGCCGGACCGCTGGGACCGCGTGGTGGCGACGAAGGACTACCACGTCGACCCGGGCGCGCACTTCGGCGACCCGCCGGACTTCGTCGACTCCTGGCCCCGGCACTGCGTGGTGGGCACGCCCGGCTCCGAGTTCCACCCCGAACTGGCGACCGACCGGATCGAGGCGATCTTCCACAAGGGCGAGCACGCGGCGGCGTACTCGGGCTTCGATGGGCACGCCGACGACGGCGAGTGCCTGGCCGACTGGCTGCGCCGGCACGGGGTGGACACGGTCGAGCTGGTCGGCATCGCCACCGACCACTGCGTCCGGGCCACCGCCCTGGACGCCGCCCGGGAGGGCTTCGCCACCACCGTGCTGCTGGACCTGACCGCCGCCGTCGCCCCGGAGACCACCGACGTGGCACTGCGGGCGATGGAGGGCGCCGGGGTCACCCTGCGCGGGCGGCCTGTGATCAGGGCCGCATGAGGCGGTAAATCGTTGGCGGGTGTCGTACCCCGGGCCGAGGATGTCCGGCGGAGGTACGCACCGACATGAACCTGAAGCCTTACCGGGAGGCGCTCGCCCTGCCCGGTCTCCGGTCGTTGCTGCTGGTGTCGGTGCTCGCCCGCGTCCCGCTCACCGCGACCGGGGTGACCCTGACGTTCTACGTCGTGCTCGACCTCGGGCGCGGCTACGGGGCGGCCGGGCTCGTCGGCGCGGCCATCACCGTGGGCGCCGCCATCGGCGGCCCGCTGCTCGGCCGGCTGGTCGACCGGCGCGGCCTGCGGCCGGTGCTCGTGCTGACCGGGATCGCCGAGGCGCTCTTCTGGTCCACCGCCCCGATGCTGCCCTACCCGCTGCTGCTGCCGGCCGCCTTCCTGGCCGGCTCGCTGGCCCTGCCGATCTTCTCGGTCGTCCGGCAGTCCATCGCCGCGATGGTGCCGCCGGAGCGGCGCCGCCCCGCGTACGCGCTGGACTCGATGTCGGTGGAGCTGTCGTTCATGGTCGGTCCGGCGCTGGCCGTGGCGGCGGTCACCGCGATCTCCGCCCGGACGACCCTCTACCTGGTCGGTGCCGGGATCGTCGCCTCCGGCATCGCGTTCTGGCTGCTGAACCCGCCCGTCCGGGGCGGCGGTGAGCCGACCGGGCCGCAGCCGAGGGTGCCCCGTCGGGCGTGGCTCACCCCGCGGCTGCTCGCCGTGCTGGCGATCAGCGCCGCCGGCACGCTGGTGCTCGGCGGCACCGACGTGGCCGTGGTCGCCGTGCTCCGGGAGAGCGGCGACGTCGGGTGGACGGGCGCCGTACTCGCCGTGTGGGCGGTCGCCTCGCTGGTGGGCGGCTTCGCGTACGGAGCCGTCAGCCGCTCCTTCCCGCCCCTGGCCCTGATGGCCGCGCTCAGCCTCTGCACCATCCCGGTCGGGCTGGGCGGGGCGCACTGGTGGCTGCTCTGCCTGGCGCTGATCCCCGCCGGGGCGCTCTGCGCGCCGACCCTCGCGGCCACCGCCGACGCGGTGAGCCGGCTCGTTCCCGCGTCCGTCCGCGGCGAGGCGATGGGCCTGCACGGCTCGGCGGTCACCGTCGGCATCGCGGTGGGCGCCCCGCTCGCCGGCGCCGTCATCGACGCCTCCGCCCCGGCCTGGGGCTTCGCGGTCACCGGCGCGATCGGCGCGCTGGTGGCGCTGGCCGTGCTCCCGATCGAGCTGCGCCGCCGCCGCGCCACCACCCCGGCCACCCCCGAACCCGAACCCGAGCCCGACCTGACCCCACTCCCCGCCACCTGACCCCGCCCTTGCCGCCCTCCCGCCCCTCGCCCGCGTCCCTCGCCCCTCGCCCCTCGCCCGCGTCCCTCGCCCGGCGATCTTGCACTTTCGGCCCTCGATATATGGCCTTTGTGCACTTTCGCCCGGGCAGCAAGTGCAAGATCGCGCTGCGGTTGGCTGTGGGCTGGGGATCCTGGCGTGGGGCGGCGTGGGCGGTGTGGGCGGGCGGCGTGGGTGGGCGGCGTGGGCGGCTCGGGTTTGTCTACGGGCCGTTGGGCGGGATGCCCGTCGGCGCGCCAGCGCCGGACTCGGCGTCGACGCACCTGACGTCCATCCGGCCGGTGCCGCCTCGATCTCGTCGGTGGATCGGTGCGGCCTGCCGGCGGTACGGCCCGCCTGTCCCGTCCCGCCGTCGGGCGGCGCTGCGAGCCGTCGGGCGGCGCTGCGAGCCGTACCGCTGTCCGGTCGGCTGTCCGCGCCCCTGTCGGAGGGCGACCGGGCGACGTCACCTCCGACAACGGCGACGGGCGCCGCCCCTTGTGAGGGCGGCGCCCGTCGTACGTGGTACGTGAGCGTCAGCGGCGGTCGACGTCGGAGGCGACGTCCTCCTGGTAGCTCGCGCCGCCGTCGGACTCGCTGGTCAGCGGCTTGGCGCCGCCCTCCGGCGGGCCGGCCAGCGTCTGCCCGGCGGCCAGCTCGGGGAACTTGAGGTCGAACGCGGGCCGCTCGGAGCGGATCCGCGGCATCCGGTCGAAGTTCCGCAGCGGAGGCGGCGAGGTGGTCGCCCACTCCAGCGAGTTGCCGTGGCCCCACGGGTCGTCGACCTCGACGACCGGCCCGGCCTTGTACGACTTCCAGCAGTTCCAGATGAACGGCAGCGTCGAGATACCGGTGAGGAACGCGCCGATCGTGGAGACCGTGTTCAGGAAGGTGAAACCGTCCTCGGGCAGGTAGTCGGCGTACCGACGCGGCATGCCCTCGTTGCCCAGCCAGTGCTGCACCAGGAACGTGGTGTGGAAGCCGATCATGGTCAGCCAGAAGTGCACCTTGCCCAGCCGCTCGTCGAGCATCCGGCCGAACATCTTCGGGAACCAGAAGTAGATGCCGGCGAAGACGGCGAACACGATCGTGCCGAAGAGCACGTAGTGGAAGTGCGCCACCACGAAGTACGAGTCGTGCAGGTGGAAGTCGAGCGGCGGGCTGGCGAGCAGCACACCGGTGAGACCACCGAAGAGGAAGGTCACCAGGAAGCCGAGCGAGAAGAGCATCGGCGTCTCGAAGCTGACCTGGCCCCGCCACATGGTGCCGATCCAGTTGAAGAACTTCATACCGGTCGGCACGGCGATCAGGTAGCTCAGGAAGCTGAAGAAGGGCAGCAGCACCTGGCCGGTGGCGAACATGTGGTGCGCCCAGACGCTCATCGACAGGCCGGCGATGGCGATGGTCGCGGCGACCAGGCCCTTGTAGCCGAAGATCGGCTTACGGGAGAAGACCGGGATGACCTCGCTGACGATGCCGAAGAACGGCAGCGCGATGATGTACACCTCGGGGTGGCCGAAGAACCAGAAGAGGTGCTGGTAGAGCATCGGCCCGCCGGTCGCGGGGTCGTAGACGTGGGCGCCCATGATGCGGTCCGCGGCCAGCGCCAGGAGCGCGGCGGCCAGCAGCGGGAAGACCAGGATCACCAGGAGGCTGGTGACCAGCATGTTCCAGGTGAAGATCGGCATCCGGAACATGGTCATGCCCGGCGCGCGCAGGGTCAGGATCGTGGTGATCAGGTTGACCGCGCCGAGGATCGAACCCAGACCGGAGATGACCAGGCCGATCACCCACAGGTTGGCGCCGACGCCCGGGGAGTGCTCGACGCCGCTCAGCGGCGCGTAGGCGGTCCAGCCGAAGTCGGCGGCGCCACCCGGGGTGATGAAGCCGACCATCGTCATCGAGCCGCCGAAGAGGAACAGCCAGTAGGCGAAGCTGTTCAGCCGGGGGAACGACACGTCCGGCGCGCCGATCTGCAGCGGCACCACGTAGTTCGCGAAGGCGAACACGATCGGCGTCGCGAAGAACAGCAGCATGATGGTGCCATGCATGGTGAAGAGCTGGTTGTACTGCTCGGGCGACAGGAACTGCAGCCCGGGTCGGGCCAGCTCGGCCCGCATGATCAGGGCCATCAGGCCGCCGATCATGAAGAACACGAACGCGGTGACCATGTACATGATCCCGATCTGCTTCGCGTCCGTGGTCCGCAGCAGCCGCGCGATGGCCGACCCCTTGACCGGCGCTCGGACCGGCCAGGGCCGGGTCACGACCGGCTTGGGTGCGACGGTGGTCACGAGTGGCCTCCGGTTCTGGGTTGTCCCGCTCGGCACGCGCTGGTTATCTGCGGGCCGTCATCCGCAAGGAGGATAGTCCCCGGCAGGTGGCTGCGCCGCGTGGGGTGGTCGGGTAACCTGCGCCACCTGCTCTGGTGGGCGGCTCGCCGCGACCTACAGCGGGCCGAGCAGCAGTCGGTAGTGCTCGCCGAAGATCCGACCGCCGCGCCCGCGCAGCAGCGGGTCGCGCAGCGCCGGCGGCACGTCCCGGGTCCGGTTGCGGTCGCGGGTCCGGTCCCGCACCCATCGCGTACGGGGGCGACGACGACTCTCGTACGCGGCCAGCGCGGCCTCGACGCCGCCGGCCGCGCGGAGCGACTCGGCGAGCACGACGGCGTCCTCCAGTGCCATCGCCGCGCCCTGGGACAGCGTCGGGGCGGTGGCGTGCGCGGCGTCGCCGACGAGCAGCACCCGCCCCCGGGACCAGCGTCCCAGCTCCACCTCCTCGGTGACCCCGACGTGCACCCGGTCCAGCGCCTCCAGCACCTCCGGCACCGGCCCGCCGTAGTCGCCGAACAGCTCGCGCAGCCGGGCCACCGGGTCGGCCGGCGGGACCGTGCCGGCCTCGTCGGCGTAGCAGTGCAGCCGCCCGGCGCCGAGCGGCACGGCCAGGAAGCCGGCGCGCTGGCCGAGCAGGGCGGTCCACTCCGCGAGCCGGGGGCCGCCGCGCACCACGCTGCGGTAGACGACCTGGCCGGCGGGCTGGGGCGGACCGCCGAGCGCGGCGAGGGCACGGACGGTGGAGCGCAGCCCGTCGGCGCCGATCACCAGGTCGTACTCGGTGGCGGTGCCGTCGACGAAGGTGACGCCGACCGACCGCGGCAGCAGGTCGAGGGTGCGCACCTCGGCGCCGTGCCGGACGGCGCCGCCGGCCCCGGTGAGCAGCACCCGGTGCAGTTCCGACCGGGGCAGGGCCCGGCACTCGCCGACGCCGGCCCAGAGCGCGTCGAGGTCCACCTCGCACAGCGGCGCCCCGGCCGCGTCGAGGAACCGCTGGCGGTGGATGACCTGCCCGAGCGGGCGGACCGGCCCGTCGAGGTCCAGCCGGCGCAGCGCCCGGGCGGCGTTGCCGGGCAGGTAGAGCCCGGTCTCGGCGTTCTCGCCCGGGGGCAGCTTCTCGGTGACGTCGGGCCGGAGGCCCACCATCCGCAGCGCCCGGGCCACGGACAGGCCGGCGATGCCCGCACCGACGACGAGGATGCGCAGGGGGAAGCCACCCATGGTGGTGTACGCCTCCGGAGGGGTGCGGAACGCGTTGGAGGCAAGACACTACTCGGCGCAATCGGCACACACCAGAGTCAATCGTCCCACTCCGAAACATTCCTCGGCGGGCGCATCACGTTGCACAGAGGATCACCTGCCCACCGCGCGGCCGGTCGTGACAAACCCCACCAATCTCCCCAATACCCCGGGCCGTTACGCAGCGGTTTCAGAGATGTGGACGGGTCGCGGAGAAACGACGAACCGACTGGGCGGCTGCCGAACGTAGGGCGGCTCCGGGTCACCGGAGCCGCCCTACGCGACGTACCGTCGAACGGTCAGACCCGGGTGAGTCGGACGGCGTCGGCGATGACCAGACCGCTGGCGGAGCTCCACCGGCTGACGGCGACCCGGTTGGCGTCGCCGGCCGGCAGCGTGAAGGTGCCGAGCGTGCGCCACTGCCCGCCGGTCGCCCGCTGGTCGACGATGATCGTCCGGTTGCCGGTGGTGGTGGCGACGATGTACGGCGTCGCGGCGTTGTAGCCCGCGTTGGCCGGCCACCAGGCGTCGACCCGGTAGTTCGCGGTTGCCGGGACGTTGAACTTGTACCAGGCGGCGTCGCTGGCGGCGACCGGGTCCGCGAAGCGGTAGTCGGCCCCGTAGCGCTGCGTCGAGTACGTCGAGGTGCCCCAGTTGCCGCTGGCCGTGAACCGGCCTGCGGTGGAGTTGTCCACGGTGGAGCTCCAGGCGGTGGTCCCCGCCATCTTCGCGGCGACGTCGGAACGCATCTTGTTCAGGTCGATGAACGACGGGTCGATCTTGCCGGTGGTGCTCGTCTCCCGGTGCCCGCGCGCGTAGCTGGCGTCCCGGCCCATCCGCTTGAGCACGGCCGCGGTGGCGGCGATCGACGCGTTGTACTGCGCCGCCGTCATCTCCTGGCTCACCCCGTTGTAGTCGATCTCCCAGCCGATCATCAGGGTGTTGCCGTCGCCGGCCGGGATCGGCCCGCTGCCGCCGCTGACGCCCGCGTGGTTGCAGCGGCCGGCGGAGATGACGTGGAAGACGCCGTGGTAGTCGACCAGGGCCTGGCAGAGCGGGCCGGGCAGGTCGGAGCGGCCGTTGATGCAGACGTTGAGCGCCGGGTGCGGGTTGGTGGCGCTGGAGGTCGCGGCGGTGTGGTGCCAGAGCACGCCGATGGGGTTGAAGTCACCCGGGCGCATCCGGTTGAGCCAGTCGCCCTCGACGACGACCTGGACGCCCGCCCCCCGCAGGACGTCCACCAGCCAGGGAATGGTGGCCATCAGGACTCCCCGAACAGGTCGGCGAGGCACTCGGCCTTCGGCGCGGCGATCGGCGCGGCGCTGGCCGCGGCGGGCTTGGCGGCGACGACCACCGCGGTGGCCGCCAGGGCCGACATGCCCAGGAGCCTGCGGCGGCGCAGGCGGGCGGGTCGTGGCGCGTTCATGGGGGCTCCTTCAGCGAGGGCGGAGGGGTTCCGACTGACCGATGAACTGGTGACGCGCACGCTATATCGTCACGAGCATCTATGTCGATACCCTTCATCGCCCCTATTCAGGCTGAAGGAATTTGGCAACGCCGACCGCTGTCCGGGCCCCGCCGACCCCCCGACCAAGGGTCACCGAAGGGGTTGTCAGGGGTTGCCGAGGGCGTCGATGTCGCGCATCTCCTCGGCGGTGAGCGAGAAGTGGAAGATGTCGGCGTTGGCGCGGATCCGGTCCGGGGTCACCGACTTGGGGATGACCACGATCTCGTGGTCGACGTGCCAGCGGAGCACCACCTGGGCCGGGGAGACGTCGTGCGCGGCGGCGATCCGGGTCAGCACCGGGTCGGCGAGGTCACTGGTCTTGAACGGGCTGTAACCCTCCAGCACCACGCCCCGGTCCCGGTGCTCCCGGTGCCGCTGCCGGTCGTACAGCGACGGGCTCCACCGGATCTGGTTGACCGCCGGGTTCTCCTCCGTCGCCTGGATCAGCTCGTCGATCTCGGCGGTGCTGTAGTTGCTCACCCCCACCGCCCGCGCGAGCCCCTCGTCCCGGGCGGCGAGCAGCTCCCGCCACATCGGGATGCTGTCGCCCGGGTTCGCCGGCGGCCAGTGCACCAGCCACAGGTCGACGCAGTCGGTGCCGAGCGCGGTCAGGCTCGCCTCGAGGGTCTCCCGCTCCCGGCCGACCCGGTCCGGCGGCAGCTTCGTGGTGACGAAGACGTCCTCGCGGCGCAGCCCGCTCTCCTGCACCGCCCGGCCGACCTCGTCCTCGTTGCCGTACATGGTGGCGGTGTCGACGTGCCGGTAGCCGGCGTCCAGCGCAGCGAGCACGGCGTCGTACCCGGCCTGGCCGGTGGCCTGCCACGTGCCGAAGCCGAGCAGAGGCATCCGCACCTCGCCCGGGAGCGGAACCGTCGGCTGCTCCTGGTGGTCCATGCCGACGGGTCTACCCGTGCTGACCCCCGACATGCTCCGCCGATCCGGACAACCGGGCGCCCAGCGGGCCGGCGCGGTTTGCCGGAGAATGCGGGGGTGGCTGACCGGCTGGAGGAGTACCGGCGCAAACGGGACGCGGCGCGCACCCCGGAGCCGGTGCCGAAGCGGCCCCCACGGCGGAAGAAGCCGGCCGAGGGGACGGCCCGGTTCGTCATCCAGCAGCACCACGCCCGCAGCCTGCACTGGGACCTGCGGCTGGAGCACGAGGGCGTACTGGCCTCCTGGGCGGTGCCGCGCGGGCTGCCCCGCGACACGGGCCGCAACCACCTCGCCGTGCACACCGAGGACCACCCGATGGAATACCTGGACTTCCACGGCGAGATCCCGGCGGGCGAGTACGGCGGCGGCCGGATGACCGTCCACGACCGGGGCACGTACCGCTGCGAGAAGTGGCGCGACGACGAGGTCGTCGTGGTGCTCGACGGGGAACGCACCGCCGGGCGGTACGTGCTCTTCGCCACCGGCGGCAAGGGTGGCCGGGACTGGATGGTGCGGCGCACCGACCCGCCGCCGGAGGGCTGGACGAGCATGCCGGAGCTGGTCCGCCCCATGCGTCCCACGCCGGCGGCGAAGCTGCCGAGGGACCAGGCGGAGTGGGGCTACGAGCTGCGCTGGGACGGGGTGCGCGCGGTCGCGTACGTCTCCGGGGGACGCCTGCGGCTGCTCTCGGAGGACGACGACGACATCTCGGGGACGTACCCCTGGCTGCGCGAGATGGCCGAGGAACTGGCCCCGGCGGAGGCCGTGCTGGACGGCGTCCTGGTCCGCATCGACACCGCCGGGAGGGTACGCCCCGCCCGTGGCGGGCGCCGGACCCCGGACGCGCAGTACCTGATCTTCGACCTGCTCTGGCTGGAGGGCGTGACCAGCACCGACCTGCCGTACGCGCAGCGCCGGGAGCTGCTCGACGGTCTGGCGCTCGCCGGCCCGCACTGGCAAACTCCGCCCTGGTTCCCCGGTGCCGGCCCCGAGGCGCTGCGGACCGGGCGGGAGCAGGGGCTGCCCGGGGTGGTGGCGAAGCGGCTGGACTCGACCTACGAGCCCGGCCGCCGCAGCCGGCGCTGGCTGAGCATCGACGCGGGCTGAGGAACGGGGCGGCCGGAAGCCGGGACACGAGCGGGACCACGATCCGCGACACGAGCCGAGACGGCGAGGAGCAGCGTGTACCTGACCCACCTGGAGTGCCCGCGCTGCGGGCGGGAGCACGACGCCGGCAAGCTGGTCAACCTCTGCGACTGCGGCTCGCCGCTGCTGGCCCGCTACGACCTGGCCGCGGTGGCGAAGGTGCTCACCCCGGAGCGGTTTCCGCTGCGCCCGGCCGACCTGTGGCGCTACCGGGAGCTGCTGCCGGTGGCCGACCCGCGGCACACGACCACGCTGGGCGAGGGCTGGACGCCGCTGCTGCGTACCCCGGCCTACGGCGCGGAGATCGGCATCCCGGACCTGCTGGTCAAGGACGAGGGGCTGACTCCGACCGGCTCGTTCAAGGCGCGCGGCGCGGCGGTGGGCGTCAGCCGGGCCCGGGAGCTGGGCGTGGAGCGGATCGCCATGCCGACCAACGGCAACGCGGGCGCGGCCTGGGCGACGTACGCCGCGCGGGCCGGGCTGGGCGCGACGATCGTCATGCCGCTGTCCGCGCCGGCCGTCTGCCGGCGGGAGTGCGTGGCCGCCGGGGCCGACCTGCGCCTGGTCGACGGGCTGATCGGCGACGCCGGCCGGCACGTCGCGCGGCTGGTCGCGGACTCCGGCGGCGCGGTCTTCGACGCCGGCACGCTGCGCGAGCCGTACCGGCTCGAGGGCAAGAAGACGATGGGGTACGAGATCGTCGAACAGCTCGGCTGGCAGGTGCCGGACGTGATCGTCTATCCCGCCGGGGGCGGGGTCGGCCTGATCGGCATCCACAAGGCGCTGCACGAGCTGCGCGAGCTGGGCTGGATCGAGGACAGGCTGCCCCGCCTGGTCGCGGTGCAGTCGACCGGCTGCGCCCCGATCGTCCGGGCCTTCGCCGCCGGGGAGGAGCGGGCGCGGCCCTGGGCCGACGCGCACACCGTGGCGTTCGGCATCACCGTGCCCGCCCCGCTCGGCGACGAGCTGATCCTCGACGCGCTGCGGGCCAGCGCCGGCACCGCGGTCGCGGTCGACGACGCCGAGATCCTGGCCGACCTGCGGGACTTCGCGGCGCGGGAGGGGCTGTTGCTCTGCCCGGAGGGGGCCGCCTGCCTGACCGCCGTGCGGCACCTGCGTGCCGGCGGCTGGATCCGGGCCGGCGAGCGGGTGGTGGTGCTCAACACCGGGTCCGGGCTGAAGGACCCGGAGACCGTGGACGTCACCGACGTGCCGGTGCTGCCGGTGCTGCCGGCCTGACGGTGTTAGGAAGGGCCCCTTCCTCTACACATTGCGATAGGAGGGGGCCCTTCCTTACACCGTCGTCAGTCGGTGGTGGGGTCGGTGAGGCGCCAGGCGGCGCTGACCAGGCCGATGTGCGACAGTGCCTGCGGGGTGTTGCCGAGCTGCGCGCCCGTCCGCGGGTCGATCTGCTCGCTGAACAGGCCGACGTCGTTGGCGTGCCCGAGCAGCCGCTCGAAGAGCGCCTCGGCGCGCCCTCGCTCGCCGGCCATCACCAGGCACTCCACCAGCCAGAACGAGCAGAGCACGAAGCCGGCCGGGTCGGTGCCCCAGCGCCGCAGGAGACCGTCGCCGGCGCCCAGCTCGCGTTCGACCGCCTCGATGGTGGCGCGCATCCGTGGGTCGGTCGCCGGCAGGAAGTGCACCAACGGCAGCAGCAGCGCGGAGGCGTCCAGCTCGGGCGAGCCGAACGCCCCCGTGTACGCGCCGACCCGCTCGTCCCAGCCCTCGCGCAGCACGGCGGCCCGGATCTCGTCGCGGGTGCTCGCCCAGCGCCGCGGGTCGGCCCGGCCGCCGAGCCGGGGCGCGAGCCGCACCGCCCGGTCGATCGCCACCCAGCACAGCACCTTCGACGACAGGTAGTGCCGGTCGGCGTCCCGGGTCTCCCAGATCCCCCGGTCGGGCAGGTGCCAGGTGGCCGCCACCTGCTCGGTCAGGCCGAGCACCATCTCGCGCAGTTCCTCGTCGAACGTCTCGCCCAGGTGGTCCCGCATCC
Source organism: Micromonospora sp. NPDC047730 (assembly GCF_043204765.1). Taxonomy (NCBI): domain Bacteria; kingdom Bacillati; phylum Actinomycetota; class Actinomycetes; order Micromonosporales; family Micromonosporaceae; genus Micromonospora; species Micromonospora sp. NPDC047730. The sequence goes on along the minus strand of NZ_JBIDCU010000001.1, from coordinate 1,021,709 downwards.
GCCAGACCGCCGAGATCACCTCGCCCGGCACGTCGAGCTGGCGCTGCCGCCAGGCGTCGTTGCCGACCCGGACCGGCAGGCTGTCGGCGTAGCCGCGCAGGTGGTGGCACTCGTACTCGGAGATGTCCCGCTCCCCCTCCAGCCCGAAGAGCACCGGCACGGGAGCGGGGCCGATCCGGCCGATCGACCGGGCCGCCCAGGCGAAGAGGCGGGACGCCTCCGACGGGCACGCGGCCACCCAGAGGGCACGCATGGTCATCGCGAAGTCGCGCAGCCACGAGTAGCGATAGTCGTAGTTGCGGTCGCCGCCGATCCGTTCCGGCAGCGACGTGGTCAGGGCCGCGGCGACCGCGCCGCTGCGGGCGTACGTGAGGCCGGTGAGCACGGTCGCGCTGTGCCGGACCTGGCCCGGGTAGCGGCCGTCGTAGTGGTGCGCCTCCCGGTACGCCTGCCACGCCCGCACCGTCTCGGCGAGCGCGGTCACCGGGTCCAGCCGGACCGGCGCCGCCCCGTACGCCCGCCCGTACGCCACGTCGAAGCCGACCACCTGCCCGGCGGCGATCTCGAAGTCCTGCCGGACGCGGTCCCGCTCGACGGTCAGCGGGACCCCGCCGGCGCGCAGGCTCAGCACCACCGGGCCGGCCGCGGCGAGCACCCCGCCGTCGGACCGCTCGTGCAGGTAGGGGGTGAGCAGGCCGTACTCCGGGCGGGGGCGGAAGTCCAGCGACATCCGCACCCGCCCGGTCAGTCCCTCGACCACCCGCAGCAGCACCGCCGGCGAGTTCATCCCCAGCTCGTGGCCCCGGGCGCCGAGTTCGGCGGCGAGCGCGTCGGTGACCGCCACGCTGCCCTCCGGGGTGTGGTGCACGGTGCGCAGCACCAGCGTGTCGGCGAGGTACGTCCGCTCCGTGCGGTGCCCGGGCAGCCCGGCCGCGACGGGCGCCAGCCGCCAGTGGCCGGCCGCCGGGTCGAGCAGCCGGCCGAAGACCGACGGGGCGTCGAACCGGTCCGGGCACCACCAGTCGATCGATCCGTCCCGGCCGACCAGTGCGCCCGAGCGGCAGTCGGAGAGGAATCCGTAGTCGGAGATCGCCGGCTGGTCCATCCGCTGCGGGTACCCCGTTCGGCCCGCCTCAGGCAGCCCCGCCGGGGGCACCGATCGGGCCGACCGGGAGGACGGCAGCGCGGGCGGGCGGTCAGGCGGCGGCAGCGCCGGCAAGCGGTCAGGCGGTCAGGCGGTCAGGCGGGCGGCACCGCCCGGTTGACGGGGTCAGGAGGTGGGCGGCTCGTCCTCGCCGGCCTCCTCCGCCGCGTCGGCCTCCTCCTTCGTCCGGTGCACCGCCTGGTCGGCGTGCTCCGGCGGGCCGTAGACGGTGTAGAGCACCAGCGGGTTGGGGCCGGTGTTGACGAAGTTGTGCTTCGTACCGGCCGGCACCACCACCAGGTCGCCCTGGACGACCTCGCGCTTCTCCCCCGCCACCCGGGCCTCGCCGGTGCCGCTGACGAAGGTGAGAATCTGGTCGATGTCCTCGTGGACCTCCTCGCCGATCTCACCACCCGGCGGGATCGTCATGATCACCAGCTGGGTGTGCTCACCGGTCCACAGCACCCGCCGGAAATCCGGGCTCTTCTCGGCGACGGTCGCGATCGTGTAATGCTCCATGCCGACGCACATACCCGCTCGGGCGCGACGCCACGCCGAGACGTGCAGATGGTGGAATTCCCCACTGATCCCAGGTTTGGCGCCCCCGTGGGCGGGGATCGAGACAGGGACGGGCGCACGGCGCCGGTCGAGCCAGGTCCCCGCTGACGTACCGCCGTACGGCTGCGGTGGTGGGAGACGGCCAGAGCGCGGCGACGTTCCGATCCCGAGGGATCCGAGCGGCGCCGCGCGCTCATGTCCCGCGCCAGGGCGGCGGAACGCCCGTCGTCGCGCGCGCTCCTCGATGGCCGTCGCGCGCTCAGTCGTCGTCGGCGGCCGCCACGGGCTCCCGGCCGACGCAGCGCACCTTCAGCTCGAACTCGCCGGCCGGGCCGGCGAACGCGACCTCCACGTCGTCGTCCGGCCCCCGGTCGACGTCGGAGACGCGGTAACCCTGCGCCGGCGCCCAGGAGACCAGCCGCACCCCGTCCGGCCCGCACTCGGCCACGGCCGTGCCGCCCGCCGTGACGAAGGCCCGGCGCTCGCCGTGCGGAGCGGAGCCGGTCGGTGCCGGGGACGACGGCCCCACGCCGGTGGCGGTCGGCTCGGGCGAGGCCAGCGCGCGCTCGACCTCCTCCTGGCTCAGCACGACGCCGCCCGGGGTGCCGGCGATGCTCTCCCCCACCCACCGGATCGCGGCCACCCCGATCAGGGTGGCGACGGCGGCGGTGGCCAGCCAACCGGCGACAGCGAGGAACGAACGGCGGCGCATCCACCGAGTGTCCCCGATCCCGGGTTGGGCCGGGCCCTGGCCAAGGCTAAGGGACGGTTAAGGACCCGGGTCGGCGCGTCCGGCGGCGGCTACCCTGCCCCCTGTGGCCCGCCTGCTGCTCATCGAGGACGACCTGACGATCCGTACGCCGCTGCTGCGGGCGCTGCGCGAACGGGGGCACGCGGTGGCCGCCGCCTCGACGGCGATGGCCGGCCTGCGCGACGCGCTGGACGACCGGCCCGACCTCGTCGTGCTGGACCTGGGCCTGCCCGACCTGGACGGCCGGGAGCTGCTGCGGATGCTGCGCGCCGTCAGCGTCGTGCCGGTGATCGTGGCCACCGCCCGCGACGACGAGACCGAGATCGTCCGGGTGCTCGACGCCGGAGCCGACGACTACGTGGTGAAGCCCTTCACGGCGGCGCAGCTCGACGCGCGGATCCGGGCGGTGCTCCGGCGCGGGGCGGGGTCCGTCCCCGAGGACCCGGCGCTGGTGGTCGGCGGGCTGCGGGTGGACCCGAGGTCGCGGCAGGTCACCCTGGACGGCGAGCCCGTCGAGCTGACGCCGCGCGAGTTCGACCTGCTGCACCACCTCGCCGGCCGGCCGGGCCAGGTGGTCACCAAGCGGGAGCTGCTCGCCGAGGTGTGGCAGATCCCGTACGGCGGCGCCGACAAGACCGTGGACGTGCACCTGTCCTGGCTGCGCCGCAAGCTCGGGGAGAGCGCCCAGGCGCCCCGTTACCTGCACACGGTGCGGGGCGTCGGGGTGCGGCTCGAAGCGCCCGGGAGCGCCGGATGAGGGCGCGGCTGGCCCTGCTGGTCGCCGCCGTCAGCGTGCTCACCCTGGTCGCCTTCCTGGTGCCGCTGGCGCTGCTGGTGCGGACCGTCGCCGAGGACCGGGCCACGGTGCGGGCCACGGCCGACGCGCAGAGCCTCGTCACCGTCGTCGGCACCGCCGACACCGCGACGATCCGGTTGACGGTGGAGCAACTGGCCGCGGAGTCCGACCGGCCGGTCAGCGTCTTCCTGCCCGACGGCACCGTGCTCGGCACCCCGGCCCCGCGGACGCCCGCGGTGGCGCTGGCGGCGCGGGGGCAGAGCCTCACCGCGGAGTCGGGGCGGGGGCGCGAGGTGGTGATCGCGGTGCAGGGCCGCCCCGACGGCACCGGGGTGATCCGCACGGTGGTCCCGCCCGAGGAGCTGACCGCCGGGGTGACCCGCTCCTGGCTGGTCCTGGCCCTGCTCGGCGTGTTGCTGGTGCTGATCGGGCTGGCCGTCGCCGACCGGCTGGCCCGCACCCTGGTCCGGCCGATCGGTGAGCTCTCCGCGGTGTCGCACCGGCTGGCGAACGCCGAACTGGACGCGCGCGTCACGCCCGCCGGGCCGCCGGAGCTGCGTGAGGTGGCCGGTGCCCTCAACCACCTCGCCGGTCGGATCCAGGTGCTGCTGGCGCAGGAGCGGGAGGAGGTCGCCGACCTGTCACACCGCCTGCGCACCCCGCTGACCGCGCTGCGGCTGGAGGCCGAGTCGCTGCGCGACCCGGAGGACGCGGCCCGGGTGACCGCGGCGGTGGACGGGCTGGAGCGGGCGGTCACCGGCCTGATCCGGCAGGCCCGCTGGCGGGCGCCGACAGCCGGGGCGGCCAGCGCGGACGCGGCCACGGTGGTGGCCGAACGGGTCGCGTTCTGGTCGGTGCTGGCCGAGGACACGGGGCGCGCGGTCACGCTGGACCTGGTGCCGGGACCGCTGCCGGTGGGCGTACCCGCCGACGAGTTGGCGGCGGCCGTGGACGCCCTGCTCGGCAACGTCTTCGCGCACACCCCGGACGGCACGGCGTTCGCCGTCCGGCTGACGGCCCGGGCGGGCCGGGCCGTGCTGACCGTGGCGGACGAGGGGCCGGGCATCGCGCCCGACACCGTCGACCGGGGCGCCAGCACCGCCGGTTCCACGGGACTCGGCCTGGACATCGCCCGGCGCGCCGCCGAGGCCACCGGCGGCCGCCTCACCCTGCACACCGCGCCCTCCGGCGGCGCCGTGGTACGCCTCGAACTCGGCCCGCCGACGCCCTGACCGGGCAGCTCGCGCCGCGCCGGGCGGGGCGGTCGGGGTCCCGGCGACCGGACGCGGCGACCGGGCAGAGCGGCCGAGCGCGGCAACCGAGCGCGGCGACCTTAACCCGGGCTTAGCGTTCGGGCAGCGTGCCGCTATCCGGCCGGGCGCGATCCTCGTGGTCAGGAACCGAGGAAAGGCGAACCGAGATGAAGCGCAACCCCCTGATCCTGGCGTCGGTCGGCGGCATGGCCGTGCTCGCCGTAGCCGGCGCGACCCTCGGCGTCGCGGCCGTCGACAGCGGTCCCGCCCAGGCGACCACCCTGGCCGCCGCCACGACCGCTCCGACCCCGGACGACAGCGCGACCAGCGCCCCGGCGACCGGCGGCACCTCGGCGGCCCCCGGCACGCCGTCGGGCAGCGGAGCCCCGGCGACCGGCGGGGACGCCGTCAGCGAGCAGCGGGCCCGCGAGATCGCGCTCGCCCGGGCGGGCGGCGGCCAGGTCGTCGAGATCGAGGCCGAGCAGGAGCACGGACGTCCCGTGTGGAGCGTGGAGATCGTCTCCGGGCAGACGGAGCACGAGATCGACGTCGACCGGGAGAACGGCACCGTGGTCAAGGCCGAGCAGGAGCCCGTCGACGACGACCACGACGACGACGATGACGACGACAAGGACGACGACTGACCCTGGTGCCGCCGCCTCCCGCGTCAGGGGGGCGGCGGCGCGTCGGTCGGGTCGCGTCCGATCGACCCTGTGACCGACACCGATGTCTGGCTACATTGGGGTATGGTGCCCGCCCACGGAGGCCGGGCGGCGGAACCGGTCTACCGCCCCATCCTCGCCACTCGGCGGGGCGAGCTGGAGGCGCTCGGTCATCTCGACGACGTCGTCACTTCCCTGCTCGCCCCGGTTCTCCAGGTGTCCATCCTGGACTCGTACACACTGGACGTTCTCGGTCGGCTGCCCACCGGGCTGCTCCCGGCCGTCGACGTCACCGGTCTGCCCGACACTCCGGAGACCGAGCTGGCCCGCTGGGGCGTACCGCTGGTGCCGGTGATCGGGCTCGCGGACAGCGACCGGCGCCTGGTGGCGCACGGCGCGGCGGCGCGGGGCCACGCCCACCGGGCGGTGGTCCGGCTGCGGGTCGGCCAGGACCGGGCCGGCCCGGACGCGACCACGGCGGCGGCGGAGCGCGTCTGGCGCCTCACGCGCCTCGTCCCCGAGCAGTGCGACCTGCTCCTCGACGCCGGGGACGTGTGCTGCGCGGCCGACGTTCGGCTCGCCGAGCCGCGGCTGCGCCGGCTGCTGGAGTGGGCCCGCCGGCACGCCTGGCGGTCGGTGAGCGTGGCGGCCGGCGGGATGCCGCCCACGGTGTCCCGCCTCCCCACCGACGAGCCGGTACGCCTCGACCGCTGGGACTGGCGGCTCTGGCAGCGGCTGGCGGACCTCGGCGTCGGGTACGGCGACTACGGCGTCGGCTCGGCGGTGCCCGGCGCCGACCAGCCGGGCGACCGGCTGCCCACCGTGCGCTACACCACCGACGACGCCTGGTGGGTGTACCGCTGGTCGCGGCGGGGTGGGCGGGGCGACGACCGGTTCGCGGACCTGTGCCGCGCGCTGGTCTCGGCGCCGCACTGGCCCGCCGCCGGGGCCGACTTCTCCTGGGGCGACCACGAGATCGTCCGGCGCGCCCGGCGGGGCGCCGGTGCGGGCTCGGCCAACAACTGGGCGGCGTGGAGCACGTCGCACCACCTGGCGCACGTGCTGGCGACGCTGGTGCGCCCCGGGCGGGAGGCCCGGCCGGGGCCGTGGCGTTCCGGTCAGCCGGCCGCCGAGCGGGGTCGGCCCGCCCGGCCGCACCGGGGCGGGGAGACCCGCCGGGCCGGCTGACCCGCTACCTCAGCGCCGGCGACCCGCACCGGCACCGGCACCGGCACGTCACTGTTTTTCGGTGAACCCGAACTGCACGATGCCCTCGTCGTCGACGGAGGCATCGACGGAGGCGTCGCCGAGCAGCTCGGCGGCGTCGGAGTCCAGGAAGATCCGGGCGCCCTGGTTGTCGACCACATGGTCGCCCTTGACCGGTTCGGCGACCAGCTCGACGGTGAGCGAGCCCGCCTGGGTGTCGGCGGCGATCCGCACCCCGCCGTCCTCGGCGACGTCCTGCTGATTGGCGAGGTCTCGAATCACCATCACGGCGTTGTCGGTCATGGTGAGCATGGCGAAACTCCTCGTGGATTCTCGGATACGCGGTGCGGACCGGGATTCGGCCCGCGCACGAGCGCACGTGGGAGGCGATGGAAGGGCGACACGCACATCGCCGTCGCAGGTCGGGGCAGGTGAGAGCCCCTCCACGGCCTACGTTGCCCCCTGCCGGGGGATCCGTCAAATAGAGCGGGATCAGTGCCGGGCGCCGGCCGGGGCGAGCAGTGCCCGGATCTCGCGTGCCGCCGCGCGGCCGGCCCGGTTGGCGCCGACGGTGCTCGCCGACGGTCCGTACCCGATCAGGTGGATCCGCTCGTCGGCGACCACCCGGGTGCCGTCCATCGTGATACCGCCGCCCGGCGCGCGCAGCCGCAGCGGCGCGAGGTGGTCCAGCGCGGCCCGGAAGCCGGTGCACCAGAGGATCACGTCCGCGGGCACGAACCTGCCGTCGTCCCAGGCCACGCCGTCGGGCGTGATCCGGTCGAAGACGGGTAACCGGTCCAGCACGCCGCGCTCGCGCAGCCGGCGCAGCTCGGGCGTGAGCGGCAGCCCGGTCACCCCGACCACGCTGGCCGGCGGGCGGCCGGCGCGGACCGCCGCGTCGACCAGGGCCACCGCCGCCCGCCCCCGTTCGGGGGTGAACTCCTCGTCGCGGAAGTCGGGCGGGCGCCGGGTCACCCAGGTGGTGCCGGCCGCGACGGCGGAGACCTCGGCGAGCAGTTGGACGGCGGACGTCCCGCCGCCGACCACCACGACCCGCCGGCCGGCGAACTCCGCCGGACCCCGGTAGTCGGCCGTGTGCAGCTGGCGGCCCCGGAAGCCCGACCGGCCCGGGTAGTGCGGCCAGAACGGCCGGGTCCAGGTGCCGGTCGCGTTGACCAGGGCCCGGGTGGACCAGGCAGCCCCGTCGGTCAGCACGTCCAGCCGGCCGTCGGGCCGGTCGCGCACCTCGCGGACCCGCACCGGACGCCGTACCGGCAGGGCGAACTCGCGCTCGTACGCGGCGAAGTAGGCGCTCACCACCTCGGCCGCCGGCCGGTCGGGATCCGCCACGGGGAACGGCAGGCCGGGCAGGTCGTGGAAGCCGTGCACCCGGTCGAGCCGCAGCGTCGGCCAGCGGTGTCGCCACGCCCCGCCGGGCCCGACGTCCCCGTCGAGGATCACGAAGCCGCCACCGGGGGCGAAACCGACGCGGCGCAGGTGGTAGCCGGCGGAGAGGCCGGCCTGGCCGGCCCCGATCACCAGCACGTCGACGGAGCGCTCGTCCATGTCGGGTACAACAACGCACGCCCGGTCCTACTGCCCGCCGGGTGGCGTCTCGCCGCTCACACGGCGCGCCGCACCGCCGGCATCGTGGCGTTCCGGTTCGGGTAGGAACCGGGCCGCCTCGCCCGGAGTCTGATCGGCGTACGGGCCGGGCTCGGGCGGGAGGCGGAATGGGTGGACGGCGGGGTTGGCGGGCGCTGCTGCCGGCGGCGGCGCTGGGCGTGCTGCTGAGCGGCTGCACGGGCGTCGGGGTGGCCGAGGCGCCGACCGAGGGCACGGCGTCGTACGAGGCGTGGGGGCTCAACGAGGCGTCGAGCGACCTGAGCGGCGAGGACCGGACGGTGGTGCTCAACGGCGACCTGGAGCACGACAGCAAGGCGTTCTTCAGCGTCGACGGGCGGTGGCGGGCCGACGGGTTCGTGCTGGACGACGCCTCGGCCGAGAAGGTGCGCGCCCTGGCCGGCCGGCTCCCCGACCGGACCGGCGACCCCGAGTGCCGGCGGCTGGTGCTGGTGGCGGAGGGGCTGGTCGACCGGGCGGTCGCCGTCCTCACCCCGGAGGCGTCCGGCGGGCCGGTCACCGCCGCGCCACTCGACGGCTGAACGGTAATTTTCCTTCGGTTGGCGGTCTTCTCTGGCGAATACCTCCGTGGCAGCATCAGCGCATGCATCGTCGTCTCTTCCCCCGGACGCTCGCGCTGGCGGCGCTGGTGGCCGCCGCCGCCACGGCCGGCGCCCCGACCGCCACCGCCGAGTCGCCGACCCCCGCGGCGACCCGCCTGAACGCCACCATCGACGCGATCCTCGCCGACTCCCGGCTGGCCGGGGCGCAGGCATCGGTGGTCGTGAAGGACGCGGCCACCGGCGAGACCGTCTACCACCGCAACGGCGACCGCCGCCTGGTGCCCGCCTCCAACACGAAGCTGCTGACCTCTGCCGCGGCGCTGGAACTGCTCGGGCCCGGGCACCGCTTCGCCACCGAGGCGCGCACCACCGGCACCCGGCGCGCGGGCCTGGTCTCCGGCGACCTCTACCTGCGTGGCGGCGGCGACCCGACCATGCTCGCCGCCGACTACGACGCGCTGGCCGCGCAGGTCGCCGCCAAGGGCATCCGGGTCGTCACCGGCAACCTGGTCGCCGACGACACCCGCTACGACAGCACCCGCCTCGGCCCCGACTGGACCTGGGACGACGAGCCCTACTACTACGCGGCGCAGGTCTCCGCCCTGACCGTGGCTCCCGACACCGACTACGACGCGGGCACCGTCATCGTGCAGGCCGCACCCGGGGCGAGCGCCGGCACCCGCCCGGTCGTCACCACGACCCCGGCCACCGGGTACCTGAAGATCGACAACCGGGCCCAGACGGTCGCCGACGGGGAGACGTCGATCTCCTTCGAGCGGGCGCACGGCGGCAACACGGTCGTGGTCACCGGGCAGATCGCGCTCGGCGACGCGCCGGAGAGCGACTGGGTGACCGTCTGGGAGCCGACCGGCTACGCCGCCGACGTCTTCCGCTCCGCGCTGCGCAAGCACGGCGTTCGGGTGCTCGGCCGCACCGTGCTGGGCCAGGCCACCCCGGAGGAGGCGGCCGAGGTGGGGCGGCACGAGTCGATGCCGCTGGCCCAGTTGATGGTGCCGTTCCTCAAGCTGTCCAACAACGGGCACGCCGAGGTGCTGACCAAGGAGATCGGCCGGATGCTCTCCGGCACCGGCACCTGGACGGCCGGGCTGACGGCGATCAGCGAGTACGTCGCCGACGCGGGGATGGACACCGGCACGCTGCGCCAGCGGGACGGCTCGGGGCTCTCCCGCCGCAACCTGATCCCCGCCGACGAGTTCGTGGACCTGCTCACCGCCGTCCGGGCCGAGCCCTGGTTCGACACGTGGTACGCCGCCCTGCCGGTCGCCGGCGACGCGGACCGCTTCGTCGGCGGAACGCTGCGCAGCCGGATGCGCGGCACCCCGGCGGCGGGCAACGTGCACGCCAAGACCGGCAGCCTGACGGGCGTCTCCGGCCTCTCCGGCTACGTCACCGACGCCGACGGGCGGGTGCTCGCGTTCTCCATCCTGCTCAACAACTACCTGGCCTCGTCCGTGAAGGGGCTGGAGGACCAGATCGCGATCGCGCTCGCCTCGTACACCGAGAAGGGCGCCGCCGCGGCGCGGGTCGCGCCCCCGACGGCACCCGACGCTCCCCGGGTCCCCGAGGGCCGGGAGTGCTCCTGGGTGAAACCCGTCGCCTGCTGACGGGCCGGCGGGGCCGGGCCCGCCGACGGGCCGGCGGGGCCGGGTGCGAGGGTCCCGCCGGCGCTCAGGCGCCCGGGCGCTGCGGCGGCTCGGCGGTCGGGTCGCCGCGCGCGATCAGCGCGGCGATGTCGGCGGGGCGCAGGCCGCGCTGCGCCAGCACCCGGACGCCCCAGCGGTGCAGCCGGCACGGGTGCGGGCTGGCGTCGTTGCGGCAGACCGTCCCGCCGGACCAGCTTCGGGGCGCGTGCACCACCACCGCCCGGACGGCGAACTGCGCGTCCTCGGCGGTGACGTACGGCGGCAGCGGGATCTCCCGGAGCACCTCCCCGGACGGCTCCCCGGCGCCGCGTGGGGCGGGCGGACGGACGGTGCGGGCGATGGTGCTGCTCATCGGTCGAGCCTCCACAGAGGATTGTCGGACGTGGACAGCAGAAAGTTACGACACGGCGAACGCAGCGCGACGGACAAACTGTCCCGGAGTCAGCGACCGCAGCCCCGGCACGGGCGCCGGGTACGCAGGTGGTGCCCGACCGCCGCGACCCCCAGCCCCCACCCCCACAGCCAGTACGCCGGCTCCGCGACCCAGAAGAACGCGAGCGGGTAACGACCGTCCCCCGGGTCGAACGTGCCGGTGACCGTCTCGACGGTGAGCTGGGCGAGTCCCACCCCGAAGTAGCAGACCAGGCCGACGGAGAACAGCGCGGCCGGGACGAGGAGCAGCAGCCGGGGGATCCGCCGGCCGGCGAGCAGCGGCACCCAGCCCGGCCAGACCACGCCCCAGGAGTGGGCCAGGGCCAGCGGCAGCAGCACGCCCGCGAGCAGGAAGCCGACCTCGAAGGCGACCATCGACGCGCCCGCGCTGAGCGGCACGTCCTCGAAGCCGACCCACACCTGGGCGGCCAGGCGCAGCAGGCAGCCCGCCACCGCCGACCAGGCCGCCACCCGGGCCCAGGTCGGCACCGTCGTCGCCGCCTCGCGCGCCGGGCCCGTGCGCCCGCACCGGCGGCAGTCGCCCCGGAGCCGACGCCGGTGTTGCAGGACCGCCGCGTGCAGCAGCGCGGCCCCGGCGAGGCAGGCGAGGCGGCTGAGCAGGGCACCCGGGTGGAACGCCGCACCCGGATCGAGGATCAGCAGCCCGACCACGTCCAGCAGCAGCAACGCGCAGGAGAGCAGCACCGCCGCGCAGACCACCCAGCCGGCGACGGCCAGCGCCGGCCGCCAGGAGCGGGCGGCGGCGAGGCCCGCGCCGACCAGCCCGGCGGCGGCACAGAGCGCCACCGCCCACCAGCCGGTGAAGACCACGAGGTCCGTGTCGAGCGGCGGGAAGGCCGGCGACCCGACGAGGGCCCAGCGCACCCGCACCGCGCCGTAGAGCAGGGCCCAGGCGATCACGGCGTACGGCAGGACCGGGCGGCGCGGGCGGGCGGCGGCGGGTGACGGGGCCGGTGACGGCAGCATCGTGGTCATGCCGCCAGGCTGCCGTCGTACGCGGCGCGGCGGTTCCCCGGCGGGGGTGGACCGGCTCCCCCGCCCGGGGGATCAGCGGGCGGCGCGCTCCCGCAGCCGGGCGGCCGTGCGGCGGGCGTCGTAGTCGGGGGCGACCCCGTCGACGATCAGCGTCGCGCCCGGGATGTGCCGGGTGCGCAGCGGAACGATCTCCTGGTAGGCCGGCGAGTCGTACCAGGCCCGGGCGCGCTCCAGGTCGGGGAACTCCACGATGACCACGGTGCCGGGCCAGTCGCCCTCCTTGACCTCCACCTCGGCGCCGTGCACCCGGAACCGGCCGCCGAACGGGTCCAGCGTGCCCTGGATCCGCTCGATGTAGGTCAGGACGTCCTCGTTGATCTGCGGTGCGTGCAGGTGGGCGAGCGCGAACGCGGGCATGGGTCCCTCCCCGTGGGCCGGTCCGCCCGGCCGGATCGCCGGTGCGGTACGCCGAGTCTCGCGCCAGCGCCCGCCCGGCATCGATTACCCACGGGGTAAAGGCGGCCCGCCGCCCCTGCTCAGACGCGGTCGAGCACGACGACCGGGATGTCCCGGCCGGTCCTCGCCTGACACTCGTCGTACGACGGCCAGACGGCGGCCATCGTGGACCACGTCCGCGGCCCCGGTGGGCGTCGCGCGGAACTCAGTGCCGTCGGCGGCGGTGCAGCCCGCGGCCGGGGTGCCAGCTCTCGATGACCAGGTGGTCCGGCGGATCCCCCACCCGGGTCAGGACCACCTCGGTCAGCTCGATCCGGAACCGGTGCGAGCCGTCGTCGCCGGGCGGCTCCTCGTGCGCCCGGCCGGCGATCTTCGCGTCGCCGTCCCAGGACCGCGGATCGTCCTCGGGAGCGTCCTCCGTCGGGCAGTGCAGCGCCACCCGTGGGTCGCGGCGCAGGTCGAGGGCCTTGAGCGCGCCGGCCATGCTGCCCAGCCGCAGGTGCTCGGGGCCGAAGTCGAACTCCGTGCCGCTGATCCGGGGCGAGCCGTCCCGGCGCAGCGTCGCCATCGTGCCGTGCTTGCGTACCGCGAAGCGGGCACGCACCCGCTCGGCGAACTCGGGTTCCTCGCGCAGGAGGTCGGACCACCATGTCATGGGGCCCAGCGTGGCAGCCAATCCGGACAACCCGTGGCGGCTTTCCTCAGCGGATCTCGAACCCGAGCGCCTGCGCGATCACCACGGTCTGCTCCGGGTCGACGATCGCGCCGGCCCGCTCCACGACGGTGGGGTCGAGCGCGGTCAGGTCGCTGCCGCGCAGGTCGGCGCCGGACAGCCGGGAGCTGTGCAGTTGCGCGGCGGAGAGGTCCACGCCGGTGACGGTGGCGCCGGTCAGGTTGGCCCCGGTGAGGTCGGCCTCCCGCATCCGGACGTCGGTGATCCGCACGCCGCGCAGGTCGGCGCCGGGCAGCGCGACGAACGACCAGTCGCCGCCGGAGACCGTCAACGGCCGCAGGTCGCACTGCGCGAACGTGCTGCCCACCAGCTTGCAGCCGGTGAACTCGGCCTCGAAGAAGTTGCACCGTTGGAAGGTGCAGCGGGTGAAGGCCGAGTCGGTGTGCCGGGAGGCGTTGAACCGCACGTTGCCGAAGGTGCACCCGTCGAAGACCGCGCCCTGGCTGACCGCCTCGGTCAGGTCGACGTGGAAGAACGAGCAGCCGACGAAGTGCCGGTCCACCAGTTCCTCGCCGTACCAGTCCTCGTCGCGGAAGGTCGCGTCCTCGGTCAGCTCGGGCATCGGGCCAGGCTACCGACGTCGTACGACATGTGGCGGCCGACTCTTCCGGTGCGGGGTACCGGCTAGTAGGTTCGGCGGCGTGAGTGTGGCACGCAGCATCGACCCGGACCAGATCGGCTTCGACCCGGCGCGCCTGGCGCGGATCGACGCGCACTTCGGCAGGTACGTCGACGACGGCAAGCTCGCCGGCTGGCAGGTGGTGGTCACCCGGCGCGGCGAGATCGCCCACTCGTCGACGTACGGGCTGCGCGACGTCGAGGCGGGGGCGCCCGTCGAGGCGGACACGCTCTGGCGGATCTACTCGATGACCAAGCCGGTCACCTCGGTCGCCGCGATGATGCTCTGGGAGGAGGGCCGCTTCGAGCTGACCGACGAGATCAGCCGCTGGCTGCCCGAGTTCGCCGACCTGCGGGTCTACAGCAAGGGCTCGGCCCTCAAGCCGTACACGGTGCCGGCGGTCGAGCCGATCCGGGTCTGGCACCTGCTCACCCACACCGCCGGCCTGACGTACGGCTTCATGCAGACCTCGGTGGTCGACGGCCTCTACCGGGCCGCCGGCTACGACATCTACCCGCCGGCGGACGTCGACCTGGCCACCGCCTGCCAGGCGTTCGGCGAGCTGCCGCTGCTGTTCCAGCCCGGCACCGCCTGGGGCTACTCCGTCGCCACCGACGTGCTGGGCCGGCTGGTCGAGGTGGTCTCCGGGCAGAGCCTGGACGCCTTCTTCGCCGACCGGATCTTCCGCCCGTTGGGCATGACCGACACCCACTGGTGGGCCGACGGTGACGCCGCCGACCGGCTCGCCGCGCTCTACGCGCCCGACCCGCGCACCGGCCGCGCGTTCCGCTACGACAAGCTGGGCGCCCTGGCGTACGAGAAGCCGCTGCTCCTCTCCGGCGGCGGCGGCCTGATCTCCTCCGCCGCCGACTACCACCGGTTCACCCAGATGCTGCTGCGCGGCGGCGAGCTGGACGGGGCGCGCCTGCTGGCGCCGCGCACGGTGCGCTTCATGGCCCGCAACCACCTGCCCGGCGGGCAGGACCTGGGGACCCTCTCCACCGGCGGCTTCGCCGAGACCACCTTCGACGGGATCGGCTTCGGGCTGGGTTTCGCGGTGGTGGAGGACCCGATCCCGAGCCGGGTGCCGAGCAGCGTGGGCGAGTACTACTGGGGCGGGGTGGCGAGCACGGCGTTCTGGGTCGACCCCGCCGAGGAGGTCACCGCGCTGCTCTTCACCCAGCTCATGCCGTCGAGCACCTACCCGCTGCGGCCGCAGCTGCGCCAGCTCGTCTACTCCGCCCTGGTCGACTGAGCCGGCCGGGCACGGTCGGATCGCCGGTTACCGCACCGGCCGGGCCACCCGCTCCATAACCTGGGAGGCGGACGGCAACCCGGCGGGCGGGCAGGCAGACGGTCACCGCCCCGGCCGGACGGGGGGCGGGAGGCGGTCATGAGCAACATCGTCGTGTTCGGGGCGGGCGGCACCGCGGGCTCGCGGATCACCGCCGAGGCGGTCGGCCGGGGGCACCGGGTCACCGCCGCGGTGCGCCGCCCGGAGGCCACCTCGTACCTGCCGCCGTCGGTCAAGCTGGTCACCGGCGACGCCACCAGCGGACGGAGCGTGCGGGAGCTGGCGCCCGACACCGACGCGATGGTGGTGGCGATCGGCGGCGGGGAGCGCGGCCTCTGGCTCAACGCGGCCCGGACCCTGGTCGGCACGCTGCGGGACCTGCCGGCCGCGCCCCGGATCATCCACGTGGGCGGCGGGTCCACGCTGCTCACCCCGAAGGGCACCCGCTACCTCGACGAGCCGGACTTCCCCGACGAGTACCGCGACGCCGCGCTGGGCCAGGCCGACGCCCTGGAGTTCTACCGCTCGTCGGCCGACGGGGTGACCTGGACGTACGTCTCCCCGCCGCCGCTGGAGTTCCATCCGGGCGAGCGCACCGGGCACTACCGCACGGGCGGCGACCATCCGGTCACCGACGACGAGGGCCGCTCGGTGCTCAGCTACGAGGACCTGGCGGTGGCGATCGTCGACGAGATCGAGGCCCCTCGCCACACGAACGAGCGGTTCACCGCCGCGTACTGACGGCGGTTCCGCCCGCCGGGGGTCGACCCGGGTTCGTCGCGATGCCTGCCACCACCCGTTTCTACCAGCCGGTCAGCGCGGGCGGGGCGCGGCGCGGCCGGCGGCGGGCTGGGCGGGGACCCGGGGGCGGACCGAGGGTCGCCAGGCGCGGCCGTTGGCGTAGATGATCCGGAAACCGAGGTACGACGCGAGGGGCGCCCAGTGCGCCGAGCCCATCCGCAGCTCGGCGGCGTTGTGCCGCTGCCCGTTGGCCAGCACGTCGAGCAGTACGGTTTCGAAGGCAGCCGATTCCACCCAGTCCACTTCCCGGGTGAAACCGCAGATCAGCGCCGCTCCCGTGGCGGCCAGGAAGTCCCGCAGCGCGGCGTCGGAGGCGCGCAGCACGGAACAGCTGCCGAAATAGAGCCGCCGGCCCTCGCAACGACCGGCCATCAGCTCGGCGACGTCGGCGAGTTCGACGGATTCCCAGTCGGTGAGGCAGAGCCGGCTCGGTTCGCCGTGCATCGCGAAGAAGCCCACCCGGTGGTCGGCGTACTGCTTGAGCAACCAACGGTCGACGAAATAGAAGAGTTCGTCGCGGGTCGCCGCGTCCTTGTGGATGAAGCGGATCTTCCCGAGCCGTTCGAGCAGTTCGAGGGTGGGCAGGACGGAGCCGCGCTCGTTGAGGTCCCGGTGCCACTGGCCCTCGACGCAGAAGACGCCACCGCGCGCCACGCCGCCACCTCCCCCGTTCCCGCCGGCGCTGACGTTACCGCGTCGAACCGCCCGCAGAACATCACCCTCGGTGTCGCCTGGTGCGACGCCGCGTGCCGTTCGCGGTTCTCTGCGGCCGGTTCGCAGCGATTGGGCGTTTCGCAAATGGGCCTGATGCCCGGGCAGGACCCAGGAACAGCCAATCGTGAGGACAATTCTTGTTAATTGCCACCAAAGGGCCGCCCAGGTGCCAGGGTGGAAACGCGGGACGCCCCGGTCGAGTCCCGAAGGCCACCCCAATCGCACTCCTATCGGGAGGACTTCTGTGCGCGTTAACACCCTGAAGCGGGCGCTTGTCGCATTCGCCCTGGCGGTGCCGGGAGCCGCGATCGCCACGGTGGTCGCCGCGCCGGCGGCCCACGCCGACGCCTGCTACACGTGGAACCGCAACCTCTACCAGGGGCGCTCCGGCGAGGACGTCCGCCAGCTACAGATCCGGGTCGCCGGCTGGGCCGGCAACCGGGACATCGTCGAACTCGACGGCCGCTTCGGGCCGAAGACCGCCGCCGCGGTCCGGCGGTTCCAGTCCGCGTACGGGCTGCGGGTCGACGGCGTCGCCGGGCCGCAGACGTACGCGAAGATCTACGAGCTGCAGGACAACGACTGCACTCCGCGGCACTTCAGCTTCGCGGAGATGGACGACGGCTGCGGCCGCGGCGGGTGGACCGGCGGCCCGCTGTCAGCCGCCCAGACCCGGCAGAACGCCCTGCAGACGATGTGGAAGCTGGAGGCGCTGCGGCGCAGCCTCGGCGACAAGCCGCTCTACGTGAGCAGCGGCTTCCGCAGCCGCGCCTGCAACGACCAGGTCGGTGGGGCGTCGGACAGCCAGCACCTCTACGGCAACGCCGCCGACGTGGTCTCCCGCACGAGTTCGCTGTGCGAGGTGGCCCGGGACGCCCGCAACCGGGGCTTCAGCGGGATCTACGGGCCGGGCTACCCGGACCACGACGACCACGTGCACGTGGACTCGCGGCGGGAGAACGACAGCGATCGCACGCCCAACACCACCAGCTGGTCCGCGCCGGACTGCGGGATCGGCGCCGCCAACACCCGAGCCGGCCAGGGGCCGACGGATCGGTAGGACGGTCACGGCGACGCCGGCCCGGAGCGCGGGTGGGCAATCCCCGCACCCCGGCCGGCGTCGTCCCGCCCCGGGTCGCCGCGGGCGGGCGTACCTCCGCTCAGCACGGCAGGCCTCCCGCGCTCCGGCAACGGGGCGGCTGACCCGCCTTGCCGCATCCTCGGCAACGGTTACGGAAGGTTCAATCCCGATAGGCGGCGAGCAGGTCTTCCGGCGACAACGACCGCACTCCCTCGACGGTCGTCCCGCTGCGGGACACCGCGACCAGCGGCACCTGCTCGTCGGCCCCGGGCAGCCGGGACCGGTGCAGCAGCAGGCGATTCAGGTCGTGCACGTCGAAGGGACGATTCTCCAGCCACTTCACCGATCCGACGACGGTGATCCGCTTTGCGATCGGCTCACGATCGGCGCCGACCAGGTCGATCTCCGGATCGTTCGTCCGCGTCCAGTAGCCGCCCACCACCGCGGTGCCCTCGGGCAGGTAGCCGTCGGGCAGCCGTCGCAGCGCCTCCCGCACGATTGGTTCGATCGCCCGCCCCCGCCAGGACGTCCAGGACGAGGTGATCCTGGCCAGGGTGAGATCGCCACGGCCGCGCTCGATCTCCGGCAGATGGGGGCCCAGGAAGGACAGCCAGAACCGCAGGTACGGATCGGCGACCGCGTACCTGGTCTCTCGGGACGGCTTCGTCGACAGCGGAAGGGACGCGTCGACGATCCGTTTGTCGGTCAGCAGACGGAGGGCCCTGCTCAGGGATGCCTGGGGGAGGTCGCCGGCCGCTCGGGCGATCGACGAGAAGGTCCGCTCCCCGGAGCCGATCGCCCGCAACACCACGCCGGCCTGCGTCGGTGCGGGAAACTCCGCCGCCAACGCCCGCTCTCCGCTGACGAGCAGCGCGGAGGTCGGATCGATCACCGCGGCTGCGAGATAGTCGCGCAACGATGCGCCGGCGGGCCATTCGTCGAGGATCAGGGGTAACCCGCCGGAGACCAGAAAGGCGTCGAACGCCTCAGCGGCCGACAGACCGACCATGGCCTGGACGTCAGTCGGGCTGAGCGGCAGAATGACCATCTCGGTGGCCCGCTGGTGAAACGGTCGGCCGTAGTCGTTCAGCGCCTCCATCATCGCCAGATCCGAGCCGATGCAGATCAGCAGCACCGGTCGACGGGACAGCTCCCGGTCGAAGACCTTCTGCAGGGTCCCCTCGAAGCCGGGGTCGGTGGCGATCAGGTAGGGCATCTCGTCCAGGACGACCACGCTGGGTCGGTCCGTCGGCAGCGCGGCCGCAAGCAGGGTGAGTGCTGCGTCCCAGGTCCGTGGTTGCTGCGCGGCGAAGAGGGATGCGTCGGGCAGTGTGGAGCCCACCACCGCCTCGCCGAACAAGGCGAGGTCAGCGGCCGCCGTGGGCTGCGCCGATGCCGTGAAGAACAGGTGCGGCACGCCCGCCCGCTCGACGAACTCCTCGACAAGCCGCGACTTGCCGACCCGTCGCCGGCCGCGCATCAGCAGAGCGCGTCCCGGGCGGCCGGCACGCCCACCGTCGCTCACCCGGCCCAGCATCCGGCTCAGCTGAGCCAGTTCCCGGTCACGCCCGACGAATCCGTCCATGCAACCATCCTTGATAGTTCCAAGGGTGAAACCCTCACGGATGAGTGTATCCGCCGGGAGTGGGTCGCGGCTCAGACCAGGCCGGCGTGGCGCTGCTCTGGGGCGGCTTCCCGGCGCTCGGGGCGGGCGCCGGGTGGCTGCTCACCGCGGGCGCGGGGTGGCTCCGACCTGGTTCCCGACCGGCTGCGCGCCGCCTTCCGCGCGCACGGCTGGCCGTGGGCGAAGGCCGACCCGCACCGGGACGCGTACCGGCGGTGGGTGCCGGGGCTGCCCGGCCTGCCGGTCGGCGCGGACGCGCTGCTGCGGGCCCGGCAGAAGGCGCTCGACGACGACCGGGGCGGCGAGGCCCGGGAGCTGCGCGGCGAACTGGCCCGCTCCGGGGCGGTGGTCCGGGGACGAGCGCAAACGGCAGCACTGGCGGCTGACCCGATCGGCCGTGCGTCCCTGGCCGGAGGACGCGACTTCTCCTGAGCCGGAGGGCGACGGACGGTAGCGTTGCGATAGACGGGGCCCTGGGCACGGGGAGCGCGCGATGACCGAGCAGCAGCCGTACCGGGTGGTGACCCGGCACCCCGGCTTCGAGCTGCGCCGCTATCCGCCGTTCCTGGTCGCCGAGGTGCAGGTCGAGGGAACGTTCGAGCAGGCCGCCCGGGACGGCTTCCGGCCGCTGGCCGCGTACGTCGGGGGTGCCAACCGGCCCCGCGCCGCGAGCGGGACCGCGGCGCGGGAGGCGGGCCCGGAGACGATCGCGATGACCGCGCCGTACCTCCAGGAGGAGGCCGACCGGCCCGGCTGCTGGCTGCTGCGGTTGGTGTTGCCGGCGGCCTGTGCCCCCGACACGCTGCCCGAGCCGACGGACCCCCGCGTCCGCACCCGGCAGGTCCCCGCGCAGCTCGCCGCCGCCGTCCGGTTCCGGGGCCGGTGGACGGCGCGGGCGTTCGACCGGCGGGCGACCGCGCTCGGCCGGGCGGTCACCGCGGCCGGGCTGCGCCCCACCGACGCGGTCCGGTACGCGCGCTTCGACCCGCCGTGGAAGCCCTGGTTCCTGCGCCGCAACGAGGTGGTGCTGCCGGTCGCCGAGTGAGCCCGTGCCGCACCCCGGCACGGGGGTCCTCGTTGGAGATTTACCCGCGTCGTTCGCGGGTACCGGCAGGGGCGCACGGGTGACCGCCCGGGCGGGTTCGGAAGGGGGACGAGGATGACCTCCGCGGGAAACGCTGCGGGCGGCGGCGGCACGGGCATCTTCCGCCGCAAGCCGGTCGAGGAGATCGCCGACGAGCGCGGCGGCGGGCTGGCCCGATCGCTCGGCCTCTGGCAGCTCACCGCCATCGGGGTGGGCGGCATCATCGGCGCCGGCATCTTCGCCCTGGCCGGAGCGGTGGCACGCGAGACCGCCGGCCCGGCAGTGCTGCTCTCGTTCCTGATCGCCGGGCTCGCCAGCGCGGCCGCCGCCCTGTCGTACGCGGAGTTCGCGGGCATGATCCCGAAGGCCGGCTCGGCCTACACCTACGGGTACGCGGTGCTCGGCGAGGCGGTGGGCTGGTTCATCGGCTGGGACCTGCTGCTGGAGTACACGGCGATCGTGGCCGTGGTGGCCATCGGCATCTCCGGCTACTTCTCGTTCCTCGTCACCGAACTGGGGGCGGAACTGCCGGCCTGGATGCTGGGCGCCCCGGGCACCGGCGACGGGCACGTGGTGGACTTCTTCGCGGTGATCCTCTGCCTGTTCATCGCGTTCCTGCTGAACCTCGGCATCTCCTCCGCCGCCCGCTTCGAGACGTTCGTCGTCGGGTTGAAGGTCACCGTGGTGCTGCTGGTCATCGTGGTCGGCTTCTTCCACGTCCACACCGCGAACTACTCGCCGTTCTTCCCGTTCGGGGTGAGCGGGGCGTTCACCGGCGCCGCCACGGTCTTCTTCGCGGTCTTCGGCTACGACGCGATGAGCACCGCCGCCGAGGAGTCCAAGGACGCCCGCCGGCACATGCCCAAGGCGATCCTCTACTCGCTGGCCATCTCGATGGTCCTCTACGTGCTGGCCACCCTGGTGCTGACGGGCATGCAGAACTACCGCGACATCGACCCGGAGAGCGGCTTCTCCTCCGCGTTCGCCTCCGTCGGCCTGTCGGGCCTGGCCAGCGTGATCGCCGTCGGCGCGATCATCGGCATCCTGACCGTGATGTTCACCTTCATGCTCGGCGTCACCCGGGTGTGGTTCTCGATGAGCCGGGACGGCCTGCTGCCGGGCTGGTTCGCCAAGGTGCACCCGGTCCGCCGGGTGCCGAGCCGGGTCACCTGGATCGTCGGCGTCGGCTCGGCCCTGATCGCGGGCTTCCTGCCGATCCGGGAGGCCGCCGAGCTGACCAACATCGGCATCCTGCTGGCCTTCGTGGTGGTCTGCGTCTCGGTGATCGTGCTGCGCTACCGCCGTCCCGACGCGCCGCGCACGTTCCGGCTGCCGGGCATGCCGGTGGTGCCGGCGGTCGGCGCGCTCTTCTCCCTCTGGCTGATCACCTTCCTCGCCCCGGTGACGTGGCTGCGCTTCGCGGTCTGGTTCGTGCTCGGCGCGCTGATCTACGCCTTCTACGGCTACCGCCGCTCGAAGCTCGCCCGGCGGGGCTGAGGACGGGCCACCGACGCCAGCAGTTCGTCGAGGGCGTCGGCTTCCGCCCAGCCGTTCACGGCGATCCCGCCGGCGGCGTCGACGGTGACCTCGACGCGGTCCGGGCTGCGCGACACCGCGTCGAGCAGGTCGGGGAAGCGGTCGCCGAGCAGCACGAACTCCTGGTTGGTGGAGCCCACCCAGGGTCGCCGGGTGTCGAGCCGGTCGGCCAGGAACGGCCCGGCGACGAGGAGGTCGGTCGTCGCGAGCAGCGCCGCGACGTCGTCCCGGCCGGCGTCGACGGCCCGGTCCAGCTGTGCTCTGGTGTAGCCGGTGAAGGTCATCACCGAGCGCCCGGCGGCGCGTACGCCGGCGGCGACGGTCGCCAGCGGGGCCGCCTGGTCGAAGGGCTCGCCGCCCAGCAGCGTCAGCCCCTCGGTGCCGGCGTCGAGCACCCGCCGCACCAGGTCGGCCGGGGCCACCCGCTCGCCGCCCCGGAAGCTCCACAGGTGCGGGTTGAAGCAGCCGGGGCAGCGGATGGCGCAGCCCTGCACCCAGACGGCGGTGCGCTCGCCCGGCCCCTCGGCCCGGGTGGCGTTGAGGAACCGGGCCACGGCGACGGTCTCCGCCCCGCCCGCCGCGCGGGGCGCCGGGCCGAGCGCCGCCCCGGATGCCGGACCGAGCGCCGGGGAACTCTCAGACATCGAGGACCCGGCCGAGCGGCGGTTGCTGCCCCGGCGCCGGGCCGGCGAGCGGGGCGCAGACCAGGACGTCCCGCAGGCGCGCGTACTCGTGGGGGGCCAGGTTGGCGGCGGCGGCGAACTCGGCCAGGCTGCCGAACCCGCCCCGCCGGTCCCGCTCGGCCAGCACCTGCCGCACGCGGTGCGGGTCGAAGCCCGGCAGCGCGGCGAGGTCGTCGTGGCCGGCGGCGTTGACGTCCACCGGCCCGCCGGACGGCCGGCCCGCGACCGGTTGGCCGGGCCGGGAGACGGGAGCCGCGACCGGCCCGGTCCCGTAGTAGTCGACGGGCTGGTGCGGCACCATCGTCGGGTCGGCCGGCGGCGGCGACCCCGCTGGCACGGGCGGGTAGGTCGACGCGGAAGGCGGGTACGCCGGCGCCGGCGGATACCCGGGCGATCCCGGCGGAAAGGCCGGCGACGCGGGCGGGTACGCCGACGACGCGGGCGCGTGGACCGGCGACCCGGGCGGGTACCCGGTGGCGGGCGTGAACGCACCGGCGGGGGTCGACCCGGGGGGCGGGGCCAGCGGGCCGGGCGGGTACGGGCCGCCGGGCCACGACGCCGCCGGCTGCGGGGCGTACCAGGGGCGGTAGCCGGCCCGCCAGCGCAGCCACGCCGAGTTGATCAGCAGGGCGTGCAGGATGCCGGCCGCCGTGACGGCCAGGAGCGTGCCAGCGGTGAAGTCGCTGAGGGCGCTCTCCTGGTCGGACTCGCCGAAGACGACGAAGACGGTCCAGCCCACCACGGTGTAGACGATGCCGGGGATCCACCACGCCGCGCGCCGGGCACGGAGCCCCACGTAGATGAACCCGAGGCCGCCGAGACAGCTGCACCCGAACAGCGGCAGCAGCAGCCACCAGCTGTGCAGCACCCGCCACCTCAGGCTCCCCACCGGGCCGGCCAGGCCCGGGGCGGTCGGGTGCGGGGCGGTCGGGTGCGGCCAGCCCGGGCTAGGCGCGCTCGACATCGCGTTGCTCCTGCCGTGCGGTCACGGCGGCGCGGGCGTGGTCCGCCGTGTACGCGCTGCTCACCGTCCGCGCCGCCAGCAGGTCCTCCAGCACGGCGACGTAGTCGAGACAGCGGTCGCCGAGCACGTCCCGGGTCTCGGCGCTCACCACGCCCTCACTGGAGACGGTGACCACGATCCGCGGCTGCCCACCCATCAGGACCTGCCCTCCACGGCGAACACCAGGCGGACGCTCGCGTCCTCGGTGACCTGCTCGGACTCCAGGCGCAGGCCGGCGACGGGGGCCTGCTCGCGCAGCCGGGCCAGCACGGCCCGCTGGACCTGCCGCCCGTAGGCGGCGTCGATGGCCCGCACCGCCTCGACCGCCCGCTGCTCGTCGACCTCGCCGGTGAAGTGCGCCGCCCAGACGCCGTCCTCGCCGCGCCGGAAGCTCGCCCGCACGCCGGCCCACTCCGCGGTGATCGCGTCCCCGTCGGTGCCGACCACCGCATCCGTGTCGCGCAGCGCCGCGGCGAGCAGCGTCTCGTCCCGCATCCGGGTCTGCACCTGGCAGACGACGCGGCCCTCCCGGTCCCGGCCCGCGGTGGCGCCGTGGGTCGCGGCGACGGCGGCGACGGCCAGCGGCAGGAGTATCAGTGAGACGCTCATCGGGCACCTCTCCTTCCAGTCGGGGCACACACTAGAACTCGACCGCTCGTCCGCCCTGCCCCCGCTGCGGGGGTGGGCCGGGGCGGGAGCCGCGCGGGCCACCGGGACGGCCGCCGAGGTCCCAGTCCTCGGCCGCGGTGGCGGCGACGGCACGGGTGTCGGCCCAGGAGCGTACGGAGTCGATCCGTTCCGCCTGCGTGACGCTGAGCGGCACCATGCTGACCAGCGCCCGGACCAGGTCGTCGCGGCGCAGCGGACGCCGCTCGGCGAACGCGTCGAAGAGCCCGCCGACGACGGCCTGCTCGATCTCGGCCCCCGAGTAGCCCTCGCTGAGCCCGGCCAGCTCGCCGAGCAGGGCGTCGTCGAGGGCCAGGCCGCCGGCGACGGCCGGGTTGCGCAGCCGCCGGGCCAGGTGGACCCGCCAGATCGACGCCCGCTCCGCGCGGGTCGGCAGGTCGACGAAGAAGATCTCGTCGAAGCGGCCCTTGCGGAGCAGTTCCGGGGGCAGCCCCTCGAAGTCGTTGGCGGTCGCGATGACGAAGACGGGCCGCGTCTTCTCCTGCATCCAGGTCAGGAAGGAGCCGAAGACCCGGGCGGAGGTGCCGGAGTCGCCGGCGCCACCGGCGAAGCCCTTCTCGATCTCGTCCACCCACAGCACGCACGGCGCGGTCGCCTCGGCCGTCCGGATGGCGGTGCGCATGTTCTGTTCGCTCGACCCGACGAGCCCGGCGAAGACCCGGCCGACGTCCAACCGCAGCAGCGGCAGTCCCCAGGCCGCGGCGATCGCCTTCGCGGTCAGCGACTTGCCGCAGCCGGGCACTCCGGTGATCAGGACGCCCCGGGGCGCGGGCAGCCCGTACGCCGCCGCCTCGGCCAGCCAGGAACCGTCCCGCCGGGCCAGCCACCGCTTCAGGTTCTCCAGCCCGCCGACGTCGGCGAGGTCGACGGTGACGTCGACGAACTCCAGCAGCCCCGACTTGCGTACGGTCTGCCGCTTCTCCTCGTGCACCACGGCGAGGTCGCCGTCGTCGAGCACCCCGTCGTTGACCATGGCGCGGGCGAACGCGTTCTCCGCCTCGTGCAGGGTGAGCCCGAGCGCGGCCTTGGCGAACCGTTCCCGGCCGAGGTCGTCCAGGCTCATCCGGATCCGGCCGCTGGCCGAGTTGGCGGCGATCATCCCGTCGAGCACCCGCCGGATCTCCGCCTCGGTGGGCAGTGGGAAGTCGACGATGGTCACGTCCTTCTCCAGCTCCACCGGGATGTGCAGCACCGGCGAGA
Organism: Micromonospora sp. NPDC047730; assembly: GCF_043204765.1. NCBI lineage: Bacteria > Bacillati > Actinomycetota > Actinomycetes > Micromonosporales > Micromonosporaceae > Micromonospora > Micromonospora sp. NPDC047730. The sequence continues at coordinate 996,546 of NZ_JBIDCU010000001.1, read as the reverse complement.
CGAGGACGAGGGTGCGCGGCACCGGCCCGGACTTGAAGGCCGCCGCCAGGTCCCGCAGCCGGCGGACCACCCCGGGGCCGCCCCGTTGGTCGCCGCCGCCGTGCGCGGGGTGCAGGTCCTTGAAGATCAGCACGCTCGGGTGGTCGACCCGCAGCGCCGCGTCGAGCGCGTCCTCGGGGTCGGTCGTGCCCTTGCGGGCGACGCCGTCGGGCTGCACGAGCCCGGTCGTCTGCGACCAGGTCCACACCGCGCGGGGCGTGCGGACCGCCATGGCGTCCTGGGCGACCGCGCAGACCTCGGCGACAACGCGCTGTTCCTCGAACGACTCGACGTAGAGGATCGGGAAGCGGGCCTTGAGCAGCTGCGACAGCGCGACGCGGAACGGCAGCACCGTCGACCCCTCCCCCACGCCGGCCCATCCGAGCAGCGCAGACTCTAACAGCCGGGCGATCGGCGAACGGCCGGCGAACGGGCAGCGACGCGCTCCTGCGTCCCGGCGTCACCGCCGGCCGCAGGACCTTCGACCGCGCCAGCGGTTCGCCCGGCCGGTTGCCGCGATCCGTACGATGCGGCCCATGCCAGATTGGTACCGGCCCTACGGAAGTGACCGGGACGATCTTCATACCCTGCGCTACGTCGTAGCCAGCGGGATGTCCGTGGCCGGCCTCTTCCCTCTCTGCGGCCTCACGGGCGGCGTGTCCGCGGCCGGAGCGACCGTCATCGTCCTCTTCGTGCTGATGTGGGAGATCACGCTGTGGCGGGTAACGCTGGTCGGCGTCCTCGTCAGCGACCACGGCATCAAGATTCGCAGGGTGCACCGTACGCACGTCATTCCCTGGTCACAGGTGACCCGCGCCTGGGCCGGCCAGGCCGCCGACTACGACGCCTGGCAGATCTGGGTCTCGACGCGCGAACCCGAGCGGGACATCGAGACCCCGATCTGGCGCCGAGGCTCGCGCGCACGACACCGCAACCGAATCGTTCTCCCACCCGAGGAGTTCGCCGCGGCCCTGGCCGCCCTCGATCCACACCGCTGATCGCCCCGTCCCACCGGCATGTTCCACCCAGTCGGTGGGACCCGCTCGGAGCAGATCCAGAACTGAGCCGACGCCGACCCGGCGCGCGGGCCGGCTGTCGGGCCGCCGGCCCCTAGGCTGGCCCGTACCGAGGTCGAGGAGGTCGGATGGACAGGTGGGTGGCGCTGTTGCGCGGGGTCAACGTCGGCGGTGCGAAGGTCGGCATGGCCGACCTGCGCCGGCTGGTCGCCGGCCTCGGGCACGACGACGTGAAGACCTACCTCCAGAGCGGGAACGTGGTCTTCGGCAGCACCGTGCGCGACGCCGACGCGCTCGCGCGGGGCATCGAGCGGGCGATCGCCGACGAGCTGGGGCTGACCGTGCCGGTGCTGGTGCGCGGCGGCCGGGAGCTGGCGGCGGTGGCCGGCGGCAACCCGTACGCCGACGGGGAGGACGACCCGACGCGGCTGCTGGTCGCCTTCCTCGCGACCGCGCCCGAGAAGTCCACCGTGGACGCGCTGACCGTGCCCGGCGGCGAGAACGTCGCGTTCACGGTCACCGGGCGCGAGGTCTACCTGCACTACCCCGACGGCGGCTACGGCCGGTCGAAGTTCACGAACAACTACCTGGAGAAGAAGCTCGGCGTGGTGGCGACCACCCGCAACTGGCGGTCGGTGCGCGCCCTCGCCGAGCTGGCGACGCCCTGAGCCGGACGAGCATGGTCGGGGCGCGCCGCCCCCTGTCAGCGGCGCGCCCCGAGCGTATGCCGGCGACCGGTCAGAAGTGGTACGCGGTGTGGTACTCGGGCACGACCACCCGGCTGCGCGGGGAGACCCGCCGCACCGCCGCGACGAGCCCGTCGAGCCGCTCCCGGTCCTTCGGCGACACGGGCACCGGGTTGCGCAGCTCCGTCTCGAAGTTGTCGAAGTGCACCGGCACCACGACCTTCGGCCGGTCCAGCGCGTCGAGCAGCCGCTCGGCGTAGTCGGCGGTGGCGGTGCTGCTCGGCAGCGCCACCATGGCCACGTCGGGGGCGAGGCCGGTCAGGTTCCGCGCGACGAAGTCGCTCGCACCCATGAAGAACACCGACGGTCCGTCGGCCACCCGCACCTGGTACGCCAGCGTGTCCCCCTCCGGCAGGTCCGCGATGGTGGCCGGCCGCGCCGGCTGGCTGACCCGTACGCCGGGGAACGCCATCGAGTACGACGCGTTGCGGCTGTGCAGGGAGCCGACCACCTCCACGGTGTACGCGCCGAAGTCCAGCACCTCCCCGCCCCGGACCGGGCTGAGCTTCCCCGACGGCAGCCCGTACGCCAGCCCGAGGTGGTAGGCGGTCAGCGTGCCGACGACCCGGGCGCCGGTGCGGCCGACGATGTGCGGCACGTCCATGTAGTGGTCCCAGTGGGTGTGCGTGACGAGCACCGTCTCGGCCCGGTCCACGAGGGAGTCCACCACGTCGGTGCGGACCTCCAGCGGCGCGGCCGCGTCGAAGGCGCCCTTGAACAGCCCGGTGTCGATACGGCTGAGGAAGGGGTCGACCAGGACGGTGCGGTCGCCGATGTCGATGCGCCAGGCCGTCGTACCCCACCAGCGGAAGCTGACCGGGCCACGGCGGCGGCCGGCCGGGGCGGCGGCGACCGGGGCGGTGGCCGGCGGCGCGGCCTGCGCCGGGCCGGCCAGGGCGGTGCCGGCGAGCCCGCCGGCGGAGACCAGCGCGGTGCTGGCGGCGGCGTCGCGGAGGAAGCGGCGGCGGTCGAGGTTGGGCATGCGGAGTTCTCCCCGTCGTGGTGCTGATCGGTCGGTGCCGAGCCAATCAGCACGCCCCCCGCCCGGTCCAAGATCCACGGCCGGAACGGTCGATACCCGCCGGCATATCGGGCCAGCTCAGCGGGGCCCGGCGCGGCTCGCCCCGGCCGGAGATCAGGGGGCGCGCAGCGCCTCGACGGCGGTCCGGGCCGCCTCGCCCATCGCCAGGTCGACGTCGATGCGGCGGGTGGCGAGGTGGGCGGCGCGGGCGAAGACGGCGATCGCATACCGGCCGCCGTCGGGGTACTCGGCCACGCCGGCCTCCAGGTGCAGCCCCGGCAGGCTGCCGGTCTTGCCGGCCACCCGCACCCCGGACGGGAAGCCGGCGGCCAGCCGGGTCCAGAAGAGCTGCCGGGCCATCCAGCCCCGGACCATCGCGCAGGCCCCGGGTGCGCCGGCCTCGTCCCGCCAGACCAGGCCGAGCAGCCGGGTGATCTCGCGAGCCGTGCTCGACGTGGTGTGCGCGGGGTCGAACACCCGCATCGCGCGGACCCGCTCGGCGGGCAGGGTGGGGAAGATCCGGGCGAAGTCCGCCTCGGTGCGCGCGCCGACGTCGGCGAGCATCATCTCCACCAGATGCCGGGGGCCGCCGACGATCCGGGTGCGCGGCAGCCCCAGCTCGGCGGCGAGCATCGGCAGCACGTCCGCGCCGACCCGGCGCAGCAGCAGGTCGGCGGCGGTGTTGTCGCTGACCGACATGGCGAAGTAGGCCAGGTCCCGCAGCGACACCTCGGCGTCGTCGGCGCAGCCGGCGATCCCCCACCCGCCGAGCCGGTCGGCGGCGGTGACCAGCACCCGCTCCTGCGGGTCGAGCTGGCCGGCGACGACCTGCCGCGCGAACTCCAACGCCAGCAGGATCTTGAAGATCGAGGCGATCACCACCTGCTCGTCGGCCCGGACCGCCACCTCCCGCCGGCCGCCGGGCTGCCCCGCGCCGTCGTCGGCCGCGTCGAGGTCGACCGCGTGCAGGCAGCCGGTGACCCCGACCCGTTCGAAGATCTCCGCGATCCGCTCCGTCACCACGCTACGCACCGTAGCCGCCGCCCGCGTCGGGGCGCTGGCGTAGGGTCCGGCCGTGGACCTGCTCCGGCACCTGCGGCACTTCGTGGTGGTCGCCCGCGAGCTGCACTTCGGCCGGGCCGCCGAGTTGCTCGGCATGGCCCAGCCGCCGCTGAGCCAGTCGGTGCAGCGCCTGGAGCGGGAGCTGGCGGTGGAGCTGTTCGACCGGTCCCGCCGCCAGGTGCGCCTGACCACCGCCGGCCAGCTGCTGCTCGGCGAGGCCGAGGACCTGCTCGCCGGGGAGAGCCGGCTGCGCAACCTGATGCGCCAGGTGCGCGAGGGGGTGTCCGGGGTGCTCCGGGCGGGGGTGCCCCCGGAGACGCCCGCGGTGACCCTGCGCGAGCTGCTCGACCGGCTGGCCGACCGGGCGCCCGGGCTCGACGTGGACCTGCACGAGCTGACCAGCGGCGAGCAGGAGCGGATGCTGGCCGAGGGGCGGCTGGACGTCGGCCTGCTCCACCACCCCGTCACCGACGAGGGGCTGCGCCTCGGCGCCGCCGTCGACGTACCGCTGGGGGTGCTGCTGCCGCGGGCGTCGCCGCTGGCCCGGGGCCGGGAGGTGGAGCTGGCGGCGCTGGCCGGCCTGGACCTGGTCACCGCGCCCCGGGCCACCGCGCCCGGCTGGCACGACCACCTGCTCGACGTCTGCCGCCGGCACGGCTTCGCGCCGGCGCGGGTCCGCCCGGCGCGGAACCCCGAGTTCCTGTTCGGGCTGGTGCTGGCCGGGGGCGGGGTCGCCGTCGAGCCCGCGGCGACGGCCCGCCGGGAACCCCGGATCGCCTGGCGGCCGATCGCCGGGTCGCCGCTGGTCAAGCGCACCTCGGCGGCCTGGCCGCGCCGGTCCGCGCACCCGGCCGCGCCGATGTTCGGGCAGCTCGCGGCGGAGGTGCTGGCCGACGGGTCCGCGCCCCCGGCGCCGCCGCCCGGGCCGGCGCCCCGGCCCTGGCCGGTGCTCTTCGACGAGCCGACCTGAGGCCGGGATCGCCGGTTGGAACACCTCGGATCGGGGGTACGCCAGGGGATGGCCCGCCGGGCGTGGAAGCGGTTCCGCGCACCCGGCTTCGTGACGACCGGCGAAGGAGCCCCGATGGCGAACGCGGTCCCCATCCTCTCCCTGAACGACGGCAACACCATCCCGCAGTTCGGCTTCGGGGTGTTCCAGATCGATCCGAAGGACACCGTCGCCGCGGTCCGCAGGGCCCTGGAGGTCGGCTACCGGCACATCGACACCGCCGAGATGTACGGCAACGAGGCGGAGGTGGGCCAGGCGATCCGCGAGTCGGGGCTGGGCCGCGACGAAGTCTTCGTGACCAGCAAGTTGAGCAACGCCTTCCACCGGCCCGACGACGCCCGCAAGGCGTTCGAGTCGACGCTGGCCGCGCTGAAGATGGACCACATCGACCTGTTCCTGATCCACTGGCCGCTGCCCACCCTCTACGACGGCGACTTCGTCTCGACGTGGAGGACGCTGAAGGAGTTCCAGCTCGACGGCCGGGCCCGCTCGATCGGGGTGTCGAACTTCCAGGTGCCGCACCTGGAGCGGCTGGCCGCCGAGGCGGACGTGGTGCCGGCGGTCAACCAGGTCGAGGTCCACCCGTACTTCGGCAACGAGGAGGTGCGGGAGTACGGCCACCGGCACAACATCCTCACCGAGGCGTGGTCGCCGATCGCGCAGGGCAAGGTGCTGGGCGACCCGACGATCGTCGACGTCGCCGAGCAGGTCGGCCGGACCCCGGCCCAGGTGGTGCTGCGCTGGCACGTGCAGCGCGGCGACATCGTCTTCCCCAAGTCCACCACCCCGGAGCGGATCGAGGAGAACATCCGGATCTTCGACTTCGAGCTGGACGACGCGGCGATGGAGCAGATCACCGGGCTGGACCGGGGCGAGGCCGGCCGGCAGGGCGGGCATCCGGACACCTTCGACTACCTACCCGCGTAACGCGACACGACGGAACGGCGCGGGTGGAAGGGGGCCGGACGGTGCACGCTGCTGCTGGTCCGGGGCAACTTCGTGGCGGGCGCGGCAGTGACCGCGCCCGCCCCTCCCCCCGATCGCCCCCCGGGTCAGATCCGGCCCACCGAGTCCTGGTTCTGCACCACCAGCCACCGGCCGTGCTCGTAGGCGAAGCTGACCCCGATCAGCAGCGACACCCGGGTGCCGGTCGCGGGCACCGCGTAGACGGAGTCGAACAGCACGAACCCGGTGCGACAGCCCACCACGGTCCGCTTCGCCACGCTGAACGACTGGGTCCAGGAGTCGTCGGCGAAGAAACCGCGCAGCCAGTCCACGGTGGCCTGCTTGCCGTCGAGGATTTCCCCGTCGGAGGCGAAGACCGAGGTGACATCGGGGTGCAGCAGGGCCGCGAAGCCGTCCAGGTCGCGCCGCGCGGTGGTGTCCACGTACGCCTGGACGGCGCGGTCGAAGGCGCGCTCGCAGCCGTGGGCGGTGGCGTCGCCGCTTCCGGCCGTCGCGGCGTCGGGGGCGGCCGACACGGCCGCGGGGGCCGCGGCGAGCAGGCCGGCGGCGAGCCCGACCAGGGCGAGCGTGCGGCCGAGCCGGCCGGCGGTACGGACGGGGGCGGGTGGGCGCATCGCATGCTCCTCGGCGAAGAGTGGGTCGGTCGGGTGGCAGCAAACCCCGCTCACGGCGCACCCGGCCACTGATTCGAGCCCGGTCGAATGCTCGACACCGCACCGACCACGCCGCCGGTAGGATCCCCCCGTGCTGGTCGCGCATCTGGACTGCCCGACTCTCGCCCAGCTCCGCCTGGCGACCTCGCCGGCGGCGGAGGTGACGTCCTGGCTGCAGGCCGCGCTGTCGCCGTTCGGGCACCCGGTGCACGGCGACCCCGGCCCCGCCGCGCGGGCCACGCTCCGGCACCCCGACGTGGCCCTGGTCGCACAGCTGGTCACGCCGCCCGGCCGGGGCGGCTACACACCGGACCTGCTCACCCCGAAGCCGCCGCTGAGCCCGCCCGACGCCGTGTTCGACGAGCAGTTGGCGGCGGCCGAGGCGACGTCAGCCGACGAGGTGGCCGTGCAGGTGCACGAACGGTTCCCGGCCGGCCGGCTGCCGGTGTGCGTCCGCGCGGCGGTCGAGGACGGCACCCTGGCCCGGCGGATCGCCGACGGGCTCCGACACTTCTGGCGGGCCGCGCTGGCCGACCAGTGGCCGGCGCTGCGGGCCACGCTGGAGGCGGAGTTGGCCCTGCAGGCCACCACGATGGCGACCACCGGGGTGGGCAGCGTGCTGAACAGCCTGCACCCGAGGGTGGCCTGGACCGGCCGGGCACTGACCATCGACAGCTCGTACCGGATCACCACGGCGCTCGCCGAGGCGGAGCTGGTGCTCGCGCCGTCGGTGCTGGCCTGGCCGCACATCTCGACGCAGCTCTGCGACGCCGGCAACGCGGTGCTGGTCTACCCGCTCGGCGCCAGGCGGGCCGACCAGCGCCGGGGCGGGCTCGGTGAGCTGGTCGGCGCGAGCCGGGCCGCGATCCTGGCGGACCTGGACGTGCCCCGCTCCACCCGGCAGCTCAGCGAGCGGCACCGGCTGGCCCCGGCCACCGTCTCCTACCACCTGGGGGTGCTGCTGCGGTCCGGTCTGGTGCTCCGGAGCCGGGACCGGCACAGCGTGCTCTACCGGCGCTCGGCTGGCGGGGAGGAGCTGGTGGGCTGCCAGCCGGAACCGACACGCTCGGCGAGCCGGCGGAAGACCGCCTGCGTGGGCGAGCCGGGCTCGGGGACGTAGACGACGAGCCGCTGCCCGGTTGAGCTGCGGCGATGAACGACCGTCGAACGGTGGCGGACGCCCCTGCAACGTCCCTGGATGAGACGACGAATGAGACGGCGCGAGCCGTCCAACTAGCTGTCGGACGCTTAGAGCCTCAGCGTCCGACTACGCAATCGCCGTGCCCGGCGCGCCAGCTGGGCGCGCCGGGCTTCCACGGCCGTCAACGGTGTGAAAACTTGACCTTGCGCGTGGGGATCTCGCCGTAGGTCCGGAACACGTTGTGCTCGCCCGTCTTGATCATCTTCCAGTCGATCCAGAACGTCGCGCCGTCGCTGGTCCGGTAGGCATACACGTGGACAGGCTCAGTGCTGCCGCTGCGAAGCGCCATGCTCCAACATTTGCCCGGCGCTACCAGGTAACTGGAAAACCCGCCACGAGAGGGGAACTGCAGGTACGACCAGTAGCTTGCCTTGTTGCAGAGTCCGGTCCGGTTGGTGCTCGCTGCCACTGCCGTAGTCGAGGTTGTGGCCAACCCTGCCAGGACCAGGGCGCCGACCAGGACCGGTCGCCACGCCTTGCGCATGCGTGTCAATGCTGTCATCTGGGCTCCTAGGATGTCGTAGTGGGAGCTTGTAGTGGGACGTTGCCGTGGATCGGTTGCGCCTGACACGCGCGAAACATGTGTGTCGATGGAGACACGGATGCATCCGGTGGTGGGGTTCACGGAGCTCTGTATCGCCGGTCTCCGCGCTGTCGTCCTGTCGGAGCGGGCCCGAGGAGGCCACCGGCGTGCTCTGGCTGGCCGCGAAGAACCACCTGGACGCCCTGCTCACCGGCCGGCACGGCGGCCACGCGCCCGGCAGCCGGGTCCCACCCTGACCGACGGCCGGCCGCGGCCGCGTGTCGTTCTGTGCTGCCAACGGTGCGAGCACCCTGTGCACGCCAAGGTGTCTGCGGGTGGTCTGCGGTTCTTCGCGCATGACCCGCAGCGCGGTCCGGACTGTCTGGTGACGCGGGAGACGGTGGAGCACCATCTGCTGAAGTTGGGGTTGGCCGCCGCGGTGCGGTCGGCGGGGTGGCGTGCCGAGTTGGAGGCGACCCAGCCGGGCGCGCAGTGGCGCGCCTTCACGGGTCGCCACCCTGCCCGCTCGATGCGCGTTCAGCAAACTGAACACGCCGGCGTTACTCATGGAGCGGTTCTTACCAACGCCCCGACTACGCGCTCAGGTCGAGGCGCCAGTCGTTGGAGCGCATCAGGTGCCCGGGCGGGAACTCGAACTCGGTCTCGCCGAGCAGCGTGAAACCCGCCTTGCGGCAGACCGCGTTGGACGGGGCGTTGTCGACAGACGGGTACGCGTGCGCGAAGCGGTGCGTCCTCCGGGCACGGGCCACCGCCGCCGCCGCGCGCACCGCCGCCGTCGCGAGCCCCCGGCCCTGGTGCCCCGGCAGGATCGCCCAGCCCAGCTCATAGACCCGCTGGTCGCGCCACTCCCGCTCCCAGTAGCCGACGCTGCCCACCCTGGCCCCGTCGGGCAGCACCACCGCATACATGCAGCCCTGACCGGTGTCGCCGAAGCGCACGTAGCGCCCGTGCCGGGCGAGCACCTGCTCGTCGGTCTCCGGGCCGCCGGTGTGCGCCCGTATCTCCGGCGCGTTGAGCTGCCGCAACAGGTCGAGGTCGCCCTCGCTCCACGGCTCGATGCGCACGTCGGTCATCGCGTCCCCCTCTTCTCCGCCGGTGCAGTCAAGCAGCCACCACCGACGATCAGCGTCCCACCCGGCCCCGAGTGGGTCGGGCCGGCAGGCCCGCCGCCACCCGGGCACCGGACCTGGCGGCGTCGCGGGGCCGCTAGATCTGATCTCGCGGACCGCCGGCCACCGTCTCGCGCCTGACGGGTGGGACCGGAACGGCCGGGAGGAGGAACCGTGGAGCCGATGCGACTCGCCGTGATCATCGGCAGCACCCGGGAGGGGCGGGTGGGCGACCGGATCGCCCGCTGGTTCGTCGACCGGGCGGAGGCGCACGACGGACTGGCGGTCACCGTGGTCGACCTCGCCCACTACGACTTCCCCGCCGGCTACCCGGCGGAGCCGACCCCGGCGATGCGCGCGTTCGCCGAGCAGGTCGGCCGGGCGGAGGCGTTCGTCGTGGTCACCCCGGAGTACAACCACAGCTTCCCCGCCTCGTTGAAACAGGCGATCGACTACGCGTACGACGAGTGGCAGGCGAAGCCGGTCGGTTTCGTGTCGTACGGCTGCGGTTCCGTCGGCCTGCACGCCGTCGACCAGCTCCGGACGGTCTTCACCGCCCTGCACGCCGTCACGATGCGCGACGTCGTCGGCGTGGACCTGCTCTGCGGCGAACCGACCCCGCTGGCCACCGACCAGCTACGCCGGGCCGCCCGCGTACTGCTCGACCAGCTCTGCTGGTGGGGCCTGGCCCTGCGCGACGGCCGCGCCGCTCGCCCGTACGTCTCCTGACAGTTCGCGAAGGAAGGTAGGGATCATGAATAGACGCAGCACCGGGCTGGCCGTCGAGGCCGAGGGGCTGACCCGCTCGTTCGGGGACACCCGGGCGCTGGACGGCCTGGACCTCGCGGTGCCCGCCGGCACCGTCTACGGGGTGCTCGGCCCGAACGGCGCCGGCAAGACCACGGCGGTACGGGTGCTGGCCACGCTGCTGCGCCCAGACGGTGGGCGGGCGCGGGTGTTCGGCCACGACGTCGTCCACGAGGCCGACGCCGTCCGGGCCCGGGTCAGCCTCACCGGCCAGTACGCCTCGGTGGACGAGGACCTGACCGGGTTGGAGAACCTGATCCTGCTCGGTCGGCTGCTCGGGCACGGCAAGCCGGCCGCGCGGCAGCGGGCGGACGGGCTGCTCGCCGCGTTCGGGCTGACCGAGGCGGCCGACCGGCAGGTCAAGAAGTACTCCGGCGGCATGCGGCGGCGCATCGACATCGCCGCGAGCATCCTCAACACCCCGGACCTGCTGTTCCTCGACGAGCCGACGACGGGGCTGGACCCGCGCAGCCGCAACCAGGTGTGGGAGATCGTCCGGGCCGTGGTGGCGCACGGCACCACGGTCCTGCTGACCACGCAGTACCTGGACGAGGCCGACCAGTTGGCCGGCCGGATCGCGGTGGTGGACCACGGCCGGGTGATCGCGGAGGGCACCCCGGGCGAGCTGAAGTCCTCGGTCGGTTCCGGCACCGTCCACCTGCGACTGCGTGACGCGCACCAGCGGCCCGAGGCGGAGCGGCTGCTGCACGCGGTGCTCGGCGTGCCGGTGCAGCTCGAGCCCGACCCGGTGGCGCTGACCGCCCGGGTCGGCGGCGAGGGCGGCGACCTCGACGCCAGCGAGCAGGCCGCCCGGGTCCTCGGCGACCTGGCCCGCGCCGGCATCGTCGTCGACAACTTCTCCCTCGGCCAGCCGAGCCTGGACGAGGTCTTCCTGGCCCTGACCGACCACGCCGCGGTCGGCGCCGACGAGCGGGACGAGCAGCTGGAGGCAGCCCGATGAGCAGCAACGCCACCACCACGGCCGGGCCGGCCCCGTCGGTCTACGTACCGTCGGCGGAGGCGCTGGCGACCGTTCTCGCGCCCGGCGCCCGGCCGTCCCGCCCGAGCCCGCTGTCGGCGTCGCTGACGTTCGGCTGGCGGGCCATGTTGAAGATCAAGCACGTGCCGGAGCAGCTGTTCGACGTGACGGCGTTCCCGATCATCATGGTGCTGATGTTCACGTACCTGTTCGGCGGCGCCCTCGCCGACAGCCCACGGGACTACCTGCAGTTCTTCCTGCCCGGCATCATGGTGACCAGCGTCGTGATGATCACCATGTACACCGGGGTGGGCCTGAACACCGACATCGAGAAGGGCGTCTTCGACCGGTTCCGGACGCTGCCGGTGTGGCGACCCGCCGCGCTGGTCGGCATGATCTTCGGCGACGTGCTGCGGTACGTGCTGGCCGCCGTGGTCATCCTCGGCGTCGGCCTGGTGCTGGGCTTCCGCCCCGACGGCGGGCTGCTGGGCGTGCTGGGCGGCATCGGCCTGCTGGTGGTCTTCTCGTTCGCGTTCTCCTGGGTCTGGACGTTCTTCGGCCTGGTGCTGCGCAGCGAGAAGTCGGTGATGGGGGTCAGCATGATGGTGCTGTTCCCGCTGACCTTCCTGAGCAACGTCTTCGTCGAGCCGGCCACCATGCCCGGCTGGTTGCAGGCGTTCGTGAAGGTCAACCCGGTCACCCAGCTCGTGGCCTCGGTGCGGGCGACGATGTCGGGGGCGTCGGACGCGTCGAGCACGATGTGGACGTTGGTGTGGAGCGCCGGGTTCGTGGTGGTCTTCGGCACCCTCACCATGTACCGCTACAACCGCCGCTGACCCGGCCGACGACGGGCACCGCCACGGAGGTGGGGGTGCCCGTCGTCGATCCGGTGGCCGCCTAGGAGTCGATCCGGACGGTGGCCGTGCCGCCGGCGGTGGCGACGCGTACCTGGGTGGCGTCGGCGGGTAGCAGCGCCGCACCACGCCCGGCGTCCTGCCACCGCCCGGCGCCGACCCGGTAGCTCAGCGCCGCGCCCTCGGCGACGACGAGGACGCCCTGCCCGTCCGGCAGCCGCAGCCGCACCGGCAGCGGCGCCTTCCAGTCGATGAACCCGCTGGCCGCCGGCTCGAACGGCGCGTCGCCGCGGGCGAGCAGGGCGATCGCGCGGGCAGGATCGTCGTCGAACTGGATGGTCTGGAGCAGCAACCGCCGACCGTCGGGGGTCGCACCGTGGACGACCAGCAGCGGAGCATCACCAGAGCGGTGGGCGCCGCCGCGATCCTCATAGGCGGCGAGCGCCTCCCGCCGCTGGAAGGCCTTGGCGATCGCGGCGGGGTCGCCGCCCCACACCTGTTCCGCCCCGGGCAACGTGTGGGTGACCCACCTCGGCTGTGGGCTGTCCTTTTCCTTGTCGGGGAAGAGGATCTCGTCAATGTTAGTGACCTCGACGGCGGTCGCCGTGCTGAACGGCACCCCGACCAGGGCGAAGGTCACCCTGTCGCGCTGCGACGGCACCGACAGCACGGCGGCCCCGTCCCGGAACGCCACCCGCTGGAAGGTGCGCTCGACGCGGCCGTCCGGGGCGTACCGGAACGTCGGTGAGAACTCCACCGGGTACCCGGCGTCGAGCACGACCAGCACGTCACGCCGCGGCCCGAGCAGCACGGCCGCCGAATTGCCGGCCATGCTGTCGTTCATGCCGCCCAACGCCATGACCCGCGGGCCGCTGGCGGTGGGCTCGACGAACGCGGCATAGCCGATCAGGCGGTCGTTGCCCGGCTCGGACACCATCCGGGTGACGGTGGCCCGCTGCGCGACGTAGGCGGCGGGCCCGGCCGGGGTGTCACCCGCCCAGACCACGTGCGGCTCGCTCCCGGCGTCGAACTCCTTGTCGCTCGTACGCTGCCGCCACGCCTCCCGGACCTGCCGCAGGTACTCCTCGTCGCCGGCCAGATCGCCGCGGGTGGGTCCGTCGAACAGCGGCGAGGCGACCTCGACCGCAACCTTGCCGGCCCTGTCGTCGGCGAGGTGGATCGCACCGCCGACGGGTACCGCCACCACGGCCGCGCACACCGCGGCCAGGACGGCCCGACGTCGCAGCAGTCGGCGACGCCCACCCCGTCGCACGTCGTCGAGCAGGGTCGGCGGGGCGACGAGGTCGTCGGTCACCCGGCGCAGGACGCCCTGCACCTCGCTCTCTTCGATGGTCATCGCGCACCCCTGGTGTCGGTCGGGACGGACAGGACGAGACTCGATCCGGCCAGCGCCTCCCGGAGGCGGGCCAGGCCCCGGGAGGCGTGGCTCTTCACCGCGCCCTCGGAGCAGCGCAGCGTCGCGGCGACGTCGGCGACCGACAGGTCCTCCAGGTAGCGGAGCACCACGGCGGCGCGCTGCCGGGGCGGCAGGGTACGCAGCGCCGCGACGACCGCCTGACGGAGCGCGATGTCGTCGGCGTGGTCCCGGGCGACCCCGTCGTTGTCACCCAGTGCCTGCTCCGGCCGCCGGCCCCGCCGCCGCCACCGGTTGATCGACCGGTTGACCAGGGCCCGCCGGGCGTACGCCTCCGGGAAGGCACACACCCGGCGCCAACGCACGTACATCTGCTCCAGCACCTCCTGGAGCAGGTCCTCCGCCGCGTGCCGGTCGCCGGTCAGCAGGTATGCCACCCGCAACAGCGCCACCGACCGGGTACGGACGAAGTCGTCGAACTCCGTGCCATGCGGATCTCGCATCTGGCCCTCCTGGTCTCTCAGTCACCAAGACACCGCGGAAGGCCGCGCGGTTTACCGGCTTCTGATGTCGACGATCGACGGGTGCCCGAGGGCTAGAGCCGCCAGGGGGGCGGCTCGGGCGGGAGGTAGCGGCAGGTGCCGCCGGTGGAGACGGTGTCGCGCAGGTGGGCGGCGAGCGCCGGGTGCCGGTCGTCGAGCTTGCGCAACACGTCGCGGATGCGGGCGGTCACCGTCTTGCGGGCGCGTTCCGCCTCGTCGCCGAGGCGGCGGCTGCGGCCCGCCAGCCCGGCGGCGGCGCGCAGCTCGGCGAGCAGGGCCGCCCGCTCGGCGTCGAGGGCGGCCACCTTCGCCTCGTCGTCGCGCCCGGCGGCGCGGTCGATCTCGGCGTCCAGCCGCTCCAGATGGCGCCGGTAACGGGCCTTCGCCTCGTCGTCGAGGACCGGGTCGCCGCCCATCCGGCGGGCGGCGACGAGCTCCGGCCCGGCGGCCGGGTCGAGCAGCTCGACCGCCGGCACGTCGACACCGGGCCGGGCCAGCAGCAGGTGCAGGTCGTGCAGGCCCTTGGCGTCGGGCAGGTGCACGACCGTGCCGGCGTAGGCGAGCTGCCAGACCGGGCCGTCGCGGCGGAATTCGTACGCCTCGACCGGCGGCTGCCCGACGACGGGCCCGGCGGACGGAGCCCGCCCCTGCGGCCCGGGGACCGCCGGCACGGACGCGACAGCCGGCACGGGCGCGCCGACCCGGTGCTGCCGTCCATCCGCGACGGCCGGGTGCTGCCGTGCCGCCGGGAGGTCCACCGGCCCAAGCGCACTGGCCGACCGGGCGGCCACCTGGTGCATGCCGAGCGCGGCGGCGTCCCGGGCGGCGGCGGCGCGCAGCGCGGTGGCGGCGGCCGCGTCGCCGGGGCGGTCGCGCCCGGTCAGCGCGTCCGCCAGCGCGGCGCGGGCCAGCACCGACCAGGGCCGGGCCCCCATCCGGTCGGCGGCGTCGCGGGCCGCGGCGAGCCCGGCCACCGCGTCGTCCCAGCGTTGTTCCGCCGCGTCGACGGCGGCGAGCCAGTGGTCGACCGGGCCGCTGACGTCGCAGCCGAACAACGCCGTCATCCACTGCCCACGGTGCGGCCGCAGCGCCTCCCGGGCCTCGGCGCAGCGCCCGGGGTCGCGGGTGGCGGCGGCGACCTGGGCGCGCAGCCGCAGCCACAGCGGCGCCACCATCCGGCTGTACGTCGTGCCGTCGGCCTCGATCCCGGCGGTCAGCCGCAGCGCCGTCGCGCCGTCGCCGCGCTCGGCCGCGGTGATGGCCCGAACGACCTGTAGGTAGGGGTGGTCGCCGGGGTCCAGCCCGTCGAGCAGGGCGTCGGCCTCGTCGTGCCGGCCCTGGAGCAGCAGCCACGACCAGCGCACGTGGTGGCCCATGAAGGCGGACTCGGAGTGGTCCCACTCGGACAGCTCGTCCAGCTCGGCGAGCAGCTCGCCGGCGCGGGTGAAGTCGCCCCGGAACCCGGCGATGATGCCGTCGTCGATGGTCGCGCCGATCCGGTGCCGGGCGTCGCCCTCGCGGGCTCCGGTGACGAACGTGGTGAGTTCGTCGTGGTATCGCGGATCGCCGAGTTCCAGCAGCGCCACCCAGCGCAGCGAGGTCGCCCAGAGCTGGGTCTCCCGGTCGCCGCTCCGGCGTGCCACCTCGCGGATCTCGGCGGTGATCGCGGCCCGGTCGGCGGCCGTGCCCAGGCCCCAGGTGGTGTCGTGCCGGGCCCACAGGCTGAAGGTGAGTGCCTCGTCGTCCCGGCCGCGCCGGGCGAGCGACTCGGTGGCGGTGATCAGGTCGGTGACGAGTGTGCCGGCCGCGAGGGTGGCCGCCGGCTCGCCGATCAGCCGCCGGTACGCCTCCCGCAGCAGGCCGTCCGCGTCGACGGTGGGCGCGGAACCGGACTGGTGGCGGTGCCGGTGGACGGTGAGGGCGACGCGGGCCAGCACCACCGGGTCGTCGACCGTCAGCGCCAGCGTGGCGGCCTCGGCGACGAGGTGTCGGGCCTCGACGCTGTCGCCGCAGTGGTGCAGCAGCTGGCCCAGCTCGACCATGATCTTCACCCGCCGGGTCGGGTCGTCGGCGACCTCCAGCGCCCGGCGGAAGTGGACGATCGACTCGTCCACGGCCAGCCGGCCGCTCGCGTCCCGGGCGGCGGCCACCAGCAGCTCGGTCGCGCGGGCCGGTTCGAGCGCGTCGCCGGCGAGGTGGGCGTGGCGGGCCAGGTCGGCCGGGATCAGCCGCTCGGCGAGCGCCGCCGACCCGTCGACGGCCCGCACGACGGCGGCGTGCCGGGCCCGCCGGTCGTCCTCGGTGAGCCCGTCGTAGAGGGTCTCCCGGACCAGGTCGTGGGCGAAGGCGAAGCGACCGCCGTTGCGGGCCAGCACGAGCCGGGCGGTCACCGCGCGGTCGAGGAGGCGGTCGACCTGCGCCGCCGGGGCGCCGGCGGTGGCGGCGAGGACCTGGCGGTGGAACTCGCGGCCCAGCACGGCGGCGACGGTGAGCAGGTCGGCCACCGGCGCGGGCAGTTGGGCGAGCCGGCGCCGCACCGCCTCCCGTACGCCGGGCGCGATCGTGCTCACCTGGCCGTCGGCGCGCCACAGCCGGGCGGTCTGCTCCACGAAGAACGGGTTGCCGCCGGTGCGCCGGTACACCTCGTCGACGAGGTCGGCATCCGGCTCGCGGCCGGCCGTGCGGGCCATCAGCGCGCCCACCTCGTCGCGGGACAGGCCGGTGAGGGTGATGCTGGTCGCCTTCGCCACCAGCGGCATCAGCAGCGGGCGCAGCGGGTGGTCGGCGGCCTCCACCTCGGCGTCACGGTAGGTGCCGACCAGCAGCAGCCGTTCGAACCAGGTGTGCTGGGCGGCGAACTGGAGCAGCCGCATCGAGGCCGGGTCGGCCCAGTGCAGGTCGTCGAGGACGACCACGACCGGCCGGCGCTGGGAGACCGCGACCAGCGCGGTGGTCACCGCGTCGTAGAGGTCGAACTCCTCCCGGTCGCCCTGGTCGTCCCCGCTGCCGTCGGCCGGCCCGCCGATCGCCTCGCGGATCGTCTCGCGGATGGCCCGGTCGGCCGCCGCGCCGGTCGTCTCGCCGAGCAGGGCGGCCAGGCCCGGCTCGGCGGCCTCCCGCGCCACCGCCCAGTCGTCGGGCGAGCGGCGCAGCCCGCGCAGCACCTGCACCCACGGCCAGTAGCCGGGCGCGCTGTCGGAATCCCAGCAGGCGGCACCGACCACCAGGGCGCCGTGCTGGCGGGCCTCCCTCGCGGCGGCGGTGACCAGGGTCGTCTTGCCGATGCCGGGCTCGCCGGCGACCAGGACGAGGCCGCCGTGGCTGGCGGCCGCCCGGTCGACCTCGGCGCGCAGCAGGCCCGCGGGGTGCGCCCGCCCGATGACAACCTCGCCGAACCGCGGCTCCATGACGCCCCGACCGTAGCGGAACCGTCGGACATCCCGCCGCCACCGACCCGGCGAGCGGATCGTCTGGCGGCGGGCTTCGTCGGCCCGCGCCCGGTCAGCGGGCGTCGGTACCACGTGGGAGCAGCCGGCGCAGGCCACCCGACCCCGCTCGGCGTACCAGCGGCAGGCCCTCCGGCGGGTCCGGCGTGGCGTTTCCGTCGCGTGATGGTGGGAACTCGCCGTGCCGCCCGCTTTGTCGTGCGGTCGTGTCGACCTGCGTCGAGAGCGGCGAACGGAGGGAGACGCCATGTTCGAGACATTCGCCCAGGAGGACTTGAAGATCGACTGGGCGCAGATGCCCACCTACAACACGATCATGGCGCTCGCCGCGGGCGTCGGCCTGCTGCTGGTCGTGGCCCTCGGTTGGCAGATGATGAAGGACAGACCGCTCGCCACCGAAGGGTGGGCGATCGCCTTCGCGATCCTGGGTACGATCCTCACCGTCACGGGCCTGCACATGACGCTGACCTGGCCGCTGGCACCCGGGGGTTTCGCCTTCGACAACATCATCTTCGGCGAGCCGTCCCTGGGCTTCGGGGTGCTGATGCTCGGCGCGGCAATCATCCTGTGGCGGCGGGGTGAGATCTTCGCCGAGGCGTCGCTGGAGAACGGCGGCATCCGGACGGAGCAGGCGCGGCGACTGCTGTGGCCGATCTCGATCTTCGTGTTCGCGCTCGGCCTGGCCTGTTTCGGCATCGCGGCAGCCGGCTGGACGTACACGCTCTTCGCGGCACCGCCGCAGGAGCCGATCTCGGGGGAGTTCGCGGAGTACCCGGAGGTCGAGGCCGCCTTCATCTCCGGCCTGTACGTCCTGGTGGGGATCGGCTCGGTTCTCGCCCCGTTCGCCCTGCTCAAGCTGAACCGCGTGCTGCTGGGCATCATCGGCGTGGTGTGGGCGATCGCCGGCGCCATCTTCACTCTGTTCGGGGCGTTGAACTACTTCACCCACATCGGGCTGATCGTCAACACAATGTGAGACCACACCGTCATCACGACGCGGCGGACGACGACCCCGACGGCGACGTCGCCCACGGCGGCGGTCAGCGGGCGTCGGTGACCACGTGGGAGCAGGCTGCGCAGGCCGCGCGGCCCTGCTCGGCGTACCACCGGCAGGTCCGTCGGATCGCGCAGCGCGGCAGGTCGGCCTCGGCCGGGCCGGCGGTGTCGCTGTACGAGGCGGCGACCCGTTCGCCGAGACCGCAGTGCTCGCCGGTCCAGAAGCCGCACTTCGCGGTGACGCATGGGCCGGCGAGCCGGTAGCGGGACTCGACCGGCGTGTCCGCGTCGGTCTGGGCGAGGGCGACCTCGGCCGGGAGCGGCGGCGTGACGTAGGCGACCCGGCCCGCCGGAGTGATCATGCCGAGGAACACCGTGGCGTTGGCCGCGGGAGTGCTCGGGCACATCCCTCCGGCGGGTCCGGCCGGTGGACGGGGTCCGTCACTTCTGCATCCAGAAGCCGAGGTCGTTGATCTTCTGGCCGAGCTCCTCGGCGAACGGGCCGTCGATCAGCCACAGCCCGTACCACTCGGGCCGGAGCTTGATGTTGGCGTGCCCGACGGCGAGCGGGTTGGTCAGCTTGCTGCCGGCCACGGACAGCGCGTTGAGGCCCGCCTTCTGGATCTCGCCAGCGATGAGGCTCTGCTGTTCGGTGGTCAGCTCGACGCCGTCGACGACGAACCGGAATTCGCTTCGTGCCATGTCCTTACCTCCACAGATCAGTACGATTCGGTCCGCAGCCCGTGCCGCAGACTCGCCCTGGTGAATGCCGCCCAGCCGGAGCGGGAGGCGGGGTCGGCCGCGAGCCCGGCCCGGCTCGCGTGTGCCCGCCAGCTGGTCGCGTCGGCGGCGCGCAGCCCCCACAGCTCCCGGCAGGCGGTGACGGCGAACGCGACCTGCTCGGCCGAGCCGGTCCAGCCGGCGGGGCCGTCGGTCACCCGTAACGCGCCGCCGGCCTCGACGCGGACCGACGGGAAGTGGTGGTGCAGGCTGGCGAGGGTGGCCAGGTGGGCGGCGTCCACCCGCCGGGCGGCGAAGGCGTCCCGCGTCTCGTCGTCGCGGCTGATCCGGATCGTGCACAGCGTGAACGCGTCGCCGTCCGCGCTCACCGTGCCCTCGACCTCCACCGGCGTGCTCCAGCTCCGGGGCGAATTGGCCGACCAGAAGGCCAGCCAGGCGTCGAGGCGTTCGTGGAAGTCGGCCTGGAAGCGGGCCGGCCCGCCGGCCAGCCGTGCCGTGGCGACCCGGTCCCGGGCCACGAGGGGTTGGGTGGGTCGCGCCGGGGATGCGCCCCCGGCGGGTGGTGCGGCGTGCGCGGCGCTCGCCCCGATGACGGTGACCGCCGAGGCCGCGGCGGCACCGAGCAGGATCCGCCGCCGGGACGGTGAGGTGATGGGATTTGTCATGGCCCGCCTTTCATGGACGGCCTTTGCCCGTCACGCTATCGACCGACATTGATCAGATGAATCGCCGCTCTATCGGTAGGCCGACATGAATTCCGGTGATCGACGGCGGCGTGGATACGGGTCTTGTGCTGCCGGTCGGCTTTGTGTCCGGACCGCGTCGGATGCCCGCTTCTCGCTCCCTGTCGAGCTGCCCCGTCGGTGGGACCACCGACCCCGCCGCCGAACGCCCGCGCCCCCGCCGCGCCACCCCGACCGCCCGCCGCCCCGTCGCCAGCCGACAGCGTGGCAAGGACTAGCCACCGGTGGACCGGGTACGCGCGGCGCATGGGTAGTCACAAGGACAACAAGCATGATCCCGGCGGCGAGTCGGCGCGCGGCCGGCAACATCCCGGCAGCGGCGCGCGCGGCCACCAGGGCTCGTCCACCGAGCACTCGCCGAAGGCCCGCCACCTGCGCACCGCCAGCGGATCGGCCGGCACGGAACGCGATCAGGGCCGGGCCAAGGTCGAGGGCGCCGAGCGGATCCAGCGACAGGGCACGCGCTGAGGCCCGGCGATGGGTGTGGGGAGGTGATGGCGCGTGGGCAAGTTCCTGTTGAAGTCGACCTACACGTTCGACGGGATCAAGGGGCTCACCGCCGACGGCGGCAGCAAACGTGTCGAGGTCGTCCGAAAGATGGTCGAGGGTGCCGGCGGGCGGATGGAGTCGATGTACTTCGGGTTCGGCGCGGACGACACCTACGTGGTGTGCGATCTGCCCGACCACAAGACCGCCGCCGCGCTGGCCATCGACATCCGGGCGGCGGGCGGGGTGGACACGCGTGTCACCCCGATCCTGACCGCCGAAGAGATCGACGAGGCGACCCGCGAGCGAATCGAATACCAGCCCCCGGGCCGCTGACCGAGGTGGACCCGCCGGCTCCTATGACGACGCGGGTGCGCCGGCGGCTCGCCGTTCGACGGCGTCCAGCGCCGGCGCCATGACGGCGAAGGCCCGGTCGGTGAGGTCGGCGGGGTCTTCGGCGCCGTCGTTGTCGCTCCAGCGTTGCAGCACGGTGTCGAACGCGCTCAGCGCCATGCCGGCGGCGAGCTGCGGGTACAGGTCGGTGCCCGGGTCGAGCCCCAGGCGGCTCTCCAGCACCGCCGCCAGGTCGTCGCGCCACTGCGCCTGGCGTTCCAGGAAGCGTGCGAGCAGCGCGGGAGTACGCAGGATCAGCTGGACCACGCGCAGCGCCCTGTCCGGGTGGTCGGCGCACGCGGCGATCGGCACCCAGACGGCGTGCCGCAGCGCGACGGACGGTCGCTCGGCAGCGGGACGGGCCGCCAGCTCCGCGCCGATGTCGGAGCCCATCCCGGTCAGGAACTGGACGACGACATCCTCCTTCGACGCGAAGTAGCGGAAGAAGGTGCGCCGGGACACGCCGGCGGTCGCCGCGATCTCGTCGATGGTGACCACGTCGAACCCCTTCAGCGCCAGCAGCTGAAGCGCCGCTTCGGTCAGCTCGTCCGCGACGAGCTGACGCTTGCGCTGCGCCATGGTCACTTCCGGGTGTTTGCTCACCCGCCAATGATAGGCGATGACACTGGCGGCACCCTGGCTCTCTATTGACACTGAGTGCCATATGCGGCGATGCTGTGCCGCATGATGCGGAATCGCTGGACCGCCGAGCGGATGCCGGACCAGACCGGCCGGATTTTCGTCGTCACCGGGGCCAACAGCGGCCTCGGCCTGGCCACCACCCGGGCGCTCGCCCGCCGGGGCGGACACGTCATCCTCGCGGTACGCGACGAGGAGAAGGGCCGCCGGGCGGTCACGCAGATCGCCGCCGAGCACCCCGACGCGAGCCTCGACGTACGCCGCCTCGACCTGGTCGACCTCGACTCGGTCCGCGCCTTCGCCGACCAGCTGCGCGCCGACCATCCGCGCCTGGACGTGCTCGTCAACAACGCCGGCGTGATGGCGCCACCCCGGTCGCTGAGCGCCCAGGGCCACGAGCTGCAGTTCGCCTGCAACCACCTCGGCCACTTCGCGCTCACCGGGTTGCTGCTCGACCTGCTGACCGCCGGACGCGACCCCCGCGTGGTCACGGTGAGTTCGATCAACCACCGGCAGGGGCGGCTCCGGTTCGACGACCTCACCGGCGAGCACGGCTACTCGCCCATGGCCTTCTACAACCAGTCCAAGCTCGCCAACGCCGTCTTCGGGTGGGAACTGCACCACAGGCTGACCGCCGCGGGCAGCCCGGTCCGCAGCGTGCTCGCCCACCCGGGCTACACCGCCACCAACCTCCAGACGAGCGCGCCGGTCGGCCCGTGGCGGGTCGTGCTCGGCCGCCTCGGCAACCCGTTGTTGGCCCAGGCCCCGGCCGTGGGCGCGTTGCCACAGTTGTACGCGGCGACCGACCCGACCGTGCGGGGCGGCCAGTTCATCGGGCCGGACGGCCTTGCCGAACTGCGCGGCGGACCGACGCAGGTGCGGTTGTCCCCCGCGGCGACCGACGCCGAGACCGGTCGCCGCCTGTGGGACCTGTCCGAACAGGCGACCGGCGTCCGGTTCAACCTCCCCACCACCGCCTAGCGCCGGACCCACCGCCCCGCAGCCATCCCCGCCCAGCGTCCCGACCCGATCGCCGACGCGGCCGGCGGGTGCGCCCCTCGTCGGGCGGGTCCGCCGGCCGGCGACCGGGTTGGCGCGGACGGGTCATTCCGGTCGCGGGACCGGGCCGCGGGCATTCAGCAGCTCGGCGAGGCCGGCCATGGCGGCCTGGAAGTCGGCGCGGTCGCTCGGGTGGTACCGCCGGAAGAACCAGTCGGGCACCCGGGCCTGCACCTGCCTGGTCTGGAAGATGAGGTCCTGGACCTGCCGGGCGAGGACCAGCGACTCGCGGCTCGCCGTGGCGGTGTCGCCGCGGGGGACGGCCGTGACGATGTGACGCTGCACGATGGACAGCGCGCGGTCGCGCTCGGCCGCGATGTCCCGTTGCCCGCGGTAGATCTCCAGACCGAGGAACAGGGCGCCCAGCGACGGGACGAACCACCGCGTCAGCAGATCGGAGACCGTCAGCCCGGTCACCGCCGCGAACACGACGCCGGCAGCCGTCCACGCGCTGACGCCGGCAAGCACGGCGTACGCGTAGCGGCGGCGCAGCCGGGCGCCCCAGCCGAGGTTCTGCTGCTGGCAGGCCAGCACGTCGTACGGGTGGGGCAGGGGCGGGATCTCGTAGTAGTCGCGGAGGTACTTCTCGTCGCCCCGGAAGGCCCGCTCCAACCGGCTCACCTCCTCCGCGCCGAGCTCGTCGCCCGCGGCCACGGCGTTCCAGGGCAGACCGAAGAGGCGTACGTCGAACATCTCCTGAAGGACGGCGGCGCGCCGGATCTGGCCGCGCGACCAGGAGGCGAGACCGACCGCGTTCACCAGCGCCCAGAGCGCGCCCACCGCGGTGACGGCGGCGCCCGACACGCCGGTGAAGGCCACCGCCGCCCCCGCCACCCCGAGGGCGACCGAGAGCCCCATCCGCAGGTTGTCGAGCCGCTGGGCGCGGGCGTGGCAGACCGACATCGCCCGCAGGAGGGCCATCATCTCGGGCTGGATCTGGCGCTTGAGCAGGGAATCGTTGCTCTCCGTCATCGCGGCCTCCCAGTCGGGTGACCGATTCTATATCCAGCGGTCTAGATGTGACCGACCGTGCGGGATGCGAGGCTGAAGGCGATCTAGCGGTTACCTTTGGGTAAGTACATGGCGGAGCGCCGAGTGTCGCCCCGTTCGCCCGAAAGTTGAGGTAACTTTGCCTCCGCGCTCACCAGCGCATTGCCCTTCGGACGATCCACCCCGCTCGTCCCACCCCCTCTTTCACTCCTCGTGGAAGGTCCAACGACGGACATGGGCGACGGTCTCGACGACCTCGGAAGCTACGCGCCGGATACGACAGTCGCGGCTGGGCTGCGGGACTGGGCCAGCCACCTGGGCGGCACCGTGCACCGCCCCCGCCGGCCCCGCCACGCCCGCGGATACACGCCAGCGCTGCTGTTCACGATCATCCTGAAGCTGCCCGGCGGCCCGGGGCGCTTCACCGGACGGAAGCTACTGGTCAAGGTGCTGCCGGCCGCCGGCGCCGCCCGGCGGGAACCCGGGCGGCACGAACGCGCGGTGAGGTCCTCCCCCGGCTTCGCCCAGCGTCACCTCGTTCGCCAGCCCTATCCCCCGCACCCACTGGCCGACGGGCGCTACCTGATGTTCCAGGAGGTCGCCAACGGCGCGGACGACATGGTGACGCTGCACGACCTCGACGACGAGGAGATCGTCCCCGTCATCCGCACCGTGTGCGACCGCGTCCTCAACGACTGGAACAGCGGTGGGCAGCAGACCGCGGACGCCAGGGTCGCCGAGTACGTCCAGCGGGAACTCGCCGCTCTCGACGCGCTGGACGGCATCCACGACGCGATCCGTGACCTCGACCTCCCCGGCCCGGAGACGCGCTGGCTGACGCTCAACGACGGCGAGCTGGTGCTGCCCCATCCACTCCAGACGCTCGAGACCGGCTCGCCGTTCGGCACCGCCGAGATGGACTACCTGTACGGCAACGCCCACGGGGACCTGCACGGCGGCAACATCCTCGTGCCGAGGGACGCGGAGAAACGGCTCGCGCCCGGCGCCTTCCGCCTCGTGGACCTCGACACGTTCGAGGACGCCGCGCCGCTGACCCGGGACCCGGTCACCCTGGTGCTGACCACGGTGCTGCGGCACGTCGCGGACCTGCCATCCGACCAGGCGGAGGCCCTGACCCGCCACCTCGTCTTCCCGACCACCCGGCGTCCGCTACGGCTGCCCCCGATGCTCGCCGAGTTGGTGCAGGCCGGGCACGAGGTGGGCGACGCGTTCGCCCGGACGGACAACTGGGTCTCCGAGTGGCGCGCCCAGTACCTGCTCTCCCTGTTGTGCCAGGCGCTGACGTGCTGCACCTACGACGACGTCCCGCGGGCGGCCCGGCGGTGGTGTTTCATGCTGGCGGCGTGGGCGTTGGAGGCGCACCGGCGCGAGTTCCGTCCGCTCATCGAGCCGCCCCTGGCACGTACCCCGTCGACGACGGCCGACCGGAACGAGCCGGCGCCGATCCTGGCGCTGGACAACGGCCACCGGTCCCGCTACGAGCCGCCGGGACCACGCCCGGGCCAGCCCAACAGCCGCGGCCCAGTGGCCCGTACGCAGGTGGACGTGGCGTGGCCGCCGCCGCACGCGACGCTCTCCGGGGCGCCGCCGACCGGGGACGGGCCGGTCGGCTGGCACGGCGCCGGCCCCGCCCCGGTGCCCCGACTCGGTACGGACCCGGCCCTGCCGCTGCGGCCCGACGGCGGCGGCAACCGGCCGGCGTTCCACTCCCGACCGGTCGGCGACAACGCGTCCGCGCCGCATACGCGCCCGCCCTCCACCGGACCCCGGCTGTTCCGCAGCAGGCCGGCGCCGCGCCACCTCGTCACGCCCGCCGGCCGGCGGGTGCCCCGTACCCGCCCCGCCCCGCGCGGGGAGCGCGTCCCGGCCGCCCCGGCGCGCCCGGCCGTCCGGGTGCCGGCGCGGGTCGGCGTCCTGCTCGGGGTGGCGGTCGCGCTCGGCGTGGTCCTCGTACCGACCCTCACCGCGAACCCACCGTCGGTCTTCGGCCGCCGGGAGTCGCCCCACCCACCGCCGCCGGAGGACCCCCCGACGTCGCCCGCCGGGACGGCGAACGCCGGCGCTCGGCGGCCGTTGAACGACCTCGCACAGTCGGTCGCGGGGCTGGTGGAGCCGCCCGGCGAAGGGTCGTACACCTTCGTCTGCCTGCGGGCCTGGTCGCCGAAGGACCTGGCGCCCGGCACCGACGACCCGCGCACCTACCGCGACGAGCAGTTGTGGTGGAACTCCCGCCTGGCCGGCCGCCGGATCGTCACCCCGGTCATCGACGGGCGGCGGTCGACGGACCCGTCGGTGGTGCGCTACGGCGAGGGCGACCTGACCGAGGTGCCCCCGCGACCGTCGGCCGACCCGGCCGACCTGCGCGAGCAGTTCGCGCAGCAGTTGGGCGCCCTGCCCCCGGAGCAGCGCGACGCCGCCGGCACGCTCCAGGTGGTCGCGAGGCTGAACCGCTACCACCAGCTCGGCGCGGCGGAGCGGTCGGCGCTGCTGCACCACCTCGCCGACACGCCGGGCATCGAGGCACGGGGCGCCTACCCGGACCGCGCCGGCCGGCCGGGCCTGGCGTTCAGCGCCGACGACCGGCACGGCCGCCGGGAGACGCTGCTGTTCGACCCCGGGAGCGGCGAGCTGCTCAGCCACGAGACGACCCGGGTGGCCGACGACGCCGTCCTGGGCCATCAGCTCTTCCTGAGGCGCGGTCGCACCGACACGGTCTCCGGCCCGAGCTGCCGCTGAGCCCGGCGGCACGTGGCGGGGTACGTCAACCGCAGCGGCGCTCGACGTAGTTGGCCCAGTTCCGGTAGGGGTACGCGTCGCTGCGGACGCGGTTCGCCGCGCCGACGTCGAACAGGCGGGTGCCGTAGTAGTAGAACGAGACGGACCCGCTGCCGAGGTTGTAGTGGGCCGACTCGACGCGGTACTGCCACTGCCAGGTGAAGAGACTCTGCCGGCCGCAGTCGGAGAGGCGGCCCCGGGGGTAGCCGTAGTTGGGCCATTCGTAGAAGCAGAACCAGCCCAGGGGGCAGTCGGCCATGCCATACGTTCCCACCGGGGCGCGGAGGGTGACGACGAGCGCACCCCCGCCGTAGCTGATCTCGTTGTCGTTGATCGGGGTGCCGCCGGGATGGGCGGACAGGTATCGCCGCAGTTCCTCGCGGGCGGCGGCCCGGTCGCGTACGGCAGCCCACGCCGGTGCCGGCGTCGTCACCACCAACAGGACGCAGGCGAGCACCGCCGCGAGTGCGGCGCGGAAACAGAGTGCACTGACCATTCGACACCTCGCGATGTGGGGCGCGCAGGAGACGAGCGAAGGTCCGCCGGTCAGGTGGGCCGGCAGGCCGCAGGTCGGGCTGTGGCGGCGGGTGGCGCCATGGTCAGGATAGGAAGCGCCAGGCGCTGATCACCATCAATGTTTTGACAGAGATTGCGCACCATGTTGACAACGGCCATTTTGAAAGTTATCGCCCGTCGGCACCTTGCGGCCCGCACGTTCCCTCCCGTATCCGGGGCTCCGGGCCGGCCTCGGATCGTCTGGTCCTCGTCACCGGGCGGCGCGGCTCCCCGACCCGCTGCGGGCGCCCGCCAGGGTCGCCACGCCGGCCAGGAGCGTCAGGATCGTCTGGTTCGCCTCCCAGCCGTCCGGGAACTTCACCGGCACGTCGAGGTGCACGATCTCGGTGGACGGATGGGCGTCCAGCAGTTCGCCGATCCCGGCGCGCGCCACGACGATGCACGCGTGCCGGTGCCGGGACGTCAGCACGCAGAGTCGCCCCGACTCCAGGTGGAACGCCGTCGCGTCCCGCCGCCCCGACAGCGGGTGCAGCACGATCGTCACGTCGTACTCCCGGCCCTGGAGGCGGTTGGCGGTGTCGACGGTGATGCCGGCTCCGGCCTCGCCGAGGTGCGCGCGGATGGCCGCGACCTGGTCGCGGTGGGCGGCCCCGACGGCGATCCGGTCCGCCGTGACCGGCGCGCCGGTCGGCGCGTGCTCGGAGACGGCGACCGCGCCGCGCCGCAACACGCGCAGCGCCAGCGCCGCACAGGCCGAGGCGGCCTCCGCATCGGTACGCAGCGTGTGCCGGGCCGGCAGCTCGTGCAGCGCCCAGCCGGTGGACGCCGCCAGGTCCACCACCCCGTCCAGCGCGTCCCCCGGCCCCGCCTCGGTGAAGGACAGGGCCCGGTCGGGCGCGGACGTGCCGGCGCGGAACCCGGTGAACGGGTAGAACGCCGCCGCCACCACCGGGGCCGCCGAGGCGGGCAGCCGCCACGACACCGGCAGCCGGTGCACCGGCAGCTCCGGGTTGTGCCGCAGCAGCACCGCCACCGCCGACTGCATCGGATCCCAGGTCAGCCCCGTCCAGCGCGCCGTCTCCACCGTCGAGAACGGGTCGAGCTGACCGGGATCGCCGACGAACAGCGCCCGCTCGAACCTGCCGGCCACGCGCAGCAGGGCGTCCGAGCGCATCTGGTACGCCTCGTCCACGATCGCCCACGGCCAGGAGCCCTCCGCGACCGTGGCCCACTTGGCGGCCGTACCGATGATGACGGCCGGGCCGCCGAGGTCGGCGACCTTCGCGGCGACCCGGACCGTCTCGTGGCCGCGCACCCGCTCGGACGGCTTGTAGTCGGCGGCGGAGAGCCGGCCGATGCGCAGCTCGGGCGCCTTGCGGGCCAGACGGTCGATGAGGTCGTCGACCTGCTCGTTGGTCTGCGCGACGATGATCAGCGGCTCGCCGGCGGCGGCCAGCTCGACGGCCGCGCGCACCACCAGGGTCGACTTGCCGGCCCCGGGCGGGGAATCGACCACGACGCCCCGGTGCTCGCCGGAGCGCAGGTCGGCCAGCACGGCCGTGATGACCCGCTCCGCCTCGACCGCGGGCGGCATCTCCAACCCGGCACGCATCGTCTGCACCTCCCCCAACGAGGTCAACGGGACCTTACGCCAGACGACCGACGGCGGGCGAGGACCGGGGCCGAGGGGGCCGGCGCGGGAATGCCGGAACCGGGCACTGGCCTGCCGCGACGGCACTAGCGTTGGCGTGGAGTGGAGGCCGGCACCGCCGTCCGTAGCCGACCATGTCGATCATGGGGGTGTCCATGCACGGGCCGAAACGTGGTCCGGTCTGGGCGGCCCAGCTGTGGTTGCGCCAGCGGCGGCGTCGGTGGCGCACCCGACGGGAACGCCAGGCGGAACGGCACCGCCGCCGGCGTACGGACGAACGCGGCGACCACCGGATGAGCTGGCGGCACCACCGCGGGCTGCGGTGGGCGATCATCGCCATCGCCGGGGTGTTCCTGGCGTGGACCGCCCTCTCCCTGGTCCTGATGATCCTCGACACCGAGCCCGGCTTCCTCCGGGTGTCGGCGTGGTGCGCGGGCGAACCGCCGAGGTCGTACTACTGCGGCCAGGTGGAGGGCTTCGTCAAGCCCCCCATGGTCGCGGCGCTGGGCCTGGCGCTCTTCCTCTTCTGGCGGTACGTGCCGGTCCGTCGCTGGTACCGGCGCAACGTCCTGCGCAACAGCCGCATGCTGCTGCCCACCGCCGAACGGGACCTCGACCCGAGCAACGTCGTCGGCCGCGACGAGCTGTGTGAACTGATGATGCAGCGGCTCCGCGACGAGACGACCCGGCGCCCGCTGCTGCTGGTGGGCGGCATCGGCACCGGCAAGACGGCCACCCTGGCACGCCTCGCGGAGATGCTGATGGCCACCGACGTCGTGCCGATCGGGATCGACCTGCGGGCGGTCACCGATCCGGAGAAGCTGAACTTCCACCAGCTCGCCCTCGAACAGTTCCAGCGCACCATCGACACCCGGCTGCACGCCGCCGGCGAGGCGGACCGGATGTGGCGGCGGCTCTGGCTGGACAACCGGATCGTGGTGCTCGCCGACGGCCTGGAGGAGGTCCTCGCCGACGCCGCCCAGCCCGCCGACCGGGACAGCGTGCTCCGGGAGGCCGTCCGGGGCGCCGTCCGCGAACGCCTCCCCCTGGTGGTCGCGTCGCGGCCCGACGACCCGCTGCGCGGCCTGGACGCGCTGCTGCTGCAACTGGAACCGCTCTCCCAGGGTGCCGCCCTCGAGTACGTGCGGGCCCACAGCCGCCGTTCGGACGCCGGGCACCGGTGGGACCGCATCACCGCGCTGGTCAAGGCCGCCGACGTCGCCGACTCACCGTTCTACCTGCGGGTCATCGGGCAGCTCCACGAGGTCGACCGCCTCGACCGGGTCGAGCCGGCGGGCCCCGGCAGGTCGGCACTGCGCTGGAGCCTGCTGGAGGAGTGGTGTGACGCCACCGTCGCCGGCGACCTGTACGAGGACTACGGCATGCCGCAGACGGAACGCTCCGACGCGATCGAGGTGCTCTCCGCCCTCGCCTGCATCGGGTTGCGCAACAACCGGCTGTCGGTGCGTACGACGGAACTCACCGGCGGCGACGCCGCGACCGACGCCGGCCGGCGGTGGATCCTGACCGAGCTGAGAGCCCGGCTGCACAAGCTCAGCGCCGACAACCCGCAGGACATCGGGCTCGCCGAGACCACCGGGGACGCGCTGAACATCGTGGTGAAGCGGCAGGACGGGGTGCGTTTCCAGCACGGGGTGATCCAGGCGTACCTCGGCTCGCGCTTCCTCACCGCCGCCATGCGCGACGACGGCTTCCTCGCGCATGCCTTCACCCGCAACCACGGCCCGGGGCGGGAACTGCTGTCCGCCCTCACCCTGCACACCCGCAGCGCGGGCGCGTTCGAACGACTGGACGGGCGGCGCAGCAACCACTTCCGGCGAGCCGACCTGACCCGTCTCGCCGACACCGCCAGGCGGACCGTCGGCCTGCCCACCAGCGGCCGGGACGAAAAGGCCACCCGGCACCGGTCGATCGCGCTCGTGCGCCGGCTCCGCGACGAGGCCGCCGCGACGCGCAACCGCACCCGGGCGCTGGAGATGTTCGCGGTCGCCCTGGAGATGGACGCCGCCACCGGGCACCCCGCGCACCGGCAACTGGCCGACGCCATCCGCCACGCCTGGCCCCGCTACCAGGGGGACGGGTCCGTCACCGACCGCCCCCTCGAAGACGCCAAGATCGCCCTCGTGCACCGGTACGGCGACGCCGCCCGGCAACTCGCGGACCGGCCACCCGAGCCCACCGGACTCCGGTCGCGGCAGCCCACGCCGCAGTACCGGCAGCTGTTCCAGATGATGGCCGACGAAACGTCCTACCTCCCCCGGCTCGCCGCGGCCCGCGAGATCGCCAGCGGCGGCAACGCGGCCGTCCGCGCGCTGCGCGACCTGCTCCACGAGCCGCCGCAGGCGGCCGACCCCACGGGCCGGGAGCGCCTGGAGGAGCTGCGGACCTGGATCGCGCCGTCGCTGTTCCTCTACGCCGACGGCGCGCACGCCCCCGGCGAACCCCACTGGCAGCACGCCGCCCGGGAGGCCCTGCGCCGCTGGGTGCACCGCCTGGCCACCGACGCCTCCGACGGGGCCCGCGTCTACGAGCTCACCCTCGCCCAGGGGTTCCGGCTCGCCGCCAACTGCCGCACGTACCCGGCGCACCGCAGCCTGCTCATCGAGGAGGCCGAGAAGGCGCTGCGGCACTCCCGGTTCTGGTACTCCCACCTGGTGCTCATCCAGGCGCTCACCCTGCTGGCCCTGCCCCGCGACCCCGGCGAGACACTGCACGAACGGGGCCACGGCTCGGACCCGCGCGGGCTGGTCGCCTTCTGGACCTCGATCGCGGGCGGCGGGCACCGCGCCCCGCAGCCCGGCAGCGGCACGGCCCACCCGCTCGTCCTCGAGGTCGCGGACCTCTGCGTCGAGGCGCTCATCGACCGCCACCCCGAGCGCCACTGCTGGGTGGACGAGCGGGAGATCGTCGGCCGGGTGGGGGCGGTCAGCCCACAGCCGGGCATCCGCCGACTCCAGGACTCCTGGCTGCCGCCGTCGCACGGCTGGGCCGTCCTGGAACCGCGGGCCCAACGGCTGCTGGCCGACGTGATGCTGCTGCTCAACCTCGCCGACCGGGGCCGGGACAACGACGAGCGGGCGCGCCGGCTCAGCCGGGCCAGCCGCGCCGACCTGCCCCCGTGCCTCACCATCGACCGCACCGCCATGCGGGTCACCCTCAGCCGCCGCCAGGCCCACGACGTCCAGCCGGGCTCCACCTGCATCGACGACTGCCCGTTCCGGCTGTGCCCGCTGCCGCCGAAGGGCGACGAGCTGCCGTACCAGATGGACGAGGCGTTCTGCGCCCACCAGATCGACCTCGTCGGGCGCTGGTTCCGCTCGCCGGGGCGGGCGGACTGGCAGGCGGTCAACCGGGACGACCTGCGGACCTTCTGGCACGAGATGTCCGAGCGGATGGCCCCCGCCTGGCGGAAGTGACCAGACGCGCGGCAGGCGCGGGTGGCAATGAACGCCGAGGCGTCATGAGCCGCTTACTCAAGCCCGCGAGCGGAGGCCAACCTGGCTCGCCTTGCGCGCCTCAATCTCTTCCATCGTGGTGGCCTGGTACCGGCGTCGCCCGGGACGCGGCTCGGTCACTGCCAACAGCGCCTCGAACGGAGCCGCATGCTCCGCGCAGCGGTCGGTTTCCGCAGTCCGGCCCTCCGACACGACCTCGTACGTCTTGGCCTCACGCTGCCTGTCCTGACAAACGTCACACACAGTGATGGTGACTTTCACAACCGTTCCTGTTCATGCCGCCGATGCTGCACCGCAGCCTACTGACAGCGGTTGACGTGTCGACCACCCGGATGTTCACTCTTCCCGCAGGTTGTTGATCAGCTGGCGCGCCCAGCCAGGAAGAAAGTCGAACGAATCGGGATGCCCGCTAGCAAGATCCAGAATGAGCAAGAGGTCCTGCGATGGTTCGAGGAGGGGCGAAGCTACCAGTGGATGGTGGAGGAGTACCGCCGCAAGTACGGCATCGAGACCGTACCCTCGCTCTGGGGAAACTTCCGCCGACGGCGAGGGCTCCAGCGGCGGACGACCCGCGACGACGACCTGATCCCGTGGCTTCTCAAGGACGAGCACCGGTGGCTCTTCCCGATCCGGATGTTGCGCACCGAAGCGCGCCGCCGCGCCGGCAAGCAGCTGCGCGAGGAGGACAGAGTCAAGCTGGACGCCTGGCTCAAGCGGCTCGCGAGGGAGAACATCGTTCTGCACTACGACCCGGACACCGATGAGGGCTGGTTCTACGTCCCCCGGCGACCAGGCATCGACACGGACCTCATCCGGGTGCCCGAGCGCAAGACGACGACCCGCCCCGCAGCGGACTGAGGGCCGCCGGGCCGCCACGCCTACTCTGCCGCGCGAGTTGCAGGGCGTATACGGCCGATCACTCACCCGACCCCGCGTACGGCATCAGGCATACGACAGGGCGAGCCGACGGTGTTCGGGGTCGTCGGTGCGCTTGGCCAGTGCCCGCAGCTCCGCCGAGGCGGTGGCGGAGTTACGCGCGCACCAGGCGCGCATGAGGACGGCGGCGGTTTCTGCCGGGCTGCTGGTGGCGGTGGCCACGACGACCTCCGCGACCTCCTCCAGCAACTGGTCGAGGGTTGGCACGGCCACGCCCTGTTCGCGCAGGTGCCCGGCGAGCAGACCGACGCCCAGGGCGGTCAACCCGACGACGTCGCCGTCCTTCTCGACCGCGCCGAGCCTGGCGAGCTGGTCGATCAGACGGTCGGTGTCGTTGTCGGCGAGCTGACGCCAGCCCCGCTCCTGCTCCTCGGTGCCGGGCTCGAACCCCAGCTCGTCGCAGGCCACCTGGTAGGCGAGCTGGCGCAGCTCGTCGACCGGCATCGGCTTTCGCGCGAAGAGCAACGCCATCATCACGGCGAACACAGCATCGTCGAACCGCCACCGCAGGACCGACTCCGCCCACCCGCTGCCGCAGACCGCCTTGCCGAGCTCGAACAGCCCGTCGAAGGCCCGCCGGGCCAGCGCGAGTGGGTCGGCCAGCGTCTTCGCCGCGCTCTTGACCGGCACCAGCTGGCCCTTCACCACACGTACGACGCGGGTTGCCCGGGCCCAGGCGACCAGCACGGCGAGCCCGTACAGCTCGTCGCTGCTGCGGGTCTTGAACATCCGGTCGCCGATCACAGGGTCGACGACGTCGCCGGTGTCGAGCAACACGACCAGTTCCCGCGCGTCGGACAGCCGCAGTCTGCCCGTCGTGGTCAGCGTCCGCCCGTCCCCGAGCCACCGCACCAGCTCCTCCAGCCGGCGTACGGTCACCGACCCGGCGGCCAACTCGCGGAGCGTGTCGTCGTCGGGCACGGCCACCAGCGGTAGCGGCGGGTGCCGGTCAGAGTCCTCGGCGTGCAGGTGGTTGGCCATTACACGGTTCAGCACCGCCTGGTTGACGGCGATGCGGCCCGCGTGCAGGTCGGCGATGAACCGCTCGGCGGCCACCTGGTCCGTCGGGTCGACGCCCTCGGCGAGCATTCGCATGGTCCAGAATTTCGCGAGCCCGTACCGGCTCTGGTCCGCCATCGCGTCCTCGAACGGAGCGGCGATCTTGTCCAGGAGGCCGTGCAGCAGGTGCCGGTCGGCGCAGCGCCGGTCGGCGAGATCCTGCTCGAAGAGGAAGTCGACGAGGGCAACCATGCTCGGCACGACCTCGGCCCACTCGTCAGGTGGCAACGTCACCCTGCGGGGAAACCAGTCGAGCAGCGTCTCCTCCAGGTCCTCGGGCTGCCACCGCCCGAGAAGCCCGTCACCGGCCGACCATCGGTGCTCGAGCAGTTCCTCGATGACGAACAGGTCGATCGGCCGGCGGCGCTTGCGGGCCCACCGGTCGAGCTTGCGCAGCAGCCGCTCCCGCGCCGGATAGAAGACGTCGGGGGGTGCCGAGGTGTAGACCATCCGCATGACGGCAGACCCTACCGGCGCCGCCCGCCCCGCCGGCACGATCATCAGCCAGCCGTGGACCTTGACGCGGTTCCCGGCGCGGGTGGGTCGAGTTGGCGGATGCGGTCGCGCAGCGCGTGGGTGAGGCGGTGCGGCAGGGCGTCGAACTCATCGACCCGGCAGCCGAGGCAGGCATGACCCGTTCAGATGACCATCGAGGCTCCGCACGCCTTCTGATCGTCCGAGGCGGGTCATGCCCGCACTGCCGTCATCGTTGATCTCGTATGGTCAGCCGACGCGCCGGCGGGGCCGGGTCAGGGCGAAACCGACCACACCCGCGACGGCGGCCAGGATGCCGCCCCCGATGGTCCAGTACCAGCGGGACGACAGGCTCGGCCACCGAACCCAGTCGAACCAGCCGTCCTCCTCCTCACCGGCCGCCGCCGGGTCCGGCGTACTGGCGGTCGGATCGTCGACGAGCACCTTGCCCGGGTTCACCGCCGGGACCAGGGGCTCCTTCAGCTCGCCGCCCTCCGGCTTGGTGTCGCCGTCGGACTCCACCCCGACCAGCAGGCTCACCTCGATCGGCAGGCCCAACTCCTGCTCCGGCAACTCGGTGCCGGACAGCCGGACGTAGTAGGTGCCCGGCAGCGGATCCCCCGACCACGGCTCGGCCCACGAACGCACCTGGCGTAGCTCGCAGTCGAGTTCGATGCTGGCGGCGCTCTTCGACGCCACCGGCGTCTGCGCCCCTGCGACACAGGCCTGCCGGCGGCGCAGCCCGTCGAAGACCTCGACCGTCCAGGTGGAGTCGCCGTGTCGGCTCGCCGCAGCAGGCAGCGACACGGTGGCCGCCACGTGATGCGTATCCCCCGCCGCAGCCGTGAACGACCAGTACAGGTAGTCGCCCACGGAGGCACCGACCCGTACCGGCTGGCCGGGACTGATCCCGGCGGCGGTGAGGAACGAGGTGCCGGCCTTGTTGATGGTGGCGGCCCCCGGTGACGGGGTGGGCGTCTCCGCGCTGGCGGCGGCCGGCAGCGCGATGGCGACACCGGTGATGGCAAGCACCACCGCCGCCCGGCGGGCCGAGATCAGGGCCGGAGCCTTCCGCATCGTCATCGGGTCCTCCAGACCGCTACCCACCAACGGGTCAGCCAACCAACGATCAACCCGCTGAGCAGACCCGCGAGGGTCAGTACACCCAACAGCGCCCAGCCCCGGCCGAGACCTGGACTATTGGGGGCTGGCGACGCGTCGACCAAGTCGATGGTCAGTTCGAGCGGCATGCCCGGAGCCTGACCGGCACCAGCCTTGGCGGAGAAGGAGTTGCTGACCACCAGGCAGACGACGGTGGGCTCGGGAGCCTTGTCGGTCGAGTTCGTGAAGATGCCGCCCTTGTCGTCGTCCTCACTCTCCTCGTCGTCGTCCGCCGCCGCCGCCGACCAGCGCAGGCCGGTCGACAGCACATCGGTACGACCACTGCCAGCGTCGTTGCCTCGGACCAGTTCCCGCCCGTCGGTGGCGGTGGCCCGCAGCAGTACGCCATAGTCCCGGTTCAACGGCCGGTCCAGGCCGATGCTCACCGAGGCCCGCAGCTCCTGCCCTGGCTGGACCGGAATCCGGTACCACCGGTGCTCCTCGAACCGCTCCCGGTCGGTGTAGACACCGGGGGTGAGCACGGGCGCCTCGGCACAGACGTCGGTGCCGGTCACCTTCGCCGGCGTCTTGGCGTGGGTGTCCTTGGCCCGTTCCACGATCTGCTTGATCCGCCGGGTCAGGTCGTCCTTGCTCTGCGCCGAGGTGTAGGTCCCGCCGGTGGCCGAGGCGATGCAGACGAGCTGCTTACGTACCTTCTCGTCAGGGATGAGGCCGAGCGTGTCGACCACCAGGTGGGTGCCCTGGGCGGCCAGTTCCCGGGCCACCTCGCAGGGGTCCGGCGGCGCGCAGGTGTCCTCGCCGTCGGTAATGAGCACGATACGTCGGGTGGTCTCGCCGGTGCCGAGGTCCTTGGCCGCCTCGCGCAGGGCCAACCCGACCGGGGTGAAGCCGGTCGGGCGCAGCGTGGCGATGGCGTTCTTGGCCTTCACCCGGTCGACCGGGCCAACCGGTACGAGCTGCTGGGTGTCCTGGCAGCCGACTTTCTTGTCGTCGCCACCGTAGGTGGCGCCGAGGACACGGATGCCGAGATCCGTCGTCTCGGGCAGCGCGTCCACGACGTCGTTGAACGCCTCCTGCGCAACCTCGATACGGGCTCGGCCGTCGATGTCCTTGGCGCGCATGGAACCACTCACGTCCAGCACGAGCTCCACCTTGGGCGGTTCGACCGGTGCGGTCTCGGGCTCGGCGGCGTGAGCGGGAGGCACGCCCAGTGCCGGGAAGGCGACCAGCAGTCCTATCAGGACCGCTGGGAGCCGTCGTTTGATCATCACGGCGCCGATCCTAATGATCTTCACGCTCATGACCCGACCGGGCGGCGTCGCCGTCCTCCACTGAGGACCGGCCAACCTCATCGACGGCCGACACACTGCTCCGATGGTCGTCACGAAGCCGAGGCGGCCGTAAAGCCCGGACGGCGACCGTTCACCGGGCGGCCTGCCGTGCCCGGGAGCGCTCCTCGGCGTGCTGGCCCTGCCAGGTGCGGAGCGCCTCCTTGATGCGATGGTTCTCCGCCCGGGTGAGGTCGAGCTGACGGGTGCGGTCGCGCAGCTCGTGCGCGAGGCGGTGCAGCAGGGCGTCGACCTCGTCGACCCGGTAGCCGCGCCGGCAGAGCGACGTGCGCGGCAGCGCGACGCCGAGGATCCGGTCCGGCGTCAGCGGGCCGGGCTGGGCGTGCCGGCTACGGTAGACGGCCATCACGGCACCATCGCCGACGGCAGGTGGATGCGGTCGGCGGGCACCCCGACGGCGAGCAGCCGCAGCCGCGCGCCGGCGAGCATCGGCGGCGGGCCGCAGACGTACACGTCGTGGTCGGGACGATGGTGGTCGAGGGCGATGGTGAGGGCGTCGCCCTGCTCGGCCGGCTCGGCGCAGGGGTCGTGGCTGAAGGCGGGCACGACGGTCAGCCAGTCGTGGGCATGCTCAAGTTTGTCGAGGGCGATCGCGTCGTAGAGGTCCGCGAAGCTGCGGACGCCGACGACCAGGGTGACCCGCCGACCGTCCGGCGCGGCGGCGACCTGCTCGACCAGGGCGCGCAGCGGCGCCAGGCCGGTGCCACCGGCGACGAGCAGCAGATCTCTCCGCAGGGGCAGGTCCAGGCAGAGGCCGGTGTCGCGCGGCGGGCCGAGCCAGAGCTGTTCGCCGGGGCGTACGTCGTGGACGAGGCTGTGGGAGACGGTGCCGGCGGCGAGGGCGCGGACGTGCAGCTCGACGGTGCCGTCGGGGCGCGGGGC
Source organism: Micromonospora sp. NPDC047730 (assembly GCF_043204765.1). Classification (NCBI taxonomy): domain Bacteria; kingdom Bacillati; phylum Actinomycetota; class Actinomycetes; order Micromonosporales; family Micromonosporaceae; genus Micromonospora; species Micromonospora sp. NPDC047730. Next base: position 958,869 of record NZ_JBIDCU010000001.1, on the reverse strand, counting down.
GTTGGCCGGGGAGAGCCAGCGCCAGCGGCCGGGCCGGCGCGGCGTGCAGGCCGGGACCGCCTGGCCGGGCCGGTGGGGCAGGCGACGCCAGGGGCGTACGGTCAGGATCGCGACGGTGTCGCACGGCCGGTCGCGGTCGATCACCTCGGCGGGCCACCACGCCGGCCCGTCGCCGGCGCGGGCGGCGGCGTCGCGCACGGCCTCGGCGGCGCGGCGGCCGGCGCGCTCCCACTCTGCGGCGAGCGGCGGCGTCCACAGTGGGCGGGCCTGCCGGGCGACGGCGGCGAGCAGCGCTTCGCCGATGGCGGCCTCGTGCGGCAGCAGGCCGTGCCGGCGGTACGCGCGGCCGAGCACCGTCAGCAGCGCCGCCCGCCCGGCAGGGTCGTCGCCGCTGCTGGTCAGGCGGCCGAGCGCGGCGAAGAGCAGCGGCGCGTCCCGTTCGGGGAGCAGCCCGGGGCGGCTGTCCTCCAGCGTGCACCAGAAGTCGTCGGCGCCCTTGTCGACGGCTGCCTCCCACGCGGCGGTGAGGTTCACGCGCCCACCTCGCCGGCGAAGGCGCGCCGCACGCGGGCGACCCGGTCGTCCGGCAGGCCGAGCGCCCACAGGACGCCCGCCAGGTAGTCGACGATCCGCCGGTGCTGCGCCTCCGACAGGCCGAGCCCGCGCCACGGGTCCGGGGCCGGCTGGCCGTCGAGGGCCGCGGCGAGGCTCGCCGCCAGGTGCGCGCCGAGCCGGTCCAGGTCGACCCCGATGAGATACGGCGACAGCTCAACGTCCGCCACCACCAGCCGCAGCCACTGCCCGACCGCCTCCTGCCCGGTCATGCCCAGCCACCCTGCTCGGCCTGGGCTTCGGTGAGGCCGGCGGCTTCCAAGGTGGCCCGGCCCCAACGGGCGAGGCGGCAGGGGTACGGGACGCGCTCGCTGCGGCACAGCTCGCCCTCCGGCCAGCTCTCGGGCGCGTAGGTGCGCACCGCTCGTACGGCGATGGCGAGATCCTCGTCGGTGACGGGGGTGAGGACCGGGAAGTCGTCGAGCAGGGTGGGCATGCCGGCTCCGAACGTGTAAGGAGGGTGCCCTTGTTAACGGATCCGGTAGAGGAAGGGCCCCCTATTAACGGGTGGAGTGGCGCCGGGGCGGGCGGGAGCGGAGCTGTGTCGTTCGGGTCGACGCAGTTCCGGAGCCAGCACCCGCCCCGGGCCATGCGTCGACCTTCACCGTCGGCCGCGGCACTCGGTATGCGGCGATGATCGTGGTGGCGATACACGGTGCGCATACGGCTGCTCACTCATCGGCCCACGCCTGGCACTCCAGGTGCCGGGCGGGTCTCATGCGTGCGAACCGGCTGACCCAATGCAGGACGTAGAGCGCCCTGTGCCGTTGCGGTCATCGGCCTGGCCGGCGCGTTTGCAGCGCCTGCCCTCTACGCTGCCGACGCTGTCGGGCTGCCCCGTCCATGCGGGCATGACCGGTGGGCGGCCCAGCGGCGGGCGGCGTCGAGAAGCGGACCGTGGTGGGGTGCCGGAGCCGCCTGCTGCTTGCGCTGCCAGAGCACGACCAGGGCGTCGGCGAAGGCCGTCACCGCAGGCTCGGGAGCCTCGGCGAAGGCCGGCACCTGCCGGCCCCACTCCTCGGCGGCGGCCGGGTCGTGGCCGGCGCGGATCAGACGCAGTAGCAGGAGTGCGGTGTCGATCCAGGCGGCACCGCAAGCGGGCCCGGACCAGTCGACGAGCCGGACGGTCCGTATCTCCCTCACATCACCATCTGATCCGGTCTCGATCAGGAAGTTCCGGGGCGTCATGTCGGTGTGCAGGAGGGTGTCGCCGTCGACCAGCTCGGGGGCTATGAGAGTGCGCCAGCGGTCGGCGAAGGGTGGCACGGCGACGGGAGGGCACGGCGTGAGCTGCCGTCCCAGGCCACCGAGAAGGACCGCCAGCGGGGTCAGATCTGGTGAACCCGGGGCCAGGTCGGGATGACGGCCGGCGGCGTGTTCGAACCCCAGGAGCAGCCAGCCGTCGCGCTCGACGGTCCAGAGCAGACGGGGTGCCACCGTGGGCAGCCACGGATTGACTCGGGCCTCGTTGCGGTAGAGCCAGCCGAACCGTCCGTCGACCTCACCGCCTTTGCAGAAGACGGGACCAACGGCGGTGTCGAGGGTGACGGCAACGTCGCTGGCGGCGCCGGTCGGGATCGTGCTCACGGAGCGGATCGGGCCGGTGTGCTGCTCGACGTCACGCCGTACCCCGTCGGGAAGCTCCTCCCAGTGACGGCGTGGCATGTGGTGGGCCTTCCGGCGGCGTGCGGTCCCGGGCAGTCTATGCCCGGGACCGCTGGTCAACCGGCCTATCCTCGGGGGCTGTCGTGGCAGCCGGCGTGGCACTGGTTGCACTTCGAATTGCAGTCGGCAGCCTGCGCGGCCCAGAGCGGCGCGTCGAGAGCGAAGCCGGCGGCGGTGATCGCGGCGACCGTCCGGGAGATCGGGGTGCCGATCGGCTCAGGGGCGGACGGGCGGTTGTCGTCCGGAACGGGCTCGGGCTGGTGGTGGATGAAACGGCCGGCGACGCGGTCGCAGAACTCGGCGTAGTCGTGGGTGTGGAGGATGAACGTGTGCCAACCGATGTCCACCAGATCGGTCGGCCCGATCGGTTCGGCGGTGACGGCACACGCGCCGAGGAACGCCAGCGCCTGGTCCATGATCCTGGCCGGCAGGTCCGGGGCCAGCTCAGGGTGGTCGTGGGCGATGCGGGTGGTCAGCCGGTCGAACAGCTCGTCCGGTACGAGGCTTCGGCCAGTGCGGGTCTTGTCGACGGTGAGCAGCATGGCGCTCCTTCCGTAGCGGGTCTGCGCCCAGACTGCGGATCGGCTGCCCGGCGGCGGATGACGGCGCGAGCATCATCGATATACGTGCTGCGTATATCGGACCTCCACGGAGTGGCTTCAATGGATAGGCTCGACGAGGCGAGACGGACGGAGCCACCTGCGCATGGCGAGGTTGCCGGTGACACACGCGAACTGCCCCCGGTGTGGCGCGCGACTGGCCCGCGACAACGACAGCGGGCGCTGCGCACCGTGCCAGGCCGCCGAACGGGACAGGCTCAGCACGCCGCCGGTGGTGCCGGCGAGCTTCTGGGAACACGAGCCGGTGCGACGGGCGCTGGCGTCGCGGCATCTCGGGCGGGTCATCCGGGCGTACCGGTGCCATCCCTACCACGGGCGACAGCCGCTGCCGCAGACTGTGGTGGCGGGGTGGCTGGGCATCACGCAGGCACAGCTGAGCCGTGTGGAGAACGGACCACCGATCATGCACATGGATCGGCTGGCCCACTGGGCACAGGTGCTTCGGGTCCCGCCCCGCTTCCTGTGGTTCAGCCTTCCCGGTCGGCCGATCAAGATGGCACGGCACGATGCCGTATCGGTGGAACGGGCCGCACTTACGGCCCTGCCGGCGCTGACCGATGCTGCCGCTTCGGCACCGAACCAAGGAGGTGGCACCACGGACCGCCGACAGTTCCATGCCCTCGCCGCACTCGCGGGCATCGCCGCGACCGGTTCCCTCGGCATGCTCGCCGCGCCTGGCGAGGCGGCCCGGAACATCGGCATGGAACATGTGCGCGCGGTCAGCTCGCTGGTGGACGAGTTCCGTCGCGCCGACGCGGCAGTGGGCGCCAACCAGCTCTGCGACATCGCCATCCGGGTACACGCCCAGCTGTCGGAATGGGCTGCGAAGGCCACCTACAGTCGGGGCGTCGGCGAAGCCCTCCAGGCCACCCTTGCCGACCTGGCCATAGAAACCGCCTGGCTCACCGTCGACGCGAACCGCCGCGCGGAAGCCAGGGCCTACCTCAATGACGCCATCACCAGGGCCCGCTTCTGCGACGACCCACGGATGGAGGTACGCGCATTCGCGTACCTCGCGCTGCTGACCTGTCAGACCCGGCCGGGTGAGGCGCTGCACGCCGTCGAAGCGGCACTCCGGTCCTCCGCCGGGTGGGGCACCCCACGACTGGTCACACTGCTGCACCTGCGCGCTGCGAGCACGTACGCCACCCTGCGCGAAATGAGCGGTTTCCACCGGGCCATGAGCAGGGCTCAACGCGAGTTCGAACGTGGTACCCGTGAGGACGACATGCCGTTTCTTCACTTCGTCACCGCGCAGGAGGTCAAGGGCATCGAGGGCCTCGCCTACCTTGCACTGGGCAGGCCCCAGCACGCCGCCGACGCCTTCCGGGCCGTTACGGAGAACCCCTCATCCGTTCTGCGCCGCAATCAGATCTACTACTCGGTCCAGCTCGCCAGCGCCGCCTACAGGCAGGGCAACCTCGACGAGGCTGCGCACACGGCGATGAGCCTGCTGCCTGAACTTGGTCAGGTGAGTTCGGGGCGGGTGACTCTCCATCTCGCGCAAATCCGGTCCGACCTGGGGCAGCCCCAGCGGTCTACCGCTGCAACTCGGAAGTTCGTTGAGGCGTACGACCAGGCGGTGCGCGGATGACCGAAGGTTTGGAGCTGCGGCACCACACGGCTGAAGAGGCAGGCGGACTCATCGACCGGCTCGTTGGGCTCTACCTGACCGTGTACGCGGACGGCGGCGAGTTCCACAGCGAGGCCCGGTACCGCCACCAGCTTGCCGGCCACATGCAGCGCGACGGCTGGGACCTCGTCACGGCCACGGTCGACGGGGAGTTGGTCGGTTACATCTACGGCTTCCCGCTACCCGCCGAAACCCGCTGGTGGGATGGCATCCACAAGCCCGTCCCGGCCGGATTCACAGACGAGGACGGAAAGCGGACGTTCGCCATCAGCGAGCTGATGGTGGCCCCTGACTGGCGTCGCCGAGGGATCGCCAAGTCGCTGCACGACGAGCTACTCGCTGGGCGTGCCGAGGAACGGGCCACTCTCCTGGCTGACCCGGACAACACCCCAGCCCAAACCGCCTATCGGAGCTGGGGTTGGCGAAAAGTCACCAAGCTCCGGCCCGGCTGGGAGCACGCGCCCACGTTTGACGTTTTGGCGAAGGAGATCTCGCCGAGCCGCCGACGTCCCACCTACGCATGAGGAATTGCCGGTTACCCACACGAACTGTCTGCGGCCTGGCGGAAGGTTGGCCTGCGGCTTCGAGCACGTCAACCTCCAGCCAGTCCGTCCGATTCCGTACCAAGGCTCGCCCGAGTCAGCAATGCCGCGAGCCGGTGGCCGATGGTCTCGGCGACAGTCACGGCGACCGCGTTCCCGACGACTCGCATGGCGACACTGCGCTTCTCGGGAAGTTCGTAGGTGTCTGGGAAAGATTGGACGCGAGCCGCTTCTCGTACCGTAAGGTAGCGAACCTCGCCGTCGAGAAATCGGATCATGGCTTCTCCGCCGCAGACGCCATGAACTCCGGCTTTGATGGTCTTCGCCGGCCAGTCGATCCATCCTCCAGTGTGGCCCCGGTAAGTGCGGGCACCCGGAATTCCTACGTGGTTTAAAAAGCCCTTGGCGGGCTCGCGGTCAATCGGCTCAGGAAGGCCTGCGATGGCGTCGCGGGTAGTCCGCCATGGGGCTCCTGTGGGCACGTCGCCTTTACGGCGGAGCTCCTTGATCTGATTGGTCAGCCGCAGCGGCATATCCGGCTTGAGCAGGTTACGCTTTTCCCAGTAGCTGCCGGTTATCCATTGGGCATGAAGCAGCGCGGCCCGACTATGGGTGAATTCGAGTGGCTTCCATTCATCACTACCGGAAATGTCGGCCCGGATGCCAATAAGGAAGACCCGCTTGCGCGTCTGCGGAACACCCAGATCCGCAGCATCGATAATCTCTCGGTGGACATGATACTCGATGGGTCTCCGCGCACGCTTTATCCGCTCGTGATGATCGACCCATTCTTCGCCATCCTTCGGCCTAATAGACGGCCGCTTTAGTCGGTCCACGGTGTAGTTGTAGTACGGCAAAAAGCTTTCGCGCAGAAGCCCGGGCACGTTTTCGAAGACGAAGAGCTTCGGTTGCAGCAAGTCGATGGCGGAGGCTGCAGCGGGGAACATGTTACGGCTATCGGCATGATCGGCGCGTTCACCGGCCCCAATGGAGAAGGGCTGGCAGGGAGGGCCGCCCGCGACCAGGTCAACACCAGAAAATGCAAGTGTTTCCTTTTCCTTAAGCCAGTCGCGTACATCCATTTCGCGAACCCCTTCCCTCTTCCAAAGAGAAGGGGTTTTCTCCGCATTCATACGTAGAACTTCACAGGCGGGCCCGTAAAATTCCACGAGTTGATCGTGCTCGAAGCCTGCGTTAAGCATACCCAGGGCCATCCCGCCCCCGCCGGCGAAAAGTTCAACAGACCGTGGCATACGCTCCCCCGTTATTGTTTTCTTGGCCTTTTCCCACCGTCCGCTGTTGCGCCTCGGGTCGGACAAGTGACTCGATTTCCAGGACGACCATTTCGATTTCCTGGGCGAGTCTTGATTCGAAGACTCGATAGACGGTCCAACCGTCGGCGGCCAGGCGTTCGTTGACCTCCTCATCTCGGCGCATGTTCGCAAGAATCTTCGCACGCCAGAACTCCGAATTTCTCATTCGTTCAAATTGTGCGTCGAAGCTAGCCATTCCGCGGGCTCGCCACGCGTTTCCGTGCCAGAAGTCCCCGTCTACGAATATCGCGACGCGCTGGGCCGAGAAGACGATGTCTGGTTTGCCGAGGAGTTTGGTACGTAGTCGGTATCGCAGGCCCCTCCGCCAGAGCGCCGAACGCAAAACCAGTTCCGGCTTGGTGTCGCGGTTGGGTATAGCCGCCATGATGCGGCTCGTGACCTCTGGGGTTCGCGTCATGACCGCGCCGCACCATCGCCTGGCACCACACTGACAGACACATGATGAACGACGACACCCACGCGTTGGCCAAGGACTCGGTGACGCTCGATTTGGCCGGCGGTCAGCCGCTCGCCCTGCTTGGTGACGACAACAATGTTGGGGTCTGGCGCGTTGTCGATGAGGCCGTTCAGCCCAGCCCAAATGAGGGCTGGGAAGGTTCGCGGTGGACCCCAAATCATGTCGATTTCCGAGGCACCGCGTCGAAGCAGGCACCGGTTAGGCTTTTCCCTAAGTGTGCGGTCATCGGGGATCCATGCGGGACCAAACGCGAGCCGCGCCAGCGCTTCGGCGCCGGGCAATTTACTCGCTGCGAGGCTGGCGTATGGTCCGATACCGCTTCGCGCCCGGGTGTAGTGCTTCATGGGGGTGTCTTTAATCCAGATGCGGGCTCGGTCGCGGGTCATGTATGTATCAAGGATACCTCCGATCTCAGGGGCGCCGAGCCAGCGGGCGTACGCTGCGGACCGGTCGGCCGGACTGAGGCCATCCCAATCTAGCTCGTCAGCTTGTCGATAGAGTTCCGCGATCACCTGTCGGCGGAGTTCTTCGGGCATGCGAGCCAATGTCATCCCCCGACCAGGTCGGGATCAGGGAACTGCAGCCGAGCTTCGTCGAGTGCCGTCTCTAGACTGGCGGCGTCCTTAATCCACTCCTGCATAAGGCTCTCTACTCGCCGGTCGGTGAACTCGAAAGCTGTTCCTTGATGAGCCAGTCGTAATGTCTCGACTTCGTCAGCTCCGACGCGATCGCGGAGGTTCATGACAGCGGCGACACGCCTGATGTCGCTAATGAAATCGAGTGCCTCGACGTGGCTTTTTCCTTCTCGGAGCCGCAGGCCTCGGCCGAGCTGTTGAACGAAGATTCGTCGACTGTGGGTGACGCGCGCAAAACAGATGATGTTGACATCGGGAACGTCAACACCCTCGTTGAGGATGTCAACGGCGGTTATGATGGGCGTTTCGCCGGACCGGAACCGCATGAGCCGAAGTTGCCGGTCGCGGCGGTGCAGGGCGGCGTGCACAGCCTCCGCGCTTGTCCATTGCGGGACCTGGCTAAGCAGGCTGGCCATCCGCTCGGCGTGCTCGACAGTGCGGCAGAAAACGATGGCACGAGGTTGGCGCGTCTTCGCCCACACGGCGATCAATTCGTCACGAATCGCCTCGTCTCGTTCGGGCAGGAACAGCTTGGCGTTAAGGTCCTTGATCGAGTACTTGTAACGGCTAGCCTCCCGCACAAAGTCCCAATCGATGTTGTCGGTGAAAAGCCGGTAGCGAACCTCGGCTAGGTACCCGAGTCGCATGCCGTCCTCGATTCCCAGCGTGTAGCTTGGTTCGCCGAACCGGTTGCGAATGTCGAACCGGTCTCCGCGCCATGGCGTTGCCGTGACTCCGAAGTGCGGCACCTCGGCGAGAGCGTCAAGTAGCTCGGCGAAGTGGCCAGACTCAGCAACGTGGTGCGCCTCATCGACCATTACTAGGCCCGGCCGATATCCACCGCGAACGTAGTTCAGGGCACTGGCCACCGTGGCGCAGGTAATGCCGCGCAGGTCGTCTGGTCTATGCTCGCCGGTGAGCAATTGTGTGCGGATGTCCTTACCGATATGGAACCACAGCGCGCGTTCGAGTTGCTCGACCAGTTCCTTGGTGTGAGCGACGACGAGGACACGTTGCCCAGGTCGGTGGCTCAGAAAACGTGCGATGACCTCGCCACCGATAACCGTCTTTCCTAAGCCCGTGGCTAAGATCAGTAACGCTTTGCCGCGTTCCTCCAAGTCTTCGGCGACATGTTCGAATGCCGCCGACTGATAGGGACGAAGAATTCGTTCGGGCAAGCGGAGCCGCGTTACGCTGTCATCGGCGAACAACTCGACTAGTTCTTTGCCCGACCACAGGTCCACTCTAATACCAACGCGCGCCAATTCGTCACGCCGGCGCAGCACTGATGGCCCGAACCGGGAATTGGTCACAACCGCAGCCCGGTCTGTGGCGTAGAACGCCTTCGCCTGGATGACTTCGTCGATTGCGCTGGAGGACACCGCCGCGCTTGCCTTCCACTTAGACTGGAAAACCCACCGCTGTCCGCCTAGCGTCGCGAGGATGTCGCCGCCCTGATCGTATGGGCCGTCGATGTTCGTGACATCGGCGAAACCGATGTGCAGCAGTAGGCGCTCCACCTGGTGGGTAAAGGCGGCCGGCCCGATGTCGCGCAGGAACGCTGGATCGACGAAGGACGTGCCTGGCTCCACGAATGACGTGTTCATGTGGGGGTCTCCCAGCGGATGTCTTCGTCGAGCTTGTCGACGGTCAGCCGAGTGATCGCAAGGTCTAGTCGACTCTTCGGCTCTGTGGTAGCGACGAATTCGCCGAGTGTCTCCAGCCGGCGGGCCAAACGCTCAACCTGCCGGTCCCGCGCCTCTGGGCTTGACCAGCTCGACCATGTCGTGAGGAAGACGGTCCCGTCCAGGACGAGTTCCGGCCGAGTGCGCACGACTGCGGCGACGGCGTCGATGCCGAGGTAGTCGACAAATCCGCCATTGGTGGTCAGGTCTGGCCAGAGGGTACGGGGATCGGTGGCCAGTGCGTTACGCTCGGCGGCGCTTTTTGCCTCAATCGGCAAGCACGCCCACAACGCCCCTGGGTGGGCCGTCGCGACCGGCGCCAACGCCTCCCGTATCCGCTGGAGAAGCGCGTCAATCCGCTGCCGCAGCGCCGCGTCGGTGAACCGCTGATCCGGCATCCGGGCGGTAATGTCCGCCGCCACTCCAGCGATCTTTTCGTTGCCTCTGGCCTGCGTCCGGAGAACTTCGGCAAGCTCAATGATCGCGTAGTCGCGAGGATCTCGTCCGCAGTCGCGGAACACCTCGTGCTCGATGTTGACAAACAACTCAATGCGGTTGCCGCGTGGACTACGCGAGGCACACGGGACGTCGCGGCCCTCGCTGTCGATGAGCCGCTGGGCGGTGGCATACGCCACGACTTCACGACGGGGTAGGTTGGCGACGCTGACCCCACCGCACAGGTCATGCATCGGCCGCGCGTTCGACCGGTACCGCGCGAACCGCTCCTCCTCGGTCTCCGGGGGAGGCTGGGGAGTAGGTGGTTGAGGTGCATCCGGGCCACCGAATAGCCCGGCGAGCCCGGTTCGATCAAGCACATCACCACCGCCGGGCTGTGCCTCGCTTCCGTCCGTGCCAGGGCCGCCCGCAGGCCCTGGCGTAACACCACCCGGGCCAGGAGATGGCGACCCGCCGCGAGGTCTGGGCGGCGTCGGGCGGGGACGAGATTGGCCGGACCTGATTCGGTCGTGCTCGACGGCTTGTTCCCACCACTTGTCATCGGACAGATACTCTGCCTGCCCCTTGCGAAACTGCGTAGCCCACTCGCGTGCCCGCTCGTGCAGCGGCTTGGTCCCATCACCTGGGATCAGGCACTTGGTACCCGCGTCGTTGCGTCGAAAGCCGTGGAAGATCCTCCCGAGCGGGGACATGTTCTGGTCCGGGTAACCAACTTCCCGCGCCTTCTTGGGCTGAAGCGGGCCTTCCCCACGGATGTAGTTAATTGCGGTGACCCAGTCGATCGATCCACGCTCGAAGTCATTCTTCTGGTACACGACGGGCACGTGGTCCAAGTGGATTTCCCCGACGATACGGCCACCGGTAGTGGCGCCGAACTCAACCGGGTACTCTGTCCAAACCTGGCCGGTGTCGGGGTGTTCCCAGCCGAAAAGGCTCTTGTCGGAGATCAGGACCTTGCGTCCGTTACGGAGCAGGTCAATGCCGAAGTCGGTCACGTCCAGGTACCGCTGGACGCCGACCCAGCCCACTATTCGGCGCTCGCGTAGTTGCAGGTTCTCCCCGCCGCATTCCCGGCACCTGTCGGGCGCCGCTGGGTGCCAGCGTCCACAGTCCATGCATGCCCAGGCTGGCTCCAAGCGACGGTCGATCTCGACAACGGCGGGAATCTCCTGGCCTCGGTAGTCGACCTTCCGACTGGGCGACCACACGCACGGCAGGCGCGGGGAGACACGGATGTTGTTGACGTAAAGCGCGAAGCCTCGGCCGGCGAGCATCGGTCCCGGCAGTTCTGGTACTGCCGTGCTTGACCGCAGCATGTAGGAGTACACGTTGCCCAGACGTTCGCGAATCTGGGACGCTGTCGACTGCCGCTTGAACCGGTCGCGGGTCTCACGCCGAAGCCTGCTGACCGTCACCTCAGTCCCGTGCACGGAAGGATCCGGCTTTGGCTCCCGGCGCAGGGGCACCGCGAAGCTCTGCTCCTCCCGCATCCGCTTGAAGTCAATTTCAGCCACGAGCCAGGTCTCATCCCCGGCGCGGGTGGTCCGGACCTCCGTGACGCCGCCAAGCTTGGCCGTCGCGATATTGAACCCCATGCCGAACAAGCCCAGGCTGCCGTAGCGGAAGTTGCTGCTGTACCCGGCTCGGAGAGATCGTTCCAAGATCTCCCTCGTCATGCCGCGGCCGTTGTCCGCCACGCAGACGATCTCGTCACCCTCCGAAGTCCGAGGGCCCGGCAAGGTAACCCGAACCGTCGGAGCCTCGCCCGGGCTTCGATCGGTGTCGGCGATGAAGTCATCGAACGCGTTGTCGATCAACTCCGCGAGGCACTGCCACGGCTGGTACGGAATGTCTCCCAGGATCTCCAGCAATCGCGGAGACGGCGTGAGGTCAAGTTCCTCGATCGACCTCTCGGACGTCCCGTGCGTCATAGATCCTCCCAATCGCGAACGACGCTGGCGCGACTGCTCAGGGCCGTCGCCATTACACGCCGAAGGTCTGACAAGATTACGAAACGCAGCGGGGGCTCGTCGCCCCGTAGTCGGCGCAGCGTACACAAACCTCGCTGCTGGCCGCCACGGCAGAGGCCGACGACAGGCGGCGGTCGCCTCGACGCGAACGGCGGATGGCGGTAGCGGACGGCACAGACGAAGATCCGGGTACCCAAGGTACGGCGACTGGAGGCCAACAGGCTGGCTGGCAGAGGCAATGGTCTGCCGAGCTGGGCGCCGAAATCAAGGTGTCCTACGAGACCAGGACCACCCGCCTGCACGCCAAGGCCTGGCTGTTCCGCCGGGGCAACGGCATGACCACCACCGCGTACGTCGGATCGTCGAACCTGTCGAAGGCCGCGCTGGTCGACGGCGTGGAGTGGAACGTGCGGATCTCCAACGTCGAGCAGCCGCACGTCATCGATTCCGAGCTGGTGCGGCGGGTCGCCCGTGCCCTGGTGGAGCAGCACTTCCCGCCCACCATCGCGCCCGACGTGCTGACCGCGGCGGGCCTGGACCCCGACGACATCCTCCAGGCGCCGGGCGTCACGCCGATCCCCGCGCGGCGGCGTGACGCGGCCTGGCGGGTGGCGGTGCTCCAGGCATGGGACCGGCAGTGCGCGTTCTGCGGGTACGACGGCCAGCTCGGCCACGCCTCGGTCGGCGTGGAGGCGGTGCACGTGCGCTGGTGGGCCTTCGACGGCCCGGACAGCCCCGACAACGGGCTGGCGCTCTGCGTGCTGCACCACAAGCTGTTCGACTTCGGCGCGCTGGGGCTCGACGCCGACCTGCGCATCGAGGTGTCGGCCGCCTTCACGGCTCCGTACGCCGGCCGGCCGGTCGACCTATGACCTGCACGGCAGGATGCTGCGGCCGCGCCCCGGGACCCCGGTCCCCGCAGTCGAACACGTCGCCTGGCACCGCCGTGAGGTGTTCAAGGGCGAATCCCTCGCTGCCTAGTGATGTCCACTTACGGGCGCGTCGAGCGGTTACCGTGTACCGGATGATCACTCCCGCGCAGACGACGAGCCGGCTGAACAAGGACATCGGCGCCGTTGTGCGGCCGCTGGGCTTCCAGGGCACTCGCGGGACCTGGTCGGTCGTCACGACCGACGGCGTCGCACAGGTCAATGTCGGACGGAGTGTGATGCGCAGCGTCGGCGGCGGCACGATCTTCGTCAGCGTGGGCATCGGTGTGGTGCCGGTTGCCTGGTGGGAGTACGTGAACTGGCGCGCCGCCCGCTGGGGCCAGCCTCCGATCCCGTTGGACAAGGACGCCACGTCCTACCGGATCGGGTTCGTCGAGACCCGCCAATGCCCGGAGGGCAGCTACTACCACCTGCGCATGGACCCTGCCAGGTACCCGGCGACCGTGACGACGACCGAGGAGCTCGACCACGCCGCGGCGCTGCTGGTCGGTGCGGCCGACAAGCTCGCCCGCACCGCGCTCGACTTGCTCCGGCCGGGCCGCTACCTCGAGGCGCTGCGCGGCATACGCGATCTCGGCGGCGCGATGTGGGAGCCGCTGGTGGTGCTGCTCGCCGAGGGCGGCCCGTCGGCCGAACTCGATGCCGCGATCGAGGACATGCGTGCCGACTACGCCAACTACGGCTTCGGCCCACCCGACATGGAGGTCGAGTACGCCCGCATGCGGGCCGCGGCGGCGGTGTGAACGGCAAGGTGCCCCTGGCTCCGCCATCGACGGTCGCTTGAATCGCCCTGCAATGCTCTCCACGGCGGCCTGACGAGATCGAGGTATGGGCATGGAGCTGCGCAAGAGCCGGCGCTTGCTGGTGGCTGGCATTGTGTTCCTGGCGTTCGGCGTACTCGTGCTGCTGTGTGCAGCGGGCAGTTCGTCCCCTTCCGTCGGCGCATGGCTCTTCGGTGGAATCGTGGCGCTGATGGGTGGCGCGTTCGCCGTCAGCGAGCTCAAGCCGTTCAGGTTCCACATCGGGGCCGACGGCCTGACCCTGCGGCTGGCCGGGCTCGACCGGCTCGTGCCGTGGGCGGAGATCGACTCCATCATCCTCGACGAGCCGGTACCGACGCCCGGTGGCAAGAAGTCGACTTCCCCGTCGCTGATGCTGGTGCCGGCCACCGGATCGACCATCGATCGCCCGCGCACCGGCCGGAGCCCGGTCGATGGCCGAACTGCCCTCGTCCTCCTCGACCTCGATGACGTTCGGCAGTCGGCAGACGAGGTGGCAGCCGCCTTGGCCCGCTTCGGAGGTAGCCGTTTCACGGATGTCCGGAAACTACGCCGGGAGCGGTTCGACTCGCCCGACTTCACCATCAGCCTGCGCGGTTACGACCCGGCGCGGGTGGACGAGCTGATCCGGCGGGGGCAGGACGCGCTGATCTCGGGCGTGACGTCGCAGCGCTACGCGGCCAAGGCCGAGCTCGACAAGGCGCGCGCCGCCCTGCCTGTTGCCATGCGCGGCTATTACACCGGACAGGTCGACGCGTTTCTGGAGGAGCTGTCGGCCACGCTGGCCCAGTGGGATGACGAGGGCGCCAAGCCTGACTGAGTGGTCCCCAGGCGTCCGACCGGACAGGCGCGTCACGCCGGAGCGGCCGCGCCCCCGAGCGCCTGCTTCAGGCAGGCGTCGACGTCCGTCGCGTGGTACACCCGCTCGCTGGCCTCGATCCCGTCGAGGAACATCGCGTACACGGCGGCCATCCGCAGCGCCGCGACCGGACGCAGCAGCTCGGCGGCCCGCTCCGGCTCGCATCCCGGCACGTCGGCCCGCCACCGCGCGCACCACTCCTCGTAGACCGACCGCGCAGCGGCCGCGTCGAGCCCCTCGGCCAGCCGCAGCACGTCGAACGCGGGGTGCCCCACGAAAGCGTCGCCCCAGTCGATGACGACATGCTGTCCGGCACAGGCCCGGACGTTGCCGGGGTGCAGGTCCCCGTGCACCAGCGTGTCCGGCAGCCCGCACCGGGCCGCCTCGTCCAGCCGCGCCTCCAGCCCCGTTAGCAAGGACTCCACCGAGGAGGTGTCGTGACCGGAAAGCCGGTCACGGATCCAGCCAGCGAGATGAGGGGCACGCAGGTCCGGCACGCCCGCCGCCACCAGCTCCGCCACGTCCAGAATCGACCGTACCTGCACCGGGTGGAAGTCAGCGGCCATCGCCAGCCGCTCCTCGATGGGCGCCCCGTAGCGGTCCTCGCCCGGCACGTGGTCGAGCAGCATCCGGCCGTCGCCGTCGTCGGCGAGCAGCGTCGACGTCCTGCCCGGCACGGCCCGGCCGAGCCAACGCAGCACGGCGGCCTCGTGCCGGAAGAACACCGGCACCTGCTTCAGCCAGGCCGTCCCGCCCGGCCCGTCGAGCCGCCACACCGCCGACAGGTTCCAGGTGCGCTGCTGGGCGACGGTCTCCGCCGGCCGGCCGAGCCGCCGCAACTCCCCCGTCGCCCAGGCGACGCTGCGCGCCGGACCGCCCGGCTCGGCGTAGGGGGCGCGCAGCCGGTCCGCCGACAGGTCCACCTTGGCCGGGACGAGCGGCGTGGCGGGCGGGTCGCTGACCTGTCCGAGGTACGTCACCGCGCCGCCCACCGCTCGCGGCGCGTCGCCGGTCAGTAGCCGCAGGACGGCCACCTCGACGCCGTACCGCCGGCGGGCCTCGGCCACGACGGGGGCGACGTCCTGCCACCACGGCGACGGCACGTCGAACGGCGGTAGTGCGCCCAGCGGCGCGCCGGCGGCGTCGAGCAGGGCGAGGGTCACGGTGCGGGACACGTCGGCACGCTACCGCCGGCCGCCGAACCTCCGCGACCGGTTAAGCCGGCACCGTGGGGGGCGGCCGACAAGCCCAGACGCCCGGTCGGGAGCACGCCGTCTCAGCGCGACAGGATGGCGAGGATCTCGGCGTATCCGCGCTGGCGGGCGTGTTCCCGCGCGTCGACGCCGTCCCGGTCGGGGACGTCCACGCGCGCCCCGGCGCCCACCAGGATCTCCGCGATCTGCTGGTACGGCCGGCTGCCGTCGCCGAGGATCACGCACTCCAGCAGCGCGGTCCAGCCGAGGTTGTTGACGTGGTTGACGTCGATGCCGGTGCGGACCACGCGCCGGACGTAGTCGACGTGGCCGCGTTCGCTGGCCGGGATGACGGAGATGCCGCCGTAGCGGTTCACGATCGTCAGGTCGGGGTCGGCGGGCAGCAGCACCTCCAGCATCGCCACGCTGCCGGTCACCCCGGTCACCAGCCACGGGGTGTCGTGCTGGTCGTCGAGCGCGTCCGGGTCCGCTCCCGCCTCGACGAGGATCCGGGCGGCCTCGACGTGGTCGTTCGCGGCGGCCAGCAGCAGCGGCGTACGCCGTCGGGCGTCGCGGGTCTCGATGTCGGCGCCGGCGGCCAGCGCGGCGCGTACCACCGTGGGGTCCCCGGCGTCGGCGGCGGTGAGCAGGTCCTGGTCGGCGGGGCGGGACATGGGTTCCTCCGGGGGTGGTGTCGGGGCGGGCCGGGCGCAGCCGGCGGCCGTGGCGAGGGTGAGGGCGAGCAGGGCGCGGCGCTTCACCGGCGGATCAGCTTCCGCTCGACGGCGGCGTGCACGGCCGCGGTCCGCGAGTCGACGCCGAGCTTGGCGTAGATGCGGACCAGGTGGGTCTTGACGGTGGCCTCGCTGATGAAGAGTTGACGGCTGATCTCCTTGTTGGCGAGGCCCCGGGCGAGCAGCGTGAGGATCTCCACCTCGCGGGCGCTGAGCGTGGGCTGCGGGCCGCGCATCCGGCCCATCAACCGGGCGGCGACCGGCGGCGACAGCACGGTCTGCCCGGCTGCGGCGGCGTGCACGGCGCGGAACAGTTCGTCGGGCGGGCAGTCCTTGAGCAGGTAGCCGGTCGCGCCGGCCTCGACGGCGCGCATGATGTCCTCGTCGCTGTCGTACGTGGTCAGGATCAGCACGCGCGGCGGCTCCGGCAGGGCGAGCAGGTTGGCGGTGGCCGCCGCGCCGTCGACGCCGTCGCCGAGTTGCAGGTCCATCAGCACCACGTCGGGACGCAGCGCGGCGGCCTGCCGGAGCGCCTCCCCGGCGGTCGCCGCCTCGGCGACCACGGTCATGTCGGGCCGGCCGCCGAGCAGCGCCCGCAGTCCGGCGCGGACCACCGGGTGGTCGTCGACCAGGATCAGCCGCAGCGGCGTGCTCATCGGGCCTCCCGCAGCGGCAGGCTGACCGCGATCGCGGTGCCCTCGCCGGGTGCGCTCTCGACGGCGACGGTGCCGCCGAGCTGGGTGATCCGCTCCCGGATGCCGGTCAGCCCGAACCCGGTGACGGCTGCGGGGTCGAAGCCGGTCCCGTCGTCGTACACGTCGAGCGTCACCTCCTGGTCGCCGAAGGTCAGTGTCACGGCGGTCCGCCGCGCGCGGGCGTGCTGGCGCACGTTGGCCAGGGCGCCCTGGGCGACTCGCAGCAGGGCCACCTCGTCGTCGACGCCGAGCGGCGCGACGGTCCCCACGACGGCGAACCGGACCGGGATGCCGGTGTCGCGCTCGGTCGCCGCGCACAGCCGCCGCAGGGCGTCGGTCAGCGTGGCGCCGTCGAGCGCCGGGGAGGCCAGGCCACGGACGAAGCGGCGCGCCTCGGCCAGGTTCTCCCGCGCGGTCGCCGCGGCCTGCCGCACGTGCGCGCGGGCCTGCGCGGGCCCGGTGTCCCACTCCTGGTCGGCCGCCTGGAGCAGCAGGTTCATGCTGGACAGGCCCTGGGCGAGGGTGTCGTGGATCTCCCGGGACAGCCGGGCCCGTTCCGCCAGCGCCCCGGCCTCGCGCTGGCTGCGGTCCAGCTCGTCGCGCGCGGCCAGGAGGTCGTCGAGCGCGCGCTGCCGGGCCCGGTTCTGCCGGTCGAGTTCGAGGAAGACGACGGTGGTGATGGCGGCGACGCCCACCGGGCCGAGCACCAGGCTGGGGTCGAGCCGGTCGGCCAGCCGGATCTGCGCGACGACGACCGCGCCGGTCAGCAGCCCGACCAGCGGCCAGACCGCGCGGCGCGGGAGCTGGCGCAGGCCGACGAAGAACAGCGGGATCGCCACCAGGGCGAAGCTCGGCGCGGCGAGCACCAGCGCGAGGAAGGCGACGAGCACCGCCGCGAAGCGCGCGCCGGGCGCGCGCCGCCCCAGCTCGTTGATCGCGTACGCGGCCAGCAGCACCCCGGCCAGCGCCAGCACCGCGCCGGTGTCGGCGCCCCAGCCGTGGCGTACGCCGTAGCGGGAGGCGGCGGCGGCGAGCAGGAGCAGGAACCCCCACCGCATCGCCGGGCGCAGCCGGTCCTGCCGTCCCACCGCCCACCTCCGATCAATTGATCTTGACAACTGTCCAGCGTACGGCAGGAACGGGGTGGCCGGTTCAACCATTCGAGGTATCCCGGTTGCATCCGGCGTGCCATGACCGCGCCGCGCGCGGCGGCCAGGCTGGGGCTGTCACCTCGATCCGAAGACCTCAGGGAGCATCGTGATGATCCACAACTTCCGTCGCCGGATGGCGCTCGGCCTGGGCGCCGGCGCCGTGGCCGTGGCCGCCGTCACCGGCGTCGCCGTCACCGCCTCCGCCGCCGAGCCGGTGGCGAAGCCACAGGCCGCGACCGTCGCGAAGAGCAACGTCGTGGCGAACCCGTCGCTCGACCTCGACGCGGCGCTGCGCGCGGCCGAGGCGACCGTGAAGGCCGCCGAGAAGGGCGGCCACCGGGTCACCGTGGTCGTCCTCGACCGGTCGGGCACCGTGCAGGTGCAGCTCAAGGGCGACGGCGCCGGCCCGCAGACGGCCGAGTCCGCGCACCGCAAGGCGTTCACCGCCGTCTCCTTCGGCCAGCCCACCTCCGCGCTGGCCGGCCGGGTGACCGGGGCGGGCGCCACCCTGCGCGACATCCCGGGGACGCTGTTCCTCGGCGGCGGCGTGCCGGTGAGCGTCGACGGGCAGGTGGTCGGTGCCATCGGTGTCGGCGGCGCGCCCTCCGGCGACCTCGACGAGCAGTACGCCGACGCTGGCGCGGCCACCCTGCGCTGAGCACGGCAACCCTGCGCCGAGCGCGGCCACCCTGCGCTGAGCGCCATGACCCGCCAGGGGTGGGCCTCCGGGACTGTTGACCGGAGGCCCGCCCCTGCGGCGTCGGATCCACGGTGCCCGGTCGGACGCCGGCTGCGGCAGCATCATCCGTCCGCGTGCCGCCGCCCCGGCCTGTCGTGAGCCCGCGTTACGGTGGCCGCGATGCCGGTCGTCCCCTGGAGGTTCCCGCGATGATCGATGACGTCCACGACCCGGGCGACGACCCTCGGGGCCGGGCGATGGAGCAGCGGATCAGCCTGGTCACCCTCGGCGTCGCCGACGTGGCCCGCGCCCGCGCCTTCTACGAGCGGCTCGGCTGGCGCGGCCAGGAGGTCGAGGAGACCGTCTTCTTCCAGGCCGGCGGCCTGGCGCTGGTGCTGTGGAGCCGCGACAAGCTGGCCGCCGACGCCGGCGTGGCCGACGGGAGCGGGTTCGGCGGGATGACGCTGGCGCAGAACGTCCGGTCCCGGGGCGAGGTCGACGAGCTGCTGGCGGTGGCGGCCGACGCCGGGGCGGAGGTGACCCGGCCGGCGCGGGAAACCTTCTACGGCGGCTACGCCGGCTGCTTCGCCGACCCCGACGGCCACGTCTGGGAGATCGCCTGCAACCCGGGCTTCCCCCTCGCCGACGACGGCTCGCTGACCGTCCCCGACTTCGGCCGGGGCGCCGACGACGTAGAAGCCGGCAGCGGCCCGGAGTGACTCAGGTGCCACGGGCTGCTTCGTGGCCCCAGCCTCCCGGACCTTGACCGCCTTCGATCGGGGGCACCGGCCACATGTCGCACACCGAGAAGCTCAACGCGGAACTGAGGGAGTGACTGCGAGGATGGCTGTTGAGTTCCGGTTGACGCTGGCAGGCGAGATCCCTTCGACGAGGTGGCTGAACTCGCCGCACCGAACGCCGTCGAGACGCGCACCTTGTCCGGCAACCGCATGCTCACCTCCGCACTCAACGAGGAATGCGGCTTCGTCGTCGACATCACGGCGGGCAGCCACGGCTACTACGACGCCGAAGACGACGACGGCTCGCTGTGGGTGTGGGAGCCGGAAACGTACGTCGACATCGACTTCTACATGCGCAAGGACGTGCTGGCCGACAAGGGGATCCCCAACGTGCTGGCGACCACTGCGCGGGTCCTGAACGAACGCAGCGAGGACGCGGCCCTCGTGTTCAACCACAACCTGCTGTTGCTGACCCGCGTCGCGGGGAGGTTGAGCAAACACCGGCCGACGTGGTGGAGCCACCATGAGGCGGACGATGATCGTCCGGCCGTAGCCGCCGCAACCGGGCGGAGGGAGTGGGCCCACACCACCGCCGGCAGCACGGCGCACGGTCGCGGCCGGGTCGGCGGCAGTCAGCAGGCGACCCGGCGGGGGTACGCCTCGACTTCCCGCGCCCACTGCTCCGCCGCCACCGCGAGGGCCCCGGCGGAGACCGTGAGCGTCAGCGGGTAGACCGCGCTGAGCGGCCGCCGCGGCATCCACGGGGGCAGCGACTCGTACGAGAACTCGACCGTCAGCGCCAGCCGGCGACGGCGCAGCACCCGGGCGCGGAAGGCCAGGTTCGGCTCGATGAAGCGCACCACCGCCAAGGGTTCCGCCGGGTCCCCGGTCGTCTCGGCCTGCTGCCGCAGCCAGCCCGCCAGCGCGTACGCCTCGGACACCGTCAGGCAGGGCGTGTAGTGCGACCACGACTGCCCGTCGGCGGTGCGGGCGTCGGTCTCGACGAGCAGCCAGTCGTCCCAGTCCGCCGCCTCGTCCGGGTCGTCCGGCGGCTCGACCCCCGGCTGGTAGCCCACCGGCCGGATCCTGACCCGGGCGCCGTCGTCGGAGCGGATCTCCATGGCCCCATCATGGCCGAACCGGGAGCGCGGGCGGGCGGGATATTCCGCAGGTCAGGGGCATCCCCGGGTCAGCGCACCGGGTCGTGGGTGCCGCGCGGCACGTCGGGACGGCAGCGGCGCACCCGGTCGGCGGCCATCCGCCCGCCGACGGCCAGCCCGTACCGCTCCACGGCGGCCAGCCCGTACGCGCTGCACGTGGGGGTGTAGCGGCACTGCCCCGGCCAGCGGTGCGACAGCCAGCGCCGGTAGCCGAGGATCGCGGCCCGGCCGGCCCGATCCACCAGCGGCGCCCGCCTGGCCGGAACTGCCGTGGGTGCCGACGCCCGACCGGGCGCGACGAGCCGGGCGAGCAGCGCGCCGAGGGTGAGCAGCGTGGAGAAGAGCCCGAAGTTGCAGTTGGGCACGTCGCAGTTGGGCACGTCGCAACTGCACCCGCCGCAGTAGTCGCGCTTCTTCTTCTTGCGGTGCTGGTCGTGCTTGTCGTTGATCACGGGGAACATCATGCGAAGGGCGCGCCACCCTCGCATCCCCGGGCGGTGCTCGGGGTGGTCGGTCGGGGGCCGATGCGGGAAGTCCCGGATGGAGCGCGGCCGGTCGGGCGTCGACGCTGGGTGGATGACTGACACCGATGCGCGGACGTCGACGAGGCTCGTGCGGGCGGCCGCCGTCGGCGGCCCGGCGCTCCTGCTGCTCTACGGCCTGCTCCGCCTGGTCGACGGCCTCGACGGCGACCGGGGCGACGGCTTGGCCTGGGACGTCGGCCACACCTTCTTCCTCGTCGGGATCCTGCTGTTCGGCGCGCTGGTCGTCGGGCTGCGCCGGCTGTTGCTGGCCGTCGCGCCCCGGCGACGGGTCCTCACCGAGGCGGCGACCGTGCTGGGGCTGGTCGGGGTGGCCGCCTTCGTGTGGGTGATCCTCGGCGACCTGTTCCCCGGGCTGGCCGATGCCGCCGCGCTGCCCGATCCGGCCATGATGCTGGGGCCGCTGCTGTTCCAGGTCGGCATCCTCACCCTGCTGGTGCAGGCGGGGACCACGCGACCCCGGCTGCTGCCGGCGTGGGTGCCGGTGCCGGTACTGCTCGGGTTCGTGGGGATCGCCGCGGACCTGGACCTGCTGCCCCTCGCCGCCGCGGCGATCCTCGCCGGCCTGCTCCCCCTGCAACGGCTGCGCTGAGGCGGTCGTCGCGGACCCGCCCGACGCGGAGCGCGCTGAGCAGCGAGGCCGCACCGCGCGCCCGGGACACACCCGCCGAGGGTCAGCTCCAGACGGTGCGGCGCATCCCGTCGTGCTCGGCGCAGGCGTCGCGCCGCCCGCCGGTGAGGCTGACCGAGCCGTCGCGGCACTGCACCAGGTAGCCCCGCCCGGCCCAGAACTCGGGGACGCAGTCGAACCAGTCGCAGATCTCCGCCGCCGGCTTGCGGATGCGGTTGCCGCCGCAGAAGTCGTACCCCATCGGGTTGGCGGGGGCGCCGCACCGCCGCTCCCGGGCGGGCGTCGGCGAGGGCGACGTGGTGTCGCGGCGCGGCGCGGACGCGGTCGCCGCCTTCGGCGGGACGACGGGCGTCGCGGCCTTCGGGGCGGGGGTGCCGCTGGGCGCGGGGGTGCCGCTGGGCGCGGGGGTGGCGGCGACGGCGACCTCGGAGCCGGTCGGGTCGGAGGGGTCGGTGTCGAGCAGCGCGGCGGGCACCAGCAGGGCGATGCCGGCGGCGACGGCCACGGTGCGCCGGCCGCCGGGCACGAACGCGAAGGGCCGGGCCTGCCCGGGGGTCGCGATCTGTGGCCGGAACGGCTTGAGCTGTGCGTGCTCGGCGATCGCCTCGTCGAGCTGGTCGAGCACCGCGCCGCGCTGCTCGATGGCGTCGGCGAAGGCCAGCGCCAGCTTGAACCGGAAGTCGGCGGCGACGTCGGCGGGGAGCATCAGCCCGGAGGTGCGCCGCCGGTCCAGCACCTGTATCAGCGTGACCGGCGCGTGCGGGTCGTGGGACAGGCCGGTCATCTTCCCGTACGCCCAGTCGCGCCGGCCGCGCCCGCCGAGCAGCACGAGCCGGCGGTTGGTGATCACCGCCATCCCGGCGTCGGCGACGCGGACGCCGTCGGGCCTGCGGGCGCGCAGTGGGGCGGCCTCCGGGGCGATTGTCAGGTCCGGCGCGGGCAGCACGGCGGTGTGCCGGACCTCCACCAGTTGCGCGGCCGGCAGCACCCAGAAGACCACCTCGTCGGGGGCCAGTTCCAGGGGCAGCCCCGCGCCCGCGGCGGTCGAGCCGTGGAACGCCTCGGCGAGGGTACGCAGGCGGCGCAGTTCGTCGTCGCGTCGTCGCCATTCCTGCTCGGCGCCACGGAACTCGCGCCGCCGTCGTTCGTTCTGCCGGTGCGCCCACCGGTACCGCCACGTGGAACCCGTCGAATCAGTCTTTGCCACGCCGACTCCTTCGCCGCGCAGGCCACCAATCGGGGTGTCACCGGTGTCAACGGTGTCAACGGCCGGCAGGGACACGACGCATCCGGGCAAAATAGCCGAACGGCGGACCAAATCGGACGATAAGGGGGTTCTGCCGCCTCGACTCACATTGTGGCGACGCAAGGGTTGCCACGGGGACCAGCACGTCACACGCTGCCCGCCTACCGGGAGCCACCCTCCTGTCGTCTGGTCGGCGCCACGGCGCCACGGTACGTTCTGACATGCGAACATCCTCACCATCGTCGATCGGGGAGGGTCAGCCGTGTCGCACATCGAGAGGATTGTCGGCCAACTCCGTGTGCTGATGAACGGCGTCGACAGAGCTCAGGGGCTGGCAGCCGCCGCCGACGATCAGGCGCGGGAAGTAGCGCTGCGAGCTGCCGGCGCCGGTTTCGCCGCTGTGGCCGCCGGTACGGCCCGGGTGCGGCAAGAGATCACCGGAATCCGCGAAAGCCTGACCGGCCTCGCCACCTCGGTCGGCGAGGCGACGACGGCAGCCATGGCCGTCCCCCAGGAGGCCACTCCGCAACAGACGATCACCGTACTGACACCCGTGCGGAACACCGTCGACGGCGCCCGTGACGCGGCGGCCGGAGCCATCGCCCGGGCCGACGAGGCGCGGCGGCTCACCGCCGTGGTCCTGCAGGGTGGCCAGCCGGGCCCGCTCCTGTCAGCGCTAAGCAGCATCAAGCAGTTCCTGGTGCTGGTAGTCCAGCGCGCCGGGAGCGCCCGACAATTCGTCGAAGCGGCGATCGTCGACGCACGTCGCCTGGGGGCATCGGGAAATTGACCGGGGCTGGCGGTCCTGCACCGACCAGCCCCACCCCCACCACCGCCGGCGATCCGACCTCCACGGGCGATGCCGCCGCCGCTGGCGAAGACGCAGGGGTGTCCTGGAACCGGCGCGCCACCGGCAGGCCTGGAGGTACGCCGACCGGACCACGCACCAGGATCAGACCGAAGGAACAGACCCAACGCGTGGTGCTGAACCTCCAGGACTGGCGTGGTGATCTCTCGGCCCTGCGGAATCAGTTCGACACCTGGCCTGTCGACAAGCTGAGGGAACTGGTGGCGGTGACACGAGGAGGCGCGATCGTGCAAATCGTGTGGCGAGATTGACGAGAGGCTGGAGAGATGACTGTCGAGTTCCGATTGACGCTGGCGGGCAGTGCCCCGTTGGAGGAGGTGGCCGAACTGGCGGCCGCGGATGTCACCGAGATGCCGACTCCGACGGACAACCCCCGGCTGTTCAGCGCCCGGCTCTACGAGGAACGCGGGTACGCCTTGACCATCTACGCGGGCCGTCACGGTTACTACGACGCCGAGGACGACGACGGAACCCGCTGGGAGTGGGAGCCTGAAACGTACGTTGACCTCGACTTTTCCATGCACGCGGACGACCTGGTCGACAAGGGGATTCCGAACATGGCGGCGGCGGTCGCACGAGTGCTGGCCGGGCGGTCGGAGGACGCGGCACTGGTGCAGAACGGCAACTGGCTGCTGTTGACCCGCGTCGCAGGGCGCGTCCGCAAGCACCGACAGTCCTGGTGGGACCACTACGGTGTGGATCGCCTCGTCGCTCCGTGAGCTTTCGGGCCGACTGTCAGCGGGGTGGATGATCTGGCTGGGTCGGTCGCGGCGAGACATGGCGCGCCGGCCGGGCCGAGTGACCCGACCGGCGCGGCGAACGGAGCGGGTCAGTGGCGGTGGCCCTCCCCCACCCGGTAGGTGCGCAGGTTGGGGTCGGCCTTGATCTGCGCCTCCGTGTACTTGATGGTGTCCCAACCCTTGCCCGAGTAGAGCCGCGTCTGGTCGCCGTACCAGGGGGAGTTCGGGTTGCTCGACTGCGAGTAGGTGAGGATCTGCCGTCCCGACGGGCCGTTCCGGCCCAGCTCGACGGCCATCACGAACGACGAGCCGTGCACCACCTTCGGGTAGCCGACGCCGGGTGCCAGCGGGCTGATGATCATGTTGAAGACGCCGGCCTCGGCGCGCCCGCCGTGGATCGGGATGCGCCGGTCGCCGCGCGGCTCGGTCTGGACGTCGCCGAGGCGCGCGTCGAGCGGGATGCCGGCGAGCCTGCGGACCGCGTCGGCGAGCGCGGTGAGCACGCGCGGGTCGGCGGTGTTCAGCCGGCTCGGGGTGCGCACCGGGTCGGCGGCGTCGAACGCGTCGGCGAAGCGGATGCCGCCGGACAGGGCGAACTCGGTGAACAGGTGCGCACCCCGGCTGTCCAGGTCGACGCGCAGGTCCCAGCCCTTCAGCGCCGCGCAGGCGTCGCGCAGGTCGACCGTGCTCCCGTTCGAGGCGGTCGCGGTGGGGTGCGCGGTGCACAGCGCCACCAGGTCGTCGCGGACGAGTTCGCCGCCGTACGCGCGGTTGCCGAAGACGGTCTGCCAGAGCCGGGACGTGGTGTAGCCCCGCCCCGGCAGCCCGTCGGTGCCGGCGAGCCGCCCCCGCACCTGCTCCACGCCGAGCCGGGTACGCAGGCTGCGCTCGGTGCGCTCGTTGCCGATGATGCGCGGGTAGCCCTCCAGCGGCGCCTCCGGGTTGGCCAGCCAGTGGCTGTCGTTGGAGTTGGTCACGTAGTCGGCGCGGATGCGGACCGGCAGGTTGGCCGGGCCGAGGATGCCGGGCACGGCCGCGTCGGGGTCCCGGCCGAGCGCGCAGGCCGACCGGGAGCCGTCGAGGACGGCCTGGCCGCTGGCGGCGTAGAGCGGCTGGAACGGCGCGGGGATGCAGGCGGCGGCCAGCTCGTGGGTGACCCGGGGCACCACCGAGTGGTCGGCGTAGAGCGCCTCGCCGCGGGCGTCGGCGGCGATCACGTTCACCCAGGGCAGGAACTGGTGCCGGTCGAGCACCTGCTTCAGCTCCCGCACCGTCTTCGCCCGGCCCATCTGGAGCCAGCCGTCGAACGCGCGGTTGTTGGTCGCGTTGGCGTCGGTGATCGCGTACGCGCTGGTGGCGGTCCAGTCGAACGTGCCGGGGACCACGACCACCGGGCCGAGGTGGGTGTCGTGGAAGGTGCGGCTGACCGGCACCGTCCCGCCGCCCGGGCCGGGCACCTGCACGGTGACGGTGCGGGTGGTCATCTTCCGGGGCCGACCGTCCACGTAGTACGAGGTGGGGTCGCCGGGGACCAGCGCGAGCCGGTGCCAGACGAAGCGGCGGGCGGTGGAGACGGTGTGGCTCCAGGCGAGGGTGCGGTTGTGCCCTATCTCGACGATCGGGTCGCCGACCAGCGCCGCGCCCTCCACGTCGTAGCGGCCGGGGACCTTGAGGTGCATCCGGTAGAAGCGCTCGGCGCCTTCCCACGGGAAGTGCGGGTTGGCCAGCACCATCCCGCCGCCGTGCGTGGTGGCCTGCGCGCCCAGCCCGTACGCGTTGCTGCCCACCCCGGCGGGCGCGCCGTCGGCGGAGGCGACCACCGCCGCCGCGCCCGGTGCGTCCAGCGCGGCGGCCGGGCCGGTCGCCGTCGGCGGGGCGGCGGCGACGATCCCGTCGAGCACCGCCCGCGAGCTGGCCCGGACCATGCTGGCCCAACTCGCGCGCCAGACGTCCAGCTCGGTCAGCGGGCGCACCCACGGCTTCGCCCGGCACGCCGGGTCGGTGAGGTTCGCCGCGCCGGTGCGGCGCAGGTAGTGGTTGTAGCCGGCGACGAAGCCGCGGATCTGGTCGCGGACCTCGTCCGACGGGGAGTGCACGCCGTCGCGCGGCCCCTGGAGCAGCCGCTCGGCGGTGCGCTCGTCGATGGCCTTGCGGAAGAACAGGTCGCTGCGCACGTTCGCGTCCGTCGGGCCGGCCGCGCCGAAGAAGCGGGACCGTTCGGCGTTGACCGTGACCATCTTCTCGGCGATGACGCAGATGTTGTCCTCGGCCTGGGCGTGGCCGACGCCGAAGCCGAGGGAGGCGAAGTCGCGGGCGGTGATGTGCGGGACGCCGTACGACGCCCGGCGGATCTCCGCCGAGTATCCGCTGTCGCGGTGCTGCGCGGCGGCCGGCGGGACGCCGGTGACCACCGTGGTGAGGACCGTGGCGAGTGCGGTGAGCACCGCGCCGGCCGGCTTCAGCCTCATCCTGTTTCCTGCTTCCTACTCGTTGCTCATAGCCGAGCAGTTCGGATAGTTCGCTCTCCGCCCAGCGGTAGCCGCGGGCTGGAGTCCTGGACCGGCAGTCTGGTCCGGTGGCGATCGGTCCGGTCCTGCAGGATCTGCTTCACCCGCTGGTGTGGGGTGTGCAAGGCGATGTCGGGGTCGCCGGCTCGGTGCAGGATGTTGATCGCGGCGTTCACGTCGGCTTGCCACACCACCCCGCAGCGGGTGCAGTGAAACCGGTCGCCACTACGGCGGCCGAAGGCGCCGCATTGGTGACAGGTTTGTGAGGTGTAGGCGGCGTTGACGGGAACGAGCGCAGAACCTCTACGCTCCGACACGCTTTTCAGGGCCTCGGCGGTGACTCCTTTGGTCCACGCGGCGAGACGCCGGTTCATGTTCTTAGGAAGCTTTCTGCGGCTGGTGAAGCGTTTGGTGAGGTCTTCGGAGACCACCGTGGCGGCCTTGTCCACGACCTCGTGCACGGCGGTGAAAATCTCCGTGCGCACCCGCGCCCGATGCCGGGCGGCCTGCCGGTCCCGCTTCACGGTGCCGAGATTGTTGACCTTGACCCGGTGCGCTTTCGCGTGGTCCCCACGCCGGGCGGCGGTGTTCGCGATCGAGCGCAGCTTCGCCCGCCGCCGGTTCCGTTCCTTCAACCGGTCCGACTCACTGGACAGCAGCACACCAAGCTGTTCACCGTGGGGCTGGCCGTCGGAGTCGGTCAGGGCTTCGGTGTAGCCCTTGTCCACACCGACCGTCGCCTCGCCGCACGGCCGCTGCGACGACCGCATCTGCGCCGCGTCGATCTGGTAGTGCACCTCGACCCGGCCGCTGCGCAGGATCAGCCGCAAGGTACCCGTCGGCGTGACCGTCGTGGACAGCGGGATCCTGACCATCTTGCGGGGCTCCAGGCCCGGGACCGCCAGCCACAACCGGCCCCACCCATCGACGGCGGTGTGGTACTTGTCGGCGCGCACCACGATCTGATCATGCGTGCGGTTGCGGCCCCGCTTCCAATGCTTGCGCATCTGCCGGGCCAGGAACGGGTCACTGGCCCACTGGTCGGCCCGCAGCGCGGTGAACATCCGCTGACGCTCGCCCGGATCGTTGGTGCGTTGGCTGACCGCCCGCCGGACGTCGACCTTGGCCGCCTCCATGTTCGCTGCGATGTCGGCGACGGCGTCGCGGACCGTTTCCTTCCACGCGTTCGCCAACACACCAAACTGCACGTGGATGCCGTCGGCCAACCAGCGGTCCCGCACCTGCCGGTCTCTCAACCCGGACCCGACACCGTTGATCGCGCCGTAACGCTGCCACACCTCACTACGCACCCGACCCAACCGGCGGGCCTGCTCCACCAGAGCGGCGTACTTGCCAGGATTCAGACGGGCCGAGTAGGCGATCCGGGTGACCTTCACCGGTCACCCTCCACGGTCAAGTCCGCCCGTTTCAACTCCTCCTCAAAGCGGCGCAAACCGTACAGCCGACACGAGAAGGAGTTGATGATGGCCAGGAAATCCTCGACCAGCTCCTGCCGCGGGGACAGGGACTCCTGGTTGGCCACGACGATCTCGCAGCCGCCGCGCGCCGCCACATGCTCCAGCAAGTCGAACCCGAACCGGGCCAACCGGTCCTTGTGCGCCACCACCAGCGTGGCGACCTCACCCCGGTCGACGGCGTCCATCAACGCCAGGAATTCCTTACGGCGAAGGTCCATCCCACCGCCGACCTCACTGATCCACTCGTCCACGGCCAGACCGCGAGCGAGGCAGAACTGCTGCATCGCCGCCACCTGCGAAGCCAAATCGGACTTCTGACCCGGCGACGAGACCCGGCAATACACCACAACCCTCCGCCGGTCGACGGCGAAGCCCGGCTGCAAAACCCTGCGCACATCCGAATCGTCGAAATACCGCTGCCCCGACGGCAGACGACGAGCCGCGATCCGGCCCTCCGCCTCCCACCGGCGCACCGTGCTCACCGAACGGCCCACCCGCTTGGCAAACTCGCCGATCCGATAAACACTCCCCACAACAGTCAATTATGGACAGCTCTAGAAAGGAAAACAACCACTAGTAGCTGCTGCCCGTCTGGGTGAACATGCAGAACATTCACACTGATCGGCATTCTGGTGCCGCGAGGGCGGCCCGGGGAAGGGCTGATCGTGACTCCTTGTTCCCCCTGCGGGGCGTCGGGACGCTCGGTAACGTCAGCGGCGGCCGGTGTCACCGTGCGTACGGCGAGGGGGTGGAGTCGGTGAGCGAGCCGCTCCGCGCCGTCGTGGTCGGCGTCGACATCGGCACCACCAGCACCAAGGCGGTCGCGTACGGCGTCGACGGCACGCAACTCCTGCACCGCTCGGTCGGCTACCCGCTCGACGAGCCGCACCCCGG
Source organism: Micromonospora sp. NPDC047730 (assembly GCF_043204765.1). NCBI lineage: Bacteria > Bacillati > Actinomycetota > Actinomycetes > Micromonosporales > Micromonosporaceae > Micromonospora > Micromonospora sp. NPDC047730. The sequence continues at coordinate 929,414 of NZ_JBIDCU010000001.1, read as the reverse complement.
CTGGGCCGAGCAGGATCCGCGCCGCATCCACACGGCGGTCCTCGAGTCGATCCGCGCGGTCGTGGCGGAGCTGGGCCGGCCGATCGCCGGCTTGGCGTTCAGCACCGCGATGCACAGCCTGATCGGGCTGGACGCCGACGGCAACCCGCTCACCCCGTCGCTCACCTGGGCCGACTCGCGGGCCAGCCGGCAGGCCGAACGGCTGCGGGCGGTCCCGTCCGGGCTGGCGCTGCACCGCCGCACCGGCACCCCGGTCCACCCGATGGCGCCGCTGCCCAAGCTGCTCTGGTACGCCGAGCAGGATCCGCAGCTGTTCGGGCGGGTCGCCTACTGGGTGGGCATCAAGGACTGGGTCCTGCTGCGGCTGTGCGACGCGCTGGTGACCGACCACTCGGTCGCCTCCGCGACCGGCCTGATGGACATCCACCAGCTCTCGTGGGACTCCGAGGCGCTCGGCATCGCCGGGATCACCGAGGAGCAACTGCCCGAGCTGGTGCCCACCACCGCCGTGCTGCCGGGGCTCACCGCCGAGGCGGCCGCCGCGACCGGGCTGCCGCCCGACACGAAGGTGGTCGTCGGCGCGGGCGACGGCCCGCTGGCCAACCTCGGGCTCGGCGCGGTGGCCCCGGGCGTGATGGCCTGCTCGATCGGCACCAGCGGCGCGATGCGGGTGATGGTGGAACGCCCCGGCGTGGACCCGCTCGGCGGGGTGTTCTGCTACGCGCTGACCGAGCAGCGCTGGGTGGTCGGTGGCGCGATCAACAACGGCGGTCTCGTGCTCGACTGGGCCGGCGACGCGCTCGCCCCGGAGCTGGGCGAGCACGCCGAGCGGGAGCTGCTGGCGGTGGCCGCCGAGGCCCCGGTCGGCTCCGGCGGGTTGATCATGCTGCCGTACCTGCTGAGCGAGCGGGCGCCGCACTGGAGCGCGCTGCCGCGCGGCGCGTACGTGGGGCTGACCCACGGGCACCGCCGCGCGCACCTGGTGCGGGCCGGGCTGGAGGGGGTCTGCCAGCAGTTGGCGCTGGTGCTGGCCTCGGTACGGGCCGCCGGCAACGAGGTGCGGGAGATCCGGGCCAGCGGCGGGTTCGCCCGCAGCCCGCTGTGGCGGCAGATGCTCGCCGACGTGCTCGGCATGCCGGTGCGCTTCCCCGTCGAGCGCGAGGGCTCCAGCTTCGGGGCGGCGCTGCTCGGCATGGAGGCGCTGGGGCTGGTCGCCTCCGTCGACCTGGCCGCCGACCTGGTGCACCTCGAGGAGACCGTCCGCCCCGACCCGGCCGCCGCCGCCACGTACGCCGCCCTGCTGCCGCTGTTCTCCCAGCTGTACGACGCGCTGGTCCCCACGTTCGCCTCGCTGCGCCGGCTCGCCCCGGGCCTGCCGCCGGAGCGGTCGCCGCGATAGCCGCCGCCCGCGCCCCGGACGGGTGACACCGCTGGGGCGCGATGCCGGGCGACCCGCCGGCCTTCATATCGTACAAACGTGAGGAAAACGGACAAGAAGCGCTCATCTTCCTGGCGGGGCGCGGTGCGCGTACCGCTGGCGGTCGTCACCCTGCTGGCGCTGGCGGCAGGGCCGGCGGCGGCGGACGGCGGCGGGCCGGAGCCCGGGCCCGGGCGCCCGACGGCCAGCACGGCGGCCTGGCTGCCCTTCCCCGGCGGGGTGTTCTCGGTGGACACCGGCACGCGCACCGTGCGCTACCGGGCCTGCAACGGCGACACCGGCCGCGCCGCCGACCCGGGCATGCGGGTCGTCGGCCGGTCCGCGCGCGGCACGCTGACCCTCGACGGTACGACCTACGCCTACGACGTCCCGCTCGTCGGCCGCCGGTGGGGCACCCTGGAGGTGGCCCGCCCCGGCGCCCGGCCGCAGCGGCTGGCCGGCCCGGTGGTCACCGACCCCCCGCCGCCCACCGATCCGGCCGCCGGCCGCCGGCTGCTGCCGCTGACCGACCGGCTCCGGCAGGTGGTCGACGCCACGGCCGGCACCAACCCGGCCGGCGTCACGGTCCGCGACCTCTCAGGTCGGTACGGCGACCAGCAGGTCGCGGTGAACGGCACGTTCCGGCCGAAGGCGGCCAGCGTGATCAAGCTGTGGATCCTCGTGGAGCTGCTGCGCCGGGTCGACTGCGGCCAGGTGTCGCTGGACGAGGGCGTGCTGGTCACCCCGGCCGACGTGGTCGACGGCACGGGCGAGCTCCAGCACGAGACGTTCCCGCAGGTGGTGAGCCTGCGTCGGCTCGCCGAGTACACGATCGTCTACAGCGACAACACCGCCGCGAACGTGCTGATCGGCTACCTGCACGGGTTCGGGCCGGTCAACGCCCTGGCGGACTCGATGAACCAGTGGCAGACCATCCTGGCCCGCAAGTTCCTCGACGAGGACGCCGCCCGGCGGGGCGAGGAGAACTACACCAGCCCGGACGACGTCGTCTCGCTGCTCGGCGCGATCTGGGACGCGCAGATCCTCACGCCCGGCTCCCGCGACCTGCTGATCGACTTCATGCGGCGGCAGACCCTGAACACCAAGATCCCCGCCGCGCTGCCGCCCGGCGTCCCGGTCGCCCACAAGACCGGCGACCTGCCGGACGCCTCCCACGACGTGGGCTACTACCTCATCCCCGGCTCCGAGGTCGCGGTCGCGTTCCTCACCTCCGGCCCGATCGCCACCGGCGACGAGGTGGTCCGCCGCCTCGCCCGCACCGTCTACGACCACGTCGCCGATGGACGGTGAGCCCCGCTCCGGCCGGCCGGCCGCACGGCCAGCCGGGCTCGGCCGGCCGAGCCCGAGCGGATCCGGGGCCGGCCGGACGCGGCAGCGTCCGGCCGACCCCGGTCAGGGAGCCTCGACGCCGGAGATGAGGTACCTGTGCACCTCGGCGCCACGGATCGCCACCGCCTGCTCCTCGGCCGGCCCCGCACCCCGGAAGGCCAGCAGTTGCGCGTCGGACTCCCAGCGCTCGTAGACGTTGATCCGGCCCGGCTCGACCAGGTCGGCGCTGATCGCGAAGTCGACGCAGCCCGGCGCGGACCGCGCCTGCCGGACGACCTCGACGCAGTCGGCGAGGTAGGCGTCCCGCTCGTCAGGGTCGACGTAGAGACTGCCGGCGACGATGAGCACTGGTGACCTCCAGGGTGCGGACGGACCGCACGATCAGGCGCGGCTGATCGCGTTGGCGTGGATGGCCTCGCTCAGGTACGCCGCCATCCCCGTCCTGATCCTCTCGAAGTACGCGGTGAACCGCTCGTCCGCCACGTACATGTCGGCCAGCCCCGTGTGGACCTCGTACGGGCACTCGTAGAACCAGCGGCTGATGAGCTGCCGGTGCTCCTCGGCCAACTCCATCGCCGCCGGGCTGTCCGCCGGCGCGCCGGAGGACATCACCTCGACGAACCGCCGCCCCCAGTCCTCGTTCTCGGCCTTGTTCCGCAGCCAGTCGTCCTTGGTGTAGCGGGACACGTGCCGGTTCGACTCCCGGTACGCCTCGGTGCCGCCCCACCGTTGCTCGGCCTCCTCGGCGTGCGCTTCCGGGTCGAAGTCGCCGAAGACCTCGAACCGCTCCTGCGGGGTCAGTGCAATGTTCAACTTGCTCGCCTCCATCGCGAACTCGATCGCCGTGACCATCTCCTGGAGCCTCTTGATCCGTACGGTCAGCAGCTCGTGCTGGCGGCGCAGGTGCGCCGCCGGGTCACTCGCCGGGTCGTCGAGGATCGCGGCGATCTCCTCCAGCGGGAACCCCAGCTCCCGGTAGTAGCGGATGTGCTGCAACCGCTCCAGGTCGGCGTCGTCGTAGCGCCGGTAGCCCGTGCCGCTGCGGCCACTGGGCGAGAGCAACCCGATCTCGTCGTAGTGGTGCAGCGTCCGCACGGTCACCCCGGCGAACTTCGCCACCTGTCCCACCGTGTACGCCATGGTTTCCCTCCCTTCCGCCAACGAGGCTCCCGCCTGCCGTTACGTGAGGGTCAAGCCCGATTCTGGACCGGCGGGCGGCGGCCCGTCGGCGGGACCGGTCAGGCCGGTGGCGGCGGGGTCTGCCGGTAGAGGCTGACCAGCACGCCGTAGCGGTCCTCGCCCTCGCCGGCGTCCTCGGCGGTGTCGAGCAGCTCGCTGAGCGCGGCGCCGAGCCGTTCGGCCTGGGCCGCGGTGAGGCGCAGGTGGCGCAGGTGCAGCAGCGGCTCGCCGGGCGCCGCGGAGACCTCCTCGGCGACCGCCCCGAGCATCGCGGCGGTCGCGGCGGCGTGGCCGGGCGCCACGCGCATCCGTCGGGCGCTGCGCTGGTAGTACTGCTCGGTGCCGCCGCGGACCTGACGGGTGTGGGCGACGCGGATCATGTCGGCGTCGCGCAGCACCTTGAGGTGGTGGGCCACGTTGCCCTTGGCCGCGCCGAGCGCCGCAGCGAGTTGGCTGATGGTGGCGGGGCGTTGCCCGAGCGCGAAGAGCAGCCGCTGCCGCAGTGGATGCCCGAGCGCCTTGAACTGCGCCGGGGTGGTGACCTCCAGCAGGTCGTCGAGCGGCTGCTCCGTGGGCGTCGGCGTCATACCTAAAGTGTCTACGTCTCTTGACGCTTTGTCAAAGCGCTGATCTACTGCGGGCATGACAACCCTCGACACACGGGAACAACCGGCATCGCAGATCGAGATCGCCGAGGTCGTCGAGCGCACGGCCCGGCTGGTCGGCGAGCACTACGTCTTCGCCGACGTCGCGGCCCGGCTCGCCGGGCTGCTGCGGGCGGAGACGGACCAGCACCGGCAGGCAGCATCCTGGTCGGCGCTCGCCGACTCGCTCACCCGGACACTCCGGTCGGTCAACGGCGACCGCCACCTGCGGGTGAAGTTCCACGACCGGCCGCTGCCGGAGGACGGCGGGGATCCGCTCGCCGACGCGCTGCCCGGGATGGCCCGGGCCAGCCTGGGCGGCATCCACCGGGTGGAGCGGCTGCCCGACAACGTCGGCCTGGTGCGGATCGAGCCCGCACTGTTCTCCCCCACGCTGGCCGGGGAGGCGATGACCGCCGCGCTGCGCCTGGTCGCCGACGCCGACGCCCTGATCCTCGACCTGCGCGAGACGATCGGCGGCGACCCGGAGATGGAGGCACTGGTCTGCGGGCACCTCTTCGACCGCCCGACGCACATCTACACCATGCGCCAGCGCCACCTGCCCGACCGCCAGTTCTGGAGCCCCGCACCGCTGGCCGGAGCCCGCTTCGGCGGCGACCGGCCGCTGGCCGTCCTGACCAGCGCGACGACCTTCTCCGGCGGCGAGTCGCTTGCCTACGCGCTCCAGCAGCACGGCCGGGCCACGGTCGTCGGCGAGCGGACCGGGGGCGGCGCCCACCCCCGGACGGGGTTCCCCGTCCACCCGCACCTGCACCTCTCGGTGCCGATCGCCAGCCCGGTCAACCCGGTCTCCGGCACCAACTGGGAGGGCACGGGCGTCGTTCCGGACGTCGAGGTGCCAGCGGCCGAGGCGCTCGACGCCGCCCACCGGACCGTCCTGCGCACCACCCCGCCATCACTCATCGTGACCTAGCACTCCTCGTCACGCAGTGTCACGCTGCGGCGGAGGGCCGCACCGCCCCGTCACCCCTTTGCTCTGCACCCATGACCGCACCATGGGTGTTGACCTGGACATGTCCATTCAGCGGGCAGTTCGCGGGGTTCACGCAGCGTGCCTGGTGCGTCGGCGGGTGCAGAGCAAAGCGCGCGGAGGGGGTAGGCCCCGGCGGCGCACGAAGGTAACGGAGAGTGGCGACGAATTCCGGCCAGCTGGCGCTGGACCGGTGGCGGGAGTCCAGCCCGGGTCCGGGCGGGTGGGAGACCGACGCGTCGGGCCGGTCAGGCCCACTCCTCGTCGGGGTCGCCGTACGCGTCGGCCGAAGAGACCGCCGCGACCGCGCGGTCGGTGGAGCCCGAGGCAGGGCCGTGCGACTCAGGCGCACGGGCCGGCCCGTGGCCAGGCGGCACAGCAGCCGGCCCGTGGCCAGGCGGCACAGCGGCCGGGCCGGGGTCCGGGGCGGGGTCGGACGGCACAGGCGCGGGGACCGGTGGGCCCCCGTGGGTCCACGGGGTCTTGTCGACGGCAGGGAAGGTCCCCGCCGGCATGAAGGAGTCCGACAGGGTGGTGTAGCAGAGCCGCTCCCCCACCTCGGGCACCGTGCCCGGCGGGGCCGTCAGCCCCCGGCCCATCCCGCCGGAGAGTTCCAGCACCACCTCGGTCTTGCCGTCCGCCGCCGGGGTCACGAAGACCACTTTGGCCTTCTGCGCCGGCCGGGCCGGCGAGTACAGCGTGGCGCCGACCGGCATCGGCACCGGCTCGGTGGTGACGACCTGGACGCGGGGGCGCAGCACCGGCCGCTTCCCGGTGTCGTCCACCCGCTTCGGGTCGGCCAGGGTCACCTCGCCCACGAACGCCTCGCCGGTCAGCCGGTGCTCCGCCATCACCAGCGGGTCGTCGTAGGCGCGCTGGACGGCGTACGAGGTCAGGGCCCGTTCCAGCCGGTGCAGCCGCTGGGCGGCGGCCACCGCCCCGTCGCGGCGGGGCTGCGGCGGGCCGCCCGCGTCGACGTGCTCGGCGTACCCGGTGAACGCGTCCTTGTCGCCGTCCCACCGGCCGGCCACCCGGGCCCCCGGCGGCAGGCCGCGCAGCAACCCCACGCCGCGCCACATCAGTTCCCAGGTGGGCGCGAGCTGGTCGCGCAGCAGTCGCTCCAGCTCCGCGTACGCCCCGGCGCGCGCCTCCGGATCGTCCTCGGCGGCGGCGTACGCGGCGATGGCCGGGGCGAGGCGGTGGTTGTCGAAGTCGGGGTCGGTGGCCGGCCCGGCGGGCGGGCACAGCGCCGGGTCCTCGGCCCGGGCCGCCGCCTCGGGGCCGGTGAGCCCGGCCGGCGGGTCGATCCAGCCGAGCAGCGCCGGCAGGTGCAGGTCCTCCACCACGCTCTGGCCGGTGGCCCAGTGCAGGGTCAGCGCGTCGGTCATCGCCACCAGCGCCGACGAGCCTGGGTGCTCGGCCCGCTCGGCGAGGAAGGTCAGCCAGCGCCCGAGCACCGGCACCGACGGGTGCACTGGATACTCCCCGTCGGGGCGACGGAAGCGGGTGGAGCGGCCGAGCAGCCGCAGGAAGGTCACCCCGGCCGGGTTCGGCACCAGCAGCTGCGGGGCGTCGACGTACCGGTACCGCACGTCCCTGCCCCGGTCGATCGGCACCGCCTCGGCGACCCCCCGGAACCCGTCCAGGTACGGCAGCACGATCGCGGCCAGCTCGGCGGCGAACCGGAATCGCTGGTCGCGGTTGCGGGGCTGCGGCACGATCAGCAGCCGCGCCGCGTCGGGCGCGTCGCCGACCAGCGCCGCCAACGGGGCGTTCGCCTCGCCGGCCATCGCCAGCGGCACCAGCACCAGCGGGCGCTCGGCCAGGTGCAGGTGCCGGACGGTCGCCACCGGCTGGGCCACCCCGGCGGCGAGCGCCTGCGCCCTGGCGAGCGCGCGGAGCGTACTCATGCCGGGGTCCCGGCGAGGGCGTCGGCGCGCAGCCGGGCGGCGGCCCGCAGCAGCGCGGCGGCCTCCTCCTGCCCCGGGTCCGGCGTGCGCTCGCCGGCGGCCAGCGCCAGCACCTCGTCGACGTCCGCGATCCCGCCCAGCGCCTCCCGGACCGGCCGGCCCAACGCCCCGCTGTGGCCGCGCGCCTCGTGCCGGCAGAAGTACGCCAGCTCGCAGGCCGCCAGGCACTCCGGCGCGTAGCGGGCCTCCACCCGGGACAGTGCGGCGAGCAGCGCCGCGGGCTCGGCGGCCAGGTCGGCGGTGAAGTCCTCGGGCACGGCGGCCAGCAGCGCGTCGAGCCGGGCCATCCGGTCGAGCTGCCGGCGCAGCACCAGCAACTGCTTGCGCACGTCGACCAGGCTGGCCACCGGCTGGTTGGCGAAGTCCCGCGGGCAGACCAGCACCACGTCGTGCGACACCAACTCGGGGTCGTGGCCGGCGGAAGCGAGCAGCTCGCGCAGGGCCAGCACGTAGACGGCGGCCTGGGTCGCGGCGGCGGACACCTTGGCCGCGTCGGCCTGGCCGTCGACCACCGGGAACGACTTGATCTCGACCACGTGGAACCGACCGGCGAGCCGGGCGGCGACCAGGTCCGGCTCCAGGTGCACCCGGCGGCCGGCGACGTCCAGGCCGAGCAGGGGATGGTCGAACAGCGCGGCGGCGTCGCCCGTCCCGTCGCCGGGCGTGGCCCCGGTCAGCAGCTCGGCGGAGCGCCGGTGCCGGGCTGCCGTGTCGTCCTCGACGCCGTCGTCGAGGTCCGTCCAGGTCGCCGCCGCCGGCACCGGTACGCCCAACCGCTCGGCGACCAGCCGCAGCAGCTCGGCCCCGCCGTCGGCCTTGACCTGCGCCTCGAAGGCGTTGCCGCGGGTGATGGCGAACCGGGACTGCCCGAACCGGGCGGGGAAACCGATCCGCTCGGCCAGCTTCGGCTTGTCCACCCCGGCGCCGTCCAGCACGGCCCGCCGGGTGCAGCCCGGGTTGCCGGTCAACGCGGCGATGGTGCGGGCGTTGTGCCGCCTGGGTGGCACGCCGCCGCGGATCGCCGCCAGTCGCTCCTCGCTGCTCGTCACGATCCGCCACGATAGGCGGTCCCCGCCGGTCGCGCCGGGCGACGCCCCGGCGCGAAGAGCGCGGGACGCCGCCCGGTGCGCGCGTGCCCGGCCAAACCGCGCCGGAGCCCGGTCAGGCCGAGCCGGAGAGACCGGCCAGGAGCGCGGAGCCGCCGCAGCAGACCACGCCGAGCACGAGGAAGGTGACCAGCAGGATGCTGTAGTTCGACCACATCCCGAACTTCGTCACGTCGGTGCCCTGCCCGTCGTGGACGCGGTTGCGCCACCCGCCGAAGCGGAACGACAGGTGGTGCACCGCGCCGGGATGGGCGACGAGCGCGGTGGTCATCACGGGAATGCCCATGAAGTCTGTGTAGCGGACGTCGTGCGGGCCCGCCGGGACGGCCACGTGCCAGGTGCCCTCGCCGGGAATCGGCACGACCTGGCGGTCGACCTTGAATTTGCTGGTCGAGGGGGCGGGGACGAGGTACGGCCCGCGGTTGACCGAGACGGCCAGCACGGCGTGGCCCGGGGGTGGCGGGATCGGGTGGGGGTAGGCGACCAGCGGGGTGACCGCGCCGGGCCCCGGCGGGTACGACGGATGAGGGGGATACGACATCGCCACATCCTGGCACGCCCCGGCACGCGGGCCGGGGCGCGCGCTGTCGGGCCGGCTGACACCGGCACCCACGGGTCACGCGGCGGTCAACGGCCGGAGGAGCGGTTCCAGGGCGAACGGGGCAGGGCGGTGCTGGCCGTCGGGCGGCGGTCTCGGCGACGCCGGCGGCGCCCCGGGGTGCAGGGCGGCCGGGAGACGGTGTGCACGGGCGCCGGGGCGGGCGCGGCGGGCTGCCGGCCGATCAGCCAGCAGAGGAAGCGGGCCATCGGTGGGCTCAGCCGACCGCGAGGCGCTCGGCCTCGGACGTGGGGATGTCGTACTGGGCGCCGCAGAAGGTGCACTGCTGCACGTAGCGGGTGCGGATCGGGATGATCGGGACGAAGAACAGGCTGAACTTCGTCGACCGGCGGGTGATCACCTGCGCGGCGTGGTTGCCGCAGTTGCGGCAGACCTGCCGCACCACGCCCGACTGGCTGACCTTGGTGCGGAGCCCGAAGATGAAGAACATCGCCCGGCAGTACCCACTGCCGGGCCCGCAATCACCCCGCGACCGGGGTCAGGAGCGGGAATTCTCGGCGGACGGCACGGCCGACAGCCCGCGCAGGAAGGCCAACCCCTCGACGGCGAGCGCGTCGGGGCCGGTGGCGAGCGGTCGCCACACGGACATCGGCACGGCCAGGGCCGGCGCCGTGAACGACTCGATGCTCAACTGGCCGGCGTAGTCGATGTCCGCGAGGGCGGCCAGCATCGCCCGCCAGTCGAGGTGGTCCCCGCCGGGCACGCCGCGGTCGTTGCCGCACACCTGCACGTGGGCGAGCCGGTCACCGGCCGTCCGGATGGCCGCCGGCAGGTCGCGTTCCTCGATGTTCAGGTGGAAGGTGTCCAGCGCGAGCCCCAGGCCGTCGATCCCGTCGACCACCTCCAACGCCTGCTCGACGGTGTTGAGCAGACTGGTCTCGAACCGGTTGAGCGGTTCCAGGGCGATCGTCACGCCCCGCTCGGCGGCCTCGGCGGCCAGCGGCCGGAGCCGGTCCACGAGGCGCGCCGTGGTGGCGCGCCGCGCGTCCGCGTCGAGCAGCCAGGTCCGACCGGCCGGCGCGTAGAGCGGGCCGGCCACGACGTCGGCCCCCACCTGGCTCGCGGCCCGCAGGCAGTGCCGGACGAAGTCCTCGGTGAGCCGCACGACCTGCTCGTCGTCGGCGAGCAGGTCGTGCTCGGGCAGCAGGCCGGCGCAGACGGCGGGGGCCAGGTCCAGCCCGGCGAGCAGCTCCGCGGCCACCGTGGAATCCCAGTCGCCCGGGGCCTGGATGGGCAGCTCGACGGCGTCGAAGCCCCACGCCTTGATCCGTGGGGCGAGTCGGGCGAGCTCCTCGTCGGTCAGCGGCGCGACCCACGCCCACGTGTTGATGCCGATCTTCATGGCTGCCCTCTCGCCCTCCACCGTCGACGGAGTCCGTCCACTGTAGAGGATCGTGAGGGCGCCACGGCCGGCCGACACAGAGGCAATCCGCTCGTCGGGAACGAGCGGATGCCCCTGCCGGGCCCGTGGCCCGCCCGCCGCGACGGCAGGCTCGCACAGGCACCAGGCCGACGATGAGTACGTCGCTGTCAGTCGTCGCTCATCTGCCTGTCCCAGTCGTCGTGCTTCTGCTCGCCGGAGTCGCCGCGCTTGTCCTGGCTCCGATCGTCACCCTTGTCCTGGCCCCACTCGCCACCCTTGCCCTGGCCCGAGTCGTCACCCTTGCCCTGGCCCCACTCGTCGCCCTTGTCCTGGCCCCACTCGTCGCCCTTGTCCTGGCCCCACTCGCCACCCTTGCCCTGGCCCCACTCGTCGCCCTTGTCCTGGCCCCAGTCGTCACCCTTGTCCTGGCCCCACTCGTCGCGCTCCTCGTCACGGCCCGAGTCGTCACGCTTGTCGTGGTCCCGCTCGTCGCTCTTGATCTGGCCCCGGATCTCGCCCTTCGGGTACTTCTTGGTGTGCACGTTGGCGTACGTGACGCCGGCCTCGATCGCGTCGACCAGCTCGTCGAACTCCCCGGGCTCGATGCCCTGGTCGGCGGGGCCCACCACGTCAGCGGGCCTGATGGTCCCCTCGATCTTGGCAGGGGCGGGAGGGCAGGCCTGGGTGCCCTGTGGCGCGCCGCCCTTCGCGTCCTTGAGGTTCGAGCAGAGGAAGGCGGCGATGCCGCCGCTCTGGTGTCTTCCTCCGAAGTGGATGTGCGCCTGCTCGACGTCCTTCAGGTCGTCGTAGCTCAGTCGCCACTTGATCTCCTTGTTCCGTTCGTCGATGTGCGCCTCGAACCGGCCCGAACCGGGCGTGGAGATCGTGAGCGGGTCCTCCTGGTAGCCGCTGAGCTTCGCCCGCACGGTGTCCTCACCGCGCCGCGAGTCGTCCCAGTCCCACGAGTTCTGCGACTCTCGCGACTCGTGCTTGTCGCGCGAGTCGTCCCGTCCGTCGCCCATGGCGGCGTTTCCGACGGCGACCGCCGCCACCGCCGCGCCGGCCGCCACCGCAACTGCCCACAGTCGAGTACGTCCCACCATCACTGCTGCTCCTTCCTAGGCGAGGCCTGGCCCAAGCTCACGGACGGCCGTCGACCGATCCGTCGGAGGCGCAGGCGGAAGGCGCCGTTCAGCCGAGAACGGAGTCACGATGCCGACGGCTCAGGCTGAGCAGGCGCCCCTATGATGAAATTGTCCCATATTTCCCATATGCCGTCGCGGCTTCCCCGATCCGACCGTGAGAGACTTTCGCGACCTGTGGACCGCCTGCACCGGCTCTGCGGCGCTTGGACAGGCAAGAGCCCCCTGTACCCCGATGGGGTGACAGGGGGCTCCCGCTCCCGAGGTCAGCTCGTCGCCTGAGCGACCTCCGGCTCCAGGCCCGGCACCTCGGCCGGTAGCCAGATGGGCTGCCAGTCCTTCATCTCGTGGAAGCGGCGCAGCTCGAACAGCCCCGAGAGCGACCCGGCCCAGCCCGCGTACGGGGGGTTCTGCTCGTCGAAGCCGGACTGCACGAAGGTCAGCCTCGTCTTCCCCTGCGACTCGGCCAGCTCCCAGGTGCTGACGCCGATCGGGCCCCAGTCGACCGAGAGCTTCCGGCCGGGCTCCAGGTCGACGACCTTGGCGGCGTGACCGGATTCGAAGCCACCCATGGCGTAGCGGCCGCCGACCCAGGGCTCGATGCCGATCGGATAGCCGAACCAGGCGCTGGCCTGCGCGGAATCGGTCAGCGACTCGAACACCTTGGCCGCCGGCGCGTCGATCAGCACCTCGCCGCGCATCTCGGCGGAGGTGAAGTCGACCTTCGGCAGCAGCGGGTCGCCCTCCAGGTGGGCGGCCAGGTTGGCGAGCGACAGGCTCCAGAAGGTCTGCAGCACGCCGCGGATGCTGCTGCCGCTCATCATCTCGGCGAAGTCGAAGTGGCTCTGGGTCAGCGTCAGGACCGTGCTGTCGGGCCCCTCGGCGCGCAGGGCGAACTCGGTGGTCGTCTCGACCCCGTCCAGCAGCCAGGCGAAGCGCAGCGTGTCGTCGTCGACGTGCAGCAGCCGCTGGTGCGGCGCGTCGCCCTCGGGGGTGTGCCGGCCCCAGAACTCGTACCGGTGCGGCAGCTCGACCTCGGCGTGCTCGGCGAGCCAGACGCGCAGCTCGGCCGGGTCGGTCAGGGCGCGGCGGACGGTCGCGACCGGCGCGGCGAGGCGGACGGGCACCTTCATCGGTTCACTCACTGTCTTTCCCCTTCGGATAACAGGCCACGGCGAGCTTGAAGGCGTCGCCCTCGGCGCCCCCGTAACGCGTGAAAAGGTCCTGCAGGGTCGTCCGCAGGTCGTGCAGAAACTGCTGGCGTTGCTCCGCCGGCACCCGGATCTCGCCGGCCACCCCCACCGAGGGGAGCTCGGGGGCGGCGCGGTCCAGCCCGGCGATGTCGGCCTGGACCTCCTCCATCAGGTCCAGCAGGTAGCCGAGGCTCAGCTCGTCGCGGGCCCGGCGCAGGCCGATCCGGCCGACGAGCCGGGGCGACAGCCAGTAGGACCGGGCGACGGCCTGGTAGATGCCCTCCGTGATGCCCCGGACCTTGCGCTCGCTGACCTGCTCGGCCAGCCCGGCGGCGACGAGCTGCTTGACGTGGTAGTAGACGCGCTGCGGCGTCTGCTCCAGCCGGGCGGCGACCTCGGTGCAGGTGCGCGGCTCGGCCAGTTGCCGCAGCACCTCGACGCGCTGCGGCTTGAGCAGGGCCTCGGCCTGCTCCATCTGCTCCAGGTACAGGACATCTCTCATGGCAAAATCAGTTTGTACGTACAAAAATTGTTTGTCAATGGGTTCGACGTAAGCCGCGCCGGCCGGCCGGCGCGGCTTACGTCAGGATCAGGGCAGCCAGTCGGGGCGCAGCGGATAGCCGCTCGCCCCCTCCGGGCCGTTGCGGGTGGCCAGCACCTGGTGCAGCTGGATGCCGTTGCGCTCGAACGCCAGCCGGGAGCCGGCCATGTAGAGGCCCCACACCCGGGCCGTGCCCGGCCCCACCTCGGAGACGCAGAAGTCCCAGTGCTCCACGAGGTTGCGGCACCAGCCGGCCAGCGTCAGCGCGTAGTGCCGGCGCAGGTTCTCCTCGTGCTGCACCTCCAGCCCGACGTCGTGGATCTCGCTGACCACCCGCCCCGGGCCGGCCAACTCACCGTCGGGGAAGACGTACCGGTCGATGAACGCGCCCGAGCGGTGCGGCGCGTGGTTGTCGGCCCGCGTGATGCAGTGGTTGAGCAGCCGACCGTCCGGCCGCAGCCGGTCCCGCAACGCGGCGAAGTAGGCCGGGTAGTTGCGCACCCCGATGTGCTCGGTCAGCCCGATCGAGGAGACCGCGTCGAACTGCTCGCGCGGCGCGTCCCGGTAGTCGAGGTGGCGCACCTCCGCCAGACCGGTCAGCCCCTCCCGCTCGATCGCCGCCCGGGCCCACTCGGCCTGCGCCCGGGACAGGGTCACCCCGAGCGCCCTGACGCCGTACTCGCGGGCCGCGTGCCGGACCATGCCGCCCCACCCGCAGCCCACGTCGAGCAGGCGCATCCCGGCCCTGAGCGCGAGTTTCTGCGCCACCAGGTCGTACTTGGCCGCCTGGGCCTGCTCCAGCGTGTCGTCGGGCGAGCGGAAGACCGCGCAGGTGTACGTCATCGACGGGCCGAGCACCTTCTCGTAGAAGGCGTTGGAGACGTCGTAGTGGTGGGAGATCGCCGTGCTGTCCCTGATCCGGGAGTGCCGCAGCCCGTTCACCAGCCGCTTCCAGCGCGGCTGCGCCTCCTGCGGCGGGGGCGGCGGCGGCATCAGCCGCTCCCAGCCCAGCCCGCGCACCAGGGCCAGCGCCTCGGCCAGCGGGGGCGTACGCAGCCGCAACTCGTCCTTGAGCACCCGCAGCGCCTCGTACGGGTCGCCCGGGTGCACGCCCTGCAACGCCAGGTCACCGCTGACGTACGCCCGGGCCATGCCCAGGTCGCCAGGGGCGGTGAGCAGATAGGTCAGGCCCCGCTCGGAACGGATCGACAGGGTGATCCCGGCGTCGGCCGGGCCCACCGCGCTGCCGTCGTACCCGGTGACCCGCACCGGAAGGCCCCCGGTGGTCAACGCGCGGACGACGTCCGCCACGCGCGGGCCCGGGCGCCGGCCCCCCGCTGGCGGGGAGGCGGGAGCGCTCGCCGCTCCCTGGTCTCGATCGGTCAGGCTCATTTTCGTGCTACCGCCTTCTCGTACAGTCCCGTGAGCCGGTGGTCCGGGTCGTAGCGGTCCTTCACCGCGCGCCACGTCGCGCCGCCGTAGAGCCGGTCGAAGGATTCCCGGTCGTAGTACGCGTCGGAGTAGAGCGACTTGTGCCCGCCCAGCTCCGACACCATTCGCTCGATCACCCGGTTGACGTCGCCGTCGGCGGCGCCGCCCTCGATCGGCACGCTCCCCCAGAAGCCGATGTTCACATAGTCCTGCCCCGGCCGGAGGGGATACAGCGGCCAGGCGCGGGCCGATTCCGGGCCGGCCGGCTCGCGCAGCCGCAGCGGGCACAGCCAGACCGGGGTCATCCCCACGGCCCGGGCGAACCAGCGCAGGAACTCCGCCGTCCGGTCCAGCGGGATCTCCACGTCCTGCACCACCCGCTCGCGCGCCGGCTGGCCCCGCAGCCGGTCGATCCGGGCGGCCACGCCGTGCCGGTGCTCCAACCGGACCAGCCGGTGGTAGACGTCGCTGCGCCGCCACCGCGCCGGCCAGATCCGCCGGACCATGGGGTGCTGCACGCCGAACGCCGCCGAGCACCAGAACCAGTCGGTGTCCCAGCGCCAGAGATAGTCGTACGTGGTCAGGGCGTCGCTGGTGCGCCGGCGCAGCGACCGGTAGTAGATGTCCTGACCCGTGTAGTCGCTGGCGTGCGGGACGTCGTCGGTGAAGGTGCCGAGCACCAGGTACGCCTCGCCGGGGCTGAACATCACCCCGTCCATCGCGTCCACGGCCTCGCCCGCCCAGGAGCGGGTCGCGGTGACCTCGGCGACCGCGTCGGTGAGGGCCTCCAGCCGGGTGAACCGGACGTTGCGCAGGGCCACGAAGCGGCGTACCGGCTGCAACTCGATGCGTAGCCGGGTGGCGTAGCCGAGGCTGCCGAGCGAGTTGGGGAAGGCCGCGAAGAGGTCGGCGTGCTCGCCTCCCGGGCGGGCCGTGACGACGTCGCCGGCCCCGGTGAGCACGTCCAGCTCCACCACCGACTCGTGCGGCAGCCCGTTGCGGAACGAGGTCGACTCGATGCCGAGCCCGGTGACCGCCCCGCCGAGGGTGATGGTGCGCAACTGCGGCACCACCAGCGGCATCAGCCCGTGCGGCAGGGTCGCGTCGACCAGGTCCTCGTAGGTGCACATGCCCTGCACGTCTGCGGTGCGGGCCGACGGGTCCACATCGAGCACGCCGGTGAGCCCGCTGACGTCCAGCCCCGGCACGCGGGGGGCGGACCGGGGGCGGAACAGGTTGGAGGTGCGTTTGGCGAGCCGGACCGGTTCGCCCGCGGGCACCGCCGCGTACGACCGTCGCAGCTGGGCCACCGCGCCGTCGTGGTCGACCGGGTGATGATCCACACGCACCGCGCACATGAGATCACTGTACGCTCCCGCCGCTCTTCCCCGTGGGATGTCCACGGTGGCCGTTTCGCGCCGCGACCGCCGCCCGTCGCCCGGTGGGGCGGTGGATCCGGCGGTTCCGGAACCGACGACCGCGTGGCCGCGCGGGTCCCGTCGGCATAGCGTGGGAGCCATGCCGAAAGCTGTGTGGAACGACGTGGTCGTGGCCGAGAGCGACGACACCGTGCTGGTGGAGGGGAACCACTACTTCCCGCGTACCGTCCTGCGCGACGACCTGATCCGGGAATCCGACACGCACACCGTCTGCCCATGGAAGGGCACCGCCTCCTACTACACGCTCGTCCACGACGGGCGGACCAGCCCCGACGCCGTCTGGTACTACCCCGACCCGAAGGCGGAGGCGGAGATGGTCCGCGACCGGGTCGCGTTCTGGAAGGACGTCCGGGTCGTCGACTGAGCCACCCGCCCGCACCGACGGTCGGAGCGGCAGTGGACGGCCCGCCGACCGTCAGCCCCGGTAGCTCCACGCCCGCCGGCCCCCGGCGGCGACCGCCGGGGGCGGCGCGGGCGGCGCCTCGCGGCGACGGCGCAGCAGCAGCGACAGCACGGCCGCGCCGATCGACAGCGCCCCCGCCACGTACCAGGCCGGCGCGTAGTCGCCGAGCCGGTCCCGGACCAGCCCCGCCCCGGTGGCGGCGACGGCTGCGCCGACCTGGTGCGCGGCGAAGACCCAGCCGAAGACCACCGCGCCGGACGCGCCGAAGTACTCCCGGCACAGCGCCACCGTGGGTGGCACCGTGGCGACCCAGTCCAGCCCGTAGAAGACGATGAAGACCAGCATGCTCGGCTCGGCCGTGGCCGCGAAGAGCCCCGGCAGCACCAGCAGCGAACCGCCGCGCAGCGCGTAGTAGGCGCCCAGCAGCAGCCGGCTGTCCACCCGGTCGGTCAGCCAACCCGAGGCGACCGTGCCGACGATGTCGAAGAGCCCGACCAGCGCCAGCAGCCCGGCGGCGGTGGTCTGCGGCATCCCGTGGTCGTGCGCGGCCGGCACGAAGTGCGTGCCGACCAGTCCGTTGGTGGTCGCGCCGCAGATCGCGAAGCCGCCGGCCAGCAGCCAGAACGGCCGCGTCCGGGCCGCCTGCGCCAGCGCGCCGACGGCCCGCGACGCCGCCCCGCCCGCCGGCGGCGTCGGGGGCACGACCTCGGCCGCGCCGTAGGCGGGCAGGCCGAGATCCGCCGGGTACTCGCGCAGCAGCCACACCACCAGCGGTACGACCGCCAGCGCCGCCCCGGCGACCACGAGCGCCGCCGCCCGCCAGCCGTGCGCGTCGACGAGCATGGCGACCAGCGGGAGGAAGACGAGCTGGCCGGTCGCGCCGCCGGCGGTGAGCACGCCGGTGACCAGGCCACGGCGGTGCACGAACCAGCGCCCGGTGACGGTCGCCACGAAGGCCAGCGCCATCGACCCGGTGCCGAGCCCGACGAGCACGCCCCAGCACAGGACGAGTTGCCAGCTCGCGGACATGAAGACGGTCAGCCCGCTGCCCGCCGCGACCATCAGGAGCGCGCCGGTGACCACCCGCCGGATGCCGAACCGGTCCATCAGCGCGGCGGCGAACGGCGCGGTGAGCCCGAAGAGCAGCAGGTTGACCGAGACCGCGGCGGAGATGGTGGCCAGCGGCCAGCGGAACTCGGCGTGCAGCGGATGCAGCAGCACCGAGGGGGTGGCGCGGAAACCCGCCGCGCCGACCAGCGCGACGAACGCGACGGCGGCGACGGTCCAGGCCGGGTGCAGGCGACGAGGTCGGTTCACGGCTCGAGTCTGCGGATCGGGCCGGCCGACGACGAGTGGCCGGAAAGCCATCATGCGCAATAATCGGGCCATGACCGTCCGCCCGCACCGGATCGCCGTGCTCGCCACCGACCAGGTCGTCGGCCTCGACCTCGGCACCCCCGCCCAGGTCTTCGGCACCGCGCGCGACGCCGAGGACGTACCGCTCTACCTGGTCGACACCTGCACCGCGGGCGCCCTCCCGGTGCGCAGCACCGCCGGCTACCAGGTGCTCCCCGACCACGGGCTGGAACTGCTGGAGGCCGCCGACACGGTGGTCGTCCCCGGCATCCACGGCGGGCCACCGATGCGCGACGGGACGCTCGACCCGGCGGTGGCGGACGCGCTGCGCGGGGCGTACGCACGGGGCGCCCGGATCATGTCCATCTGCACCGGGGCGTTCGTGCTGGCCGCCGCCGGGCTGCTCGACGACCGGCGGGCCACCACCCACTGGGCGTACGCCGACCGCTTCCGGCGGCTCCACCCGACTGTGGACCTCGACCCGGACGTGCTCTTCATTGCCGACGACCGGGTGCTCACCTCGGCCGGGGTGGCCGCCGGGATCGACCTCTGCCTGCACGTCATCCGCACCGACCACGGCAGCGAGGTGGCCAACCGGGCGGCCCGGCGTTGCGTGGTCCCGCCGTGGCGCGACGGCGGCCAGGCCCAGTACATCGAGCGCCCCGTGCCGAAGACGGCGGACGCGGGCACCGCCGGGGCGCGGGAGTGGGCCCGCCATCGGCTGCACGAGCCGGTCAGCCTGCGCGACCTGGCCGGGCAGGCCCGGATGAGCGTGCGGACCTTCACCCGGCGCTTCCGCTCCGAGACCGGGATGAGCCCGGCGCAGTGGCTGCTCCAGCAGCGCACCGACCACGCCCGGCTACTGCTGGAGACGACCGACCTCACCGTCGACCAGGTCGCCCGCCGCTCGGGCTTCGGCACCGCCGCGGCGCTCCGGCAACAGTTGCACCAGCGCATCGGCGTGACCCCGTCGACCTACCGCCGCACCTTCCACCACCCCTGACCACCTCCCCTCGCCCCGCCCTCCTCGCGCCCCGCCATCCCCCCGCGATCTTGCGCTTTCGGCCCGGCATTCGCCCTCTTTCATCGCGGTTCGTCGGGGCGGCATGTGCAAGATCGCGGAGTAGGGACGGGGTCAGGTCAGGGGGTGCGGAGCATGCGGAGTTGGGCCAGGTGTTTCGGGAGGTGGACGCGGGTGTGCAGGTCGAGGGTGCGACCCCAGGGCAGGGTGTCGTCGACGACCAGGTCGAAGCCCTCGCGCAGGTGCGTCTCGACCGGGGTCTCCGCCGCCGGGCCGAGCCGCTCGGTCAACACGCAGAGCTTCTGGCTGGTGGCCCGCAGCAGGGTGGCCAGCCCGTCCAGCCCGCCGCACTCGACGACCAGCGCGTCCACCTGCGGACGGTGGATGGTCTCCAGGTCGTAGTACGCGAACGGCGAACCGGCGATGACCGCCTCCGTCGCCTCGGTCATCAGCTCGTCGTTGGCGACGAGGTGGGCGACGATCTGTTCGGCGCTGAGCTGCCCGGCCGGCGGTGGCCCGAACCCGCCCGCGTCGACCTCGGCGAGCACCTCCTCGTACGCCCCTCGCAACGCCCCGCTGTCCATGCCCTCAGTGAATCCCGCCCAGCGCCGTCCGCCCCAGCGTTCCCGCACGTGGTTCACCCGGACGGGGCCCACCGGGAACGCGGCCCGGACCTGAACCTGGAGCCAGCGGACGGCGAACGCGGCCAGCGGACGGCGAACTCGGCCGGGCGCTGAGTGAACGGCCGCCAGCCACCCTCGCCGCCTGCCTGTGGTCTGCGGGCGCTGTCGAGCTGCCCCACGAATGAGACCAGGAGCCGCCATCCTGCCGAGCCGTCCCACGCACTGACGCCGCACTCCGGCTGGCGGCAGCAACCGCCGGAACGATCCACGAGCGGCGAGATTGTCCGTACAGCCCCGCCGCCGGTGCGGCCGGCCGTCCGAGCAACCAGCCGTCGCGGCGGCCCAGCGGGCCAGCCCGTCCAGGAGCCGAGCCGTCCGAGGGATCCAGCCGTCGCTGCGGCCCGGTGGTCTCATGGACGGGGCAGCTCGACAGCGACGGTGTCCCCTGACGACGGCGGTGCCGCACAGGTGGGAGGCGGGCGCCGGGGGCCGGGGCCGGGGCGCTGCTGGTCGAGCCCGCGCAGCCTGAGCCGCAGGACAGAATCAGGCCGGCCGGTCCGGTTTCGCTGCGCCCGCGCCAGCCCGGCCAACGGACCAGCCGACCAGTCGACCAGCGGGGTCAGCGGACCAAGGGGCAGTGGGGTCAGCGGGCCAGCCGGGGTCAGCGGGCCGCCAGGGGAGCGGGCCAAAAGGGGCAGCGGGGTCAGCGGCGACGGGGCTGGCGGGCGCGGAGGTAGTCGGAGACGACGTACTCGCCGAGGTCTTCGAGGTCGGGGGTGAACATGCGGCCCTTCGAACGGCGGGCGACGGCGTCGACGAAGCGGCGCAGGCCGGGGTCGTCGCCGAGCATGAACAGGTTGAGCGTGGCGCCGTAGCGGGTCAGCCGGTCCACCTCGCGGACGGTCGCCTCGATCGTCTCCCGCAGGGGCGGCCAGTGGAACAGCGCCTCCCCGTCGTCCGGGTCCAGGTGGGCGGTCGGCTCCCCGTCGGTGACCACCAGCACCACGGGCTCGGCGCCCGGGTGCCGGCGCAGGTGCCGGCCGGCCAGCCGCAGCGCGTGCTGGAGGTTCGTACCCTGCTGCGTGTCCGGCTCGACGGCGGCCAACTCCTGTTGCGTCAGTGGCAGCGCCTCCCGGCCGAACCCGACGATCTGCAGCGCGTCCTGCGGGAACCGGGTGGCCATCAGGTGCGCCAGCGCCAGCGCGGTCTGCTTCATCGGGCCCCACCGGCCCTGCGAGATCATCGAGTAGGAAAGGTCGACGCAGAGGGCCACCGCCGCCGACGCCCGCCGCTCGGTCTCCACCACCTCGAAGTCCTCGACGGCCAGCTGCACCGGCACGCCCGTCCCGGCGCGACGGACGGCCCGGGTCAGCGTCCGCACCACGTCCAGGGGCTGCTCGTCGCCGTACTCCCACGGGCGGGAGCCCCCGCTGACCTCACCGGCGGCGCCCGCCGAGCGCAGGTCATGCTGGCCGCGCGGCCCGGCCGTCAGGTCGGCGAAGACCCGCCGCAGCGCGGTGCCGCCGAGCCGGCGCAGCGCCTTCGGGCTCAGGGTCAACCCGTCGGCGTCCCGGCTCACCCATCCCTGCCGGCGCAGTTCCCGCTCCAGCTCCCGCAGCCGGCGTACGTCCTCGGCGGCGTCCCGGCCCAGCGTCCGGGCCACCGCGTCGACGTCGACGTCGTCCAGGGTGGCGCCCGGGTGCTCCTGGTCGAGCTGGTCGAGCAGCTCGTCCAGTTCGGCGATCTCGCCGAGCGCGCCGGCGGCCTCGCCGTAGCCGAGCGGCCGGTCGCCGCGCACCCGCTCGCCCCGACCCCCGTGCAGGTCGGGCCGGAGCGCACGGAGGTTGGCGTCCAACGCGGCCAGCTCCCCGGCGAGCCGGTCGCCGAGCGACTGCCGCATCAGGCCCGCCAGCTCCTCCCGCTGCCGGTCGGACAGCGAACGCAGCAGCCGCTCCCCGGCGGCCGACCGGCGGGCCAGCACGTCGACCAGCTCGTCGACGTCGGCCGGCTGCTCCGGGAAGAACTCGCCGTGCCGGCGCATGAACTCGGCGAACGCGTCGGTGGTGTCCTCGGACCGGGCGTGCCGGGCCAGCAGGTCGTTCAGGTCGCGCATCATCTCGGCCAGCCGCCGCTGGGCGGCCGGGTCCGCCGAGGCGCGTACGGCGTCCCGCAGCCCGGCGAAGCGCTGGCCCAGCACGTCGTCGCGGAGCCCGTCCAGGATCCGCTGGTACGTCCGGTGCGCCTCGTCGCTGGCCCACCCGTAGCCCGCCAGTTCCGCCACCGCCCGGGCGGTCGAGCGGGGCAGGTTGTCCAGCACCGCCTCGGCGAACCGCGCGGCGTCGCCGTCGCGCCCGCGCAGCTCGTCCCGTTCGGCGGCGAGCGCCTGGTCGAGCAGGGCCCGGGCCCGGGTGACCGCACCGTCCAGGTCGCCCCGACGCAGCGCCTCCCGGCGCAGCCGCCTCGCCCGGGCGGCCAGGTCGTCGAGGCCGCCGCGCCCGTGCGGGCCCCGACGCAGCAGGTCGCGCAGCGCCTCCCGGAGACTGCCGCCGGCCAGCACCTCCGCGCCGACGGCGTCCACCGCGCCCCGCACGTCGTACGGGGGCGCGAGCGGGTCGGGGCCGCCGCGCCACTGCCCGTACCGGAACCGGTTGCCGGCCATGCTCAGGCCCGGCCGCCGTAGCGGGTCCGGCCGGAGTCCGTGACGTCCTTGCCGAGCCGGCGGGTCAGGTGCAGCCCCTCCAGGACGAACTCGACGCCGGCGGCGGCCTGCTCGGGGGTGGGCGCGTCGCCCAGCCCGAGCCGGTCCAGCGCCTTGGCGAGCCCGGGGACGGTGCCCACCTGGCGCAGCAGCTCCGCCGAGCTGACCAGCTCACCGGTCTCGATCACCGCGTCCTCGTCGACCAGGGCGGTGAAGCCGGACAGGTCCAGCCCGGCCAGCCGGGCCCGGAACGTCTCGGCCGTCGCGGTCCGCAGCAGGTGGCCGAGGATCTCGACCTCCCGCCCCTCCTCGCCGCTCTCGAACTCCACCTTCCCGCGCAGTGTCGACGTCACCGACACCGCGTCGCCCACCCGCGCAACCGGCACCTCCGATGGAAGGAAGGGCACCTTGCTATCGCCTGCGGTTGTATAGGGGGCCCTTCCTAACACCTCGGGCGGGTGGGGGGCGGCGGCGAGCAGGCCGGCGCGGCGCAGCGCGGCGGCGGCGACCGTCTCGGCGGCGGCGATCGCGAACCGGGCGGAGACGCCGGAGCGCGGGTCCACCGACGGCGACTCGCGTACCGCGCGGGCGAACCGCGCGAGGACCTCCAGCACGTGCTCCGGCACCTCGGCGACCGGGTCGGCCTCCTGCCGGATCAGGGCCAGCTCCAGGTCGAGGTCGGCCGGATAGTGGGTGCGTACCTCCGCGCCGAAGCGGTCCTTCAGCGGGGTGATGATCCGGCCCCGGTTGGTGTAGTCCTCCGGGTTGGCGCTGGCCACCAGGAACAGGTCCAGCGGCAGCCGCAGCTGGTAGCCGCGGACCTGGATGTCCCGCTCCTCCAGCACGTTGAGCAGCGCCACCTGGATTCGCTCGGCCAGGTCGGGCAGCTCGTTGACCGCGAAGATGCCCCGGTTGGTGCGCGGCACGAGACCGAAGTGGATGGTCTCCGGGTCGCCGAGGGTGCGCCCCTGGGCGACCCGGATCGGGTCGACGTCGCCGATCAGGTCGCCGACGCTGGTGTCCGGGGTGGCCAGCTTCTCGCCGTAGCGCATCGAGCGGTGCAGCCAGGCGACCGGCAGGTCGTCGCCGGCCTCGGCGACCAGCGCCCGGGAGGCCGGGGTGAGCGGGTGCAGCGGGTGCTCGTTGAGCACCGAGCCGGCGATCACCGGGGTCCACTCGTCGAGCAGCCCGACCAGCGAGCGGATGAGACGGGTCTTGCCCTGGCCCCGTTCGCCGAGCAGCACCATGTCGTGGCCGGCGAGCAGCGCCCGCTCGACCTCGGGCAGCACGGTGTCGTCGTAGCCGACGATGCCGGGGAAGCGGTCGGCGCCGGAGCGCATCCGGGCCAGGAGGTTGTCGCGGAGTTCCTGCTTGACCGTGCGGTACGCGTGGCCGGCCGCCCGCAGCGCGCCGAGCGTGCCGGGTAGGTCGGCCGGTGGGACCGGGGTAACCGGGGAAGGCGCAGTCACCCGACCCACGCTAGCTCACGGAGGCGGGGGCGCCCGGTCCGTCGACCGGGCGCCCCCGCCGTCGGTACGGCTCAGCCTCGGCCGCAGTCCCCGCAGGCGCCCCGGCGGCGCAGGTGGTACGCGTACGTGGCCGCGCCGAGGGCGACGCCCCAGAACGGCCACAGCAGCATCGGCGCGGTGGCCAGGCTGACCTCGCCGAAGTCCCAGAAGTCGGGGGTGGCGAGCAGGCCGAGGGTCGCCGCGGTGACCGCCACCGCGACGAGGGTGGCCGGGACCACGGCGAGTTTCACCGGCACCGGCCGCCCGGCCAGGCCGACCATCCAGCGCGGGAACCGCTCGCCCCAACGCTGCACCAGGCCCACTGTGAGGATCGCGCCCACCAGCGCGAACCCGCCCAGCCCGGCGCCCGCCCACACCAGCCCGCTCGCCCGCATCTCGTCGAGGAACGACTGCTCGATGCCGAGCGGGATGCCGGCCGCCCAGGCGAGCCGGGTGACGGCGTACAGGGCCGGGATGGTGGCCGCGACCCAGGCCGCCCAGCGCCCCCAGCGGGTGGCCGAGGCGGGCGAGGTCCAGCCGTGGTCGGTGCCGTCGCGCCCGCACTCCGGGCAGGCGCCGGCGGTGCGCCGCTGCCAACCCAGCACGGCCCCGGCGAGCAGCACCCCGCTGACGACGGCCGCGAACCGGGCGAACAGCGCCCAGGTGAAGACGTCGGCGTAGTCCACCGGCGGCCAGCCGAACGGCGCACCGATGACCAGGATAGGGGCGTATCCGAGGATGGTCAGCACTCCCACGTCCGGCACGACGACGGCCAGCAGGAACGCGACCGTCCAGGCGTACGCCGACAGCAGCGCCCGCAGCGACCGGCCCGGACGCTGCGGGCCGGTCATGGCGAGCGCGGCGACGGCGGCACCGAGCAGCAGCGCGGCGAACAGCGGTGGCCCGACGGTGGTCGGGACCAGCCGCAGCAGGTTCGTGTCCCCGCCGGGGTCGTTCGCGCCGAACGGGTAGCCGGCGCCGGTGACGGTGGAGACGAGGGCGAGCACGCCCCACAGGCCGAACCAGGCGGCGGCGAGCGGGGCGAGCCGGGCCGACCGGTGCACGGCCGGCCGGCGGGTGGGCGGAAGGGTCGTCGTCATGCCTTCAGCCTCGGCCGGCGGGCCCCGCGTTCCCTCCCGTGCGGCGGTGAACCCACTCCCCCTCCGGAGGGAACCACCTGCTGAACCAGGAAGGGCCCTCAGCCCGACGGGGTGACGAACCCCGACTCGTACGCCGCGATCACCGCCTGGGTGCGGTCGCGCACGCCGAGCTTGGCCAGCACGTTGCCGACGTGGGTCTTCACCGTCTCCACGCCCACCACGAGGTGCGCGGCGATCTCGGGGTTGGACAGGCCGGTGGTCATCAGCCGCAGCACCTCGGCCTCCCGGTCGGTGAGCCGGGCGGCCTCCAGCCGGTCGGCGCCCCGCCCCCCGTACGCCCCGGCGAGGCGGCGGATGGCGGCGGGGAAGAGCAGGGACTCGCCCCGCGCGACCACCCGGACCGCCTCCACCACCTCCGCCGGCCGGGCCCGCTTGAGCAGGAACCCGCTGGCCCCGGCGCGGAGCGCGTCGTAGACGTACTCGTCGTTGGCGAACGTGGTCACCACCAGCACCCGGGGCGGGTCGGCCGAGGTGGCGAGCAGCCGCCGGGTGGCCTGGATGCCGTCGATGCCGGGCATCCGCACGTCCATCAGCACCACCTGGGGGCGCAGCCGGGCGACCAGCGGCGGCACCTCCGCGCCGTCGGTGGCCTCGCCGAGCACCCGCAGGTCGGGCTGGGCGTCGAGGATGGCCCGCAGCCCGACCCGGATCAGCTCGTCGTCGTCGACGATCAGCACGCCGGTGGTGGTCGTCGCGGTGTCGGTCATCGGGTCCCCTCGAACGGCAGCCGTACCTGGATCCGCCAGCGGTCGCCGTCGGGCCCGACGGTCAGCCGGCCGCCGAGCAGCAGCACCCGCTCCCGCATCCCGTCCAGGCCCCGGCCGCCCCGGCCCGGGTCGGCGCGGCGCCGGCGGCCCACCGCGTTGTCCAGCTCCAGCTCCAGCGCGTCGGCGTGGACGCCCAGGCGCAGCGTGACCGGCCCCCGACCGTACCGGGCGGCGTTGGTCAACCCTTCCTGGACTATCCGGTAGCCCTCCCGGGAGACGGCCGCGGGCAGGTCGGCGAGGTCGCCGGCGCACCGCGTGTCGACGGGCAGGCCGGCCGTGCGGGTGTCGGCCACCAGCCGGTCCAGGTCGGCGAGCGTACGCTGCGGGGCGGGCGCGGCCCGCCCGCCCGCGGGCTCGCGCAGCAGCCCGAGCACGTGGTCCAGGTCGTCCATGGCGGTGCGCCCGGCCTCCTCGATCGCGGTCAGCGCGCGCCGGGCGAACTCCGGGTCCCGGTCGAGCAGCTCGCGGGCCGCCCCCGCCTGGAGGGTGGCGACGGTCAGGGCGTGCCCCACCGAGTCGTGCAGCTCCCGGGCCAGCCGGTTGCGTTCGGCGAGCCGGGCGGCGCGGGCCTCCAGGGCCGCGATCCGTTCCGCCTGGGCCGGGCCGAGCAGCACCGGGGCCATCGACACGGCCAGCGCGCCCAGCCCGGCGACGGTGTAGCCGAGCGCCACCAGCACCACGATGCCCGTGAGGGTCAGCCAGCCGGTGTCCCGCCCGTCGAACGGCCCGAACCGGTCTCCGCCGGTCATCCCGGTGTCGAGGCCGAACTGCTGGCCGATGAAGGCCAGCGCCATCGGCACCGCGCTGAACAGGGCGGCCACCACCAGCCCGCCGCTGACCAGGTGCAGCCCGATCCAGAGCGCCGAACGCAGCCGGGTCTCGCGGTCGGCGGCGTGCCCGGGCGCCGGGTCGGGCAGGTCGACGCCGAGCAGGGCCCGCGCGGCTGCGATCTCCAGCGCCCGGGGGCCGTCGAGGAAAACCGGGACCGCCGCGATGGTCGCCGCGACGACGAGCAGCCCCAGCACCAGCGGCCGGGGCACGTCGGGCTGCGTCAGCAGCTGCGCGAAGGCCACCGCCAGCAGCACGTACGGCAGCACGAGCACCCCGCCGAGCAGCAGGAACACTCCGCGCCGCCAGGTGCTGCCGGCCACCAGCGGGGCGAGGACGGTGCGGGGCTTCACCCGCCCATTCTGTCCCGGGGCCGCCCCGCGCCGACTCCCCCGCGTCGGGGAGATCGGTGGCCCGGCCGCCGGTCGGACGAGGGGCGCGTCAGCGGTGCTCGTCGACGTAGCGCTGCGGGTCCTTGTCGGTGAAGGGCAGGTCGCGGCCGTTCTTGTGCTCGCCGTAGAAGGTCAGCCAGCGGCGGCCCAGCTCGGCGCGCAGCTCGGCGCTCGCGTGCCGGCGGAAGTCGGGCAGCGCCTCGTCCTCCTCCTCGGCGAGGTGCTCGCTGTTCTCCCGGCGGGCGGTACCCACTGCCGCCCACCACTGGTCGGAGCCCACCGGGTGCAGCTTGGACTCGGCGACCGCGTCGCGGATCTTGTTGTGGTCGCCGATGGCGTCGACGGTTTCGGCCTCGCCGTCGTCGCCGTGGCGCACCAGGTGCGGGTAGAGGATCGTCTCCTCCGCCTCGGCGTGGATGTCGAGGTGCAGGGCGAGCGCGTCCCAGATCGCCAGCAGCTCGTGCTCGTCGCGGGCGTCGTCGAGGCGGGCGAAGCCCCGCCGGAAGGCGGCGTGGTCGTCGAGGATCAGCGCGGTGATGTCGTCCATCGGGCTCACTTTCCGGTTCGGTGCAGCAGGCGGGGCATCGCCCGGGACCCGAACTGCCAGGTGCCGAGGCCGATCTTGGACAGGGGCTTCGGGGTGTCGAGCTGGACGAAGCGCATGGCACCGAACCTACCCGGACAAGAGGGACGGTACGCCCGTTCGGGCTCGCGCAGAGAGCGGCAGCGCCAGGTGCCGCTCGCCGCACCTCCGGCACAATGGTCGGGTGCGATTCCTCATCCGGCCCGCCCGGCCCGACGAGGCGACCGAGTTGACCGAGCTGGCGCTGCGCTCCAAGGGCCACTGGGGATACGACACCGAGTTCCTGGCCCGCTGCCGGACGGAGCTGACGCTGACGCCGGCGGACGTGACTGCCCGACACGTGGCGGTGGCCGAGCGGGACGGCCGGGTGGTGGGCCTGGTGGTGCTCGCCGGCGCGCCGCCCGACCTGGAGCTGGACATGCTCTTCGTGGACCCGCCGGCGATCGGCACCGGCGCCGGCCGGGTGCTGTTCGACCACGCCGTGGCCACCTCCCGCACCGCTGGCGCCCGTACGCTGTGGATCGAGGCGGACCCGGGCGCCGAGGCCTTCTACCGGCACGTCGGCGCGGTACCCGCCGGCACCCGCGTCTCCCCCTCCACCGGCCGCACCCTGCCCCGCCTCCGCTACGACCTCTGACCTCCGCGTCGGATCGGGCGGGGGTCTAGGGTCGGGGCGTGACGTACCTGGCAGCGGACGACCGCTACGAGACGATGGCCTACCGGCGCAGCGGGCGCAGCGGGTTGCGGCTGCCCGCGATCTCGCTCGGGCTGTGGCACAACTTCGGCCCGGACCGCCCGTACGAGCGGCAGCGGGACATCGTCCGCCGTGCCTTCGACCTCGGCGTGACCCACTTCGACCTGGCCAACAACTACGGCCCGCCGCCGGTGACCTATTTCCGTCTCGCGCGTGTCGCCCGTTGCGTGTGTCGAGCTGCTACCTTACGCGTGTGACTAACTCACGCATCCGTAACCGCTGGGTACTCTACCTCCGCCTCTCCGAGCAGGACGACGCATCGACCGGCATCGCCCGGCAGGAGGCCGACCTTCGCGACCGCGCCGCTCGCGAAGGCGCTGAGGTCGTTGCGATCCTTGTCGACGACGGACTCTCCGGCCGGCGACGCAGAGCAAAGGGCGACGAGGCCCTCGCGATGCTCGTCCGAGGCGAGGCCGACACCCTCGCCGTCTGGAAATTCGACCGATGGAGCCGGCAGGGCCTCTCCGCGCTCGCCGACCTGCTCGAGGTGCTCGACGACCGGCGCGACGCCCGCTTCATCGCCGACCGTGACGGCCTCTCCTCCGATCAGCCCGCGTGGCGCATCATCGCCGCAGTGCTGGCCGAGGTCGCCCGGATGGAGTCGGAGAACACGAGTGCCCGAGTCCGGTCGTCGATCGCCGCTCTCCGAGCTGCTCGCCGCTTCAGCGGAGGCGCGGTGCCCTACGGCTACGTACCGGCGCAGCGCCCCGACGGCCCCGGTCGCGTCCTCGTCGTCGACCGGGCTGAGGCCGCCATCATTCGCGAGCTCGCCGAGCGCGTGCTCGACGGCGAAAGCGTGTGGCGTCTCGCGCGTGAGCTGAACGAGCGAAAGGTACCGACCGCCCGCTCGGAGCGCCGACGCCGCGCCCGTCAGGGCCAGAAGGGCGGCAACCTCGGCAACTGGAACATGACGAGCCTCCGCAAGCTGCTTACCGGCGACGCAGTGCTTGGCTACTACCGGCATGGCGGCGACCTGCTGCGCAACGATGACGGTCTGCCGATGCGTGCGTTCGCGCCGATCCTCGACGACGCCCAGGTCGCCCGGATGCGCGACCTCTTCGCGCCCGAAGCTGACGGCACCCCGAAGCCGCAGCGTCGCCGGGCCGCTCGCCTGCTCTCCGGCCTCGTTTACTGCGCCGAGTGTGGGCACAAGATGTACGTACGCGACGACAAGCTGAGCAAGGGCGGCGCGCAGTATCGCTGCCCGGCGAAGGGCCGCGGACTGCTCTGTCCTGAGGTGCGCATTGCCGCCGGCAGCCTCGAGGAGCACGTCGTAGCTAACCGCCTCCGGTACGTCGGTCACTGGCCGGTGACGCGCGAGGAGGTGCAGGTTAATTCGGCCGGCGAGGCGTCGCTCGCAGAGATCGAGCAGGCGATCAGGGACACGACCGCCGCTCTCGGCCGCGACGACGCAGACGTGCCGGCACTCCTCGGGCGCCTTGAGGCATTGAAGGTGCGACGCGCCGAGGTGCGCGACGCAGGGCCGTCAAGGCAGGTCGTCATCGTCGAGACCGGGCAAACCTACGCCGAGGCCCTCGCCGACGCGCAGCAGGCCGGCGATGTCGAGCAGCAACGCGCCCTAGTCGTAAATCTGCTCGAGCGTGTAACCGTGCGGCGTGCAACCGTGCAGAGCGGGCGCTTCGACCCGAGCCGCGTCGACATCGTCGAGCCCATGGGCGACCCGGCGCACACGCAAGACTGACCGTCTACACGCCTACGACTCGAGCTCCGGCTCGCCCAGGTGGGGCCGGTGCTCCCGTATCCATGCCTCGACGTCGGCTATCTGCCACACGGCGCCCATGCCGAGCACGTCATACGGCGCAGGGAAGTCGGGGCGGTCGATGATCTCGGCCGCCCTCTGCCTGCTAACGCCGAGCCGACGGGCGATTTCGCCCCTCCCATAGAGATACCTCGGCACCTGCGCAGGCTAGTCACGTCGATCCCCTGTCAAACAGCAGGCCCGGCACACCGCACCCTGCACCTTGACAAGGGCTGGCCCTCGGATGAGCATCGAGTAATGCGCATCTCACGCAAGGCGACACCCGTACCCTTCGCTCCCTGGCACCGACGCACCCTCCGACGCGTCGGTCTCCTCCGATGGGCGCTCGCGTGCTCCTGCGGCGCTCCGTCGTGGCGTCGATGCTTCGACCGGCGTTACCCGACCCCGCCCGGCCCGCTCACGCGCCCCGACCCGCCCGCGTGGCTGGCCCGGACCAACGCCCTGCCCATCCTCGACCCGCCGACCGTCTCGACACCCGCCCAGATCGTCAGGGCGAACGGAGGTCACTGGTCGTGATCGCCCTCGTGCCCGGACAGACCATCCGCGTACCTACGCAGCACTACGCCTTCGGCGAGGGCGAGCTTCACATGAGGGTGACCGAGCACCTCGGCGAGTACACCCTCGGCGGCGAACGATGGGCCGAGCTGAAGGGGTACAACATCCGCCCCGACGGCACGCTCGCAAAGCAGGAGCGCTACGCGAGCGTGCGCATCAAGCATGTGCGCGTCGTCGCCGAGCCGGACGCGAGGCGCGGAGCGAGCGCCGGAGGAGGTTCGAGCGTGACGAAGTGACGGTTCTTACGTCACTTCATATTCTGCTTCTATGTCTTCTCCTCCTCCTTAAAGCATCTATATAGAGTGACGCTCTTTCCGTCACTTCGTCACTTCCGACCCGCACGCGCCGCCCGCCCACACAGCTCGGGGCCTTCTCGCGACCGCCGGCACCCCGCCGCCGGCACCGCCGAGGAGGCCCCGTCTCGCGTCTGCGACTCGCTCCGAAACCGCCGTGCACACCTCGCGCACCTCTGGCGCATGAGTCCTTCGACCGAGCACCACCGCCGCTCACGAAGGAGCCCGCGCAGTGACGCACATCTTCGACCACACCGACCGCGACGGCGACCGGCTCGTTGCCCGCACCTTCGGCGACAGCATCATGGTCGACAACTTCAACCGGGGTGGGCTCGGCGCGACCGTCCGCCTCGGCTCGAAGCAGGTCGCCGACCTCCGCGCCGCCCTCGAGCCGCACGACCCGACGGCGAAGAAGCCCGAGCCGACGCCGCCGGTCATCGTGCCGGGTCTCGAGTACCGGCTCCTGCCCGACGCTCGGATCTCCGAGATCACCGGCGATGCCCGGTCGGAGGCCGTCGACGACGAGGTGACCCGCGTCCGCGTCGAGGAGCTCAACCCGTACGACTCGACCGGCACCGCCCGCGTGACGGGCCTCGACGGTCGCAACGCGCACGCTAAGGGCCGATACATCGTCGGACGGCGCTTCCTCGCCCGTCTCGAGGCCCCGGCCGCCGAGCCCGCCCCGCTGAAGGTCGGCGACGTCGTCGCCCTGAAGCCGGGCGCGAAGACCTCCTTCGGGGGCGGTGTCTACTTCGCCGATGACGTGACCCGCGTCCAGGTCGTCAGCACCGACGGCGACGAGGTCTACGTCGAGAACGTCAACGGCTCCGGCGTCGACGGTCACAGCCCCGGGCGGCAGTTCGTCGGCCGCGCCCACCTCGGCGACCCGGAGCAGGCTCCGGCGTTGAAGGTCGGCGACCGGGCGCGCGTGACCGGCGACTCGGCAGAGTGGCTCCACGAGTTCGAGCCGGGCACCGCCGTGACGCTGCTCGAGGAGAGCGACAACTACAGCGGCGGGCGGGGCGGTCGCGGCGGGTGGGCCTGCAAGGGTGACGACGATGTCATGTGGAACGTCGCGACCGCCGACCTCGTTCCGCTCGGCTCGTCCCTGGCGAGCGACGAGGCCCTCGAGACGCTGCGGCAGAAGCTCGCGACGATGACCGGCGCCCCGGCGCTGACCCCGCGCAAGGGCGCGACGCCGACCTACTCGATCGTCGACGAGACGCACGTCTTCCGCGACGCCGCGGAGCCTGAGCAGCTCGACGACCTCCGCGTGCGGGCAGTCGAGAAGACGCTCGAGCTGTTCGGCGCGAGCGACTTCGAGGAGGTCGCAGCAAGCGAGATCATCGCCGTCGCCGCGTACATCGCGGGCGAGATCGACGCCGACGACGAGGCCGCCGCCTGATGAAGCGCCTCGCCCCGTACGCCCTCGGCGGTGCCCTGATCGGCACCGTCGGGGGCGTCGCCCTCGCCCTCGGCCTCTGGTGGCTCGTCTGGGCAGCCTGGGCGCTCTACTTCGCCGTCGCGGAGGGGATCGCCCTGAAGCGCTCGCGCTCCGGCGACACGCTCTCCGAGCACGTTTGGGCGCTGTTCGCCATCAACCTGCCCGGTCGCCCGCCCCACGAGGTGACCGGCTCCGTCCGACTGCGCCGCTTCCTTCTGCTCGCGGGCCTCGCGTGGCTCGTCGCGCACTTCCTGACCGGAGGTCTCTTCTGATGGACGAAAGCACTCCGCTCATGCTCGCGCACTTCGAGGTGAGCGACCGTTTCGACGGCGACGACGAGCTGCACTTCTACGTCGTCGGCTCCGGTCCGAGGTACCTCGGCCGTTCGGATGTCGAGCGCCTGCGCGACCACCTGACCGCGCTCCTCGGCGACGGCGCGGAGCCGTCCGGACCGACGGCCGCGGCGCCGGTCGAGGTCGGCAAGGAGTACCGGCTTCTGCCGGACTCGCGCTACGTCACGGGCGCGTCGAGCGTCTTCGTGGACGACCGCACCACCTGTGTTCGCGTCGTGCGGGGGCGGGACGGCGACGGAGACGTGCTCGTGAGCGCCATGGACGGCGACGACCCAGGCTTCACGGCACACGTCGACCCAAAGTACCTCGCCCCGCTCGACGATCCGATCGGCGACGTCGCCGACGTGATCGCCGGCAAGGCGTCGGTCGCCGACATCGCCCAGGCGGCGCGCGAGGTCGCCTCGCGGCTGGGATGCGCTGGTCTGCCCGTAAGCGACGACATCGCGAACGCCTTCACGCACTTCGCCGACCTGCTCTCGAAGGAGCCCTCGTGACCAACCGTGTAAACGCCCTCTCCCTCGCGATGGAGGTCGTCGACGACGCGACTCGGGGCCTGCCCTTCTGGCGCCGCGGGTCAGCCGTCGACCGGGCCGGTGCCGCCCTCGAGGTCGCTCGCTTCCTCGTCGGCGAGGAGGAGCTCGACGAGGGCTACGACGAAGAGGAGCCGGAGCAGGGCGAGACGTCGATCGACGGCCCGCTCGACCTGGCGGAGGCGACGCCCGTCGGTCCCGCTCGTCGCGTCGAGTGCATCGCCTCTCCCGGCGACTACGCCTACGTGCGCCCCGGCAAGGTGAGCGGGAAGCCGTTCGTGCACATCGAGGTGCACGCGGACGGCGAGACCGAGTCGGTCTTCCTCGCCATCTCTGAAGCGCGCCGCTTCGCCGCGGGCATCCTCGACGCCGCCGACGAGGCTGAGGGCGGGTCGCCGCTGCTGCACTTCGTGAAGACGGATGCGTGATGGCTGAATTCCTGCTGAAGCTCGCCGCCTCTGGGATCGTCGCGATCCTGATCAAGGCGATCTCCGTGGCGGTCGGCTTCGCTCTCGCATGGTGGCTCGCCGCCCTGATCGCCCTCGCGATCGTCTTCGGCGGCGTGCTGATTCTGACTGACGGCGACTTCTAGCCCGTCCAGACCCTCTGTAAGGCGCCACACGCGTTAGGGGTATACCGACCTACCTCGGACGCCTGAAAGCCCGCGAGAGAGCCTCTCGCACACCCTGCACGGCTACGCCTCGTCGAGGGGGCGGGGCGTAGCCGTGCCTGCGGAAGGAGTTAAGAAGTGAAGCACCGAGTAACCCTGACGAGCACCGGCCGTATCAGCTCGGCTCGTCTTGTCGGCACCGCCGACGCTCTGACCGGCCTCGCCCGGCAGGCGGAGGTGTGGCACCGCTTCCGCCGTCAGCACGGCCGGCTCGGCTCGGCCTTCCTGCTGTGCGTCGCCCTGCGGCGCGGCGTGTCCCTGTCCGGCCCCGTCGTGGGGTGCAGCCGATGATCCGACGCATCCGTCGCCGGCTGCGCGCGGTGTGTACCTCGGTCGTGCTCGTCTTCGCCGGCCTGGGCCTCGCCGCGTGCGCCGTCACCTCCGGCACCGTCACCGGGAAGCAGCACGAGCCGGCCCGCGAGTGGGCGACCTACGAGACCGACTACGACACGCGCTGCACCGGCACCGGCTCGTCGCGGCGCTGCACGCAGGTTCCCGACGGCGTCGACGCGGTCGAGCACGCGACGCCCGAGTGCTACCGGCTCGACCTGAAGCACGAGGACGCGACCGGCTCGGTCTGCGTCGACCGGGAGACCTTCGAGCGCGTGCAGGTCGGCGACCACTACGAGGAGGGCTGAGGCATGGCGCGGTACATGGGAAAGGACGACGCCGAGGTCTTCCGCGCCGTCATCGTCACGACCTACCCTGCCGAGCCGGAGTCGGACTACCCGCCGCACCGCGTCGAGCGCAAGAGCACGACGCACGCGGGGCCGTACCGAACGAAGGGCGCAGCGAGAGCCGCGGTCGAGCGCGAGTCGAGGCCCGCTCGCTTCTGGGCCGAGCAGGGCGTGACGTCCGAGGGCTACGTCGAGAAGGCGTCGATCACCTGGGAGCGCGTCGAATGACCGATGAGCTCGAGGAGACCGAGGAGCAGATCGACCCCGACGAGCTCATCGCCCAGGCTGCCCGCGACGCTGCTCCACGCTACGGCCTCGACCCGGACGACTTCGCACGGCGCGTACTGGCGCAGCGCGACCGCCGGAAGGAGCGAGCGTCTCGGCCGGCGAAGGAGTGCTCCGACTGCCGCGAGCACCTGCCCGCGCGCATGTTCGCAGAGGACGCCGCGCGACCGGATGGGTTGCAGCGCTACTGCAAGAGGTGTGCCTCCGACCGTGTAAACCGATCTAGGCGCATGAGTTAGGTAGCGGGGCCGTACGCGTATCGGCCCTGCCCCGCGACGCGTCCTGCCGTGTGCGATCCGTGAGCCCTTTGGGACGGACCGACGGCAGGGCCGCGCCTGCGAGGGGCGGGTAGGTCTCGACGTCGACGAAAGCCGCACGCGGAACGTCGGCGGACTCGGGTTCGACTCCCGACCGCTCCACGAACGCCCCTCCGGTCCGATGCGCCCTCTCGGCGTATGACGTTGCTCGAGCTCGACTCGAGGCGCTGACGAGCGCGGGCTACGCCGTCGCAGGGAAGATGACAGACCCGAGGGAAGGCTCGGGCTTACACGAAAGCGCCGTGCGAGTCGGCCAACCTGCGCACTAACCACCACCCCGCACGCCCCGGCTGTGCGCTCCCCTGCTGCTGACTAAGCGCGGGTCGAGCGCCGCCGGGGCGTCTTCGTATCCGAGGTCGCTCATGCCTACGCCGCCCGCACTGCTGCGCCTGCGCGTGATCCGCTCCTCGGGCTACCGCTGCCAGGTACGCCGAGGCGGTCGCCCGTGCGGCGCGCCTGCCTGCCGTACCGCCCCCGACCCTGCCCACCCCGACGACCTCCTCGCCGCATGTCTCGTCCACGCAGGCTGAGGCCCTGCTCTCGCCCAGGCTGCCCGACGCTCGTCGACGCCGCACTGACGGACCGACGGTGCGACGAGTGCAAGCGTGAGGCAGAGCGCGCACGAGGTACCGCGGCCGAGCGTGGCTACGGCGCAGCGTGGCAGGTGCGACGCGATGACTTCCTCGGTTCGCATCTCTTCTGCGTGCTGTGTGCTGCGCCCTCCCGTGTGGCAGACCACTACCCACACAGCAGGCGTGAGCTCGAAGCCATGGGCGTGCCTGACCCTGACGCAGACGAGCACCTGCGCGCTCTGTGCGTCTCGTGTCACTCGAGCGAGACCGCACGGCTTCAGCCTGGCGGTTGGCACGCTGCGTGACTGCTTACCCTGCGTGACGCTTGCCCTCCCTACCCCCGGGGGGTACCTCCCATCGAGGCAGGTCACAGGACCGCTGGGGAGGCGTCTCGGAGGTCCGTCAGGTTCAAAGACTCTGCGTGACCCGCCAAACACCCCGTTTCCGCTACGCAACGTAGCGGCCGATCAGTCTGCGCAACGCAGCCCGAGAGGACGACCCAATGCTGCGCGACTACCTCTTCCCTGCTTTTCGCCTCGGCCGATACGAGGTCCGGGCCTATTTCGAGCCTCGATCTTTCGGCGTCCTGATCCGCTGGGGCCGCCTCTCGAGCGGCGTGTGCGTGATCGCGCATCTCGGCCCGTTCGGCGCCTACGCCGAGCCCTACGACGACTGACTGACGCCGCGCAACGCAGCTCGAGAGGATGATCGACGATGCCGAAGGGCGGCGCACGCGCCCGCTCCGGCCCTGCGCCCGACCCCGACGCCCTTCGCCGCGACCGGGACGCGGGCGAATGGACGGTGCTTCCCGCTGAAGGCCGAGACGGCGACCCGCCGGCCTTCCCTCTGATCGACCCCTCCGGCCGCGAGGTCGAGCTCTGGCGCGGCGAATGGCTACGCCCGCAGGCCCTCGCCTGGGAGCGCCTCGGCCTCGAGCACGAGGTCGCCCTCTACGTCCGTAACCTCGCCCTCGCCGAGCAGCCCGGCGCGCCCGTCACGCTCTCGACGCTCGTGAAGCAGCTCCGCGACTCGCTCGGCCTGAGCGTCGCTGGCCTGCGCGCGAACCGTTGGCGTA
This sequence comes from Micromonospora sp. NPDC047730, assembly GCF_043204765.1. NCBI lineage: Bacteria > Bacillati > Actinomycetota > Actinomycetes > Micromonosporales > Micromonosporaceae > Micromonospora > Micromonospora sp. NPDC047730. The sequence continues at coordinate 892,385 of NZ_JBIDCU010000001.1, read as the reverse complement.
TCGCTCGCGACGAAGTCGCCGAGAAGCGCGAAGGCACCGGCCGACCGGCTGCTTCCCGCAGCTCCTCGGCCCGCGCTCGCCTCGAGGTGATCGACGGTGGCGCCTAACCCCGAGTACCGCGTCGACTTCCCTACCCTCTGGGTCGCCGCCGATTGGATCGAGTCGCACTGCGTCGTGCCGGACGGCTTCCGCAAGGGCGACCCGTTCACCATGTACGACTGGCAGCTCTGGGCGACGGTCAACTTCTACCGCGTCAAGAAGGCCGCTCGTGCCGGTCAGCTCGCGACCGCTTTCCACTACCGCCGCGGGCAGGTCGTCGCCCCGCAGAAGACCGGCAAGGGACCATGGACGGCCGCTCTCTGCGCCTGCGAGGGCGTGGGGCCGACGGTTTTCGCCGGCTTCGCCGAGGGCGGCGAGCTCTACGACTGCCGCGACTTCGGCTGTGGCTGCGGCTGGGCCTACGAGTACGCGCCCGGCGAACCGATGGCGATCCCTCGGCCGACGCCCCTTATTCAGATCACGGCCTTCTCCGAGGAGCAGACCGACAACGTCTACCGGCCGTTGCAGAACATGATCCGCTACGGCCCGCTCGGCGAGACGATGCGCGTTGGTGAGGCGTTCATCCGCCTGCCGAACGACGGCCGGATCGACGTCGTGACGAGCTCGGCTCAGAGCCGCCTCGGTAACCCGGTGACGTTCGTCCTTCAGGACGAGACCGGCATCTGGACGGTCGCGAACAAGATGGACAAGGTCGCCACCACGCAGCGCCGAGGCGCGGCCGGCATGGGCGGTCGCACCTTCGAGACCACGAACGCATGGGATCCGAGCGAAGACTCCGTCGCGCAGCGCACCGCCGAGTCGCGCGTGACCGACATCTTCCGCCTTCACCGCGTGCCGCCTGCACACCTGAGCTACCGCAACAAGGTCGACCGCCGGAAGATTCACCGCTACGTCTACGCAGGCTCGACTCACGTCGACCTCGACGGCATCGAGGCCGAGGCCGCCGAGCTGCTCGAGAAGGACCCGGCGCAGGCCGAGCGCTTCTTCGGTAACCGCATCGTCTACGGCGCCGACGCCTTCATCGAGGGCGACGCCTGGGACGGTCGGAAGCAGCCGCGCGAGGTGCTCGCGGGCACGGCGGTCGTGCTCGGCTTCGACGGCTCCGACGTCGATGACTGGACGGTCATCCGCGCCGAGACCGAGGACGGCTATCAGTTCACGCCGACCTACGGGCCGGACAGGCGGCCTACCGTTTGGAACCCCGCCGAGTGGAGCGGGCAGGTGCCGCGCCTCGAGGTCGAGTCGGCGGTCGACGAGCTGTTTACACGCTTCCGCGTCGTGCGTTGGTACGGCGACCCGCCCGGCTGGGAAACCGAACACGATCAATGGGCCGCGCGGTACGGCGAGAAGCGAGTCTTGCGCTTCGAGACCTACCGGCCGGTGCAGATGCACGCCGCGTGCGAGCGGCTCCGTACCGACGTCCTGAAGGCCGACTCGTCCTTCACGCATGACGGCTGCTCGACGACCGCGACGCACGTCCGCAACGCCCGCAAGCTCGCCCGGCCGAACCAACGGTACGTGCTCGGCAAGCCGGCGCAGCACCAAAAGATCGACGCCTGCGTGACCTCGATCGTCTGCCACGAAGCGGCCGGCGACGTGACCGCCGCGCGCCTCTGGCCGTCGACGACTTCCTACGTCTATAGCGCCTGACCTCACCGAGGAGGTCCTACCGCCCGAGGAGCACGTATGCCGCCCCGCACCCGCTCGCGTAGCGCCTCCGACCTCGACCCGACTGTCGCCGCACAGGTCGACGCGCTTCACGCGGTCATCGCCGCGCGCCGCGCCGAGGTGAAGCGGGCCGAGGACTACTTCCGCGGGAAGCAGCGCCTACGGTTCGCCTCCGACAAGTGGCGCGAGTACAACGCCGATCGGTACGCCGACTTCGCTGACAACTGGTGCGCCCCGGTCGGCAACTCGCCGAACGAACGCCTCCGCGTCGACGGCTTCCGCCTCGACGACGACCCCGGTACGACCGGGGCCGAGAAGGAGCTTTGGAAGCACTGGCAGGCGAACGACCTCGAGGCGCAGAGTTCGCAAGGCTTCTTGCACGGCATCATCTCGAAGCGCTCCTACGTGCTCGTCTGGGGCGACGAGGACGATCGGCCGGTCGTCACCTGGGAGCGGGCCGATCAGGTCGCCGTCGGCTACGACCCGGAGCGCCCTCGGCGTCGCGTCGCCGCCCTGAAGACCTGGGAGCACGACGAGCGCGAGCTCGCGACCCTCTACCGGGCCGATCTTGTATGGAAGCTCGAGCGCTCGAAGTCGGGTGGTCCGTGGCGGCTCCGCGAAGGCGTCAGCCCGAACCCGATGCGTAACCCGCTCGGCGAGGTGCCGGTCGTCGAGGTGCCTAACCGCCCGATGCTGGGCGGCGAGCCGATCTCCGACATCGCCGGCACCATGGCGATGCAAGACGCGATCAATCTCCTCTGGGCCTACCTCTTCAACGCCGCCGACTTCGCCTCGATGCCGGCCCGCGTCGTCATGGGGCAGGAGCCGCCGAAGATTCCGATCCTCGACGAGAACGGGCAGAAGATCGGCGAGCAGCCGGTCGACCTGAAGAAGCTCGCTCAGGACCGAATCCTCTGGCTGACCGGCGACAACTCCAAGATCGGGCAATGGGACGCGGCGAAGCTCGAAGTCTTCACCGGCACCATCGAGGTAGCGGTGACGCACATCGCCGCTCAGACCCGGACGCCTCCGCACTACCTTGTCCTCGGCAAGGGCATGGTCAACGTCAACGCCGACGGCATGAAGGCAGCAGAGGCCGGCCTCGTCAAGAAGGTCGAGGAGATGCATCTCTTCCTCGGGCCGGCCGTCCGCGAGGTGCTCCGACTGATCGCCCTCGTGCTCAACCGTAAGGAGCTCGCCGAGAAGGTGCGCTTCGGCGTCGTGCAGTGGCGCGACGCGGAGAATCACTCGGAGGCGCAGCTCGTCGACGCCCTGACGAAGTTGCAGACGATCGGCTTCCCGTTCGCGTGGCTCGCCGAGCGCTACGGCCTCTCGCCGGCCGAGCTCGGCCGCGTCCTGAAGATGAAGGAGCGCGAGGCCGAGCTCGACCCGGTCGGCGCGCTCTCGCGCCTCGAGGGTCAGCGCCTCGCCCAGGGCGACGCCGAGACCGCGCAGCCCGAGGCCGAGTGATGGGAGCCGCCGAGGTTGCCTTCGCGCACTACCGGCGGCAGAAGACGATCGCCGGCCGAGCGGCGCAGGGCCTCGCCCGGCTCTGGGCGCAGGTCGACCGGACGAACATCGCGCGATCCTGGGCCGAGCTGCTTCCTCGCGCTACCGCGACCGTGGCCGGGGCGCAGCTTCTCGCAGCGCAGTCGAGCGACGACTACGTCGCCCGCGTGCTCGGCGAGCAGGACGTCGACGGCGACGCCGCGGGCGAGCTCCTCGCCGAAGCCTTCGCCGGCACTGCCTCAGACGGACGGCCGCTCTCGACACTCCTCTTCGTCCCTGCCCTGACGAGTCTCTCGGCCGTCAGGCAGGGCGAGAGGGCGCCGCGGGCGATGGCTGCCGGGCGCCTGCACCTCGACCTACTCGCCCGGACGCAGGTCGCCGACGCCGGCCGCGTGGCCGACGGCGTCGCGATCGTCGCCCGGCCGAAGGTGACCGGCTACGTCCGGCTCCTCTCGCCGCCGAGCTGCTCGCGCTGCGTCGTGCTCGCCGGCCGGCGCTACCGCTGGAACGCAGGTTTCCTGCGCCATCCGCGCTGCGACTGCCGGCACATCCCCGCGGCCGAGGACACTGCCGACGACCTGCGCACCGATCCGGCGGCGTACTTCGAGAGCCTCTCGCCCGAGGAGCAGGACCGAGCGTTTACACGCGCAGGGGCCGAGGCGATCCGCGACGGTGCCGACGTCGCCCAGGTCGTGAACGCCCGGCGAGGCGCACACGGCCTCGCCCCTGCCGGTGCACGGCTGACGGCCGAGGAGCTTCGCACGCTACGCGGAGGCCGCACCCGGGGCCGGCTCGAGACGACGAACGTCTTCGGCCGCGACGTGTTCCTGACGACGGAAAACGCCCGCCGCTACCGGGCGGGCCGACTCATGCCCGAGTCGATCTATCAGATCGCCGACGGCGACCGCGACGAGGCGATACGCCTCCTCCGGCGCTACGGCTACATCCGCTGACCTCCTCGCGCGCAAGGCGTGAGGCCGACTCCGCAACGGAGGCGACATGTCCACCGAGGACACCAGCAAGACTGAGGCCTACGACGTCGACACCGATCGGGTCGACGACGAGACCGCGGAGAGCGACAAGCCGGAGGGTGCCGATCAGCTCGGCGACGCCGGTAAGAAGGCGCTCGACTCCATGAAGACCAATTGGAAGACCGAGCGCGACAAGCGAAAGGCCCTCGAGAAGGAGCTCGCCGAGCTCAAGAGCAAGAGCACCGAGAAGCCTGACGAGACCCCCGACGCCGACACCATCCGCGCTCAGGCGAAGGCCGAGGCACAGGCCGAGGCGATCCGCGAGCGCGCCCTCGACAAGATCGAGGCGAAGGCGGCGAAGCTGTTCGCCGACCCCGAGGACGCTCGCGCGCTCCTCGCCGGCAACGTCGACGACTTCGTCGACAACGGGAAGGTCGACGTCGAGGCGATCACCGAGGCGCTCGACGAGCTGCTCGCGAAGAAGCCGCACCTCGCCGCGACGCCGCCGAGGCGCTTCGAGGGCGGGGCCGACGGAGGCGCCCGCAAGAGCGGCGGCGAGAAGCTGACCCGCTCCGACGTCGAGCAACTCGCCCGCGAGGGCAAGCACGCCGAGATCGCGAAGGCGAACCGGGAAGGCCGGATCGACTTCACCAAGTAGGCGCAGACGCGTGAGACGCACCCTGCGCGCATCGACTCACGAGAGGCACAACCGTGGCCGTTGACACCTTCATCCCCGAGGTCTGGAACGCCGAGCTCCTGACCGACCTCGAGACCCGCTACGTCTTCGCGCAGGGCGGCGTCATCAACCGCGACTACGAGGGCGACATCGCCGAGGCCGGCGACACCGTGCACATCAACTCCCTCGGCGACGTCACGATCTCGAACTACGTCAAGAACGTGACGAAGATCGACCCGCAGACCCTCACCACGACCGATCAGACGATGGTCATCGATCAGTCGAAGTACTTCGCCTTCGAGGTCGACGACGTCGACGCCCGGCAGGTGAAGGACTCCGGTCAGCTCATGACCAAGTCGGCGCGGAACGCCGCGCGGGGCCTCGCCCGGACTGCCGACGGCTTCCTGTCGGCCCTGATGGTCGCGAGCGCGGGCACTGTGCTGACCCCCGCGGCTGTCTCGACCCCGGACGCCGCGTACCTGCTCGTGCGGAAGATGTGGGTCGCGCTCGAGAAGAACGACGTGCCCGACGACGGTCGCTTCCTGATCGTCTCGCCCGACTTCTACGCGCTGATCCTGGGCGACGACCGCTTCATCGACGCGTCGAAGTACGGCTCGACCGAGCCGATCCGCAACGGCGAGGTCGGCCGCGTCCTCAACTTCACCGTCATGCGGTCGAACACGATCCCCGCGGGCACCTCGGCCACCTCTCCGGCCGTCTCCAACTTCGTGATCGCCGGTCACGAGATGGCGACCACCTTCGCCGAGCAGATCGCGAAGACCGAGGCGTACCGCCCGCAGGATTCCTTCTCGGACGCGATCAAGGGCCTGCACCTCTACGGCGGCAAGGTCGTCCGGCCCGAGGCGCTCGTCGTGCAGGACACCGACGTCACCGTCGGCTGATCGACCGGGGTCGGAGAGGGCGACTTCTCCGACCCCGTCTCTCTTCCCTGATACCTACTTCGTAGAGGAGCCGCACCCGTGGCAAGCGTGACTGTGACCGTGAAGAACAACTCCGGGCAGACCGTCTCCCTGTCGATGGACGAGAACGACGAGCGGATCGCTCACTTCCGCAAGCTCGTCCGGCGCGAGGAGCTCGCGGCCGTCGACGTCAAGCCGGCGAAGACCCCGGCGAAGACCCCGGCCGCGAAGTAAGGGAGCGGCGAGGTCATGGCCGACAAGCTCGCGACCCCGCAAGACCTCGCCGCCCTGCTTCAGCTCGACTACGCGAGCCTCTCCGACGCCCAGAAGGCGGCGATGACGCTCCTCGTCGAGATGGCAACGGCGAGGGTGCAGAGCGCCGCAGGCGGTCAGCGCATCGTCGAGGCGACCTCGACGGCGCTCGTCGACGTCGCGCCCGGCAACTACTCGCGGCACCTCGTGCTGCCGCAGCAGCCCGCCCGATCCGTAGAGGCGGTGAAGGTCGACGGCGTGCCGGTGACCGACTACAAGCTGACCGCTGGCTGCCTCTTCAGGCGCTCCGGCTGGGGCCGGCCGGCAGACCCGGTGCAGGTCGCCGTCACCTTCACGCACGGCTACCCGCCGGGCGCCCAGGCGCTCGAGCTCGCCCGCGACTGTGTGCTCTCGCTCGCCCGGCTCGGCTACGGCAATCCGCAGGGTGCGAAGTCGGAGGCGATCGACGACTACCGGATCGACTACGCCGAGGCCGATGCGCGGATGGAGCTGACCGAGCACATGCGGCGCGCCATCGCCGCCGCGTACGGCTCCGGCGCCTACGTGACCGGATCGAGGTGATCCGGTGAGCGTCGAAGCACTGCTCGCCCGAGGGCGAGCCGCGTCCGAGCGCCTGATGGTCGACGCCTGCGTAATCCGGCGCAAGACCGGCGAGACGACCGACGAACAGACGGGCGTCATCACGCCTGTGTACGCGACCCTCTACACCGGGAAGTGCCGCGTGCAGCAGGCCGGAGGGGCGACCCCCGCCGAGGCCGGCGAGGCGTACCGCCTGATGCTCCGGCTCGAGGTGCAGGTACCGATGTCGATCGTCGGCCTCGAGGTCGGCGACGAGGTCGAGCTCACCTCCTCGCCCCTCGACCCCGACCTCGTCGGCCGGACGTTCTTCGTCCGCGACCTCGCTCACAAGACGCACGCGACGGCGCGCCGCGTCGGCGTTGAGGAGGCGACCTCATGATCGAGCACCGCGAGATCGACGCCTGGGCCGAGCAGCTCGGCGAGGCCGGCGATGACGCTTACGACGAGGCGAAGAAGGTCGTCGCGAAGGGCGCGCTCAACATCAAGAAGGGCGCGCGTGACCGAGTCGACGGCATCGCCTACGCCCCGCACTACCCGGCGGCGATCACCTACGACCCGCTCGACGAGGCCGACGGCCCCGCGGCCGAGATCGGCCCGGACAAGGAGCTCCGGCAAGGAGCGCTCGGCAACATCTTCGAGTACGGCGCCCCGGCGCAGAACACGCCGCCCCGCCCGCACATCGCGCCCGCGGCCGATGAGGAGATGCCCCGCTTCGAGAAGGAGCTCGGCGACCTGGGCGTGAGCCTCTTGGAGGAGGGCCGATGATCATCGCGCACGCGAAGGCGATCCTCGCCCTCGCCGACGCCGACAACGATCCGCCCGCGCTCGTCGTGCTCGACGGCAAGGTGCCCGACGGCGTCGTGCCTCCGTACGTCCTCTTCTACTTCGCCGACTCCGACCCGTCGCAGGCCGACGGGAGCTCGCTCGCGAACGAGTCCGCCCGCTACGTCGTCCGGGCGATCGCGCACTGCGTCGGAGGCAACGCGACGGCCGCGCGAGCGGTCGCGCAGCGCGTACGGGCGCGGCTGCTCGATGCCGTGCCGACGGTCGCCGGCCGGCAGTGCTTTCCGATCCGGCGCGAGGAGGGGCGCGAGGCCGAGCGCGACGAGGCGCCCGGCTCTCTCGTCGTCGACAAGGTCGACGTCTACCGGCTCGAGACCCTCCCGGCCTGAGCCGCCCTCTCCCACCTGACAGGAGCACCGCATGACCGACGTCATCTCCGATGGCCGGACGAAGGTCGCCTTCGTCGACACCATCGCCAACCTCGCCGCGCCGACCGTGGCCGAGCTCGACGCGGGCCTCGAGCTTCAGCACGTCATCACGCCCGACGGCCTGATCGGCTTCGAGGCGACGACCGCGGAGGTCGCGAACGACTCGCTCGCGTCGACCTTCGACACGAAGACCATCGGCCGCGACTCCTTCTCCGGTACGGCGCTCCGGCTGAAGAAGCAGAGCGGCGCGTCTGACGAGGCGTACACGAAGCTCGTCAAGGGCGCCTCCGGCTACGTCGTGATCCGGCGCGACGAGCCCGAGGGCGACGCCTGGGCGGCGTCCGACGCGGTCGAGGTCTACCCGGTCACCTGCGGTCAGACCCGGTTCCTACCGCCGGAGGCGAACACCGTCCGGCGCTACGAGGTGCCGACGATGATCACCGACGCGCCCGAGCTGCGTGCGGTCGTCGCCGCCGGAGCCTGATCCTGACGCGTGAGGCGCCCCCCTCGTAAGACGTCATACGGGGGCGAGGTCTTCAGCCCGCCTCGCCCCCGTTTACACACCTGCTCGGGCTGACCTGACATGAAGGGCTGACCCATGGCAAAGGACGTGAAGGCGCTCATCCGCGGCGCGAAGCTCCCCGAGACGACCGTCTCCGTCTGCCTCGCGGCCGACCTCGTCGCGCAGTTCGAGCAGCGCGAGCGCGAGCTCGTCAACGCCCGTCGCGCGGCCGGCTCCTCGCTCGCCGGAAGTAGCAAGGCCCGCGAGCTCGCCGAGCAGATCGAGGCCCTCCGGCAGGAGATGGCCGAGTCGACGGTCGACTTCCGCCTGCGCGCGATGCCGCGCCCCGAGTGGCGGGCGTTCGTCGCGGCGCACCCTCCGCGCAAGGTCGAGGGCGGCAAGGTGCACGAGGACGACGCGCACCTCGGAGTCAACGCCGAGACCTTCTTCGACGCGCTCGTGCAGAAGTCGACCGTCTCGCCCGAGCTCGACGCCGAAGACTGGCGCCTGCTCCTCGACGAGAAGCTGACCGACCGGCAGTTCGACGAGCTGAGTAACGCCGCCTGGGCGCTCAACCGTCGGGAGGTTGACGTCCCTTTCTCGCACGCCGCCTCGCGGATTCTCCGGAGCTCCGGCACCGAGTAGAGGCGGCCGAACGCCTGGGCATCTCGCCGCGGAGGCTCGACGGCTGGGAGCCGACCGAGCGCACGCGGCATTTCCGCGACAAGCAGGGCCGGATCGTCCGCAGCGTGACGACTCGCGACCCCGAATGGTCCGAGGAAGACGTCGCATGGCTGCTCGCCCTCGCCGCGTACCGCGACGCCCGGTGCCCGGCCTGCGGAGGTGACGTCGAGGAGTGCACCTCGCCCGCCTCCGACGGTGCCTTCGAGGTGCCGGCTCCGACCCGCTGCCACGCGAAGACCGCGCTCGAGATCGCTCAGAAGACCTACGCCGAAACGCCGCAGGCCGGCGCGCTGCTCTGGCGCGTGAAGCACAGGAGGTAACCCGTGTCCCTACGCACCGTCGGCGTACGCCTGAAGGCGCAGGTCGCCGAGTACAAGTCGGCGATGCGCGACGCGAAGACGTCGACTAAGAGCTTCTCCGACGAGCTCGTCGACGCCGCGAAGAAGGGCGACGCGAGCGCGGCGGCGATCTCGAAGGGCGCTGCGAAGGCGGCCGACGCTCTCGACGACCTCGGCGACGCGGCCGACGAAGCCGGCGACGAGCTCGACGAGCTGCGTCGGCACGCCTCGAAGCTCGACGGTCAGATCGCCGAAACCGCGACGTCGATCCGCGCCCTCGCCCGCGAGATCGTCGCGACCTCCGACAAGGCGGGCAGGGCGAAGCTCCTCGGCGACCTGACCGCTCAGCGCCGCGAGCTGCGCGAGCTCGTCGACCTGCGGAAGACGATGGACGTCGACACGGGCGGCTCTGGCGCGAAGATCGGCGAGCAACTCGCGGCCGGCGCCTCGGTCTCCTTCGTGCAGCGTCTCGGCCCGATGATCGCCCGCGCCCCGGTGGGTGCGATGAACCCCGCGGTAGCAGCCATCGGCGCGCCGCTCGTCGCCGGCCTCGTGACCCTCGTCGGTACGGCCGTCGGCGGCGCAATCATCGGCGCCGTCGGCACAGGCGGCGTGGTCGGCGGTATCGCCCTCGCCGGCCGGAGCCCGCTCGTCAAGGCGAAGGCGACTGAGCTCGGCGAAGACCTGGGCCTAATGTTTGGTAGCTCGGCCTCGGCCTTCGTACCGGAGACCCTCGACGCCCTCGACACCGTCCGCGACCGCGTGCTCGCGATGGAGCCGTCTTTCCGTCGCGTCTTCACCTCCGCGTCTCGCTACGTCGATCCGCTCGTCGACGGCCTGCTCGACGCGGCCGAGAACGCGATGCCGGGCATCATCGACGCGGTCGACGAGGCAGGGCCGGTTATCGAAGCGGTCGCAGAGGGCCTGCGCGACATGGGCGACGCCCTCGGCGACGGCCTCTCGGACCTCGCCCCGTACGCAGACGAAGGTGCGCGTGCGCTGAGCGTCCTCTTCCTCGTAGTCGAGTCGGGCACTCGCGGCGTCTTTCTCTTCGTCGAAGGTCTGTCGCGGCTCTACAAGGTCGCCGAGCTCGTCGGCGCTCTGGCATCGGGCGACGTTGCCCGCTTCTACACCCTCGCGTCGACCTGGGATGAGACGTCAAACTCCGCGACCGGCTTGACGGATGCGCTTCCTCCGCTCAGTCGAGGCATTACCGACGTCGCGGCTGCGGCCGAGGCTACCGCCGTAAAGGTCGTCGATATGAAGGCTGCCTTCGACGACCTCTACAACGCGCAGATGACCTACGACGAAGCAAACCTCGCCTATAAGCAGGGCCTCGCCGATCTGCGCAAGGAGCTCGGCGACGGCGCACGCACGCTCGACGAGAACACGCAGGCCGGCCGCGACAACCGCGACGCGGTGCTCGAGCAGATCGGGAAGATTAAGGAGCTCCGCGACGCGCGCATCGCCCACAATGGCAAGGTCGACGAGGCGAACGCGAAGTACTCCGCGGAGATCGCCGCCCTCAAGGCGACGATGCGGCAAATGGGCTTCACGCAGACTGAAATTGACGAGCTCGTCGCCGCCTACGAGGAGATTCCCGGCCGCGTCTCCACTGAGGTGTGGGTCGAGACCGCGACGGGTGAGCGTCAGCTCGCTGGCTTCATGAAGAAGGTTCAGAGGGCCGACGGAACGACGATCACCGTCCGTACGCGGATCACGAGCGCAGGCGAGTACATCCCAGGGGTCGGCACGCTCACCCGCCGATGGGGCGGTGTCACCGAATACGCCCAGGCCGGAAAGCTCCGCGACGCCCAGATCGCCTCGCCGATGGGCCCTGCCCGCTACGGATGGGCCGAGCAGGCGACCGGCGGCGAACTGTTCGCGCCGAAGTACGGCGACATGAACCGCACGCGGGCGCTCGTAAGCTACGCCGTCGAGAACTGGTGGGGCGGCTGGCAGAACTTCGCCCCGCCGCAGGTCGTACCAGTGCCGACCGGCGGTTCGTCGGCCCCGCCTGAGGTGCGCGTCTACCTCGGCGACCGCGAGCTGACCGACATCGTCCGCGTCGAGGTGTCCGAACACTCGCGCGACCTGAAGCGTCGCGCCTCTGCTGGCATGAGGTGACCCCTTGGCAACCATGACCGCCGCCTACGACGAGCGGCTCTCCCGCGTGCAGCTCTACGGCTTCGGGCTTCCGGCGACGGCCACGAGCGCCACGATCGAGCGTTCGACAAACGGCGTGCGATGGACAACGGTACGGGGCGCGAGCCGCCTCGTACCGTCGCCGGAGCTGCTCGTGACGGTCGACGACTTCGAGTTCTCGGCCGACGTGCTCAACCTCTACCGAGTCCGGGCATTCAACGGCTCCGGTACGCAGGTCGCGACGGCCTCCGTAGAGATCACCCCGACGATCGGCGGCGTCTGGCTGAAGTCAATCGCGCGCCCCTTCCTCAACCGCCGGGTCGACGTGCGGGACTTCTCCGACGTGCAGCGTCCGTCGCGGTCGGGCGTCTTCGACGTCATCGGCCGGAGCTTCCCGGTCGCGGTGACGGACGTCCGCGCGTCGAAGAGATGGACGCTTGACGTCTACGTGCGTACCGCCGAGGAGACCTCAGACCTCGCCCTGCTGCTCGCCTCCGGCGACATCCTCTTCGTGCAGGTGCCGGCGACCGGCCGGCTCTCCGTCGTGCCGTCCGGCTACGTCGCAGCAGGTGACACGGTCGAGCGGCTCCTACCGACGCACGACCTCTCCCTGCGCGTCGTCTCGATGCCGTTGACTGAGGTCGCCGCGCCCGCCGCGGACGTCGTCGGCGCTACGTCCAATTGGCAGACGGTGCTCAACTCCTACTCGACGTGGGAGGAGCTCCTCTCGGCTCACTTCTCATGGGAGAACCTCCTCGAGCTCGTCGGCGACCCAACGGACGTGATCGTCCCATGAGGCCCGTATCCGACGACTTCCTGCGTACGGTTCGAGGCTCGCACCGCGTGACGGTCGAGGCTCGGGCCGTTGCGCCCGGCCTCACCGGGACTAACCCGCCAGGCACGCCGCTGACCGTCCTCGGCGGAAACGTGATGGTCGACGGAGGGGCCGACGTCCGTTCGACCCTCGACCTCACTGTCAGCGGCGTCGGCGTGTGGCCGGAGAAGACAACCGACGCGCTCGCGCCATACGGGCAGGAGGTCTTCGTCCGGCGGGGCGTCGCCTTCGGCAACGGAACGGTCGAATGGGTCAGCCTCGGCTACTTCCGCATCATCTCGCCGGAGCAGAGCGACGCACCCGACGGTCCCATCCGCATCGCCGGCCGAGACCGCATGTCCGGCCTGATCGAGGCCCGACTGACCGCGCCGCAGTCCTTTTCTAGCGCTGCGACGTTCGGCTCCGTCGTCTCGACCCTCGTGCAGGAGGTTTACCCCGGCGCGGTGATCACCTGGGACGACGGAAGCGCAAGCCTCGCAATCGGCCGTCAGGTCGTCTGCGAGGAAGACCGCTTCCGCTTCCTAAACGAGCTGCTCGCCTCACTCGGGAAGGTCTGGTACTGGAACCACCGAGGAGAGCTCGCGATCCGCACGCCCCCGTCGCCGACCGACCCTGTCTTCGACGTCAACTACGGAGAGGGCGGCGTGCTCGTCCGGCTCGGTCGCCGACTGACCCGCGAGGGCGTCTACAACGCCGTTGTCGTTACCGGCGATTCGACCGGCATGTCAGCGCCTCCACGGGCGGTCGCCATCGACAACGACCCTGCCTCGCCTACCTACTGGCACGGAAGCTTCGGCAAGGTACCGCGCTTCTTCTCCTCGCCCCTGATCACCTCGACGCCGCGAGCCGAAGCCGCCGCCGCGACGATGCTCCGGCGAGAGCTCGGCGTACCCGCGGCGGTCGATTTCTCGGCGGTACCAAACCCTGCCCTCGAGCCCTACGACCCGGTTCGGATCGTCTACGGCTCGGCTAACCGTCCGGGCGTCGCACGGTCCGAGGTGCACATCCTCGACCGCCTCACGATCCCTCTCATCGCGCGAGACGCGATGTCCGCGTCGACGCGCGTGCAGGCCGACGGTCAGATCGACTTCATCTAGGAGTACCCCTTGTCGACCTACGCAGGCGATGACCTGACCCCGATTCTCACCCCGCGACCGCCCTCCGGCATCGGCTACCGGCAGGGCGTCGTCGTCACATGGGACAACGTCACCGGAGCGAACGTGATCGACATCGGCGGCACGCAGCACACCAACGTGCCGTACCTCAACACCTCGGAGGTCGGCCTGATCTCGGCCGGCGACGTCGTCGGCATCCTCACCGCGTCGCCTTCGTGGTTCGTCCTCGGTCGCATCATTACGCCCGGTAGCTAGGAGCTGCTCACATGGCAACTACGTCCGTCTACGCCCTGCCGTATCAGACGATGGCCGACCCGCCGCACGGTCCCGACCTGGGCCGGCTGCTCGCGGAGAAGGTCGAGACCGAGCTCGTCCGCATCGACGCCGACGTCGACCGTCTCGAGGCTCCCGTGATCGCTCGTCTCCGGCAGACGACGCCGCAGACCTTGACGACCGGCACCTTCGCTCCGATCAACTTTCAGACGGAAGACCTCGACTCCGCTGATGGTCACTCGACGACGACCAACATCAGCAGGTACACGGCGAAGGTAGCCGGTAAGTATGAGCTCTCGGGCGCGATCGCCTTCGCCGCGAACGGCACAGGGCAGCGCTACGCGAAGTGGCAGAAGAACGGCGTCGACGTACCGGCAAGCGGCACCAACATGCAAGCGCTCACGTCCGGTCAGAGTCTCCTCGGCGCGGCGACCGTCTTCGTAACGCTTGCGGTCAACGACTACGTGCAGCTCCTCGGCAACCAACTGTCCGGCGCCAACCTCGACACCTACACGGGCGTCGACTACGCGCAGTCGGCAATGAACGTTCGCTACCTCGGCAAGTGATCGCGTGAGGCGCCACCCGCGCAAGGAAGGAGCTCTCCCGTGACCATCGCCCCGTCCAACCTCCTCGCCGTGCGGGCGCTGCTGCTCGAGCACCTCAAGCCGTACGGTCTGAGCTCGGCCGAGGTCGGCATCGTCGGCGACTCCGCGCACCGGGGCGGGTATCACTGCGGCCGGAGCCGTGTCGACCTCGCCGACTACTCCGTCGACGAGTCGAAGCGCGATCGCGACGGCCTGAGCGACTACGCCTCGGGTCTCGACATCGGCACCTTCAGCTACCGCGACGCCGCAGGTCGAACGCACAACCTGCGCACCTTCAGCGTGTGGCTCGTCGCGCAGTGCAAGGCCGGCACCGCCGACACTCGCGACATCCGCGAGGTCATCTATTCGCCCGACGGCAAGACCGTCCGGCGCTGGGACGACCTCGGCGTGCGCAGCTCCGGCGACGACTCGCACCTCTGGCACACGCACATCAGCTTCTACCGCGACGCGACGAAGGCCGGCCGCAGCCTGACCGCCGTCTTCCGCAGGTACCTCGAAGAGATTGGATTGATCGACATGCCGATGACCGCTGCTGACCGCGTCGCCTTCTGGACGCACGACCTGCGCGACGGCGACGGCTCCGACCCGGCCTACAAGGTGCTCAACCGCGCCGCCACGATGGCAGCGCAGGCTGCCGCCGACGCCTCCGTCGCGAAGGCGGGCGTCGCCCGGCTCGAGGCGAAGGTCGCCGCCCCGGCGCCGGTCACCGTCGACGCCTCGGCCGTCGCCAACGCCCTCGCCGGTAACGCCGCCTTCGTCGAGGCCCTCGCGAAGGCAGTCGCCGACGAGCAGGCCCGGAGGATGGCAGAGTGACCGTGCCCGGACCGCTGGGGCCGGACACCCCGCCCCCGGCGGTCGATGGGACGGCGTCGCTCCTGATCATGATGGCGCGACTCGAGGGCAAGGTCGACGCCGCCCTCGCTCAGCAAGGGGCGAAGGTCGACGAGCATGGGCGTCGCCTCGACGCCCTCGAGGGCGATCACGACGCCATCGACGAACGCCTTCGGGCGGTCGAGCAGAGGGCGACCGTAACGCCTCGGGCGATGCTCGCCGCCCTCGCCGCCCTCGCCGCCATCCTCGCCGCCCTGACGCCATTCCTCGACCGCCTCTACACCTGAGAGGTCACCGCCCATGACGCCACGCGCCGCCATCACACGCGCCACCATCGCCGCAGCCGTCGCCCTGCTCGTCGCCATGCTGAAGGCGTTTGGCATCGACGTTCCCGACGCCATCGCCGACAACCTTGTCGAGGTCGGGGCCTTCGCCCTGCCGCTCGCCCTGGGCGTCTGGTACACCCGGCGGGCGAGGCAGGCTGCCAACGCCCGCCCTACCGAGGGCGACGCCCCGGACGCCATCGCCACGAGCGAGGCGACGCCCTCCGACCCGGTCGCCATCGCCGAGGGCGACGCCGCCCTTGCCTCGCCCGGCACCGCCCGACCGTCGCCCTTGACGCCATCGGATGAGTAGGGCGACGCCATCGCCTGACGCCACACCGCCCATCGCCCCGCCATCGGTCGCCGTGCCGAGGGCGGGGCGTTTTGGCGTTTCCGGGGCGGTCAGTCGAAGCCGACCGGGCGCCCGTGGCGACGGACATCCCATCGCCCCTCGGCGTCGCCCTGGGCGTACACCTTCGCCATTGCCGCGCGGGCGTCGTCCTCGGCGTCGAGGTGCGCCGCCTGCCGCAGCTCGTCGTGGCCGAGCGGGTCAACGAGGACGACATCCCATCCGCCCGCCTCGCGCCGCTCCCATAGACGCAGGAGGGCACTCGGGTCGGCGTCGTTGCCGCGGTATAGCCACGCCGCTTCGCGAAGCAGAGGGAAGCCCTTCACCCCTCGAAAGTACGCCGCACACCTCGGCCGGCTCTGGCGCATGAGACCTGCGACCGATCACCGACCCGAGGAGGCACAGTGCCGCCCCGTTCCCCGTATGACGTCCTGACCAGCTTCGGCACCGCCCGCGCAGTCACCCCACGCTTCCGCCCCGGTCAGAAGGTAAAGCTCCCGGCCGAGCTGGGCGGCAAGGTCGGCGAGATCGTCGCCCACCACGGCGCACCGTACGCGCTCGCATGGCTGGTGAAGGTTGACGGGGTGCACCTCATCATCGACGAGCCGCACCTCACGAAGGCGGCGCCGCAGTGGCGACCGGGCGACGTCGTGATCGTGCGTTGGCACGGCGCAACGTCGACGCCCTACACCTACGTCCGCGGCATGTACTCATGGCCGGGCGAGCGGTCGCCGAAGACCGACGCGCAGATCGACGAGCTCTACCTCGCCGGCAAGGCGAAGCCTGTCTTGCAGTCGGGCGGCGAGCCCTTCGACGAGGGGCGGCTCTGATGCTGACCGTCCGCGAGCACTTCACCGTCGACGCCCAGGGCACGGCCGAGGAGGTGCGCACGACCTTCTACCCGCGCCCGCTCGTCGGCATCATCGGCCGCAAGCGCGCCGGTAAGGACACCTTCGCCGGCCGGCTCGTCGAGGCGTACGGCTACCGTCGTTTCGCCTTCGCCGATGCACTGAAGGAGGCGGCGCTCGAGCTCGACCCGATCGTGACGCCGCTCGACACCGTACAGAGCTCGCACCGACTCTCCGAGGTCGTCGAGCTCATCGGCTGGGAAGGCGCGAAGGAGTACGCCGAGGTACGCCGCACGTTGCAGCGCTACGGCGCCGCAATCCGCCGGATCGACCCTGACTTCTGGCTTCGGCGCGTCCTCGCCCAGGCCGAGGCCAACCCGGCTCCGGTCGTCATCACCGATGTTCGCTACCCGAACGAGGCGAAGGCGATCCGCGACCGCGGCGGGTACCTCGTCCGCGTCTTCCGCCCTGGGCAGGACGACTCCGACATGCACGAGAGCGAGACTGCGCTCGACGGCTACCCGGCCGACCGGCTCGTGCTCAACAACGGGACGGTCGACGAGCTGCTCGCGAAGGCCGACGCCGTCGCAAGTCGCCTCCGCGGATAGCTACCCCTGACACCTGACAAGGCCCCGGTGCCGTATGACTCGGTCATGCGACATCGGGGCCTTGCTGTGTTTTACAGGAAAGGCAACCCTAAGTAAGATTTAAGACAGGCCCCGCGCGAAAGACGACTCACGCTTCGTATGATGGCTCGGCACCGCCCACCGACGGATGAGAGGCCCCGAAAGATGGAGCGAACCCGCTCACGTCAGGACTTAGCGCGTGACCTCGTCAAGGCGCTGCGCAAGCTGAAGACTCTCTCCCCCGGTGACGCAGCTCGGACCGAGGCGCTTCGCGAGGTCGCCCGCCTCTCCGTCGACCTCCGCGAGCATTTCCTCACGCCGAGCGGCGAGCCGGATTGGGCGGCGCGCACCTGGGAGTACAGGCATTTCATCGTCGACCGCTACTCCGACGCGGACTACTCGCAGGAGGAGTCACGCGCCACGCAGGCAGCAGTGCGCTATCACGTCTCGAAGTACGTCCGCGAGCGACTGTCGCCGCAGGAGGTTGCAGACCTGGGCCTACGTAGCGAGTCATCCGTCGACCGATCACGCGAGCAGCGCGACGCGCGCCGCGCCCTGCTCAACGCCGCAAGGCATCAGGTCGCGCCCGGCTCCGAGGGCGGACCGGGTAGCGCCGACGTACTCCGCGCCATCGCAGGCGCGCTGCTCGTGTTGCAACACATCGACCCGGCGGCGCTCGCCGAGATGACCGAGACGGACCGCGTACAGGCACAAGCAGTGCTAAGCCGGCTCGTGTCGCGGGCCGAGCAGCTCGGCGACGCGGCGGCGGTCGCAGGGGCGGACGCGGGCGAGTGACGAAGTGACGAAACTAGCGTCACTCTATATAGATGCTTTAAGGAGGAGGAGAAGAAGACATAGAGAGAGAATATGAAGTGACGTAAGAACCGTCACTTCGTCACTCGGGAGCCGCCTCCGGCCGCCCCGCGCAGCGCCCCGCCTACCCGGCGAGGGCGCTTTTCGCATTTCTGCACACCTTGACCCCGATTGGCGCATGAGACAGACGTCCCCTTCACTACCTTCCGCGAGGAGGTCTGGACGTCTTGACGACGCCGAAGATCAGCACTATCAAGCGGGGCGGCTCCCGCTTCTACGTGCACCCTGAGAAGAAGACCAAAGTGCCGGGCGTGACGAGCATCCTCGACATGCTCCCGAAGCCCTTCCTCAAGCCCTGGGCCTCGCGCGTCGTTGCCGAGTACGCGATCGGCAACCTCGGCGAGATGGTCGGCCTCGCCCTCAACGGCGACAAGCAGGGCGCGATCGACTACCTCAAGCGCGCCCCCGACCGTGACACCCGGCGCGCTGCCGACGTCGGCACCGAGGCGCACGACTACTTCGAGACGATGGCGAAGGGCGAGAGCGTCGGCCGCGTCCACCCCGAGATGAAGCCCTTCGTCGAGCACTTCGCCGACTTCCTTGACAAGGTGCAGCCGCGCTTCGTCTTCATGGAGGAGACCGTCTGGTCGGAGAAGCACGACTACGCCGGTAGCTTCGACGCCCTCGCCGAGATCGAGGGCGAGCTCGCGTGGCTCGACTGGAAAACGACCCGGAGCGGTGTGCACGAGGAGGTCGCCCTTCAGCTCAAGGCGTACGGGAAGGCCGACTACATCGTGCGCCCCGACGGCTCCCGCGTGCCGCTGCCGCAGGCCCAGGCCGCGGGCGTCCTGCACGTCCGGCCGGAGGGTTGGGCGCTCTACCCGGTGCGACACGACGACGTCGTCTTCGAGCACTTCTTACACCTGCGCGAGACGTTCAGGTGGGAGCGCGAGCTGAAGGAGACCGTCTTCGGCGAAGCGATGGCCGGCTCGTCGGTCATGCCTCCGTCGCGGCACACGACCTACGCCGGTCAGGTGACGCGATGAACGCCGAGACCGTCGCCGAGATCATCCGCGACTTCATCGACGGCGAGTACGCCGACTTTCACGAGGCGAACATCAGCGCCCGCGCCGAGGGCGACTCCGTCGTGATCTCCGTCGGCGTCGTCGAGCAGCCGACCCGGCGCTTCCGCGCAGTGCTCGTCGAGACGGACGAGAACGGCGACCCGATCGCCAACGAGCACCTCGGGGCAGCCTTCTACGCCGGTCGTGCCGACATGCTGCGCCGCGTGCTCGACGAGGCCGAGACCTTCCGAGGCCTGATGAAGCGGCGGCGCTACTTCAACAACGCGAACGGCGTCCGCCGCTTCGTCGACTACCTGCGGAAGCAGCTCGGAGAGGAGGCGCCGTGACCGACGTTCGCTTCAGAAGCGACATGACCGTCGAGCTCGTCGACGCGATGGCCTCCGACGCCTCCGTCGTCCGCGCCGCGCGCGTCTCGACGAAGGGCGCCGAGTCCCGCGACGCCCAGGCCGACGCGGGCCTGATCCGGTACCTGATGAAGAACCGGCACGGCTCGCCCTTCGAGCACGCCGTCTTCACCTTCTACGTCGAGGCGCCGATCTTCGTCTTCCGCGAGTTGATGCGGCACCGCATCGCCTCGTACAACGAGGAGAGCGCTCGCTACCGCGAGCTCGAGCCGGTCTTTTACGTGCCGGCCGGCGACCGGCCGCTCGTGCAGGTCGGCAAGGCGGGCGAGTACCGCTTCGAGCCGGGCACGCGGGCGCAGCACTTCGACACTGTCGAGACCCTCAAGATGACGAGCCGAGCTGCGTACAACCTCTATCAGGTCATGCTCGCCGACGGCATCGCCCGCGAGGTCGCCCGCATGTCGCTGCCGGTCTCGATCTATTCCTCGGCGTACGTCACGATCAACGCCCGCTCGCTGATGAACCTGCTCAGCCTGCGGACGAAGCGCGAGGGGAGCTCCTTCCCGAGCTACCCGCAGCGCGAGATCGAGCTCGTCGCCGAGGGCTTCGAGCGGCACTTTGCCCGGCTCATGCTGGCGACGTACGCCGCCTTCGACGAGGCTGGGAGGGTGGCGCCGTGACGCCGGAGGAGCGCCGAGAGGCGGACGAATTGGCGGCGCGCGTGGCGCGTCCGTACGCACTGACTGTGCTCGGAGGCGCCCTCGTGTTGCTGCTGCTCATGTGCGTCGCGGCGGTGTTCGCATGATCGACGAAGCCTCCCCGCTTGACGTCGCATGGCTCGCCGGCCTGCTCGAGGGCGAAGCCGCCTTCGACCTGCACCGGCAGCGCTACCCGCGGGTCCGCCTCGCCATGACGGACCGCGACACCGTCGAGCACGCCGCACGGCTGATGGGGGCCTCGGTCCGCTGCTCGCTCAACGCCGCACCGGCCTCGGCAACCTGGCACGCGGAGATCAGCGGGCCGAAGGCCGAGCAGGTCATGCGGGCGATCCTGCCGCACATGCACGCCCGGCGGTCGCAGCGCATCGCGAGTGTGCTCGGCCACGCCCCGGCGACCGACAAGTCGGCTCCGAAGGTCGCGTGCACACCTGCGCCCTGATTGGCGCATGAGCCCTACGACCCGGTCATAGCGCGGTCGCCCGCGCACACCTTGCAAGGAGAATCGCTTTGGGACTCCGCATCTTCGAGACCGACCCGGAGGCAGCGCCGCAGGATCGGCAGCGCTTCTCGGAGGACATCGTCGGGCGCTTCCGCTCCGGCTATCAGATCAACGGTCGCCCCTCCTCGCTCGAGAAGTGGCGCGTCACCTCGGGCGACCCGGAGGTCGCCGACCGGATCGTCGAGCTGTTCGGCAGCGAGAACGATCAGGCGCCGCAGTCGTGGGAGACGAAGGGCGAGGACAACCTCGAGGTCTTCACGACCTCCGAGGCGGTGAAGGTCATCCTCGACGGCCCCGACGCCCTGAAGCAGGAGATGATCCTCTGGGGCCGGAACAACAACGCGATCCGGCGCTGCGACGGCATCGAGCAGAAGGGCGTCGACAAGGACGACCCGGCGAAGGGCAAGGGCTGCGAATGCCCGCAGCTCCTCGCCGACCGCAAGGACGCGGCGAAGAAGGGCACCGGCTGCCAGCCCTCGATCACGGCGTACTTCCGGCTCGCCGACGACCCGGAGCTCGGCCGCTTCCGGTTCACCTCCGGTTCGTGGTCGCTCGTGAAGGACATCGTCGACTTCGAGAAGAAGCTCGCGAAGGTCAACGGTCCGGCGCTCGTGTCGCTCGGCCTCGAGGTCGTCGAGTACGGCGAGGGCCGCGACAAGAAGCGCTTCATCAAGCCGGTCTTCGAGCTGCTCGGCGCCTACAAGCCGAAGGCGCGCCCCGGCGACGAGGAGCCTCCGTACTGAGCGCTCATCGCGTGAGTCGCCTTACCCGCTAGAAGCAGGCCCCGGGGCCGGTGCTGACATCCGTCCGCCGGCCTCGGGGCCTTTCGCCGTTTCAGGAGGAATCCGTGAGCACCGAAGCTCCGCGCGACTGGCGCGGTACGCCCATCACGCCCGGCGCGCTCGTCGTGTACGCCTACACGTCGGGGTCGTCGGCCCTGACCGCCGAGGCGACCGTCGCCCCGGCACCGTTCGTAACGCCGTCCGGGGCGATCCGCCTCGACCTCGTCCGGCGGTCGTCCGGTCACGGGAGCTACCGCGACCGCGTCGCCGTAAGCCCGGCCGGCCTGACCGTTGTCGAAACGCTGCCGCCGACCGATCTGCCTACGGCCGCGGAGGTGCGCGAGCAGCTCGAGAAGGGTCGCCTCGAGCGCGAGGCAATCAAGGCAACGCACGACCTGCCCTCGGGCTACTGGACAGGGCGCGAGAAGTGCGCTCGCTGCGGAATGGACTGGCGCGAAACGCTCTCGAGGCGGTGCGGCGAATGAGCAACCCGAACGGCGCGAAGGGCAGCCGATGGGAGCGAGCCCTCCGCGTCTTCTTCCGCGCTGCCTCGATCAAGGCGTTCAAGCCGTACGCCGAGGGCCGGCACGACGTCGGCGACCTGCACGGTCTCTCACCCTTCATCGGTCAGGCAAAGGACTGGCGCTCCTGGGAAGACGCCATGCGCGAGGGCCTCGACGGCGCCGAGAAGCAGCGCGTGCACGCGGGCGAGCACTACGGCGTCGCCTTCGTCAAGCGCGCTCGCCGCTCGACCGGCGACGGCTACGCGGTGATGCGGGTTGTGACGTTCGCTCGGCTGCTGCGCCGCCTACGGAGGGCCGAGGAGCTCCTCGCCGAGCTCACCGGCCCCTCCGATCGGTACGCCGAGCACCTCGCCCAGGTCGAGGCCGATCTCGAGACCGACTTCGACGCCCTTGCTCGGGAGGCGAAGTGACCCCGTACACCGTCGGCGATTGGGTCGAGATCCTCCCCGACCCGGACTCGCCGTATAGCCCGTTCAACGGAGCGGCGGTCGGTCAGGTCGTGTCAGTGCACGAGTACCCGCCCGAGGTCGGCCCGACCTTGTTTGAAGTCAAGCCGCTAGGCCGAGCCTCGCACCCCTTCAGCGCTGACCGCCTGCGGCCGGCGAACACCTCGCCGGACTCCGGCGCATGAGACCCGCGACCGATCACCCGACGGAAGGGATAGTCAGTGACCCTCGATGAATTCCTCGGCCGCTTCGCCGAGGTCGTCGACGAGCGCGACGGCTACGTCGTCCCGTGCCCGGCGCACGAGGACTCGCGCCCGTCGCTCCGCGTCGCCGTCGGCGAGGCCGGCTCGCTCCTGCTGAAGTGCCGGGCGGGGTGCAAGACCGAGCAGGTGCTCGAGGCGCTCTCGATGTCCTTCGACGACCTCCGGCGCGTCGAGGCCGGCGAGGTGAAGACCCGCGCCCGGTCGACCGACAAGCCGGCCGGCCCCGCGGAGGTCGCGAAGCTCGCGGCGCAGCTCGACCGCTGGGCGATTGACCTTCAGGCCGGGGCCTGCGAAGACGCTGACGCGTACTTGCGCGACCGCTTCGGTATCACCGCTCAGGATGCCGACCGCCTCGGCCTGGGCGTCGCCGACGATCTCGGTGGGGGCCGCCGCGTCGTCGTCCCGTTCCGTGACCGCGACGGCGTTCCCCGCGGCTTCCAAGCCCGCGCGCTCGACCCGAAGGCGCGCGTCCGTTGGCTCGGGCCGAAGTCGCCCGACGGCGCCTCCTGGGCGAAGGTCGGCTACCTGCCGGGCGAGTCCGGCTGGGCAGAGCTTATTGTGACCGAAGGCCCCGGCGACGGCCTGACCTCCGTCGCGACCGGCTATGACGTCGCCTTCGTCCGCGGTGCTGGCCTCGCCGCCTCGGTCGCCGACGAGGTCGCCGCCATCGCCGACGGTCGCCCGGTCGTGATCTGCGGCGATGCCGACCCGGCCGGCGATGCCTTCTCGCGCACGCTCGGCGCCGAGCTCGCGAAGAAGGGACTTTCCGTCCGAAAGGTTCGCCCGCCGGTCGACGGCGACGACCTGACCGACTGGCGCAAGCGCGACGCCGACGGCTTCGCGACCGCCTTCATCCGCGCTGTCACCTCGGCGCAGGACCCCGGCGGGCTGCGTACCCGCATGGCGGCATGGACCGACGCCGACCTGACCGACGTCGCCGCCGCTCGCAGGCTGAAGGCGCACCTCGAGCAGGCCGGCTCGGGTGTGCGCTTCAGCCCGGAGGCCGGCTTCTTCCTGCTGCGTGACGGCGTGTGGCGCCCCGACAAGCTCGACGAGGTGCGCACGCACGCGCAGGAAGTCGCCCGGATGCTCTGGGACGAAGCCGCCGCGATCGGCACGGCGATCGACGCCCACGAGAAGGCCGGCGACGACGACGAGGCGACGGAGCTTCGTAAGAAGTACGGGCGCCTGAAGCAGTTCGCGAAGCACGCGAACAGCACGAAGGGCATCGACTCGATGACGAAGGAGCTCCGTGCCCTTCAGGGCGTCGCGGCCGACGTGAACGACTTCGACCGGCATCATCACCTGCTCGCGTGCCGTAACGGCGTCGTCGACCTGCGCACGGGCGAGCTCCTCGAGCACGATCCGGGCCTGCTCCTAACCCGCCGCGTCGAGCTCGACTACGACCCGGAGGCGTCGGCCCCGCGGTGGGAGCAGTTCCTTCGCGAGGTCTTCCCTCACCCGGCAAAGCACGCGGGCCTGCCTGACTTCATGCAGCGCCTCGTCGGCTACGGCATCACCGGGCACACCGACGAGCAGTGCTTCGCTGTGCTCTGGGGCAAGGGCGCGAACGGCAAGAGCATCTTCACCGACACGCTTACGGAGGTCTTCCGTGAGCTCTCGGTCACGACGCCCTTCTCGACCTTCGAGGAGCGCCCATCAGGCGGCATCCCCAACGACCTCGCAAGCCTGAAGGCCGCCCGGCTCGTCTTCGCCGCCGAGGGCGAGCAGGGCCGGCCGATGGCTGAAGCGGTGCTGAAGCGGGTCACCGGCCGCGACCTGATCTCGGCCCGGTTCATGCGGCGCGAGTTCTTCGAGTTCCGCCCCAACTTCCTCCTGATGCTGGCGACCAACTTCCGCCCGCAGTTCAGAGGCCAAGACGAAGGATTGTGGAGAAGGGTCAAGCTGATCCCCTTCGAGCGCTACTTCGCCCCGCACGAACGTGATCACAGGCTCGGCGAGAAGCTCAAGGCCGAGGCTCAGGGCATCCTCGCGTGGGCCGTCCGCGGGGCGGTCGAGTGGTTCCGCGACGGCCTCGGCGACCCGAAGCCGATCGTTGACGCGACCCGCGAATACCGGCAGACGAGCGACGCCCTCGCCGGCCTGCTGCCGGGCGTGCTCGTCTACGACGACGAGGGCCGGATCACCGGGAAGCTCGCCTACGACGCCTATCTCGCCTGGGCGGACGAGGAGAACCTTCCGATGAAGGAGCGCTGGACGAGGCGCACCTTCTTCGCCGCCCTCGAGGAGCGCGGGGCCTCGAAGCGGAAGTCGAATTCGGGCGTCTACTTCTCCGGCGTCCGGCGGGCGAAGCAGGCCGACGCCCAGGGCGACGACGCCGTCGAGCCGGTCGAAGAGGAGCGCACACCTCCGTCACCTCTGGCGCATGAGAAGACCGAGACCCCGACGAGCGGCCCGTCGCTCGGAAGCATCTTCGAGGAGGCCCCATGAGGAAGCCCTACCGCGTCACCCTGCACGGCTTCGAGGACGACACGAGCGTTTGCGAGGTCGCGCTGACCGAGGCCGACTCCTTCCGCTTCGTCGCCGAGCAGCTCAACGAAGGCGCGGGCGCGACGACCCCGACGATGTCCATTGAGGAGGCGTGATGAAGACCCGTACCGACTTCGTATGGAACCGCGCGTGACCGCCCCGGCTGACGACTGCGGCGTCTCCGGAGGCTGCGGCGCCTGCCCGCTCGCCGGCCTCTGCGGCGACCCGGTACCGGGCGGCGAGCAGCTCACGATCGAGCAGGCGCTCGCCGACATGCCCGACGTCGACCCGGACGAGCCGCGCCCTGGGGGCGTCGGCTGCTGCGGCGGTGGGTGCGGTGGCTGACCGTCGGCTCTGCGGCTGCCCGCTCGAGACCGGGCGGTCGGCGCTGCACTACTGGCGTCCCGGCTGCCTGCCCGGCTTCGAGCCCCGCTAACCCGCCCGACCCGCTGAAGGGCCGGCTCTCCCACGCGGAGGGTCGGCCCTTCGTCTGCACGAAGGAGCTCCTACGTGAAGACCCGATTCTTCTACTTCAGCGCCGAGTGGTGCCAGCCCTGCAAGCGCTTCGGCCCTCTCCTGACGACGGAGCTCGCCGACCGCGGCCTCGAGCTCGTGAAGTGCGACATCGACACCGACGGCGGGGCGGTCGCCGCCCGGACCTTCGGCGTCATGTCCGTGCCGAAGGTGCTCGCCGTCCGCGCCGGGCAGGTCGTCGACGACTTCGGCTACATGCCCGCGACCGCCCTTCGCGAGCGCCTCGACGCCCTGACCGCCTGACCTGAGAGAGGAGCGCCTCGAGGTGCTTACCCTGACTCACGCCGTCGCCGGCACGCCCTGCTCAATTCACTACCTCGAGCGCCGCGAGGAGCTCGCGCACTTCGAGGCGTTCCTCGCCCAGGGCGACAAGGTGCTCGCCTTCGACACCGAGACGACCGGCCTCGACGTTTACACGCCTGGGCACCGGCTGCGCCTTGCGCAGTTCGGCAACGCTTCGGAAGCCTGGGTACTGCGTACCGATCTCTTCGGCGACGCGGTCACTCGCGCTCTCCGGCAGCCGCGGGCCTTCGTCGTGCACAACGCCGCCTACGACCTGCTCGTCGTCGACCGGCACCTCGGCGTGAAGGTCGAGGAGCTCGGCTCGCGCACCTTCGACACGCGGATCTTGGCTCACCTGCTCGACCCGCGGGCCGAGAGCGAGGGCGGCATCGGGCTCGGGCTGAAGCCGCTCTCCGCGGTCTACGTCGACCCGGACGCGCCCGACACTCAGGCTGGCTTGACGTCGGTCTTCCGCTCGCTCGGCTTCACCAAAGAGACCGGCTGGGCCGGCATCCCCATCGACAACGAGACTTACCTCCGCTATGCCGGCCTCGACGTGCTCCTGACACGGCGCCTCTTCGATGAGATCGGCGCGATCGTGCACGAGGTCGGCCTCGACCGGCTGAGCAAATTCGAGCACCACTTGCAGGTCTTGCTCTGCCTGCTTCAGCGCAAGGGCATGCTGCTCGATGTCCCCTACGTCGAGAAGCTCCGCGACGAGCTGCTCGCCGACGCGGAGCGCTTCGCCCAGGTCGCCGCCCGGTACGGCGTGGCGAACACGAATTCGACGGCGCAGATCGCCGAGGCGCTGCTCGCGATGGGCGAGGAGCTTCACGAACGCACGCCGAGCGGGAAGTACAAGGTCGATAAGAACGTGCTCCTTCCGCTCGCCGACCTCAACCTTCAGTGGGAGCGGATCGAAGCTCGCCGGCCGAATCCCCTCGCCGACGCGATCATGCGAGGTAACCGGGCGGCGAAGTGGTCGACGGCCTACGCGCAAGCCTTCCTCGATCTGAAGGACTCGAGCGACCGCCTGCATCCGTTCATCGGAGGTCTTCAGGCCCGAACGGCGCGTATGTCGGTCTCGCGCCCGCCGCTTCAGCAGCTCCCCTCGTCGGACTGGACGATTCGCCGGTCGTTCGTCGCCGACCCTGGGCAGGTCATCATCGCCGCCGACTATCAGGCGGTCGAGATGCGCGTGCTCGCGGCGCTCTCCGGCGACGAGACGATGAAGAAGGCGATCACCGACGGCGTCGACCTGCACTCCTTTACGGCCGAGCGGGTCTTCGGCGAGGGCTTCACGAAGCAGCACCGGAAGATCGCGAAGGCGGTCGGCTTCGGCAAGGTCTACGGGGGTGGCGCCGCCACGATCACCCGGCAGACCGGCGCCGACCTCGAGAGCGTGAAGCGAGCGCTCGCGGCCTACGACGCGACCTTCCCGGGTATCAAGCGCTACTCGCGCCGCCTCATGAACCGGGCCGAGTACGGCAAGAAGGAGGTCATTACCGCCTCGGGCCGGCACCTGCCGCTCGACCGCGACCGGCTCTACGCCGCGACCAACTACATCGTGCAGAGCACCTCGCGCGATCTGCTAGCTCAAGCGATTGTCGATATCTTCGATGCAGGTCTCGGCGATCACCTGCTGCTGCCGGTGCACGACGAGCTCATCGGGCAGGCCCCTGCCGAGGATGCCGAGGAGGTGATCCGAGAGATCGGCCGGCTGATGGAGAGCACCTTCTACGGCGTGCGCATCGAGAGCGACCCCGAGGTGTACGGGTCGAGCTGGGGACATGGCTACGGAGCCGCCGCATGACCTGCCGATACCCGCTATCATCGAACACTTGTACGAAGGAGGCACAGTGACCCCGGCCGACCTCGACGCCGACGCCGACGAGCTCCGACTCGCCGATTTAGTCGCCCAGGTGCGCCGCGAGGCCGACGAGCTCGCGACGCTCCTCCCCGTAGCCGTCGGCGCACAGTGGACGGCCGCGCCGGTCGCTCGCCCGCGGGAGGACACGGCCGAACGGTCGAAGCACGAGCGATCCGATCCGACATCAGATGTGGCTCTTGATACCGATCGGTTGCAGTTGCGTAACCATCTGCTCCACACTGAGCGCGTGATCAGGGCCGTCGCCGCAGCCCTTCAAGACGCGCGGCAGGAGCTCAAACGGGGACTTGCGGCATGGACGGGAGCTGATAGGTGAAGGACGAAGCCCTACGCGAGGCGCGCCGGGCGCGTATCTACCTCGTGACTCCGTCGTCTCAGAGCGATGACACTGAGCGCCGAGCCGAGGCGTACGCCTGCTCCTACGACGCGCTCCGGGCGCTCGGCTACGACGTCGTCGTGCCGGGCGTTGCGCACATGCCGTCCCGGTGCCCTAACGAGCTCCTCGCTCAGGTCGACTATGACCTGATGGCGCTCGAGCACTGCGACTACGTTGTCGTGACGCCCGGATGCGAGACGTTCTTCGAGCCCCTCCTCGCCCCGGCGCTGGGTAAGCCCGTGATCGCCCTCGCCGACCTCGTCGACCTGCTGCTGCCCGTCGCCTAGATCGACCCTCCTCGCTACGGCCCTCGGATCACTCCGGGGGCCGTATGCGTCTGTCGGGTGTCCGACCGGATGACCCTAGTTGACCTTACGGTCGCGATCTCGCGCGAACGGTCCATCCAAGTTGCGTGAGGCGTCTTACGCGTAGATAGTTGATCGCACGCAGGTCGTCTGACCTGCGATTTGAAACACCCGTTCGACGGGTCGGTCGCTCCGGCCGGACTCCTCTATGCCCTAGGAGGCATCGCTATGTCCGCTTTTGACACTATGTGGTCCGTTTCGCAGCAGCACATCGCCTCGCCGGCCGAGGAGGTCGAGCTCATCGCTCAGGCGAAGCAGGGCGTCGAGGCTGCGACGATGCGCCTCTTCGAGTCCTACGTGACCAACCTCCGCGGCGCCGTGCGGAAGTACGCCGTCGCCCTCTCGGTCGAGGACGCGCAGCAGGTCGCCTTCGTCGGCTTCCTCAAGGCGATTCATGACTTCGACCCGGCGAAGTCGAACCGGCTCCTGTCCAACCTGCACCACGTCTCCTCGGCACTGTCGCGTGAGGCGTCTCTCGCGACGGGCGGCTTCTCCATCGCGCCCCGCATGGTCGACCGCTTCTACTCGATCCTCCGTGAGGCCGAGGGCGACCCGGAGACGGCGGCGAAGCTCGCGCCGACCCGCGAGCGCGACTCGATGCCGGAGGCAACCTTCTGGACGATCTACGAGGCCCTCGCCGCCGCGGGCCGCTCGCTCGAGGTCGTCATCGAGGTGCACGGCGAGGAGGCCCTGAGCGACGTCGCCGCGCCCCGCGAGATGACCGACGCCGAAGACCGCATCCTCGTCGAGGTCGCCTTCGGCGCCGTGAGCGACGTCGAGGCGACGGTCTGCCGCATGGCGTACGGCTTCACCGACTACGACCCGGTGCCGGACGCCGAGATCGGTCACCGTCTCGGCTTCTCCCGTACGAAGACCCTCCGCACGCGTCAGGGCGCGCTCGGCAAGATGCGTGAGGCGATCGGCGCGATCGACGCCTGACGCGACCGGATCCGGGGCCGGTGCACAGGCCGGCCCCGCCCGGCGCATGAGACCGGCGAGACCAACCAACCCCGACGCCCACAACCGAGGAGACACCGACCGTGAGCACCTACGACGCCGACCTGATCTCACGCGACGACTACGACTTCGTCGACTTCGACGAGCGCGACGCCCGCGACGACGCCCGCGACGAGTGCGTGCGTGAGCTCGTCTTCGACCTGCCGGCCCGACCGGGTACCCGGCGGTGAGCGCGACCATGACGAAAACCATCAACGAGCAGCTCGCCGCCATGCGCCCCTGGTGCGCCCGCAAGGCCGAGGCGATGCTTCCGCAGGCCGAGGTACCCGACGCCGTACAAGAGGCGCTCATCGCCATATGGAAGGCGTCGCCCCGCGTGCGCCCCGGCCGCGACCCGTGGCCGCTCCTGACCGTCGTAGCTCGGCAGGAGATCGCCCGCCACGCCCGCCGCTTCTACGACGCAAACGTGCTCGACCGGATCGACGAGAAGAAGGATGCCGACCTCCCGACGGCCGAGCTCATGCCGGCGAGCGGTGACGGCGAGCTGAGCTTCTCGCCTCGCATCGCTGCGGCGCTCGCGACCCTGCCGGAGCGGCAGCGCGAGATCCTGCTCGAGACCGTCGCCGAGGGCCGGACCAACCTCGCGGCGGCGTCGCTCCTGGGCGTCTCCGAGGCCCGCGTACGGGCGAGCGTCGCTCGGTCGCTCGAGCTGCTACGCGCCGCTCTCGCCGAGGAGGTGCCCGCGTGACGACCTACGGACCCGAGCAGCCCTGCGCCCGCACGGACTGCGTCGACGAGCCCCCGCACAAGGGCGGCGAGCACATCGATCCGCGCTCGCCCCGGTATGACGGTCCCGGCGCCACCTTCGGCGCTCTGCCTCACAACTGCCGGCGAGCGGCGTACGCCCTGAAGGCTTCCGGCGCCCCGGTGCCGGAGGTCGTCGAGATGGCGCGCGAGATCCTGCGCCTCCGCGATCAGGTCGCCGCCGTGCAGGTCGACCGCGACCGGCAGGTGCTCGCCGCGTCGAAGCGGGCGCTCTCCTGCGAGGCACACGGCGAGCAGATCGCCGAGCTCGAGAAGCAGGTCGACCACTTCGATCGGCTCGCCGCGCGGAACGACCGCGGGCGAATCGCCCTGCTCGCCCTGCCACGCTCCATCGAGGAGCTACGAGCCGACGAGAAGCCGCCCACCATCGCAGCGCTCAAGAAGGCAGCACGGAAGGTGCTCGACGCGCACGGCCGAGCTTGGAAGTGATGAAGGCCCCGTCACCTGGGATGACTCAGGGGCGGGGCCTTCGTCGTGAGTCGCTTACGTGACATCACAAGGTAGCCCGCCTCCGCTATCGTGAGGCGCTCTGCTCGTGTGTCGACCCTCGCAGGAGACCTACCGTGGCTCACCCCTACCCCCCGCCCGCTCATCCGCCCTACGGCCCTCCTACGGCCCCTAAACGGCAGTCCTTCTGGGCGTCGCCCGGCGGCATCTTCCTTATCATCTTCGGCTCGCTCGCCCTCGTCGGCCTCATCTGCGGCGGCGTGCTCGCCCTCGGCAAGCTGAGCTCCGACCGGGCCTCGGGCAATCTCGACGCCCAGGTGACCTCGTGCAACGCGTCGAGCTCGGTCGCGGAGGTCGGCGTGAGCGTGAAGAACAACGGGCGCGAGACCGTCGACGCGAGGGTGCGTTTCGAGTACCGCGACGCGACCGGCGCCCGGCTCGACACCGACTCGACGACTATCCGCAACATCACCCCCGGCGACACGGCGCGAGCGAACGAGTCGACCTTCCTCGACGCGCCGCCCGGCTCGACGATCGAGTGCCGCATCGTCGGCGTCTCGGCCTCCTGACCCGCACGAACAGGCCCCGCCCTCCGAGCTCGACTCGCCGGTCGGGGCCTCTTCGTTACTGACTTGCGTGAGGCGCCTCACGCGTGGTCTACTTGACGTGTTCAGCCCCGACGACGAAGGAGCCGAGATGATCCGCATGACCCGCACCTCGAAGAACGGTCAGGTTGTCGAGACGCAGGACTTTCCGACCACCGAGAAGGCCCGCGCCGAGCTCTACGTGACCGACGGCATCTCGGCGGGCGCGTGGACGCGCGGCCGAGACGGTGAGCTGTTCCACTGCATCGGCGGCGAGCGTTACGAGCTGACCGAGATCGCCGAGGTGGCCCCGGCCGAGGCCGTCGAGGACGCCGCCCGGGCGCTCGCCGCCGATGCCCGCCCCTTCGCGATCCGCGACCGCGTCGCACACGTCGTGGGCGGCGCGACCGGGACGGTTGTCGGCCTCGGCACGGGGCGCCCTGACGGCATCCTTGACGTTCGGTGGGACAAGCCGAAGTACGGCGAGATCGAGGTTTCGGGCGATTGGCGCCGCAACTTTCGTCACGTCTGACCATCCCGACCGGGGCCGGTCTCTCGCCAACCGGCCCCGTGAGTCGCCTCTCGCGTAAGGAGACACGCCCGATGACCCCGACCTCGCCCCGCCTGATCGCTGCCTACGTCGGCCCGATCGCCGGCCTCGCCGCGTACCTCCGCGCGCTCCTCGGCGGTGCCCGGTGACCGCCCGCGAGCTCGCCGCCCTGATCCGTCACGCCGTCGCCCGGCTCGAGCGCCGCGACCCGCCGCGCGCCGACCGAGTCACCGCCGAGCACGCCCTGAGCCTGTACCTCGCTGAGGCCCTGACGCGGGGCCTCGTGCGCGAGCTCTCCGTCGCCGGTCGCGCCGCCCTCGACTTCACCTACCGCGAGCTCGAGCGCGAGCTCGCCGACGCCGCCCTCTTCGCCCGACTGACCGAGCTCGAGAAGGAAACCCCGAAGTGAAGACGCCTGAGAGCCTCTACGTCTACCCTCCGAACGCCCTAGCCCGCCTCACCGCCTACGTCTCGACCGGGCGCTTCTGGGCGTACGTCGGCCTCGTGCTCGGCGCCGTCGGCTCGCTCGCCGCGAACGTCCGGCACACCTACCTTCCGCCGGAGGGCGCGCCTGTCGACTGGACGCCCGGCGCCGACGCCCTCGCGGCTGCTGTCTTCTGGCCGATCGCCCTCTTCGTCGGCCTCGAGGTCATGGCGCGGAGCAACTTTGCCGCCGGGTGGCGTGGCGTTGCCCTGCGCGCGCTCGGCGTCGGTCCGGTAACCCTCGTTGCTGGCATCGCGAGCTACCTGCACCTCTCCGGCCTGCTGCGGCACCTGGGCGAGGTCGACGCGATCGTCTACCTCGGCCCGCTCGGCGTCGACGGCCTGATGCTCATGTGCTCGGCCATGCTGACCGCGACGGCGAAGCGTCAGGCCGTAGCCCGGGTCGCAGCGGGCCGCCTGGGCGCTCATCGGCCGTATACCTGGGCGGTGCCGGCCGGTGCCCGGATGCTGCCGATCGTGCCGAACGTCGCTCCGGCTCCGGCTCCGGTCGCCCGCCCGCGTGTCGCCGCCTGGGTCACGGCTCCGCGTAGTGCTCGCCGGCTCCCGATCATCGCAAAGACGGCCCCGACACCCGCCCCGGTGCGCCCCGTCGGATGGCTCGCCGCTCCGCGCGGTGCCCGGCGCCTGCCGATCATCGCGAAGGCGGCTCCGGTTCCGGCCCCGGTTCGCGTCTCCGGCTTCGTCACCGTGCCGGCGACCGCTCGCCCGCTCCCGGTCGTACCGCGGGTACCGGCCCCTGTGCTGGCTCCCGCTCCGGCCCCGCGTCCGTCCGGCTGGGTCCGGCCCGCGGTTGGCGCGAAGGTGCTCGCGATCGTGCCGAAGTCGGCTCCGGCGCCGACCCGGCCGCACGACCGCAAGCCGGCGAACGGGAAGCGCCCGCTCGCGGAGACGAAGCGCCTCGCCGAGGAGATCATGCGCGAGGCGCGCGAGAAGGGCGAGAAGATCACTCAGCAGGAGCTCGCCGCGAAGCTCAGCATCTCCCGGTGGACGCTGCGCGACGCGCTCGCGCTCACGCCTGCCGCCTGACCTGCTCGTCCGGCTACGGCCCCGCTTCCAACCTGGGAGCGGGGCCTTTTCGTAATTAGGTCTACTACGGCCCGCCGCCGGGCGCCGCCGAGGAGAACTTCGGCCGGATGCTCGCCACGGACCTCAGGGCGTACCGGGACGAGCTGGTGGTCTCCAGCAAGGCCGGCTACCTGATGTGGCCGGGCCCGTACGGCGAATGGGGTTCCCGCAAGTACCTGGTCTCCTCGTTGGACCAGTCGCTGCGCCGCCTCGGGCTGGACTACGTCGACATCTTCTACTCGCACCGCTTCGACCCGGACACGCCGCTGGAGGAGACGATGGGCGCGCTCGACGCCGTCGTCCGCTCCGGCAAGGCGCTCTATGTCGGCATCTCCAACTACGACTCGGAGCAGACCGAGCGGGCCGCCACGATCCTGCGCGAGCTGGGCACGCCGCTGCTGATCAACCAGCCGTCCTACTCGATGCTCAACCGCTGGACGGAGGACGACGGCCTGCTCGACACGCTGGAGCGGGTCGGTGCGGGCTGCGTCGCCTACAGCCCGCTCGCCCAGGGCCTGCTCACCGACCGCTACCTCGGTGGGATCCCCGCGGGCTCCCGGGTACGCACCAGCGTCTTCCTCAGCGAGCGCGACCTCGGCGAGGAGAAGATGGCCACCGTCCGGGCGCTCGGCGCGATCGCCGAGCGGCGCGGCCAGTCCCTGGCGCAGCTCGCGCTCGCCTGGGCGCTGCGCGATCCGCGGATGACGAGCCTGATTATCGGGGCGAGCAGCGTGCCCCAGCTGGAGGCGAACATCGCCGCGCTGGGCAACCTCGACTTCACCGCCGAGGAGCTGACCGAGATCGACCGCCACCTCGGCTGAGCCGCGCCGGTTCCCGGGAAGTCCGGAAATGGTGTCGACGTGATTGCCGGACGGGCCGGTGGAATCGCACCACCGGCCCGTCCACACACTTGGCAGTTCATTTACTGCGGGTGCGAGACGTCCCCGCAGGTGACGATTCCACCGATGGCCGGGTTGGCCCGAGCGTGGTACCAGACGGTGCCGGACGAGTCCGCCATCGAG
This sequence comes from Micromonospora sp. NPDC047730, assembly GCF_043204765.1. NCBI lineage: Bacteria > Bacillati > Actinomycetota > Actinomycetes > Micromonosporales > Micromonosporaceae > Micromonospora > Micromonospora sp. NPDC047730. The sequence goes on along the minus strand of NZ_JBIDCU010000001.1, from coordinate 857,680 downwards.
CCGCTCCAGAGAACGCAGCCACCCAGGCCCACGTACGTCTTGGCCGGGCCGGCGTAGTAGAACTTCAGCCCCTCGTCCTGGACCGGCGACGCGTAGTCCGTGTCGGCGTAGACCCCGGTGCGGGTCGCCACCCCGACGTACGCCGACTTGAGCGTCACCACGCACGCGTAGCCGGTCAGGTTGTTGCGCAGCAGGTGGAGCGTACCCAGCAGCTCGCCGGTGTCCTTGCGGATCGGGTCCTGGTCGATCCGCGTGTAGCCGACACCGCACACCGCCTCCGGCGTGTACGGGTTGACTGCCGCCTGCGCCGGGGCACCCGCCACGCCGACCAGCGCCGCCACCGCCGTCACCGCGACCGCAATTCTCCGCATCATTCGGAACACCCGTTCTCCCCCTTCACCGAGCGATCTGGTTGCCGGGACAGCGTGGCAATTCCGGCACGCAACGATGTATGTCCGGGCCCGACACCACGACGGAACCGATGTGTGCCCGAGGGCCACCCCGACCATTTCACCAGCGACGGCACGGCGCCTCCATTGACGTTCTTAGATTATGACCAATCCCACGATCAATTTCCGCCGCCGTCACGAGATCACTCGTGCGGGGGAGGCGGCGGTCCGAGCGGGCTTGTGATGCTGCGAGTCGAGAACACAATCCGCTCACCCGAGGAGAAGGCATGACCAGAGCAGGCTTGCGTACGTTGGTGGCCCTCAGCGTGGCGACGGTGACCGCGTCCGCCATCCCGGCCGCCACGCCGGGGGTGGCCTCCATCCGGACGCAGTCGACCGCGAGCGTGACCGGGTCCGCACGGGTCTTCTACCCCCAGGCGCCCGACGACGACGTCCGTTTCACTTTCGACGCCCGCGCCGTCTCCCCCGCCGCGGGCCAGGTCCCTTACCCGGCCGATGCCGAGGGAACGGTCCGCGTCTACCACCGGGTGGCCGCCCTGGATCTCACCCTCTGGGCCGAAGGGGAGGTGAACTGCGTGATGACCAGCGGCCGGGCCTCGACACTGACCGCGATCGTCACAAAGACCTCGCCCGAGCTGAATCAGAGCTGGCTGGGCAAGCACCTCGGCTTCACCGTCTTCGACGGTGGTGACGACGACTCCGGGCGCAGCCTCGACCAGATGGGGTCGACAGGACCACTGGAGAACCTGGCAAAGTGCATGGCCGGGAGCCCGAACGCACCCGTCATGGCGCCCGCGCCGTTCTTCACGGTGCGAAGCGGCGGCTACCAGGTCACATCCGCCTGAAGCGCCACACCGCTGCCAGCCGACACCTGCCGGCGCCAACCGGCTGGGGCACGTAGCGGGCCAAGCGCAGCAGGAACGCCAAACGCCCTGGTGGAGGATGTCCCTCACCAGGGCGTTTCGCAAAGGTGGAGCCGAGGGGACTCGAACCCCTGACCCCCACACTGCCAGTGTGGTGCGCTACCAGCTGCGCCACGGCCCCTTGCGGTTGTCCCGGTCTCCCGGGCACGAGAGAACTATACACACGCCCCGCCGCATGGTCATCTCGCGGGGTCCCCACCCGCCGGCGGCTCAGTTGAGCGCCACGTCCGGCGGGAAGTGGGCCACCGCCGCCATCATGCCGCCCTGCCGGCGCAGCACCATCGGCCACAGGTCGTCGGGCCGGTCGACGAAGGCGTCGCCGGGAAGCGCGTCCAGCACGAACCAGGAGCCGTCCTCGATCTCCTGCTCCAACTGGCCCGAGCCCCAGCCCGAGTAGCCGGCGAAGACACGGATGCCGCCGATGCCCTCCCGCAGCCGCTCCGGGTCGACCGACAGGTCGAGCGTGCCGACCGCGCCGGAGATCGGGTGGAAGCCCTTGAGCCGCTGCACCGGGTGGCGCATCCGGGCCAGGCAGATCGCCGAGTCGGGCTGCACGGGGCCGCCCTCGAAGAGCACCGCCGGATCGCGGGCCAGGTCGCTCCAGTCGCCCAGCACGTCGGCGACCGGCACCTCGGTCGCCCGGTTGAGCACCACGCCGAGGGCGCCGCCGGGCTCGTGGGCGACCAGCAGCACGACGGTACGGTCGAAGTTCGGGTCCTTCAGCGCCGGCGTCGCGACCAGCAGCCGCCCGGCCATCGACCCCGTAGCCCGCCCGCCGATCGCCTGCCCCTCTCCCTGCATGCCGGACCCCCGTCAGACCGACCGCACCGGGACGCCCGGGGGCACCGGTGCCGTCCGCGCCGTCAACGCCATGCCTGGCACCATAGCCTGCCCCCGGGGCGGTGGTTAAGGTCTGACGGTCGGGTGATCGACAGACCTGAGGGAGGACCGATGGGCGTCACGGCGGAACTCGCGGTGATCGGGGGCTCTGGGCTCTACGCGCTGCTCGACGGCGCGACCGAGCACAAGGTGGACACGCCGTACGGGCCGCCGTCCGACGCCGTCACCATCGCCGACGTGGGCGGCCGGCGGGTGGCCTTCCTGCCCCGCCACGGCCGGGACCACCGCCACCCGCCGCACCTGATCCCGTACCGGGCCAACCTCTGGGCGCTGCGCTCCCTCGGGGTACGCCAGGTGCTCGCCCCGTGCGCGGTGGGCGGGCTGCGGCCGGAACTGGGGCCGGGCACGTTCGTGGTGCCGGACCAGCTCATCGACCGCACCAGTGGGCGCGCGCAGAGCTACTACGACCAGAGCGCGGTGCACGTCTCCTTCGCCGACCCGTACTGCCCGGCCGGCCGTCGCACGCTGCTCGCCGCGGCGGCACGGCGGGACGTCCCGGCGGTGGACGGCGGCACGGTGGTGGTGGTCGAGGGCCCCCGCTTCTCCACCCGCGCCGAGTCGCGCTGGTTCGCCTCGATGGGCGGCGCGGTGGTCAACATGACCGGGCACCCGGAGGCGGTCCTCGCCCGCGAGCTGGCCCTCTGCTACTCCTCGATCGCCCTGGTCACCGATCACGACGCGGGCGTGGAGGGTGGCGGCGCGGTGACCCAGGAGGAGGTGTTCCGGGTCTTCGGCGAGAACACCGACCGGCTGCGGGGCCTGCTGTTGGACGCGGTCGCCGCGCTGCCCGCCGAACGGGACTGCGACTGCAGGCGGGCGCTGGACGGCATCACCCTTCCCATCACGCTCCCCTGACGGGCGGGGGAGGCGGCGAAAAGCCCGAGCTGCCCGGGGCGCCCCGATAGATTGGGGGGCGATGGCAACGGTCCGCGACACCACGTACGACCTGCTCCGTGCCCTCGGCCTGACCACCGTCTTCGGCAACCCGGGCTCCACCGAGGAACCGTTCCTGCGGGACTTCCCGGACGACTTCCACTACGTGCTCGCCCTGCACGAGGCGTCGGCGGTCGGTATGGCGGACGGCTACGCGCAGGCCACCGGCCGGCCGGCGCACGTCAACCTGCACACCGCGCCCGGCACGGGCAACGGCATGGGCAACCTCGTCACGGCCTGGCACAACCGGACCCCGCTGATCGTCACCGCCGGCCAGCAGACCCGGGAGATGCTGCTGCTCGAGCCCCGGCTGACCAGCAGGCGGGCCACCGAGCTGCCCCAGCCGTACGTGAAGTGGAGCCACGAGCCGGTCCGTGCGCAGGACGTTCCGGCGGCGCTGATGCGGGCGTACGCGACCGCGGTGCAGCCGCCCGCCGGGCCGGTCTTCCTCTCCCTGCCCCTCGACGACTGGGCGCAGCCCGCCGACCCGCCCCCGCAGGTGCGGACGGTGGCCACCCGGTTCGCGCCCGACCCGCAGCGGCTGCGGGAGTTCGCCGCCGTGCTGGCCGGCAGCCGCGCGCCCGCGCTGGTGCTCGGCGCGGCCGTGGACCGGGCCGGCGGGTGGCCGGCCGCGGTGGCGCTGGCGGAGCGGCTCACCGCGCCCGTCTGGTCGGCCCCCGCGCCGGAGCGGGCCGCGTTCCCGGAGGACCACCCGCACTTCCGCGGGGTGCTGCCCTTCGCGACGGGGCCGCTGGCGGAGGCGCTGGACGGGCGCGACATTGTGCTGGTCGTCGGCGCGCCGGTGTTCCGCTACTACCCGCACGTGCCGGGCGACCATCTGCCCGACGGCGCCCGCCTGCTGCACGTCACCGACGACCCCGAGGAGGCGGCCCGCGCCCCGGTGGGCGACAGCCTGCTCGGCGACGCGGGGCTGGCCCTGGCCGCCCTCGTCGACCTGCTGCCGGCGGCCGACCGGCCGGCGCCGCCGCCGCGCCCCGACCCGCCCCCGCCGCCGGACGGGCTGCCGCCGGCACCGGACGCGCTCTTCGCGGCCCTGGCCCGGCACTGGCCCGCCGACGGGATCCTGGTGCAGGAGTCGCCGTCCAACCTGCCGGCGCTGCGCCGCCGGCTGCGCAGCACCCGACCCGGGTCGTACTTCACCATGGCCAGCGGCGGCCTCGGGTACGGCCTGCCGGCGGCCGTCGGCATCGCGCTGGCGCAACGCGACACCGGCCGGGGCCGGCCGGTGGTCGCGGTCATCGGGGACGGCTCGTTCCACTACTCCGTGCAGGCCCTCTGGACCGCGGCGCGGCTGCGCCTGCCGCTGGTCGTCGTCGTGCCGGTCAACCAGCAGTACGCCATCCTGAAGTCGTTCGCCGACTTCAAGGACACCCCGGGGGTGCCCGGGCTGGACCTGCCGGGGCTGGACATCACCGCCATCGCCCGCGGCTACGGCTGCACGGCCACCGTGGTGACACACCCGGACCAGCTCGGCGACGCCCTGGCCGCCGGACTGCGGGCGGACGGCCCGACGGTGCTGCCGGTGCCGGTCAGCACCGAGGTGCCCCGGCTCCTGTGACCCGCCACCCGGGCACAGCGACGACCTGGGCCGTGCGTCGCCACCCTGGCAGCACCGGCCCGCCTCCCGCGAGCCGGCGCCCCGTCAGCTCGTGGTGAGTCGCAGCGGCGCGCCGGTGAGCACGTCGAGCACCGGCCGGTCGCCGAGCGGCGCCTTCAGCGTGGCGGTGACCGGCTCGAGCTTCAGCATCATGGTGCACTGGCCGGTGGCGGTGGTGACGCCGCCGCCGACCACCACCACGTCGTCGCGCTCCTGCACCAGCGGGGTGATCCCGGTGTCGCAGCTGCCCACGCCGAGCCGCCAGGTCAGCGTGGCGCCGTCGACGGACCGCAGGTCCTGGGCGCCGACCACGCCCTGCGGGGCCGGGCTCGCCGGCGCGACCGGCTCGGGCAGGGCGGTGACGGCCGAAGGTGCCACGGCGACCCGGGCCACCGGCACGGAGAGCTCCTCCACGGTGAACAGCCACGCCGGCACCTGCGCCTCGCCGCGGCTGGTGCGCATGGGCGCCGTGCCCAGCTTCACGGCGGTGACCGTCAGCGGGACGCAGGCGGTGTGCGGGGTGCTGCTGACCGGCCCGTCGGGGCCCGGCTCGATGGTAGGGCCACCGGGGCCGGGCCGGCCGGGGCCGTTCGGCCCGGCAGGGCCCTTCGGCCGGCCCCCGCACGGCGGCGGGTCGCCCTGGTCGAGCTGCCCGTAGGCGGTGGCCGCGCTGATCAGCGGCACGGTGAGCGTGCCGTCCGGGAACCGGATGGTGCCGTCGGCGGGCCGGTCGGCGGGCAGGTCAATCTGGTCGCGGTACCAGCCGCTCTGGAAGGCCGTCCTGGTCGCCTCGGTGAAGCCCGGATCGCCGAGCAGCACCGTCGGGTCCTGCACCGGCACGTATCCGGTCGTCCACGCCGGGGCCGGTCGCCACGCCTCGGCCACCTCGGTGGCCCGTTGGGTGAACGCGTCCCGGCGGGAGTCGGAGTCGGCGGGAGCGACCGGCTCGGAGCCGGCCGGGGCGCACCCGGCGACGATCATCAACAGTGGCAGGCCCAGCAGGGCGGCGGTACGGCGCATGTCGGTTGGACGCCGGGGCACCGCCGCCGGTTCCCGCGCTCAGGTCTCCCCACCGAGATCCGTCTCGTACGCCTGCCAGATGAGGTCCGCGCCGCGCTGCCGGTGCCGGGCGAGGGCGCGCGCCAGGTGCCCGGCCCGGCCGAGGAGGTCGTCGGCCGATGCGTCCGGCAGTTCCGCCGCCCGGTGCAGGGCGGCCAGCGCGGCGGCGATGGCGGCGTGCTCCCGGGCCAGCAGCCGCACCCCGTGTTCCAGCCGGGGCGCCTGGCCGAGCAGCTCGGCGTAGAGTCCGGCGGGCCCCTCGGTGACCCGGACGTGCTCCGCGAAGCCCTGCCGCACGGGCCCCAGCCGGAGCAGGACCCGCTCCCGCCAGCGCGGCTCGGCCGGCGGGGCCGCCAGGGCCCGGGTGAGCGCGTGCAGGTCCCCGAGCAGGGTGGCGGGGGGCCGGCGGGCGGCGGGCGGCCGGAGCGCCCCGGAAACGGTGGACGGCTGCTGGATCGGACCGGTGACCATGGGCACCTCCCGCGTCGCGTCTGACCGCGTACTGCGATGGTGGACCCGGCGCGTTTGCCCTGTCCAGAGGCGGGGGCACCTCATCCGCCCCGTCGGCCGCAGCAGCCCCTCGCGCCCCACCGGTCCCACGTCCGGGCCCTCCCGTCCCCGCGTCCGGGGCCGGAGACGACGATGCGCCCCGGTCCGGTGGACCGGGGCGCATCGACTGGTGGTGGAGGTGCCGGGAATCGAACCCGGGTCCTTCGCCGGTTTGTCAGGGCTTCTCCGAGCGCAGCTCGCTGTGCCTCTACTCGGCCCCACCGCTCACGCGAGCAAGTTGGTGTGACGGGCCCAGTCGCTGATTGATCTCGCCGCACGGACCCCGCGACCGGGTCCGGTTGGCCAGCCTTCTAGCTGATGCCGGCTAACTGGGTCGAAGGCGCTCCCAGGCCGACAGACTTGCTACTCGCCTCAGGCGGCGAGAGCGAAGTCAGCGCGATTGTTCTTGGCGCTTATTGGTTTCCGACGACCGATTCTCGAGACGACGTCGGCTTCCTCGGCTCGCTTCCCCTGTCGCTGCGTACGAAGTCGAAACCAGTCACCCCCTCGACAGGCCGCCGGTTGTGGCGGCACTGACAAGCGTAACGCCTGCCGCAACGGGTTTCATCCCGAGCCCCGGCTCGGCGCGCCGACCCGGACAGAGGCGGACAGATCAGTCATCCATTCCCTTGCCGCGCCGGCCGGCGACCCGGGCGATCTCCCGGTCCGCGTCCCGCTTGGCGAGGTCCTGCCGCTTGTCGTACGACTTCTTGCCCTTGGCCAGGGCGATCTCGACCTTGGCCCAGCCGTCGGAGAAGTAGACCTGCAACGGCACCATGGTCAGGCCGCCCTCGCGGGTCTTGCCGATCAGCCGGTCGATCTCCAGCCGCTTGAGCAGCAGCTTGCGGGTCCGCCTCGGCTCGTGGTTGGTCCAGGTGCCCTGCGTGTACTCCGGGATGTGCATCCCGTGCAGGTAGAGCTCGCCGTTGCGCTCCTGGGCGAACGCGTCGACCAGCGACGCGCGCCCGGCCCGCAGCGACTTGACCTCGGTGCCGGTCAGCGCCATGCCCGCCTCGTACGTGTCGAGGATCGAGTAGTCGTGCCGGGCCTTCTTGTTGGAGGCGACGACCTTGCGCCCCTTTTCCCGTGGCATCGGCGCCACCCCCTTTCCGTGTGACCGCGCCCGGAGTGACCGGCCGCGGGGCGGAGATCATGCTACCCGAACGACAAGGACCCTCCCGCGCCGTTTATTCCTGGCGCGGAAGGGCCCGTCGAGCCGTGCGGAGGCTAGACCCGCAGGTAGAAGCGGAGGGTGACCCAGGCGGTGACCGCGCTGACCAGGCCGCCGACGCCGGCCATCAGCGGGAACATCACCAGGATGTCGCCCCAGCCCACCGGGGAGAGCAGGCCCTGTAGCGCCTGCAGCGATCCGTCGAAGAGGAGGTACTTCGCCGCGATCAGCGCCACCAGGCCGAGCAGCGAGCCGATCAGGCCCGCGACCACGGCCTCCAGCACGAACGGCGCCTGGATGAACCAGTTCGACGCGCCGACCAGCTTCATGACCGCGACCTCACGCCGCTTGCTGTACGCCGCGACCTGGATCGTGTTGGCGACCAGGAGCAGCGCGGCGATGGCCATCACGATCGCGGCGGCCAGGGCGATGTTCTGGATCGAGGTGAGGATGTCGAAGATCTTGTCCAGCAACCGGCTCTGGTCGACGATCTCGTCGACGCCCTCGGCGTCCTTGTACTGGTCGTAGATGCTCTTGTACTGCTCCGGGTTGTTCAGCGTGAGCCGGAACGACTCGGGCAGGCTGTCCGCCTTGACGGCGCTGAGCAGGTCCGGAGCGTCCTGGAACATCTCCTGGAAGCGCTTGTACGCCTCGTCCTTGTTGACGTAGATGACCTCCTTGACCAGCGGGTCACCCTTCAGCTGGCCGTCCAGGGCGTCACGCTGCTCGGGGGTCACCTCCTGGTCCAGGAAGATCGAGACCTGGATGTTCTTGTAGTAGAGGTCCTTCATGTCGTCGACCTGGCGGTACATGAGACCGCTGGCGCCGAGCATGGTCAGCGAGACAGCCATCGTGATGATCATCGCGATGGTCATGGTCACGTTGCGCCACAGTCCGACCAGTACCTCGGACAGGACGTATTTCACGCGCATCGGGATTTCCTCCGGGTCTCCGGCATGAGGTGTTCGTCGTCAGGCTGCGCAGGGGTTGGCGTCGGCTCAGCCGTAGACGCCGCGGGCCTGGTCGCGCACGATGCGGCCGCTCTCGATCTCGATGACCCGGCGGCGCATCTGGTTCACGATGTTGGAGTCGTGCGTGACCATCACGACGGTCGTGCCGGTGCGGTTGATCCGGTCCAGCAGGCGCATGATCTCGATCGAGGTGTCCGGGTCGAGGTTTCCGGTCGGCTCGTCCGCGAGCAGGATCAGCGGGCGGTTCACGAACGCCCGGGCGACGGCCACCCGCTGCTGCTCGCCACCGGAGAGCTCGTGCGGGTAGCGGTGCTCCTTGCCACCGAGCCCGACCAGCTCCAGCACCTCCGGCACGACCCGGCGGGCGACCGCCTTGGTCTTGCCGATCACCTCGAGGGCGAACGCCACGTTCTCGTACGCGGTGCGGTTCGGCAGCAGCCGGAAGTCCTGGAAGACGCAGCCGATCGAGCGCCGGAAGTGGGGTCGCTTCCACGAACGCATCGAGGTGACGTCCTTGCTGTTGACGATGACCCGGCCCTTGTTGGGCGAGACCTCGTGCAGCAGCAGCTTGATGATGGTGGACTTGCCGGAGCCGGATGGACCGATGAAGAAGACGAACTCGCCCTTCTCGATCGAGACGGACACGTTGTCGAGCGAAGGCCGGGACGCCTTCGGGTACGTCTTCGTCACTTGCTCAAGCTGAATCACGGGTGGTGAGTCTACGCGGTGTAACCGTGGAGCCAAGCCCCACGCCCCGCCGTTGCGAGTCGCGTCATCTATTTGTGGGGTTACGCGGAGATCGAAGACGCGCTCCGCCCGCAGATGATCACGCAGCGTCGCCGGCCATCTCCTGCTGCTTGCGCCACCGGATCCCGGCCTCGATGAAGCTGTCCAGATCACCGTCGAAGACCGAGGACGGGTTGCCGGTTTCCTGCTCCGTCCGCAGATCCTTCACCATCTGATAGGGGTGCAGGACGTACGAGCGCATCTGGTCGCCCCACGCGCCGGTGGTCTCCTTCTTCAGGCCCTGGAGCTTGGCCTGCTCCTCCTGGCGCTTGACCTCCAGCAGCCGCGCCTGGAGCACCCGCAGCGCGGACGCCTTGTTCTGCAGCTGGGACTTCTCGTTCTGGCAGGTGACCACGATCCCGGTCGGGATGTGCGTGATCCGGACGGCGGAGTCGGTGGTGTTGACGCTCTGCCCGCCCGGGCCGGAGGAGCGGTAGACGTCGATCCGCATCTCGTTCTCGGGAATGTCGATGTGGTCGGTCTGCTCCACCACCGGCAGCACCTCGACCCCGGCGAAGCTCGTCTGCCGGCGGCCCTGGTTGTCGAACGGGCTGATCCGCACCAGCCGGTGGGTGCCCGACTCGACGCTGAGCGTGCCGTAGGCGTAGGGCACCTTCACGGTGAAGGTGGCCGACTTGAGGCCCGCCTCCTCGGCGTAGGAGGTCTCGTAGACCTCCGTCGGGTAGCCGTGCCGCTCGGCCCAGCGCAGGTACATCCGCAGCAGCATCTCGGCGAAGTCCGCCGCGTCCACGCCGCCGGCGCCGGCCCGGATGGCGACCAGCGCCTCCCGGGAGTCGTACTCGCCGGAGAGCAGGGTGCGGACCTCCATCTCCTGGATGGCCTTGGTCAGCCCGGCGATCTCCGACTCGACCTCGGTGAGCACCCCGGGGTCGGACTCGGCCTCGGCCAGCTCCAGCAGCACCCCGGCGTCGTCGAGGCGGGAACGGAGGCTGGAGAGCTTGTTGATCTCGCCGTTGACGTACGACAGCTGGGAGGTCACCTGCTGCGCCTTGGCCTGGTCGTCCCACAGGTCGGGCGCGGAGGCCTCCTGCTCCAGGCGCGCCTTGTCCTCCTGCAGGCGGTCGACGTCGAGCACCGACTCGATGTTGCGCAGGGTGGCGTCGAGGTCCTTGAGCTGTTCGGCGTAATCGGCAGCGGTCACGACAGACAAGGGTACTGCTCGTGCGAGGAGTGAGCTTGCGAGCCCCGCAGTCACGAGCAAAAAGATGACCCAGCTCGTGCGAGGAGTGAGCTTGCGAGCCCCGCAGTCACGAGCAAAAAGATGACCCAGCTCGTGCGAGGAGTGAGCTTGCGAGCCCGATCAGCCGACCGGGGCGCTCTTCAGCCAGGACAGGGCCGCCTTGTGGTAGGCGACGGCGAACTCCAGCGCGCTGGCGTCGTACGTCTCGCCTTCCTTCTTGGCGTTCTTGACCTGCTCGCGGACCTTGGCGAGCGCCTCGGTGTGGTATTCGTTGGCCGCGGCCTGGAGGTTCTTGAGCTGGCTGGCGGAGTGCAGGTCGCCGAAGGCGATCCGCAGGGCGATCGGGTTGCGGATCGTGTCCCGCCCCGGATCCTCCGTCAACCAGCGGGAGAATGTCCGTTTCCCGGCTGCGGTGATCGCGTACGGCTGGCTGGAGCGCGGCCCGGGCTTGCCCATCCGGACGAGACCCCGCTCGGCCAGCACCGGCAGCTCCCGGTAGACCTGACTACGGGTCATCGACCAGTACGGCGCCAGCCGGCGCTCGGCGGCGGCCATCAACTGGCCACCTGTCATGGGGCCCTCGTGGAGCAGCCCGAGCAGGGCCGCCGCCGTGGGGTTGACTCCGGAATCCGCCATGCCCATTACGCTGCCACTTTGCTGACGTGGCGTCCAGGATTTCACGGTTTCGCCACCCGGTAGGGCTTCCTATGTGCACTGTCGGCGCGAGACAGTCCGCGCCGGAGCGCCGATGTCTCAGAGCCGGCTGCGCAGCTCCCACAGCTCGGGGTAGAACCGGCTCTCGACCCGGGAGCGCAGGTACGCTCCGCCGGCCGAGCCCCCGGTGCCCGGTTTGGTGCCGATCTGCCGCTCGGCCATGAGCACGTGCCGGGCCCGCCACAGCGAGAACGCCTGGTCGTGCGCGACCAGCGCCTCCGCGAGGTCCCACAGCGGCCCGAACCGCTCCCGGTCGGCGGCGATCGTCGCGTACGCCGCGAAGCGCGCCTCCGCCTCGGAGACGTCGAAGCCGGCCCGGCCGAGCACGGCCAGGAAGCCGTCCCAGAGGCTCGGCTCGGCCAGCCGCCGCTCCAGCCGTTCCCGCTCGACGGCGGGCAGCCCCCGGAACCGGCGCAGGTAGTCCGGGTCCTTCAGGCCGGAGAGGAACTCGATCTCCCGGAACTGGGCGGACTGGAAACCCGACGCCGGGGCCAGCTTGGTGCGGAAGGCCAGGAAGTCCTGCGGGGTCATCGTGTCGATGACGTCGACCTGGCCGATCAGCACCCGCTCCACCGCGTGGCAGCGCTCCAGCCGCACCCGGGGCAGGTAGGTCTCGCCGGCCAGCATCCGGTCCCGGGCGTCGGTCAGCTCCGCGAGCAGCAGCTTGAACCACAGCTCGTAGACCTGGTGGATGGTGATGAAGAGCAGTTCGTCGTGGGAGGCCGGGTCGGACTCCGGCACCTGTGCCGCGAGCAGGTCGGCCAACCGCAGGTAGTCGCTGTAGGTGAGCAGGCCACCCTGCTCGCCGAAGCGGGGGTCGTGCGCGGGGGTGGGGTGGGTCACAGCGGCCACGGTACCGCCGCCCGGCCGCCCCCGCCTCTCCCGCTACGGGTGTAAGGAAGGGGCCCTTCCTATCCAAAAAACGATAGGAAGGGCCCCTTCCTTACACCTCAGCCCATGTGCGGGTACGTGTGGTCGGTCGGCGCGACGAAGGTCTCCTTGATCGTCCGGGGCGACATCCACCGGACGAGGTTGTGCCAGGAGCCGGCCTTGTCGTTGGTGCCGCTGGCCCGGGCGCCGCCGAAGGGCTGCTGCCCGACCACCGCGCCGGTCGGCTTGTCGTTGATGTAGAAGTTGCCGGCGGCGTACCGCATCTTCTCGGCCACCGCGTCGACCACCCGGCGGTCGGTCGCGAAGATCGACCCGGTCAGCGCGTACGGCGCGATCGACTCGGCCTGGGCGACCACGTCGTCGAAGCGGGCGTCGTCGAAGACGTGCACGCCGAGGATCGGCCCGAAGTACTCGGTGGTGAACGTCTCGTGTGCCGCGTCGGTGCACTCGAACAGCGTCGGCCGGACGAAGTATCCGACGGAGTCGTCGGCGGTGCCGCCGGCGAGCACGCGGCAGGCGTCGTCGTCGGAGATCAGCTCCAGCGCGGCGGTGTGCCGGTCGAACGCCTTGGCGTCGATCACCGCGCCGCCGAAGTTGCCGAAGTCGGTGACGTCGCCGTAGGTGAGGGACTCCGTGGTGGCGGCCAGCCGGTCGCGCAGCCCGCCCTCCCAGAGCGACCGCGGGACGTACGCCCGGGAGGCCGCCGAGCACTTCTGGCCCTGGTACTCGAAGGCGCCCCGAATCAGCGCGGTGTGCAGGGCGTCGACGTCCGCGCTGGTGTGCGCGACGACGAAGTCCTTGCCGCCGGTCTCGCCGACCAGGCGCGGGTAGCCCCGGTAGCGGGAGATGTTCTCCCCGACGGTCTTCCACAGGTGCTGGAAGACCTTGGTGGAGCCGGTGAAGTGGATGCCGGCCAGGTCCGGGTCGGCGAGCACGACGTCGGAGACCTCCTCGCCACGCCCGGTGACCATGTTGATCACACCGGGAGGCAGGCCGGCCGCCTCGAACAGCCGCATGGTGAAGTGCGCGGCGAACTGCTGGGTCGGGCCCGGCTTCCAGACCACCGTGTTGCCCAGCAGGGCCGGCGCCGAGGGCAGGTTGCCGGCGATCGCGGTGAAGTTGAACGGGGTGATCGCGTAGACGAAGCCCTCCAGCGGGCGGTGGTCGAAGCGGTTCCACACCCCGGGCGACGACATCGGCTGCTCCTCCAGCAGCTTCCGGGCGAAGTGCACGTTGAACCGGAGGAAGTCGACGAACTCGCAGGCCGAGTCGATCTCGGCCTGGATGGCGGTCTTCGACTGGCCGAGCATGGTGGCCGCGTTCAGGGTGTCCCGCCAAGGGCCGGCGAGCAGCTCGGCGGCGCGCAGGAAGATCGCGGCGCGCTCCTCGAACGGCAGGGCCCGCCACATCGGGGCGGCGTCCTTGGCGGCCTTGACCGCCGCGCGGGCGTCTTCGTGGTCGGCGTGCCCGGTGACGCCCAGCACGTGCGCGTGCTTGTGCGGCTGCACCACGTCGATCGACTCGCCGCCGGCCATCCGCTGCTCACCGGCGATGGTCATCGGCAGGTCGATCCGCTCGGCGGCCAGCTCGGCCAGCCGCTGCTGGAGCCGTTCCCGGTCGACACTGCCCGGCTCGTAGTTGCGCACCGGCTCGTTGCGCGGCTCGGGTACGGAGAACACGGCGTCCATCAGGGCTCCTGGCGATCTCGACAGCGGTGGCGAAATCGGACCCGCTGGCACCGGCCGGACGACCGGCGCCGGGCGCCGCGGGGGGTGGACCGGTCGCGGCGGCGGGACCTCGCCCGATTGTTTCACGGCGCGGCCCTCGCCCCACCCCCACCACCGACCGACCAGGGCAGGCCCGGCGGGCGCGTACGCTGGGTGGCCGGTGAACTGCCGGCCCCGCCGAGGGCCGGGCGCCCGTCGGAGGGGAAGAGGATGACCAAGCAGCCCGGCAGCTCCGCCGCCGCGGAGTCGGACCAGCCGATTCCGGCCGCCGACGCCACCGCTGCCGAACCGGAGCGGGAGCCGGGCCCGGCCGACGCCGACGAGTCGGACCTGCCGGCCGCCGATGGTGACAGGTTCGCTCCGGCGCTCGCGCCCGGCACACCGGTGCTCGCGCTCCTGGCGCTCGGCTGGCTGACCGCGATGCTCTGGTCGACCCGCGAGGCGATCAACTCGGCGGCCGCCGGGATCACCGCGATCAGCCTCTCCGCCTTCGCCCTGCCGGGGGTGATCTCGGCCGCGCTGGTCGCCGGCGCCGCCTTCGCCCTCTTCGGCGTCGACCTGCTCGCCCGCCGGGGCAGCGACCGGGTGACCCTGCGCTTCGTGGCCGCGATCGGCACCGGCCTGCTGGTGGCGCTGGCCGCCGCGTTCGCGATCAACCTGACGTACGCCGACAACGCGACCACCAACGTGATCGCCGGCACCACCGCCGCCGCGGCGACGATCGGCGGGGCCATCGCCGGCGCCCGCAGCGCGCCCGTGGTCGGGGCCGTGGTCGCCGCCGCCCTCGGCACGCTCGTCTTCGTGGTGGCCTTCAGCCGGGCCCGCGATCCCCTGTTCGACCTCTTCGGCGCCGGCGACACCCAGGAGTCGCTGCTCACCGCCGCCAAGTGGGTGTCGCGCACTGAGTCGCTGCTCGCCGGCCTGTTGGCGGGGCTGCTCGCCTTCGGCTACCTGACCTGGGCCCGGCGCCGGGCCGCCCGGCGGGAGGCGGCGACGCCCGCGCCGCGCTGGCCGGCGTACCTGCTGGCCGGGGCCGGCCCGGGCCTGCTCCTGCTCCTCGCCGAAGTGATCATCCGGGTCGGCGGGCGCTCCCTGCTCGACCTGGCCGGCGCCCTGAGCGAGGCGGACGCGGTGGCGCAGACCTCGCTGGGCACCTCCCGGGTCGACAACGGCATCTGGGTGCTCTTCGTCGGCGCCCTGACCGCCATGATCGCCTTCGGCCGCACCCTGGGCCCGGCCCACGCCGACGACGACGAGCCGGCCGAGGCCGCCCCCACCCGCTGACGCCCGGCACCGCCGGCGACGGCGGGGTCAGGAGGCGGCGCGGAGCAGCAGGTCCAGCTCGGAGACGTCGTACCACTCCAGCTCGTGGTCCTCGGCCCCGTCGACCGTGAACTGGGCGTCCGGGTCGCCGGCGAGGGCCTCGACGACCACCTCCGCCGCGGCGGCCACGGCCTCGGCCGCGTCGGCGCCGTCCACGTGGATCGCGGCGACGGCGGCGACGGGCACGGGCGCGCTCAGCTCGACCGCGCTGGAGCCCAGCTCCCCGTCGCCCCGGCCCACTGCCGAGGCGGGCAGGTCCACCGAGACGACCACCCGGCGGCGGGGCGCGTCGGGATCGGCCCGGAGCAGTTGCAGCGCGTCCTGGGCGGCGCGGGTGAAGGCGACGTACTCCAACTCCTCCTCGTCGCCCTCGGCGTACCACTCGCGCAGGGCGGGGGTCACCGCGTGCGCGGCGGCCACGGGCAGCCCAGGCCCGCACAGGAGGGTCAGCATCGGGACGGTCGCCGGCACGTACACCCGGACAAGCTCCTCGGTCACCGGTCGTCTCCCCCGCTCAGGTCCTCCGCCGGCCTCCGCCGGTCCGGCGCCGATCATGCCGTACGCCGTGACCGTCATACACCTCGGACCTGCGCGACGGAAGCTCCCGGCCGGTGTGTCCCGCCGGACGCGTCGCCGCAGGTCCCGTCCGCCGGCTGGGCGACGTCGGCGGTCGGTGGCAAACTGAGCCAAACGACGCCGACCCCGGGAGTTTCCGTGGAACCGAGGTTCCTGCTGCTCTCCGACGTGGCCACCGAGCTGAACGTGTCGGACTCGCAGGTCTACCACATGGTGCGCAGCGGTGAACTGCCGGCGATCAAGATCGGCGGGCGTGGCCAGTGGCGCGTGGAGCGCGCCCGGCTGGAGGAGTACATCGAGCGCAAGTACGCCGAGACCGCCGAGTGGGTGCGGAGCAACCCGCTGGCCGAACGCGACCCGGAGTAACCACCCGAACGCCCACAGGCATTGACCGCCGGCTCTGCCGTGTCCGAGAATGGGGTCAGTCGAAGGCAAACGAAAGCAAACGCAAGATCATGGGAGGTCCGGATGACCGACTCGCGCCGCCCCGGCCCGCCGCGCCCTCCCGTCCGGCTGCGCCCCGCGCCCTCGTTCGAGCCGCCGTTCGCCGACGACGACGCCGCGCACTGGCCCGCCCCGGCGCACGCCCAACTCGTCCTCGACCTGTTCGAGCCGGCCCGCCGCGACGCCGACCGGCCGCCCGCCCGCCGGGCGCGGGTGTCGCCCGCCCCGGCGGGACCCGGCCGCGGGCCCGCCGCGCCGCTGCCCCCGGGCGCGCTGGTGACCGCCACCCCCGAGGCCACCCGGGCCGCCCACCGCTTCGTCAGCACCTGCCTGGAGGTGCTCAACGGCTACCGCCCGCCCGGGCAGCTCCGCCCGCTGCTCGACCCGGCCAGGGCGGCCGGGCTGCTGCCCGAGCTCGCCCGCGCCACCGCCCGGTCCGGCCCGGCGCGTCGCCGGTCCACCCGGCCCGTCGTGCGGCTGCGTCGGCTGCGGGTCTGCGAGCCGCGCGCCGCGGCCGTGGAGGCGGCCGCGGTGCTCGCCGGCGCGGGCGGACGCACCTGGGCGATGGCGCTGCGCCTGGAGCACCGCCGCGGCACCTGGCTCTGCACCGCCCTCCAGGTGCTGTGAAACGCGCATCGAGCCGCGGTCGGCGAGGACCGCGGCTCGATGCGCTTCGGCGGGGCGCAGCCCCGCTCACCTGCCGGTCAGGCGCCGCCGTTGGGGGCGCCGTGGCAGCGCTTGTACTTGCGGCCGGAACCGCACGGGCACGGCGCGTTGCGGGACGGGCCGTTGCCGGCCTCCGCCTGCCCCGGCGCCGGGCGCCGGGCGGCGCTCGCCGCGACGGCCGGGCCGCGCAGGCCCGTCGCCGGGCGCTGCGGCGCGGCCGGGGCCGTCGTCCCCGGTGCGGCCGGGGCGGCCGGTTCCGGCCGGCCGACGCCGAGCGCCGGCGCCTGCTCGTCGGCGCGCTCGACGGCCACCGCACCCGCGCCGGCCTCGCCGTCGATGGTCGGCGCCGAGTACTGGAGGCCCTGCTGCTGCGGCGACCGGCCCAGGCCCTTGGCCCGGATCTCGACCGGCTTGTCGAGCAGCTGCACCTCCTCGGCCGCGGGCTCCGGCTCGTTGACCTGGACCTCGACGTTGTAGAGGAAGCCGACCGTCTCCTCCTTGATGCCGTCCATCATGGTGGCGAACATGTCGAAGCCCTCGCGCTGGTATTCCACCACCGGGTCGCGCTGGGCGTACGCCCGCAGGCTGATGCCCTCCTGGAGGTAGTCCATCTCGTAGAGGTGCTCGCGCCACTTGCGGTCGATCACCTGGAGCAGGACCATCCGCTCCAGCTCGCGGGTGCCCTCCGCCCCGAGCTGCTCCTCGCGCCGGTCGTACGCGGCGTGCGCGTCCTCCTTGAGGCGGGCGAGCAGGAAGTCCCCGTCGATGCCCGCCCGGGACCCGCCGGCCTCCTCCTCCAGCTCCTCGATCGTCACGCCGACCGGGTAGAGCTGCTTGAGGCTGGACCAGAGCTGCTCCAGGTCCCAGTCCTCGCCGTAGCCCTCGGAGGTGGCCCCCCGCACGTACGCCTCGACGACGTCGTCGATCATGTTGCGGACCTGGTCGGAAAGGTCCTCGCCGTTGAGCACCCGCAGGCGCTCGGCGTAGATCACCTGGCGCTGCTTGTTGAGCACCTCGTCGTACTTGAGGACGTTCTTGCGGATCTCGGCGTTCTGGCCCTCGATCTGGGCCTGCGCGCTCTTGATCTGGCGGGTGACCATCTTCGACTCGATGGGCACGTCCTCCGGGATGTTGAAGCGCTCCATGACCGCCTCGACCGCCCCGGAGCGGAAGCGCTTCATCAGCTCGTCCTGGAGCGACAGGTAGAACCGGGACTCGCCCGGGTCACCCTGCCGGCCGGACCGACCGCGCAGCTGGTTGTCGATCCGGCGGGACTCGTGCCGCTCGGTGCCCAGCACGTAGAGGCCGCCGGCGTCGGCGACCTCCTCCGCCTCGGCGTCGCAGGCCTGCTTCCACTTGGGCAGGACCTCCTCCATCGCCTTGGCGTACTCCTCCTCGTGCTCGATCGGGTCGAGGCCACGCTGGCGGAGCTCGTTGGCGGCGAGGAACTCGGCGTTGCCGCCGAGCAGGATGTCGGTGCCGCGACCGGCCATGTTGGTCGCGACGGTGACGGCGCCCTTGCGGCCGGCCTGGGCGACGATCTCGGCCTCACGCGCGTGGAACTTGGCGTTCAGCACGGAGTGCGGGATGCCGCGGCGGCGCAGGAGCTGGGAGAGGATCTCGGAATTCTCCACCGAGACGGTGCCGACGAGCACCGGCTGGCCGATCGCGTGCCGCTCGGCGATGTCCTCCACCACGGCGTTGAACTTGGCCTTCTCGGTCTTGTAGATCACGTCCGGCCGGTCCTGCCGGACCATCGGCCGGTGGGTCGGGATGGTCACGACACCGACCTTGTAGACCTTGTTGAACTCGCCCGCCTCGGTCTGCGCCGTACCGGTCATGCCGGAGAGCTTCTCGTAGAGGCGGAAGTAGTTCTGGAGGGTGATGGTGGCCAGGGTCTGGTTCTCCTGCTTGATCTCCACCCCCTCCTTGGCCTCGATCGCCTGGTGCATGCCCTCGTTGTAGCGGCGCCCGTGCAGGATGCGGCCGGTGAACTCGTCGACGATCAGGACCTCGCCGTCGCTGACGATGTAGTCCTTGTCGCGCTTGAAGAGCTCCTTGGCCTTGATGGCGTTGTTGAGGTAGCCGACCAGCGGGGTGTTCACCGACTCGTAGAGGTTGTCGATGCCCAGCCGGTCCTCGACCTTGGCCACGCCGCGCTCGGTGACGGCGATGGTCCGCTTGGCGTGGTCGACCTCGTAGTCGCCCTCGCCGTCCTTGCCGGCCTGGAGCCGGGCCACCACGCCCGCGAACTCCGTGTACCAGCGGGCGGAGTGCTCGGCCGGGCCGGAGATGATCAGCGGGGTACGGGCCTCGTCGATCAGGATCGAGTCGACCTCGTCGACCACCGCGAAGTTGTGGCCGCGCTGGACCAGCTCGTCCCGCGACCAGGCCATGTTGTCGCGCAGGTAGTCGAAGCCGAACTCGTTGTTCGTGCCGTAGGTGACGTCGCACTCGTACGCGGCGCGGTGCTCGGCGGCCGGCCGGTTGGGCAGGACCACGCCGACGGTGAGGCCGAGGAACTCGTGCACCCGGCCCATCCAGGCGGCGTCGCGCTGGGCCAGGTAGTCGTTGACCGTGATGACGTGCACGCCCTTGCCGGAGAGCGCGTTGAGGTAGACCGGCATGACCGAGGTCAGCGTCTTGCCCTCACCGGTCTTCATCTCGGCGATGTTGCCGAAGTGCAGCGCCGCGCCGCCCATCACCTGGACGTCGTACGGGCGCTGGCCGAGCACCCGGGCAGCCGCCTCCCGGCACACCGCGAAGGCCTCCGGCAGCAGGTCGTCGAGGGTCTCGCCGTCCGCGAGCCGTTCCTTGAACTGGTCGGTCATGCCGCGCAGCTCGTCGTCGCTGAGGTTGACGTAGTCGTCCTCGATCGAGTTGACGGCGGCGGCGATGGCCTTCAGCCGGCGCACCATACGGCCCTCGCCCGCGCGGAGGACCCTTTCCAGAATCGACACGGATCAACGCTCCCCTAGACAGTCTCGAACCATCGTAGGCGCTCCATCGGCGCGATGGTCACTGGTGGCGGCCCTCCGACCCGGCGAAACCGACATAACTCGCTCGACGCGCGCCGCCTCCGCCGTAATCCGGTTACGCCGTCCGCGAACGATCCGGCACGATGGCTCGGGTGGAACCCGTGGAGATCACCGAGGACGGCCTGCTGCTGCGACCCTGGCGGGCGACCGACGCCGACGCGGTGCACCGGGCGTGCCAGGACCCGGACATCCAGCGCTGGACCACCGTACCTCGCCCGTACCTGCCCGAACACGCGCACAGGTTCGTCACCGAGGTGGCCCCGGGGGACTGGGCGGCCGGCACCGGGGCGCCGTTCGCGGTCTGCGACGCCGCCACCGGCGAGGTGCTCGGCTCCTGCGGGCTGGTCTCGATCGACCCCGGCCACGGCACGGGCGAGATCGGGTACTGGACCGCGCCCTGGGCCCGGGGCCGGGGCGTCACCGTACGGGCCGCCCGGGCCGTCGCGCGCTGGGCCCTCGACACGCGGAAACTGCGCCGACTGATCTGGCAGGCCGAGGTCGGCAACCACGCCTCCCGCCTGGTCGCGCTCCGGACGGGCTTCCGCGTCGAGGGGCAACTGCGGCTGGCCGACCCCGCGCCGGAGGGCGGGCCGGACGGTTGGATCGGCTCGCTGTTCCCCGGCGAGGTGCCCGCCCCCGGCGAGACCGGGCCCGCCGGGCCCGGCACCCTGGAGGCCCGGCGGGCCGCCGTCTTCGGCCGCCCCCAGCCCGTCCTCTTCGCCACCGCCGGCGGCGATGAGCTGCGGCTGCGCCCGATGGAGGAGCGCGACCTCGACGCGGTCGTCGAGACCTGCCGGGACCCGGGGACCATCCGGTGGACCACCGTGCCCGACCCGTACGACCCCGCCGAGGCCGAGTCCTACCTCGTCTACTCGCGCGGCACCTGGGCGGCCGGCACCTGCGCCTGCTTCGTGGTCGCCGGCGCCGACGACCGGTACGCCGGCTCGATTGACCTGCGGCTCTCCCCCGCCGACCCGCTGCTGGCCGACGTCGGCTTCATGACCGCGCCGGCGAGCCGGGGCCGGGGCTTCATGCCGGCCGCGCTGACCGCCCTCGCCACCTGGGGCTTCACCACGCTGGGCCTGGCCCGGATCGAGTGGCGGGCCAACGTCGGCAACACCGCCTCGCGCCGGGTCGCCGAGAAGGCCGGCTTCACGGTCGAGGGCACCGCCCGGGGCGGGCTCACGCACCGGGGCGAACGGGTGGACGCCTGGGTCGGCGCGCTGCTCGCCGGGGACCTGACGTGACGCCCGAGGTGATCGACGCCCACGGGGTGCGGCTGCGGCCGTTCCGCCCCGGGGACGCCGCCGACCTGGCCGCCGGCTGCGCCGACCCGGTCAACCTGCGGTTCAACCCGGGCCTGCCGGAGCCGTACACCGATGCCGACGCCCGCTGGTGGATCACCGAGGGCGCCCCGGCGGCCTGGACCGCCGGCGGGGCCGCGTACGCCATCGCCGACCGCGCCACCGACCGGCTGGTCGGCGGGGCGGGCCTCGGCCAGGTCGTGACGCAGCGCCGGCAGGCCGAGGTGGGCTACTGGGTCGCGCCCTGGGCGCGGCGTCGCGGCGTCGCGACCGCCGCGACGCGGGCCCTGGCCGACTCGGCGTTCCGGTGCGGGTTCGACCGGCTGGAGCTGCTGACCCACGCGGAGAACCCGGCCAGCCAGCGGGTGGCGCTCGCCGCCGGCTTCCGCCACGAGGGGGTACGCCGGGCGGCCGGCCAGCTCCGCGGCGGCGGCCGGTCGGACCTGATGGCCTGGGTACGCCTCGCCGACGACCCGCCCGGGCCCACCCCCCGGCTGCTGCCCGACCTGCCCGACGGCCGGCTCACCGACGGCGTGGTGACCCTGCGCCCGCTCGGCCCGGACGACGTCGACCTGATGTACCACCTGCACACACTGCCGGACGTGGTGGCGAACCAGGCCCCGCCGGTGCCGCCCACCCGGGCGGCGATCGCGCGACGCTGCCGGCTGTCGGAGAGCGGGTGGCTGACCGGCAGCATCGCCCGGCTGCTGATCCTCGACGCGACCACCGGCGAACCGGTCGGCAGCTGCGGGATGTCCTACCTCGACGCCGCCGCCGGGGAGGCGAGCATCGGCTACGCGCTGCTGCCCACCGCGCGGGGGCGCGGGCTGGCCACCCGGGCGGTGCGGCTCCTCGCCGGCTGGGCGTTCGGGCCGGTGGGGGCCGCCCGGCTGACGGCCGCCACCCTGCCCGGCAACGTCGCGTCGCAGCGGGTGCTGGAGAAGGTCGGCTTCCGCCGGGAGGGGCTGCTGCGCGGCCGGCTGCCGGGGCTGGCGGGCACCCGGATCGACGACCTGGTCTTCGGGCTGCTCCCCGACGAACTCCGCTGACCCGCGCCTGGTCGCACCTCAGGCGTGCGGTGGGCCGGAGGCCCGACGTCCGGTCGGCCGTGGCGGCGGCGCGGGCCGCCACCACGGCGCCGGAGGATCAGAGGGCGAGGGAGATGATGCCGTAGTCGTAGGCGTGCCGCCGGTAGACGACGCTCGGCCGGCCGGACTCCTTGTCCTGGAACAGGTAGAAGTCATGGCCGACGAGTTCCATCTGGAACAGGGCGTCGTCGACGGTCATCGGCTCGGCGGGGTGCACCTTCTCCCGCGCGATGTGCCAGGGCTGGTCGTCGTGCTCCTCCTCGACCCGTTCCGCCACGGCCGTGGCCGTGCCGGCGCGGGCGCCGTCGACGGACGCCCCCAGGGGCGCGTCGAGGTCGGCGACCGGCAGGCCGGCGGTGGCGGCGGCGACGGAGAGCGGGGCGTGCCGACCCCGGTGGACGCGGCGGCGGTCGGCCGCCCGACGCAACCGGGTGTCGAGCTTGGCGATGGCCGCGTCGAGCGCGCTGTAGAAGTCGTTCGTGCACGCCTCCGCCCGGATCACCGGGCCCCGGGAGACGCAGGTGATCTCGACGCGCTGGCAGTGGTCCGCCTGGCGGGGATTCCGCTCGTGAAAAAGCTCGACATCGACACGAATAAGTTTGTGGTCGTAGCGTTCGATCTTTGCGAGTTTCTCCGCTACGTGCACCCGGTAATGGTCCGGCACTTCGACGTTACGGCCCTTGACCACGATGTCCACGTGACCTCCCTAGTTCGGACGGTCGTTCGATCCGGCATCCGGTCGCGCGCATCTGGGGGAGGTCCCACTCGGCGTCGACCGGTCAGTGCGGCTACGCCTCCTTTCACCGCCGGGAGCGGGTGGGAAGACCTCCTACCCCCGACAGGAAAACGCTAACGCGTGTTCGCCCGGCAGTCACCCCCGGTCGCGGAGACGGCCAGAGATTTTTCACACCTCATACACCAACGGGTGAAACGGAAACACTATCGGTTACGACCGGTGCCGTTTCTCGGTCGCGGCGAGCACGGCGGCGACCGTCGGCGACAGCCCGCTCACGGTCAGCGCGCGTGCCACCGCGGCGAGGGTCGACCCGGTGGTGAGGATGTCGTCGAGCACCACGACCGCGGCCCCGTCCGGGGCGGGCGCGACCCGGGGGCGGACCCGGAAGGCGGACTCGGCCGCCGCCGCCCGCCCGGCGCTGTCCAGCGTCACCGAGTCGGGGCGGGGCAGGGCGCGCAGGGGCCGCCGCACCCGCACCGGCCAGCCCGCCCGGCGCAGCCGGTCCGCGCAGTGCCGGGTCAGCCGGCCGAGGTGGTCGCCGTACCGGGCGCGGGCCGCCGCCGCGGTGTCCGGCACCGGCACCAGCGTCACCGGCCGTGCCTCGCCGACCGCCGCCGCCACGACCTCGGCGAGCAGCGCGCCCAGCGGCCGGGCCAGCCCGTGCCGGCCGTGGTCCTTGTACGCGAGCAGCGTCTCCCGCAGCGGGCCCGCGTACGGGCCGAGGGCGAGGCAGGGCGGCAGGTCGGGCGGGGCCGGGGTGGGGCGTACCGCCCGGGGCCGCAGCGCGTCCAGCGCCGCCGCACACTCCGGGCAGACGCCGTGCCGCAGCCCCTGCCGGCGTTCCCGGCAACCGGCGCACTCCACGGGCAGCACCAGGTCGGTGAGGTCCGACCAGAGCCCGCCGAGGCCCGGCATCAGTAGAGGAAGAAGGGGGCGGTCGGGTTGCCGGCGCGCGTCCCGGTCGAGGGCGGCGACACCTGCACCTGCTCGGGCTGGATCCGCTCGAACGGAGCGCTCCCGTACGCCACCTCGTTCGCCTCGTACATCGCCGCGCCGCGTGGCACCTCCGTGTTGGCCGGGTACGCGGCGAGGTGGGTCACCCTGGCGCCGATCTTGTCCTCCACCCGGCTGTCCCGGGTGCCGTCCACGCTGACCTCGTAGACCGCGGGGCGGCCGACCTCCCCCGCGAGGAGCAGCTTGTCCTCGCCGTACCAGTCGACGGCCGACAGGCCGGTCAGCCGGGTGGGCAGCCGACGGGCCGGGCCGAGGGTGACCCCGCCCTCGGTGGGGGTCAGGGCGGCGACGTAGAGCGCGCCGCCGGCGATGACGGCGATCCGGTGCCCGTCCAGCGAGGCGGCCACCGCGGTCACCGTGCCGGGGACGCCCAGCGACACGGGGGTGAGCTGCGCCTGGGCGTCGAACCGGTAGAGAGCGCCGTCGGCGACCACCAACCCGGCCGGCTCG
This sequence comes from Micromonospora sp. NPDC047730, assembly GCF_043204765.1. Classification (NCBI taxonomy): domain Bacteria; kingdom Bacillati; phylum Actinomycetota; class Actinomycetes; order Micromonosporales; family Micromonosporaceae; genus Micromonospora; species Micromonospora sp. NPDC047730. The sequence goes on along the minus strand of NZ_JBIDCU010000001.1, from coordinate 833,188 downwards.
CCCCGGTCCGTCGAGCGCAGCCAGACCGGCCGGCCGATCGCGCCGTAGCCCCTGGCGCTGCGGTGGAAGACGGCGACGGGGTCGAGCCCGGCGCCGACGGACAGCCACTGGCGGCCGGCTTCCGTGACCACCAGCGCCGCCCGGATCTGGTCCTCCGCGCGGCTGAGCCCCGCCGACACGACGTTCCTGTTCGCCTCGGCCGCCACCGGCACCGTGGCGACCGTTCCGGCGGCGTCGGACAGCGGGTGGACGGCGCCCTCGTAGACGCAGAACCGCTGGTAGCCGTCGCCGACCCGGTACACCGGGTTCGCCTGCCGGTGCGCCTCCAGGTCGGGGATGTCCTTCCGGGGCTGGGTACGGATCTTGATCTCGAGCTGCCCGTCGACGTCGTGCAGCGACCAGGCGAGCTGCGTGGCGAGTTGCTCCAGGCGGACCTTCTCGTCCGGCATCTCCAGGTCGACCTCCCAGCGGCCCTCCGTCCGGGTGGCGTTGTTGATCAGGCGGGTGCCGTCCGGCAGCCCGGTGACCCCGGAGCGCAACCAGAGGGAGGGGCCGGCGGTCAGCCACTTCACCACCTCGCTGACCAGCCGCTCGTCGGGCACGGCGAGGGGCAGGTAGCGCTGGTCGGGCACCAGCCGGGTACGGCTGGAGTTCCAGAAGTAGATGGTCCGGCTCTGGTAGTACGCCTCGAGCGCGTCGACGCTGAGCAGCAGCACGTTCGGCGGGTTGGCCACGAACAGGCCCGGCTCCCCCTTGCCCTCCTGCCGGGGCGGGTTGCGCAGCTCGAACGTGTACGACGTGGTGCTCGTCTCCGGCGGGGCCAGCGTGCCGTCGGCGCGCAGCTGGCCGACCTGCTGCACCTTGAGGGTGACCTCGATCTTGCTCGGGGCGGTGACGATCACCGGCTCCTCCGTGAGCCGGACGACGGTCAGCGCGACCTCGCTGCCCTCCTTCACCTGGAGGCGGTCCTGGTCCTCCGGGGTGATGAAGTTCCGGACCCGCTGGTAGGCGCGGTCCGGCTCGCCCGCCGCGGCGGAGAGGAAGTTCTTGACGAACTGCCCCGGGACGCTGCCGCTCGCGCTGCGGTTCGGGGGCTCGCCCCGGATGCCGCTGGTGGAGCCGGCCTCGGCCGCCGGCCCGGCGCCCTCCACCCGGACCTCGGTGTTGGCCGGGATGCCGCAGCCGGCCGTGCCGCCCAGCAGCAGCGTGCCGCCGAGCACAGTGGCGAGCAGGCGCCGCCTCACGATCCCACCTCCGCGCGCCCCCCGGTCCCCTGCCGCCCCGGCCCGGCGGCCACCACGCCGTCGGCCGGGCCGATCGCGAGCACGCCGCCGCTGCCCGGGCCGATGGCCAGCAGGCCGCCCTCGCGGGGGCCGCCGAAGGGCAGGGCGGCGTCGGCCGGGACCAGCCGCAGCGGCGAGGTGGTCAACCGGTCGCCGGCCCGGGCCGGCAGGGTGAGCCGGAACTGGGCGCCCTGCCCGGGCGCACCCCACGCCTCCAGCCAGCCGCCGTGCAGCCGGGCGTCCTCCAGGCTGATCGACAGCCCCAGCCCGGTGCCGCCGGTCTGCCGGGCCCGGGAGGGGTCGGCCCGCCAGAAGCGGTTGAACACCAACTTCTCCTCGCCCGGCTTGAGGCCCACCCCGTGGTCGCGGACGGTGATCGCGACGGCCGTGTCGTCCATCCCCAGGGTGATGCGCACCGGCTTGCCCTCGCCGTGCTCCACGGCGTTGCCGACCAGGTTGCGCAGCACCCGCTCGACCCGCCGCGGGTCGACCTCGGCGATCACCGGCGTGGTGGGCACGTCCAGCTCGATGGGCACCCCGACCCGCTCGGCCAGGCCGGCCAGCCGGTCGGCCACCCGGTGCACGACCGGCACCAGATCGGTCGGCTCGGCGTCCAGCATCGCGAAGCCGGCGTCGAAGCGGCTGATCTCCAGCAGGTCCGTGAGCAGTTCCTCGAAGCGGTCCAGCTCGGCCTGGAGCAGCTCGGCGCTGCGCGCCACCGCCGGGTCGAACTCGTCCCGCTCGGCGAAGATCAGGTCGGCGGCCATCCGGACCGTGGTGAGCGGAGTGCGCAACTCGTGCGACACGTCGGAGGTGAAGCGGCGTTGCAGCCGGGACATCTCCTCCAGCCGCAGGATCTGCCGCTGGAGGTTGGTCGCCATCTGGTTGAACGACGCGGCGAGCAGGGCGAGATCGTCCTCGCCGTTGACCGCCATCCGCTGGTCGAGCAGGCCGGCGGAGAGCCGCTGGGCCGTCCGGGCGGCCACCCGCACCGGGGTCACCACCAGCCGGGTGACCAGGCCGGCGAGCAGGCCGAGCAGGATCACCAGGGCCGCGCCGGTGGCGACCACCGTCGCGCGGGCGTCGCCGGCCGTGTCGTCCTGCCGCGTCAGTGGCACGAGGTAGTAGAGCTCCACCTGGCCGAACTTGGTGGGCACGGGCGAGCCGTAGACCAGGTATTTCGTGCGCTCCCCGCCCAGCCGGCCGGTGCGGATCTGGCTGGCGACCTTGCCTCCGGCGACAGTGGCGCGCAACTCACGGCTGATCAGCGGCCGGACGTTGACCGCGGGCGAGGAACGCGGCTGGATGAGGCCGGCGTGGTTGTCGGCGGTGAGCGCCACGATCACGCCGGTGGTCTGCTGCGGGTCACCGCCGGCGAGGTAGTTGACCGTGCCGTCGACGGTCTCCTGGAACTGCGCGTCCTGGGGCTGGTTGTAGAGGCCGAACTGCCGCACCGCGTACGTCGCGCCGCTCTCCAGCCGCACCCGCACGTCGGTCTCGGCGTTCTCCACCAGGATGTTGGTGATCTTGTCGGCGATCAGGTAGGCGAAACCGCCCACCAGCAGGCTGGACGCGACCAGGGTGATGGTCACCACCCGCAGCTGCAGCGACCGTCGCCAGGTCTGGTGCAACCCGGCCAGCAGGCGCGCGGACCGGCCGCTCACGCCGCGCCACAGCTTCCGCGCGGCGGCGACACGCCGGTGGGGAGCTGTCGGCTGGGGGTCCGGGATCGGGGAGGTGGCCACAGTGTGACCAGGCTATCCGGTGCCCGCCTTGTAGCCCACGCCCCGCACGGTGAGGATGATTTCCGGTCGCTCCGGATCCGGCTCGATCTTGGCGCGCAGCCGCTGCACGTGCACGTTGACCAACCGGGTGTCCGCGGCGTGCCGGTAGCCCCAGACCTGCTCCAGCAGCACCTCGCGGGTGAACACCTGGCGCGGCTTGCGGGCGAGCGCGACCAGCAGGTCGAACTCCAGCGGCGTCAGCTTCACCTCCTCGCCGTTGCGGCTGACGGTGTGCGCCGGCACGTCGATGGTGATCTGGTTGCCGGGCGGCCCGATGGTCAGCATCTCGGGGGCCACGTCCTCGCCGCGCCGCAGCCGCGCCCGCATCCGGGCGACCAGTTCCTTGGGCTTGAACGGCTTGACCACGTAGTCGTCGGCCCCGGACTCCAGGCCGAGGACCACGTCGACGGTGTCGCTCTTGGCGGTCAGCATAACGATCGGCACGCCCGACTCGGCCCGGATCGACCGCGCCACGTCGATGCCGCTCATGCCGGGGAGCATGAGGTCGAGCAGGACGATGTCCGGCCGGTTCTCGCGGAACGCGGCCAGGGCCCGCTCCCCGTCGGCGACGAAGGAGGGCAGGAACCCCTCGCTGCGCAGGACGATGCCGAGCATCTCGGCGAGCGCGGGGTCGTCGTCGACCACCAGTACCCGGGCTCTCATGGGGTTAATGTTTCCATCCCGTTCAGTTTCGGTGGGATCCGCGTCACCCGGCACGGTACTGCCGTGGGACGCCGCCGCCCAGCAACCGACGCCGGCGTCGCCGCCCCGGCGTGCGGGTCCACCCGATCGGACCGCGCGTGTCACCATGATCCCCGCGTGCGCCGTCACGCGCCACCGCCGCCCGTCCCCAGGAGTACGCGTGCCCGACGCCGGCCCGACCGCCGTGCTCCCGCGCCGCCCGCTCACGGTCGGCGAGCTGCTCGACTCCGCGGTCCTGCTGCTGCGCGGCCAGGCCCGGGTGCTGGTCCCACTCGCCCTCGCCCTGGCCGTCGGCGAGCAACTCCTGCTCTACCCGCTGCGGCTCGCCGCCGACGTCGAGCCCCCCGTCTGGTTCGTGGAGTTCGATCACTTCGGCATGTACTGGCTGCTGCTGGCCGTCGGCGCGGCGACCGAGGCGATGATCATCACGCTGCTGGGCAACCCGGCCGCCCGGTCCGCCGGCGGCGCGCTGTTCGGCCGTACGGTCGGGCCGCGCGAGGTGCTCCGTCCCGCCGGCGCCCGCTGGGGCGCCACGGTGCTGCTCACCGCTTTGGTCGGGCTGGTGATGTGGGTGGCCGCGCTGTTCGGGCCGGCCTGGTTCATCGGTTTCGCCCTGCTCGGCGCCGTGGCGCCGGCGCTGGTCGTCGACCGGGTGCACCCGCTGCGGGCCCCGCTGCGCGCCGCCACCCTGGCCGTACGCGGCGGCGGCCGGGCCGGCGGAATCCGGCTGCTCGGCTACCTGTCCTGGTGGATCGTCCGCCTCGGCCTCGGCATCGGCGTCTACTACGGGCTGAACGCGCTCGACCTGGTCGACCGGGCCTGGGCCCCCTGGCTGTCGCTGGCCGTGTGGGCGGGCGTCAACAGCGTCGCGTACCCGGCGCTGGCCTGCCTCGACGCGGTGCTGCACCTGGAGACCCGGATGCGCACCGAGGGGCTGGACATCCGGCTCTCCCGGGCCCGGACGGGCACGCCGGAAACCGTTCTGCTGGCGGCCGACCGATGAGCTTCAGCCGGTGGTGGACCGAGACCACGGCCGCGCTCGGCGACCGGGTGCCGCTGCCCCTGGCCGCGCTGCTGCTGGTGCTCGCCGCGGTGCTGGTGGCGGTCGGCTGGTACACGTACCCCGCCTGGGTGCCCCGCCGGCTGCCCCGACTGCCCCGGCTGCGTCGACGCCGCCGGCAGCCCGGGCCGGTGGACGTCCCCGCGCCGGTCGTACCCGCGCCGCGCGAGCCGGAGCCGGAGTTGCCGGCCGCCGCGTACGTCTCCCTCGCCGACCGGCTGGCCGCCGAGGGCCGGTACGCCGAGGCCGTCCGGGAACGGCTGCGCGCGATGATCCGCGAGCTGGTCGCCCGGGGGGTGCTCCAGCCGCAGCCCGGCATGACCGTCGTCGAGGTGGTGCGGGCCGCGACGGCCAGCCGTCCGCAGGTCGGCCCGCCGCTGGGCGCCGCCGGGGCGATCTTCTCCGAACTCTGGTACGGCCAGCGCCCCGCCTCGGCCGAGCACGACCGGCGGATGCGGGAGCACGCCGCCGACCTGGACCGGCTGCTGACCGGCCGACCCGAGGACGGGCCACGACCATGAGCGCACAGGTCACCGCCGCCCAGCCGGCCCCGAAGGCCGGCGACGCCTCCCGGCGACGTCGCCGCCGGCACCGGCTGCTGATCCCGTTGGGCCTGGCCGCGCTGCTGCTGACCACCACCCTGGTCACCCACGCGCTCGACCAGCCCGATCCCACCGACCGGGGGTTCCTCTCCCCCGTCGCGACCGGGGACGACGGCGGCAGCCGGCTCGCCGCCGCGCTGCGCGAGCGGGGCGTCACGGTGCAGCGCGAGACGGACACGCTGCGCGCGCTGCTGGCCGCCCGCAGCGGGCCGGCCACGCTCTTCGTGCCCGCGCCGGCGCTGCTGCACCCGGACACGGTCGGTGCGCTGAGTTCGCTTCCCTCGGCCACCCGGCTGGTGCTGGTGGATCCGCCACGGCGGGTGCTGGACGCCGTCCCGCTGCCGGTGGAGCCGACCGGCCGGCGGTGGGCCGCGCAGGCGGTGGAGCCCGACGCGCGGGGCCTGCCCTGCCCGATGCCCGAGCTGCGCCAGCTCGGGCGGTCGGCGGTCGGGCTGCAACGCTACGCGGTCACCCCGGGCCGGTCGGCGCCCGTGCAGTTCTGCTTCGACGGCGGGCTCGCCCGGCTGCTCCGGGTCCCCGAGAGCGTGGTGGTGGTCGGCGCCAGCGACCCGTTCCGCAACGACCGGATCGACGAGTGGGACAACCGGGCGTTCGCCACCGCCCTGCTCGGCGGGACCGGCCGGGTGGTGTGGCTCGACCTGGACGGCCAGGCGCCCCCGCCGACCTTCGGCTCCGGCAGCAGCGGCAGCCCGGCCTGGTCGCCCACCCCGGGCGGCTCCACCGAGTACGGCGGGCCGGGCGGCGGTCGCCCCGGCGGCCCGGGCGACGGCGACGGGCGGCCCGGCGGCCCGGGCGGCGGCTCCGACAACGACGGTGACGACTCCCGCGCCGACGGCTCCGACCCGCCGAACCCGCTCTGGTCCGCCTTCCCCGGCTGGTTCTGGGCGCTGTTGGTGCAGCTCGCCGTCGCCGCCCTGCTGGCCGCGCTCTGGCGGGCCCGCCGCCTCGGCCCGCCGACGCCGGAGCCGCTGCCGGTGACGGTCCGCTCGGCGGAGACGGTGCTCGGCCGGGCCCGGCTCTACGAGAAGGCCGGCGCCCGGGACGCGGCCGCGCGGACGCTGCGCACCGCCGCCCGGGACCGCCTGCTGCCCCGGCTGAACCTGCCGCCGACCGCCCCGCCCGCCGAGGTGGCCGCCGCGGTCGCCGCCCGCACCGGCGACGGCCCCGGGCGGACCGAGAAACTGCTCTACGGCGGCGCGCCCGACACCGACCAGGACCTGTTGGAGCTGGCCCGCGCGCTGGACCGGCTGACCCGCACGGTCGCCCCGCACCCGGCCGACGGGCCGCCGACCGAGGCGCACGCCACGCCGCACCCCGCGCGCCCGACCGAGGCGCACACCGCGCACCAGGCCGACGCGCACGCCGTGTCCTACCCCGCCGACGGGCCGCCCCCGGCAGCCGCACCGCACCCGCACCGACCCGAAGGAGATCCTCGGTGACCCGACCCGCCGGAACCGCCGATCCGCTGACCGCCGGCCCCGCCGATCCCCGGGCCGCCCTGCACCGGCTGCGCGCCGAGGTCGCCAAGGCGGTCGTGGGGCAGGACGCGGTCGTCACCGGCCTGGTGATCGCCCTCCTCTGCCGTGGACACGTGCTGCTGGAGGGCGTGCCGGGCGTGGCCAAGACCCTGCTGATCCGCACCGTGGCCACCGCGCTCGACCTGCGGTCCAAGCGGGTGCAGTTCACCCCGGACCTGATGCCGGGAGACGTGACCGGCTCGCTGATCTTCGACCCGCGCACCGCCGCCTTCACCTTCCGCGAGGGGCCGGTGTTCACCAACCTGCTGCTCGCCGACGAGATCAACCGGACGCCCCCGAAGACCCAGTCGGCGCTGCTGGAGGTCATGGAGGAGCGGCAGGTCTCGGTCGAGGGCGACCGGCGTCCGCTGCCCGACCCGTTCATCGTCGCCGCCACCCAGAACCCCATCGAGTACGAGGGCACCTACCCGCTGCCGGAGGCGCAGCTCGACCGGTTCCTGCTCAAGCTCACCGTGCCGCTGCCCAGCCGGGAGGAGGAGCTGGGGGTGCTCCGCGCGCACCACGCCGGCTTCGACCCGCGCGACCTGACGGCCGCCGGCGTACGGCCGGTGGCCAGCGCGGCCGACCTGGCTGCCGCCCGGGCGGCGGTCGGCCGGGTGCACATGGCCGAGCCGCTGTTCGCCTACATCGTCGACCTGTGCCGGGCCACCCGCAGCACGCCGGCGCTGGAGCTGGGCGCCTCGCCCCGGGGCGCGACCGCGCTGCTCACCACCGCCAAGGCGTGGGCCTGGCTGGCCGGCCGCGACCACGTCGTCCCGGACGACGTGAAGGCGGTCGCCCGGCCGACGCTGCGGCACCGGCTGCGGCTGCGCCCCGAGGTCGAGCTGGAGGGCGTCGGCGTGGACGCGGTGCTGGACACGGTGCTGGCCACCGTGCCGACGCCGCGATGACCTGGCGGGCGGCGCTCCTGCTGGCGGCGGGCGCGCTGACCCTGCCGGCCTGGCCGGCGCCGTTCGTCGGCCTGCTGGTGATGACCGGCGCGGTGCTGCTGCTCGTGCTGGTCGACCGGGCACTGGCCGCGTCGCCGGGGGCGCTCGCGGCGACCCGGGAGGGCGACCGCGCGGTGCGGCTCGGCGGCACCGCCACCGTCGCGCTGCTGCTGCACAACCCCACCGGCCGTACGCTGCGTGCCCGGGTTCGCGACGCCTGGGTGCCCTCGGCCGGCGCCCGCCCCGACGTGCCCCCGGCGCAGCTCGTGCGCGTCGGGCCGGGCGGGACGGTGGCGCTGCCCAGCCGGCTCACCCCGCTCCGGCGGGGCGACCGGCCGGCGGTGGCGCTGACCGTGCGCTCGTTCGGGCCGATGGGGCTGGGCTTCCGCCAGCGCTCCGGCCGCCCGGCCACCCCGCCCTGGACGCTGCGCGTGCTGCCCCGCTTCGACTCCCGCCGGCACCTGCCGGAGAAGCTGGCCCGGCTGCGCGTGATCGACGGCACCCAGGTCAGCCGGGGGCGCGGCCAGGGCACCGAGTTCGACACCCTCCGCGAGTACGTGGTGGGCGACGACGTGCGGTCGATCGACTGGCGGGCGAGCGCGCGCCGGGCCGACGTGCTGGTGCGGACGTGGCGGCCGGAGCGGGACCGCCGGCTGGTGTGCGTGCTGGACACGGGCCGCACGTCGGCGGTGCGCGTCGGCGACGAGCCCCGGCTGGACACCGCGATCGACGCCGCGCTGCTGCTCGCCGCCCTCGCCGCCCGCGCCGGTGACCGGGTCGACCTGCTCGCCGCCGACACGGCGGTCCGGGCCACGGTGACGGGCACCGGCCGGCCGGCCCTGCTCTCCCGGCTGGTGCACGCCCTCGCCCCGCTCCAACCGGCGCTGGCGGAGACGGACTTCGACCTGATCGCCGGTGAGCTGCTGCGCCGGCAGCGCCAGCGCAGCCTGGTGGTGCTCTTCACCGCGCTGGAGGCGGGCGCCCTCGGCGAGGGGCTGCTGCCGGTGCTGCCCCGGCTCGCCGCCCGGCACAAGGTGGTGATCGCCGCGACGCACGACCCGGTGCTGACCGCGCTCACCACGGCCGTCCCGCAGCGCCCCGGCGACGCCTACGCGGCTGCGGCGGCCTGGCGGGCGCTGGCCGAACGCGACCGGGTCCGCGCCGCGCTGGGCCGGCACGGGGTGACGGTCGTCGACGCCGCGGCGGGCCGTCTGGCCCCCACCCTGGCCGACACCTACCTGCGCCTCAAGTCCCTCGGCCAGCTCTGATCCCCGGGCCGGTCTGGGCCGGTCCGGGCGAGGCGGTCAGCGGCGGGCGTGCGGGTCGAGGACGTCGTCGCCCTCGGGCGCGGCGGTCGCCCGGCGGCCGAGCAGCACGACGTACGCCAGGAAGGCGAGCCAGACGGCGGCGCCCGCGAGGACGCGGAGCGGGACCGGCACGGGCGCGGGCGTCACGAACGCCTCGATGACGGCGGAGACCGCGAAGAGCCCCACCAGGCCGACGGCGACCAGGACGCCCTCGCGGCCCGCCCGGGCGACCGCCTGCCCCCGGGTGAGCTGGGCGGGCGGCGCGATCCACGCCCACCCGACGCGCAGGCCCACCCCGGCGGCCACGAAGACGCCGGTCAGCTCCAGCAGCCCGTGCGGGGTGATCAGTCCGAAGAAGACGTCCGCCCGGCCGTAGGCGACCATCACCCCGCCGACCACGCCGATGTTGAGCGCGTTCTGCCAGAGCAGGTAGAGCACGGGGACGATGAGCACCCCGGCGGCGAGGCACTGGGCGGCGAGCCAGGCGTTGTGCGTCCACAGGTGGAAGGCGAAGGTCGGCGCGGCGAACTCGGTGTAGTAGCCGGCGAAGCCGGACTCGACGAGGTCGGCGGCCGCCTCCTCGCCGATGAACGCGCCCGCCGTCTCCGGGTTGCCCGCCACGTACCAGATGAGGAAGAAGCTGAGCAGGGTGAAGCCGGTCGCCACCCCGCACCACCAGGGCCAGGCGCGGTAGACCGCGCCGGGGAAGCCGACCAGCAGGAACCTGCCGACCGCCGCCCAGGACGGCCGCGGGCGGCCGGTGAGCCGGGCCCGGGCCCGCAGCACCACCTGGGAGAGCTGGCTGACCAGCGCCGGGTCGGGTGAGCGGCTGCGCAGCACCGAGAGCTGGGTGGTCGCCCGCTGGTAGAGGGCGACGAGTTCGTCGACCTCGGCGGCGTCGAGCCGGCCGCGCCGGGAGAGTTCCTCCAGCCGCCGCCACTCCCCGCCGTGTTCCGCGACGTACGCGTCGAGATCCACCGTCACCCCCGTCCGGCGATCATAGTGTTCACTGTCGGGGTGAGAGCGCAACCACGACCGCCGGCCCGACCCGCCCCGTGGGGCGACGCCGGGCTGGTCAGCGGGGAGGCCGTGGAGCTGGACGTCCGGGCCGCCCGGATCGGCTCCCGGGTGCTCGCGCTGATGCTCGACATCCTGGCCCAGATGGTCCTCGTGCTGGTGCTGTCGATCGCCGCCGGCATGGTGCTCGCCAACCTGCCGACCGGGCTGGTCGACGAGGCGCTGACCGGTGCCCTCGCGACGGTGGGGCTGGTCCTGGTGCTGGTCGGCTACCCGGTGCTCTGCGAGCGGTTCAACCACGGCCGGACGCTGGGCAAGCTGGCGGTCGGGCTGCGGGTGGTCAGCGCCGACGGCGCCCCGGTGGGGCTGCGGCAGTCGCTGACCCGGGCGCTGGTGGGCGTGGCGGTGGAGTGGCCGGGCCTGGTGCTGCCGCTGCTGAGCTGGGTCGCCGGCGTGACCGTGATGCTGACCGACCGGCGGGGGCGCCGGCTGGGCGACCTGGTGGCGGGCACCCTCGTCGTGCACACCCGGGCGGCGACCGCCTGGCGACCGGTCCCGACGGCGGTGCCCGTGCTGGTCGGCTGGGCGTACACGCTGGACCTGAGCCGGCTGGACGACGGCCTGGCGCTGGCCGCCCGGCAGTACCTGGCCCGGGTGCGCCACCTGGCGGAGCCGGCCCGCGGGCGGCTGGGCCGCGGCCTGTGGGCCGAGATCTCGGCGGTGATCACGCCGCCCCCGCCGCCGGGCATGCCGGAGTCGGTCTACCTGGCCGCGGTCCTCGGCGAGCGGCACCGGCGGGCCTGGCACCGGCTGGGCCGCGGTCGCGCGGTCGCCGCGACGCTCTGGCCGGAGCTGATGCCCGGCCCGCCCGCGCCGCCCCGCGCGGTCCCGGCCGCCGCCCCGCCCGAGGTCGCCGCGCCACCCGGCACGATCCGTCCGGCGGCGCCCGGCGGCGCGCCGGTCGCCGTGCCGGCGCAGCCCCTCGCGGCGGTACGACCGGCGGTCGCCCCGTCGGCGCCGGCGGGTGCCATGTCCACGCCCGACGCCGGCACCTGACCGACGGGCGCGGGCACCCAAGCGGCGGGCGCGGGAGCGCCGGCCGTCGCCCGGCTGTGGCAGGATCCGGCTCGCTCGCCCCTACCGAGACGGGAACACCGTGGCCGACGACCTGTTCACCCCCACCATCGCGCCGGCGGCGTACGAGGCGCGTCGCCCGCCGTGGCGACCGCAGTCGCTGCTCTTCCCCGCCGTGTTCGGCGGCCCGACGGCGGCCACCGTGCTGGCCCTGGTCAACGGGCACCGGCTGGGCCTGCCCCGCCGGACGCACCTGGCGGTGCTCGGCGTCGGGCTGGCCGGGCTGGTGGCCCGGCTGGTGGTCACGCTCGTGGTCTTCGACGACGGGGCCGACCGGCCCGTCCGGCTGATCGGGGCGCTGGCCGGCGCGCTGGTCTGGCTTGCTGCCTCCGCCACGCAGAAGCGCCGGTTCCGGGCGTACGAGCTGCGCGGCGGCGAGCCGGCGTCGCTGTGGCTGCCCGGCGTCGGGGCGGTGCTCCTGTTCGGCTTCGCCGAGGCCGCGCTGATCATGCTGGTGGCCGCCGCGTGACCGCCCCGGAGACCCAGCTCGCCCGGGTGGCCCAACTCCTGGAGCTGAACCGGCTGGAACAGGCCCTGGACGAGGTGAACCGGCTCCCCGCCGCGCTGGCCGCCAGCCCCGCCGCGTTCCGGCTGCGGGCGGCGACACTGACCGGGCTGGACCGCTGGGACGAGGTGGTCGCCGTCGCCCGTCAGGGCCTGGCCGAGACCGGCCCGGACGCGGAGCTGCTCGGCCGGCTGGGTCTCGCGCTGCGCCACCGCCGCGAGTTCGCCCCCGCCGAGCGGGCGCTGCTCGACGCGCTGGCCATCGAGCCCGAGAACCCGTGGCTGCTCTGCCAGTACGCCGACCTCTGCTCGTCCGTGGGCCAGACCGACAAGGCGGAACGCCTGGTCGCCCGCGCCGCCGCGATCGTCCCGGACGCGCCGGCCGTCTTCGCCTCCCGCTTCCAGCTCGCGTACGCCCGGGGCGACGACCGGGCCGCCGAGCGCATCTCCCGCGAGTTCCTCGGGGCGTGGCCGGCCAACCCCGCGGCGCTCGCCCTGCACGGCGTCGCCGCGGCCCGGCGCGGCCGGGTGGGCACCGCGCACCGCGCCTTCGGTCAGGCGGTGGCGCACGACCCGACCGACGCCGACTACGCCGAGGCCGCCTGGGAGACCCGGGTGTACGCCCACCCGCTGCTGCTGCCGCTGCGGCCGCTCTACCGGCTGGGGATCCTCCGCACCTGGCTGCTCGCGATCGGCGTGGTGGTGCTGCTCAACCTCGCCGGGCTGGACCTGCTCGCGGGCCTGTTCGGCCTGGCGTGGGCGCTCTTCTGCGTCTGGTCGTGGATCGCCCCGCCGCTGGTCCGCCGCATGGTCCTCGGCCGGTGGCGGTCGTGAGGGCGTTCGGGCCGTGGCTGGCCGTCCTGGCGGTGGTGCTGCTGCTCAGCGCGCTGCGCCTGCGCGCCCTGGCCGCGGTGGTCTCGCTGGCCTGGCTCGCCTGGTGCGTGTGGACCTGGGTCCGCCCCGCCCGCCGCCGCTCCCGCCCGGACTGACCCCGCTCCCGCCCCGGCTGGCCCCGGCCCCGAGGGCTCCCCGGCCCCGACTGACCCGCGCCGACTGATCCGCCCCGACTGGCCCGCGCCCGCCGCGGCACGCCGACGGGGGCCGGCGGCCCGCGGTCGCCGGAGACGCCGACGGGCCGGCCCGCTGGCGCGGGCCGGCCCGGTCGGTGCGGGGCGGCTCAGTACCGGTAGTGCTCCGGCTTGAACGGGCCCTCGACGGAGACGCCGAGGTAGGCGGCCTGCTCCTTGGTCAGGGTGCTCAGCTTGGCGCCGAGCGCCTCCAGGTGCAGCCGGGCGACCTTCTCGTCCAGGTGCTTCGGCAGCACGTAGACGCCGACCGGGTATTCCTCGGTCTTCGTGAACAGCTCGATCTGGGCGATCGTCTGGTTGGCGAACGAGTTCGACATCACGAAGCTCGGGTGGCCGGTGGCGTTGCCCAGGTTCAGCAGGCGGCCCTCCGACAGCACGATGATCGCGTGCCCGTCGGCGAACTTCCAGAGGTCGACCTGCGGCTTGATGTTGACCCGCTCCACGTCGGACCGCTTCGCCAGACCGGCCATGTCGATCTCGTTGTCGAAGTGGCCGATGTTGCCGACGATGGCCTGGTGCTTCATCCGGGCCATGTGCTCGTTGGTGATGACGTCGAAGCAGCCGGTGGCGGTGATGAAGATGTCCGCCTGCTCGACCACGTCGTCCAGGGTGGCGACCTGGTAGCCGTCCATCGCCGCCTGGAGGGCGCAGATCGGGTCGACCTCGGTGACCACGACCCGGGCACCCTGGCCGCGCAGCGACTCGGCGCAGCCCTTGCCGACGTCGCCGTAGCCGAGCACGACCGCCATCTTGCCGCCGATCAGCACGTCGGTGGCGCGGTTGATGCCGTCGATGAGCGAGTGGCGGCAGCCGTACTTGTTGTCGAACTTGCTCTTCGTCACCGAGTCGTTGACGTTGATGGCGGGGAAGAGCAGGGTGCCGGCGCGGTGCATCTCGTAGAGCCGGTGCACGCCGGTGGTGGTCTCCTCGGTCACGCCCTTGATGCCGGCGGCGATCCGGGTCCACCGCTGGCCGTCCTCGGCGAGCGAGCGGTGCAGCACGCCGAGGATGACCGCGTACTCCTCGGAGTCGGCGGACTCGACCGGCGGGACGGCCCCGGCCTTCTCGAACTCGACGCCCTTGTGCACCAGCAGGGTGGCGTCGCCGCCGTCGTCGAGGATCATGTTCGGGCCCTGCCCGTCGGGCCAGGCGAGCACCTGCTCGGTGCACCACCAGTACTCCTCGAGGCTCTCGCCCTTCCAGGCGTAGACCGGGACGCCGGCCGGGGCCTCCGGGGTGCCCTCCGGACCGACCACCATCGCGGCGGCGGCGTGGTCCTGGGTGGAGAAGATGTTGCAGGACGCCCAGCGGACCTGCGCGCCGAGCGCGACCAGGGTCTCGATCAGGACGGCGGTCTGGATGGTCATGTGCAGCGACCCGGTGATCCGGGCGCCAGCGAGCGGCTGGGCGTCGGCGAACTCACGACGGATCGCCATCAGGCCGGGCATCTCGTGCTCGGCGAGCTGGATCTCCTTGCGCCCGAACTCGGCGAGCGACAGATCCGCCACCTTGTAGTCGCCCTCGGCGAGGGTGCTCGGCCGGGCCTCGGACGGCGTTCCACTTGCGGACGCCGGGAGGGTGCTGGTCATGGAAGCTCCTGTCGGACGATGTGCTGCGCGACCCTCCACCTTACGCGCGCGGGCCGCCGCGGAAGGGACCGGCCGGTGAAGAGAGCAGGAAGACAGAAGCGGGCAGCGCACGGGGCGGTCGGTCGTGGACGGACTCTCCGTCCACCAGCCGCCCGCCCCGTGCATCCCCCCGGTTTGGATCCCTCGCGCGCGTTCTCGGACCGTCGTCGCGATAACGCTGCGTACCCATAGAGTCACACTGCGCAGTGGTCGCGTCAAGCTATTCCGGGAAAGTCGGACTTGCCCTGCCCGACGACCGCTGGGCGGACGACGGCTCAGCGCAGGCCGCAGCTCGCCACGTACGCCTCGCCCGCGCCCGCCACGCGCAGCGGCCCGGCGGCGGCCGTACCGACCGCGGCCTGTCCCCGTCCGAGCGTCACCGCGCCCGTCCCGTCGTCGACCGAGAGCTCCCCCGCGCCGCAGAGCACCACGCGCGGCCCGGGCACCGACAGCGTCACCGCCGGCAGCGCCGCGCCCACCGTCACCCGGTGCAGCGCGAAGTCGTCCACCGGCACCGGCCAGGTGACCACCCCCGGGTCGACCTCCAGCGGCGGCACCACCGGGTCCCGGAGCACCTCGAAGCGCAGCACCCGGAGCAGCTCGTCGACGTCCACCCGCTTCGGCGTCAGACCGCCGCGCAGCACGTTGTCGCTGGCCGCCATGATCTCCACGCCGGTGCCCCGCAGGTAGGCGTGCAGGTTGCCGGCCGGCATCCAGATCGCCTCCCCGGGCGCCAGCCGCACCCGGTTGAGCAGCATCGCCACGAGCACCCCCGGGTCGCCCGGGTAGGCGGCGGCCAGCTCCCGGGCCAGCTCCGCGTCGGGCCCCGCGACCGCCGCCGACGACGCGGCCCGCACCAGCGCGTCGCGCTCGTCGGCGGGCCAGGTCAGCAGCAGCCGTACGGCGTCGCGCAGCCCCGACGGGCCGGTGCGCAGCGCCGCCAGCACGGGCTCCAGCGCGGGTACGCCGAACCCGGCGAGCGCCTCCGCCGAGGCGACCGGGTCACGGAACCCGCAGAGCGCCTCCATCGGCGAGAGCGCGACCAGCAACTCCGGCTTGTGGTACGGGTCGACGTAGTTGCGCTGCCCGTCGGGGCGGCCGGCGTCGGCGGCGTGCCCGGCACGGGCCTGCTCCGCGTCCGGGTGCGCCTGCAGACTCAGCGGGGCGTCCGCGGCGAGCACCTTGAGCAGGAACGGCAGCCGGGTGCCGAACCGGCCGACGACCCGCTCGCCGAGCCAGTGGTCCGGCTCGGCGAGCAGCAGGTCGGTCAGGTCGACCCGGCCGCCGTCGCGGTCGACCGTGGCCGGGCCGCCCGGGTGGGCGCCCAGCCACAGCTCGGCCTCCGGGCCGTCGCTCGGCACCGGCCTGCCCTGCAACTGGGCGATCGCCGAGCGGGACCCCCACGCGTAGTCCCTGATCGGTCCGTACAGCAGTTCCACCGGTCAGCTCCCGGGCCGCCCGGTGGCCTCACCCGGCTCGGATCCCGGCACGGCGGTGTGCGCCGCGCTTCCGCTGCCCGCCCGCTCGGCGGCGGCGCTGTAGATGTCCGGCTCCAGGTAGATCACCCGGGCGGCCGGCACGGCGGCCCGGATCCGGGCCTCGACGACGTTGATGCCACGGGCCAGCTCCTCGGCGTTGTCACAGGCCGGCACGCCGATCTTCGCGGCGACCAGCAGCTCCTCGGGGCCCAGGTAGAGCGTCTTCATGTGGATGATCCGCTCCACCTCCGGGCCGTCCGTGACCGCCTTCTCGATGGCGGCGACGTCGTGCGCCTCGGCGCCCTCACCGAGCAGCAGGCTCTTGGTCTCGACGGCCAGGATGATGGCGATGGCCACCAGCAGCACGCCGATCGCCGCCGTACCTGCGGCGTCCCACTCGCCGTTGCCGGTGGCCAGAGTCATGCCGACGCCAAGGAGCGCGAGGACCAGACCGACCAGGGCGCCCAGGTCCTCCAGCAGCACCACCGGCAGCTCCGGGGCCTTGGCCCGGCGCACGAACTTCACCCAGGACTGGTTGCCCCGGACGAGGTTGGACTCCTTGATGGCGGTGCGGAAGGAGAACGACTCCATGACGATCGCGACGACCAGCACGGTGACCGGCACCCACTGCCACTTGTCGATCGGGTGCGGGTCGGACCACTTGTGGTACGCCTCGTACAGGGCGAACAGACCACCGACGCTGAACAGCACGATGGACACGATGAACGCGTAGATGTAGCGCTCGCGGCCGTAGCCGAAGGGGTGCTGCGGGGTGGCCGCCCGCTTGGCCCGCCGGCCACCGAGCAGCAGCAGCCCCTGGTTGCCGGAGTCGGCGACCGAGTGGATCGACTCGGCCAACATCGACGACGACCCGGTCAGCACGAACGCGACGAACTTGGTGACGGCGATGCCGACGTTGGCCAGCAGCGCGGCGACGATCGCCTTCGTCCCACCGTTGGCGCTCACGCCACCGCCCCGTTCCGTCGCGCGGCGCCGCCGGGCACCGGCGCGCCACGCCGCTCGACCCGCACCCTGCTATCACTCACTGGTTCGCCAGCTCCTTCATCTCGGTGATGGCCGGAACGGCCATCGGATCCAGTCCGTGTGCCAGGGCGAGGTAGACCGAGGCGAAGTCCGGCACGGCGACCAGCGAGGCGAGCCGCTCCAGCGCGGAGCCGCCCTCGGCGGTCACCACGTCACAGCGCACACCGCGCCGCTCGGCGAGGGTCTGCACCGCGTCCGCGCGGCGCTCCTCGACGTCGAGCGGCTCGTCGGCGTCGTCCTCGGGGTTCAGCCCGCCGTCGCGCAGCAGCACCAGCCGCAGCCGGGTGCCGGCCGGCGCCTCGTCGTCGGGGTCGGCGAAGATGTCCCGCTCCCCCTCCGCCAGGCCGCCGAAGACGCCGTCGAGCAGCCCGACCCGCCCCCGCCCGGCCTCGCCGAGCGCCCCGCTGACCACCGGGTAGCGGGCGTTGGCGGACAGGGTGTCGCCGAACCGGCGGGCCGCCACGGTGGCGAGCGGCGACGAGCCCCAGACGATCGGCACCGAGCCGGCCAGGCCCAGGGCGAGCGACTTCGCCGGGTTGACGAAGGACTCGGCCGTCGGGCGGCACCGGTCGGCGTCCGCGTCGAGCCGGGCCGCGGTCTCCGCCAGGTCCGCCTCGTTGACCTTCACCAGGCCGAGCGTACGGGCGGCGAGCAGGACCGGCACGGTGAGCGCCCAGAGGCTGGCCCGGGCCGGGGCGCGCCGGGGCACCGGGATGAACGGCGCCCGGGCCCGCTCGGCCACCGACTGCAACTGCGAGTCGGGCGCGCCGACGGCGACCAGCCGGGCGCCCCGCCGGTGCGCGGCCTCGGCGGCGCCCAGCGCCTCGGGGCTGCGGCCGGAGGCGCTCACGGCGATGACCACGTCGGCGGCCCCCACCCAGCCGGGCACGCCGGCGCTGCGGTGCGGGATGACCGGCACCGGGCAGCGCGGCCCGGCGACGGTGGCCAGTACGTCACCCGTACGGCCGGCGGTGCCGATGCCGGCGATGACGACCGCGCGGGGCCGACCCTCGTCGGCGAGCACCTGGAGGTTCGCCTCGGCGGCCAGGGCAGCCGACTCGCGGACCTGCGCCCCTGCGGAGGCGGTGTGCCGCAGCATGCCGCCCGGGTCGTGCTCGGCGAGCGCGTCCTGGTCGTCGAGCAGGGCCTCGTCGGGATCGCGGCGGCCGCTGACCCCGGCCGTACCCTCGATCACGACCGCTCCGCGGGGCCGCCGCGCGCCTCGTCCAGCAGCAGCACGGGCACGTCGTCGCGGACCTCGAAGATCCGACCGCACTCGGTGCAGGTCAGCGTCTGCGCCTCCGCGTCGTAGTCGAGCGGGGCGTGATGCGTGTCCGGACAGGCGAGGATTTCCAGCAACTGCGGGTCCAGGGCCACGGCGCGGCTCCTTCCACGTATGCGGTTTCACCGATCGGCGGTGCCGACCGGCGCAGGCGATCTTATCGGCGAACCCGGTCGAGCACCTCGTCGCGGAGCGAGGTCATCCGCTCCCGGCTCGGGGCCTCGACGTTGAGCCGCAGCAACGGCTCGGTGTTGGAGGCGCGGAGGTTGAACCACGCGCCGTCCGGGAAGCGCAGCGTGAGCCCGTCCAGCTCGTCGGCCTCGGCCTGCGGGTACGCGGCCCGCACCTCGGCCACCTTGGCGGCCTGGTCGGCCACGGTCGAGTTGATCTCGCCGGAGGCGACGTACCGCTCGTACTCGCCGGCCAGCACGGACATCGGCAGCGACTGCTCGCCCAGGGCGGCCAGGGTGTGCAACGCGGCGAGCATGCCGGTGTCGGCGAACCAGAAGTCCCGGAAGTAGTAGTGGGCGGAGTGCTCGCCGCCGAAGATCGCGTTGGTGCGGGCCATCTCCGCCTTGATGAAGGAGTGCCCGACCCGGGCGACGACCGGCTCGCCGCCGTGCTCGCGGATGATCTCCGGCACGGCGCTGGAGGTGATCAGGTTGTGGATCACCGTCGAGCCGGGGTGCTTGGCCAGCTCCCGGGCCGCCACCAGGGCGGTGATCGCCGACGGGGAGACCGGCTCGCCGCGCTCGTCGACCACGAAGCAGCGGTCGGCGTCGCCGTCGAACGCCAGGCCGATCTCGGCGCCGTGCTCGAGCACCGCGCGCTGGAGGTCGACCAGGTTGGCCGGGTCCAGCGGATTGGCCTCGTGGTTGGGGAACGTGCCGTCCAGCTCGAAGTAGAGCGGCACGATCTCCAGCGGCAGCGCCGGCAGGACGGCGTCGCCGAGCACGGCCGGGACGGTGTAGCCGCCCATGCCGTTGCCGGCGTCGACGACGACCTTCAGCGGGCGGATGGTGGAGAGGTCCACCAGCTCGCGCAGGTACGCCGCGTAGCCGGCCAGCAGGTCGCGGCGCTCGGCCGGCGCGGTCGGCTCGCCGGCCGGGCGGGGCTCGTCCTTGTCCAGCAGGGCCTGCGCCCGCTGGCGGATCTCGGCCAGCCCGCTGTCCTGCCCGATCGGCCGGGCGCCGGAGCGGCACATCTTGATGCCGTTGTACTGCGCCGGGTTGTGGCTGGCGGTGAACATCGCGCCGGGCAGCCCCAACGCGCCGGAGGCGTAGTAGAGCATGTCCGTCGAGCCGAGCCCCAGCTCGATCACCGAGCGCCCCTCGGCACGCACCCCGGCGGCGAAGGCGGCGGCCAGACCGGGGCCGGTGGCACGCATGTCGTGCGCGATGAGCACCGCGTCGCCGCCCTCGCCGTAGGCGTCCAGCACCTGCGCGAAGGCCGCGCCGAGGGCCTCGGCGGCCCGCTCGTCCCACTGGTCCGGCACCGTCCCACGGACGTCGTAGGCCTTCACGATCTGGGACAGATCAGACACCGGTATCGCTCCTCGCGCCGCAGGTCGTCAACGGCCTGAGCGTATCGGAGGGGCGCGGGGCGCCCCGGCTCAGCCAGGGAGCCGGGGCATGAACCTGGTGTGGTCGCCACCGTCGGCCTCCGGGGGCGGGTCACCGGGTCGCCCGGTGACGGGCGGAGCCGACGTCGGCCGGCCGTACTGCCCCGGGGCGGGCGGCGTCGACGGCGGGTTCCCGGGTGGGGCGGACACCGGCGGCGGGGTGGACCCGCCGGGCACCACCTGGGTGGCCTCCGGGGCCGGGCGGCTGCCGTACACGCCGCCGGCCGGACGCGGAGCGGGGGTGCCCCCGTACACGCCGGGGACGGGCGGCTGCTGGCCGTACACCTGGCCGGGCGGCACGGGGGCGGCGGCCGGGCCCTGCGCGGAGCGGTAGGTGGTGCCGCCGGGGTTGCTGCGGGGCAGCGGGACGGGCGGCAGGTCGTCGGCGGGCTCCTTGTCCGCCCGGGAGCGGCGGAAGATCAGGAGAATGAGCAGGACCCCGACGGCCACCATGGCGATGCCGAAGAACATGACCACCGAGCCGCCGCCGGACTCCTCCTCGGCGGCGTTGACGGTGGCGCCGGCGCCCTGCCCGGCGACGGCCGCCAGGGCCGGCGACTCCTCGGCGGTCGCCGCCTGCGAGGCGACCGCGCTCGGGGTGGGCGACGGCTTCTTCGAGGGCGTCGGCGACGCGGAGGCCCGGCCACCGACCACCCGGGACGCCTCGGCGCCCCGGCCCAGCAGCTGCCCGAGCGCGTTGCTGGCCGCGCCGGTGACCGTCAGCCGGCCGCCCGGCGCACCCTGGACGAACGCCACCCGGTAGCGCACCGTGATGCTCTTGCCCTTGCACAGCCGCGGGTTCGCCGGCGAGGTGGCCGGCGTGGCCACGCTGCCCCCGCCCCCGGAGAGCGACACCGGGAACCAGTGGCCGCCCACGTTGACCTGCGCCCTGACCTGGTCGGCGCGCAGGCCGCCCAAGCGCAGCCCCAAAGTGGTACGCAGCAGCACGCAGCCGTCGCTGCGCTTGCGCACCTCGATCGAGACGCCCTCGGCGGAACCGCCGGCCGTGAAGCTGCCGGCCGACCGCACCCGGACCGAGTCGCCGTCGGCGAGCGCCGGCGTCGCGCCGAGCGCCACCAGGCCACCCAGCAACGCACAGACCGTCGCAAGCCGCGCCGCGTGCCGACGTACCGCCATGATCACCTCGCCGTTCCTCCCCCGACGGGGGTCCGCCGGTAGGCTACTACCGCCGCCGGGTGGGGCCGGGTCATAGAGCGCGCCGGATGTGCGCCGTATTACCCCGGTGGTCGCGTCGCTGCACCTGCCATCCGGTCCCTGCACCTGACCTCCATCAGCGGGGCGGGCCGGCCTCTCGGCGTCGACACTCCCGGTGGCGCCCTCCGCGCGTTGTCCTGGCGGGCCGGGCGACTGGGGGTCTCGGGCGGGGTGCCTGCGGACGTCCCCGGGCCGGCGGGTGCCTGTGGACGTCTCGGGCGGGTGCTTGCGGGCGTCTCGGGCGGGCGGGTGCGGGCGTCAGCCCGCTTCGGCCGCCGCCAGCGCGTCGCGACAGAGCCGGTCGGCGGTGCGGGTGGTTTCGGGCAGCCGGTAGCGCGGCGTCAACGCGAGCACCCGGGCCGTCGCGTTGTCGAGGCTCATCCGGTGGCCGACGCTGACGAAGACCGGCTTCACGCCGTCCCGGGTACGCAGCACCCGGCCCACGACCTCGTCCCCGTCGCGCAGCGGCGCCCACGCGCCGCGCTCGCCGGCCGGCGGGGCCCACTCGCCGAGCAGCGGCGTCTTTCCCACCCCGATCGCCGGCAGGCCGGTCACCACGCCCAGGTGGCAGGCCAGCCCGAACCGGCGCGGGTGGGCCAGCCCGTGCCCGTCGCAGACCAGCACCTCCGGCCGCACGGTCAGCCGGTCGAGCGCGTCGAGCAACGCGGGCAGCTCGCGGAACGCGAACAGCCCCGGGACGTAGTCGAAGGCGGGCCGGCCCACGCTGACCGCCGAGTCGACCACCGCGAGCGTCCGGGCGTCCAGCACCGTCACGGCCGCCGCGAGACGGTCGCCGCTCTCCGCGTACGCGACGTCCAGGCCGGCAACCGTCGCCGGCTCGACCGGCCCCGGCCCGACCAGGTCCACCAGCGGCCGCAACCGCTCCTGCACGGCCAACGCCTCCGCCACGCTGCCCGGCACCACAATGGGCGCACCGGACACCTCAGACATGCCGACCTGCGCGATTCCCGATCCGTCCGTCGTCACGACGACCGGCCGGTGGCCTGCTCGCCGGCGCTCTGCTGCCCAGCGGACCGCTGGTCGGTGTCTGATTCAGCCATTTCGCCATGCTATTCCGGCCGTCACAAGCCACCCCGTCCACGGTGAACGGCGACGCTCCTACTGGCCGACGCGGCCGTCGATCAGCTCGCGGAGCAGGTCGGCGTGGCCGTTGTGCCGGGCGTACTCCTCGATCATGTGCACCAGCAGCTCCCGCAGCGAAACCTCCCCGCCGCCGTGCCCGCCCGTGACCCCCAGGTCGTCGGACTCGGCGACGAAGCGCTCGGCGAACTCCACCTCCGCCCGCCAGGTGCGCCACGCCTCGGCCACCACCTCCGGGTCGCCGACCGCGCCGTCGAAGTCGCCGTCCGGGTCGGCCTCCGAGCAGTAGAGCTTCGGCGCCTCCTGACCGGCCATCGTCCGCCGGAACCAGCCCCGCTCCACCTCGGCCAGGTGGCGGACCAGGCCGAGCAGCGACAACTTCGATGGCGGTACGGCCCGCCGGGCCAGCGCCTCGGCGTCCAGGTCGGCGCACTTGAGTTCCAGGGTGAGCCGCTGGTCGCGCAGGTACTCGACGAGGATCGTCCGCTCCTCGTAGTGGTTGCCGTCGGAGCGGGGGTCGTCGTCCGGGTGGACGAACATGTTCGACCAGGCGAAGTTCTGCGTGGGGCGGTCGGCGGCGGGGGCAGCGAGGTCAGCAGGGGATTCAGCCATACGAGTGAAACTGACCGACACCGGGCAGGGCCGCAAGCGACTTCGGCTGCCACTGGAGGGTCCACATCGTGCACAAGAGACGGGCTCCCGCGATAAAACAACCTCACCCGAGTCCACTGGATCCTTGGGCCCTTAGCCCTTCGTCAAACATCAACGCGATCGTGGCCTCGTCGGGCAGGACGCGTCCTCCCGTGATCGCCCCCGCTACGCCTTCGACTGCCGCTCTCTCAACGTTCTCATATCGGTCGAGGTTCCTGTAGTCGTCCAAGAACCGCACGACCAGGCCCGGATCATAAGTCCATTCGCTCAGGCGATGGTCCCAGAGGATGGCAGACCCGGTGGCTGTGTCCATACAAAGATTCCCCTCGCATCCACTCGGCTCTCATCCCGATACACGAGGTAGTACGTGAGGTTCGACATGAGTCTCTACTGCTGCTCTTCGGATCCAATGCTGGGGTCTGCGGCCGGATCACCCGACCGTTGGAGCTGCTCCTCGAACATGACGAAGGTCCTGCGTTGGATGCCGGCAATCAGGGCTGTTTCCGTCGGCGTCGGATATCGCCTCTCGCTAGCCAGCACATCTTGGATGGCCCGCACCGTCTCGTATAGCGCAAAGACAGCGCCTTCGCCACGAAGGTAGTACCCGCGGTCATGCTCAGTCAGTTGAACGAACTCCTCGCGCGTCAATTCCTCGATCTCATCGCCACCAACAAGGAGGATCTTCCGTATGAGGTGGTCCGCCGGGACCCAGCCCCCATTATCTTTCGACAACCGCCAGGCAGCAACACCACCATCGGGCGTTCGCACGAATTTGACAGGTGATTCGTAATAGCTGTAGAAGGAAGGGAGCATAAGACCCGCGGGTATGTCCATCATGGTGATGCCTCGTTCCTGTCATCGCTGAGCGCCCGCCAATAGGCTGCCTGTCCCCTGCGGCTCAGCTCGTGATGCATGGCCTGCTCCATAGGGGTGAACGGTCGGCCCTGCGCTTGGGCGAGCGTCTCGAGATTTCGTCGCACCTCGTACAGAGGATGTTCCCATTCGGCAACCTCATCGATCGAGGCGAGGTGGAGACGCAGTTCGGCGACGTGTCCGCTAGACAAACGGAGGTTCACAAGGATGTCCCGGTATCCACTCCGCATGGGCTTCAGGAAGCGGTCCTTGATGCCGACTATTACCACATCAGGATTTCGATCCAGAGCGTCCAACGCGTTGTAGACGTCGTCGCGCCGCCGGAATTCGACCTTCGCCGCTGCCAGGTCCTTCAACTGGGAGGCGTCGTTGTCGTACTCGACAAGCTTGTCATCCACTCGTTCCCGACCTTTCGGCTTTGTACGCCAGCCTGGCTGACCGTGGCCGCTGGCAAGGTCGATGGCGATTCGGTTCAACTCCCGTTGAGCATCCATCGACTCAACGAGCAGCCGCTGCACGAAAGCCTCTCGGTACTCGTCGTCGTGACGCCTGGATGCATCGAAGCCCGGCTGCACGGGCGACTGTCCCCGACGTGCCACACGCGCGCTCACTAACCGCTGTTCACTGGTGAGGTCTGCGGGTCTTGGTGACGGCACACTGCCATCCCCGATGACCGCTTCCACCCCGCGCTGGTCGATCTCTGTCAAAACATCACCGAGGACATCGACAGCCTGCTGCTGGCTAGTCAGATTAAGCAATGTCAGCGGCCGAGCTACCAGCAAATTCAGTAGGTCGGGCGTGCCGAGGATCATCCGTGCCAGGTCAGGCCGTTCCGCCAACTGCCGGACAAGGGTCTCGGCGAACATCGGCTCGTCCTTCGGCGGCGTCCGCCACGTGTCGTCCAGCATTCGCTGCACGCGTGGCTCCACGAACAGCCGCGCCACGTCCCGCGCCGCCGGCTCGTCCAGGTGCGGTACGAGTCGCCGGAGGTTCGGCGCATCGAGCCCGGCGGCCACCTCGACCGGGGTCACACCGGCGGCGAACGCCCGCTCCAGGTCCGGCTCGTCGGCCAGGACGGCGCTCACGGGTTTGCCGTTCACCACCCGTTCCGCCTGTGCGCGTTCCCGTCCGGCCCGCAGCTCTTCCGGCGGGGCGTCGCCTCGATCGAGTGCCGGTCCCGGCTGTTCGGGCCGGGCTGATGGCAGCCCATCAGACGGGGCGGCCGACCCGGGGTCGTCGAGCAGGTGCATGCGGTTGAGGTACGGCTCGCCGTACCCCTGGTCGGTCTCGGCGGGCGGGTGGTCCGGCAGGTCCGGACGCTCGCTGAACCGTCCGCGCCGCAGCCCGCCGAGCGGCATCGGTCGGGCGTCCGGGCCCAGCACCAGCACCTCGGTGTCGACAGCGTTGTACGGGTGCGGGGTGCCCTGGTGCCGGTACAGCGGCGCGTCCGACACGGCTCCGGTCTGCGGGTCGAGGTAGAGCACCGTGCCGTGCTGGTTGAGGGCGACCCAGATGTGGGAGCCGCCCTGCTCCCAGCTGTTGACGACGAAGGCGAAGCTGCCGTGGCCGCCGATGCGGAGCTGGTAATGGAGGTTGTCGTAGCCGGTGTCGACGGCCCTCCGCCGCTCGGCACCCTGAACGTCCTCCGTCGGCTGGCAGAGGCGCTGGAAACGCCCCCCGGTCACGTCCTCGATCCGCCCCATGCCGCCCAATTCACCGTCGATGGGGCGCGTGACGTCACCGGCCAGGTAGGCGTCGAAGGTGCGGGG
This sequence comes from Micromonospora sp. NPDC047730, assembly GCF_043204765.1. NCBI lineage: Bacteria > Bacillati > Actinomycetota > Actinomycetes > Micromonosporales > Micromonosporaceae > Micromonospora > Micromonospora sp. NPDC047730. The sequence goes on along the minus strand of NZ_JBIDCU010000001.1, from coordinate 807,557 downwards.
CGCGGCCACCCGGGGCCGGCCGTGCATCCAGGTTTCGAACAGCGAGAGTGTGCAGTCGATGCAGTTGATGGCGCGGGTCGGGTCGGCTCGCGGCCCGCCGTCGTTCACCAAGCCGAACCAGCCGCCGTGTCGGGGATCGGCGGTCCGCTTGACGCTCCCGTCGGGCTCGCGGGGCACCTGCCGCTCGATGTCGGTCTGGTGCAGCGCCAGCGGCGGACGCAGACCGCCGGGCTGGCCGTAGTTCCGCGACCGGTCGATCGGCGGCGGGTGGTCGTCCCTCGTCAGCGCCGAGCGGTCCGTGGTCTCCACGGCACCGAGTGCCAGGTCGCCGACATCGTCGTTGATCCCGCGGAAGTCCGTGTCGGTGACGGCGACGACGACCGGGGCGACCGTCCCGGCGAGGACCGCTTCGGCCAGATCCCGCTGCTGGTGACACCAGCGCTCCCGTTCCCGGCTCTCCTGGAAGAAGCGCTCGGAGGTGGCACGGTGCCCGGCCTGCGCCAGCCGACGGCCCTCGCTGACGAGCCACCGGGCTTCGTCATAGCTGCGGTCCGCGGCCTGACGTAGCCGGGCCGCGCTGTCCCGGCGGCGATTCTCCTCGTGGTTCGTCCGCTGGAACTGGAAGTGCCCCCGGTAGCGGCGTCGTTCGAAAGCATCCCGATCCGCGGCCCACCTGGCGGCGTACCACTCGGCGGTACGTGGACGCGGGGCTTGTTCTGCGGCTCCTGGCGGATGCGCCACCCCGTCATGCGCCCGGGTCGCAGGTCCGTCCTCTGGGGCCTGGGGCGGCGACGGCGGGACAAGGATGGGCGCGGTCTGCGCTGCCTGACCGCTCCTAGCCGTGACCTCACCGACCGCCGTCTGCGTGGTGGCAGCGACCGGGTAGCTCTGCGCCGGGATGCCGCCAAGAGGGGAGGCGACCCCGGGATTGTTCGGCGTGGTCCCTCCGACCACCGACGGAGCGGTTGTCGTGGCACTCGGATGCTGCGCGGTCACCCCGGCGCCCGCTGCCTGTTCGGCGACGTTGCCGGGTCCCGCCGACAGCGGCACCGCGGGCGCCGGCGGTGCTTCGGGCATGACCGAGGAGAGCGTCAGATCGAGTGGGGCAGCCGACGCGTCGACACGTGACGTCGGGGACAGCGCGGGCCCGGTGGCCTCGGTCCCCGGCGTGAGCTGGGGACCGTTCCGCGCTTCCGCGAGCGTCGCCTCGGCTGCCGGCGCGACCACGGGAGTGGCGGAAACGGTCTCCGCAGGCGCAGCCGGCAGCCCGGAGGAAGCCGCGCCCTGCTCGGGAAGCCGCACTCCGGGCTCGAACGAACCCGGCCCGGGTGTCGCGCGCGTTTCGGGTGCCGACGTGAGTTCCGCGGCCGGCGGGGCGACGTCGACGGGTGGGCCGGGTCGGGTTGCCGCCGCCTCCGGCGTCGCCAGCGGGTGCCGGGGCACATCCAGGTTTGCCGCCGGGCCTGCCGTGGCGCTTGAGGTCTGTGCCGCAGTCCCGCTGTCCATCGCGGTCAGCGACATGCCGGCCAGGGCGCTCATCTGGCCGTCGAGCCGGGCCTGCAGCGCGGCGTCGGCCTGGGCGGTGGCGGAGCCACGGGCACCGGACACGGCCGCCCGGGCCGCATCCTCCACGGAAGTAAGTCCCTGGCCGGTGGCGAGGCTCGCGGCCTGCTCGGCCATCACCTCGCCGGTCATCTCGCGGCCCAGGTGCTCCCCGATGCGGGCGCCCCGCCCGGTGGCGTGGCGGCCGAGGCCGGCCAGGGGCGCCACCGTTCCGCCGGCCAGGCCGCCGACCGCCGTCGTGCCCAGCTCCGTCATGTCCAGCCCGTGCCGTCGGCCGGTCGAGTTCTGGTACGCCTGCGTGGCGAGGTTGATGCCGCTCTCCTCGGCCGCCTCGGACACCCCACCCAGCGCCGCACGCCGAGCGAGGCCCCGCACGCCGCCCTTGGTGACCTCCTTCGCCGCCCGCTCGCCGGCTTCCTTGAGCCCCTGCTTGAGGGACTTGCGGGCCAGTTGCGCCATCAGCCGCTTGAAGATCTGCTGCACGATCAGCCGGGTGGCGGTGATCGCCGCCCCGGCGGCGGGCGAGGCCGCGCCGGCGGTGAGCACGGTGGCGACCGCCAGCGACAGCAGCTCGATCACCAGGATGCCCAGCTCGATCCAGACCTCGAGCTTGGCGCCCTCGATGTCGCAGCCGCACTCCTCCACCAGCCGGCCCAGCTCGGTGCTGACGGCGAGCAGCACGGGCAGCGGTGCCTCGTCGCCCTCGGCGACCCGGCGCCAGGCGGTGTCGAAGGCGGCGGCGACCGCCCCGACGCCGCCGTACCCGCCGCGCACCTCAGCGGCGGCCGCGACGGCGTCGGCGTGCGGCCCGGCCAGCGCCGCGGCCACCGCGTACCACTGGTCGGCCAGCTCCCAGACCGCCCGCTCGTTCCCCTCCGGCCACTCGACGCCGATCACCCAGTCGAGAGCCTCGTAGACCCAGCCCGGCAGGTCCCAGGGCGAGTAGTCGAGCGGGTGCGGGATGGGGCTCGGCAACAGACTCATCCGGGTCTCCTCCGCGGATCAGCGCTGCTGGTGCCGGTCGCTGGCGCGGTCGAGCCGGCCGGCGCTCGACGCGTCCGTGCGGAGGTTGGCGTCGACGGACCGGACCACGTCGGCGCCGAGGCCCTCCAGGTGCCGCCCCACGCCCTCCCACACGCGCAGCACCAGCTCTTCGAAGCCCCGGTACTTCTGCTCGAAGGCCGCGCCGATGTCGTCCCTGCCCCACGGCCGGGATGCGCTCGCCGCCGCGACGGCCCCGCCGACCTCGCGGCGCCGTGCGCCGACGGCCTCGCCGGCGAGCGAGAGGTCCGTGCCGCCGCGCCGGGCACGCTGCGGGTCGAGCCAGAGCTGCCCGTCCATCACTCGCCCCGGCGCAGGGCCGAGTCCGCCCGGCCCAGCAACGACCCGAAGTCACCCGTACGCAGGAAGTCGACCGCTCCGGAGCTGGCGGGCAGGTAGCCGGCCACCAGTTCCTGGGTGGCGGAGGCGGCGGTCGTGCCGGCCCGGTGGATCGTGGTGGTGATCTTCCGGCTCAACGCCTTCGCGTCCCGGTCGTTGTATACGGAGGGGTGCAGCTCCACCGAGATCAGGTCGCCCCGGGCCCCGACGGTGGCGGTCACCTGCCCGTCGTCGGAGCGCTCCGTCACCCGCAGCCCGGCGAGCCGGGCCTGCAGCTCGTCCAAACCGGACCGAAGTCGCCGGTAGTCCCCGTACACCTCGTCGAACCGCGCCCGCAGCGCGCGATTGGCGTCCCGGTCCACGCTCTCGCCCAACGCCACCCTCCCCGGTCACCGTCGGTAGGGCGAACCATACCGGCCGCCACGATTCCGTGGGGTCCGGTAGTTTCGAGCCCGTGATCGATCGCCAGCAGGCCGAGCAACTCGCCGCCGTGTGGGCCCGCCGCGAGTCGCAGCGCCTGGGACACGAGTGCCGCCCGACAGTCGACGAGTTCGACCTCGGTTACGTGATCACGTCCACTGTGTCCATCGACGCGAGGACGGTGCCGGGCGAGCTGCCGACCACCGTGGTGGACAAGCAGACCGGCGAGGTGACCACCTGGCCGCGCGTGCCGGTGGAGATCGTCGAGCAGATGTACCGCACCAGCCGGGCGGAGGGCCCGGGCGCGCCGCGCACGGTCGATCCGGCGAGCCAACTGCTCCGCGAGATCCGCCGGCTACCCACCCCCGGCGCGGCGGCGCACCTGACCGTGGAGGGCCGGCTGTTCCGCGCGCAGGGGGCCAAGGGCGATGTCGAGCTGCGCCACCACCCGCTGGTCCGGGCCTACCTGGACGAGCTGCCCGCCGGCCACCTGGCGCGCGGCGGCGACCGGCACGCCGAGCTGATCGTCGTCTCGGACGCCCTGCACGACTACGACCACCGCCGCGCCGCCGAGGGCATCGCCCCACTGGGCATGGCCGACGCGGAGACGCTGCTGGGCGGCGCCCGCTTCGAGGTCTTCCGGGTGCGCGAGCCGGGCGACCCGTACGGCGGCAGGGCCGAGCGCGCCTGCGACTCGTGTCTCAACTTCCTGGTGCACTTCAACGTGTTGCCCTGGTCCGAGCTGGCCTTCACCGCCGAATGGCATCCGGAGCCACAGCGCCCGCATCATCCGGACCGCTTTCCATCCGCGGTCGCGGACGCGCTGATGGAGGCCGGCTGGGAGGACAGCGAGTTCAATCCGGCCCTGGCCGCCGGGGCTATCCGCGAGACGTGCGAGGTCACCGGCCAGCGACACCGCCACGAGCCGTTCCCGGCGGCGGAGCGGGCGCTGACCTCCTTCCCCGCCGTCGTGAGCAGTCGCCGGGGCCCCGGCGAGGCGGTGTGGATCAGTCGGTTCACGACCAATCCACTCCGGAGCGCGCACTCGGCCGACACGCTGGCCGATTTCGCCGCTATCCTCGGGGTGCGACTCTTCCCCATGGGGTCCGAGCACGGTGACAGCATCCTCGCTGTCGACGAGCGGGGTCGGGTGTTCGCGTTGGACCAGGCCGGCGAGTGGTTCCTCGGCGCGGATGTCGACGCCGCGCTGACCACCCTGCTGCTCGGCCGCGCCCCGGCCCGCGTCCGCGACGACGGCACCTGGGACGACGGCACCTGGTGAGCTACAACGCCATCCCGGTCAGCACCATGACGCGCGGGTCGGTGTAGTCCTCCATCGCGCTGCGCAGTCCCTCGCGCCCGACGCCGCTGCCCTTGACCCCGCCGTACGGCATCTGGTCGGCCCGGTACGACGGCACGTCGCCGACGATGACCCCGCCGACCTCCAGGGCGCGATGCGCGGCGAAGGCGACATCCAGGCGATGGGTGAAGACGCCCGCCTGCAACCCGTACGCCGAGTCGTTGACGGCGGCGAACGCAGCCTGGTCGTGCTCGACGGGGGCGACCACCAGCACCGGCCCGAAGACCTCCTCGGCGCAGACCTTGGCGTCCGCTGGCACCCCGGTGAGCACGGTCGGCGGGTAGGTGGCGCCCTCGCGCCGGCCGCCCACCTCGATGGTGGCGCCGGCTGTGGCCGCCTCGTCCACCCACGCCTCGACGCGGCGGGCGGCCTCCTCGGACACCAGCGGGCCCACGTCGGTCAGTTCGTCGGACGGGTCGCCGGTGCGCAGCTCCTGCACGGCCGCGACCAGCCGGGGCAGGAACGCGTCGTAGAGCCATTCGTGCACGTAGACCCGCTGCACGGCGATGCACGACTGCCCGGCCTGGTAGTTGGAGAACGTCGCTATGCGGTGCGCGGCGAAGGTCAGGTCCTCGTCGGTGTTCCAGTCCTCGCAGATCACGGCGGCGGCGTTGCCGCCCAGCTCCAGGGTGACGTGCTTGTCGGGCACGGACTGGCGGATCGCCGCGCCGACCGGCCCGGAGCCGGTGAACGACACCACCGGCAGCCGGGGGTCGGCGACCAGCTCGGCGGCGCGTTCGTTGGGCAACGGCAGCACCGAGAACATGCCCTCCGGCAGGTCGGTCTCGGCGAGCAGCTCGCCCAGCAGCAGCGCGGACAGCGGGGTGGCGGGGGCGGGCTTGACGACGATCGGGGCACCGACCGCGATGGCCGGGGCGACCTTGTGCGCGACGAGGTTGAGCGGGAAGTTGAACGGCGCGATGCCGAGCACCGGCCCCTTCGGCACCCGCCGGACCAGGGCGATCCGCCCGGTGGCGGCGGGGTCGGTGTCGAGGCGTTGCAGCTCGCCGGAGAACCGTCGGGCCTCTTCGGCCGCCCAGCGGAAGGTGGAGACGGCCCGGCCCACCTCGGCCCGCGCCCACTTGAGCGGCTTGCCGTTCTCGGCGGTGATGAGCCGCGCGATCTCGTCGGCCCGCTCGGCGAGCCGCCGGGACACGTGGTCCAGGGCCGCCGCGCGGGCGTGCGCGGGCAGGGCCGCGGCCGTCGCGGCCACCCCGGCGGCTGCCGCGACGGCCGCTTCGACCTGGGCGGCGGTGGCGAGGGTGGTACGACCGACGGCGCGCCCGTCGTAAGGGTGGTGGACGGTCAGCTCGCCCTCGCCGTGGGCGGGGCGGGAGGCGACATAGAAGGCTGCGGACTCCACGTGGAGCAGCGTAGACGACCAACCCTTCCACGGAAACAGTCGCGTCAACCCTTGTCTGCCGCGAATTCAGTGGCCAAGATGGCAGTCAGATTGCGATAACCGCCGCAGACCGCCCCCCTCTGGGAGTGAGCCCGTCATGAGTGACCAGCAGCAGCTGCGCAACTTCGTCAACGGCGACTACGTCGAGCCGACCGACGGCGGCTACGCCGACCTGGTCGACCCGTGCACCGGAGAGGTCTTCGCGCAGGCCCCGGTGTCCGGGCCCGGCGACGTGAACGCGGCGATGCGGGCCGCCGCCGACGCCTTCGAGACCTGGCGGGACACGACCCCGGCCGAGCGGCAGAGGGCGCTGCTCCGGCTCGCCGACGCGGTCGAGGCCCGCGCCGCCGAACTGGTCGACGCCGAGGTACGCAACACCGGCAAGCCGCGTCAGCTCACCGCCGAGGAGGAGCTGCCGCCGGCGGTCGACCAGTTCCGCTTCTTCGCCGGGGCGGCCCGGATGCTGGAGGGGCGCTCGGCCGGCGAGTACATGGCGGGGCACACGTCGTACGTGCGGCGCGAGCCGATCGGCGTCTGCGCGCAGGTCACCCCGTGGAACTACCCGCTGATGATGGCGGTCTGGAAGATCGCCCCGGCCCTGGCCGCCGGCAACACGGTGGTGCTCAAGCCGTCGGACACCACGCCGGTGTCGACGCTGCTGCTGGCCGAGATCGCGTCGGAGTTCTTCCCGCCGGGGGTGTTCAACGTGGTCTGCGGCGACCGGGACACCGGTCGTACGCTCGTGTCGCACCCGACCCCGCAGCTCGTGTCGATCACCGGCTCGACCCGCGCGGGCATGGAGGTCGCCTCCGCCGCGGCCCCCGACCTCAAGCGGACCCACCTGGAGCTGGGCGGCAAGGCCCCGGTGGTGGTCTTCGACGACGCGGACGTGGCGGCGGCGGCCGAGGCGATCGCGGTCGGCGGCTACTTCAACGCCGGGCAGGACTGCACGGCGGCGACGCGGGTGCTCGCCGGCCCCGGCGTCCACGACGACTTCGTGGCGGCGCTGGCCGAGCAGGCCCGCAACACGAAGACCGGCGCGCCGGACGACGCGGACGTGCTCTACGGCCCGCTCAACAACGCCAACCAGCTCTCCCGGGTCAGCGGCTTCGTCGACCGGCTCCCCGACCACGCCGACCTCCGGACCGGCGGCTCGCGCCTCGGCGAGCGCGGCTACTTCTACGCGCCGACCGTCGTCAGCGGGCTGCGCCAGTCCGACGAGATCATCCAGGACGAGGTGTTCGGGCCGGTCATCACGGTGCAGCGGTTCTCCGACGAGGACGAGGCGGTGCGCTGGGCCAACGGCGTCGACTACGGCCTGTCGGCCTCGGTCTGGACGAAGGACCACGGCCGGGCGATGCGGATGACCCGCCGGCTCGACTTCGGCTGCGTCTGGGTGAACACGCACATCCCGTTCGTCTCGGAGATGCCGCACGGCGGCTTCAAGCACTCCGGCCACGGCAAGGACCTCTCGGTCTACAGCCTGGAGGACTACACCCGGATCAAGCACGTCATGCACAACATCGAGGGCTGAGCGCGATGGCCTCCTCGGACGAGTTGCACAAGCGGCGCGGCGCGGCCGTGGCCCGCGGTGTCGGCAGCACCGTCGCGTCCTACGTGGACCACGCGTCGGGCGGCACCATCGTCGACGTCGACGGCCGGGAGTGGATCGACTTCGCGGCCGGCATCGCCGTCACCAACGTCGGCAACTCCGCGCCGCGCGTGGTCGAGGCGGTACGGGCGCAGGTCGAGCGCTTCACGCACACCTGCTTCATGGTCGCCCCCTACGAGTCGTACGTGGCGGTCTGCGAGCAGCTCAACGCGCTCACCCCGGGCACGTTCGACAAGCGGTCCGCGCTGTTCAACTCGGGCGCCGAGGCGGTGGAGAACGCCGTGAAGATCGCCCGGCACGCCACCGGGCGGCCGGCGGTGGTGGTGTTCGACCACGCGTACCACGGCCGGACCAACCTGACCATGGCGCTGACCGCGAAGAACATGCCGTACAAGCACCGGTTCGGGCCGTTCGCCGGGGAGGTCTACCGGGTGCCGATGTCGTACCCGCTGCGCGACGGCGGGCTGGACGGGTCGACCGCCGCGGCCCGCGCGATCGAGACGGTCGAGAAGCAGGTCGGCGCGGAGAACGTCGCCGCGCTGCTGATCGAGCCGATCCAGGGCGAGGGCGGGTTCGTCGTACCGGCGCCGGGATTCCTGCCGGCGCTGCGGGAGTGGGCGACGGCGGCCGGGGTGGTGTTCGTGGCCGACGAGATCCAGACCGGGTTCTGCCGCACCGGCGACTGGTTCGCCTGCCAGCACGAGGGCGTGGAGCCGGACCTGGTCACCCTCGCCAAGGGCATCGCCGGCGGCCTGCCGCTGGCCGCGGTCACCGGCCGGGCCGACCTGATGGACGCGGTGCACGTCGGCGGGCTCGGCGGCACGTACGGCGGGAATCCGATCGCCTGCGCGGCGGCGCTCGCGGCGATCGCGACCATGCACGAGCTGGACCTGGCGGGAGCGGCCCGCCGGATCGGCGCGGCGATGACGGCGCGCCTGCGCGCCGTGGCGGACCGTGATCCCCGCGTCGCCGAGGTACGTGGCCGGGGCGCGATGCTCGCCGTGGAGATCGTCCGGCCCGGCACCCTGACGCCCGACCCGGTCGCCACGGCGGCGGTCTCGGCGGCCTGTCACGCCGCCGGCCTGCTCACCCTGACCTGCGGCACGTACGGCAACGTGCTGCGCTTCCTGCCACCGCTGGTGATCTCCGACACCGAGCTGCGTCGAGGGCTGGACATCCTGGACGAGGCTTTCGGCGCGTAGCGGCGCGGGCGCGGGGCGGCACCGCACCCACCCCTATCTTTGTTTCCCCCGAGTAACCAAACATCGATCGATCTACACATCGCGCCGCGGACGTTCTACGCTCTTGCTCAATTTGATCAATTGCGATCGATGGCGGGACCCGCCGTCGTGGAGCGAGAGGAACACCCGAGGGATGACACCTCCCCACCTTGCCGCGCGCCGCTGGCGTCTCGGCGTGCTGACCACCGCCGTCGCCACCGCCGTGGCGTTCGGCGCACCCGCGACGGCAGCCCCCGTCGAGGGGCAGATCCTCCTGGCAGGCGGCCCCACCGCCGTCGACGGGTCGTACATCGTCGTCTTCAAGGACGCGACCGTGGGGCGGGCCGACGTCACGAAGCGGGCGCGCGACCTCGCCGGCCGGCACGGCGGCGCGGTCAACCGGACGTACCAGAACGCGCTGCGCGGGTTCGAGGCCCGGATGTCCGAGGCCGAGGCCAAGCGGCTCGCCGCCGACCCGTCGATCAGCTACGTCCAGCAGAACCACACCGTACGGATCAGCGGTACGCAGAGCCCCACGCCGTCCTGGGGCCTGGACCGGCTCGACCAGCGCGCGCTGCCGCTGAACAACTCGTTCACCTACCCGAACACCGGCTCGGGCGTGAAGGCGTACATCATCGACACCGGCATCCGGTTCGGCCACGGCGACTTCGGCGGCCGGGCCGTCACCGGGTTCGACTCGATCGACGGCGGCAGCGCCGACGACTGCAACGGGCACGGGACCCACGTCGCCGGCACGGTCGGCGGCAGCGCCCACGGCGTGGCCAAGGGCGTCACCCTCGTCGGCGTCCGGGTGCTCGACTGCCAGGGCAGCGGCACCGACGCCGGCGTCATCCAGGGCGTCGACTGGGTGACCGGCGACCACGCCGCCGGCCAGCTCGCGGTGGCCAACATGAGCCTCGGCGGCGGCTTCAGCCAGGCCCTCAACGACGCGGTGGCCCGCTCCATCGCCGACGGCGTCAGCTACGGCCTCGCGGCCGGGAACGACTACGGGGCCGACGCCTGTGACAGCTCGCCGGCCAGCACCCCCGCCGGGATCACCGTCGGCTCGACCACCAACACCGACGCCCGCTCGTCGTTCTCCAACATCGGCACCTGCCTGGACATCTTCGCCCCCGGCAGCTCGATCACCTCGGCCTGGCACACCAGCAACACCGCCACGAACACCATCAGCGGCACCTCGATGGCGACCCCGCACGTGGTCGGCGCCGCCGCGCTCGTGCTCGCCGCCAACCCGTCGTTCACGCCGCAGCAGGTGCGCGACAAGCTCGTCGCCGACGCCACCAGCAACGTGGTGACCAGCCCCGGCACCGGCTCGCCCAACAAGCTGCTCAACCTCGGCGACGGCGGCACCACGCCCCCGCCGACCACCGGCTGCACCCAGACCAACGGCACCGACGTGACGATCCGGGACAACGTCACGGTGGAGAGCACCATCACCATCGCGGGCTGCACGGGCAACGCCAGCGCCACCAGCACGGTCGCGGTGAACCTGGTGCACACCTACATCGGGGACCTCGTCGTCAGCCTCGTCGCCCCGGACGGCAGCGCCTACACCCTGCACAACCGCAGCGGCGGTTCCACCGACAACATCAACCAGACCTACCCGGTCAACCTGTCGTCGGAGGTCGCCAACGGCACCTGGAAGCTGCGCGTCCAGGACGCCGGCGCCGGCGACACCGGCTACCTGAACAGCTGGACGCTCAACCTGGGCGGCTCAGGCACGCAGGAGTGCACCGGCACCAACGGCACCAACGTGACCGTCGGTGACAACGCGACGGTCACCAGCACCGTCGCGATCAGCGGCTGCACCGGCACCGCCTCGTCCAGCAGCAAGGTCGCGGTGCAGATCGTGCACACCTACATCGGGGACCTGGTCGTCAGCCTCGTCGCCCCCGACGGCAGCGCCTACACCCTGCACAACCGCAGCGGCAGCTCCGCCGACAACATCAACCAGACCTACACGGTCAACCTCTCCGCGGAGACCCGTAACGGCAACTGGACCCTGCGCGTCCAGGACGCCGCGTCCGGCGACACCGGCTACATCGACACCTGGACCCTGACCCTGTAGGTCTCCGGAACGGACGGCCCCGACGGGCCGCCACCGTCGCAGGGCCCCTCGCCGTCGCGGCGAGGGGCCGTGCACCGGACGACCACCTGGGCCCACAACCAGGCCGCCGCCATCCGCTGACCCTCCCGCCCCAGGTCGACCCACAGCACCAGGGCCCCGCCCGCCTCGCCTACCCGGGTCGGATCGGGAGACGGGCGGTCAGGCGATCTGCCGCAGGTCGTTGCCGTAGTCGAAGATGATGCGTAGCCGAGCGCCCAGGGCTGCGGCGTAGCGGCTCAACGTGGTGACCTCGTTGACATCGAGGTCACCGTTCTCGATCTGACTGACCCGTCCCGGGGTGACGCCCATCAGTTCGGCCACCTGGCGCTGGGTCAGCCCCAGCCGCTTACGCTCCTCGGCCAGGTGGAACGCGCTCACCCACGCTTCGGTACGCGCCCGCTCCCTCTCGTGCTCCGTCTCGTCGTCACGAAGCTCGTCACGGACGTCTTCCCAGTCGTAAAACTCGGTCACGACTCCCCCCTTCGCCTGCTCTCATGGTCGAGCCAAGCCTTGTAAGCGACCTCCGCCAGTGGAATGTTGTCGTGGTACCAGCGCGTCCAGTTGTGCGCCTTGTTGCCTGCCACGAGCAGGACGGCCTGGGACCAGGGATCGAAGACGAACAGCACCCGAACCGCGACGTCCCGCCCTGACCTGGGACGCAACTCCTTGAGATTACTGATGGCGCTGCCCCGCAGCGTGCCGACCAGCGGACGCCCCAGCCCGGGCCCGACCTCCGCGAGCATGTCGACGGCCACGCTCACGCTCCGGTACGTGTCCGGATCGGTATGCCGCAGCTCCCGGAGCCACTGCCGGACCTCGCCGGTGACCCGCACGGACCAACGTCCCCCGGTCGCACCGCTCATGACGCAACTATAGCTCGAACTAAACAGTCTCCCTGGCGCCCGAGCGAGGTGATCTCCGATCAGCGGGAGTCGAGGAGGGGTTGGGTCGGGGTCCAGGGCGGGTGGCCGGCGGCGTCGCGGCGGCGGCGGGCGATGGCCGACAGCGCCTCGAGCACCACGCGGTTACCCAGGTACGCGGTGATGTCGGCGTGGTCGTACGGCGGGGCGACCTCGACCACGTCGACGCCGACGACCGGCAGCTCGTAGCAGCAGCGCCGCACCGCGTCGAGCAGTTGCCGGGAGGTCAGCCCGCCGGGCTCCGGGGTGCCCGTGCCGGGTGCCATGCCCGGGTCGACCACGTCCACGTCGACGGAGAGGAAGACCCCCTCGCACTCGTCGGTGGCGATGGTGAACGCCTCGGTCAGGCAGTCGTCCAGGCCCCGGGCGACCAGCTCGGTCATCTCGTACGACCGCATCCGCTGCTCCGCCATCCAGGACAGCACGGCAGGGCCGGGCCAGTAGCCGCGCAGGCCGATCTGGAGGAACCGGTCGCCGCGTACGGCGCCGGACTCGATGAGCCGGCGCATCGGCTGGCCGTGCCCGTGCAGGCTGCCGAACTCGATGTCCCCGGTGTCGGCGTGCGCGTCGAAGTGCACCAGCGACACCCGGCCCAGCCCGTGGTGGCGGGCGACGCCGGTCGCGTCGGGCAGCGCGATGGAGTGGTCGCCGCCGAGCACGACGGGGATCGCGCCGGCCGAGGCGACCGCGTGCACGGCGGACTCCAGGGCGGCCAGGGACCGCTCGATGTCGCCGGAGAACATCTCGACGTCGCCGGCGTCGTACACCCGCAGGTCGCGCAGCGCGTCGACGCGCAGCGCAAGGGACGGGCGGGAGCCGTCGTGCGGCAGGTAGCAGGCCTGCCGGATGGCGGACGGGCCGAACCGGGTGCCCGGCCGGTGCGAGGTGCCGCCGTCGAAGGGCGCGCCGACGATCACGACGTCGGCGTCGGCGAAGGACGACGGGTCGTCGAGGGCGCAGCGGTCGACGCCGAGGAAGGTGACGTCGGGGCCGAACATCGGGCCGTAGCGGGTCATCGCTCCTGCATCCCCCAGGGTGAGCCGTAGCCGGTGAGCAGATCGAGGAAGGGGCGCGGGGGCAGCGCCTCCGGGCCGATCACCCCCGACCCGGACCACGCGCCGGTGGCGAGCAGTTCCAGGGCGACGACGGGGTTCACGGCGGTCTGCCAGACGACGGCCTGGTGGCCGTACTCCGTCATGGACCACTCGTTGTCGACCACGTGGTAGAGGTAGACCTCGCGCGGCCGGCCGCCGCGCGCCGTGCCCCGCACCCAGGTGCCGGCGCAGGTCTTGCCGCGCATCCGGTCGCCCAGGGTCGCCGGGTCGGGCAGGCAGGCCGCCACGACGTCGCGGGGCGCGACGGTCACGCCGCTCACCCGCACCGGGGACGCCGCGTCGAGGCCGAGCTTGTGCAGGGTCCTGAGGACCTCGATGAACTCGTTGCCGAGGCCGTACTTGAAGGTAACCCGCTTCGCCGCGACCCAGCGCGGGATCAGCAGCACCTCCTCGTGCTCGACGTTGACGCACTCGACCGGGCCGATGCCCTCGGGGAAGTCGAACACCTCCGGCTCCGAGAACGGTGGGGTGGTGTACCAGCCGCGGCCGGCCTCCCAGATCACCGGCGGGTTGAGGCACTCCTCGATGGTGGTCCAGATGGAGAACGACGGCGCGAAGTCGTAGCCGTCGACGGTGAGGTTGCCGCCGTCGCGTACCCCGATCTCGTCGATCTCGGCGAACAGCTCGTCGGCGGCGTAGCGGGCGAAGACGTCCGACAGGCCCGGCTCGACGCCGATGCCGCACAGCGCCAGCCGGCCGGCGGCCGACCATCGCTCGGCGGCGGCGAACTGGTCGTCGCCGAGCTTGACCCCGGTCTCGGCGTACGGCCGGTCGGGATGCGGCCGGGACAGCGACATGGCCATGTCGAGGTAGTCCGCGCCGGCCGCGAACGCCCCGTCGAAGATCGGCAGGACGAAGCGCGGGTCGACCGCGTTGAGCACGTGGGTGATCCGGTGCTCGCGGCACAGCGCGGCGACCGCGTCCGCCGAGGAGGCGTCGACGGTGGCGGGGACGAACCGGTCGCCGTGGCCGGCCACGGCCCGCGCCGCGCGGGCGGGGTCGCGGTCGGCGACGATCATGGTCTCGAAGAAGGAGCGGCGGGCAGCGATGGCGACGGCGGCGGAGCCGACCCCACCGGCGCCGACGAGCAGGATCCGCATCAGGAATCAAACCCCAAACCAAGACGATCGAGCGTACGGAGCCAGAGGTTGCGCCGTCCCGCTCGCGCGTCGGCCCGGGCCAGGGACCAGCGGGTGAGGTGGATGCCGGTGGCCCGCAACGGCTCCGGCGGGAACGGCAGCGGCTTGCTGCGCACCAGGTCGAGCCGGGTCAGCGGGGTCTGCCCGCCGCCCAGCAGGTCGAGCACCACGCGGGCGCCGAACCGGGTGGCGCCGACGCCGAGGCCGGTGTAGCCGGCCGCGTACGCCAACCGGCCGTCGTACGCGGTGCCGAAGAACGGGCAGAACCGGGTGCAGGTGTCGATGACGCCGCCCCAGCGGTGACTGAAGCGCACGTCGGCGAGCTGCGGGAACGTGGCGAAGAAGTGCTGGGCGAGGGCGGTGAAGGTGGCCGGCCGTTGGGCCAGTTCGGGGGCCATCCGGTTGCCGTAGTGGTAGACGGCGTCGTAGCCGCCGAAGAGGATCCGCCCGTCGCCGGTGATCCGGTAGTAGTGGAACTGGTTGCCGGTGTCGGCGAGCCCCTGCCGGTTGCGCCAGCCGATCGATTCGCGTTGCGCGGCGGTCAACGGCTCGGTCGTGAGCGCGTAGTCGTAGACCGGCACCAGCCAGGCCCGCAGCCGGCGCAGCAGCGGCGGGAACGCGTTGGTGGCGAGGACGACCCGCCGCGCGCGCACCGAGCCGGGGGCGCCGTGGCCGCCCGGTCCCGGGTCGTCGGCCCCGGGCGCGTCGGACGGTCCACCGCGGGTGGTGGCGCGCAGCGCGGCCCCGTCGCGGCGCAGCCCGGTGACCCGGGTGTGCTCGTGGATCCGCACGCCGAGGTCGAGGCAGGCGCGGCGCAGGCCCCAGGCCAGCTTCGCCGGGTCGAGCATCGCCACCCGGTCGCGGTCCCACAGCCCGCCGAGGTACGTCGGCGAGTCCACCTCGGCGCGTACCTCGTCGCGGTCGAGCAGCCGCACGTCGTGGCCGAACCGGCGGGCCAGGTCGACGTCGGCGGCCAGCCCGTCGAGCTGGTGGGGCTCGACCGCCACGGACAGCTCGCCGGTGCGCTCGAACTCGCAGTCGATGCCGTACGCGGCCACGGTGTCGGCGATGGCGTCCAGGTTGTCCCGGCCGAGCCGGTCCAGCACGTCGATCTCGTCGGGGAAGCGTTCGACGCCGTTGCCCAGGCCGTGGGTCAGCGAGGCGGCGCAGAACCCGCCGTTGCGCCCGGACGCCGCCCAGCCGCAGGTGCCCGCCTCCACCAGCAGCACGTCCCGGCCGGGGTCGTCCTGCTTGGCGAGCAGCGCCGCCCAGAGGCCGCTGTAGCCGCCGCCGACGACCAGCAGGTCGGTGTCGGTGCCGCCGTGCAGCGGCGGCAGCGGGTCGGGGCGTTCCGGGCGGTCCAGCCAGTACGGCACGGGCGCCGCGTCGGCGAGCGCCCGGCCGGTGGGCGGGGGCGTCATGGCAGCCGCTTCGCCCGCCGGCCGCGCAGGGTGCTGGCGAGCACCAGCAGCAGCGCGACCACGAACATCGCCGTGCCGATGACGTTGACCTGCGGCGGGATGCCCCGCTGGGCGGCGCCCCAGACGTACATCGGGAACGTGACGGTGGTGCCGGCGTTGAAGTTCGTGACGATGAAGTCGTCGAACGACAGCGAGAACGCCAGCAGCGCGGCGGCCACGATGCCGGGCAGCACCAGCGGCAGGGTGATCCGCCGGAAGGTCTGCCACTCGCTGGCGTAGAGGTCCATCGCGGCCTCCTCCAGTCGGGAGTCCATCCCGGCCAGCCGCGCCTTGACGGTGACCACCACGAACGACACGCAGAACATGACGTGCGCGATGACGATGGTCCAGAAGCCCTGGGGCACCCCGGCGGAGACGAAGAGGGCGAGCAGCGAGGTGCCCATCACCAGTTCGGGGGTGGCCATCGGCAGGAAGATCAGCACGTTGATCCCGGACCGGCCGCGGAACCGGTGTCGCACCAGCGCGAACGCCATCAGGGTGCCGAGCACCGTGGCGACCACGGTGGCGATGAAGCCGATCTGGACGCTGCGCACCACCGCGTCGCACATGTCCGAGGTGGCACACGGGTTGCGCCAGTTGTCGAGGGTGAACTCGTGGAAGTCGTACGACAGGCGGCTGGACGGGCGGTTGAAGGACAGGGCGGCGACCACGGCGATCGGCAGGAAGAGGTAGCCGAGCACCAGCAGCGCCACGCCCATCACCCAGCGCTCGGCGAGCCAGCGACCGATGCGGTGTCCCACGGTCAGAGCACCTCCTCGGTGCCGGCTCGGCGCAGGTAGACGAAGACGACCGCGAGGATCGCCGCCATCAGCAGGAAGGACAGCGCCGCGCCCTGCGGGTAGTCCAGCCGGACCAGGAACGCCGAGTCGATGACGTTGCCGATCATGTACTCGTTGGGGGTGCCGAGCAGCTCGGCGTTGATGTAGTCGCCGCTGGCCGGGATGAAGAACAGCAGCGTGCCGGCGACCAGGCCCGGCATGGACAGCGGCAGCGTGACCCGGCGGAACACCCGCAGCGGGCTGGCGTAGAGGTCGCTCGCCGCCTCCAGCAGCCGGTGGTCCAGCCGCTCCAGGCTCGCGTACAGCGGCAGCACCAGGAAGGGCAGGAAGTTGTACGTGAGGCCGAGCACCACCGCGACCGGGGTGGCCAGCAGCCGACCGTCGGGGGCGAGCAGGTGCACGTCGCGCAGCAGCCCGACGACCCAGCCGTTGTCGGACAGGATGGTCTTCCAGGCCAGCGTGCGCACCAGGAAGCTGGTGAACATCGGCGCGACCACGCAGACCAGCAGCAGGTTCTTCCACCGGCCGGCCTTCTGCGCGATCGCGTATGCCAGCGGGTAACCCATCAGCAGCGCCAGCACCAGCGCGATGCCGGCGTAGACGAAGGACCGGGTGAACTGCGGCCAGTACGCCGCGAGCGCGTCCGGGTAGTTGCCGACCGCCCAGGTCAGCGCGTACCCGGTGGCAAGCGAGCCGGCGGGGTCGTAGAGGCTGGCGGCGGCGAGCTGGAACAGCGGCACGGCGAAGAAGAGGAACAGCCACGCCGCGCCGGGCAGCAGGAGGAGGTACGGCAGGAACCGGTGCCGACCGGACCGGCGGGTCGGCGGGGGCCCCGTCGACCGCCCCGAACCGGGCATGTGCGCGAGGGCTGTCACGAGGACGCACCCACCGGCTCGTCCAGGACCGGCGTGGTCCGGTCGTGCTCGCCGGGCGCCCGGGGCAGCAGGAAGGCGTGCCGCGGGTCCCAGTGCGCCACCGCCTCGCTGCCCACCGCCAGCGGGCCGGTCACGCCGCTGTTGGCCACGAAGACCGACAACTCACTGCCCCAGCCGGTGCGCAGCAGGTACTGGGTGCTGACCCCGACGTAGGAGGCGTCGGTGACCACCCCGGTGACGTGCTGGTGCCCGGCGGGGACCTGGTCGACTCCGTCGACCAGGTGCAGCTTCTCCGGGCGTACGCCCAGGTGGACCGGCCCCCGGTCGACCCGGGCCCGGCCGGCGGGCACCGAGAAGCGGTTGCCGTGCGCCGAGACCGCCACCTCGCCGCCGCCCGGGCCGGCGGCCTCGCCGGCGAGCAGGTTGGACTGGCCGAGGAAGTTCGCCACGAACGCGGTGGCCGGGAACTCGTAGATGTCGGCGGGTGAGCCGAGCTGCTCGATCCTCCCGGCGTTCATCACCGCGACCGTGTCGGCCATCGTCATGGCCTCCTCCTGGTCGTGGGTGACGTGCACGAACGTGATGCCGACCTCGGTCTGGATCCGCTTCAGCTCGATCTGCATCTGCCGGCGCAACTTCAGGTCGAGCGCGCCCAGCGGCTCGTCCAGCAGCAGCACCTGCGGGCGGTTGACCAGGGCGCGGGCCAGGGCGACCCGCTGCTGCTGCCCGCCGGAGAGCTGGGCGGGACGACGGTGGCCGTAGTCGTCGAGCTGCACCAGCGCGAGCATGCCCATGACCTGGTCGTCGACCGAGCGGATGCCGCGCCGGCGCAGCCCGAAGGCCACGTTCTCGAAGACGTTCAGGTGCGGGAAGAGCGCGTAGCTCTGGAAGACGGTGTTCACCGGCCGCTTGTACGGGCGCAGCCGGGCGATGTCCCGGTCGCCGAGCAGCACCTGCCCGCTGGTCGGCTCCTCCAGCCCGGCGATCATCCGCAGGGTGGTGGTCTTGCCGCAGCCGGACGCCCCGAGCAGGGCGAAGAACGAGCCCTGCGGGATGGTGAGGCTGAGGTCGTCCACGGCGGTGAAGATGCCGAACCGCTTGGTGAGGCTGGCCAGCCGCAGGTCGCCGGCCGGTGTCTCGCGCCCCACAGTCGCCCCGCCCATGCCGCCCATGCCGCTCACGCCCCGATGACCTGCTGGAACTTGCTCTCGTACTCGCGTTCCTGCTTCTCGTCCAGCGCCATGAAGACCTTGGACTTCGACAGCATGGTGTCGTCGGGGAAGATCAGCGGGTTGGCGGCCAGCTCGGGGTCGATCTTCTCCATCTCGGCCTTGGCGCCCTGGACCGGGCAGATGTAGTTCACGAACGCGGCGAGCTTCGCGGCGACCGCCGGGTCGTAGTAGTAGTTGATGATCTGCTCGGCGTTGCCCTTGTGGGTGGCCTTGTTCGGCACGACGGCGTTGTCCGACCAGAGCATCACGCCCGACTCGGGCACCACGAACTTGACCTTGTCGTCCTCGAAGCCGAGCTGGATGACGTCGCCGGACCAGCCGATGCACGCGGCGATGTCGCCCTTGGCGAGGTCCGGCGCGTAGTCGTTGCCGGTGAACCGGCGGATCTGGCCGGAGTCGACGGCCTTCTTGAGCTTGTTGAGCGCGTCGTCGAACTGCGGGCCGGTGAAGTTCGCCGGGTCGTGGCCGTTCGACTGGAGCAGCAGGCCCATGGTGTCGCGCATCTCGGACAGCGCCGTCACCTTGCCCTTGAGGTCGGGGCGGGTGAGCAGCTCGTCGACCGTCCGGATCTCCTTGGTCACCTTGCCGTTGTAGGCCAGCCCGGCCAGGCCGGACTGCCACGGGATGGCGAGCTGGTTCTCGGTGTCGAAGGACCGGTTGCGCAGCGACGGCAGCAGGTTGGCCTCGACGTTGGGCAGCTTCGACTTGTCGAGCTTCTGGATCCAGCCGAGGCGGATCATCCGCGCCGCCATCCAGTCGGTGAGGACCATGACGTCCCGGCCGGTGCCCTGGCAGCCCGCGAGCTGGTTCTGCACCTTGCCGAAGAACTCGTTGTTGTCGTTGACGTCCTCGGTGTAGGCGACCTGGATGCCGCTCTGGGCGACGAACGCGTCGAGGGTCGGCCGCTTGGACTCGTCCTTCTCGTCCACGTCCATGTACTGCGGCCAGTTGGAGAAGGCCAGTTTCTTCTCGGTGACGGACAGGTCCTCGCTGACGCAGCCGGCCTCCGTCTGGGTGGCGGCCTTGGTGCCGCAGCCGGCCAGCGAGCCGCCGGCGGCGAGCAGCGCGGCCGAGCCGAGGGTGCCGGTCAGGAGTCCACGCCGGGTGAGGGGCCGAAAGGGAGTACGCATGTGACGACTCCTAGGGGTCGTCGTCGGCGGCGGGACGGGGGCGGCGCGCCGACGGGAGGGTCAGGTGCGGTGGACGACTGATCCTGACATGAGGTGACCTTCCTTACAAGGGATTCCGTTGCCGGAATAGCTCTGCACGACGAAATACGCCAGACTGCCCGGGGGCACTAGGCTCAGCCCGGGTACGGACATGGGGAGCGGTCGATGACGAACCGGCAGCACGACAACGGCAACGGCGGACGCAGGGTCACCGTCCGCGAGGGTGCCAGCCACGCACTGCTCGACGACGTGGCGAAGCAGATCATCGAGCAGCTCCAGGAGGACGGTCGCCGGCCGTACGCGACCATCGGCAAGGCGGTCGGGCTGTCGGAGGCGGCGGTGCGCCAGCGGGTGCAGCGGCTGCTCGACGCCGGGGTGATGCAGATCGTCGCGGTGACCGACCCGCTCCAGCTCGGCTTCCCCCGCCAGGCCATGATCGGCCTGCGTACGAACGGCGACCTGGAGGCCGTGGCCGACCGCCTCGCCGAGCTGGACGAGGTCGACTACGTGGTGATCACGGCGGGCTCGTTCGACCTGCTGACCGAGGTGGTCTGCCGCAACGACGACCACCTGCTGGAGATCCTCCAGCGGCTGCGGGCGGTCGAGGGCGTGCTCGCCACCGAGGCGTTCGTCTATCTCAAGCTGCGCAAGCAGACGTACACCTGGGGCACCGCCTGATCAAGCCGCTCGCCGCCGACCAGCTTCAGGCGCCGGTCGGCCTCAGCCGACACCCCCGCCGCGCCCGACCGAGGCGACGAACGCCCGCCAGGCGTCGGGCGCGAAGCTGAGGGTGCCGCCGACGCGGTCCTTGCTGTCCCGCACCAGCACCCGGCCAGGCAGGTTGTCGGCCACCTCGACACAGTTGCCGCCGTTGTTGCTGCTGCGGGTGGCGGTGCGCCAGCGGGCGTCGGCCATCTCAGCCCTGCCGCAGCCGATTGACAAAGGTGCGCCACGCCCCGGGCGAGAAGGCAAGGACGCCACCCGCACGGTCCTTGCTGTCCCGCACCAGCACCCGGCCCGGAAGGTTGTCGGCCACCTCGACACAGTCGCCGCCGTTGTTGCTGCTGCGGGTGGCGGTGCGCCAGCGGGCTTCCGTCAGATCCATGTCTGCGCCACCTCTCGGATCAGTGCGATCGACCGGCGGCAGGGAAGCGCCTCACCGGTGACGCTCTCCCACCTCCGACCCAGGCTAGCAACATCGATGCCGTCGGTCACCATCTGACCACGGAGCTGATTGTCCAGATAGGCCACTTCGACCCCGTCCCGGAGTCGGGCCAGCACGAACGGACCGGCCAACCCCGTGTGCCACGGGCCCTCGGCCTGGATCACCCGGATCTGCACGTGCTCCCGCTGCGCCATCGCAGCGAGATGGGCCAGTTGCTCGGCCATCACCGCCCGGCCCGCGACCGGCCGGCGAAGCACCACCTCGTCGATCACGACGACGAGCTGCGGAGGTTCCTCACGACAGAGGATTTCTTGGCGCTCCAACCGGCCGGCCACGATCTGGTCCACCTCGGCCGCCGACAGCAGGCCGCCGGTCGCCAGCACCGCGCGGGCGTACCCCTCGGTCTGAAGCAGGCCCGGCACCAGCAGCGGCTGGTAGGACCGGATCGAGATGGCGTCCTGTTCCAGCTCGGCCCAGGGGCGGAACCAGGGCAGGTCACGGCGGCGGAACGGCTCGGGCCACAGCTCGGCGGCGTCGCGGTCGAGCACCTCGGCCACCGCCAGCCGGGTCCTGGGGTGCGGGATCCGACCCGACGTGAGCCACCGGCCCGCCGTCTTCGGGTCGACGCGCACCTTCTCCGCCAGCGACTCGACGGTCTCCCCCTTGGCGGCCATCGCCACCCGCAGCGCCTCGTTGGCCATCGGATCCTCCCTCCACGCGGGTTCACGCTCCGGCGCACGATAGCCACGCTCGGTGCCGGCGTCCGCCGCCTACCGGCGTGTCGCGGTGGGATGTGTTTCGCGCACCTCAGGTGCGCCGCGAGCGCAACCGAAGTGCCCCGAAGGTGTCCCGAACGCGACGCCTCGACGCGGTCTCACCGCATCCCCCTCGACGCGGTCTCACCGCGACCCGCCCCGACGCGGTCTCACCGCGGCCCGCCCCGACGCGGTCTCACCGACGGGGCAGCTCGACAGCGCCCGTCCGACGCGATCCCACCCACCGTTCACCTCACGACCTCGCAATACGGATTCCGTCGTTCATGCTATGGCTACTCGCTGATTCCGTTGCCATACCGACCACACGCCACCGATACCACTTGCTTTCGGCCGCCGGGCTGTGGGATAACCGTGGGCAGAGCGGCCGGTGTCACCCCTGACCGGCCCGAGACCCGATGGGGCTGACATGGCCGACGCCACCGACCACCTCTGGATGCACTTCACCCGGATGGCGAGCTACTCCGCCGGCGAGGTGCCGACCATCGTGCGCGGCGAGGGCGCGTACGTCTGGGATGCCCAGGGCCGCCGCTACCTGGACGGCCTCGCGGGGCTCTTCGTCGTCAACGCCGGCCACGGGCGCACCGAGCTGGCCGAGGCCGCCGCCAAGCAGGCCGGCGAGCTGGCCTACTTCCCACTCTGGTCGTACGCCCACCCGAAGGCCGTCGAGCTGGCCGAGCGGATCGCCACGCTCACCCCCGGAGACCTGAACCGGGTCTTCTTCACCACCGGCGGCTCCGAGGCGGTCGAGGCGGCGTGGAAGCTCGCCCGCGCCTACTTCAAGCGCACCGGCAGGCCGAACAAGCACAAGGTGGTCAGCCGCTACATCGCCTACCACGGCACCTCGATGGGCGCGCTGTCGATCACCGGCCTGCCCGGCATCAAGAGCGACTTCGAGCCGCTGGTCCCCGGCGGCATCAAGGTGCCGAACACCAACTTCTACCGCGCCCCCGAGCACGGCGACTCCCCCGAGGCGTTCGGCCGCTGGGCCGCCGAGGAGATCGGCCGGGCCATCGAGCGGGAGGGGCCGGACACGGTCGCCGCCGTGTTCCTGGAGCCGGTGCAGAACTCCGGCGGCTGCTTCCCGCCGCCGCCCGGCTACTTCGAGCGGGTCCGGGAGATCTGCGACGCGTACGACGTGCTGCTCGTCTCCGACGAGGTGATCTGCTCCTGGGGCCGGCTCGGCGAATACTTCGGCGCCGTCCGGTACGGCTACCAGCCCGACATCATCACCACCGCCAAGGGCATCACGTCCGGCTACGCCCCGCTCGGCGCGATGATCGCCAGTGACCGGCTGATGGAGCCGTTCCTGACCGAGACCGGCATGTTCGCCCACGGCGTGACCTTCGGCGGCCACCCCGTCTCCTGCGCGGTGGCCCTGGCCAACCTGGAGGTCTTCGCCCGCGAGGACCTGGTCGGGCACGTCCGGGCCAACGAGGCGGCCTTCCGCGCCACCCTGGAAAAGCTGTACGACCTGCCGATCGTCGGCGACGTACGCGGCGACGGCTACTTCTACGGCATCGAGCTGGTCAAGGACAAGACCACCCGGGCGACCTTCGACGAGGCCGAGTCCGAGCGGCTGCTGCGCGGCTTCCTCTCCACCGCGCTCTTCTCCGCCGGGCTCTACTGTCGCGCCGACGACCGGGGCGACCCCGTCGTACAGCTCGCGCCGCCGCTGATCGCCGAGCAGCAGCAGTTCGACGAGATCGAGCAGATCCTGCGCGCCGTGCTCACCGAGGCGTGGGCGCGCCTGTAACCCTCGTCCACCCGGCCGGGCCGGCCGCGCGCCCCGCGGCGTGTGGCCGACCCGGCCGTTTCCGCACCCGGAGCGGCCGATGCGCTACCAGGACCTGTCGTACTGGCTGTCCACCGTGGACGAGCCGCTGACCCCGCGCCCGCCGCTGACCGGCGACGCCGACGCGGACGTGGTGATCGTCGGGGCCGGCTACACCGGGCTCTGGACGGCGTACTACCTCGCGGTCGCCGACCCGACGCTGCGGATCACCGTGCTGGAGGCACAGGTCGCCGGCTACGGCGCATCCGGCCGCAACGGGGGCTGGTGCTCGGCACTGTTCCCCACCTCGCTGCCCGCGCTGGCCCGCCGGCACGGGCGGGACGCCGCGATCGCCATGCAGCGCGCCCTGCACGCCACCGTCGCCGAGGTCGGCCGGGTCGTCGCGGCCGAGGGCATCGACTGCGACTGGGCGTACGGCGGGACGGTGATGCTCGCCCGCACCGCCCCCCAGCTCGACCGGGCGCGCGCAGCTGTCGCGGAGGCACGGGCGTACGGGCTCGGGCCGGAGGACCTGGCGCTGCTCGACGCCGACGAGGCCACCGCCCGCTGCGCCGCCGAGGGGGTACGCGGCGGCACGTACACCCCGCACTGCGCGGCGGTGCACCCGGCCCGGCTGGTGCGGGGCCTGGCCCTGGCGGTGGAGCGCCGAGGGGTGACGATCCACGAGGGCACGCGGGTGACCCGGATCCGGCCCGGTGCGGCGGTGACCCCGGCCGGCACGGTGCGCGCGCCGGTGGTGGTGCGGGCCACCGAGGGCTACACGCCCGGCCTGCCGGGGCAGCGCCGCGCCGTCGCGCCGGTCTACTCGCTGATGGTCGCGACCGCGCCGCTGCCCGCCGCGACCTGGGCGCGGATCGGCCTCGCCGAGCGGGAGACCTTCTCCGACCACCGGCACGTCATCGTCTACGGCCAGCGCACCGCCGACGGCCGACTCGCCTTCGGCGGCCGGGGCGCGCCCTACCACTTCGGTTCCCGGGTCTCCCCCGCCCACGACCGGGAGCCGGCGGTCTTCGCGGCACTGCGCCGTACGCTCGGCGAGCTGTTCCCGGTGCTCGGCCCGGACGTGCCGGTGACCCACACCTGGGGCGGCCCGCTCGGGGTGGCCCGGGACTGGGCGGCCTCGGTCGGTTTCGACCGGGCCGACGGGCTGGCCTGGGCCGGCGGCTACGTCGGCGACGGCGTGGGCACCAGCAACCTCGCCGGTCGGACCCTGGCCGACCTGATCCGGGGCGAGCGGACGGACCTGACCGCCCTGCCCTGGGTGAACCACCGCTCCCCGAAATGGGAGCCGGAGCCACTGCGCTGGCTGGCCGTGAACGCGGGCCTACGGCTGATGTTCTCCGCCGACGCGGCGGAGAACCGCACGAACCGCCCCTCCCGCCGCGCCACCCTCTTCACCCGCCTCCTAACCCACTAACCCACCACCCCACTCGCCCCCACCCCCCCCACCCACCCACGAGCCCGTTGATCATGAAGTTGTTGCGGCGACACGCCGAAGCGCATGCCAACAACTTCATGATCAACGCGCGGAGGCGGGGGCGCGCGGAGGCGGGGTGGGTGGGGTTAGTGGGTGGGGGGGATTACGCGGAGGTGGCCTCGGCGGCCCGTCTGGGGGGCCGTGTTGAGGCTGTCGTCGTCCTCTGGTGGGCGGGGGGCCACCGGGCGGGCGGCCTCGCGGACGGCCTCGGCGAGCGCGACCAGGTCGTCGGTGGTGGGCGGCGGGGGCTCGAACTCGCCCTCGTGCCGGACCACGTCCCAACCGCGGGGCGCGGTCAGGCTGCGGGCGTGCGGCTCGCAGAGGTCGTAGGTGTGCGGCTCGGCGAAGGCGGCCAGCGGCCCCACCACGGCTGTCGACTCGTTGTAGACATAGGTCAGCGTGGCGACCGCTTGCCGGGGGCAGCCGTTACGGGAGCAGCGCCGTGGTGACCTCACGGCGGCAGGGTATCTCCATTACCGGGTCCGGCGCACCGCTTCGCGTTGCGACACGCCCGTCACGGTGATCACAATTCGGCCCGGCGCGACCCGCGCCGCGCCACACCCGCCGCGCTGCCGCAGGCCAGGTCGGTGCGGGAGCTAACCTGTCCCTCATGACAAGCCCGGAACACCGCCGCCCCGGCCCCGGCCGGCGCGCCCACCGTGACCGGCACGGGCGCGGCCTGCGCGGGCGGCTGGTGCCGGCGACGGTGCCGCTGGCGCGGACGAAGGCGGAGATCTTCGACGACCTCGTGCTGGACACCGTCGAGACCCTGGAACGGCGGTTCGCCAAGGAGTTGGCCGGGGTCGAGTTCGCGGTGGAGGACGTCCCGCCGGACCTGAACGTCTACGACTCCGACGTGCTGGAGGACGGCGAGGTGCCGCTCGCCCGGCTGCTGCCCGGCCGGCCCGGCCGGCAGGAGGTGCCCCCACGGATCGTGCTCTACCGCCGGCCGCTGGAGTTCCGCGCCATGGACCGCGAGGATCTCGCCGATCTCGTGCACGACGTGATCATCGAGCAGGTGGCCAACCTGCTCGGGGTCGACCCGGACGAGTTGGCCTGAGCCGCCCCGCCGGATGCCGCCACGAACGGCGAGGGGTTCGACTGCGCCTGAGCCGCCCCGCGGGATGCCGCCACGAACGGCGACCGGTTCGACTGCGCCTGAGCCGGGCGGCCCCCACCGCCCCGGCCCGGCAACGCTCAGGCGGCCCGCCGCTTGAGCTTGCGCCGCTCCCGCTCCGAGAGCCCACCCCAGATCCCGAACCGCTCGTCGTGCCCGAGAGCGTATTCGAGGCATTCCGTCTTGACCTCGCAGCGCGAGCAGATCCGCTTCGCCTCGCGGGTCGAGCCGCCCTTCTCGGGGAAGAACGCCTCCGGATCGGTCTGCGAGCAGAGCGCCCGCTCCTGCCACTCCGGCGCGTTTCCGAGCAGGTCGGCCACCTCAAGCTGGCCGTCCATCAAAGCCTCCTTGTCGCGCACCGGCGTCATCGCCGCTGCAACCCCCCACGCGAAAGGCGCGCGTGTCCGTCCGGTCCCGATTTGTTGCGTACCGTGCGAACAACCCCATTCAAATTACACGCGTGTAATGCGTGCGCCGTCAAGCCGAACTTGATAATGGAGTCGCCCTCCCGACAACACTCCGGACGACCACCCGGCCGCCCGGCCTCGCAACCTGCCCTATCGATTCAGACCCCGGCCGAGTAACGCCCTCTCCGGCGAGTTGCCCGAGTTTTCTCCCGTGGCGCTTCCCCGCCGGCCCGACCGGACAGGCCGATGGAGACCCCCGAGAGACCACCCACCACATCGTTGATCTTGGTGGGGGACAAGGTTAACCCGAGTTCGCGTCGACCGCCCGCCGAGCCGGAAACGACCGACCGCATCTCGTCCACAATGTGGACGGGGCGCTGCTGCGGGCGGCGCCGGCCGGCTCAGTCGGAGGCCGGAGGCACGCTGGTCGGCCATGTGAAATCGGCGACCAGGCCGACAGTGCCGCCGACCCGGCCGGCTGGCGGCCGATCGTCCCACCAGACGGTATGGACGCCGGCGGGCAGCTCCGGGTGGACGGTGGAACGCCCCGCCCGGACCCTTCGGGTGCGTACGCGGCTCGTCGTCCCGACCGACCTCGATCTCCCGGCCGTGCGGGCTCCGTCCCGGGTAGATGATCAGGGTGCCGATGCCGCCGCCGGGACCGAGGAGGACGCCGGCGGGTTGGTGAACCCGTACCCAGCTACGGGAAGTCGGGGAGGAACGGTGCCGTCACGTCGGCGGCGCTCAGCCCCGGCGACAGAGAAAGCCGTTCGGATTCGTGATCCCGGTGGTGAATTCGAACCGGTAGGTGACGTCGCCCGCCCGTCGCCGTCGTTGTCGATATGGATCTCGTATCGCACGTCGTCGCCGAACCCGAAGAAGCCACCGTGCGAAATGGATCGAGGCTCGGCCGGGCACCCGGCCGGCAACAGGGAAAGACCCTACGGCCGGGGGCGGCCGTACGCGGTCGTGCGCTTGCGGGCCGGGCGTCCGGCAGCCGCCGCGATGGCGATCAACTGCTCCTCGGTACGCGCCGAACCGTTGCCGGAACCGGCCATCCGGGAGATCGTCTCCTCCATCAGCGTGCCGCCGAGGTCGTTGCAGCCGCCCCGCAGCATTGCCGCCGTGCCCTCGTCGCCGAGCTTCACCCAGGAGCACTGGATGTTGTCGATCCGGCCGTGCAGCAACAGCCGGGCCATCGCGTGCACCACCCGGTTCTCCCGCCAGGTCGGCCCGGGACGGGCGATGCCGGCCAGATAGATCGGGGCGTTGGTGTGCACGAACGGCAGCGCCACGAACTCGGTGAAGCCGCCGGTGCGGTCCTGCAACCCGGCCAGCACCCGGAAGTGCGCGAGCCACTGCGCGGGGTGGTCCACGTGGCCGTACATCATCGTGGAGCTGGACCGGATGCCCAGCTCGTGGGCCGTGCCGACCACCTCGACCCAGGCGGCGGCCGGCAGCTTGCCCTTCGTGAGCACCCAGCGCACGTCGTCGTCGAGGATCTCCGCGGCGGTGCCCGGGATGGTGTCCAGCCCGGCGTCGCGCAGCCCGGTCAGCCACTCCCGCACGGACACGCCGGCCTTCGCGGCGGCGGTGACGATCTCCATCGGGGAGAACGCGTGCACGTGCATCCCCGGCACCCGCGCCTTGATCGCCCGGACCAGGTCGGCGTAGACGGTCACCGGCAGCTTCGGGTCGATGCCGCCCTGGAGGCAGACCTCGCTGGCGCCGGCCGCCCACGCCTCCTCGGCCCGGTCGGCGACCTGCTCCACCGAGAGCCGGTACGCGTCGGCGTCCCGCTCCCGCTGGGCGAAGGCGCAGAACCGGCAGCCCACGTAGCAGACGTTGCTGAAGTTGATGTTGCGGTTGACCACGTACGTCACGTCGTCGCCGACCGCCGCCCGGCGGGCGGCGTCGGCGAGCCGGCACAGCTCGTCGAGCGCCGGCCCGTCGGCGGCGAACAGCGCCAGCGCGGCGTCGGCGTGCCGCGGGTCGAGCAGCGCCGCCGGGTCGTCGGCGGCCAGCCGCAGCCCGGCCCGCAGGTCGCGGTCGGTTCCGCCCCCGCCCCCGGCGGTGACCTTGCCGGCCACCTCCGACCAGTCGCCGTAGACGTGGTCGAAGTCGCCGCGCCGGTCGCCGGTGCGCCCGGTGGTGTCGATGGTGGCGTGCAGGTCGGTCCGGCCGCCGTACGTCTCGTCGGGCTCCTGCCAGGGGCGGCCCACCGGCCGCGCCGCCTCGACGGCCAGTCCGGTCGCCGGGTCGGCCAGCGCGCCGACGTGCGGCAGCAGGCGCGGGTCGAGCCACGGGTCGCCGGCCCGCACGTACTCGGGGTAGATCGTCAGCCGCTCGCGCAGGGTGAACCCGGACTTCTCCGTCTGCCGGGCCAGCTCGTCCAGCTGGGGCCAGGGGCGCTCGGGGTTGACGTGGTCCGGGGTCAGCGGGGAGACCCCGCCCCAGTCGTCGATGCCGGCGCGCAGCAGCAGGTCGTACTCGCCCTCGATGAGGTTCGGCGGGGCCTGGATGCGGGCCTTCGGCCCGAGCAGCACCCGGGCCACCGCCACCGTGGCGGCCAGGTCGTGCAGCTCCGCGTCGGGCATCCCGCGCATCGCCGTGTCCGGCTTGGCGCGGAAGTTCTGCACGATCACCTCCTGGAGGTGGCCGTACTCCCGGTGGGCACGCCGGATGGCAAAGATCGCGTCGACCCGCTCGGCGGGGGTCTCGCCGATGCCGATCAGGATGCCGGTGGTGAACGGCACCCCGACCCGGCCCGCGTCGTCGAGCACCCGGAGCCGGACCGCCGGCTCCTTGTCCGGCGAGCCGAAGTGCGGGCCGCCCGGCTCCGACCAGAGCCGCGTCGCCGTGGTCTCCAGCATCATCCCCATGCTGGGCGCGACGGGCTTCAGCCGCTGCAACTCCGACCAGGACAGCACGCCCGGGTTCAGGTGCGGCAGCAGCCCGGTCTCCTCCAGCACCGCCACCGCGCAGGCGCGCAGGTAGTCCAGGGTGGAGTCGTAGCCGCGCTCGTCCAGCCACTGCCGGGCCGCCGGCCAGCGCTCCTCCGGCCGGTCGCCGAGCGTGAACAGGGCCTCCTTGCAGCCCTGGGCCGCGCCCGCCCGCGCGATGGCGAGAACCTCGTCGCGGTCGAGGAACGCCGCCGGCAACCGGTGCGGCACGGTGGCGAACGTGCAGTAGTGGCAGCGGTCCCGGCACAGCCGGGTAAGGGGGATGAAGACCTTCTTCGAGTACGTCACCACGCCCGGCCGCCCGGCCTCGCGCAGCCCGGCGTCGCGGACGGCGCCGGCGACGTCGAGCAGCTCGTCCAGCGCGTCGCCCCGGGCGCTCAGCAGCGCGGTGGCCTCGTCGACGTCGAGCGCCCGCCCGGTCGCCGCCCGACGCAGCGCCCGCCGCACGCTCGCGTCACTCGGGCCGGGCTCGGTGCGATCAACCATCCGCCCAGCCTAAGCGCTCGCCGGCCGCACCCCGCCCGCCCGGCCCACACCGTGAACAAGGGCACGCACCCTCGCCCCACCGCCGGACCGGCCGCCCAGCGGGACGCCGGACACGACCGCCCGGCCGGGTGTCGGGCACCGGACGCCGGGTGCCGAGTGCCGGACGCCGGGTGCCGAGTGCCGGACGCCGGGTGCCGGGGGCCGGGCGTCGGGAAACGCGAGCGCCCCGCACGTGGTCGTGCGGGGCGCTCGGGTGGTGCCGTCCGGTCAGCGCGGGGCGTCGGGAGTGTCGCCCGGGTTGATGCGCTGGGTGAGGTCCGGCTCCCCGTCGGTGGGGCGCGGAATCGACTGGGTGGGCTCGACGGACTGGCGCGGGATCGCCTGGGTCGGTTCGGCCGAGGGCGGCGGCCCGAACGGCGGGGCGGTCGGCGACGGCCCGAACGGGGGCGCCGATTGCGGCGCGGTGGCGGCCGGCGGGCCCGGCTGCGGCGCCGGGTGGAACGGCTGGGTCGCCTGCGGGCCGCCGAACGGCGCCGGCTGCTGGCCGTACGGGGCGCCGTACGGGCCGGGGGCCGGCCAGGCGCCCGGCTGACCGGGGATCGGCTGGCCAGGCTGACCCGGCTGACCGGGGACCGGCTGGCCCGGGGCCGGGTAGCCGCCCTGCTGCTGCGGCCAACCGGGCTGCGGCTGGCCGTACACGCCGGGCTGGGCCTTCGGCTTCGGGACGTAGTACAGGGTGCGCCAGATCTTGAAGACGACGAACGCGGCGAGCGCGAGAAGCCCCAGCCAGGCCACCCGGGAGAGCAGGCCGAGGAAGGCGTCGAGGACCTGGCCCTCGGAGAGCAGGTCGAGCGTCCAGACCAGGAAGGTCAGCACGCCGAACAGCGCGCTGACCGCGTACTCGCCGAGGGCGACCTGGGTGATCAGTTTCGCCTTCGGCGCCGGAGGGCGCACGTGCGTGGCGAGCAGCACGGCCAGCAGCGGCAGGGCCACCGTCTCGATGCCGACGAAGGCGGGGAAGGCGTTGCCCGCCCGGCCCGCGAAGGGTACGTACTCGGCCGGCGTCAGCAACCGGATCAGGCCGACGAAGAGGAACACGGCGTTCGCACCGAGGAGCACGAACGCGGCGAGTTCCCGCAGCGGCTTGGTCAGTTGGCTGGCCTGCGTCGCGTCGGTGGACGCGGGCTCGGCGGGGCTGGTCACGGGATCCCCCTTGGGGCGAAAGCGGACAGTTGCCGACGTGAGCCTAGTCTCCCGGGCCAGCGGCGGATCCGAGGCGGCTCGTGCGCGAGGATGTTCGGCATGCGCATCGTGGTTCTGACGGGCGGCATCGGGGGCGCCCGCTTCCTGCTCGGCGTCCGGGCGTACGCCCGCGAGGTCGGCGCCGAGGTGACCGCCGTGGTCAACGTCGGCGACGACCTGTTCCTGCACGGGCTCAAGGTCTGCCCCGACCTGGACAGCGTCATGTACACGCTGGGTGGCGGCGCCGACCCCGAGCGGGGCTGGGGCCGCGTCGACGAGAGCTGGACGGTCAAGCAGGAACTGGCCGCGTACGGCGCCGAGCCGACCTGGTTCGGGCTCGGCGACCGGGACGTCGCCACCCACCTGGTGCGCACGACCATGCTCAACGCCGGCTACCCGCTCCACGCGGTCACCGAGGCGCTCGCCACCCGCTGGCAGCCGGGCGTACGCCTGCTGCCGGCGACCGACGACCGTCTGGAGACGCACGTGGTGGTGAGCGGGCCGGCGGTCGCGGGCGAGTCCGGCGCGGACGGGCCCGACGGCGGCCAACGGGCGATCCACTTCCAGGAGTGGTGGGTGCGCCACCGCGGGAACGTCCCCACCCACCGGTTCGTCTTCGTCGGCGCGGAGACGGCGAAGCCGGCGCCCGGCGTCGTGGCGGCGATCGCCGGGGCCGACGTGGTGCTGATCGCGCCGAGCAACCCCGTGGTGAGCATCGCCCCGATCCTGGCCGTGCCCGGGCTGCGCGAGGCGGTCGCCGACGGCCCCGCCCCGGTCGTCGGCGTCTCGCCGATCATCGGCGGCGCGCCGGTGCGCGGCATGGCGGACCGCTGCCTGGAGGTGCTCGGGGTCGAGTGCAGCGCGGCCGGGGTGGGCCGGCTCTACGGCGGCCGGGCGGCCGGCGGGCTGCTCGACGGCTGGCTGGTCGCCGAGGAGGACGCCGACGTCGTGGTGCCGGAGGTGACGGTGCGCGCGGTGCCGCTGCTGATGACCGACGAGACGGCGACGGCGGCCATGGTCCGCGCCGCACTGGAGCTGACATGAGGCTGGAGATCCTGCCGGTGCCGGGCATCGGTCACGTGTCCGAGGGCGACGACCTGGCCGCCCTGATCGCGAACGCCGCGCCGTGGCTGCGCGACGGCGACGTGCTGGTGGTGACCAGCAAGATCGTCTCGAAGTCGGAGGGGCGGCTGGTGGACGTTCCGGCGGACGGGCCGGAGCGGCTCGCCGCGCGGGACGAGGTGCTGGCCGCCGAGACGGCGCGGGTGGTGGCGACCCGGGGCGCGACCCGGATCGTGCAGACCCACCACGGCTTCGTGATGGCCTCGGCCGGGATCGACGCCTCGAACGTCGACAAGACCCGGCTGGTGCTGCTCCCGGCGGACCCGGACGCCTCGGCCCGGGCGCTGCGCGCCGCCCTGCGCGACCGCTACCACGTCGACGTCGCGGTGATCATCACCGACACGATGGGCCGGCCCTGGCGCAACGGGCTCACCGACGTGGCGCTCGGCGTCGCCGGCATGGAAGCGATCCGCGACCACCGGGGCGAGGTCGACCCGTACGGCAACGAACTCCAGCTCACCCAGATGGCGGTCGTGGACGAGCTGGCCGGCGCGGGCGAGCTGATCAAGGGCAAGTGCGACCAGGTCCCGGTCGCCGTGGTGCGCGGCTACCTCACCGCGCCCCGGCCGGACGACGGCGCCGGTGCGGCGACGCTGGTCCGGGACGCCACGATGGACCTCTTCTCGCTGGGCACCGCCGAGGCGAGGGCGGCCGGGCTGGCCGCCGCCGCCACCCTGCCGGACGCCCCCAACCCGACTCCGCCCGACCGGGACGCGGTGCGGCGGGCGATCGCCGCGGTCGCCGGCGTGGTCGCGCCCGGCACGGAGTTCACCCTGGTCACCGACGAGGCCGTACGCGCCGGGATGGTCACCGCCGTGCCCGGCTGGCCGGCGGAGGCGACGGCGCTGGTGCTCGGCTCCCCGGCCGCCCCGGCCGGCCCGGCCGAGCTGGTCCGCTTCGGCGCCGACCTGCACCGCCTGCGCTCCGCCCTGGCGGCGGAGGGCGTCGCCTCGCTCCCGCTCCCCCCGCCCGCCGGCGCCCCCGCCGCCGCCTGCCTGGCCCTCTGACGGGCCTCCCGCCCCCGGTTCCCCGCCCCGCCTGTGCGGCGCGGGTGCAAGGTGGACGGCGCGGGGCGCGGAAGTGGGCTCGGCGCTCAGGAGTTGAGCATCGCCCGCCCCAGCGGGGTGAGGGTGTGCAGGACGCTGTTGCGGTCGCGGTGGCTGACCAGCAGGCCGGCATTGCGCAGCACGGTGGTGTGCTGGCTGGCGGCGGCCGGTGAGATGTTCAGCCGGCGGGCCACCTCCCCGGTGGTGCAGCCGTCGTCGCTGACCGCCAGCACGGCGGCCCGGGTGCGGCCGAGCAGCGCGGCCAGCGCCTCCCGTCCGGTGTCCGGCGTGCCCGGGCCGGCGCCCTCGGCGGGTGCCGGCAGCAGCCCGCCCAGCCGGTCCACCGGGTAGACCAGGACCGGGGGCAGCGCCGGGTCGAGCAGGGCCACCGGGGTGGGCGCGCAGAAGAACGAGGGCACCAGCAGCAGGCCGCGCCCGTCCAGGTGCAGCTCGCGACTGTGCGGGTAGCCGCGGACCTGGAGCACCCCGGACTCCCAGTGCATGGCGGGCCGCAGGCTGGCCAGCAGCCCCTCCACCCCGCCGTCGAGCAGCGCCCGGGCCCGCCGGGACCGGTCGGCCTCCACGGCCGCCTGGATCCGGGCCCAGTACGGGTCGATCGCCAGGTCGCGGTACTGCGCCATCGCGCCCGTCAGGTCGCGCAGCATGTCCGGCTCGCCCCGGGCCACCGCGGCGGCGCCGGCCGGCAGGGTGTGGCCGGTGGCGAGCAGCGACAGGTCGCGTTGCAGTAGCGACACGGGAGTGCTCCGGACCGCCTCCATGCCGGCCTCGAACCCGGACACGCTCTGGTAGGGGGTGAGGAAGTCGGGGAAGTAGCCGCGGGGCGGATTGAGCGACAGGAGGAGCCTCAGGCCGGGGGACCCGATGCCCTGGCGCAGTGCCCGGGTCACGCTGCGTCGCCAGCCCGCCAGCAGTGGGTCCCGGCCGCGACCCGGCAGCAGGTGCAGACTGAGGATCAGTTCCCACACCGGGTCCGCCGCCGGAGCCACCCGGGTCCGGAGGATGTCCTCGGCGGAGAAATAGATCTTCAGCATGGAGTGCTCCCGTGTCGCCCGGCCGAGGGGATGCCGGGTGACCGTTGCAGCCTACCCGGGCGGCACTTATCTCCGTCTTTAAGCCTGAGCTGAAAAACCTCGACGTCCATGGTGGGGGTTGGGCATGCTTCCACTGCCCGCACACGGGGACGAGCGCGTCGGCGACGCGTTCGCGGACCGGGGCGCCCTGGGGGACGGGGAGGACCGGGGGCCGGGCGGCACCACGAGGGTCTGCGGGCCTGCTCCGCAGAGGTGCTGTCCGGCCGCCGGCCCGCCGTGGCTCCCCGCGTCGGCCGGCGCCCGCCCGTTCACCCCACCCAGAGCGCCACGCGGTGGTCCTCGTCGGTGACGTAGAAGCTGCTCCCGTCCAGCTCGGCCAGCCCCTCCACGTGGTGGAACGGCGCCAGGTCGGCCACCAGCTCACCGGGGACCAGATGCCCGTCGCCGGGCGGCGGGAACCGGACGTGCCGGGAGGTGACGTCCCCGCCGGTCGGGTGGTCGTCGAGCAGCACCGAGCCCTTGCCGAGCGCGTCGATGGACCCGACGACCGCCGCGTAGCCGCCGTCGTCGGTGGGGGCGATCGCCCGGAAGCCGGCGAGCGCGCCGGGCGGGGTCACCCCGGTCAACACGTACGCGCCCACCGCCTCCGGCCAGGTCGGCACGGGGTCGAACATGCCCGGCACACCGGTCAGCTCGACCAGGATCGGGTCGCCGTCAGCCGTGACCGGGAAGCGGAGTCCGATCAGGACGCTGCCGGCCGGCGTGAAGGCGGCAGCCTCGACGTTCAGCGGCAGGTCGTCGGGGACGAGACGGCTGACCCAGCCCTTCGACCGGGCGGTGCCGCGCGCGACGGTCTCCCCGATGAACCGGGCCCGCACCCGCGCGCCCGGCGGCAGCGGGGTGAACGGCGCCTTGAGCAGCGCGTCGTTGACCGCCCGGTGCAGCCGGAACCGGTTGCGCACCACCTGCACCGGCAGCGCGCCACCCGCCGCGTCGTCCTCCCGGAACCGGGCCACGAAGGCGCGTCGCGGGCGCAGCGGGCCGCCCTTCGAGCCGAAGTGCGAGCCGAAGACGTAGACCCAGCCGTCGTGGTGGGCCAGGGCCTCGCCGTCCTCCGTCCGGCCGTTCTCGGCCCCGGCGTCGGCGGTCACGTGCCGGGCGACCCACTCGCCGTCGTCGCGCTCCAGCAGCAGGGCCAGGCAGCGCTCCACCGGCCCCTCGTCGAGCACCGTCCAGAAGCCGCGCCGGGCGCCGTGTGCGCGCAGCAACGCCACGGAGCGCACCGGCAGCAGGTCGCTGGCCTCGTTGCCGGCCACGACGAATTCCAGCAGTCGCAGGGTCACCCGGCCAGGGTACGAAGCGCCGGCTCGTACAGTGTCGGCATGCCCGAATCCCCCGCCGCCGCCACCGACCCCCGGACGTCGCCGCTGACGGACGCCGAGGTGTACGCGACGCTGCACGCCGACGCCGTCGCCACGCTGGAGCGCTGGGCCCCGACCGGCCCGGCCGCCGCCGAGGCCCGGGACCGCACCGTGCGGCTACTGGCCGCCGGGCCGGTGGCGATGAGCCGGGCGCACCGGGCCGGTCACGTCACGGCGAGCGCGCTGGTGCTCGACGCCACCGGCTCGCGGGTGCTGCTCTGCCTGCACGGCAAGTTCCGGAAGTGGGTGCAGCTCGGCGGGCACTGCGAGCCGGCCGACCGGACCCTCGCCGGCGCCGCCCTGCGCGAGGCCGGCGAGGAGTCCGGGATCGCGGGCCTGCGGATCGACCCGGTCCCGATCGACGTGGACATCCACCCGGTGAACTGCCAGGGCGGCTCCCTGCACTACGACGTCCGGTTCGCCGTCCTCGCCCCGCCCGCCGCGACGGAACGGGTCAGCGACGAGTCCGAGGCGCTGGCCTGGTTCCCGCCGGACCACCTGCCGGAGCCGCTGGCCGGGGGGACGGCGAAGCTGGTCGCCCCGGCCCTGGCGACGCTCAGACGAGCCCCTCTTCGCCCCGCTCCTTGAGCTCGTCGACGATCTTCTTGACGTCCTGCGCCCGGTCGCGCGGGCAGACCAGCAGCGCGTCCGGGGTGTCGACGACGATCAGGTCGTGCACTCCGACGGTGGCCACCAGCCGCCCGGAGTGCGGCACCACCACCAGCCCGGAGCTGTCCCGCAGCAGCACCCCCGGCTTGGCGTCGCCGCCGAGCACCACGTTGCCGTCCGGGTCGGCCGGCAGCACCTCGCCCAGCGTGTGGAAGTCGCCGACGTCGTTCCAGCCGAAGTCGCCCGGCACCGTGGCCACCCGCCCGGCGGTCGCCGCGCCCTCCATCACCGCGTAGTCGACGGAGATCTTCGGCAGCGTCGGCCAGACCGTGCCGAGCACGTCGTCCTGCCCCTCGGTGCCCCACGCCTCGGCGATCGCGACGATCCCGGCGTGCAGGGCGGGCTGCTGGCGGGCCAGCTCGGCGAGGAACACGTCGACCCGCCAGACGAACATGCTGGCGTTCCAGAGGTGCCGCCCGGAGCGCAGGTACGCCTCCGCCACCTCGGCGCTCGGCTTCTCCTTGAACTCGGCGACCGGGCGCAGCGGGCCGCCGTCGACCGGGTCGCCGGTCTGGAGGTAGCCGTAGCCGGTCTCGGCCCGCGTCGGGGTGATGCCCACCGTCATCAGCAGGCCCTGCTCGGCGCCGCGTACCGCCTCCCGGACGACCTCCCGCCACCGCTCCGGGTCGCCGATCAGGTGGTCGGCCGCGAAGGAGCCCATCACCGCCTCCGGGTCGCGCCGCGCGATGACGGCGGCGGCCAGGGCGATCGCCGCGCAGGAGTCCCGGGGCGACGGCTCGACCAGGATGTTCTCCTCCGGCAGCCCGGCCAGCTGGCGCGCCACCGCCGCGACGTGCGCGGTCCCGGTGACCACCAGGGTGCGCTCGGCGGTGGTCAGCGGGCCCAGCCGCTCGACCGTGGCCTGGAGCAGCGAGGCGGCGGAACCGGTCAGCGGGTGGAGGAACTTGGGGTGGCCGGCGCGGGACAGCGGCCACAACCTCGTGCCGCTGCCACCCGCCGGGATGACGGCGTAGAGCATCAGCACATCATGCCCGAACCGGGCCCGCCCGGACGCCGGGTTGCCACCCCGCCGCTCCGGGATCAGGCGCGCGCCCGGCTCCAGGCGGCGATGTGCACCTCGGCGCTGGACTCCCAGGTGAACTCCTTGGCCCGGTCGAAACCGGCCTTGGCCAGGGACAACCGCCGCTGCTCGTCGTCGAGCAACGCGGCCAGGTCGGCGGCGATCTGGTCGGGGGCCTCGCTGGTGTACGCCACCGCGTCGCCGCCCACCTCCGGCAGCGACAGCCGGGGCGTGGTGAGCACCGGCGCGGCGCACGCCATCGCCTCCAGGATCGGCAGGCCGAAACCCTCCCCGTAGGACGGGTAGGCGGCCACCAGCGCCCCGCCGAGGAAGCCGGGCAGGTCCGCGTAGCGGAGGTAGCCCGGGCGCAGCAGCCGCAGGTGCGACGGCACCTCCGCCACCGCGCGGTCGATGTCGTCGTCGTGCCCCTGGCCGCCGGCGACCACCAGGGCCGGCGGGTCCTCCCGGTCGGCCACCGCCCGGGCCCAGCCGCGGATCAGGTTGGGCACGTTCTTGCGCGGCTCCTTGGCCCCGAGGAAGGCGACGTAGCTGCTGCCGCCGAGCCCCAGCCGGGCGCGGACCCGGGCCTTCTCCTCCTCGCTGGGCGCGTGGAAGGCGGCGTGGTCGACCCCGTGGTAGGCGACGTCGATCCGGGTCGGGTCGGCGTCGAGCAGCCGGATCAGCTCGTCGCGGGTGGCCTTGCTCGGCACGATCACCCGGTCGGCGCGGCGCAGGGAGGTCTTGATGGCGCTGCGGAAGAACGTGCGCCGGGACTTGTCGTAGTGCTCCGGCTCGGTGAAGAACGTCGCGTCGTGCACGGTCACCGTGACCGGGCAGCCGGCGCGCAGCGGGCAGGTGTAGAAGGGCGAGTGCAGCACCTGCGCGCCCACCTGCTGGGCGAGCAGCGGCAGGCCGGTCTGCTCCCAGGCGAGCCGGGCGGGGCGGTGCGCGACGGCGGCCGGGGCGGGGATGATCTCCGCGCCGGGCAGCATCCGGGTGTAGCGCTCAAGGTCGGTGCGGAGGCTGACCACGGCCAGCTCCACCCCCGACCCGCACACCTTGCCGAGGGCGCCGAGCAGGCCGTCGACGTATCGACCGACACCGCCACGGTCGGCGGGGACACTCGTGGCGTCGATGAGCACACGGGGCGGGCGACCGGCGGTCACGGGGCGACTCCTTGCACTGCGATCTGTGGGAAACAACACTCCGGGCAAGCCTACGCCGGAGCCCGGGTCGGACGCTGACTGCGACCCGACGGTACGCCGACTTGTCGTTGTCTTCGAGTACGGCCGACGGGGGCGTATCGTTCGCGCCGATGGCCGACAACATTGCCCGGGTATTCGCCGACGCGATCGCGCCCGACCCGACCCGACCGCTGCTGACCTGGTACGACGACGCCACCGGCGAGCGGACCGAACTCTCCGGCGCGACGCTGGCGAACTGGGTGGCCAAGACGGCCAACCTGCTCGTGGACGAGGTGGCCGTGGGCCCCGGCGACACGGCCGGGGTGCTGCTCCCGCCGCACTGGCAGACCGCGGCGGTGCTGCTCGGATGCTGGTCGGCCGGGCTACGGGTGGCCGACACGCCGGGCGACGTGGAGGTGCTCTTCGCCGCCGTCACGCGGCTCGCCGAGGCGGACGCCTGGTCGGCCGGCGAGCGGTACGTCCTCGCCCTCGACCCGTTCGCCCTGCCGATGCGGCAGGTGCCGCCCGGCTTCGCCGACTACGTCTCGGAGGTGCGCGCGCACGGGGACCACTTCACCCCGTACGCCGCCGGCGGCGAGGAGCTGGTGGAGTGCGCGCGGCGGCGCGCGGGCGAGCTGGGCATCGCCCGCGACGACCGCGTCCTGGTCGACACGGGGGCGCACCCCGACCCGGTCGACTGGCTGCTCGCCCCGCTGGCGGCCGGCGCCAGCTCGGTCCTCTGCGCCAACCTCGACCGCTCCCGCGCCGCCTCCCGCGCCGCAACGGAAAAGGTCACCCAGACCCTGACCTGACCCCCGCCCCCGCACCGCGCCCGCGCCCGCGCCGCCCCCGCGCCCGCACCGCCCCTGCCCCCGCGCCCGCGCCCGCGCCCGCGCCCGCGCCCGCGCCCGCGCCCGCGCCCGCGCCCGCGCCGATCTTGCAGTTGCTGCCCTCGATATGGGCGATTCACCCCATGGGTCGGGGCAGAAAGTGCAAGATCGGCGCGCGAAGGAGGGCGGGGTGGGTCAGGCGGGGGTGGTCTCCGGGTGGGTGGTGGCGCGGCGCTGGGCGAGGGTGGCGAACGCCGACAGGGACTCCGGGTTGGCCAGGGCGCCCTTGGCCGCCGCCGAGTCGACCGGGGTGCCGGTGAGGATCTTCTTCACCGGGACCTCCAGCTTCTTCGCCGAGAGGGTGCGCGGCACGGCGCGAACCTGGTGGATCTCGTCCGGGACGTGCCGCGGCGACAGGGCGGTACGCAGCTCCCGGCAGATCTTCTTCCGCAGCGCGTCGTCCAGCTCCAGGCCCTCGGCGAGCACCACGAACAGCAGCAGCTCGCCGGCGCCGCCCTCGTCGTCCTCCAGGTGCACCACCACCGAGTCGACGACCTCGTCCAGCCCCTCGACGACCGAGTAGAACTCGGCGGTGCCCAGCCGCACGCCGCCCCGGTTGAGGGTGGCGTCGGAGCGGCCCGTGATCACGCAGCCGCCCCGGTCGTTGATCGTGATCCAGTCGCCGTGCCGCCAGACGCCCGGGTACAGGTCGAAGTACGCCTCCCGGTAGCGGGCGCCGTCCGGGTCGTTCCAGAAGCCCACCGGCATGCTCGGCATCGGCTCGGTGATCACCAGCTCGCCCAGCTCGCCGATCACCGGGGTGCCGTCGGCCGAGCGGGCCTCCACCTTGGCGCCCAGCGCCCGACAGGTGATCTCCCCGGCGTGCACCGCCAGCAGCGGCACCCCACCCACGAAGCCGGTGCAGACGTCCGTGCCGCCGGAGAGCGACTGGAGCTGGAGGTCGTCGCCGACCGTCTCGTACACCCAGGTGAAGCCCTCGGCGGGCAGCGGCGCGCCGGTCGAGCCGACCCCGCGCAGCGCGGTCAGGTCGGCGATCTCCCTCGGCACCAGCCCCGCCTTGCGACAGGCCAGCAGGAACGGCGCGGACGTGCCGAAGTACGTGGTGCCAGTCTCCTCCGCCAGCCGCCACAGCGCGCCCAGGTCGGGGTGGCCCGGGTTGCCGTCGAACAGCACGATCGCCGCGCCCACCGCCGGCCCGGAGACCAGGAAGTTCCACATCATCCAGCCGGTGGTGGTAAACCAGAAGAACCGGTCCGCCGGGCCCAGGTCGTGGTGCAGGGCCAGCATCTTCAGGTGCTCCAGCAGGATGCCGCCGTGGCCGTGCACGATCGGCTTGGGCAGCCCCGTCGTGCCGGAGGAGTAGAGCACGTAGAGCGGGTGGTCGAAGGCGACCGGGGTGAAGGTCAGCGGCTCGTCGGTCTCGGCGGCCAGGTCGGACCAGGCGAGCGCGCCCTCGGGCGGCGGGCCGGCCGGGTCGAGGTAGGCGATGCCGACGGTGTGCGCCAGCGACGGCAGGGCGGCCCGGATCGCGGCCACCTCGCCGCGCCGGTCCACCGGCTTCTCGCCGTACCGGTAGCCGTCCACGGCGACGAGGACCTTCGGCTCGATCTGCTGCCAGCGGTCGGTGACACTGCGGGTGCCGAACTCGGGCGCGCAGGAGGAGAAGATCGCGCCCAGGCTGCTGGTGGCCAGCAGCAGCACGTACGTCTCGGGGATGTTCGGCGCGTACGCGGCCACCCGGTCGCCGGCGGTGACGCCGAGTCGGCGCAGCCCGGCCGCCACCCGGCGGACCTGCTCGCGCAGCCCGGCGGCGGTGAGGGTGACCGGCGCCCGGGTCTGGCCGTGCGCGATCACCACCGGGTCGTCGTCGGCCCGGCCGGGCATCCGCAGCACGTTCTCGGCGTAGTTGAGGGTGGCGCCGGGGAACCAGCGGGCGCCGGGCATCCCCCGGTCGGTCAGCGTGGCGGTCGGCGGGGTGTGGGCGACCACCTCGAAGTGGTCCCAGACCGACTGCCAGAACGCCTCCAGGTCGGTGACCGACCAGCGCCACAGCTCGTCGTAGTCGGCGAAGTCCACGCCCCGGTGCTCCCGCAGCCAGCGCAGGTAGTTCCCGATCTGGGACCGCTCGCGTACGTCCGCCGGCGGCGTCCACAGCACGTCACCCACTGCTCCACCCTCCCCTGGCCCCGCACGACACTGTGAAATGGGCCGTGGCGCCATCTTGCCCTACCTCGAAGCGCCATTCTCCGCACCCGGCCCCCGTCGGCGCACGTGCCGAACCCACATGCCCCACCACCACCCTGTGTGGGCCGGGTGTAAGGAAGGGCACCTTCCTAACGTCTGCGGTAGAGGAAGGGACCCTTCCTTACACCTCAGCCTTCGTGATGGGTCAGCCGGCGCGGTGGGCCTGGATGGCGCGGCGGCGGGCGAGGCGGTGGGCCCGGCGGATCTCCGCCTCCCGGAACCGCCGCTCGTCCTCCGTGGTCTCCGGCAGCACCGGCCGGACCGCCCGTGGCGCGCCGCCGACGTCGACGCCCACGAAGACGAGGTACGCGGTGGCCACCCCGACCGGCTCGTCCTCGGCCGAGTCCCACCGCTCGGCCACCACCCGGACGCCCACCTCCATCGAGGTCTGCCCGGTCCAGTTCACCTGGGCGTGCGCGTGCACCAGGTCGCCGACCCGGACCGCCTCGGCGAAGACGATCTCGTCGATGGCCGCGGTGACCGCCGTGCCGCCGCTGTGCCGGGCGGCCGCCGCCCCCGCCACGTCGTCGATGAACTTCATCAGCACCCCGCCGTGCACGGTGCCGTAGAGGTTGACGTCGACAGCGGTCATGATCCGGCTCAGGGTGACCCGGGAGTACGAGGTCGGCTTGCCGGCCGGCGCGGTGGAGGGGTGCTCGGTCATGTCGGAAACGGTACGGTGCGCGGATGCGACATCTCTGGAGCTTCCTCGCCGGGTTGGTGGTGGCACCCGTCACGTGGGTGCTGGTCACGCTCGGGCAGGACGGGTCGGCGGGCACCGTCGACCGTTGGGTCGAGATCGGCACGTCCAA
Source organism: Micromonospora sp. NPDC047730 (assembly GCF_043204765.1). Lineage (NCBI taxonomy): Bacteria > Bacillati > Actinomycetota > Actinomycetes > Micromonosporales > Micromonosporaceae > Micromonospora > Micromonospora sp. NPDC047730. The sequence continues at coordinate 764,915 of NZ_JBIDCU010000001.1, read as the reverse complement.
CTCGGCCAATCTCATCGAGCCTGCCGTCTACCTCGCCGTCGGCGGGATCCTGCTCGGCCTGCTCGGCACGCTGCGCATCTCACCGCTCGGCCCGCTGGTGGCCGGGCTGCTGCTCGCCGCCCCGTACGTGGGGACGTTCGCCGCGCCGTTCGAGGTGCGGGACCGCATTCCGGACGGCTGGAAGGTCTTCGGTGACCCCCTGCCGCTGCACGTGCCGGTGGAGAACGGCACCCTCTTCCTGATCGGGCTGCTGCTGATCATGGCGACGTTCAGCGGGCAGCGCTGGCGCCGGTGGCCGCGCCCGGCCGCCGAGGTGGCGCCGGAGCCCGCGACCGGCCCGGAACGGGACGACTTCACCCTGACCGACTGGCCCCCGGCCGGCTCGACCGACCGGGACACCGCCCCGCTGACCCTGGGCTACCCGGACGACTCGACGCCGACCGAGCCGCTGCCCCGCCGCACCGGCGGCGAGTCGCCGTGGTCGGCGCCGCCGCGCACCGGCAACCAGCCGGAGGACACGACCGAGATCCGGTGACAGATCGGGCGGGCCGGGAGACCGGCCCGCCCGACGACCGGTCAGCCCTTGAGGAGCTGGCGGGCCATCACGATGCGCTGCACCTGGTTGGTGCCCTCGTAGATCTGGGTGATCTTGGCGTCGCGCATCATCCGCTCGACTGGGTAGTCCCGGGTGTAGCCGTAGCCGCCGAGCAGCTGCACCGCGTCGGTGGTGATCTCCATCGCCGCGTCCGAGGCGAAGCACTTGGCCGCCGCGCCGAAGTAGGTCAGGTCGGCGTCGCCGCGCTCCGACTTGCCGGCGGCGGCGTACGTCAACTGCCGGGCCGCCTCCAGCTTCATGCCCATGTCGGCGAGCATGAACTGGACGCCCTGGAACTCGGCGACCGCCTTGCCGAACTGCTTGCGCTCCTGCACGTACCCCTTGGCGTAGTCGAGCGCGCCCTGGGCGATGCCGAGGGCCTGCGCGGCGATGGTGACCCGGGTGTGATCCAGGGTCCTCATCGCGGTGGCGAAGCCGGTGCCCTCGGCGCCGATCATGCGGTCCGCCGGGATCCGGACGTTGTCCAGGTAGACCTCGCGGGTCGGCGAGCCCTTGATGCCGAGCTTCTTCTCCGGGGCGCCGAAGCTGATCCCGGCGTCGGACTTCTCCACCACGAACGCGGAGATGCCCCGGGACCGGGCCGTCGGGTCGGTCACCGCGAAGACCGTGTAGAACTCCGAGACCCCGGCGTTGGTGATCCAGCGCTTGACGCCGTTGAGCACCCAGTGATCGCCGTCACGTACGGCGCGGGTGGTCATCGAGGCCGCGTCGCTGCCCGCCTCCGGCTCGGAGAGGCAGTACGAGAACATCGCGTCGCCCGACGCGACACGGCTCAGGTAGCGGCGCTTGAGCTCCTCCGAGCCCGCCAGCAGCAGCGGCATGGTGCCCAGCTTGTTGACCGCGGGGATCAGCGAGGAGGACGCGCAGGCCCGCGCCACCTCCTCGATCACGATGGCCGTGGCCAGGGCGTCCGCGCCCGCGCCGCCGTACTCGACGGGGATGTGCGGTGCGTGGAAGTCCGCGGCGCGCAGCGCGTCGTAGGACGCCTTCGGGAACTCACCGGTCTCGTCCGCCTCGGCCGCGTGCGGGGCCACCTTGGCCGCACAGACCTCACGGACCGCCTCCCGGATCGCCTCGTGCTCCTCCGGCAACCGGTAGACGTCGAACGACTGCTCTGCGGCCATGTCGGCCCCTCCCCTTCACCGCTATCATGCGCAGTCTGTAGCGTCTCCTGACCGTCGACGGCGCAGACTGAAGGATAGCGACCAACCTCAGGCGATGTTACCGCCGCGTAGGCTATGGCACGACGAGCGTCGACGCCGCCCGGCGATGATGGAAGTGACAGGCATAGAGTCCCTCCGGTGCCCGCCCAGGCGCCGCAGCAGAACGCGACGCGACGACGCGACGCCAGCGCGAGCGGAGAAGACAGGCGTGACGATCCCGTACCCGAACAGCCAGCCGATGCCCGCCATCGCCGCGGTGACGCCCCCCTCGGGCGCGCAGCGGCCGCGGGTGACCTTCCTGGGCACCGGCTACCTCGGTGCGACGTACGCCATCTGCTACGCGGAGCTGGGCTACGAGGTCCTCGGCTTCGACGTCGACGCCGACAAGATCGCCATGCTGAACGCCGGCGAAGTGCCGATCCACGAGCCGGGCCTGGACGAGCTGCTCAAGCGCAACCTGGCGGCCGGGCGGCTGCGATTCAGCACGGACATCGCCGAGGTCGCCGAGTTCGGCGACGTGCACTTCATCTGCGTCGGCACGCCGCAGATCGCCGACGGCATGGGCGCCGACCTGTCGTACGTCGAGGCGTCGGTGACCAGCCTGGCCCAGCACCTGACCCGCAAGGCGCTGATCGTCGGCAAGTCCACCGTGCCGGTCGGCACCGCCGAGTGGGTCGAGCAACTGGTGAGCAAGCACACCCCCGCCGACCTCGGCGTCGAGGTGGCGTGGAGCCCCGAGTTCCTCCAGGAGGGCTTCGCCGTCGACGACGTGCTGCGGCCCAACCGGATCGTGGTCGGCGTCAAGAGCGAGTGGGCCAACGGCATGCTCTACGCCGCCCACAAGGGCGTCTTCGACCTGGCCGCCACGGAGGACCGCGAGGTGCCCCTGGTGGTCACCGACTTCGCGACCGCAGAGCTGGTCAAGGTCGCCGCGAACGCCTTCCTCGCCACCAAGATCTCCTTCATCAACGCAATGGCCGAGGTCTGCGAGGCCGCTGGCGGCGACGTCACCCACCTCGCCCGGGCCATCGGCTTCGACCCCCGCATCGGCAACCGCTTCCTCCAGGCCGGGCTCGGCTTCGGCGGCGCCTGCCTGCCCAAGGACATCCGGGCCTTCCAGGCCCGCGCCCAGGAGCTCGGCGCCGGGGAGGCGCTGCGCTTCCTGCACGAGGTCGACCTGATCAACATGCGCCGCCGGACCCGGGTCGTCCAGCTCGCCGCCGAGCTGCTCGGCCGCCGGTCCGGGCCGGCCGGGCCGGACCTGTCCGGCACCCGGATCGCCGTGCTCGGCGCGACCTTCAAGCCCAACACCGACGACGTACGCGACGCCCCGGCGCTCGCCGTCGCGTCGCTGCTGCGCAAGGCTGGCGCCGACGTGCACGTCTACGACCCGCAGGGCATGGAGCGGGCCCGCGCGGTGGCCCCCGAGCTGGTCTACGAGCCCGGCATCAACGAGGCCGTGACCGGCGCCGACCTCGTCTGCGTGCTCACCGAGTGGGCCGACTTCCGCAACGCCGACCCCGTCGCCCTCGGCGAGCTGGCCGCCGGCCGCCGGGTGGTCGACGGGCGCAACTGCCTGGACTCGGCACTGTGGACGCAGGCCGGCTGGGAGTACCGCGGCATGGGCCGCCCCTGACCATCGACCGCTGAACCGGCCGGCCGTGGAGCACGCTCCGCGACCGGCCGTTTGCCGTCCGCGTGGACGATCTTTGCCCCGGACCCGCCGACAACTGTCGAAATCCGCGCCCGCATTCGGCATGCTGCCAAGGTGGGAGTCCACAGTGCGGGTGGAGGGGTGTCGTGGCGAGCTTTCAGTGCTCCTCGTGCGGCCGGGAGATCAAACCGGCCGTCAGCTGCCCGCACTGCGGCGCGCACCAGCCACAGTGGGTCGAGCACCTGGCGGAGATCGAGCGGTCCATCGCGGAGATGAAGGCCCGCGAGGCCGCCATCGCCAGCGAGCAGCGACAGATCGCCGCCAAGATGCAGGCCGCGCTCTTCCAGCGGGACATCCTCGCGCACGCCGGTGAGGAACGTCTCAAGCAGGCCACCCGCCCCCGCCGGGTGCTGCGCCGCCGGCCCGGCCGCCGCCCGCCCACCGCCGCCACCGGCGCACCGCCCCGGGTGCCCCGGCAGGGCACCCCGGCCGGCCCGGAGGACCCGCCCCCGCCGCCGAGCGCCACCTGGCTCGACGCCGACGACCCGGAGCACCCGCCGGAGGCGTCCTCCCGCGAGGTGCAGAACATCCCCCTCGGGCTCGGCGCGCTGCTGCTCGGCGTCGCCGCGGTGGTCTTCGCCGCGGTGGCCACCAGCTCGATGGACGCGCTGGCCCGGCTGGGCATCCTGCTGCTCGCGACCGTGCTGATGCTGCTCGCCCCGCCCGTGCTGGCACGGCGCGGGCTCACCTCGACCGCCGAGACAATCTCCGCCGTCGGCCTGCTGCTGGTGCCGCTCGCCGGCTACGCGCTGTGGGCGGTGGACCGGATCGGCAACGGCGGCGCCTCGGGTGCGGTCTTCGCCGGGGTGATCTTCGCCGTCACCGCCGGCGTCTCCTTCGGCTACGCGGGCTGGACGGGGCTGCGCGCGCCCCGGTTCGCCACCGTGCTGGCCGCCCAGCCGGTGCTGCCGCTGTTCGCGTACGACCGGGTCACCGGCCCCGGCGGCTGGGCGCTGGTGCTGACCGCGGTGGCCGTGCTCGACCTCTGGCTGGCCCGGTCACCGGTCACCGTGGAGCGGCCGGTCCGCCGGGACCTGCCCGAGCCGCCGGCCGCCCCCGCCGCGTCGGCGGCACCGGCCACGCCCCGGCAGCGTCGCGCCGAGGGCCGGCCGGAGGGGGCCCCGGAGGAGGCCGGCGAGGTGCTCGACGGTGTCCCGCCGGAGCAGGCGACGCCGGCCCCGGCCGCCCGGGCGGTGCCGTGGCTGCGCGAGCTGACCTGGACGCTGCACGGGGTGGCGGTCGCCGTCGCCCTCGCGTACGCCGTCTCCGCCCTGCTGCGCGCGACGACCGTGCCGGCCGCGACCGGAGCGGGGCTGGCGCTGTTGCTGGCCGCCGCCGTGGGCCTGGCCGGAACGCTGGTGCTGCGCCGGCCGCCGTTGCCCGACCTCGGCGCCGGGATCTTCACCCTGGCCGTGATCGGCGCGCTGAGCCGGATCGCCTCGGTGGCGCTACCCGGCCGGGCGCTGCTGCTGATCGCGGTGGTCATCACCGTCACCGGGCTCGCCGTGCGGGCGGTGCCGGAAGCCGCCCGGCGCGGCCCGCAGCTCGCCTCGGCGGTGGCGCTCACGGTCAGCGGGGTGGTCGTCGCCGGCGGGGCCCTGCGCGCCGGGGTCGCCCCCGTCCGAGCCGCGCTGCCGGCCTGGGCGGCCGACCTCGACCGCCACCCGGCCGAGCTGGCCGCCGCGGTCGGCCCGGCCGCCTGGCAGCTCGCCGCGAGCGCCTTCCTGCTGACCGTGGCCGCGGTGCTGGCCCTGCCGCCGGAGATCCGCCGGGAGTTCGCGGTGGTCGGCGCGGCGCTGACCGCGCTCGCCGTACCGGCGTCGTTCGGTCTCGGGTGGGCGGTGGCGCCCTGGCCGATGGTCCTGACCGCGATCGGCATCGGGGTCGTCGGGCTCTCCGCCCGGACCGGACGGGCGGCCGTGGCGCACGCGGTCGCCGCGGCCGGCGTCGGGCTGTTCGGGGCGGGCGCCGCCCTGGCCCGGCCGGCGCTGACGACCGCGGCCCTGCTCGCGCTCTTCGCCGCCGGGGTGCTGGTCGCCGTGGCACCCCGGATGCGGCTCGCCCCGGCCGCGGCCGACACCGTCTCGGCCTGGGCCGCCGGCGGCGCGGCGTTCGCGCTGCCGGGCGCGGTGGCCGCCTTCGTCGCCGCCACCGTGCCGACCGACCCGACGCCCACCCCGGCGAGCCTGCGCGAGGCCACCGTCCCGGTGCTGGCGGCCAGCTTCCTGGCGGTCTGTGTCACCCTCGGCTACGCCGCCATCGTGCAGGTGTCCCAGCGACACGTCCCGGCGCCGCTGGCGGTGGGCACCGCCCTGGGCACGGTCGTGGTCACCGCCGCCGCGTTCGGGGCCCCCGGCGCCACCGCCGCCGACGCCTGGGTCGGCGGGCTGCTGCTCGTCGCCGCCGCGATGGTGGTGTTCGCCGGCCCCATCGACGCGGGCCGACGCTCCGATCTCGCCCTGGACGGCTCCGACCTCGCCGCCGCGGCGGTGACCGCCGCCCTGATCGCCACCCTCGCCCGGATCGCGGCGGTGCTCGCCCCCGGCGGCCAGCTCGCCGTCGCCGCCGGGCTGGTGCTGGTGGTCGCGGTGGCCGCCCGCGCGATGCCCGAGGAGTGGCGGCGCGGGCCCATCCTCGGCCTTACCGTCGGCGGCGTGCTCATCGGCGTGCTGGCCGGCTGGAGCGCGCTGCGCGGCGGGCTGGGGGTGCTCGCCACCCCCGGCCCGATCTGGGCCGGCGACCTGACCGGCTGGCCGGCCACGTCGACCGGCGGGTCGGCGTGGCAGGCGCCGGTCGCGCTGGCCCTGCTCGGCGTCGCCGCCGCGGTCCTGCTGCCGCCGCCCTGGAAGTACGACGTGTCGGGGGCGGCGGCAGTGCTCGCCACGATCGGCGCGCCGGCCGCGTTCGACCTGCCGTGGTGGTCGCCGGTCCTGGTCGGTGCCATGGTCGCCACGGTCTTCGGGATGGCCGCCGTGGCGGCGACCGACCCGCGCGCCGGGCTGTCCCGGGCGGTCGTGGCGGGCGTGGTGGCCCTGCACGCCGCCGGGGCCGGCCTGGTCCGGCCGTGGACCACCGCGCTGGCGCTGGGCAGCATCGCGCTGATCGGCGTGGTGGTGGCGGCGCTGGCCCGGACGCTGGCCGTGCCGCTGGTCGACGACATCGAGGCCGAGGGGATGCCGCCGCACCTGACGCAGATCGGGGGCGCCGCCGCCGGCGCCGCGCTGCTCGCGTCCCCGGGCGCGGTCGCGGCGCTGGCGGCCGAGTTCGGCCGCTCGCCGGAGGTGGTGCTCACCGCCGCGCTGGCCGCGTCCAGCCTGGGCCTGGCGGCGGTGGCCGCCGCCCGGCGGCGGGTTCCGCAGTACCTGCCCTGGGCGAGCGCGGCGGTGGCCGGCGGCGCCACCGTGACCGCGCTGGCCGCCGTCCCCGCCGGGCTGCCCGTCGGGGTCTACGCCGCCGCCGCGGCCCTGCTCGGGGTGCTCGCCGAGCTGGTCCGCGGCGCGACCGAACCGCCGGCCGGCTCGGCCCAGCCGGTACGGCGCTGGTCGGTGCTGCTCGACGGGGCGCTGCGGCGGCTGCCGGACGACGGCACGCGGCGCTGGCGGGTCAGCCCGGCCGCCGGCGCGCTCACCGTCGCCGCGCTGCCCACCGTCCTGGCGCTGGTGTCGATCGCGCCGTCCCTGGTCGTCGCCCTGGTGGAGCCGCACCGCAGCCTCGCCCGGATCTGGCAGGGGCCACCGCCGGAGCTGCTCACCCCGCCGCCCGGCGCGGTCGACGCCACCCACGTGCTGACCGCGCTGCTGCTCACCGCGACCGCCGCGCTGGCCGCCACCGGGTTCAGCGGCGGCCGGCGCTCCCGGGCGGTGCCCGTGGTGCTGCCCGGCGCGGCCGTGACCCTGCTGATCACTCCGGTGGCGCTGGGCAACGGCTGGCCGGCGAGCACCCTCGCGGCGCTGGCCGTGTTCACCATCTCGATGCTGGGCCTGGCGCTGACCCCGCCCCCGCCGCTGGTCGAGCCGGCCCGTTCCCTGCGGCTGACCCGGGTGCTGGTCTTCGCCATCGGGCTGGCCGCCGGGGGCGCGGGGCTGGCCGGCAGCCTCGCCACCCGGGAGCTGACGCTCTTCACGCTCGGCGGCGCGGTCGGCGTCGGCACGGTGGCGGCGCTGTTCGGCACCACCCAGCGGGCACGCATCCTCGGCTGGCTCTTCGCCTCGCTGATGGCGCAGCTGTTCGTGCTCACCGTCGGCCTGGTGGCCGGGCTCGCGGCCGTCTGGTCCGCCTTCGGCGTGCTGGCGGTCGGCGCGGCCCTACAGGTGTTCGCCGCGACCCTGCCCCGGCTCCGCCGTCCCGAGGCCCAGCGCGAGGCGGCCACCGTGGAGTGGAGCGGGCACGCCGCCGCCCTGATCGCCCTGGCCCTGGCCTTCGACTCGCCCCGGCACATCGCGGCGCTGCTGGCCGCCTGGGGCGCGGTCCTCGGCGTCGCGGCCACCCGGCCGGGCCGCCGGCCGGTGGAGCGGCGCATCCTGTTCTGGGCGGTGGTGGTCTGCGAGATCACCGCCTGGTGGATCCTGATGCGGGTGGCCGACGTGGCGCTGCCGGAGGCGTACACGCTGCCCTTCGCGGCGCTCGCCCTGCTCGTCGGGGTGCTGGAGCTGCGGCACCGGCCCGACCTGAGCAGCTGGGTCGCGTACGGGCCGGCGCTGGTCACCGCGTTCGTGCCGACCCTGGCGATCGTGCTGGCCACCGACTCCAGCACGCTGCGCCAGGTGCTGCTGCTGCTCGGCGCGGTCGCCGTGCTCATCTTCGGCTCGACGAGCCAGCAGCAGGCGCCGGTGATCGTCGGCGCCGCCGTCACCGCGATCGCGGCGGTGCACGCGCTGTTCAGCCTCGGGCCGTGGCTGGCGCTGATCCCGGTCGGGCTCCTGCTGCTGGTGCTCGGCGCGAGCAACGAGCGCCGCCGCCGCGCCCAGGAACGCCTCCAGACGGCCCTACGCGGCATGCGGTGAGCCGCAGGGCCCGACGGGCGGCGCCGGGGTCGGACGGGACGCCGAGGCCGGGCCGAACGCACCAGAAGCCGGGCGGGCGGCGCCTGGACGGGCCGGCACGCCGAGGTCGGGCTGAACCCCGGGCGCGCGCTCGGGCAGCGGCGCGACGACCCGCCGGCGCTCGGCGTCGAGATGGCGCGGGACATCGTCCGGAGGAGCCGGACCTCGCCGGCTGACAGAGCGCCGCCGACGAGCGGCCCTGCTGCTCGTCGGCGGCGTCCGTGCGAGTCGGGGGCCCACGACGGGACCATCGCCCCTGCCCCGGCCCCCGGATGGTCGCGGTCGGCTACTGGAACCGGGCGACGTAGCGGCGCTGCCAGGGGGTCTCGATGGCCTGGGGCGAGTAGTGCTGCCGGACGTAGGCGACCGCCCGGTCGTTCGGCATCCCGTCGATCACCGCGAGGCAGGCGAGGGCGGTGCCGGTGCGTCCCTTGCCGCCGCCGCAGGCGACCTCGACGCGGCCGTCCTCGGCGCGGGCCCACGCCTCGCGTAACGCGGCGGCGGCCGCGACGCGGTCGGACGGAGCCAGAAGTCGGGCCAGCGCACCCAGCGGTGCTCCCAGGCCACCGGAGCCGGCGGCTTACCGAGGAGATAGAGCGCGAAGGTGGGTTCCGCTCCCTCCGGGAGCGGGCGTCGAAGTCCCCGGCCGCGGACGAGTCGGCCGGACGGCAGCCGGAGCACGCCCGGCGCGGTGGGGTCCCATGAAGTGGTCATCTGTCGTCAGGGCCGCCGTGCCCTCGCGGGCCGGTGTGCCCGTCCTCCTTCCGGTTCGGTGTGTGTGTCGGGCAAGGATCATCGGGGTCGGCGGCCCGTCACGCGCGGCGCGCCGTCCCGCCGACCCGGCTACCGGTCGACGGCCGCCACGAGGACCTGCGTGTCGGCGTCACGGTCGGCGTCCGCGACCGCGGTCCGACGGCGGCCGGCGAGGAATCGCGGCGCCCACCAGTTGGCCTCGCCGAGCAGTCGCATGAGCGACGGCAGGACGACCGCGCGGATGACGGTGGCGTCGATCAGGATCGCGGCGGCCAGCCCCACGCCGAGTTGCTTGAACTCGACGACCGACAGGGTGGCGAAGATGCAGAACACGGCGACCATGATGATCGCGGCGCTGCTCACCGTGGACGCCGACGAGACGATGCCCCGCTCGATCGCCTCCCGGGTCGGTACGCCCCGCAGGACCGCCTCGCGGATGCGGCTCACGACGAACACGTGGTAGTCCATCGAGAGCCCGAAGAGGATGACGAACAGCATCAGCGGCAGCCAGGACACGATCGCGCCGTTGGAGGTGAACCCGAGCAGGTCTTCCGCCCAGGTGTGCTGGAAGACCAGCACCAGCAGCCCGTACGAGGCGGCCACGGAGATCGCGTTGAGCAGGATCGAGGTCATCGCCACCACGACCGAGCGGAACGTGACGAGCATGACCAGGAAGGTCATGGCGAGCACGAACGCGACGACCGCCGGCAGCGCGTCGGCCATGCGGTCGCGGAAGTCGGCGTCGTTGGCGGTACGGCCGGCCACCGCCCACTCCGTGCCCGGGACCGTGCCGACCGTCTGCGGCAACAACTCGGCGCGCAGCCGGTGCAGCGACTCGGCCGCCGCGCGGCTGTCGGTGGTGCCCGCGACCCGGACGGTCGCCAGGAAGACGGTGCCGTCGGCGGACCTGCGTACGGTCGGGGTGCGGTCCTGTGCGAACCGGCCGTCCCCCTTGATGAGCGCGGCGAGATCGGTGATCTCGCGCTCCACCGCCGGCCCGCCCGTGCCGCCGGTGCGGATCGCGACGAGGTGGCTGGTGCCGAGGTCGTTGCCGGGGAACGCCTGGGCCAGGCGGTCGTAGGTGTGCAGGATCGGGATCGAGCGGGGCAGGTCGGTGAGGGTGGGCCGCTTGAGGTTCATCCCCAGCGCCGGGACGGCCACGACGACCAGCACTCCGACGGAGATCACGAACGTCGCCAGCGGCGCGCGCAGCGCCGGCCGCAGGACCGCCGCCCAGAAGCGGCTGCGCTCCGCCCGCTGGATCCGCCGGCCGAGGAAGGGCACCCGGGGCCGGTCCACCCAGCGTCCGAGCACGACCAGGATCGCGGGCAGGACGGTGAGGGATCCGATCATGGCCACCCCGACGACCAGGATGGAGCCGGTCGCCATCGAGCTGAACGTGTTGTCGCCGACCAGGAACAGGCTGGCCATGGCGACCATGACGGCCACGCCGGAGACCAGCACGGCGTGCCCCGAGGTGCGGGCCGCGATCTCGACCGCGCTGCGGTGGTCGCGCCCGCGGGCCCGTTCCTCGCGCTCGCGGCGCAGGTAGAACAGCGAGTAGTCGACGCCGACCGCCATGCCGATCAGCAGGATGATGCTGTTGACCATCTCCCCCGCCGGGAAGATGTGCGAGGCGAACTGGGCCAGGCCCATCGCGCCGGCCACGGCCGACAACGCCAGCACGACGGGCACGCCGGCGGCGATCAGGGCGCCGAAGCTGAACAGCAGGATCACCAGCGCCACGGGCACGCTGATCAGTTCCGCCTTGACGAAGTCGGCCGCCAGCGTCTCGGTCAGCGCCTTCGACAGCGAACCCGATCCCACCTGTTCCACCCGGAGGTCGGGATGCCGCTGCTGCGCCTGCGACGTGACGTCCAGCAGCGGCGCGACCCGCGCGTCGGCGTCGTCCGCCGAACCGGCCATCTCCACCTCGACCAGCAGCGCCTGACGGCTGGGGGAGGTGACCGGGTCCGCCACCTTCGCCACGTCGGGCAGGGCGCGCATGCGCGTCGACAGGTCGGTGGCCACGGCCCGCGCCCAGTCGAGATCGAGTTCGCCGGCCCGCGCCGTGATCAGGACGCTCTCCGCCGCCGGGGCCTTGGGGAAGGCCCCGGCCTGCTCGATGCGGTCCGCACGGGCCAGTTCCCCGTGCAGGCTGTCCTGCGTGGTCGCCTCGACCGTGCCGGCGAGGCTGCCGCCGACCACGCTGGCCAGCACGAAGCACAGCCAGGCCGTGATGGCGAGCCAGGGATGGTTGGCGCTCCACCGGCCAATCCGCGTGGTGAAGGGTTCCGGGGCCGACAGGCCGGCGTGCTTCGGCGCACGCGACAAACGGATCATGCCGACGACGCTACGAATCCGGCGTGGCCCGGACCATGAGGTCGACCGCCGACTCCGCGGGGCCGCCCCCAGCCGTCGGGGTGCGGAAAACCGCACCCGGGCTCGGTCCTCGCACCCTGTCGCCGGGACCCGACCCGGGCGACGGAGGCGCGGAGGGCGGGGGCCGTCAGGCGACGGAGGCGCGGAGGGCGGGGGCCGTCAGGCGAGGGAGGCGCGGAGGGCGGCGTCCTTCTCGGCGACCAACTGCTCCAGGTCCGCCTGGTAGGCCGCCATCCGGTCGAGCAGGGCGGGGTCGCCGGCCGCCAGGATCCGGACGGCGAGCAGCCCGGCGTTGCGGGCGTTGCCGATGGACACCGTGGCCACCGGCACGCCGGCCGGCATCTGCACGATGGAGAGGAGCGAGTCCATCCCGTCGAGGTGCTTCAGCGGCACCGGCACGCCGATCACCGGCAACGGCGTCACCGAGGCGACCATGCCGGGCAGGTGCGCGGCGCCACCGGCCCCGGCGATGATGACCTTGAGGCCCCGGTCGACGGCGGCGCGGCCGTACTCGATCATCTTGGTCGGCGTGCGGTGCGCGGAGACCACGCCGACCTCGTACGACACCTCGAACTCGGCCAGCACCTCGGCGGCGGCCTTCATGGTCGGCCAGTCCGAGTCGCTGCCCATGATCAGCCCGATGGTGCCCACAGCGGCATCCGCACGTTCACCGGTCACGCTCACTGGTGCCCCTCCCGCAGCCAGCGGGCGGCCCGCGCGGCCCGCGTCCGTACGTCGTCCAGGTCGTCGCCGAGCACCGTGACGTGCCCGATCTTGCGGCCGGGTCGCACCTGCTTGCCGTAGAGGTGCACCTTGGCGCCCGGCTCCGCCGCGAAGAGGTGGTGCAGCCGCTCGTCGATCGACATCCCGCCCGGCTCGCCGCCGAGCACGTTCGCCATCACCACGACGGGCGCGGTCAGCGAGGTGTCTCCCATCGGGTAGTCGAGCACCGCCCGCAGGTGCTGCTCGAACTGCGACGTGCGCGCGCCCTCGATGGTCCAGTGCCCGGAGTTGTGCGGTCGCATCGCCAGCTCGTTCACCACGATCCGGCTGCCGGCGGGCGCGGTCGGGTCGGCGACCTCGAACAGCTCCACCGCGAGCAGGCCGACCACGCCGAGCGCGGTGGCCAGGTCGATGGCGAGCTGCTGGGCGGCGACCGCCAGCTCCTCCGGCAGACCCGGCGCGGGGGCGAGCACCTCGACGCAGATGCCGTCCCGCTGCACCGTCTCGACCACCGGGTACGCGGCGACCTGCCCGAACGGCGAGCGGGCCACCTGCACGGCGAGTTCCCGGCGCAGCGGCACCCGCTCCTCGACGATCAGCCGGGTGCCGCCGGCGAGCAGCGTCGCGGCCAGCTCGGTGGCCTGCGCCGCGTCGCCGACCAGCCAGACGCCCCGGCCGTCGTAGCCGCCGCGGGCCGCCTTGAGCACGACCGGCCAGCCGGTCTCGTCGCCGAAGGCCACCAGGTCGGCCGGTTCGGCGACCGGTCGCCACGCCGGGTTCGGCGCGCCCAGCTCGCCGAGCCGCTCCCGCATCACCCGCTTGTCCTGGGCGTGCAGCAGCGCGTCGGCCGGCGGGAAGAGCTTCACGCCCTCGGCGGCCAGCGCCCGGATGTGCTCGGTGGGGACGTGCTCGTGGTCGAAGGTGACCACGTCACAGCCCTTGGCGAAGGTGCGCAGCGCGGCGAGGTCGGTGTGGTCGCCGTACTGGACGTCGGCGGCGACCAGCGCGGCGCCGTCGTCGGGGGCCAGCGCGAGCACACGCAGCGACTGGCCGAGGGCGATCGCGGCCTGGTGGGTCATCCGGGCCAGCTGGCCACCACCCACCATGCCGACAACGGGCAGACCGGTACGGGAATCCATAGCGGCGCCAGCCTATCCGGGCGACCCGTCCGCCGCCCCGCCGGATGGCCGATCGCACACCGCCGCGGCCGTGGGCCTCAGCGCCGGCCGAGCTGGCCGACCAGGTCCTCCACCATCGTCACCGGGCGCTCGCAGACGAAACCCCGACAGGCGTACGCGGTGGGCCGCCCGTCGACCATCGGCCGGTCGGCGAGCAGCGGCACCCCGGCCTGTCCCGGGCGGCCCGCCACGATCACCGCGCCGGGCGGGGCGTGCCGGTGCGCCGCCGCCACCAGGGGGTCGCCGGTCGGCTCGTCGGTGACCACCGCGATCTCGTACGGCCCGGAGAGCAGCGCCTCGCCGACGGTGGCCGCGTAGCCGGTGAACCGGGCGTGCCGGCCGACGATCGGCGCCACGGTCGACAGCGCGGCCTCGGCGGCCTCCCGGTAGCGGGTCTCACCGGTCAGGGCCGCGTACGCGACCAGCGCCGCGACGATCGCCGAGCGCCCGGACGGTGTGGCGTTGTCGGTGGGGTCGGCGGGGCGGGTGACCAGCCGCTCGGCGTCGTCGGCGGTGTCGTAGAACCCGCCGCCGGGGGCGGCGAACCGCTCCAGCGCGACGTCGAGCAGCCGGCCGGCCAGCGTCAGCCAGCGCCCCTCCCCGGTGAGCTGGTGCAGCGCGCAGAACGCCTCGGCCACGCAGCCGTGGTCCTCCAGCACGCCGGCGGGCTCGCCGACCACGCCGGCCCGGGAGACCCGGCGCAGCCGCCCGTCCACGATGTGCCGCTCGGCGAGCACCTCGCCGATGCGGACCGCGGCGGCGGCGGTGACCGGGTCGCCGGTGAGCGCGCTGTGCTCGACCAGCGCGGTGACCGCGAGCCCGTTCCAGGAGGCGACCACCTTGTCGTCCCGGGCCGGCTGGGGCCGGGTGTCGCGGACCTCGCGCAGCCGGGCCCGGATCCGCTCCCACCGGGCGGCCACCTCCGGGGCGGCGGCGTCCACGTCCCGGGCCAGCCGCAGCACGCTCGTGCCGTGCTCGAACGAGCCTTCCTCGGTGACCGCGAACAGGTCGGCGGCGAAGCGGCCGTCGTCCTCCCCCAGCGCCTCCACGAGCTGGGCCGGGGTCCAGGAGTAGGTGAGCCCCTCGACGCCCTCGGTGTCCGCGTCCAGCGCGGAGGCCAGGCCGCCCTCGGGCGTGCCCAGGTCATCGATCATGAAGGCGGCGGTCTCGGCCGCGACCCGGGCGGCAAGCGGGTCGCCGGTCAGCCGCCAGAGCTGGGTGTACGTCCGCAGCAGCAGCGCGTTGTCGTAGAGCATCTTCTCGAAGTGCGGCACGGTCCAGTGCGCGTCGACCGAGTAGCGGGCGAAGCCGCCGGCGAGCTGGTCGTAGATGCCGCCGCGGGCCATCGCCTCGCAGGTGTGCCGGGCTACCTCCAGGCTCCGCGCCGAGCCGGTGCGCTGGTGGTGCCGGAGCAGGAAGAGCAGGTTCATGTGCGGCGGGAACTTCGGCGCGCCGCCGAAGCCGCCGTTCACCTCGTCGTACTCGCCGCCGAGCTGGTCGGCCGCGGCGTCGAGCAGCGCGGCGTCCAGGGGCGCGGTGGGGCCGCCGACGGCCTGGGCTCCGCCGATGGCCTCGACCACGGCGGCGCCCTGCGTGATCACGGCGTCCCGCTGGTCCCGCCAGGCGGCGGCGACCGACTGGAGCAGCCGGACGAAGTTCGGCCGGGGGAAGTAGGTGCCGCAGAAGAACGGGGTGCCGTCCGGGGTGGCGAAGACGGTCATCGGCCAGCCGCCCTGCCCGGTCATCGCCTGGGTGGCGGTCATGTAGACGGCGTCGACGTCGGGTCGCTCCTCGCGGTCCACCTTGATCGCGACGAAGTCGTCGTTCATCAGGGCGCCGACCTGCTCGTTCTCGAACGACTCGTGGGCCATCACGTGGCACCAGTGGCAGGCGGCGTAGCCAACCGAGATGATCACCGGCACGTCCCGGCGCTTCGCCTCGGCGAACGCCTCGTCGCACCACGGCCACCAGTCGACCGGGTTGTCGGCGTGCTGGAGGAGGTACGGGCTCGTGGCGTCAGCGAGTCGGTTCACCCGACGACCATAACCAGCCGGTGCCCCGCCCGCCCGCGCTCCGCGTGGGCGCCCGCCCGAGCGGTGCGGTGCGGTGCGGCCGGGTCAGGAGGCGCCGTCGGCGCGCAGCGGGAAGACGTTCGGCCGGGCCTCGTCGAGCAGGGTGCCCAGCACCGCGCCGATCTTGTCGGCCGGCATCGGCTTGAAGAAGTGGTAACCCTGCGCGGCCGTGCAGCCCAGCTCGGCCAGGGCGGACCGTTGCTCGGCCGTCTCCACGCCCTCGGCGACCACCCGCAGCCCCAGCTCGTGGGCCAGGCCGACGGTCGTCCGTACGATCGCCGCCGCCTCCGGCGAGTCGGCCATCCGGATCACGAAGGAACGGTCCACCTTGAGCTCGTCCACGGCGATCCGGGTGAGGAACGTCAGCGAGGAGAAGCCGGTGCCGAAGTCGTCCACCGCGAGCTGCACGCCCATCGACCGCAGCGTGGTGAGCACCTCGTCGATGACCTCCAGCTCGCTCATCACCACCGTCTCGGTGATCTCCAGGACCAGCCGGTCCGGCGGCACCTCGTGCCGCCGCAGCGCCTCGGCGATCTCGGCGGGCAGGCGGGGGTCGAGCAGGCTGCGCGCCGACAGGTTGACCGAGATCGGCACGTCGACCCCGTCCCGGGCCCAGCCGGCGGCGACGGCGAGCGCCTTGTCCAGCACGTAGCGGGTGAAGCTGCCGAGCTGCTCGCTGTTCTCCACCGGCCGGATGAAGTCGTGCGGGCCGAGCCAGCCCCGGCGCGGGTGCCGCCAGCGGATCAGCGCCTCCACCCCGGTCGGCGCGCCGGTGGCCAGGTCGACCGCGGGCTGCAACGCCAGCACCAGCTGGTCGTCGGCCTTCAGCGCCTCGCGCAGCTCGGCCAGCAGGGCCAGCTGGTCGGTGCTGGCGGCGTCCCTGGTGGAGTCGTACGCGGCGACGCTGCCGCCGCCCTCCTTGGCCTGGTACATCGCGATGTCGGCCCGGCGCAGCAGCTCGGTCAGGTCGGCGGTGCCGGCGTCGGCGACCACCACCCCGACGGAGACCTCGACGGACATCCGGACCCCCGCCACCTCGGTCGGCGCGGCGAGCCGCTCGGCGATCTCGCGGGCCTGCCGCAGCGCGTACGCCATCGCGGCGGCCCGGTCGCCGACCACCGGGACCGACGTCAGCAGCAGGGCGAACTCGTCGCCGCCGAGCCGCGCGAGCAGGTCCCCGGGGCGGGCGAGGGTGCCCAGCCGGTTGGCGGTCAAGCGCAGCAACTGGTCGCCGGCGGCGTGCCCGAGGGTGTCGTTGACCTCCTTGAACTGGTTGATGTCGAGCAGCAGCAGCGCCACCGGATGGTCGTGGGCGAGCTGCCGCAGCGCCTGGTCGCCCTTGCTGAGCATGGCCGACCGGTTCACCAGCCCGGTGAGCTGGTCGTGCACCGCCTCGTACGACGAGCGGGCGGTCACCAGCCGCAGCTCCCGGTGGGTGGCGGCGTCGTGCAGGGCGGCGGCGAGGGCGTCGCCGAACGCGGCCACGGCGTCGCGCTCCCGGGCACTGGGCGGGGCCGAGCGCGGGAAGCGGACCCGCAGCTCGCCCACCTGGGCGGCGCCCACGGTGAGGGTGCGGACCAGCTCGTGCTCCGCCGGGTCGGTCCGGCCCGGCGGCGCGACCTCCCGGTCGACCAGGTGACCACCCGGGTCGCCCCGGTAGCGCCGCCACCGGCCGTCGCCCCGGGCGACGTCGACGTCGACGAGTTCGGCGTTGAACAGCGCCAGCGCCCCGGTCACCGCGGCGGTGGCGACCCCCCGCTCGTCGAGCTGGTTGAGCGCGGCGGTGGCCTCGGCGAAGGCGCGCCAGGTGCGGCGCTCCTGGTCGGCGCGGAGCCGGTGCCGGTAGGTCTGCTGGAGCAGCCAGAGCGGCGGCGGGAGCAGCAGCAGCCAGCGCGCGTCGAGTTCCAGCAGCGCCACCACGACCAGCCCGACGGCGACGTTGCCGACGAACATCAGCAGCTTGCCGCGGAGCGCGGCGAGCAGCGGCGGGGCGACGGGGATGCCGTGCCGGAGCGCCAGGGTGGCCCCGCCCAGCCAGGCGGTCGCGAGCAGGTAGGTGACCGACCCGGCGACCACGGCCAGGGCGAGCCCCGGCGTCGGCGCGGCCAGCAGCGGCCGGCCGAGCGCGGTGGTGACCGAGACGGCCAGCGCGGTGGCGGCGGTCAGCGAGGCCGTGATCCGGACGACCTCAAGCACCGGCCGGCGGTCGCCGAGCAGCGACATCGCCGACCAGGCGAGCCCGGCGCCGAGGAGCGTGGCGGAGGGCAGCCAGCCGGCGGGCGCGAGGTAGAGGCAGATGATCAGCGCGGCCTCGCCCCAGGTGATGCTGACCATTCCGGCGGCGGTGCGGAACCGCAGCCGGGCCAGTTGGGCGACGGCGAACACGACGACGGCAATGCCGAACCGGGCCGGCCCGCCGAGCGCGGCGTCGGCGGGGATGCGCGTCGGCAGGGTCCACCCCACCGCGGCGGCGACCAGGGCGGTCAGCGCGACGGCGGCGGTGAGCAGGAGCAGCCGCGGCGGGGTGCCGCGGTCTTCGAGCCGGTTGGGCGGCTCGCCGGCCATGCCGGAGGTCACCGATCCCCTCCGCCCACGGGCCGATCGCCGGTACGCCGGGCGGCCGCTGCTGTGGTGGTCATCGGCGCCCCCTTCCGCGCACGGCTCGGGAACTCTTGGTCCCCCGGCGGAAGGCTAAGGCAAACCCGGTGGCCGCAACAGGGGGCGACGACCCGGTTCGACGTGAATCATGCGTGGATTACCCGTTGCGGCGCTGCTGACGCCCCTTGGGGGCGTCCGAGGATGAATCCTGCGCCGGCGTCCCGTCTGTCGGATCGACGACCGCCGCGTCCGCCCGGTGCGCGTCGACGGATGGCCCCTGCTGGGGGAACCGGTCGGGCAGCCGGCGCAGCCGGGCGTTCATGTTGCGGATCAGCAGGATGGTCGCCGTCGCCAGGACCAGGATGAGGAAGAGGCCCATCGGCCCCGCCAGGCCACCCGAACGGGTGTCCCCGAAGTTGTTCTGGGCGAGCACCTGTGCAGCGGTCAGCATGGCGTTCCTCCGGTGTGCGGTTGGTGACCAGCGTAGCCGCCCACCGGATCAGCGGGCATGGACCGTCTCGCGCACCCCGGCGAAGAGGTCGGACTCGGGCAGCGGGCTGTCGACCAGCGAGCGGACCAGCTCGAAGTCCTCCGTCGGCCAGGCGCGCCGCTGCACCTCCATCGGCACGTGGAACCAGAAGCCGTCCGGGTCGATCTGGGTGGCGTGGGCCCGCAGCGCGTCGTCGCGGACCGGGAAGTAGTCGGCGCACTCCACGCGGGTGGTGATCCGGGGGCCCTTGTCGGGCCGGTCCTCCCAGCGGGTGAGCCACTCCTCGTAGGGCGACTCCCGGCCGGTGGCGAGGATCGCCTCGTGCAGGGCCATGATCTTGCCCTTCGAGAAGCCGATGTCGTAGTAGAGCTTGAGCGGCTGCCACGGCTCGCCCAGCTCCGGGTAGCGCTCCGGATCACCGGCGGCGTCGAAGGCCGCCACGCTGATCTTGTGCGTCATGATGTGGTCGGGGTGCGGGTAGCCGCCCTCCTCGTCGTACGTGGTGACGACGTGTGGGCGGAACTGGCGCATCAGCCGCACCAGCGGGCCGGCCGCCACCTCGACGTCCTGGAGGGCGAAGCAGCCCTCCGGCAGCGGCGGCAGCGGGTCGCCCTCGGGCAGACCGGAGTCGACGAAGCCGAGCCACGCCTGCTCGACGCCGAGGATGGCCCGCGCGGCGTCCATCTCGCTCCGGCGGATCTCGGCGATGTTGGCCCAGACGTCGGGCCGGTCCATCTTCGGGTTGAGCACGCTGCCGCGCTCGCCGCCGGTGCACGTGACAACCAGGACGTCGACCCCCTCGGCCACGTACTTCGCGGTGGTCGCGGCGCCCTTGCTCGACTCGTCGTCAGGGTGTGCGTGGACGGCCATCAGTCGCAGTCGCTCTGCCAACGTCGGCGCTCCTCGTCTCTGGCGGCCGGCGGACCCCCCGCGGGACCGCCCGGCTGATCTGCCGGCATCCTCCCCCCGCACCGGGACCTGACGGTGCCGACGTGTCATTCTTGACGACGGGACGGGCTGGGAAGATGGAACTCTGCCATTCTTGCCGATGCCGCCGACAACAACGCCAGGAGATACCCGCCGGTGACCGAGACGCACGCCACACTTCCGCCGGGCGCGCCGGCCTTCCCGCCCGGCCGGTACGGCCGCCGCCGGGAACCCGGCCGCCGCCGGCCGCTGTTGGCGGCGCTGCTCGTAATCGCCCTCGTCGCGGTCCTGAGCCTGGTCACGGTCCGGCTCTACCGGCAGTACGGCGACCCGAACTACGACGCCCAGGTGATCACCTACACCGGCATCACCGACAGCCAGGTGCTGGTCGACTTCCGGGTCACCGTGCCCGAGGGCGGATCGGCGGTGTGCCTGCTGCGCGCCCGGGACCGTGCCGGCGCCGAGGTGGCCAAGGAAAAGGTCACGGTGACCGCCCGGCCGGGCCAGCGGCAGGTGACGACGCAGCACCGGCTGGTCACCAGTGCCCGCCCCTTCATCGGCGAGGTGGTGCGCTGCCGGCCCCCGGCCTGAGCAGCAACGACGCGGGCCGGACGCGCCGGCACAGGCGACACGGCGGCGCCGGACGGGGTGCCGCCGGTGATCGTCGACACCCCCGTGTCGTACCGCACTGGTAACTTGGAGGTTCACCTGTCAGCCAGCACGCACATCTGAGGAGACCGCCTGTGTCCACTGGCAACGAGGCGCCCGCCACCTGGCTGTCCCAGGACGCATACGACCGGCTCCAGGCCGAGCTCGACGAGCTGATCGCCAACCGGCCGGTCATCGCTGCCGAGATCAACGCCCGGCGCGAGGAGGGCGACCTGCGGGAGAACGGCGGCTACCACGCGGCCCGCGAGGAGCAGGGCAAGGCCGAGGGGCGCATCCTCTACCTGAAGGAGCTGCTCCGCACCGCGCAGGTCGGCGAGGCGCCGACCGCCGACGTGGTGTCCCCCGGCATGGTCGTCACGATCTACTTCGACGACGACAAGGACGACACCGAGACGTTCCTGCTCGGCTCCCGGGAGATCGCGTCGACCACCGACCTGACGGTCTACAGCCCGGAGTCGGCGCTGGGCAAGGCGATCCTCGGCGGCCGGGCCGGTCAGACCTGCACCTACACGGCCCCCAGCGGCGCCGACATCAAGGTGACCGTGGTCGGTTTCGAGCCGTTCTCCGGCTGATCCGCACCGCCCGGCACTCGCACGCCGCCACACACGGCGGTGAGCGCCAGGCGACGCTCCGCACACCCCGCTGAGGCGTGGCACCGACCGGTGTCACGCCTCAGCCGCGAAGACCACCTGGTAGCCGCTGGCCCGCAACGCGCTGATCAGCGTGTCGGAGTGCTCGACGCCCCGGGTCTCCACCGACAGCGCCACCTCCACCTCGCCCAGGCGCAGGTGCGGGTTGGCCCGCTGGTGCTCCACGTCCACCACGTTCGCCCGGTGCTCGGCGATCTCGCTGAGCAGCGAGGCGAGCTGCCCCGGGCGGTCCGTGCAGCGCACGGTCACCCGCAGGTAGCGGCCGGCCGCGGCGAGGCCGTGCTCGATCACCCGGAGCATCAGCAGCGGGTCGATGTTGCCGCCGGAGAGCACCGCCACGACCGGCGGCTCCACCTCGACCGCGCCCGCCAGCAACGCCGCCACGCCCACCGCGCCGGCCGGCTCCACCACCTGCTTGCCGCGCTCCAGCAGCATCAGCAGCGCCCGGGAGATGTCCTCCTCGGAGACCGTGACGATCTCGTCGACCAGCCTGCGGACGTGGGTGAAGGTGATCTCCCCCGGCCGCCCGACGGCGATGCCGTCCGCGATCGTGCTGAACGACGGAAGGCGTACCGGCTCGCCGGCCACCAGGGAGGGCGGGAAGGCTGCCGCGCTGGCCGCCTGCACGCCGATGACGCGCACGTCGGGCCGCAACGCCTTGGCGGCCACCGCCATGCCGGAGACCAGCCCACCGCCGCCCACCCCGGTGACGATCGTCCTGACCTCGGGGCACTGTTCGAGGATCTCCAGGGCCACCGTGCCCTGGCCGGCGATCACGTCCCGGTGGTCGAACGGGTGGATGAGCGTCGCCCCGGTCCGCTCGGCGAAGGTCTGCGCCGCGACCAGGGACTCGTCGACGGTGTTGCCGACGAGTTCGACCTGGGCGCCGTAACCCTTGGTGGCGGCGACCTTCGGCAGCGGCGCGTTCACCGGCATGAAGACCGTGGCGTGGGTGCCGACGAGGCCGGCGGCGAGCGCCACCCCCTGGGCGTGGTTGCCGGCACTCGCCGCGACCACGCCGTTGGCCCGCTCCGCCTCGGACAGTCGGGAGATCCGCACGTACGCGCCGCGCACCTTGTACGAGCCGGCGCGCTGCAGGTTCTCGCACTTGAGCCACGTCGGCCCGCCCAGCGCCGCGCTGAGCGGCCGGGAGGGCTCCAGCGGGGTCGTCCGGGTGACGCCCGCGAGCAGTTCCCGCGCGGCGCGTACGTCGGCGAGACCGACCAGTTCCGTCATGCCCTGATCGTGCCACCCGCCGCCCCCGCCGCCTGCACCGACGCCCGCACCGGAACCATCCGCGATCTTGCACCTTGGGCCCGCGAAGCGCGCCGTTCATCCCCATTTGCCGGGGCGGAAACCGCAAGATCGCGGAGACCGGGCGGGGTGGGGGTGGGGTGAGGGTGGGGTTAGACGGTGGCGGGGGTGCGGGGGTAGGTGGGGGCGTGGCGGGACCAGGGGGCCTGCATCTCGAACTGGCCGGCGACGCCGAGCAGCAGCAACTCGGAGCCGGGCGGGCCGATCAGCTGCACGCCGACCGGCAGCCCGTCGGGACGGCGGCCGACCGGCACCACGAGGGCGGGCAGGCCGGCGATGTTCCACGGCGCGGCGAACGGGGCGTACCGGATGTTGGCCAGCATGTTGGCCCGCCAGGAGCGGCCGGACCAGCCGGCGGCCTCCGGCGGCACGGTGGCCAGGGCCGGGGTGAGCAGCAGGTCGATCGAGTGGTCGGCGAAGAAGCCGATCGAGCGCTCGCGCCAGGCGGCCCGGTCGGCCTCCCGGACGTACCCCCGCCGCTGCGCCCACTCGCCGAGGGCGACGTGCCGGCGGCTGCGCCGCTGGAGGCCGCGCCGGTCCAGCCCGGCGGCGCGCACGTCGGCGGCCGCCGCGGCGAACCAGGTCGCGATCCCCTGCAGGCCCAGCGCGGTCGGGTAGACCGGATCGGCCGGCACCGTGTCGTGACCGGCGGCGGCGAGCAGCCGGCCGGCGGCGGCGACCGCGTCCCGGTTGGGCTGGTCGGGGTGCACGCCCCGCACCGGCGAACGGAGCGAGACGCCCACCCGCAGCCGCTGCGGCGGGACCAGCGTCTCCGGGCGGCGGCCGGCCAGCACGGAGAAGCCGACGGCCGCGTCGGCGACCGTGCTGGTGAGCATGCCGTGCTCCGTGAGGCCGAACCAGTCCTCCGCGCCGAGCTGGCACGGGACCACGCCCCGCCCCGGCTTGAGCCCGACCAGGCCGCAGCAGGCCGCCGGGATGCGGATCGAGCCGAGGCCGTCGTTGC
The DNA here is from genome assembly GCF_043204765.1 of Micromonospora sp. NPDC047730. Classification (NCBI taxonomy): domain Bacteria; kingdom Bacillati; phylum Actinomycetota; class Actinomycetes; order Micromonosporales; family Micromonosporaceae; genus Micromonospora; species Micromonospora sp. NPDC047730. The sequence continues at coordinate 741,660 of NZ_JBIDCU010000001.1, read as the reverse complement.
CGTGGGCGATCGGCACCAGCCCGGCGGCGACCGCGGCGGCCGCGCCGCCCGAGGAGCCGCCGGGGGTACGCCCGGCGTCCCAGGGGTTGCGGGTGACCGCGGTCTCGTCGTCGGTGATCCCCCAGAGGCCCAGCTCCGGCATCCGGGTCACCCCGAGGATCACCGCTCCGGCGCCGCGCAGCCGACGGACCACCTCGTGGTCGGCCTCGGCGACGGGCGTACGGACCGCGGCCGACCCGTTCCAGGTGGGCAGGCCGGCGACCGGGGTGTTCTCCTTGACCGCCACCGGCACCCCGGCCAGCGGCAGGTTGGCCAGGTCCTCCTGCTCGTCGACCTTCTCCGCCTCGGTGATCGCCTCCCCGCCGCGTACCGTGCGGAACGCGGCGAGGTCGGCGTCGACCCGGGCGATGTGGTCGAGGTGGTCCGCGACGACCTGGGTGGCCGTGACGTCGCCCCGGCGTACGCCCCGGGCGATCTGCTTGGCGGTCGCCCCCACCCAGGTCGGCATGATGTCCTGCACGGCCACCCTCCCAGCCAGCGGTCAGCCCAGCGCCTGCTCCAGATCGGCGAGCAGGTCGTCGACCGTCTCGATGCCGACAGACAGTCGCACGAGATCGCCGGGAACTTCAAGCGGCGAGCCGGCAGCACTTGCGTGTGTCATCCGGCCCGGGTGCTCGATCAGGGATTCCACGCCGCCCAGCGACTCGGCGAGCACGAACAGCTTCGCCCGGTTGCAGATCTCCACGGCGTGCTCCTCGCCGCCGGCGGCCCGGAACGAGATCATGCCGCCGAACCGGCGCATCTGCTTGGCGGCGACCTCGTGGCCGGGGTGCGAGGGCAGTCCCGGGTAGATGACCTGACCGACCTTGGCGTGCCCGTCCAGGTAGGCCGCGATCCGCTCGGCGTTGTCACAGTGCCGGTCCATGCGTACGCCGAGCGTCTTGATGCCGCGCAGGGTGAGCCACGCGTCGAAGGGGCCGTTGATCGCGCCCATCGCGTTCTGGTGGTAGCGCAGTTCCTCGCCGAGCCCGGCGTCGGCCGCGACCAGCGCGCCACCGACCACGTCGGAGTGACCGCCGACGTACTTGGTGGTGGAGTGCACCACCACGTCCGCGCCGTGCGCGATCGGCTGCTGGAGGTACGGCGAGGCGAAGGTGTTGTCGACCACCAGCAGGGCGCCCGCGTCGTGCGCGACCCCGGCCAGCGCGGCGATGTCGGCGATGCCGAGCAGCGGGTTGGTGGGCGTCTCCACCCAGACGATCCTCGTCCGGCCCGGCTCGACGGCGGCCCGGATCGCGTCCGGGTCGGAGACCCGCGCCGGGGTGTAGTCCAGCCCCCAGCGCTCGGCGACCCGGGCGAAGAGCCGGTACGTGCCGCCGTACGCGTCGTCGGGGATCACCACGTGGTCGCCCGGCTTGCAGACGGTGCGCAGCAGGGTGTCCTCGGCGGCCAGTCCGCTGGCGAAGGCGAGGCCGACCGACCCGCCCTCCAGCGCGGCGAGGCACTCCTGGAGCGCGTCGCGGGTCGGGTTGCCGGAGCGGCTGTACTCGTAGCCCAGCCGGGGCGCGCCGACGGCGTCCTGGGCGTACGTGCTGGTCTGGTAGATCGGAGGGATCACCGCGCCGGTGCGGGCTTCCGGGTCCTGACCGGCGTGGATGGCGAGCGTCTCGAAGCCGTGACTCATTCCCGTGAGGCTAGTCGCCGGGGCCGCGGGAGGCGTCACAACCCGCACCCGATGGATCACCCGGCTCTGCCACCGCACGGCCGCCCTTCCCGGCGGCGGTTACCCTGCCCGGGTGAGCGGGTGCGTGTTCTGCGGGATCGTGGCGGGCGAGGTGCCGGCGTTCCGGGTCGCCGACGAGCCGGACGGGGTGGCGTTCCTGGACACCCGGCCGGTCTTCAAGGGGCACGTGCTGGTGGTGCCGCGCACCCACCTGGTCACCCTGGCCGACCTGCCCGCCGAGGGGCTGGCCGGCTACTTCGGCCTGGTCCGGCGGCTCGCGTTGGCGGTGGAGACCGGTCTGGGGGCCGGCGGCACGTTCGTGGCGATGAACAACAAGGTGTCCCAGTCGGTCCCGCACCTGCACACCCACGTGGTGCCCCGGACGAAGGGCGACGGGCTGCGCGGCTTCTTCTGGCCCCGCACCCGCTACGCCGACGACGCCGAGGCCCAGGCGTACGCCACCCGGATCTCCGCCGCCCGCTGAGGCTGGCGACTGAGGACAACGTGGGCAGGGCCCACCGCCCCTACTGAGGGACCCGGGGCGCCTTTTGTTCGTTCGGATTTCTCCGGCCAGGGCGAACAAAGTCAGGTCAATCTGTTCGGTAGAATAATTTTTCCTCAGCCGAACAACCGTGGAGCGGCGAGCATGGCGGGACCCGGTCGACCATCTCGGGCAACGGTGCACCGGCGTTTGGAAGAGGCGGTCCTCGAGTTGCGAGAGCGCCTGGGTGGCCTGCCGTCGCCGGACGAGGCGGAAGACATCTGGTCGGACATCTGGCATCAGGAAGCCCACAACAGCACGGCCATCGAAGGCAACACGCTCGTGCTGCAGGAGGTCGAGAAGCTCCTCGACGAGGGCCGCGCGGTCGGCGCCAAGCCACTTCGGGACTACATGGAGGTCCGGGGCTACGCCGACGCCGCGAGGTGGGTCTACGGTCAGGCACTGGCACCGGGCGATTGGCAGGACGGCCAACTCCTGTCCGTACAGGAGGTCCGGCACGTCCATTACCTTGCGATGACACCGGTCTGGACGGTAGCGCCACACCCGCATGCGCTCGACTCAGAGGCTCCGGGCAACTTCCGGCGGCACGAGATCGCTCGCTTCCCCGGCGGCATGAAGCCCCCGCCGTGGCCGGAGGTGGATTCGCGGATGCGCACGTGGACCGACGATGTCAACAGGTTGCGCGAGGACAGCGACACGCCCCTCGCGGAACGCCTCGCCGTCCTCCACAACACCTTCGAGGTGGTTCACCCCTTCCTGGACGGGAATGGGCGTGCGGGACGGCTCCTGCTCAGCCTCCTGCTGGGCAGGCTCGGCTATCCGCCGGCGATCATCTACAAACGCGACCGGGACAGCTATCTCAGGGCAATGCGCAAGGCCGACGCCGGGGAACCGGGGCCTCTCGGCGAACTCATCGCGCGCAGCGTCACGACCAATCTGTACCGCTTCGTCATGCCCGCCGTCGCCGGCCCCGTGAAGCTGCTGCCGCTGCCAGCGCTCGCCACCGCGGACCTCACGCAGGACGCCCTGCGGGTCGCCGCCGCCCGCGGGCGCCTCAGGGCGGTGAAGGGAGACGACGGCGTCTGGCGGAGCAGCCGGAAGTGGGTCACCGAATACGCCAGGACGAGGTACCGCCGGGCCTGAGTGGCGGCGGGGCGGGTAAGGAAGGCGGGTCCGGCGGTGTTGCACGCTGGGAGAGGTACGAGAGGAGTCCCACCGTGTTCCTGCGCCGTATGAAGGCCGAGCTGCCCACCCCCGACCAGGCCCTGCCGGGTCGTCTGATCGCGATGCCCGTCGCGGACCGGCACGAGGTGCTGGGCACCCCCCTCAAGGGTCCGTTCCCGGAGGGCTCGCAGGTGGCCGTGTTCGGCATGGGCTGTTTCTGGGGCGCCGAGCGGCTGTTCTGGACCCTGCCCGGCGTGCTCACCACGTCGGCCGGCTACGCGGGCGGCATCACGCCGAACCCGACGTACGAGGAGGTGTGCTCGGGCATGACAGGGCACGCCGAGGTGGTCCAGGTGGTCTACGACCCCAGCACGATCAGCTACGAGGACCTGCTCAAGGTCTTCTGGGAGAACCACGACCCGACCCAGGGCATGCGCCAGGGCAACGACGTGGGCACCCAGTACCGGTCGACGATCTACGCCACCACCGACGAGCAGCTCGCCACCGCGCAGGCGTCGCGGGACGCGTTCGCGCCGATCGTGGCGCGCGCCGGCAAGGGCGAGATCACCACGGAGATCGACCGGCTCGGCGCCTACTACCTCGCCGAGGATCATCACCAGCAGTACCTCGCACCCACGAAGAACCCGAACGGGTACTGCAACCACGGCCCGAACGGGCTGAGCTGCCCGGTGGGCATCGCCCGCACCGCCGGCTGAGCCCGCGCGACGCCCGCGAACGGGTCTGCGGTGTTTGTCACACCGCAGGCCCGTTTCCAATCAGGCACCGGGCGATGCCGGGCGGGAAAACTCCGGCCGGCCCGGGGGCTTGACACGCGAAGGCGCGCATCCTAGCAACCGCCCACTCCCCCGACATCAGCTCAACGGGCGAACCGCACCGGCCTCTGGCAGCATTGCCTCGCATGTGCGGACTTGCGGGAGAGTTCCGCCGTGACGGCTCGCGCGCCGACGTGTCGGCGGTGGAGCGCATGGCGGCCACGATGAGCGACCGGGGGCCCGACGACAGCGGCGTCTGGGCCCAGGGCCCGACGGCCCTCGGACACCGACGACTGAAGATCATCGACCTCTCCGCCGCGAGCGGGCAGCCGCTGGTCGACCCGGACGCGGGGCTGACCGGAGTCTTCAACGGGTGCGTCTACAACTACCGCGAGCTGCGCGAGGAACTCCAGGCCAAGGGCCACCGCTTCTTCTCCTCGGGTGACAGCGAGGTCGTGCTCAAGGCGTACGCGGAGTGGGGGCTCGACTTCGTCGACCACCTGGTCGGCATGTTCGCCGTGGCGATCAGCGAGCGGGACACCGGCCGGCTGGTGCTGGCCCGGGACCGGCTCGGCATCAAGCCGCTCTACGTGGCCGAGACACCGGGCGTGGTGCGCTTCGCCAGCACCCTGCCCGCGCTGCTGGCCGGCGGCGGGATCGACACGACCATCGACCCGGTCGCGCTCGCGCACTACCTGAGCTTCCACAGCATCGTGCCGCCGCCACGCACCATCCTGCGCGGCGTCGCCAAGCTGCCCCCGGCGACCGTACGGGTCTACGAGGCCGACGGCCGCACCTCCGAGCGGGTCTACTGGGATCCGGCCTTCACCCGCGCCCCCGAGCGGGCCGGCTGGTCCGAGAAGGACTGGCAGGACGCCCTGCTCGAGTCGCTGACCACCGCCGTGCGCCGGCGGATGGTCGCCGACGTGCCGGTCGGCGTGCTGCTCTCCGGTGGCCTGGACTCCAGCCTGGTGGTCGCCCTGCTCGCCGGCGAGGGCCAGCGCGGGCTCTCCACCTTCTCCATCGGCTTCGACTCCGTCGGCGGCCGGGAGGGCGACGAGTTCCGCTACTCGGACCTCGTCGCGAAGACGTTCGACACCGACCACCACCAGATCCGGGTGGCCGCCGCCGACCTGGTGCCGCCGCTGGAGGCGGCCGTCGCCGCGATGTCCGAGCCGATGGTCAGCCACGACTGCGTGGCGTTCTACCTGCTCAGCGAGGTGGTGTCGCAGCACGTCAAGGTGGTCCAGTCCGGCCAGGGCGCGGACGAGATCCTCGGCGGCTACCACTGGTATCCGCCGCTCGCCCGCGTCGGCCGGGACCAGGCGCTCGACACGTACGCCCGGGCGTTCTTCGACCGGGACGCGGCCGGGCTGGCCCAGGTGCTGAACCCGGCCTGGCTGGCCGACGGCGACCCGGCCCGGGAGTTCGTGGCCGCGCACCTCGGCCGGGCCGGCGCCCAGACCGCGGTCGACGCCGGGCTGCGGATCGACACCCAGGTCATGCTGACCGACGACCCGGTCAAGCGGGTGGACAACATGACCATGGCGCACGGACTGGAGGCCCGGGTGCCGTTCCTCGACCACGAGTTCGTCGAACTGGCCGCGAGCTGCCCGCCGGAACTCAAGCTGGCGCAGGGCGGCAAGGGGGTGCTCAAGGAGATCGGCCGCCGGGTGCTGCCGCACGAGGTCATCGACCGGCCGAAGGGCTACTTCCCGGTCCCCGGCCTCACCCACCTGGAGGGCAAGCTCCTCGACCGGGTACGCGACGCGCTCTCCGCGCCCGAGGCCCGCCGCCGCGACCTGTTCCGCGCCGACTACGTCGACGCGCTGCTCGCCGACCCGAACGCCGAACTGACCCCGCTGAACGGAAACAAGCTGTGGCAACTCGGACTCCTGGAAATGTGGCTCCAGAGCCACGGAATCGACTGACCGTGACCGACACCCTGGCGACCGGCACGGCCCGGTCCGACCGGTTCCGTGGCGGCCGGCGACGGGAGCGGGTCGGGCCCGGCGGCGACCCGATGGCCCCGGGCACACCGGAGACGCCCGCCCGCGAGGGCGACACCGACGTGGTGCTGGACTGCGGCTGGGGCCGGCTCGTCTTCGGGCAGACCTTCGCCGACCAGGCCGCCGTCGCCGCCGTGCTGCGTTCCGAGGCCGCCGGCTCCCGGGACATCTGCATCTACCTGCGCGACCCGCACGTGCTGGTGTCCCGGCTGCCCGACGAGCTGTTCATCGACCCGTCGCTGACCTACCGGCTGCCGCTGGACGGCGACCGGCCGGCCGACGACGACGTCCCGGGGCTGGCGATCCGCCCGCTGGCCGACGCCGCCGACGCGGACGCGGTGAACCGGATCTACGCCCGCAACGGCATGGTCACCGCCCCGGTCGACGTGCTCGTCGCCAACGCCCGCACCGACCGCTTCCTGCACCTGGTCGCCGAGGACGCCACCGGCGAGGTCGTCGGCACCATCACCGGCGTCGACCACGTCGCGGTCTTCGACGACCCGGACAACGGGGCCAGCCTGTGGTGCCTCACCGTCGACTTCAACACGGCGCCGCCCGGCACCGGCCAGGCCCTGATCACCGCGCTGGCCGCCCGGCTGGTCGCGCGCGGCCGGGCGTACGTGGACCTGTCCGTGCTCGCGGAGAACGCCGGGGCGATCCGGCTCTACGAGCGACTCGGCTTCTACCGGACGTCGACGCTCTGCGTGAAGCGGAAGAACCCGATCAACGAGCGGCTCTTCCTGCCCGCCACGCCCGAGGGGTACGACCAGCTCAACCCGTACGCGACGATCGTCGCCGACGAGGCGATGCGCCGCGGCATCCGGGTGGAGGTGACCGACCCGGCCTGGGGCGAGCTGCGGCTGACCAGCGGCGGGCGCACCGTCCGGACCCGCGAGTCGCTGTCGGAGCTGACCTCGGCGGTGGCGATGAGCCGCTGCGACGACAAGCGGGTGACCCGCCGGATCCTCGCCGAGGCGGGCCTGTCGGTGCCGCGCGGGCGGACCGCCACGGGCGACGACGGCGACGCGGCCTTCCTCGCCGAGGCCGGCCGGGTGGTGGTCAAGCCGGCGCGGGGCGAGCAGGGCAACGGCATCACGGTGGGCGTACGCACCCCCGAGGCGCTGGCCGCCGCCGTCGAACTGGCCGCCCGGTTCTGCCCGGACGTGCTGATCGAGGAGATGCGTGCCGGCGAGGACCTGCGGGTGGTCGTCATCGACCACGAGGTGGTGGCCGCCGCGGTCCGTCGGCCCGCCTCGATCACCGGTGACGGGGTGCACGACATCGCCGAGCTGATCGAGCGACAGAGCCGCCGCCGGGCCGCCGCCACGGGCGGCGAGTCCACGATCCCGATCGACGACATGACCCGGGACGTGCTGGCCGAGGCCGGCCACGAGCTGCACGACGTGCTGCCCGAGGGGCAGGTGCTGGCCGTACGCAAGACCGCCAACCTGCACACCGGCGGCACCATCCACGACGTCACCGCCGAGCTGCACCCGGCGATCGCCGAGGCGTGCGTGACGGCCAGCCGCGCGCTGGACATCCCGGTCACCGGGCTGGACCTGCTGGTCCCCGCGCCGGACGGGCCCGAGCACGTCTTCATCGAGGCCAACGAGCGGCCCGGCCTGGCCAACCACGAGCCGCAGCCGACCGCCGAGCGCTTCGTCGACCTGCTCTTCCCGGGCACCCGCGCGCCGCAGCGGCTCTGGTCCCCGGTCGGCCCGGGAGGCGCCGCGTGAGCCCGAGACCTCTGGAGATCGACCTGGACTACCTGCGCCAGGTGCTGGTGGAGCTGCTGGAGATCCCGAGCCCGTCCGGGCGTACGGACCACGTGCAGCAGTACGTGGGCGAGCGGCTCTCCGCGCTCGGCATCGGCTCCACGCTGACCCGGCGCGGCGCGCTGAGCGCCTTCCTGCCCGGCCCCCGCTCCACCGGCGCCGACCGGGCGATCGTGGTGCACACCGACACCATCGGCGGCATGGTCAAGCGGCTGAAGGAGAACGGCCGGCTGGAGCTGAAGCCGATCGGCACGCACAGCGCCCGGTTCGCCGAGGGCGCGCACGTGCGGATCTTCACCGACGACCTGGACCGGGTGATCACCGGGCAGGTGCTCCCCCTGAAGGCCAGCGGGCACCGCTACAACGAGGCCGTCGACTCCCAGGGCATCGGCTGGGAGCAGGTCGAGGTGCGGGTCGACGAGCCGGTCGCCGACATCGCCGGCCTGCGCGCGCTGGGCATCGACGCCGGGGACTTCGTCGCGTTCCTGCCGAACCCGACGGTCACCCCCTCCGGGTACGTCAAGTCCCGACACCTGGACGACAAGGCGGGCGTGGCGGCGGTACTGACCGCGTTCAAGGCGATGGTCGACGCCGGCGTACGCCCGGCGGTCACCGCGCACCTGCTGGTCACCGTGACGGAGGAGATCGGGCACGGGGCCAGCCACGGGCTGGACCCGGACGTCGCGGAGATCGTCTCCGTGGACGCGGCGGTGGTCGCCCCCGGCCAGCAGTCCCGGGAGGACGCGGCCACCCTGGCGATGGGCGACGGCGTCGGGCCGTTCGACTACCACCTGACCCGCAACCTGGCCTCGATCGCCGCCGAGCACGGGGTGCGCCTGGTCCGGGACGTCTTCGACTACTACCGCTCGGACGTGGCGGCGGCGGTGGAGGCCGGGGCGCACGCCCGGGTGGCCCTGCTCGGCTTCGGCGTGGACGCCACCCACGGGCACGAGCGCACCCACCTCGACGGGCTGCGCCAGCTCACCCAGCTGCTCTGCCTCTACCTCCAGAGCGACCTGGTCTTCCCCGAGTGGGACGCCGAGCCGGAGGGCGACCTGGCCGACTTCCCGTCGCTGGCCGTGCAGCCGGCCAGCGAGGAGGGCCCCCGCGAGGGACCCATCGGCATCACGGAAACCCCCTGAACGTATTCCCCGGGGGCCTGTGATCGAAATCCGTTGCCGCCGGCCCGGCCGCTGGATAGCGTGGCCGTACACGGGAAAGGAGGTGGTCCAGACTTGTATAGCAATCGGACTCGTGAGGTGGCTGTCCGCTAGCCGCTGTCCTCGACAGTAAACTCGTCCGCCGCGAGGCGGGCACAGGCACCATCGTCGAGACCGTGTGGCAGCGGTGCGGCGAATCCACGACAGCCACCCGACCCCCGGGGTGCCGGCCCAGTCCAGCCGGCCCGCGCGCGAGCGCGGAAGCCCCGGGGGTCGACCCTTTTCCGGGCCGGGTGGTCGACGCAGCCGGAGGTCAACCGTGTCGATGCGCGAGCTGGTGGTGCTCGGAACGGCCAGCCAGGCCCCGACCCGGCAGCGCAACCACAACGGGTACGTGCTGCGCTGGGACGACGAGGTGATCCTCTTCGACCCGGGCGAGGGCAGCCAGCGGCAGCTCCTGCACTCCACGGTCACCGCCACCGACCTGACCCGGATCTGCGTCACCCACTTCCACGGCGACCACTGCCTCGGCCTGCCCGGCACCATCCAGCGGCTCTCGCTGGACCGGGTGCCGCACCCGGTGGCGGTGCACTTCCCGGCCGGCGGCGCGGAATACTTCGCCCGGCTGCGGCACGCCAGCTCCTTCCACGAGACCGCCGAGCTGCGCGTCGAGCCGATCGAGGCCGACGGGCAGCGGATCACCCTGGGCGTCGGCACGCTGGAGGCCCGCCGGCTGCGGCACCCGATCGAGACGTACGGCTACCGGCTCGTCGAGCCGGACGGCTGCCGGATGCTGCCGGAGAAGCTGGCCGCGTACGGCATCGCCGGGCCGGCCGTCGGCGAGCTGAACCGGGTCGGCCACCTCGACCTCGACGGGCGCCGCGTCACCCGGGAGGAGGTGAGCGTGCCCCGGCCCGGGCAGCGGTTCGCGTTCGTGATGGACACCGGGCTCTGCGACGGGGTCTACGCCCTCGCCGAGCACGCCGACCTGCTGGTCATCGAGTCGACCTTCCTCGACTCGGAGGCCGCGCTCGCCGCCGAGGTCGGCCACCTCACGGCGGGCCAGGCCGCGCGGGTGGCGGCCGAGTCGGGCGTACGCCGGCTCGTGCTCACCCACTTCTCCCAGCGGTACGCGGACGCGACCCGCTTCGCCGACGAGGCCCGCGCGCACTTCGACGGCGACCTGGTGATCGCCGAGGACCTGACCACCGTGCAGGTCCCGCCCCGGCGGGTAGCCTCGGCCGGGTGACGGTCACCCTCCGCCCCGCCACCGACGCCGACCTGATGCCGGTCGGCGCCCTGCACCAGCGGTCCCGGGTCGCGGCGTACGCGTCGTTCGTCCCGCCCGAGGCGCTGGCCGAGCCGGGGCCGGAGGCGATGGGGCGGTACTGGGCCGAGCGGTGGGGGTGGGAGCGCGACGACCACCGGATGACCGTCGCCGAACGCGACGGCCGGCTGGTCGGCTTCAGCTACCTCGGCCCCGACGACGAGGGCGACCCGGCGACGGGCCTGCTCAACGCCCTCCACCTCGACCCGGCCGAGCGCGGCCGGGGCACCGGGCGGGCCCTCATGGTCGACGCGCTGGACGCCATGCGCTCACGTGGCTGGTCGCGGGCGGTGCTGTGGGTGCTGGCGCCGAACGCGCACGCCCGGCGCTTCTACGAGCGCGGCGGCTGGGTCCGCACCGGCACCGCACGGGACGAGCACCTCGGCCCGGTGGTCGTGCCCCAGCTCCGGTACGACCGACCGCTCTGACCGCCGTCTGCGTGTAAGGAAGGGCCCCTTGTTAACGCATAGCGTTAACAAGGGGCCCTTCCTTACACCGTCAGCGGGCGCCGAGGTGGGCGAGCAGGTCCTGCCGGGTGAGGACACCCTTCGGCTTGCCGTCGACCAGCACCAGGGCGGCGTCGGACTTCTCCAGCAGGCCGACCGCCTCGCTCACCGGCTGCCCGCCGCCGATCATCGGCAGCGGCTCGGCCATGTGCCGCTCGATCGTGTCGTGCAGGTGCGCCTGGCCGGTGAACAGCGCGTCGAGCAGGTCCTTCTCGGCGATCGAGCCGGCCACCTCGCCGGTCACCACCGGGGGCTCGGCCTTGAGCACCGGTAGCTGCGAGACGCCGTACTCGCGCATGTAGTCGATCGCGTCGCGGACCGTCTCGGTCGGGTGCACGTGCACCAGCTCGGGCAGGCCGCCCGGCTTGTTGGCCAGCGCGTCGGCGACCGTCGGCTCCGTGCCGGAGTTGTCCAGGAAGCCGTACCGGGCCATCCAGGTGTCGTTGAAGATCTTCGACAGGTAGCCCTTGCCGCTGTCCGGCAGCAGCACCACGACCACGTCGTCCGGGCCGGCCTTGCGGGCCACCTCCAGGGCGGCCACCACGGCCATGCCGCAGGAGCCGCCGACCAGCAGGCCCTCCTCGCGGGCCAGCCGCCGGGTCATCTCGAACGACGCCTTGTCGGAGACCTCGATGATCTCGTCGGCGAGGCCCCGGTCGTACGTCTCCGGCCAGAAGTCCTCGCCGACGCCCTCGACCAGGTACGGCCGGCCGGTGCCGCCCGAGTAGACCGAGCCCTCCGGGTCGGCGCCGATGACCTTGACCCGGCCCTCCGACGCCTCCTTCAGGTAGCGGCCGATGCCGGAGATGGTGCCGCCGGTGCCGACGCCCGCCACGAAGTGGGTGAGCCCGCCCCCGGTCTGCTCCCACAGCTCCGGGCCGGTGGTCTCGTAGTGCGAGCGCGGGTTGGCCGGGTTGCTGTACTGGTTGGGCTTCCAGGCGCCGGGGATCTCCCGAGCCAGCCGGTCGGAGACGTTGTAGTAGGAGCGCGGGTCCTCCGGCGCCACGGCGGTCGGGCAGACCACCACCTCCGCGCCGTACGCCCGCAGCACGTCCTGCTTGTCCTGGCTGACCTTGTCGGGGCAGACGAAGACGCACTTGTAGCCCTTGAGCTGGGCCACCAGGGCCAGGCCGACGCCCGTGTTGCCGCTGGTCGGCTCGACGATCGTGCCGCCGGGCTGGAGGATGCCCGCCTTCTCCGCGTCCTCCACCATCCGCAGCGCGATCCGGTCCTTCACCGACCCGCCCGGGTTGAGGTACTCCACCTTCGCCAGCACGGTGGCCTGGATGCCGGCCGTGACGTTGCGCAGCCGTACCAGCGGGGTGTTGCCGATCAGCTCGACGACGTTGTCGTAGTACCGCACCTCGTTGTTGCCCTTCTCCTCCGGCGCCGCCGGCGGCGGCCGGGCAGACGTTTTCTCGACGCCTCAGGGTACGTCGGCTCAGGACACCACGTGCCCGGGGATCACGGAGCTGCGGCGGGCCTCCCACTCCAGGAACCGCTCGGTCTCGGCGAGCACGCTGCCGGCCAGCCAGGTCACCATGACCGCGTCGTCGGCCAGCCCGAAGATCGCCAGCGGGATCTCCGGCAGCAGGTCGATCGGCGAGACGATGTACGCCGTCGCGGCGGTCATCAGGGCCAGCCGCAGGCCACCGTCGTACTCCCCCCGGGTGGTCGCCCGGATCATCCGGGGCAGCGCCGCGAGCCGCCCCCCGAGTGACGGCCCGCCCCGCGACCCCGCCGCGAGCGCCCTCGCCAGCGCGCTGAACGCGGCGCTCCGCTTCAATGTCTTCCCCATGTTCGGCCCCTCTCCGCGTGCCAGGGTGACGTGCCGGCGCAACTGTCGCCCGGTCACCGGAACAGGTACCCAGGACGGTCGTCTTCCAGCCATCCGCGAGCCGACACGACGACGGCGGCGTGTCGTTCCGGCGCGATAATGTCGCTGCATGGGGGTCGTTGGTTCCGCTGTCCCGGTTGGTTCGCGCTGGCAACGCGCTCGGCAGATCGCCCGCCTGGCGGCGATCGGCACGGGTGCCACGGCAGCCGCCGCGGTGGCGACCGGCGGCGTGCTCCTCGGGCAGGCCCGGCAGGCCCGCCGCACGATCCCGATGGCCGAGGCGCCGCCGCCCCGCTGCGACGGGGTCTACGGCGCGAAGCTGCCCGGCCCACCGGTCACCATGGTCGTGCTGGGCGACTCGTCGGCCGCCGGCTACGGCGTGCACCGCCGCCGGGAGACGCCGGGCGCCCTGCTCGCCACCGGCCTGTCCCGCCGCCTCCAGCGGCCCGTCCGGCTGCACCGGTTCGCGGTGGTCGGCGCCATCTCGGCCGTGCTGAAGCACCAGGTGGAGGCGGCGCTGGAGTGCCGGCCCGACGTCGCCGTGATCCTGATCGGCGGCAACGACGTGACCAACCGCACGCCGCCCGGCCTGGCGGTGCGCTATCTGGTCGAGGCCGTCCGCACGCTGCGCGCCGCCGGCTGCGAGGTGGTCGTCGGCACCTGCCCCGACCTGGGCGCGATCCGCCCGATCCAGCCGCCGCTGCGCTGGCTGGCCCGGCGCTGGAGCCGGCAGCTCGCCGCCGCCCAGACGGTGGCCGTGGTCGAGGCCGGCGGCTGGACGGTCTCCCTCGGTGACCTGCTCGGCCCCCGGTTCACCGCCGAGCCGACCCGGATGTTCGCCTGGGACCGGTTCCACCCCTCGGCGGAGGGCTACGCCGTGGCCGCCGCCGCGCTGTTGCCGACCGTGCTGTCCGCGCTGGGCGCCGGGCAGGAGCGGCGCACCACCCCGGCCCGGGGCGAGGGCGTACGCTCGCTCCCCGCGGCCGCCCAGGAGGCCGCTCGACACGCGGGCACCGAGGTCAGCGGCACCCAGGTGCGGGGGCGCGACCGCGGCCCCGCCGGTCGGTGGGCGCAGCTGCGCCGACGGGCCTTCTTCGGTGTCGGCGCGGTGCCGCAACCCGGCCCCGCCGCCGACTCACCCACTCTGGAGGGACTGGCATGAGCGAACGCTTCATCCCCTCGGGGCTCGCCGGTCGACTGGGTCGGGCCGCGGCACTCTCCCTGGTCGCCGGCACGGTCGGCGGCGCCGCCGTCCTCGCCGGTCAGGCCTTCGTCGCCCGGCACCGCCACTACGCCCAGCCGGAGCTCGGGCTGGCGCTGCGCGCCACGGTCGGGCGGGCCAGCGCCCCGCCGGTGCGGCTGGTGCTGCTCGGCGACTCGTCCGCCCTCGGCGTCGGGGTCGAACGCCTCGACGACACCATCGGCGGCCAGCTGGCCAACCTGCTCGCCGAGGGCCCGAACGGCCGGCAGGTGCACCTGTCCAGCGTCGGCGTCTCCGGCTCCCGCTCGACCGACCTCGCCACCCAGGTGGCCCGGGCGCTGCTCGGCGAGCGCCCCGACGTGGCGGTGATCCTGATCGGTGCCAACGACGCCACCACCCTGCGTCGGCCGGCGGAGGCCGCCGCCTACCTCGCGGCGGCCGTGCACCGGCTCCGCGAGGCCCGGGTGGAGGTGGTCGTCGGCACCTGCCCCGACCTCGGCGCCGTACGCGCGATCGCGCCGCCGCTGCGGCACCTGGTCGGCTGGTCCGGGCGGCGGGTCGCCCGCGCGCAGACGGCGGCGGTGCTCGACGCCGGGGGCACGGTGGTCGACCTGGCCACCGAGACGGGTCCGGTGTTCCGTGCCGACGCGGGCACCCTGTGCCACGACGGCTACCACCCCTCCGCCGACGGCTACCGGGTCTGGGCGCACGCCCTGCTGCCCGCCGTCGCGGCGGCCGCCGCGGTCGCGTCCCGCCGCTGACCCGCCGGCCGCCGCGGTCGCGTCCCGCCGCTGGCCCGCCGGGCGTCGCGCCCCCGCCGGACGTGACATTTCCCGGTCGGCCGCCAGCTTCCGCGCGAAGTTACCGACGGGTTAACGTTGGCTCCATGCCGACTGAGTCGTCCCGCGACGCCGTCATCGTCGCCACCGCCCGCTCCCCCATCGGCCGGGCGCACAAGGGGTCCCTGCGCGACGTCCGCCCGGACGACCTCGCCGCGACCATCGTGCGGGCCGCCCTGGACAAGGTCCCCCAGCTCGACCCGACCGAGATCGACGACCTCTACCTGGGCTGCGGCCTGCCCGGCGGCGAGCAGGGCTTCAACATGGCCCGGGTCGTCGCCACCCTGATGGGCCTGGACACCCTGCCCGGCGCGACCCTCACCCGCTACTGCGCGTCCTCGCTGCAGACCACCCGGATGGCGATGCACGCGATCCGGGCCGGCGAGGGCGACGTCTTCATCTCCGCCGGCGTGGAGACCGTCTCCCGGTACGCCCGCGGCAACTCCGACGGCCTCCCGCCCGAGGCGCAGGCGCTGGTCGGCGGCGGCTGGGAGAACCCGCGCTTCGCGGCGGCGGCCGAGCGCTCGAAGGCCCGCGCCCAGGGCGGCGCGCCGGTCTGGACCGACCCGCGCGAGGCGGGCGAGCTGCCGGACATCTACCTGACCATGGGGCAGACCGCCGAGAACCTGGCCCAGGTCCACAACGTGACCCGCGCCGACATGGACGAGTTCGGCGTACGCAGCCAGAACCTCGCCGAGAAGGCCATCGCCGACGGCTTCTGGGCCCGGGAGATCACCCCGGTCACCACGCCGGACGGCACGGTGGTCGGCACCGACGACGGCCCCCGGCCCGGGGTCACCCTGGAGGCGGTCTCCGGCCTGAAGCCGGTGTTCCGCCCGGACGGCCGGATCACCGCCGGCAACTGCTGCCCGCTCAACGACGGCGCGGCCGCCGTGGTGGTCATGAGCGCCCAGAAGGCGAAGGACCTCGGGATCACCCCGCTGGCCCGGATCGTCTCCACCGGCGTGACCGCCCTGTCGCCGGAGATCATGGGCCTCGGCCCGGTCGAGGCCACCCGGCAGGCACTCGAGCGGGCCGGCATGACCATCGACGACGTCGACCTGGTGGAGATCAACGAGGCGTTCGCCGCCCAGGTGATCCCCTCGTACCGCCAGCTCGACATCCCGCTGGAGAAGCTGAACGTGATGGGCGGCGCCATCGCCGTCGGTCACCCGTTCGGCATGACCGGCGCGCGGATCACCGGCACCCTGCTCAACGCCCTGGACTGGCACGACAGGACCATCGGCCTGGAGACCATGTGCGTCGGCGGCGGCCAGGGCATGGCCATGGTGATCGAGCGCCTGAGCTGACCCCGGAGCCCGGCCCGTCCCGGCGGGGCCGGGACCGGGAGGAGAGCGCCTAGAGCGCTTCGCGGGTCGCCGTCACCTCGGCGGCGGCCCGCGCCAGCGCCTCGGGCGGCGGGGCCGCGGCGACCAGGTCGGCGGCCACCACCCGGAGCTGGTCGGGCAGCGCGAGGTCGTTGTCGAGCCGGGGCACCACCCGCCGGGGCTCGCCCGCGGCGTCGGCGGCCAGGTTGGCGACCTCCTGCACCAGCCGGTGCACCAGGTCGGCACGCGACACGTTGCCGCCGGCGGCCGTGGCCGACCAGCGCGGCTGCTGCCAGTGCCCGACCTGACGGACCAGCAGGTCCACCGCCCGGCTCAGCTCCCCTGCGCTCACCGCCCGAGTCTACGGACCCACCCCGCCGGGCGCGGGCGGGCGGGCGGGTGGAGGCCGGGTCAGCGGCGCAGGTAGCCGAGCAGGCGCAGGAACTGCCAGTAGAGGAAGACCAGGCCGGTCAGCAGGCCGAACGCGCAGAGCCAGGCGTAGCGGCGGGGCAGGCCGTCGCGTACCGAGCGCTCGACCAGGTCGAAGTCGAGGACGAAGCTGAACGCGCCGGCGACGATCGCCACCACCGAGAAGGCGTACGGCAACCAGCCGACCTCGCCGGTCAGTCCGTAGACCGCCAGCCCCTGCCGGCCGGAGACCAGGTACGCCAGCAGGTTGACCACGCTGAGCACGACGATCCCGAACAGCGTGCCGACGACCAGCCGGGCCAGCCGAGGCGTGGCCCGGACGAGGCGGGCCCGGTAGAGCAGCGCCATGCCGAGGAAGACCCCGAAGGTGCCCGTGACCGCCTGGACGACGACGCCCGGGTGGACCAACTCGAAGGCCCGGCTGGCCACCCCGAGCAGCAGCCCCTGGAGCAGGGCGTAGCCGACCATCGGCACCGGGTTGGTGATGCCGCGCCAGGAGATGACCACGACCAGCGCGATCCCGGCCAGCGCGGTGCCGGCCAGCGCGGCGGGGAGCCACGCCGCCGGCGGCACGAGCACCCAGGCCGCGGCGCCGGTGGCCCCGGTGAGCAGCAGCAGCCCGACCGTACGGGCCACCACGTCGTCGACGGTCATCGCCTCCGGGTCGCCGGTGCCCAGCACCCGGCTCTGCACCCGGACGGTCTCGTCGAACCGGGTGAGCACCGGGTTGCTGCTGCGCACGTCGCCTCCCTGCTCGGCGTACCCCCACGCAGTCACTCTGCCCCCGGCGGCCGGGCGGCGGCGCGAAACGCCGGGACCGGCGCGGATGCGGAAACGACGGCGCCCGCCCCCGCGGCAGCGGGGACGGGCTCCGGTCGGTCGCGGACGACGGTCAGTCGTCGCCCTGGAAGTAGCTCAGCAGGCGCAGGATCTCGATGTAGAGCCAGACCAGGCTCACCAGGATGCCGAAGGCGGCGACCCAGGAGTAGCGCTGCGGCAGGCCCATCCGGACGCCGTCCTCGATCTCCTTGAAGCTGAGCACGAAGCTCAGCGAGGCGACCACGATGCAGACCAGGCTGAAGCCGATCGCCAGCGGGCTGCCGTCACGCAGGCCGGTGTTGATGTCGAAGAGCGCGAGCACGAGGTTGATCATCATGACGGCGAAGAGGCCCGCCATCACGGCGATCATGCCCTTGACGAACTTCGGGGTCGCCCGGATGACCTTCGCCTTGTAGAGCATCGCCATCACGAAGAAGACGCCGAAGGTGGCGGTCACCGCCTGGAGCACGATGCCGTCGTAGAGCGAGTCGAAGAACTTGCTCACCATGCCGACGAAGACGCCCTCGACGACGGCGTACGCGACCACCAGCGCCGGGTTCGCCATCCGGGAGAACGAGATGATCAGGCCGAGCACCAGGCCGACCACCGCCGCGCCGATCCAGGCGGCACCGAGCAGGGCGTCCGGCACCAGCACCCAGGCGGCCGCGGCGGAGACGCCGAGGATGCCGAGGAGGGTGACGGTCTTGACCACCACGTCGTCGACCGACATGGTGTTGACGGCCGGCGGAGCCGCCGGGTAGCCGGCCTCCGTCGGGTACTGCTGGGGGTAGCCGGGCTGTCCATAGGGCCCGGTCGGGGCGTACCCGGCGGAACGCTCCCGCTCGGCCGCCTGGCCGAGCCGGGCGAGCACCGGGTTCGAAGTCTTCACTGTCAGGCCTCCCTCAGGGGGTCGTTGCACGTGAACGTGCCCCTCAAGAGTAAACGCCCAGGGCAGCCGCGTGGTGATCGCCAAGCTGAGCGGATGCTGAGAGTGGTGGGGTGCCCGGGGCGGGGGTCGAACCCGCACGCCTTGCGGCAGCCGCTTTTAAGGCGGCCGTGTCTGCCGTTCCACCACCCGGGCGGGTGACACCGGGCGCGTCGACACGCCTAGTGCAGTGTCACGGTAGCCGGTCGGCGGCGACCCGGCGTACCCCGACGCCCGGGTCGCACTAGGGTCGAGGCCGTGAGCAGCGCAGCCCCCACGGCCCCCGACGCCGCCCCTGACCAGGCCGTCCTCGCCGCCGACCGGCTGCCGCGCCGGCTCTCGCCGGCCCGCCTGCTGACCACGGTCTTCCGGCACCGGGCGGGCGTCACGGTCGGGCTCCTCTTCGTCGCGCTGGCCGGCTGGCTCACCCACGGGCTCTGGCCCGACCCGACGACCCGGGTCCTCGCGCTGAACCCGGCGGACCAGGCCCTCTACGAGTGGTTCCTCGCCGTCGACGCGCGGGCGCTGCTCGGCGACTTCGACCTGCTCACCGACCGGCTCAACGCGCCGGACGGGGTGAACCTGATGACCAACACCACGGTCATCGCGCTGGGGATCCTCCTCGCCCCGGTCACCCTGCTGCTCGGGGCACCGGTCACCTTCGCGCTGCTGGCGCTGGCGAACCTGGCCGGCACCGCCGTCGCCTGGTATCTGCTCTTCACCCGGACGCTGGGCGCCCACCGGGTCGCCGCCGCGCTGGGCGCCGCCCTCTGCGGCTTCGGCCCGGGCATGGTCTCGCAGACCAACAGCCACCTGCACATGACCGCCCAGTGGCTGGTCCCGGTGATCGTCTGGCTGGTGGTCCGGCTGCTGCGCGCCGCCGACCCCGCCGGCCGGGTCACCACCGACGGGCCGGACCGCCGGCGGGTCGTCAGCTCGGCCGTCGGCCTGGCGGCGGCGGTCACGGCGCAGGTCTTCATCGGCGAGGAGGTGCTCTTCCTCTGCGCGCTGACGCTGCTGGTGATGGCGGTCACGTACGCCGTGACGGACCGTGGCCTGGCCCGCCGCGCCCTGCCCGGCTTCGCCGGCGGGATGATGCTCGCCGCCGGGCTGGCCCTGCTCGTGCTGGCCTGGCCGCTGTGGTTCCAGTTCGCCGGGCCGCAGGGCGTCGCGGACGGCATGTTCAGCCCGCACTACTTCTCGGCTGACCTGCGCAGCTGGTGGACGGTGTCGCCGCTGTCGGTGGTCGGCAGCGACGGAGCCGCCCGGCTGACCACCGGCCCGGCCGAGTACAACACCTTCCTCGGGTGGCCCCTGCTGCTGGTCACCACCGCCTGCGCGGTCTGGCTGGGTCGTCGCCCGCTGGCCGTCGCGTGCGTGGTCGGGGCGCTGGCGATGGGGGCGCTGTCGCTCGGCCCCCGGGTGGTGCTCGACGGTGAGCGCACCGCCGTGCCGGGGCCGTACACACTGCTCTCCGGGCTGCCCGTGGTGGACGGCGCGCTGCCGATGCGGTTCGCCCTCGCGACGCTCCCGCTGATCGCCACGCTGCTGGTGCTCGCGGCCGACCGGGCGCTGCGCGGCGCGGGCCGGGCCCGGCGGCTGGTCCCGGCGGCGGTCGGCGTGGCGCTGCTGCCGCTGCTGCCCGCCCCGCTGCCCACCGCCGAGCGCCCGCCGGTGCCGGAGTTCGTCACGGCCGGCCACTGGCGGCAGTGCGTCGAGCCGGGCGGGGTGCTGGTGCCGGTGCCGCTCGCCACGCCGCAGGAGCCGTGGCCGATGCGCTGGGCCACCGCCGCCGACGCCGCGTTCGGCATGCCGGAGGGCTTCTTCATCGGCCCGTACGGCCGGGGCGGCACGGCGGCGATGGGCACCTACAAGCTGCCCACGTCGGCCCTGCTGACGGAGGTCGCCAGACGCGGCGGGCAGCCGGTGATCGGGGACCAGCAGCGGCGGCAGGCCGCGAAGGACGCCGACTTCTGGGGTGCCTCCTGCGTCGCGCTGGCCGTCGACACCCCGCACGCCGACAGCCTGCGCGGCACGCTGGAGCAGCTCTACGGGCCGTCGACCCGGATCGCCGACGCCTGGATCTGGCGGGTCTGACCGGCGCCCGCCCGCCCGCCGCGGCGGCGTGAACCCGCCACGCAGACAGCAGGCCCCTCCGCGCGAGCGGAGGGGCCTGCTGTCCTGCTCGGTCAGGCCCGGCCGGCGCCGGCGGGCTGGGACGCCTCGGCGAACTCCTCGCGCGGGTCGTGCAGCTGGCCCAGGGCGACCACCTCGCGCTTGAGGAAGAACGCCAGGGACCAGTCGACCACCACCCGGACCTTCCGGTTGAACGACGGGATCCGGCTCATGTGGTACGTCCGGTGCATGAACCAGGCCGGCCAGCCGGTCATCTTGATCCCGTACACCTGGGCGACGCCCTTGTGCAGGCCGAGGCTGGCCACGCTGCCGGCGTGCTTGTGCTTGTACTCCACCGGCTCCCGGCCGCGCACCACGTTGGCGATGTTGTCGGCCATCCGGGCGGCCTGGCGGACCGCGTGCTGGGCGCTCGGCGAGCAGTAGTTGCCCGGCTCCTTGGTCAGGTCCGGCACCGCCGCGCAGTCACCGGCGCTCCAGGCGCCCTCGACCGCCCGGTCGCCGTCGACGATCTGGAGGGTCGGCAGGCAGGTGACCCGGCGCCGCTCGTCGCGGGGGAAGTCCGTCGCGTCCAGCATCGGCGACGGCTTGACGCCGGCCGTCCAGACGATGGTGTCGGAGCGGAAGCTGTCGCCGTCGGAGAGCTTCACCACCCCGTCGACGCAGGACTCCAGGCGGGTGTCCAGCCGGATGTCCATGTTCCGCTTGAGCAGCTGCTGGACCGTGTAGGCGCCCATGTCCCGGTCGACCTCCGGCAGCACCCGCTGGGTCGCCTCGACCAGCACCCAGCGCATGTCCTCCGGCTTGAGCTCCGGGTAGTACCTCAGCGCGTCCCGGGCCATGTCCTCCATCTCGGCGAGCGCCTCGATGCCGGCATAGCCGCCGCCGACGAAGGTGAAGGTCAGCGCGGACCGGCGGACCTCCGGGTCCGGCGTGACGGCGGCCACGTCGAGCCGGTCCAGCACGTGGTTGCGCAGGTAGATGGCCTCACCGATGGTCTTGAAGCCGATGCCGTGCTCGTGCAGGCCGGGGATCGGCAGCGTCCGCGAGACCGAGCCGGGGGCGACGACGACGTGGTCGTACGGAATCTCCCGGGTCGGGCCGCTGATCGGCTGCACGACGGCGGTCTTGCGGTCGTGGTCGATCCGCGTCACGGCGCCCGCCACCACCTTGCACCGCCGCAACTCGCGTCGCAGCGGCACCACGGAGTGCCGGGGCGAGATGTTGCCGGCCGCGGCCTCGGGCAGGAAGGGCTGGTAGGTCATGTGGGGCTGAGGGTCCACCACGATGACCTCAGCCTCACGGGAGCTGAGCTTCTTCGACAGGCGCAGGGCCGCGTAGAGACCGACGTGCCCGGCACCCACCACAAGGATCCGCTTCGGATTCACGTCATCTATCTTTCCCGGCGCGGCCCGGCTAATCCCGATCGCGCCCCTCTTCTGTGACGGAGCACAACCCCTGTGACCTGCGCAACTGCTGTTACCGGCAGGTTAACGGCGGCGCAGCAGCCACCCCAGCAACGCTGTCAACGCTATCGCCGTCAGTAGTCCGGCCGCGGTCGCGAGTTGGGATCCGGCGCCGTCGCCGAGGCCGCCGATCTCCACGAGGAGCACGCCGAGCACGAAGGTGCCCAGCAGCACCGCGCCGGCCCGCGCGAGCCAACGCACGATCACGTCCGGGTCGACCACCGCGTCGTACGGCAGGACGGCGGCCAGCGCGCAGAGGGTGTGCGTGAGGTAGAGCACGGCCGCCACGGCGAGCAGCCGCCAGAGCGCGATGGGCCGGCCGTACCCGTCGGTGGCGACCAGCCAGCCGCCGACCGTGACCAGCGCGGCGAAGGTCGGCCAGACCCGGCGCGGCCCGAGCGCCGGCAGCAGCGCCACCACGACCAGGGCGAGCAGCGGCCGGCCGAGGAGCACCTGCGACGGGTACGCCACCACCAGCCCGACCAGCGTGGTGAGGAAGATGCCGGCGCGGACCAGCAGCGGCGTCAGGCTGACCCGGGCGGCGGCGTACCGCACCGCCCGGACGCGCTCGACCGGATTCATCGGGCCCCCACCCTCGGGGCGGTGGCCAGCCGCGCCACGTCCCGCAGCACCTGGTCGAGGCTGCCCGCGCCGGCCCAGCGCACCACCGGCACGCCGTGCTCCCGCAACTGCCCGATCATGGTGTCCCGGTCCAGCCGCCACAGCCGGTACGCCACCTCGGCCCAGCCCCGGTCCTTGGGCGGGGCGAGGTCGGCCGGCAGGGTGTCCACCGCGACGACGAACCGCCCCGAGCGGGCCAGCCGGGCCAGCATCTGCGCCGACCGCTCGTCCAGCAGCGGGGTGAGGACCACCACCAGCGCGTCCGCGGAGAGCAACTGCGGCCCGAAGACCTGGTCGTACGGCTCGTGCGGGGAGGACTCGGCGCGCACGTCGAGCAGCCACTCCAGGACGGTCAGGTACTGCCGGCGGCCGGTGGCCGGGCGCAGCCGGCGGGCGGCCGGGCCGTACTCCAGCATCGACACCCGGTCGCCGCGGTGCAGGTAGTGCTCGGCGATCGCGGCGGCGGCCCGGACCGTGGTGTCCAGCACGGAGGCGGCGCCGGACACGCCGCCGGAGCGGCCCGCCTCGGCGAGCACGTCGAGCAGCACCACCACCTCGGCGTCCCGGTCGGAGAGGGTGGCCGCGACGTGCAGTTGCCGGGCGCGAAGCGACACGCGCCAGTCGATCCGGCGCAGCCGGTCGCCCGGGGCGAAGACCCGCACGCCGGCCAGTTCCCCGCCCTCGCCGGGCCGGCGCGAGTGGTGCGCCCCGACCAGGCCGGCGGCCCGGGGCATCGCCTCGACCGCGTCGAACGGCTCGGTCCTCGGGTAGACCCGGACCCGGGCCGGCTCGGTGACCACCGCGCGGGAGACCAGCAGGCCCTGCGCGGCGGCGACCCGGGCGCCGGCCGGGCCGACCGGGTGCCGGCCCCAGCGCAGCGCCGTGCCGGCCAGCTCCAGGTCGACGGCCGCGTCGGTCGGGACGGCGGTCACGAAGGGCCGGTCGGCGACGGACGGGACGACGGCCGAGGGGGCGCCGGGCGCGGCCACCGCCCCGGCGATCGTGGCCCGCTCCACCCGCAGCCACGGCGAGACCCGGCTGCGGACCACCGCCACGTCGTAGTCGAGCACGTCCGGGTTGCCGACACTGACCGTGCCGGTCAGCTCGCCGCCCTCGACCAGGTGCCCCTCGTCGGCGGAGATCCAGACCTGCGGCAGGGCGGCCGGCCGGCGGCGCAGCGCGTACGCGGTGCCGATCGCGAACGGGGCGGCCAGCACGATCAGGTCGACCCGGCCGAGCAGCACCCCCGCGATCAGCAGCAGGCCGGTGAGCAGCACCGCCCGGCCGAGCGCCCAGGTGGGCACCCAGCCGGTCGCGGGCTGCGGCCCCTGCTCCGGCGACTCGGTGCGGGGCGGCACGGCGGGCGCGACCATCAGTGCCCGGGCCGGCCGGCGGCGTAGCTGGGCAGCGCCCCACTGGCCGGCGCCGGGGTCGCCTCCAGCACCTCACCGACCACGAAGGACGGGTCGACGCGGCGCAGCCACATCTCCGGACGCAGCGTGATCCGGTGCGCCAGCGCGGGCGCCGCGACCTCCTTGACGTCCTCCGGCACCACGTAGTCGCGGCCGGCCATCACGGCCCGCACCCGGGCCAGCAGCAGCAGCGCCAGCGAGCCGCGCGGCGAGGCGCCCACCAGCACCGACGGGTGCTCCCGGGTGGCGGCGGTCAGCGCGACGATGTAGCGACCGACGGAGTCCTCGACCACCACGTCCTCCAGCGCGGCCTGCATGGCGCGCAGGGTGGCGGCGTCGACCACGGGCTTGATGTCCGCCTCCTCGCGGCGGCGGGCCATCCGCCGGCGCAGCACCTCCCACTCCTCCTCGTGCTCGGGGTAGCCGAAGGAGACCCGGAGGAGGAACCGGTCGAGCTGCGCCTCGGGCAGCGGGTAGGTGCCCTCGTACTCGATGGGGTTGGCGGTGGCCAGCACGTGGAACGGCTCGTCCAGCCGGTAGGTGACGCCCTCGACCGAGACCTGCTTCTCCTGCATCGCCTCCAGCAGGGCCGACTGGGTCTTCGGCGGGGTCCGGTTGATCTCGTCGGCGAGGAGCAGGTTGGTGAAGACCGGGCCGGCCCGGAACGCGAAGTCGCCGCTGCGCTGGTCGTAGAGGAACGAGCCGGTGACGTCGGCCGGCAGCAGGTCGGGGGTGAACTGGAGCCGGCGGAAGTCCAGCCCGAGCGCCTGCGCGAAGGAGCGCGCCGTCAGCGTCTTGCCCAGGCCCGGCAGGTCCTCCAGCAGCACGTGCCCGCCGGCCAGGATGCCGGCGAGGACCAGCTCCAGCGCGTCCCGCTTGCCGACCACGACCTGACCGACCGCATCCAGCACCGACCGGGCGAGGTGGCCGACCTCCGCGGCGGGCATGCTGCGGTCCACGTCGTTCATATCTTCTCCAGTTCGGCGACGATCGCCGCGAGGTCGCGCGGCGACGGGGGGCGGCGGGAGGGCGTGCTGAGGAAGGTCCAGAGCCGGTCGCCCAGCAGGGCGCGGGCGCGGGCCGGGTCCGACTCGCGGGTCAGGCCGTGACGCTGGCGCAGCCGCTCGTCGGCCAGTTCGCCGAGCCGCGGCAGGACCCGCTCGGCGAACCGTTCCCGGCTGCTCCCGCACCAGTCCAGCGGACGCTCCCAGCCGTTGATCGCGGTGCGCAGCGCGTCCCGGGCGCCCCAGTTCCACGTGCCGTCGTCGTCGCCGGCCGGGACCTGGGCACCGGCCCGGGACGGGGGCGGGGGCGCGAGGGCGGCGACGACCCGGCGCACCACGAACAGCGCGACCACCCCGGCGACCAGGACCAGCAGGGAGACCCGGAGCCCCACCACGCGCAGGCCGGCGACCAGCACCACCACGACCGCCGCGATGCCGGCCAGGGCGCGGAACACCCGGCCGACCCGCCCGCCCCGGGACCGGCCGGCAGGCCCCGGCCGCTCCTCCTCGAAGCTCAGCAGGTCGTCGATGCTGGTGCTGCTCACCGCGCCACCTCATCACGCCGGGCGCGCGCCCGCCACGCCCCGGTCACGTCGGCACCCCGGGGTCGCCGGCGACCACGGCGGTCAGCTCGGCGCGGAGCCGGCGCAGCGCCGCACGGGCCTGGTCGCGGGTGCGCTCGTCGACGGGCCGGGTGGCGTACCGCGCCTCGCGGTAGACGTGCGCGAACTCGGCCAGCACGTCGGCGCTGACGATCGCCGGCACCCCCGCCGACGGGTCGCCCCGCAGCAGGCGGGTGACCAGGTCGGTGGGGGTGTCCCCGGCCAGCCGGGGCACACCGGCGCCGGCCGCGGCCTCTTCGAGGCGTACCCAGCAGGCGATGACCGCGGCGCGCGGGTCGGCGTCCGCGTCGTCCAGCTCCACCAGGCCGGCGTCGAGGGCGGCGGCCACCTCGCGGGCGGTGCCCTCGGCCGTACGCCGGTTCCGCTGCCGCGGCAGCGCCCGGGTGGTGCGGCGCATCGCGCCCCGGACCAGCGTCCAGGCGAGGTAGCCGAACGCGGCGAGCAGGGCCGACCCCAGCAGCACGAGGGCGACCGTGCCGAGCCACGGCGGGATGCTCGCCTGGGTGTCCTCGCCGGCACCCCGGGGATCGACGGGGATCGACGCGGCCGGCTCGGCGGTCGGGTATTCCGGCACGTAGGGGAGGTTGTCGGCGGCGGGCGGGATCCGGCTGGCGCCGATCGACGAGTGGGCGGACGCCAACGCGGCGACGGCGAGCAGGACGCCGACCGCGGCGACCGGCCACCACCTGCGCAGCACGCTCAGATCCATCCGGGGTTACCTCCGGGCCGCCGGGGGGTGCGTCGCGGGCCGACGCGTTCCGTCCGTCATCGCCACCGCCCCCGCGTGCCTCAGTCCACCCCGGCCAACTGCTTCGCCCGGGCGAACACGTCGTCCAGCATCCCTGGTGTCAGCCGTCCGGTGAAGGTGTTCTGCTGGCTGACGTGGTAGCAGCCCAGCAGCTCCGGTGCGGCCGTGCCGGACCAGTGTGCCCCATGACCGAACGCCGGTCGCGGGGCGGGCGGGCGCTGGCCGTACACCTGACGCAGCACCGGCCACCACGCGGACCAGGCGAAGGCGCCCAGCGCGACCACGACGCGCAGGGTGGGCCGGATCAGCGCGACCTCGCGGTGCAGCCACGGTGCGCAGGTGTCCCGCTCGCCCGGGGTGGGCTTGTTGTCCGGCGGCGCGCAGCGCACGGCGGCGAAGATGCGGGTGTCCCGCAGGGACAAACCGTCGTCGGCGGCGACGCTCGTCGGCTGGTTGGCCAGCCCGGCGCGGTGCAGCGCGGCGAAGAGCACGTCGCCGGAGCGGTCGCCGGTGAAGATCCGGCCGGTGCGGTTCCCGCCGTGCGCGGCGGGCGCCAGGCCGAGGATGGCGATGCGCGCGTCGGGGGCGCCGAAGCCGGGCACCGGCCGGCCCCAGTACTCCTGGTCGCGGAAGGCCGCCCGCCGCGTGCGGGCCACCTCCTCGCGCCACTCGACCAGGCGGGGGCAGGCGAAGCAGTCGCTGACGGCGGCGTCGAGGTCGGCGAGGTCGGTCGCCCGCGCGGCGCGGGCGACCACCTCGTCGGGCGTACGCGGCTCAGCCAAGCTTGGCCCGGAAGAGTTCGAGGGTGCGCGCCCAGGCGGTGGCGGCGGCGCGCTGGTCGAAGTTCTCCGGCCGGTCCTCGTTGAAGAAGGCGTGCGCGGTGCCGGGGTAGTCGTAGGTCTGGCACGTGCCGCCGGCGGTCTCGACGGCGCGGCGGACGGTCTGCACGCCGTCGGCGGTGGAGGTGCCGTCGGCTTCGGAGCAGTGGATGAGGGCGGCCTTGCCCGCGTAGTCGGCCCACTCGGAGCGCATCCCGTCCCAGGGCAGCCGGGGGTAGAAGGCGGCGGTGGCGACGATCCGCTCGGTGCGGCTGGCCGCCCACAGGGCCAGGCTCGCGCCGGCGCAGAAGCCCGCGCAGCCGACCTTGCCGGTGACCTCGGAACGCCCGGCGAGGTAGTCCGCCGCGGCGGCGATGTCCGCCGCCGCCTCGTCCATCTGCGGGCTGTTCAGCATCTGGCGCGGCTCGTCGGGCTTGCTGGCCGGGCCGCCGTGGCGGAAGTCCGGGGCGAGGGCGACGAACCCGGCCTCGGCGAACCGGTCCGCGACGGAGGTGATGTGGGGCACGAGCCCCCACCAGTCCTGGATGACGATGACCGCTGGGCTGGCCGCACCGCCGGACGGTATCGCGAGATACCCCTCGCGCGTACCCCCGTTGCTGGTGAAGCTCACCATTTCACCCATCGGCCCGTCCTCCTAGCGGTCAGTCATCGTTGGCTGGTCGCCCAGTGGTCCTACGTGCCGGTAGCCTGCCACGCCGTGCGCGCCCCGGGGAAGACGCCGGAACAGTGGCATTCACCTCCCGTTCGCCGGCCGTACGCGGAGACGCCGACGGCGGCGCGGACCGTCGTCCGCGCCGCCGTCGGCGGTGCCGTGGTGCCGTGGGGCCGGTCAGGCCTTCTTGGTCAGGCAGAGCAGGTAGCCCGTCTTGCCCGGCTCGATGCTGTAGAAGACGTAACCGTCCTGGTCTTCCTTGATGTACTGCTCGCACGCCTCGCCGGAGCGGGCCTGCGCCTCGGTCTGCCCGTCGACCCGACCGACCACGTTGTACACGGCGTCGGTGGAGGTGCACTCGACGACCTTCGCGCCGTCGACCTCCTCCTCCTTGGTGCCGGTCACCTCGGGCAGCTCGGCGATGCAGTCGCCGACCTTGGCGTCGGCGGTCTCGTCCTTGTTGAGGAAGTTGCCGATCGCCGAGCCGACGCCGAACTTGAGCCCCGCGACGACCAGGAACGCGACGATCGCGCCCACGATGCCGAGCACCTTCTTGGAGCCGGACTTCTTCGTCTCCGGCCCTGCCGGTGGCGGCGCCTGGACGGCCGACGGGGGCTGCGCGGCGTCCGGCGCGGGGGGCGGTGCGACCTGCTCTGACACGGGTTGTCCTTCCGAGGGGTGGATGAGCAGACGACACCGTAGCGATCGGGTACGACGGCCGCCGCCCCGTCGACCTCATCCGTTCAGCTATTTCCCAGCTTTCCCGGACGCGATCCGGCTCACGTCCGGCTCGGCGCCGGGGTGGCCGGGGCCGCCTCCGTCGCGGGCGGGGCCTCCGTCGCGGTCGGGACCGCGGTAGGTCCGGCCGTCGGGCTGCCCGTAGGGACCGGGCCGGACGGGTCGGCCGACGCGGTGGGCGCCAACGGGGGCAGGCCGGGCGCGGGCCGGGTGGCCGCCGGTGGGCGCGGCGCGAACGGCGCCTCGTCGGGGCAGTACGGGTACGGGCGCAGCAGCGGGTTGCCGACCCCGTTCGGGTCCCGCCCGTCCGGGCAGTGCGGGTAGCCGAGGCGGATCGGGTCGCCGTTCTGGTCGAAGAGCCGGGCGTTCTCCACCAGCCGGCCCTCGCTGTCGTAGACGTAGACGTCCCGGACGTGGGAGTACCGGTCGTCGACCGAGATGTGCTCGTAGCCGAAGTCCCCGGAGCCGACGCGGCCGTTCAC
Source organism: Micromonospora sp. NPDC047730 (assembly GCF_043204765.1). NCBI lineage: Bacteria > Bacillati > Actinomycetota > Actinomycetes > Micromonosporales > Micromonosporaceae > Micromonospora > Micromonospora sp. NPDC047730. The sequence goes on along the minus strand of NZ_JBIDCU010000001.1, from coordinate 712,625 downwards.
GTCGGTCAGGCCGATCAGCCCGAAGACCACCAGCACCGCCGTGCCGGCGTGCAGCAGCCGCCGCTTGGGCCGGGTCAGGCTCGGCGTGTGGTGGCCGAGCCAGATCGAGGCGAGCACGCTGCCGGCGAGCAGCACCAGGCCGGCCAGCGCGCTGCCGTTCAGCTCGGGCAGCACGCCGAACGAGTCACCGGTGGTGGCCACCGTGACGAGCATGGCGGCCAGGTAGCCGCGCAGCACCCACCAGGCCGGCCGGAGCAGCCGGAGGAACTCGCTCGCCGAGGCGTACCCCAGGGGCGGTCCGAGTTGGACGTCCCAGCGCTGCGCCCGCGCGCGGAGCCGGTCCACGGCGGCACCCAGGCGGCGGTCGAGGCGACGGCCGCGGGCGACGGCGCCGACCCCGGCGGCGGCGCGCAGCTCGGCCGCGTACGCCTCGGGCGCGCCGAGCCGCTCGACCAGCGTGCCGTCGGCCTCGACGGCGACCTCGGCGAGGTGTTCCGGCAGGTCCTCGGTCAACTCGTCGCGGTGCGCCGGCGGCAGGTCGGCCAGTGCGGCCCGCACCCGTGCGACGTAGTCCGCGATCTCCTGCTCCGTGACGGTCATGCCGCCATCCCCCGATCGTCGAGCAGTGCGTCCATGGTGGTGGCGAACGAGCGCCAGAGCTTGCCGTAGCGGGTGAGCTGGTCCCGGCCGGCGGCGTTGAGGGAGTAGTACTTGCGGTGCGGGCCGGACTCGCTCGGCACGACGTAGGTGGTCAGCAGGCCGGCGGCGTAGAGCCGGCGCAGCGTGCCGTAGACCGAGGCGTCGCCGACCTCCTCCAGCCCGGCCTCGCGGAGCCTGCGCAGGATGTCGTAACCGTAGCCGTCCTCCTCGCGCAGGACGGCGAGAACCGCGAGGTCCAGCACGCCCTTCAGGAGCTGTGTGGTGTCCACGCTTTGCACACTACTGCGCATTGCGAAATAGTGTCAAAGGAACGCGCCGCGCGGCGGGTCAGGCCGCGCGGCGCGCCGCCTCGTCCGCGATCCGCAGCAGATCCCGGAGTACGTGCACCAGCGCGCGAGCCTGCGCCAGGTCGATCGGCCAGCGCTCCGGATCGTCGCCGGCCGACAACTCCAGCAGGACGCCGGCCGGAGCCAGCCGCCCGACGTCCATCTGCCAGAGCGCGGCACGCACCTGGATCACCTCGTCGCCGCGCGGCGCGGCCGGCCGCAGGCGGGACAGGTGCAGCGCGCTGGTCCCGCAGCCGCTCTCGGGCACGCACCACGTCGGGTGGAGGCGTCGGATCGTCACGTCATCGCCCCTCGTCGGGTTGTGAGGGCACTGTGGGCCCCGGGTCGCCCCCATCATCGTGACCATCCGACTACGGTCGGAAGTCACGCGGCGGGCACCGGCCGGCGGTGGCCCGCCCGGCCCGACGTGTGAAGCCCGGTGAGCGAGGTGTGATGACCAGACCCCAACTGTCGACGCTGGATCTCCTGGCCGGCGAGCTGCGGCGGCTGCGCACCGAGCGCGGGCTGAGCCAGGAGGAACTGGCCCGGCGGATCAACTACTCCGGCTCGCTCGTCGGGATGGTGGAGATCGGCCGGCGTACGCCCTCGCTCGACTTCGTCCGGCGCGCGGACGAGGCGCTGGACAGCGGCGGCCTGCTCGGACGGATCCTGCCGCTGGTCAGCGTGGAGACCGCGCCGGCCTGGTTCCGGCCGTGAGTGGCCGTCGAGCAGGAGGCGGCCACGCTCTGGTGGTTCGAGATCTCCGTCCTGCCCGGCCTCCTCCAGACCGAGAGCTACGCCCGCGCGGTCCTGGCCGGCGGCGGGCTTCACTGCCCGGAGCAGATCGAGCAGCGGGTGACCGCCCGACTCCAGCGGCAGCAGATCCTCGACCGGGCCCAGCCACCGCAACTGGTCGCGGTCATCGACGAGGGCATCCTGCGCCGGCCGGTGGTCGACCAGTTCGGGGTGATGCGCGAACAGCTTGAGCATCTGATCACGTTGGCGGCGCGTCCGCACGTCCACCTGCATGTGGTTCCGACCGAGGTGGGCGTCTACCCGGGCCTTGCCGGGCCGTTCATCCTGGCCGGGTACGCCGACGGTGGTTGGGTGGCGCATCTCGACAGTCCGCTGCGCGCCCAGGTGCTGGACCGCGCCGAGGAGATTGCCAGCCTGCACCGCAGGTGGGAAAGTGTCCGCTCAGAGGCGCTGTCCCGGCGGCAGTCGCTGGCCCTGATGCAGGAAGTGGCGAAGACATGGAGCTGACCGGCGCCCGGTGGCGCAAGTCCACGCGCAGCGACAACGGCGGTGCCTCGTGCGTGGAGGTCGCCGACAACCTGCCCGGCGTGGTGCTGGTCCGCGACAGCAAGGACCGCTCGGGCCCCGTGCTCTCCTTCGGGCCGACCGCCTGGTCCCGCTTCGTCACCGGCGTCGTGGACGGCACGGGTCTCCGGAGCTGACGGCACCGTTTCGCCGAAGGGCCCCGCTAGCCCGTCAGCAGGTTGACCACGACACCGGCCGGGATGGACGCCGCGACCCCGGCGAGAAAGAACCACCACTGGGCCCGCTGCCCGCGCTCGTTCGTCGTGCGCACCAGGGTCTCCAGGTCCACCAGCCTCTGAGGCACGTCGGGCGCTGGCCCGGGCGGAGCGGGAGGCGGGGGCACCGGGTTCGGCGCCGAGGTGAGGAAGGTGTTCGGCCGCGTCTTGGGCCAGCGGCGTACCCGACTGGTGGAAGACGCGATCTCCCTAACCGTGGAACTGAGCCACCGCAGTCGCCGCCTGGGCCGGGGCGTGGCCGGAGCCATGGGTGGCGAATCCGACTGGGGCGGGGCATACGATTCGGCACGCGGTACCCAGCGCCGCCAGGGCATTCCCGCGTGTCCGCCGGGATGCCCTTGCTGCGGGTATCCCTGGAACTCGGGCGGTTCGATCCGATGGCGGAGCAACACCTCCCGACTGCGACCCGCCCGGAGCCAGAGCCCGCCGGCTAGCCCGACCAGCAGCAGGTCCGCCACGGCCGCCACCAGCGACCACGGCTGCGGAAGCCCGTACGCCACGACGCCCGTCACGCCGGCCGCCGCGATCAGCACCCTGGGCAGTCTGCTCATGCCGCTATTCAAGTCCTTCATTCCCGGGTTGTCGTGACGCAAAGGCGACACCGGGCACGCATCGGTTTCCGACCTCGCGTAGCCGGCGTCGCTGCCCGGCCGGCTACGCGAGGCTCCAGGCGATGCCGTCGAGGATGTCGTGCTCGGAGGCGACCACCGAGGCCATCCCGGCCCGCTCCATGATCACGCGCAGCACCAGGGCGCCGGCGCCGATCACGTCCGCCCGGCCCGGGTGCATCACCGGGATCGCGAGCCGCTGCTCCCGGCTCTTGCCGAGCAGGTCGGCCGTCACGTCGGCCACCGCCTCGTACGACACCCGGGCGTGGTGGATGCGGCCCGGGTCGTACTCCTGGAGGCCCTGGGCGATGGCGACCACGGTGGTGACCGACCCGGCGAGCCCGACCAGGGTGGCGGCCTGCCGGCCCGGCACGGCCGCCAGCGCCCGGTCGACCGCGACGGCGATGTCGGCCTGCGCGGCGGCGACCTCGGCCATGCCCGGTGGGTCGCCGTGCAGGTGCCGCTCGGTCATCCGGACGCAGCCGATGTCCATCGAGATGGCCGCCTCGACGCCGCCGGCGCGGCTGCCCACGACGAACTCGGTCGAGCCGCCGCCGATGTCGATGACCAGGAACGGCTCCTCGGTGCCGGCGGGCAGCCCGCGCACCGCGCCGGTGAAGGAGAGCCGCGCCTCCTCGTCGCCCGTCACCACCTCGGGCGCGACCCCGAGGGTCCGCTCGACCATCTCCCGGAAGTCGGCGGCGTTGGAGGCGTCCCGGGACGCCGACGTGGCGCACATCCGGACCCGCTCCGCGCCGAGCTTCTCGATCTCGGCCGCGTAGGAGGCCAGCGCGACGCGGGTGCGCTCGATGGCCTCCGGGGCCAGCCGGCCCGTCTTGTCGACGCCCTGGCCGAGGCGGACGATCTCCATCCGCCGGCTCAGGTCGACCAGCGGCGCGTCCGGGCCCGCCGAGGGATCGGGCAGGTCGGCGACCAGCAGTCGGATCGAGTTGGTCCCGCAGTCGATGGCGGCCACGCGCGTCGTCACGGCAGCAACCCTACGGCAGGATCCGGGGCTTGTTCGCCGCCCACCCGCACCGGGCTGGGGCCACGGGCGGATGCTCCCATGGAGGTCAAGGGGTGAGGGCGGCGAAGTCGGCGCGTAGGGTGTCGGCGGCCGGACCTCGCCTACCGGCCGGTGGCTACCCCCAGTTCCGGGCAGCGAGGGCGTAGGGGCCGAACCTGCCCCAGGCGACCAACACCGCCAACGCGAGCACCACCAGGTTGCCGATGCTGTGGGGGTATTCTCCCCGGCCGATGTGCACGATCCCGCCGCCGAGCATGACAACGGCGAGACCGGTGGCGGCGATCGGAGTGAGCACAGGCGCGATCAAGGTGAGGGCGGGAAGGACCAGCCCGGCCGCGCCGAGCACCTCCAGGACGCCGATCACCTTCACCATTCCGGAAGAGAAGTCGACCACCCACGGCATCAACGGGACGAGCGAGTCCTTGGCCATGACGACCTTCATGCCGCCCGCCCCGGCGAACAGGACGGCGAGGAGGCCCTGGGCGACCCAGAGAACGATCTTCAACGTAACTCTCCATAAAACGAAGGGAACCCTGCGGTTAATCGGTGCGCCAACCGTACCAGAAACGCAGGGCACCCTTCACTTCGTAGGATTGGGTCATGAGATCTGGTAAGGGGCTGCGGAGGGACGCCGAACTCAACCGGGTACGCGTCGTGGCGGCAGCCCGTGCGGTGTTCGGCGAGCGCGGGCTGGAGGCACCACTCGAGGACGTGGCCCGGCGGGCCGAGGTCAACATCGCCACCCTCTACCGGCACTTCCCGAAGCGGGAGTCACTGATCGAGGCGGTACTGACCGATCGGCTGAACGAGCTGGCCGACCTCGCCGAGCAGGCCGTTCGGGCACCCGACCCCGGGGCCGCCTTCCGCGACTTCGTCGAGCGGGTGTGTGCGATGCAGGCCGCCGACCGAGCGGTGACCGAAGGCTTCACCGCCTGTTTCCCCAACTCGCCCGGCATGGAGGAACCCCGGTCCCGGGCGCTGGGCGCACTGGATGCCCTGATCCGGCGCGCCCAACAGGAGGGCCAGCTGCGCTCCGACGTGACGGGCGCCGACGTCATGCTGTTCCTGATGGCCAACGCCGGCGTGCTGCGCTCCACCCGGCAGGCGGCGCCGGGGGCGTGGCGGCGCCTGGTGGCGCTACTGCTCGACGCCTGCCATCCGGAGGGCTTCGCATCCGCACTGCCCCCCGTCCCCACTTCCGAGGAGCTGCACGACGCCATGGTCGCCACCCGCCCCGGCCGCTGACCAGCGAACGGTCGGTCAGAGGCGCAGCAGCATCCGGGTGTTGCCGAGGGTGTTCGGCTTGACCCGTTCCAGGTCCAGGAACTCGGCGACACCCTCGTCGTAGGAGCGCAGCAACTGCTCGTAGACGGGCTGCGGCACCGGCGCGCCGTCGATCTCGGTGAACCCGAACGACCCGAAGAACCGGGTCTCGAAGGTGAGCACGAAGATCCGGGCCACGCCCAGCTCGCGGGCGGCGTCGATCAGCTCCGCGACGATCCGGTGGCCGAGCTTCCGGCCCCGGCAGGACGGGTCGACCGCCACCGTCCGGATCTCGGCCAGGTCCTCCCACATCACGTGCAGCGCGCCGCAGCCGACCACCGCGCCGTCGTCCGCCCGGACCGCGACCCGGAACTCCTGCACGTCCTCGTAGAGGGTCACGGTGGCCTTGCTCAGCAGGCGGCGGTCGTCGGTGTAGGTGTCGACCAGCCGCCGGATGCCGCGCACGTCGGAGGTGCGCGCCCGCCGCACCACGATCTCGTCGGCCCCCGCCACGCCCCCGCCCCCGTTCGCCATGGTCAGTCGGCCGCCGGCACGTCCACGCAGGGGCCGGCGGCCCACCACTTCTCCACCAGCGCCAGCGTCTCGTCGCCGAACGGGTTGACCCCCGGCCCGGCACCCAGCGCGTGCCCGAGGTGCACGTGCAGGCACTTCACCCGGCCGGGCATGCCGCCGGCGGAGATGCCGGCGATCTCCGGGACCTCGCCGATCGCCTCCCGGCGGGCCAGGTAGTCCTCGTGCGCGGCGCGGTAGCGCGCGGCCAGCTCCGGGTCGGTGGCCAGCCGGTCGGCCATCTCCTTCATCAGCCCGGCCGACTCCAGCCGGCTGCACGCCGCCGTGGCGCGGGGGCAGGTCAGGTAGAACAACGTCGGGAAGGGCGTGCCGTCGGCCAGGCGCGGCGTGGTCTCCACCACGTCGGGCAGGCCGCAGGGGCAGCGGTGGGCGACCGCCCGGGTGCCCCGGGGCGGGCGGCCGAGCTGCGCGGCCACCGCGGCCAGGTCGGCCTCCGTGGCCGGCTCGCGCTTCGGCGGGGGTACGGAGTCCGCCGCCGGCTCCTGCGGTGGTACGACTGTCACGGTGCCCATCTCTCGTTCGGTGCTCGGGTGCTGCTCACTTGTCGGGCTGGTCGCCGTTGGCGGCCCGCACGCTGGACCAGAGGGTGTCATACCAGGGGTCGGGCGTGGCCGGCTTCGCCGACTGGGCGGCCCCGCCGGCGGCGTCCCGCGCGGCGCCCTCGGGGTCGGAGAGCACGACCAGCAGCGTCTCGTCGGGGCGGACCATGAAGAACCGCTCCCGGGCCTTCGTCTCGATGTACGCCGGGTCCTGCCACTTGGCCGCCTCGGCGGAGAGGTCCTCGATCACCTTGCGCTGGGCCGCCTGGGCGGCCTCCATCCGCTCGATGTCGGCCTGCTGGTCGAGGTAGACCCGCACCGGGTAGGTGTAGGCCAGGGCGAGCGCGATCAGCACCGCGAACAGCACGGTGGCCCGCCCGGTGAGGCCCCGGGAGCGGGGTGCGGTGAGCCGCTTGACCGTGCCGCCGGCCGCCGTACGACGGGCCCCGGCGGGCCGGTTCGCGGAGCGTACGCCCTCGGCGCCCCGGGCCGTCCCCGGTGCGCGACCGGCGGTGGCACGCGGCTCGGCGCGGACGCCGCCGTCGCGGACCGAGGCCCGGGCGCCCCGGGCCCCGCCCGGCCGGCCGGAGTGACCCGGCCGGCGGGCGGGACGCTGACCACCCGGTGTGCGGCGCTGCTGCATCGTCACACCCCTCCCCCGAGGCTTCGCGGTCTCAGGCCGAACGGTAGCGCGGGAACGCGCCCGCCCCGGCGTACCGCGCCGCGTCGGCCAGCTCCTCCTCGATCCGCAGGAGCTGGTTGTACTTCGCGACCCGGTCCGAGCGGGCCGGGGCACCAGTCTTGATCTGGCCGCAGCCGGTGGCCACCGCCAGGTCGGCGATGGTGGTGTCCTCGGTCTCGCCGGAGCGGTGGCTCATCATGCACTTGAAGCCGGCCCGGTGGGCGAGGTCCACCGCGTCCAGGGTCTCGGTCAGCGAACCGATCTGGTTGACCTTGACCAGGACCGCGTTGGCGGCGTTCTCGGCGATGCCGCGGGCGATCCGCTGCGGGTTGGTGACGAACAGGTCGTCGCCCACGATCTGGATGCGGTCGCCGACGGAGGCGGTGAGGGTCTGCCACCCGGTCCAGTCGTCCTCGGACAGCGGGTCCTCGATCGACACGATCGGGTAGTCGCCGATGAGCTTGGTGTAGTAGTTGCTCATCTCCTCGGCGGTCTTCGCGGCGCCCTCGAAGGTGTAGGTGCCGTTGTCGAAGAACTCGGTGGCGGCCACGTCGAGCGCGAAGACGATGTCGGTGCCGAGCCGGTAGCCGGCCTTCTCGACCGCCTCGGCGATCAGATCCAGCGCGGCGGAGTTGGTGGGCAGGTTCGGCGCGAAGCCGCCCTCGTCGCCGAGGCCGGTGGAGAGGTCCTTCTTCTTCAGCACCGACTTCAGCGCGTGGTAGACCTCCGCGCCGGAGCGCAGCGCCTCGCGGAAGCTGGGCGCGCCGATCGGCGCGATCATGAACTCCTGGATGTCGACGTTGGAGTCCGCGTGCGCGCCGCCGTTGAGGATGTTCATCATCGGCACCGGCAGCAGGTGCGCGTTCGGGCCGCCCAGGTAGCGGAAGAGGCTCAGCTCCGCGCTGCCGGCCGCCGCCTTGGCCACGGCCAGGGAGACGCCGAGGATGGCGTTCGCGCCCAGCTCGGACTTGCTGTCGGTGCCGTCGATGTCGAGCATCTTCTGGTCGATCAGCCGCTGCTCGCTGGCCTCGTAGCCGATGAGCTCGTCGACGATCTTGTCCTCGATGTTCGAGACCGCCTTCTCGACACCCTTGCCCTGGTAGCGGTCGGCGTCACCGTCGCGCAGCTCGATCGCTTCGAAGGCGCCGGTGGAGGCGCCGGAGGGCACCGCCGCACGGGCGATCGTGCCGTCGTCGAGCCCGACCTCGACCTCGACGGTCGGGTTGCCCCGCGAGTCCAGAATCTCCCGCGCGACGATTCCCTCGATGGTTGCCACTGAGTCGCTCCTCGTTTGTGTGGTTCCGGTCCGGTTCGGGCCGCGACGGTGCGGCTGAGGCAGGTGTTGAACGCAGCGTATCGGGCGGCCGTCGGACGCGGGCGGTCCGGGCGCACGGGGACCGGATCCGGAACCCGCCCTCCGGCGGCGCTTTACACAGACATTCCCGAATTCTCGGGCCTCAACCGGCAACGGGTTTGCGCGCGGTTGACCCGATCGGCCACGCTGTTCGCCATGCCCGCCGCCTCGACCACCCTCCGCATGCTCGCCGTGTCGGTCATCGCGTCGCTCACGGTGACCGGCTGTCAGACCCTGGACGACGCCGGCCGGGCGATCGGGCGGGCCGACCTGGTCAACGACGTGGCCGCCCGGCTGGACGGGGCGCTGGAGCTGACGTACTCGGCCGACTACCAACTTCCCGGCGGGCAGACCGCCACCATCGTCCAGGCCCAGGAGCCGGCCCGCTCCGCCTACACCTGGCCGGGCGGCAAGCTCACCGTCACCCCGGAGGCGACCACCCGCTGCGAGACCGCCGCCGGCCGGGCGACCTGCACCCTGGAGGCCCCGCCCGCACCCAACGCGAAGCCCTCGGTGGCCCTGTTCACCGAGGCCAAGCAGCAGGGCCTGGTCACGCCGCCGATCGTGGTGGGGCTGCTGACCGCCGCCGCGCTCGATCCGGACGCGGTGATCACGCAGAGCGACACCACCCTCGCCGGTCGCCATGCCACCTGCGTCGACGTGGAGCGGTCGAGCGGCGACTTCATCGCCTGCGTGACCACCGAGGGGGCGCTGGGCAGCTTCACCGGCCAGGTCGACGGCAAGCCGGTCGAGCTGGCCCTGCACCGCTACCGCGAGACGGTCGACGCCACCGCGTTCGCCCTGCCGTCCGGCGCCGGCGTGGTGGACCGCCGGACGACCACCTCGTGACCGGCCCGGCCGCCGCCCCGAACCCGGCCGGCACGGCCGCCACCCCGTCCGGTGCGGCTGGTGGGCACGCGGCGTCGGGTCGCGGACGACCGGGCGGGTTCGTCCCCGGGGCCGACCGCGCCGTCGCGCCCGCGCCGACCGACCTGGCCCTGCCGGTGGCCGGTCGCAAGCTGCTGACCGCCGCCGACGGCGCCGTCCTGCGGGTCGCCGACCTGCCGGCCGACACCGCGTGGGTGCCGCTGGGCACGCTGGACGGCGTCCCCGCGTGGGCGGCCGAGGCGACCGGGCAGGAGGAGCTATCCGGGGCGACGGGGCTGCCGGCCCGCTGGCGCGGCTGGGCGTCGCTGGCCGCCGAGGTACCCGAGCCACTCGCCACGCTGGCCGGCCGGGCGCTGACGGTGGTCGACTGGCGGCGTACGCACCGGTGGTGCGGGGCCTGCCGGGCCGAACTGGCCGACGTGCCCGGGGAGTCGGCCCGGCGCTGCCCCGACTGCGACCTGTACGTGCCGATGCGGCTCTCCGCCGCCGTGCTGGTGGCGATCACCCGCCCCGGGCCGGCCGGCCGCCCCGACGAGCTGCTGCTGGTGCGGCACGCGTACGGGCCGACCGCGCTGTGGGCGCTGGTCGCCGGGTTCGTCGAGGCCGGCGAGACGCTGGAGGCGGCCGCCCACCGCGAGGTCGGCGAGGAGGTCGGGCTGACGCTGGCCGGGCTGGCCTACTTCGGCAGCCAGCCGTGGGCGCTCTCCGGCCCGAACGTGCTGCTCACCGGCTTCACCGCCACCGCCGCCGACCCGGGCGCCGAGCCGGTCGTGGACGGGCGGGAGCTGACCGAGGCACGCTGGTTCCCGCTCGACCGGCTGCCGGCGGAACTGCCGCCCGCGTACTCCATCTCGCGCTGGCTGATCGACGCGACGGCGACCGCCGCGCGGCGGTGAGCGTGCCCTGCGCGTGCTCTACCGCGCGGGCGCTGCGCGTGCTCTACCGCGCGGGGCGCTGCGCGTGCGCTGTTAGGAGGGGGCCCTTCCTCTACCGAAAACGTTAACTAGTTGCCCTTCCTTACACGCCGAGCAGGGTGCGCAGGTGGCGCGGGGGCGGGCAGTCGTGGGCGAGCATCGCGTCGTGCCAGTCGCGCACCGACACGCCGGCCGGGCGGGCCGCGGCGATCTCGGCCACCTCGCTGTAGCCGACGAAGTACGTCGAGAGCTGCGTCGAGGTGAGCAGGGCGCGCCGCCACTTGCCGGCCGCCTCGCCCTCCTCCTGGAAGCCCCGCCCGGTCAGCAGGGCCATCGCCTCGGCCTCCGGCAGCCCCTCGCAGTGCACGAGCTGGTCCAGCAGCGCGTTGATGGTCATCCGGAGCTGCATCTTGAGCTGTTGCAACCGGACCGGCAGGCCGCCGAAGCCGAGGCCGACCATCAGCTCCTCCGCGTAGACCGCCCAGCCCTCGATGAACGGCCCCGACTCGGTCAGCGCCCGGACCCGGGTGGGGCCGACGTGCCGGCGGGCGTGGGCAAGCTGGAGGAAGTGCCCCGGCATCGCCTCGTGCACGGTCAGGTTGCGGATCATGTGGTCGTTGTATTCCCGGTAGAACGACTCGACCCGCTGCGCGGGCCAGTCCGCCGGGGTGGGCGCGATGCAGTAGAAGGTCGGCACGGCCGCCGTCTCCAGCGGGCCCGGCGAGTCGCAGTAGGCGACCGCGACGCCCCGGGCGAACTCGGGCATCTCCTGGATCACGCAGGGGTCGTCGACCAGCGTGACCAGGTCGTGGGCGCGGACGAAGTCGGTCGCCTCGTCCAGGGTCACCGAGGCGAGCGCCACGATGGTGTGGTCGTCGGGGTGCTCGGCGGCCAGCAGGTCCAGCGCACGACGCACGGTCTCGTCGTCGGCCGGGCCGCCGACCAGCTCGACGGCCGCCGCGCGGATCTCCTCGGTGACCCGGTCCAGGTTGGCCCAGGCCCGGCGCTGGATCTCGGCGGCGCCCAGCTCAGTGTCGAGGGTGTGCCAGAGCCGCGCCTCCCAGCGGCGGCGGCCCAGGCGCGGGTCACGCCCGGGGCCGGCGTCGGCCGCCAGGCCCACGCGCAGCCACGCGACGAACTCCTCCAGCGCGGCGATCGCCGCGATGGCGGCCGGCTCGACCCGGTCGTGCAGGGCAGGCGCCTGCGCGAGCAGGGCCGGCACCTCGTCGCGGATCAGCGCCGCCGTGCCGGTGAACTGCCCGACCGCCGTCTCGGCGTGGATGCGCGGCATGTCGCGCAGCGTGGCGCGGGCGGTCGCCAGCGCGTCCGGCACCGCCGCGAGCCGGCCGGCCAGGCTGGTCAGCCGCTCCTCGACCGGGGCGTACGGGCGGGCGGCCAGCGCGTGCAGCAGCGGCCCCGGATTGTGTACCAGCGGGTCCCACTCGTGCGCGCGGATCTCGGCCCACTCGAACAGCGCCTGGTCCACGAACGAGGTGAGCAGGGCGTGGTCGACCCGCTCCTCGACCTCCAGCGCGTCCGGGTCCAGCTCGGAGAGCGCGTCGGCGGCCTCCCTCAGCATCGCCTGATCGGCCGCGGCGGCGGTCGCGGAGAGATCCGGCAACCGGTCGTCGTACCGGTGGTCCCCGGTGGAGGTCGCGAGCCCCGGCCGGCTCTCCAGCAACGCGTCGACGATCCGCTCGGCGAGCGGCACAAAGGATTCCACCCACCGACCCTACCGGCCGGCCCCGACTTCCCTCGCCCCTCGCGTCGGGTCCCCGGGCCGGCGGTCCCCGGGCCGATCATGGTGGGTTGGTGGGTGGGATTCCGGGGCGGTTGGCGCGCCCGGGGGGTCAGGGGCGTTCGGCGGCGCGGATCGCGTCCGCGTAGGCGAGGGCGGCCCGGCGCAGGGCCGCCTCCGCGTCCAGGCCGGCCTCGCGGGCCGCTGCCACCGTGGCGAGCAGGCCCGCGCCGAGCCGCGCCTCCGGGTCCACCTGGAACTCCGCCAGCGGGGGCGGCACGGCGAGCCCGACCCGGCCGGCGCGGTCGAGGATCTTGGCGGCCAGGGCGAGCGCGGGCTGGCTCAGCGCGATGCCGTCCAGCACCGAGTCACGCGCCTTCTCGGCCCGCTTGATCCGCTCCCAACTCGCCTCGATCTCCTCCAGCGTGCCCGCCTCGCCCTCCGCGAAGACGTGCGGGTTGCGCCGGACCATCTTGTCGACCAGGCCCCCGGCCACGTCGTCGACGGTCCACCGCCGCCCCTCGGGCAGCTCCTCGGCGAGCCGGGCGTGCAGCACCACCTGGAGCAGCACGTCGCCCAACTCCTCGCGCAGCGCGTCGGTGTCCTCGGCGCTGATCGCGTCGTACGCCTCGTAGCACTCCTCCAGCAGGAAGCCCGCGAGGCTGCGGTGGGTCTGCGCCCGCTTCCACGGGTCGCCGCCCGGCGAGGCCAGCCGGTCCATCACCGCCACCGCGTCGAGCAGCCGGGCGCCCGGCGGGTCCCACGAGCCGTACATCAGCTCCAGCTCGGCCAGCCCCGGCTCGCGGGCCAGCCGCAGGCCCAGCTCCCGGGCCAGCGACTCGTCGCCGGCCGGGCCGGCCAGCCACACCACGGTCCCGTGCGCCGCCGCCGCGTCCAGCAGCGCCTGCGTCGCCGGGCCGTCGACCACGGTCACCTCGGCGCCCGCCGCGCGGACCGCCGTGGTCAGCTCGCTCTCCGCCCCCACCAGCACCGGATGCCGGCGTACGACGTCCCAGGCGGCGGCGGTCAGCAGCCCGGCCGGCAGCCGGGGCGAGGTGACGAGCAGGACGATCCGCGCCGGCATGCTCAGCTGTCGGCCGGGCCGGCCGCCTCCGCCCCGGCGGGCGGCAGCGGATCCGGGGTGGAGACGTCGGTGACCGCGTCCGAGCCGGGCTCGCCCAGCGGCACGCTCACCGCCGGGGCGTTGCCGGCGAAGCTCAGCACCGGGAACTCCAGCGGGCGGTAGCGGGGGTTGACCGTCACGTCGTGCGCGGCGACCGCCTCGGCCAGCGCCTTCCGGGTGGCCAGCGCGGTGCGGAACTGCTCGCCGTCGAGCTGGCCGGCGGCCGCCTCGTCGGTCACGTCGGCCGGGATGGCGCCCGCCTCGCGGCCCGCCGCCACCACGTCCCGCAGCTCCTGCTCGGTCGGCGCGGCCGGCGCCCCGGTCGGCACGCCGGACAGGCAGGTGTAGAGGTCGGCCACCCGCCGCACGTAGTCGGTGTCGGGCGACAGGCCGAACTGCTGGGCGAGCTGCGCCGCCGGCACCGCCCCCCGGGGCTGGTAGTTCTTCTCCGCCGAGACCTGTGCGCAGACCTCGCTCAGCACCAGCACACTGACGACCTCGCCGCGCCCGGGCAGCTGCGGCGCGGGCGCCGAGGGCCGGGCGTCGGGGGCGGCGGACTCCCCGCCCGGGGTCGGGTTCTTCGTCCGCAGGTCAGTCATGACCCCGGCGACGGCATCCTCGGTGATGCGCTGGTCGCCCACGTAGGCGGCGACACCGGGCTCGGCACGGCAACCGGAGAGGGCGACGAGGCCGATCGCCACGCTGGCGACGGCGACAAGACGGCGAGCACGCATGACGGCCACTCTCTCATGCCGCCCGCGGCCCGTGTGACGCCGCCCACCCGTCGCCCCGCTCACCGGGCCGGCACCCCGACCGCCGCCGGCTCGCCCAGCACGTCGGAGAGGAGCTGGGCGCACCACTCCAGGAGGGCCTGGTCGCGCAGCGGCTCGCCGCCGATCCGCCGGGTGCTCGGCCGGGGCACGCTGACCTGGTCGAGCGCCGACTTGTAGACCGAGTCGGGGTGGTAGCGCTTGAGCCGCAGCTGCTTCGAGTCGGGCAGCGGCAACGGGCCGAACCGGATGTGCTTGCCCTGCATGGAGACGTCGGTGAGGCCGTAGCGGCGGGCCAGCAGCCGGAACCGCGCCACCGCGACCAGGTTCTGCACCGGGGCGGGCGGCTCGCCGTACCGGTCGGTCATCTCGGCGACCACCTCGCGCAGCCGCTCCTCGTCGCGCGCCTCGGCGAGCTTGCGGTACATCTCCAGGCGCAGCCGCTCCACGCCGACGTAGTCGTGCGGCAGGTGCGCGTCGACCGGCAGGTCGACCTTGACCTCGGTCTCCTCCTCCGGGCGCTCCCCCTTGAACGCCTGCACCGCCTCGCCGACCATCCGCACGTACAGGTCGAAGCCGACGCCCTCGATGTGCCCGGACTGCTCGCCGCCGAGCAGGTTGCCGGCGCCCCGGATCTCCAGGTCCTTCATCGCCACGTACATGCCGGCGCCCAGCTCGGTGTGCTGGGCGATGGTGGCCAGCCGCTCGTGGGCGTGCTCGGTCAGCGGCTTCTCCGGCGGGTAGAGGAAGTACGCGTACGCCCGCTCCCGGCCCCGGCCGACCCGGCCCCGGATCTGGTGCAGCTGGGCCAGGCCGAGCAGGTCGGCGCGCTCCACGATCAGGGTGTTGGCGTTGGGGATGTCGATGCCGGACTCCACGATCGTGGTGCAGACCAGGACGTCGAACTCCTTCTCCCAGAAGCCGACCATCACCTTCTCGAGCGCCTCCTCGCCCATCTGGCCGTGCGCCACCGCCACCCGGGCCTCGGGCACCAGCTCGCGGAGCTTCCGGGCCGCCTTCTCGATCGACTCGACCCGGTTGTGCAGGTAGAAGACCTGCCCGTCGCGGAGCAGCTCGCGGTGGATGGAGGCGGCCACCTGCCGCTCGTCGTACGCCCCGACGAAGGTCAGCACCGGGTGCCGCTCCTCGGGCGGGGTAGCGATGGTGGACATCTCCCGGATGCCGGTGATCGCCATCTCCAGGGTGCGCGGGATCGGGGTGGCCGACATGCTCAACACGTCGACCGAGGCGCGCATCGTCTTCAGGTGCTCCTTGTGCTCGACGCCGAAGCGCTGCTCCTCGTCAACGATGACCAGGCCGAGCGACTTGAACCGGGTGGCCGCCTGGAGCAGCCGGTGGGTGCCGATGACGATGTCGGCGGTGCCCTCGGCGGCCATCGCCAGGGCCTGCTCGGCCTCCTTGGGCGTCTGGAAGCGGGAGAGCTGTCTGATCGTCACCGGGAACTGGCTCATCCGCTCGGCGAACGTGTTGTAGTGCTGCTGCACGAGCAGGGTGGTGGGCACCAGCACCGCCACCTGCTTGCCGTCCTGCACCGCCTTGAACGCCGCCCGGACGGCGATCTCCGTCTTGCCGTAGCCGACGTCGCCGCAGATCAGCCGGTCCATCGGGACGGTCTGCTCCATGTCCCGCTTGACCTCTTCGATCGCCGCGAGCTGGTCCGGCGTCTCCTGCCACGGGAAGGCGTCCTCCAGCTCCCGCTGCCACGGCGTGTCGGGGCCGAAGTTGTGCCCCTTGGACGCCTTCCGGGCGGCGTAGAGCTGGATGAGCTGCGCGGCGATCTCCTTGACCGCCTTGCGGGCCCGGGCCTTGGACTTCTGCCAGTCCGAGCCGCCCATCTTGTGCAGGGTCGGCTGCTCGCCGCCCACGTAGCGGGAGAGCTGGTCGAGCTGGTCGGTGGGGACGAAGAGCCGGTCGCCGGGCTGGCCGCGCTTGCTCGGGGCGTACTCGATGACCAGGTATTCCCGGGACGCGCCGTTGACGGTGCGCTGCACCAGCTCGACGTAGCGGCCGATGCCGTGCTGCTCGTGCACGACGTGGTCGCCGGCCTTCAGCTCCAGCGGGTCGATGGTGTTGCGCCGCCGGCTCGGCATCCTGCGCATGTCTCGCGTGGAGGTGCCCCGCCCGCCGGTGACGTCGTTGCCGGTGAGCAGCACGAACCGGGACGCCTCGTCGACGAAGCCGCTGGCCAGGTTGCCGCAGCTGACCAGCAGCTCGCCGGGGGCGGGGGCGGCCGGGATCTCCTCGGTCAGCCGCGCGCCGAGACCGGCGTCGCGGAGCACCTCGACCGCCCGCTGGGCGGGGCCGTGCCCCTCGAAGACCAGCGCGATCGACCAGCCCTCGCCGGCCCAGCGCTTCAGGTCGTCGACGACCCGGGCGGTCTCGCCGTGGTAGAGCGGGGCCGGCTGCGCGGCCAGGGTCACCGCGATCGCGTCGTCGGGGGTGACGTCCACCTCGCCCGGCTCGTCCTCCCAGGGCTCCCGCGCCGGGGCGCCCTCCGCCTCGGCCAGGCCGAACGGCGACAGCGTCCACCAGGGCCGGCGCAGCCGCGCGGCGGCGGCGCGGACGTCCGCCAGGGTCCGGAAGGCGGCGGCGCCGAGGTCGACCGGGGCCTGCCCGCCGACGGCGGCCGCCGCCCAGCTCGCCTGGAGGAACTCCTCGGAGGTACGCACCAGGTCGTGCGCCCGGGTGCGGATCCGCTCCGGGTCGCACAGCAGCACGTGGGTGCCGGCCGGCATGCAGTCCAGCAGCAACTCCATCGAGTCGGCGCCGATCAGCGCCGGGGCGAGGGACTCCATCCCCTCGACGGGGATGCCCTCGGCCAGCTTGTCGAGGATCTCGGCCAGCTCCGGGTGCTCCTCGGCGAGAGCGGCGGCCCGCTTCCGCACCGACGGCGTGAGCAGCAGCTCCCGGCAGGGCGGCGCCCACAGCTGCGGCACCTGCTCGATGGTCCGCTGGTCGGCGACGGCGAAGGTGCGGATCTCCTCCACCTCGTCGCCCCAGAACTCGACCCGGGACGGGTGCTCGTCGGTGGGCGGGAAGATGTCGAGGATGCCACCGCGTACGGCGAACTCGCCCCGCTTGGTGACCAGGTCGACCCGCGCGTACGCCATGTCGGTCAGCCGGCGGGCGACCTCCTCCAGGTCGGCCTCCTGGCCGGCGGCGAGCTGCACGGGTTCCAGGTCGCCGAGCCCCTTGAGCTGCGGCTGGAGCAGCGACCGGACGGGCGCCACGACCACCCGCAGCGGACCGGTGCGGCCGTGCGCGTCGGCCGCCCCCGGGTGCGCGAGCCGGCGCAGCACGGCCAGCCGCCGGCCGACCGTGTCGGATCGGGGTGACAGGCGCTCGTGCGGCAGCGTCTCCCAGGACGGGAAGACCGCCACCTGCTCGGGCGGGAGCAGGGCGCCCAGCGCCGAGGCCAGGTCGTCGGCCTCCCGCGTGGTCGCGGTCACGGCGAGCACGGGGCGGCCCGCGCCGCCACCCGACCCTTCGCCTCGGGCACCGCCAGCCGCCCCGCCGCCTCGGGCACCGCCGCCGACCGGGTCCGCCGCGACCGCGGCGACCGCGAACGGGCGCAGCGCGGGCGGCGCGGTGATGTCGAGGCCGTCGACCTGCGCGGCACCGGAGCGCGCCAGGTCACGTGCCCGGGCCAGCCCGGGGTCGGCCAGGGCGGCGGAGAACAGACCGGTGAGCATGTCAATCACTTCCCGTGGGATCGCCGGCTCGGCACGCGGCAGGGCCGCAGCACGACAGAAGCCCCGCGTCCGTCGGGACGGGGGGTGCACGCCCGCCAGCCTATCTCGCGGCGGGGACAATCTCGCCCAGAGCCGACGGCGGCGCCTGGCGTGGAACCCGGATCCCGACCCGGGCCGGCCCCGGGCAGGACCGGATCTTGACCAGGGCAGCGCCGATCGGGACCGGATCTTGACCAGGGCAGCGCCGATCGGGAGCGGATCTTGACCGGGGCGGCGCCGGCGTGGTCGGCTTCGATCATGAGCAGTCAGTGGCGGGCACAGTTCGACGCGGAGGTCACCTTCGCCAACGGCGGCGGGCTGCGGACCGACGGGTTCCGGCTCGACATCCCCGGCCGGGAGATCGGCGACGACGAGCTGGCGGCGCTGTTCGTCCGGCACCTCGGGCTGCTGATGGTGGCCGAGGTGCGGATCAGCGACAAGACGATCATCGAGGAGCCGCACAAGGGCGGCCGGGGCCTGACCGGCCCGGACGGCGCGGCCGATCCGGACAGTGCGGCCGGCCCGGGCGGCGCGGACGGGCGGCGGCTGGTCGAGCTGAGCCACGTGGTCACCGACGGGATGACCACCCTGCCGGGCTGGCCGGCCCCGCGGATCAGCGAGTGGCTGACCCGCGACGCGTCCCGGGCGAACTACGCCCCGGGCACCGAGTTCCAGGTGGGGCGGATCGACATGATCGCCAACACCGGCACGTACCTGGACACCCCCGCGCACCGCTACGCCGAGGGCGCCGACCTCGCCGGCACGCCGCTGGACCGCCTCGCCGACCTGCCCGGCACCGTGGTCCGGGTGCCGGCCGGCACCCGCGCGATCGACCGGCTGATGCTGGCCCCGTACGACGTCGCCGGGCGGGCGGTGCTGCTGCACACCGGCTGGGACGCGCACTTCGGCACCGACCGGTACAGCGCGCCGGAGGCGCCCCACCTCACCGGGGAGGGCGCCCGGGCCCTGGTCGAGGCGGGCGCCGCCCTGGTCGGCATCGACTCGATCAACATCGACGACATGAGCCCGGCCGCCGCCGGCGAACGCCCGGCGCACAGCACGCTGCTGGCGGCCGGTGTCCCGATCGTGGAGCACCTGACCGGCCTCGACGCCCTGCCCCCGAGCGGTTTCCGGTTCACCGCCGCTCCGCCGATGGTCGCCGGGATGGGCACCTTCCCCGTCCGCGCCTTCGCCGTCGTCCCGGCCTGACCTCGCCCGGCCCGGCCCGGCCCGCACACGGGCGGGCGGGCTGCTTCGGTGGAACGCCATGGGTGTCAGGACGGTTCGTTGACACCCGTGACGTTCCACCGAGCGAGCGCCGACAGCGGCGGGTGGTCAGTAGCGCACCGAGATCCGGCGCTCGACCGCGTCCACCCGGATCTCGCCGCCGTACGGGACGATCAGCTGCGGGTCGGTGTGGCCGAGGTCGACGTCGAACACCACCACCGCGTCCGGGTGGTAGGCGGCGAGCGCCCGGGCGACCGCCTCCCGCTGGGCGTCGGCCCACGCCCGCCGCTCGTCGACGGTGTGCGGCCGCTCGAAGTCCCACGCCTTCGCCCGCCCGACCAGCACCGCCGGGAACGCGGCGAGCAGGCCCCGCTCGCCCATGTCGCGCAGGATCCGGAACACCTCGGTCGCCGAGGGCATCTCCTCCGACGTCTCGACGATCAACACCGACCCGGCCAGTTCGCCGGCCGGCGGCACCCGGTCGGTCGCCATCAGCGAGTGCAGGATCTCCAGGTTGCCGCCCCAGGTGCGCCCCTCGACGACCCTCGACGGCCCCTGCCAGCGCCAGCCCTCCCCCGGCAGCATCTCCGGCTCGTGGGCCAGCGACGCCGGGTCCCGCCAGTCGTTCGGCCGGTCGCCCCACTCCGGCGCGGGCGTCAGGTCGTACCAGCCGGAGGTGAAGAGGGCGGCGCGCAGCGAGTCGAACGTCAGCGGGTGCGGCCTGCCGGCTCGGCCGAGGTGCACCAGCACCGACCCGCCGTGGTAGGCCACGATCCCCAGCCGGTGCAGGTGGTTGAGCACGTTCGTGTTGTCGGAGTACCCGAAGTACGGCTTCGGGTTGGCCCGCAGCACCGCGTCGTCCAGGTGCGGGGTGACCGTGATCAGGTCGTCCCCGCCGATCGTGGCGAGCACGGCGGTGATCGTCGGGTCGGCGAAGGCGGCGGTCAGGTCCCGCGCCCGGTCGCGCGGGTCGGCGTCCATCACCCGGGTCGTCGGGTACTCCACCGGCTCCAGGCCGAACTCCTCGCGCAGCCGGCGCAGCCCCAGCTCGTACACGTGGGGGAAGATCGCGGGCAGGCCGGCGGAGGGCGAGACGACCGCGACCCGGTCGCCGGGGCGGGGTTTCGGGGGATAGTTCGGCGACGTCATGATCGGACGCTATCGGGTCAGTCGAACGGTTTCCGCCCGGATAACCGCGACGAAAGCCCCGAAAGCCGCCCTAGGCTGGCGGCGTGGACGAGGGGGCGCGCAACCGGCTGCGGACCGTGGGGCTGCTGCTCGGCACCCTCGCGCTCGCCACCGCGTTCATCGCCGCCTACGTCGGCGCGCTGCACCAGCCGACCCCGCGCGACGTGCCCGTCGGGGTGGTGCGCGGCGACCAGAAGGCGCAGGCCCTCCTCGACGCCGTACGCAACCAGACCGACAAGATCAAACCCGTCGAGTACGACGACCCGGGCGCCGCCGACGACGGCCTGACCACCCGCGAGGTGTACGGCGTGCTCGCCGCCACGGCCGAGGGCGGGCTGGCCCTGACCACCGCCAGCGCCGCCTCGCCCGCCGCGGCCGACGTCGTCGCGCAGGTGCTCTCCACCGCCGCGCGGCAGGCCGAACTCCCGCTGCGGGTGACCGACGAGGTGCCGGTGGCCGGGACCGACCCCCGCGGGCTGGTCCCGTTCTACCTGGCCGTCGGGTACGTCCTCGGCGGCTACCTCGCCTCCACCGTCCTCGGCCTCGGCAACGGCACCGCGCCGCGCGGACCACGCCGCGCCGGGCTGCGGATCGCCGCGCTGGCGGCGTACAGCCTGGTGCTCGGGGCCCTCGGCGCGGTCGTGGTCGGCCCGGTCCTCGGCGTCTGGGACCACGACCTGGTGGGCGTCGCCGCCACCGGGACGCTGGCGGTGTTCGCGGCGGCGATGGTCGCCTCCGCCGTGCAGGGCTGGCTGGGGCTGCTCGGCACCGGGCTGGTGATCCTGCTGCTGGTGGTGCTCGGCAACCCGGGCTCCGGCGGCATCTACGCCCCCGAGTTCCTCCCCACCTGGCTGCGCGGAATGCACCGGTGGAACGTGCCGGGGCTGGCCACCGACCTGCTGAAGTCCGTCGTCTACTTCGACCGCCGGTCGACCGGCTGGGCCGTGACCGGGCTGGCCCTGTGGTGCGTCCTCGGCGCGGCCGGGCTGCTCACCGCCAGCCTGGTCCGGGGCCGGCGGGCGGCGCCCCGCCATGCCGGGCGCCCCGCGTCTCCAACGGACTGAGGAATGGGACGAAATCGGGACCCCCTCCTGACGGCGGGGTCGTCGTGGATACGATCCAGGGGATCGGACAGCGCTGTCCTTCGTACTCACGTAAGGAGCGCCCCGTGAGCGACCAGCACGACCACGACGGCCCCGACGCCGCGTTGCGAGCCGACATCCGCCGCCTCGGCACCCTGCTCGGGCAGACCCTCGCCCGCCAGGAGGGTCGACCGCTGCTCGACCTGGTCGAGGAGATCCGCGCGCTGGTCCGCTCCGACGCCCCGAGCGCCGCCCAGCGTCTCGCCGGCCTCGACGTCACCACCGGCACCAAGCTGGCCCGCGCCTTCTCCACCTACTTCCACCTGGCCAACATCACCGAGCAGGTGCACCGGGCCCGGGACCTGCGCCGCCGCCGGGCCGTCCAGGGCGGCTGGCTGGACCAGGCGGCCAAGATGATCGCCGAGCGCGGGGTGCCGGCCGAGGAGATCGCCGCGGCGGCGCGGCGGCTGGCGGTACGCCCGGTCTTCACCGCCCACCCGACCGAGGCGGCCCGCCGGTCGATCCTGTCCAAGCTGCGCGCGATCGCCGACGAACTGGACACCGAGACCGCCAACGCGATCCTCTACGGCGCCAGCGACGAGGGCCCGGCCAACCGCCGCCTCGCCGAGCTGCTCGACCTGATGTGGCAGACCGACGAGCTGCGGCTGGACCGGCCCGACCCGACCGACGAGGCCCGCAACGCCATCTACTACCTGCGCGACCTCTACGCCGAGGCGGCGCCGCAGGTGCTCGACGACCTCGCCGACACGCTGCGCACCCTCGGCGTGGAGACCTCCCCGACCGCCCGGCCGCTGACCTTCGGCACCTGGATCGGCGGCGACCGCGACGGCAATCCGTTCGTCACCCCGACCGTGACCCGCGAGGTGCTGACCATCCAGCACGAGCACGGCATCGAGGCCACCGAGAAGGCGATGGACCACCTGATCAACGAGGTGTCGGTGTCCCGGCGGCTGCGCGGGGTGTCGCTGGACCTCTCCGCCAGCCTCGCCGCCGACCTGGACGCGCTGCCCGAGGTGGCGCCCCGGTTCCGCCGGGTCAACGCCGAGGAGCCCTACCGGCTCAAGGCCCGCTGCGTGAAGGCGAAGCTGGCCAACACCCGGCAGCGGCTGCGGCAGGGCACCGCGCACGTGCCCGGCCGGGACTACCGCGGCTCGGCCGAGCTGATCGCCGACCTGGAGCTGCTGCGCGCCTCGCTGGCCCGCAACTCCGGCCAGCTCACCGCCGTGGGCCGGCTCGCCTCCACCATCCGCACGGTCTCCGCGTTCGGGCTGCACCTGGCGACCATGGACGTGCGGGAGCACGCCGAGGCCCACCACGCGGTGCTGGCCCAGCTCTACGCGGCCGTCGGCGAGGTCTCCGACTACCCCTCGCTGAGCCGCCTCGAGCGGACCAAGCTGCTCGCCGACGAGCTGGCCGGCCGCCGACCCCTGTCCACGCTGGACACGCCGCTGACCGAGGCGACACGCAAGACGTTCGACGTCTTCGGCACCATCCGTGAGGCGCAGGACCGGTTCGGCGCGGAGGTCATCGAGTCGTACATCATCTCGATGACCCTCGGGGTGGACGACGTGCTCGCCGCAGTGGTGCTGGCCCGCGAGGCCGGCCTGGTCGACGTGCACAGCGGCCGGTCCCGGATCGGGTTCGTGCCGCTGCTGGAGACCCCGAGCGAGCTGAACTCGGGCGGCGAGCTGCTCGACGAACTGCTGTCCCTGCCGGCCTACCGGGCGCTGGTCGCCGCGCGGGGCGACGTGCAGGAGGTGATGCTGGGCTACTCCGACTCCAACAAGGAGGCCGGCATCACCACCAGCCAGTGGTCCATCCACCGGGCCCAGCGCGCGCTGCGCGACGTGGCCGCCCGGCACGGCGTGCACCTGCGCCTCTTCCACGGCCGCGGCGGCACGGTCGGGCGCGGCGGCGGGCCGACGCACGAGGCGATCCTGGCCCAGCCGTACGGCACGCTGGACGGCGCGATCAAGGTGACCGAGCAGGGCGAGGTCATCTCCGACAAGTACTCGCTGCCGTCGCTGGCCCGGGAGAACCTGGAGCTGACCCTGGCCGCGGTGCTCCAGGCCACGCTGCTGCACACCGCACCCCGGCAGCCCGCCGAGATGCTGGAACGCTGGGACGCGACGATGGAGTTGGTCTCCGACTCGGCCTTCCGGTCGTACCGGTCACTGGTCGAGGACCCGGACCTGCCCGCGTACTTCTGGGCGTCCACGCCGACCGAGCTGCTCGGGGCGCTGAACATCGGCTCCCGTCCGGCGAAGCGACCCAACACCGGGGCCGGGCTCGGCGGCCTGCGCGCCATCCCGTGGGTGTTCGGCTGGACCCAGACCCGGCAGATCGTGCCCGGCTGGTTCGGGGTCGGCTCCGGGCTGGCCGCGGCGCGGGCGGCGGGGCTGGAGGACGTGCTGGCCGAGATGCACCGCAACTGGCACTTCTTCCGCACGTTCCTGTCCAACGTGGAGATGATGCTCACCAAGACCGACCTGAGCATCGCCCGCCGGTACGTCGAGACGCTGGTGCCAAAGAAGCTGCACCCGATCTTCCACAAGATCGAGCAGGAGTACGAGCTGACCAAGCAGGAGGTGCTGGCGGTGACCGCCTCGCCCGCCCTGCTGGAGGGCTCCCCGGTGCTCCAGCGCACCCTGGCCGTCCGCGACACCTACCTGGAGCCGCTGCACCACCTCCAGGTCGCCCTGCTGCGCCAGTACCGGGAGTCCGGGGCGGCGGGCCGGGCGTTGGCGACCGCGCCGGGCGGCCGACGGGCCCCGAGCGACGGCACCGCGCTGGAGCGTGCCCTGCTGACCACGGTCAACGGCATCGCCGCCGGCATGCGCAACACCGGCTGAGGTGTAAGGAAGGGCACCTTGTTAACGGATTTTGTATAGCAAGGTGCCCTTCCTAACACGGCGACCGGCGGGAGCTCACTAGTCGCCGCCGCCGAAATCGCCGCCGCCGAAATCGCCGCCACCGAAGTCCCCGCCACCGAAATCGCCGGGCTGGTCGCCGTAGTCGGCGCCGTCACCGAAGCCCTCCTCGTAGCCGGCCGCGTAGCCGTAGCCCGGGTCGGCGAAGGCCGGCGAGAAGAGCGCGTCGGCGATCAACAGGCCGCCGACCACGCCCGCCCCCGCGCCCAGCGCGGTCTTCCACCACGGCGTGGAGTACCAGCCCGCCGGCACCGGCCGGCCCTGGTAGCGCCCGCCCGGGTAGTAGTAGGGCGTGTCCCGGCCCGGCTGCGGGCCCGCCTTGAACGTCTGCCCCCGCACGTCGACCTGCCGCTCCCGGGTCAGCTCGCCGGCGCCCTGCGCGGCGGCCAGCGGGGGCAGCTCGGGGCCGGGGTCGATGCCGAGCGCCACCCGGGCGGCGCGGGCGTACGTCAGCCCCTCCAGCGCGGTCTCCCGGGCCAGGCGGTACTGCTGGACGGTCCGGGCCTGTTCGAGCTGGCCGCCGGCCGCGTTGTAGCGCTCGCCCGCGTCGACCAGCGCCTGGCGGACCGCCGGGTGGTCGCCGTGCAGGTTCATCACCTGTCCGCCCAGGCGCTCGTACCAACGCTGGGCGTCGGCCCGCACGTCGGCCAGGCTCCGCGCCTCCCGGGCGGCACGCTCCCGCCGCCACCAGACGAACGCGGCCACCAGCAGCGCCGCCAGGATCACCACCAGCAGAATTTCCATGGCACGAACGTACCCGGGCCGGTCCGGCCGTACGCGTCTGGCAAGCTCCGGTGGTGGACTTCTCGACGCTGGCCGTGGTGGTCGTCTGCCTCGCCGCCGGAGGCGCGGTGGGCTGGTACGCCGCCCGGGCCCGCTCGGCCACCGACATCGCCCGGCTGGACGCCACGCTGCGGGCCACCCGGGAGGGCGAGGGCCGGCTGGAGCAGTCCATGCGGGCGCTCAGCTACGAGGCGACCGCGCAGTCCCAGGAGGCCGTCGCCCGAGCGGTGGCCCCGCTGCACGAGACGCTGCGCCGATACGAGCAACGGGTGGCCGAGCTGGAGCGGGACCGGGTCGACGCCTACGCCGAGCTGCGCGAACAGGTCCGCACGATGAGCACCGTCTCCGGCGAGCTGCGCACCGAGACCAAGCAGTTGGTGGCGGCGCTGCGGGCGCCGCAGGTGCGGGGCCGCTGGGGCGAGCACCAGCTGCGCCGGATCGTGGAGGCGGCCGGCATGCTGGAGCACTGCGACTTCTCCGAGCAGGTCACCGCCGCCACCGACCACCAGGGGGTCCGCCCCGACCTGGTGGTCCGGCTGCACGGGGGCCGGTCGGTGGTGGTAGACGCCAAGGCGCCCTTCGACGCCTACCTGACCGCGATGGAGGCCCGCGACGAGCGGGGGCGTGACACCCACCTCGACGCGCACGCGCGGCACCTGCGGGCACACGTCGACGCGCTGGCCGCCAAGTCCTACTGGGCCGCGTTCGACAGTACGCCGGAGTTCGTGGTGCTCTTCGTACCGGCCGACCCGTTCCTCGACGTCGCGTTGCAGCGCGACCCGACGCTGCTGGAGCACGCGTTCGCCCGCAACGTGGTGCTGGCGACGCCGGCCACCCTGGTGGCGCTGCTGCGCACCGTCGCCTACTCGTGGCGGCAGGAGGCGCTGGCCCGCAACGCGGTGGCGGTGCACTCGCTGGCCCGCGAGCTGTACGGCCGGCTGTCCACACTGGGCGACCACGTCGGCAAGCTGGGCGCGTCGCTGGGCGGGGCGGTGACCGCGTACAACCGGGCGGTGGGGTCGCTGGAGGCCCGGGTGCTGGTCAGCGCCCGCAAGCTCGCCGAGCTGGGGGTCTCCGACGAGGAGCTGGCCGCCCCGACGCAGGTCGAGCTGGCCCCCCGCCAGCCGCAGGCACCGGAGCTGCTGGGCACGGCCGACGCGCCGACCGGCGGGTCGACACTGGACTGACGGCCGATTCGTACCACCTCCGATGTGACAATGCGCATTTACGCACGTCACGAAGTGGTCACAACGAACTCGCCGGTAGTGACACCACCTGCGCCACCACGAAGGATTTGGTCACGTGTGCCCTGCATCTGAGGGCCCTGTTCTCTGGAGGAAAGAGAACGTGAGCAAACCCCGAAACCTGAGCCGGCGTACCTCCGCCGCGCTCTTTGCGTCGGTCGTGGCGGCCAGCGCCGTGACCGGCGCGGGCGGAGCCGCGAACGCGAGCACCGCATCCACCGCCGCCCCCGACACCTCGCAGGTCACCCCCGTCGAGGCCCTGGGCTCGCACGACGCCAAGCTGCTCGCCGAGGCGGAAGCGAAGAAGGCCCCGACCGTCACGCTGATCGTCGCCACCGAAAAGGGCGAGGCGAAGGACGTCGCCGCCGACCTCAAGGCGCTCGGCGCCGCGGTCACCGAGCGGTACGACAGCATCGGCTACATCCTGGCCAAGGTCCCCACCTCGAAGGTGGTGAAGGCGGCCACGCTGCCCGGCGTCTCCGCCGTGGACCTGGACGAGACCATCCAGCTCCCCGACCCGGCGCCCGAGGTGGCCCCCGCCGGCAAGAAGGCGGCGAAGCAGGCTGCGACCCTGCCCGGCCCCGGCGCCGACACCCCGGCCGCCAACCCGTACATGCCGACGCACGAGACCGGCGCCGTCTCGTTCGTGAAGCAGCACCCGGAGTGGGACGGCCGCGGCGTCACGATCGGCATCATGGACTCCGGTGTGGACCTCGGTCACCCGGCGCTGCAGCAGACCACCACCGGCGAGCGGAAGATCGTCGACTGGGTCACCGCGACGGACCCGTTCGAGGACGCCACCTGGCGCGCCATGATCACCGAGGTGACCGGCCCGTCGTTCACCGCGGCCGGCGCGACCTGGAAGGCCCCGGCGGGCACCTACCGGTTCAACCGGTTCGCCGAGTCGGTGACCACGAACAGCGACCCGGCCGGTGACGTCAACCGCGACGGGGACCGGACCGACGCCTTCGGCATCCTCTACGACCCGGCCACCCACAACATCTGGGTCGACACCAACCAGAACAACGACTTCACCGACGACGCCCTGATGCGGCCGTACAAGGAGAAGTTCGACGTCGGCCACTTCGGCACCGACAACCCGGCGACCCCCGTCGCCGAGCGGATGCCGTTCGTCGTGGAGTACCGCGAGGACGTGGACACCGCTCCCGTCGGCGGCCCCGGCCTGGTCGACTACGTCAACATCGGCATCGTCGAGAGCACCCACGGCACCCACGTCGCCGGCATCACCGCCGCCAACGACATGCTCGGCAACGGCGCCTTCGACGGTGCCGCGCCCGGTGCCAAGCTCGTCTCCGCCCGCGCCTGCTCGTGGGGCGGCGGCTGCACGTACGCCGCCCTCACCACCGGCATGGCCGACCTGGTGATCAATCGCAAGGTCGACGTGATCAACATGTCGATCGGCGGCCTGCCGGCGCTGAACGACGGCAACAACGCCCGCGCCGAGCTCTACAACAACCTGATCACCACCTACGGCGTGCAGATGTTCATCTCGGCCGGCAACTCCGGCCCGGGCCTGAACACCATCGGCGACCCGTCGGTGGCCGCCAACGTGGTCAGCGTCGCCGCGAGCATCAGCAAGGACACCTGGCTGGCCAACTACGGCTCGGTGGTGGAGCAGAAGAACGCGCTGTTCAACTTCTCCTCCCGTGGCCCGCGCGAGGACGGCGGCGTCAAGCCGAGCATCACCGCGCCCGGCTCCGCCATCTCCACCGCGCCGACCTGGCAGCTCGGCAACCCGGTCCCCGAGGCCGGCTACCCGCTGCCCCCGGGCTACGCGATGCTGAACGGCACCTCGATGGCCTCCCCGCAGGCCGCCGGCGCCGCCGCCCTGCTGCTGTCGGCCGCCAAGGCGACCGACAAGGGCGTCACCCCGGCCGCGCTGCGCCGGGCCGTCTACTCGTCGGCGAAGCCGATCAAGAACGTCCCGACGTACGGCCAGGGCTACGGCATGTTCGACGTGGCGGGCGCGTGGAAGCTGCTGCGCAAGGGCGTGGAGACCCGCTCCTACACCTCCGACGCCCCGGTCTGCACCGTGCTCTCCGGGCAGCTCGGCACCCCGAACCGGGGCACCGGCGTCTACAACCGTTGCGGCTCGGCTGACGGCGGGCACCGGGTCGGCCAGGCGAAGACCTACCAGGTCGGAATCACCCGTACCAGCGGGCCGGCCGGCACCGTGAAGCACGTGGTGGGCCTGCGCGGCAACGACGGCACCTTCAAGGCACCGAAGACCGTCTCGCTCCCGCTGAACAAGACCGTCACCGTCACGGTCACCGCCAAGCCCGCCACCTCCGGCGCGCACGGCGCGATCATGACGATCGACGACCCGCACACCTCCGTCATCGACTTCGAGGTCTCCGCCGTCGTCGTGGCCTCGAACGACGTGCAGAAGCCTGACTATTCCTTCTCGGCCGAGGGCTCGGTCGACCGGAACGGCTTCACCTCGTACTTCGTGACGGTGCCGCCGGGCACCGGTGCCCTCCAGGTGAACCTGTCCGGCATCGCCACCGGCTCGCAGACGCGGTTCATCGCGTTCAACCCGTACGGCGTCCCGGTGGAGAGCACCTCCAGCCTCGCCTGCTACACCAACTTCTCCGACGCCAACGCCTGCAAGCCGCAGGAGCGCGACTACCAGAACCCGATCGCCGGGGTCTGGGAGATCGAGGTGGAGTCCCGCCGGACCTCGCCGTCGCTGAACAACCCGTACCAGCTCACGGCGCGGGTGCAGGGTGTCGCGGTCGAGCCGGCCGTGATCGAGCTGCCGTCGGTTGCCGCCGGTGCGGCGACCCCGGTGACCTGGTCGCTGGCCAACACCTTCGGCCCGGTCGCGGTGGCCGGCCAGGGCGGCCCGCTCTCCAGCGTCCACGCCGAGCGGCCGACCATCGCCGAGGGCACGACGCAGGAGTTCATCGTGGAGGTGCCGGCGGGGGCGACCCGCTTCACCGCCCGGATCGGCAACCCGGCCAGCGCCGCCGCCGACCTCGACCTCTTCGTCTTCCGTGGCGCCACGGAGGTCGGTCGGGCCGCCGACGGTGACTCGGAGGAGGCCGTGACCATCAACAACCCCGTGGCGGGCACCTACCGGGTGGTCGTCGACGGCTACGCGGTCGACGGGGCCGGTGGCAGCACCGCCTACGACTACCGTGACTCGTTCTCCGCCGCGGCGCTGGGCAACCTCTCGGCGCCAGCCACCCCGCTCACCCTCGCCAACGGCGCCACCGCCACCCTGACCGGTACGGTGACCGCCCAGGCGACCCCGGCCGCCGGCCGGGCGCTCTTCGGTGAGCTGTCCGTGGTGACCACCGAGGGCGCGGTCGTCGGCCGCGGCGCCGTCTCCATCGGCACCGTGAGCTGACCCGTCCCGCACCGGAACACCGGAGCCCGCCCCCACCCGGGGGGCGGGCTCCGCCCGTTCGTGCCTCCGACCACGGCCAATCGGCCTCGGGCCTCGGGCCTCGGGCCTCGGGCCTCGGGCCTCGGGCCTCGGGCCTCGGGCCTCGGGCCTCGGGCCTCGGGGCATTGTCCACGCCACGCTGTCGAGCTGCCCCGTCCATGAGACCGGTTCGAGGCGGCGGCCCGGCGGGCCGGACACCGCCGGCCCTGCCCCTATCCGTGGGGCAGCTCGACAGGGCACACGGCGGGACGGGTCTGCGCAGTTGGCCGACCACCGGCGCCCCGCGCCGAACCCGCCGACCACCGGCGCCCCGCGCCGAACCCGCCGGCAACCGGCCCACGCCGAACCCGCCGGCAACCGGCCCACGCCGAACCCGCCGGCAACCGGCCCACGCCGAACCCGCCGGCAACCGGCCCGCGCCGAGCCCGCCGGCGACCGGCCCGCGCTGAAGTCCCGCCGGCAACCCCGGCGGCACCGCTGCCCGCCCGCAACGACGCCCGCCGCGATGAGGACCCGGCGCGATGAGGACCCGGCGCGCCGCCTGCGCGCGGATGGTGGCTCAGCCGCGGCGGGCGGTGTCGACCTGGAAGGGCGTGCCCTGCTGGCAGGTGGTGAGCAGGTCGGGCTGCACCCGACCGGTGACGGTCACCTTCGCGCCGGGCTTCAACACGTCGCGCGGGCCGCCGATCAGCAGGTAGTTGCCGAGCAGCAGGCAGTTGGGCTCGACCCCGGGGGTGACCGTCCCGGTCAGCGTGGTGCCGCCCGCCGGCGGCGGCGACGAGGTCGGCCGGCCCGGGCGCTTCGTGGGTGGGGGCAGGACGGGACCGCTCGCGTCGTCGCTGGTCGGCGGCGCGCCGGGGGTGGTCGGATCCGGGCTGGGCGGCGTGGTCACTGGGGCTCCCGTCGGGCTGGGGGTGTGGATGCCGCCGGCACCGTCCTGACCGCCGCAGGCGCTCAGCGCCACGCAGACGGCCAGCGCGGAGGCGGCGAGCCGAAAGGTCCTCATACCCGTATCGGACGCAGCGAAGCCCGGCGCCGTTCCCTGCCGGGTCAGCCGCGGGCCGCGGCGGCCTTCATGTCCCGCTTGAGCTCCTGCGGCAGCGAGAAGGTCAGCCGCTCGTTGGCCGTCACCACCTCGTCCACGTCGGTGAACCCGTGCGCGGCGAGGTGGGCGAGCACCTCCTGCACCAGCTCGTCCGGGACGCTGGCGCCCGAGGTCAGCCCGACCGTGCGCGCCCCCTCCAGCCAGGCGTCGTCGATCTCGTGTGCGAAGTCGACGAGGTGACCGGCCCGCGCCCCGGCGTCCAGGGCGACCTCGACGAGGCGTACGGAGTTGGAGGAGTTGCGCGAGCCGACGACGATCACCACGTCGCACTCGGGCGCGATCTCCTTGACCACGTGCTGCCGGTTGGAGGTGGCGTAGCAGATGTCGTCGCTGGGGGGCGACTGGAGCATCGGCAGCCGCTTCTTGAGCCGGGCCACCGTCTCCAGCGTCTCGTCGACCGAGAGGGTGGTCTGGGAGAGCCAGACGACCTTGTTCGGGTCGCGGACGGTGATCTTGTCGGCATCCTCGGGGCCGTCCACGAGCTGGATGTGCTCCGGGGCCTCGCCGGAGGTGCCGATGACCTCCTCGTGCCCCTCGTGGCCGATGAGCAGGATGTCGTAGTCCTCGGCGGCGAACCGCTTCGCCTCCTGGTGCACCTTGGTGACCAGCGGGCAGGTCGCGTCGATCGCCTTGAGCGAGCGCGTGCGGGCCTGCTCGTAGACCTCCGGCGCCACCCCGTGCGCGGAGAAGATGACGGTGGCGCCCTCCGGCACCTCCTCGTTCTCCTCCACGAAGATCGCGCCCTTGGCCTCCAGGGTCTGCACGACGTGCTTGTTGTGCACGATCTGCTTGCGTACGTAGATCGGGGCGCCGTAGAGCTTGAGCGCCTCCTCCACGGTCTGCACCGCGCGGTCCACGCCCGCGCAGTAGCCGCGGGGCTTGGCCAGGAGCACGCGCTTGCCGGTCCGGGACGTCGCTTCAGCCTGAGTCACCCGCCCATCGTACGTGCCGCCCGGACGGCAACCCCGACTGCGACCGCCACCCCGCACCCCACCCCCGACCCCCGACCCACCTCGTTGATCATGAGGTTGTCGCCCGCGACACGCCGTCAGCAGGGCAACAACCTCATGATCAACGGGGCCCGGACGGCGGGCCGTAGGGTGGGCGGGTGAGCACAGGCGAGGTGGGGCGGAGCACGTCCGAGGAGCCGTGGCCGGTCCGGGTGGTCAGCCAGAAGGTCGGCGCCTGGATCGCCCGGCTGGGCTGGGTATGGGTCGACGGGCAGGTGGCGCAGATCAGCCGCCGGCCGGGCGCCACCACCGTCTTCCTCACCCTGCGGGACCCGTCGGCCGACCTGAGCCTGACCGTCACCACCAACCGGGACGTCCTCGACGCCGGCGCGCCGGAGCTGCGCGAGGGTGCCCGGGTGGTGCTGCACGCCAAGCCGGAGTTCTACGCGGCCCGGGGCACGCTCAGCCTGCGCGCCGACGAGATCCGGCAGGTCGGCCTCGGCGAGCTGCTGGCCCGGCTGGAGAAGCTCAAGAAGCTGCTCGCCACCGAGGGGCTCTTCGACCGGGCCCGCAAGCGCCGGCCGCCGTTCCTGCCCAACCGGATCGGGCTGATCACCGGCCGCGCGTCGGCCGCCGAGCGGGACGTGCTGACCAACGCCCGCCGGCGCTGGCCGGCCGTGGAGTTCCGCACGGTCAACGTGGCCGTCCAGGGGCCGAGCGCGGTCCCGCAGATCGTCGACGCACTCAAGGTGCTGGACGCCGACCCGACCATCGACGTGATCATCATCGCCCGGGGCGGGGGCGGCATCGAGGATCTGCTCCCCTTCTCCGACGAGGCGCTCTGCCGGGCGGTGTTCGCCTGCCGCACGCCGGTGGTCAGCGCGATCGGCCACGAGACGGACGCGCCACTGGTCGACTACGTCGCCGACCTGCGCGCCTCCACGCCGACCGACGCGGCCAAGCGGGTGGTCCCCGACCTCACCGAGGAGGTACGCCTCATCCGGCAGGCCCGGCACCGCCTGGAACGCGCGGTGCGCAACCTCGTCGACCGCGAGTCGCACCGGCTCGACGGGCTGCGCTCCCGGCCCGTGCTGGCCCGCCCGCAGGTGATGGTCGACCAGCGGGCCGCCGACCTGACCGGGCTCCGCCAACGGGCCGGGCGCTGCCTGGAGCACCGGCTCGCGGCCGCCGACGACGACCTGCGGCACACCCTGGCCCGGCTGCGTGCCCTCTCGCCGGCGGCCACCCTCGACCGGGGTTACGCAATCGTCCAGCGGGCCGACGGGCACGTCGTTCGGGCCGCGTCCGAGGTGGGCAAGGGCGACGCGCTGCGGGTCCGGCTCGCCGACGGCGAACTGGCCGCCACGGTCGACGGCTGAACGGGTAGGGCAGGCACGATGTGGTGGGATGGCAGCGATGACTGACGAGAAGAAGGACGAGCGCCTCAGCTACGAGCAGGCCCGCGCCGAGCTGGCGTCGGTGGTCGAGCGGCTGGAGGCCGGCGGCACGACGCTGGAGGAGTCGCTGGCGCTCTGGGAGCGCGGCGAGAAGCTGGCCGAGGTCTGCCAGCGCTGGCTCGACGGCGCCCGCGCCCGGATCGACGCCGCCCGGCAGGAGCCCGCCTCCTGACGTCCCCGCGCGTCGATCATGGGTGTGGTGGGGACAAACGTCACCCACCACGAACCCCCATGATCGACGCGGCGCGCGTCAGTTGAACAGGTTGTAGAGCTCCGCCGGTGCCTCGACCACCTGGTCCGCCGGCGGCTTCCGCGCCGCGGCGGCGTTGCCGTAGTCCGAGTAGGTGATCCGGATGTCCTGCGCCTTCGTCTGGCCGGCGGCCGGAATCTGGATGACCATCTCGCTGAGTCGCCCCTGCGGGTCGAGCTTCGCGGTGAACGGCACCGACTTCGCCTGCGCCCCGAGGGCCGTGACCACCGCCGGGTCCACCGAACCCGCCTGCGCCGCCTTCGACACGTCGATGGTGCCGGCGTACGCGCCCTCGCCCGTCTGCCGCACCTCGGTGATGCCCTGGGTCAGCACCTCGCTGCCCGCCGGGTCGACCTTGTCGAAGTCGAAGCCGAGGTTCCGGTTGCCCTTGATCCGGGTCTGGTCGAGGTGCTGGTACTTGCCGAGGTTCAGCTTCTGCACGCCCGGCAGGCTGCCCGCGGTCGTGCCGCCGAGTTCCAGCTTCACCCAGCTGTCCGGCTTGGCGTGGACGAGGTCGAGCTTCATGAACAGGTCGTCAGTCGGCTGGCCGATCGTCACCCGCATCTCGGCGCTCTGGCTGGGCTCGTGCACCTGCCCCTCGGCGGTGGAGCCGGCGCCGGACATGGTGAACCGGAAGTTGCCGTTGCTGATCTCGCGGGTGGAGGCCAGCAGCGCCTGCTTGGCGTCGCCGGGGACCGGGGTCGCGGCGCCGGAGGCCGCCACCGTGCCGGACGCCGACACGGACGGGGAGGCGGACGAGCCCGCCTCCGGTGTCCCGCTGGCATTGCAGGCGGCCAGACCGGGAGTGAACAGCGCGGCGGCCACCAGGCCGGCGCTCAGGCGTCGAAGAGTCATGCGTGTCTCCCACGTGGGTCACCCGACGCACCTGACGGCGCCGGAAACCGGGCGACGCACCGCGTCGGCTACGTCGCGCGAGCCCGGGGGCGGCTGCCGGAGCGGCCGGGCGGGCCCGCTCCCCTGTTGTTCCCTGCCACCGCGTCGCACAATCACCGGTCTGTCCGGTTGTCCCCGGTCGGGTGACCGTCGAAACGCGGAAACGGGCGGCCGGGGCCGCCCGTTTCCGTCGTGCCGGTGTTAACTGAACATCTCGTACGTCGAGGCCGGGGCCTCGACGACCTTGTCCGCCGCCGGCTTCTGCGGCGTGGTGGCGTTGCCGTAGTCGGCGTAGGTGACCGTCATGTCGTGGGCCTTGGTTTCACCGGCCGCCGGGACCGAGATGACCAGCTCGGTGAGCCGACCCTGGTCGTCCAGCTTGGCGGTGAAGGACAGCGACTTGGCCTGCGCGCCGAGCGCCTTGACCATGTCGGAGTCCAGGGCGGCCGAGCCGTCGCCCACGGCGGACGCGTCGAGCTTGCCGGCGTAGCTTCCCTCGCCGGTCTTCTGCACCTCCGTGATGCCCTTGGCGAGCACGGCAGCGCCGGCCGGGTCCACGTCCTTCATGTTGAGGCCGAGCTCGCCGGCGTCCTTGACCTTGGACTGGTCGAGGTGCTGGTACTTGTCCTTCACCTTGTCGGCGCCGGGGATCATCGCCCCCAGCTCGCCGAGGTCGATCTTCACCCAGCTCTCCGGCTCGATGTAGATCATCTCCATGCCGAAGGTGGTGCCGGAGCCGTCGTCGGCCTTCATCGTGAACTGGGCGCTGTTGCTGGGCTTGTGCACCGAGCCCTTGCCGCTGATGCCGTCACCGGCGATCGTGAAGTTGAAGTTCCCCTTCTCGATCTCCTTGGTGGAGGCGAGCAGCGCCTCCTTCGGGTCGGCGGGGACGGCCGGGGCCGACGACGCGGACGAGCCGGCGGCGCCGGGCTCGGCGGCGTCCGACTTGCAGGCGGCCAGACCGGGAACGAGCAGGGTGGCGGCGAGCACGCCGACGCTCCACCGTCGAATGTTCACTGTTGTCTCTCTTCGCAGAACGGTAAGCACCCGGCCGACCGCGGTCGCCGGGGGTGAGCCGGGGCAGCGTAGCCGATGGGACCGACGTCCGGGGGCCCTCGACAGCCGGCCGCTACCGGATCGTCCCGGCCAGGTGTCGCAGCTCGTTGTCCCGGGCGTCGCCGACCACGATCACCGTCCGGTTCGGTTCGAGCAGCACCAGCGCCTGCTCGTTGGCCCGGGCGGTGTACCGCTGCCAGGTGCGCCCGCCCAGGTCGGTCTGCCCCTGGGGTTGCCCCTCGGCGGTCAGCTCGGCCGGCAGCAGCTGCTCCGGCGGCACGTTGCTCTGCACCAGCTGGGCGCCCCGCCCCTCGGGGGTGAGGTAGCCGAGGCGCAGGCTCGCCCCGCCCTCGACGTTCTGGAAGGTCGCGTTGACCGTCCGCCACCCGTCTCCCAGCTCCACCGGCTCGCTGACCGGGAACGCGTTGGCGGCCCGGGCCGACTCGACGGCGGGCGCGGGGTCGACCGTGACCGGCTGGTCGCCGCCGAGGAACCCCCGGTAGAAGGCGAGCAGCAGGGCGATCGGGATCAGCAGCACGAGCAGCGAGAGCGCCATGTCCTTCGGCGACCGCTCCGACTTGCGGGCGTCGACCGAGGGCGGCGGCGCGGGCAGCTCGCCCGTCTCCGCCGCGCCGGCCGGCGCGGCGCCCGGCGCGGCGGGAGGCTCCACCAGCGCCGGCTCGCCCTCCGGCACGGCGGCGGCCGGGGTCGGGGCGACCGGCGGCTGACCGTCCGGCGGCGTCTGGTCGGCGGGTACGCGATCGGCAGGCTGTGCGGGTTCCACCCCGCCATCTTCCCGCACCGCCCGACCGGCCGTATCCGGGCCATCACCGCCCCGGCACGGCGCCCGGTCCGCCATCGTGTGAGGATCAGCGACACAGCCGGCAGCGGCGACGCCGCACCCTGCCGCCCCGCAACGTCGCGAGGAGGAGCCGTCATGACCAACACCACCAGGACGCGGATCCCACAGGATCTCGACCGCAACCTCGCCCTCGACCTGGTCCGGGTCACCGAGGCCGCGGCGATGGCCGCCGGCCGCTGGGTCGGCCGGGGCGACAAGGAGGGCGGCGACGGGGCCGCCGTCGACGCGATGCGCAAGCTGATCAACTCGATCCCCATGCGGGGCGTCGTGGTGATCGGCGAGGGCGAGAAGGACAACGCGCCGATGCTCTTCAACGGCGAGGAGGTCGGCGACGGCACGGGGCCGGAGGTGGACGTCGCGGTCGACCCGATCGACGGCACCACGCTGATGAGCAAGGGCATGCCGAACGCCCTGGCCGTGCTCGCGGTCGCCGAGCGCGGGGCCATGTTCGACCCGAGCGCCGTGTTCTACATGGAGAAGCTCGCGGTCGGCCCGGTCTACGCCGACGTCGTGGACATCAACGCCGGGGTGGCCGACAACCTGCGCCGGATCGCCAAGGTCAAGGGCGCCGACATCTCCGAGGTGACGGTCTGCGTCCTGGACCGGCCCCGACACGACGACCTGGTGGCGCAGATCCGGCGCGCCGGGGCGGGCATCCGCTTCATCTCCGACGGCGACATCGCGGGCGCCATCGCCGCCGCCCGCGGCGAGTCGGACGTCGACGTGCTGATGGGCATCGGCGGCACCCCGGAGGGGATCACCGCGGCCTGCGCCCTCAAGTGCATGGGCGGGGTGATGCAGGCCAAGCTCTGGCCGCGCGACGCCGAGGAGCGGGAGAAGGCGCTCGCCGCCGGGCACGACCTGGACCGGGTGCTCACCACCGACGACCTCGTCACCGGCGACAACTGCTTCTTCGTGGCGACCGGGGTCACCTCCGGCGACCTGCTGCGCGGGGTCCGCTACCGGGCCGGTGGGGCGTACACCCAGTCGATCGTGATGCGCTCGAAGAGCGGCACGATCCGGGTGATCGACTCGTACCACCGGCTGGAGAAGCTGGCCCTCTACTCGGCGGTGGACTTCGACGGTCGCCCCCTGGCCGAGCAGGAGTGACAGCCACCGGGACGATGGCCCCGCCGGCCCCCTCGGCGACCCGCCGGATCGCCGGCGTGGGCCTCGCGACCGCCTCCGGGGTCGCCGTGGCCGTACAGTCCCGGATCAACGGTGAGTTGGGCGTACGGCTGTCCGACGGGATCGCCGCCGCGGTGGTCTCGTTCGGCGTGGGCCTGCTGGTGCTGTTGGTGCTGGTTCCCGCCACCCCCGGTGGGCGGCGGGGACTGGTGGCCCTGCGTGGCGCGCTCGCCGACGGCACGCTGCGGCCGTGGCAGTGCCTCGGCGGGGTGTGCGGCGCCCTGCTGGTGGCCGCGCAGGGGCTGACCATCGGCGCCCTGGGCGTGGCCGTGTTCAGCGTGGCGGTGGTCGCCGGCCAGTCCGGCAGCAGCCTGGCCGTCGACCGGGCGGGGGTCGGCCCGAACGGGCGCCAGCCTGTCACCGCCCAGCGGCTGGCCGGCGCGGCGCTGACCGTGGTCGCCGTCCTGCTGGCCGTCGGCGACCGGCTCGGCGACCCGGGCACCCTCGGGCTGGCGCTGCTGCCGCTGCTCGCGGGAGTGGCCATCGCCTGGCAGCAGGCGGTCAACGGCCGGGTGCGGATGGCCTCCGGCAGCGCCCTGACGGCCACGCTGGTCAACTTCACCGCCGGTACGACGGCCCTGCTGGCGACCTTCGCCGTCGACGTCGCGGTCCGGGGCTGGCCCGCGGGCGACCTGCCCACCGAGCCCTGGTTCTACCTGGGTGGGCCGATCGGGATCGTGTTCATCGCGATCGCCGCCGCGATCGTCCGGTTCACCGGCGTGCTGCTGCTCGGCCTGGCCACCATCGCCGGTCAGATCGTCGGCGCCGTGCTGCTGGACGTGCTGCGGCCCACGACGGCCTCCCACCCGAGCCTCACCACCCTGCTCGGCGCGGCGCTGACCATGGTCGCGGTCCTCGTCACCGCGCTCGCCCCGGCTGCGCCCCGCCGGCCGGACGGCCCGGCCCGCTGACGTCGTCAGGGCAGCGGAACGGACCTGGCGGGTGTGCCGGCCCGCGCGGAACAACGGACCGCCGGTGCTCAGGAGGCGCGCGCCGGAGCCGGCTGGGCGCGGAGGGCGGCGACGGTGTCGGCGAGGGCGTCGTCGAGCGGGGTCGGGTCGATGCCGAAGGTCGCGACGGCCGCGGTGGAGTCCAGCACAAACGGCCGGTCGAACTGGTAGGCGATCTCCCGCATCTCCTTCGCGGTCGCGTCGAACAACCCGCCCAGCCACAGCATCTGCCCGGGCATCCGGGTGAGCTTCGGCGCGGGCGCCCCGGCGAGCGTGGCCGCGCGGGCGGCCAGGCCACGGATCGAGACCGCCGGCGCGGTCGGCACGTGCCAGACCCGGCCCCAGCCCCGCTCGTCGGTGGCCGCGGCCACCAGGGTGCGGGCCACGTCCGGCACGTACGTCCAGCTGTGCGGCGCGTCGAGATCCGCCGGCACCAGCGCGCGCCGGCCGGCCAGGACCTGCGGCAGCACCAGCATGCTCGGCAGTGACTGGGCGCCGGCGCCCAGGTAGTCCGAGCCCCGCACCTCGGTGGCCCGGACCCGGCCCGCCTCGTGGGCGGCGAGCGCGTCGGCCCACATCTGCGCCCGGACCCGCCCCTTCACGCTGCTCGGCCGCAGCGGCGTCGCCTCGGTCATCGGGGCGTCGACGGGGCCGTAGCCGTAGAGGTTGCCGACGGTGGCGAGCACCGCCCCGCTCCGCTCGGCAGCGGTGAGCAGTGCGGCGGCCAGTGGCGGCCAGTCGGTGGCCCACCGGTGGTAGGCCGGGTTGGCGCAGTTGTAGAGCGCCGCCGCGCCGGTGGCCGCCGCGGTGAGGCGGTCGGCGTCGGTGGCGTCCGCGGCGATCCGCTCGACCGCCGGGTGCTCCGGCCCGCCGCCCCGGCGGGTCACCAGCCGCACCCGCTCGCCCCGGTCGGCGAGGAGACGGGCGGTGGCGGTGCCGACGGGGCCGGCGCCGACGATCACGTGCAGTGCCATCAGGGGTCACCTTTCAGAACGGCAATTCTCTCCGAGAGCGGCGCTCTCGTTCGACGCCAAGCATGACCCACGACCGCGCCTCACGTCAAGAGCGCTGCTCTCGGTTTTGATCTGCGCTCTCAATCGTGGCAGGGTGGAGGCATGACTGCACCCTCCATCCGCGCCCGGGTCCGCGCCGAGATGATCGACGAGATCAAGGCCGTGGCCCGGCGACACCTCGCCAGCGACGGCGCCAACCTGTCACTCCGTGCGGTCGCCCGGGACATGGGCATGGTCTCGTCGGCGATCTACCGCTACTTCCCCAGCCGCGACGAGCTGCTGACCGCGCTGATCATCGAGGCGTACGACGCGCTCGGCGAGGCCGTGGAGGCGGCCGACGCCGGATGCGACCGCCTCGACCTGCGCGGACGCTGGCACGCCGCCTGCCGGGCGGCCCGCGGCTGGGCACTCGCCCACCCCGCCGAGTACGCCCTGCTCTACGGCAGCCCCGTGCCCGGCTACGCCGCCCCGGACGACACCATCGGCCCCGCCCAGCGACCGCCGCTGACCCTGATCGGCATCCTCCGCGACGGATTCGGCGCCGGTCGGCTCGACCCGCCACCGGCCGCCGAGGTGGCCGGTCCGCTCCGCGCCGACCTGGCGGACCTGGCCGGGATGCTGGGCGGCGAGCTGCCCGAGGCACTGCTCGCCCGGGGCATGGCCGGCTGGACCCAGCTCTTCGGGCTGATCAGCTTCGAGCTGTTCGGCCGGATCAACCGCACGCTGCCGCACCGGGACGCGTACTTCGACCACCAGACGGCACTGATGGCCGACCTGATCGGTCTCCCCCGAACGGACTGAACCCGTCCCGCACGACGGTCAGCGGGGCGGAACGGCGGAACGCGGCGTCGGCCACGGCGGATCGACCGGCTCGGCGGAGCCGAGCCGCTCCCAGGTCCCGTCCGGCCGGCGGAGGGCGAAGCCGGCGTGCCGTCGCGGTGCGGAGCCGGGACGCTCATCCGCCCACCGTCGCAGCCATTGATCTCGATCCGGACACGGCCGGGGCGGCATCCGGTACCGGTGC
Source organism: Micromonospora sp. NPDC047730 (assembly GCF_043204765.1). Classification (NCBI taxonomy): domain Bacteria; kingdom Bacillati; phylum Actinomycetota; class Actinomycetes; order Micromonosporales; family Micromonosporaceae; genus Micromonospora; species Micromonospora sp. NPDC047730. The sequence goes on along the minus strand of NZ_JBIDCU010000001.1, from coordinate 672,198 downwards.
GTCAGGTGCCGTCGGAGGAGTGCCCGGGGAAGAGGTGCGCGCTCGGGTCGATGGCGACGGCCGCGTTGTTCACCGCCGTGGCGGCCTCGCCGAAGCCGGTGGCGATCAGCCGCACCTTGCCCGGGTACTCGGTGATGTCGCCGGCCGCGAAGACCCGGGGCAGGTTCGTCGCCATCGCGCTGTCGACCACGATGTGCCGGCGGTCGAGCCGCAGCCCCCACTCGGCCAGCGGGCCGAGGTCGGCGGTGAAGCCGAGGGCGGCAACCACCGTGTCCACCGGCAGCAGCTCGGCGGCGGCGCCGCCGCGTACGGTGATCTCGGCGCCGGTCACCGCCCCGTCGCCGTGCAACCCGGTCACCTCCGCGTTGACGATCACGCGCACCGGCAGCTCCAGCACCCGGGCGACGGTGGCGGCGTGGGCGCGGAACTTCTCCCGCCGGTGCGCCAGCGTCACCGAGCGGGCCAGCGGCTGGAGCGTCAGCGCCCAGTCGAAGGCGGAGTCGCCGCCGCCGACGATCAGCACGTCCCGGCCGGCCAGCTCGGTCGGCTGCGGTACGAAGTAGACGATCCCCGTACCGGCGAAGTGCTCCGCCACCGGCAGCGGGCGGGGCGTGAAGCTGCCCAGCCCGCCGGTCACGATCACCGCTCCGCAGCCGAGCTGCTCGCCCCCGGCGAGGCCGAGCACCGGCCGCCCGTCGGCGTACGAGAGCTTCTCGGCGCGGGTGCCGAGCAGGTAGCGCGGGTCGAAGGGCGCCGCCTGGGCGACGAGGTTGGCGATCAGGTCCCGCCCCTTGACCGCCGGGAAGCCGGCCACGTCGTGGATCAGCTTCTCCGGGTACATGGCGGTGATCTGGCCGCCGGGCTCGGGCAGCGCGTCGACGACCGCGACGGAGAGCCCGCGGAAGCCGGCGTAGTACGCCGCGAACAAGCCGGCCGGACCGGCCCCGATCACCGCGACATCGACCTCGCGCATGGGCGTACCGTCGCTTTCCGCTCACGGATCAACGCGTGCTGATCCCGACGGTAGGGCCGGCGGTGTGCCCGGGCAAGCATGTCCCACCGGCCGCACGGCACCGGCGCGTCGGCGCTCAGGGCAGGGTGAGCGTGGACTCCGAGCGGTACGGGCCACCGAGGTCGTCCCGGCGGCGCCGGAAGATGATCGCGGCGACCGCCCCGCCGAGCAGCCCGAACAGGTGCCCCTGCCAGGAGATCCGCTCGTCGGTGGGGAGGATGCCGACCAGCTGCCAGCCGTAGAGCAGGCCGACCAGCAGGAAGACCGCGAAGTTCCACCAGCTCCGCTCGACGATCCCCCGCATGAGCAGGATGCCCAGGTAGCCGAAGATGACGCCGCTCGCGCCGACCACGACGGAGTTGGACGAGCCGGTGAACCACACCCCCAGCCCGCTGACCAGGACGATGACGAGCGTCGACCAGAGGAACCGGCGGGCGCCGGCGGCGAGCACGAAGGTGCCGAGCAGGATCAGCGGAATGCTGTTGCTGTAGAGGTGGTCGAAGCCGTGGTGCAGGAACGGCGAGAAGAACACCCCGTCGAGCCCGTCGATGCGCTTGGGGATGATCCCGGCGGTGGTGTCGAAGCCGGCCGCCAGCCCCTGGTCGAGGGCCTCGATGAGAAAGAGGAACGGCACCACCGCGCACATGGCGACGAAGGCCCGGCCGAGCGCGGCGTAGAACGCCTCGGTGCCGAACCGGTGCGGATCGCCGCTTCGCGGGTGCAGGGTCACCCGTCAAGAGCTATCAGGTGACGGCCCGTGCCGCCACTCCTGCGGCGATCCGTGCGCCCCGACGACGGAGGCGGGGTGTGTGGACGCCCACACACCCCGCCTCCGGTCGGTCCGTCAGTACCAGCCCACGTCCTGGGAGTGCGCCCAGGCCTTGCAGGGCGAGCCGTAGCGGCCCTCGATGTAGCCGAGGCCCCACTTGATCTGGGTCGCCGGGTTGGTCTGCCAGTCGTCGGCGACCGAGCCCATCTTGCTGCCCGGCAGCGCCTGCGGGATGCCGTACGCCCCGGACGAGGAGTTGCGGGCCTTGTGGTTCCAGCCGCTCTCCTTGGTCCAGAGCTTGTCCAGACAGGGGAACTGGTCCATCCCGAAGCCGGCCTTCACCATGAGCGCGCAGCCGACCTCGCGGTTGCCGCTGAACTCCGCGCAGGACGCCGGGATCGGCCCGTCGTACGGCTTGCTCTCGGCGGCCTTCTCGGCCGCGGCCTTGGCGGCGGCCTCCCGCGCCTTCTTCCGGGACGCCGCGGCGGCCTCGGCCTCGCGGGCCCGCTTGGCGGCCTCCTTGGCCGCCGCGGCGGCGCGCAGCTTCGCCTGGTATTCGGCGGCCCGCTGCTTCGCCGACTGCACCTGGTGGGCGGCCTGGCGTTCGCGCTGGTAGTCGAGCTCGGCCTCCTCCACGGCGGCGCCGACCTGCGCGGTGAGGCCTTGTTGCTGGGTCTGACGGTCTTCGCCCAGGTAGACACCGCCGGCAACGCCCACGGAGAGCAGTGCGACAGCGGCCGTGCGGGCGCCGAACCGGCTCCACAGCCGACTCACGAAGTGGTCCCTTCGTCGGGGGCAAGGACACGGCGCGGGCACCCTTCATGGGGCGGGTCCGCGCCGCGAGCGCCCCGACCCTGTGCCGGTCGCAGCCGACGCACCGGGGGTGGAAGATGTCGGTGTGACGAACGATCACCAACGATCTTGTCGGTACGTGGGCGCTCGTTGGACACCATCGCGCACGGTGAGGCCGATGGGAAACCAAGAGGCTTAATTGTGACTTGCGTCACTCAAATTATAGGCACAAACAGCCATATAACGGTCATCAGTGCGGGATGTCCTCCAGCAGGTCCGTCACCATCGCGGCGATCGGCGAACGCTCCGAACGGCTGAGGGTGACGTGGGCGAAGAGCGGATGGCCCTTGAGCGCCTCGATCACCGCGGTCACCCCGTCGTGCCGACCGACGCGGAGATTGTCCCGCTGGGCCACGTCGTGGGTGAGCACCACCCGCGAGCCCTGGCCGATCCGGGAGAGCACGGTCAACAGCACCCCGCGCTCCAGCGACTGCGCCTCGTCCACGATCACGAAGGCGTCGTGCAGGCTCCGGCCCCGGATGTGGGTCAGCGGCAGCACCTCCAGCAGGCCGCGCGACGTGACCTCCTCCAGCACGTTCTCGTGCATTACCGCGCCGAGGGTGTCGAAGACCGCCTGCGCCCAGGGCGACATCTTCTCCGACTCCGAACCGGGGAGGTAGCCCAGCTCCTGCCCGCCGACGGCGTAGAGCGGGCGGAAGACCACCACCTTCCTGTGCCGCCGGCGCTCCATCACCGCTTCCAGCCCGGCACAGAGGGCCAGCGCGGACTTGCCCGTCCCGGCCCGCCCGCCCAGCGAGACGATGCCGACCGACTCGTCGAGCAGCAGGTCGAGGGCGATCCGCTGCTCGGCCGAGCGGCCGTGCAGCCCGAACGCCTCCCGGTCGCCGCGGACCAGCCGCACCGTCTTGTCGGGCAGCACCCGGCCGAGCGCCGAGCCGCGGGCGGAGTGCAGCACCAGGCCGGTGTGGCAGGGCAGCCCGGCGGCCGCGTCCAGGTCGAGCGTCTCGCCGGCGTAGAGCCGGCCGATCTGCTCCTCGGCCAGCTCCAGCTCGGACATCCCCGTCCAGGTGGGGTCGCTGGCCTGGCCGTGCCGGTATTCGTCGGCCCGCAGGCCCACCGAGGCCGCCTTGACGCGCAGCGGCATGTCCTTGCTGACCAGGGTCACCTCCCGCCCCTCGGCGGCGAGGTTCAACGCGACGGAGAGGATCCGCGCGTCGTTGGAGTCGGTGCGGAAGCCCGGCGGCAGGACGCCGTCGTCGGCGTGGTTGAGCTCCACCCGCAGCGTGCCGCCGGAGTCGTTGGCCGGCACCGGGCGGTCGAGCCGCCCGTGCCTGACCCGCAGCTCGTCCAGCATGCGCAGGGACTGCCGGGCGAACCAGCCCAGCTCCGGGTGGTGCCGCTTGCCCTCCAGCTCGGAGATGACCACGAGGGGCAGGACCACCTCGTGCTCGGCGAAGCGGTGGAAGGCCGCCGGGTCGGAGAGGAGCACCGAGGTGTCCAGGACGAACGCCTGGCCGGCTGGTCGGGGCTCCTCGGCGTCGGCCGGAGCGGCGGAAACCCCGCGGCGGCTCCGGGTGGTGCGGCGGGTCGTGGCAGTCGCGGCCGTGGTCCGGTCGGCCCCGGCGGTCGTACGGCGAGTCGTCACAGGCCTGCTCCGACGGATGGGCATCCGCCACCCGCGTTCCGCCTCCTCCGGTGCCCGGGGACACGGGGTCGGATGCGGAACCCCGTGCGCGAGGTCGCAGATCCGGGCGGACCGGCTGGCTCGGGAGAACCCCGTGCCATGCCTAGACGCTAGCGGCGTCGGACCCTCCGGGCTAGAGGGCGATCGTGGATCTCCGGGGACCGGCACGTTAACAGGCGTCGGCGGCGGAACCGGCCGGGATGCATGCCCCCTGCGCGCATCCCGGCCGGTGGGACCACCGTCACCGGTCTGACGTGGTCCCGACGGTGCGTGTCCGCCGCGGACGACGCACCGTGCCCTGGGTACCGGTCGACGGGGCCTCGGGATCCCCGTCGACCGGGCTCAACCGGTCCGCCGCACGAGGGTGCCGGTCGGGTGCCGCCCGGTGACCGGGGCGGCCGGCGCCGCGAACGACGAGCCGGTGTACGTGGTGCCCGGCCGGACCACCGTGCCGGTGACGCGGGTGGTGGTGGGCGACGGGCCGGCCAGCGCCGACGCGATGGCCGCCTGGGCGTCGCGGCGGCGTCGGTTCCAGGCGCCCCGGTCGCCGTCGAAATAGCCCTGGCGGTAGCCGAACCGGTAGCCGATCCGGTAGCTGAGCTGCCCGTGCAGCCGACCGGCGGCGTAGCTGGTGGCACCGAGGACGAGGACGAGGAAGACCGCGAGGAAGGGGCTCATCCGGCGGCTCCGGTGCGCCGCGGGTGCCCGGTCATCGCTCCTCCGGCTCGACCGAGGTGGGATCGGCGACCAGGAGCCGGTCCAGGTCGTCCGTGCTGACCTCCTCGACCAGCTCGACGCTGATCCGGCAGCCGTCCAGGACGACCTCGGCCACCGAGGACCGGCGGATCTCGCCGCCGGCGTCGTACACCCGGACGCTGAGCTCCGGACAGCCGAGGTGGGTACGCCAGGTGTCCCACTCGGTGCGGTCGCCGACGCTGAGCGAGAGGTAGCGGCAGCCCCGGGCGACGTAGAGGCGCCAGGGGGCGCTCAGGCCGGCGGCCACTCCCTCCGCGATCAGGCCGAAGGCCTGGGCTCGGGTGGCGAGTTCGGTCACCACACCCCCCTCGCGCCGGGGGCGTGACGCATGTGAGCACTGATCGTCTCATGCACGTGACACACCGTAGGTTGTCTCATGGGCGTGACAGTATCAGCTTTTCGTCTGTTTACTCCGCCTCTACGGGCACCTACTCTGCCCAGGTGACACCCCTCAGAAGCGGCGCCGGATCGTTTACCGGCAGGCCGACATTCGCGTCTCGTCCGCGTGACACCAGCGTGCCGGGGCGGGCACGGCTGGCCGGCGGGTCGTACCGTCACGACGTGACCGAGACGGCCAACGCACGGAAGATCGCCTTCGCCACCTTCGTCCGTCGGGCGCTCGACGAGGCCCGGGCCACCCGGGCCTGGAGCGGCACCGAGGTCTCCCGTCGCACCGGGGTTTCCCGGCAGACCATCAACCGCTGGGTCCGGGGCGACTGGGCCAGCGACCCGGAGGCCGAGCGCGTGGTGGCGTTCTGCGAGGGCCTGGGGCTCAACCCGGCGACCGCCTTCGCCGCGCTGGGCTGGGACCGCACGGCGACGCCCCGCAGCACCTCCACCCCACCACCGATGGACCCCGACGTCGAGGCGCTGCTGCGCCGCCTCGTCGACCCCGACGTCTCAGACGCGGAGAAGTTCCACATCCGGGAGACCATCCGTTACCTCGCTTATCGCCCGACTCTGCCGGCCGATGTCCGAAAACGAGGTAAACAGGCCGGCTAGTTCCTCAGATGGCGAAAGAACGGCAGGTCAGACCCATTCGTTTCGCTCCGGGGCCGGAACGGGCACGCTAGCGTCCCTATTCGTACTGCTTGGGCTCGTCGTCGGCGGGGGGACGGGACAAGGCCGAACCCAGCCCTGCGGGACAGAAGGAGGGGTCTGTCCATGACCCTGAAGTGGATGGCAGTCGTCATCGCCACCGTGTCGATGACACTGGGCGTGACCGGAAACGTGGTGACGCTGGCGGTCAACGGCGGGCAGCTTCCCCTGCTCGTCAACCTCCTCGCGCTCGCCACCGCCGGCACCGCGGTCGTCCTGGCCGTGGTCGCCGAGCTGCACGACCGGCTGAACGACCGGATCAGCGCGCTCACCGACTTCCTGGTGAGCCGGCTCAAGGAGATCGAGGAACGCAGCGGCGACCGGAACACCGGGTTCGTGGAGGGCTACCTGCTCAGCCACGGCCAGGAGGCGGCCGTCGTGCCGTTCGGTCGACGGGGACGGGGAGCCGCCGAACGCTGACCCGCCAGGCCCGCCTTCATGCCGACCGCGCCTCCGGACGCCGGCCGGACCGCATCGTTCGACCGGGATTGAGCCGACCCGGCCGGGGTACGCTGACGCGCGTGCCGCCGTTGAACCTGGGCAACCAGCAGCCGAAGACCCCGTTGGACGCCGACCGTGCCTGGCGGACGACCGCCGGGCGGGCCGACGCGACGGTGCTCTTCTTCGACTTCGACGGCACCCTGGCACCGGTCGACGACGACCCCACCGCGGTGCGGCCCGCGCCGAACGTGCTCGCCGCGATCGAGGCGCTCGCCCCCGTCGTACGGCGGGTCGCGATCGTCTCCGCGCGACCGGTCGAGTTCCTCCGCGACCACCTCGGCGGGCTGGCCGGGATCGACCTGTACGGCCTCTACGGCCTGGAGCACAGCCACTCGGGCGGCGAGACCGTGACCGAGCCGGCGGCCCTGCCGTGGGTGCCCACCATGGCCGAGCTGGCCGAGCTGGCCCGGGCCGAGCTGCCCGAGGGCGCGCTGGTGGAGTACAAGCGGCTCTCCGTGGCGCTGCACTGGCGCACGGTGCCGCAGCTCGGCGACACCGTGGAGCGGTGGGGCCGGGCCCAGGCCGAACGGCTGGGGCTCAAGGTCCAGGCCGGTCGGATGGTGCTGGAGCTCAAGCCGCCGGTCGACCGGGACAAGGGCATGGTGATCGACGAGGTGGTCCGGGACGCCCAGGGCGCCTGGTACTTCGGCGACGACGTCTCCGACATCAAGGCGTTCGCCGCGCTGCGGGCCCGGGCCGCCGCCGATCCGCACTTCTTCGGCGTCTGCGTCGCCGTCGCCAACCCCGAGACCGGCCACGAGGTCGCGGCGGCCGCCGACCTGACCCTCGACTCCCCCGCCGCGCTCGGCGACTTCCTCGCCGCCGCCGCCCACCGCCTCACCTGACGCGCCGCGGCGGCCGGGGCCGGGAGGTCAGGCGCCGTAGCGGCGCTGCCGGTTGGCGTAGGAGCGCAGGGCGCGGAGGAAGTCGATGTGGCGGAAGTCCGGCCAGTTGAGTTCACAGAAGTAGAACTCCGAGTGCGCGGACTGCCAGAGCATGAAGCCGGACAGCCGCTGCTCGCCGCTGGTGCGGATGACCAGGTCCGGGTCGGGCTGGCCCCGCGTGTAGAGGTGCTCGGCGATGTGCTCGACGTCCAGCACCTCGGCCAGCTCCTCGATGGTGCCGCCGGAGGCGGCGTGCTCCAGCAGCAGCGAGCGCACCGCGTCGGTTATCTCCCGCCGGCCGCCGTAGCCGACCGCGATGTTGACCTCGGCCCCGCCGCTGCGCTCGCGGGTGCGCTCCTCGGCGGCCTTCAGCGCCGCGGCGGTCGACGCCGGGAGCAGGTCGAGCGCGCCGACCATGCGCAGCCGCCAGGGGTTGCCCTCCTCGGCCAGCTCGACCACGAGGTCCTCGATGATCTGCAGCAGCGGGTCCAGCTCGCTGGCCGGCCGGCGCAGGTTGTCGGTGGCCAGGAGGTAGAGCGTGACGTGCGCGATGCCGGCCTGGTCGCACCAGCCCAGCACGTGTTTGATCTTCGCTGCGCCGACCCGGTGCCCGTCGTTCGGGTCGACGTAGCCCATCTCCCGGGCCCACCTGCGGTTGCCGTCGCACATCACGCCGACGTGCCGGGGCACCGGCTTGCCCGCGAGCTTGGCCGTGAGGCGACGCTCGTACACCGAATAGATCAGGTCCCGCAGAGTCATCACCTTGCAGCGTAGCGACCTGTCCCGCCGATCACCCCCTCGGATGGCGTTCCCACGCCGGCAGACCGATGCCGATCATGCCCAGCGTGCGGGCGTCGAGCCGCCCGTCGCCCAGCCCCAACTCGACCACCGTCCGGTAGACCCGGTCGTCCCGGCGGGCCGCCCGGACCGCCGCGTCGACGACCCGCCGGTGCCGGGCCAGCCACGCCGCGAACGAGCTGTGCCGCAGGTGGGCGCCGAGCCGGCGGCGCAGCGCCGCCGCGTACCGCCGGGCAGCCTGCTCGGGCGAGCCGGTGGCCGCCGCGCCGGCGAGCGCGCCGGAGAGCAGGGCGTAGAAGATCCCTTCGCCCGTGAACGGATTGATCAGCGAGAGCGCGTCGCCGGCGAGCAGCACCCGGCCGCGCCCGGGCGACGGGCGGTGCGTCGACAGCGGCAGGTGGTGCGCCCGCAGGTCGGTCACCGTGGCCAGGTCCGTGCCGGGCAGCAGCGCGCCGAGCCGGTCGACCAGGTGCGCCCGGCTCAGCGCCTCCCCCCGCAGCACCTCCCCGTACCCGACGTTCGCCCGGCCGTCGCCGATCGGGAACGACCAGGCGTACGCCGGCCAGCGCGGCGCCGAGGTGACGATGAGCTGTTCGGGCGGGCCGGGCAGCTCCGGGGCGTACCCTCGGATGGCGAGCGCCAGGTGGCGGTCGGGGTTCACCGGGTGCCCGAGCGCCCGCCGGACCACCGACCCGGCGCCGTCCGCGCCGACCACCGCCCGCGCGGCCAGCTCCCCGTCGAGCACCACCCGGTCGGCGCGGACCTCCACCCGCCGCACCGCGTGCCGGCGCAACCGCGCGCCGGCCGCGACCGCCGCCGCCACCAGCCGGGCGTCGAAGACCGTCCGGGGCACCGTGTACGCCGGCCGGGGCAGCGCCCGGGCCACCGTGCCGCCACCCGGCCCGACCAGGCGCAACGCCGGCAGCGGCGCGTGCCCGGCCACCGCATCGGGCACACCCAGCTCGGCGAGCACGTCCAGCGCGTGCGCCGCGATGCCGTCCCCGCACGCCTTGTCCCGGGGAAAGTCGGAGCGGTCCAGCAGCAGGACGCTGGCCCCCGCCCGCCGGGCCGCAAGCGCGGCGGCCGACCCGGCCGGACCGGCCCCGACCACCACCACGTCGAACTCATCGCTCACCGCATCGCCTCCCTCCGGCCTGACCTTCCGGCCTTTCGGCCATCCTGCCGTCGCACACGCGCGGCGCGCCGATGCCGCACCGGCATGTCCGTCAGCACGTCGTCGACCCGGCACCGACCAACGGCTCGAGCCCTGTCGAGCTGCCCGCACAGACGGGGCACCATCCGGGCGGCCGGCCTCGTCATTCCGGCGGTCCCATGGACGGGGCAGCTCGACAGCGCTCGACAGGGGCCCGTGATCTGTCCCGGACTCGTCGCTCCGTCAGGCCGGTGCGGCGCGCTCGGTTGACCCGGCCCGGCTCGGTTCGCCCGGTGCGCTCGGGTTCACCTGGCACGCTCGGAAAGCCCGGCGCGCCCGATTCGCTCGGCGCGGGTCGCGCGCCACAGGCCGTAGAGCGTCAGGGCGGCGGCCAGCAGCGGGCCGCCGTCGCGGACCAGCCCGTCCAGCCCGAGCAGCCACCAGCACAGCGGCAGGTCGACGGCGAGCACGACGACGGTCACCGCCACCAGCAGGACGCGCGCCCAGGCCTTGCCGCGCATCAGGAAGGCGGTGCAGAACAGTACCGCGTAGCTGGTCACGATGCCGGCGGCGAACCAGAACAGCACCGCCGGCACGGCGGTCAGCCGGTCGTCCAGCACGGCGCCGCCGGCGACCAGGGCCGGGACCAGCATCAGCGGGCTGTAGGTGAACGCGGCAACCCGGCTGGTGAGCAGCCAGCCGTTGACCTCGGGCCGGCGGGGTGGGGTCTCCCGCCAGGAGATGCCACTACGGTCGATGACCAGCCGGGGCCGGTGGCGGACCAGGTGCCCGGACACCGCGGGCGAGCGGTAGAGCAGCCAGACCACGGCCGCGCAGAGGGCGGTGAGCAGGGCGAACCCGAGCAGCCCGGGCAACGGCGGCACGCCCTGCCGGGGCACGATCAGCCGCCCGACGGCGAACACCGTGGTCACCGCGAGGATCAGCCCGAACGGCCGGGCCACCGTCCGGCCGCGACGGACGTGCCCGATCAGCAGCAGGAAGCCGAGCGAGCGGAGCATGGCCCAGCCGGTGCGTACGGCCAGCCCGAAGCCCTGCTCCGGGGCGTACCACCAGTTGAGCAGCTCGACCGCGACGGTGGCCGCCGCGGTCAGTGCGAGCAGCGTGGTCAGCGCCCGGACGGCGGACGGCCGCCGGACCTCGGTCTCGGCGGCCGTCCTCATGGGAACCGATGATGCCCGGTACGGGCGTCGATCACACCTGTCGTCAGCGCTGCGGCTCCGCGTCGAGCCGGGCGCGCAGCGCGTCCAGCTCGGCCCAGAGCACGCCCGGCAGCTTGTCGCCGAACTTCTCGAACCACTCGGTGACCAGCGGAAGCTCGTTGCGCCACTCCTCCGGGTCGACCTTCAGCGCGATCCGGACGTCCTCCGGGGTCATGTCCAGGCCCTCGATGTCGAGCGCGTCCTGGGCCGGGACCATGCCGATCGGGGTCTCCACCGCCTCGGCGCGCCCCTCGATCCGCTCGACGATCCACTTCAGGACGCGGGAGTTCTCGCCGAAACCGGGCCAGAGGAAGCTGCCCTCCGGGTCCTTGCGGAACCAGTTGACGTAGTAGATCTTCGGCAGCTTGGACTCGTCGCCGTCGGCGCCCTTGCCCATCTCGATCCAGTGCCGGAAGTAGTCGCCGGCGTGGTAGCCGATGAACGGCAGCATCGCCATCGGGTCGCGCCGGACGACGCCGACCGCGCCGGAGGCGGCGGCGGTGGTCTCCGAGGAGAGCGTCGCGCCCATGTAGACGCCGTGCACCCAGTCGCGGGCCTCGGTCACCAGCGGGATGGTGTCCCGGCGACGGCCACCGAAGAGAATCGCGTCGATCGGCACGCCGTTCGGGTCGTAGTAGTCCTCGGCCAGGATCGGGCACTGGGTGATCGGGGTGCAGAACCGGCTGTTCGCGTGCGAGGAGAGGTTGTCGCTCTCCGGCGTCCAGTCGTTGCCCTTCCAGTCGATCAGGTGCGCCGGCGGCTCACCCATGCCCTCCCACCAGATGTCCCCGTCGTCGGTCAGGGCCACGTTGGTGAAGATGGAGTTGCCGCGGTCCAGCGTCCGCATCGCGTTGGCGTTGGTCTTCCAGTCCGTGCCAGGCGCGACGCCGAAGAGGCCGTACTCGGGGTTGACGGCGTAGAGGCGGCCGTCGGGGCCGAAGCGCATCCAGGCGATGTCGTCGCCGATGGTCTCGACCTTCCACCCGGGGACGGTCGGCTCCAGCATGGCGAGGTTGGTCTTGCCGCAGGCGGACGGGAACGCGCCGGCGATGTGGTAGACCTTGCCCTCCGGCGAGGTGATCTTGAGGATGAGCATGTGCTCGGCGAGCCAGCCCTCGTCGCGGCCCATCACGCTGGCGATCCGCAGCGAGTAGCACTTCTTGCCCAGCAGCGAGTTGCCGCCGTACCCGGAGCCGAAGGACCAGATCTCCCGGGTCTCCGGGAAGTGCGAGATGTACTTCGTCTCGTTGCACGGCCACGCCACGTCCTGCTGGCCGGGGGCGAGCGGGGCGCCGATCGAGTGCAGCGCGTGGACGAAGTCCACGTCGTCGCCCATGGCCTCGAGGACCTTGGCGCCCATCCGGGTCATGATGCGCATGGAGGCGACCACGTACGGGCTGTCGGTGATCTCGACGCCGAACATGGGGCTCTCGGCCTCGACCGGGCCCATGCAGAACGGGATGACGTACATGGTGCGCCCGCGCATGCAACCGCGGTAGAGCTCCGTCATCGTCCGCTTCATCTCGGCCGGCGCCATCCAGTTGTTGGTGGGGCCGGCGTCCGCCTCGTCGACGGAGCAGATGAAGGTGCGCTCCTCGACCCGGGCGACGTCCGTCGGGTCCGTCCGCGCGTAGAAGGAGTTGGGCTTCTTCTCCGGGTTGAGGCGGATCAGGGTGCCCGCCTCGACGAGCTCATCGGTGAGGCGCCGCCACTCCTCGTCGGACCCGTCCACCCAGACGACACGGTCGGGGGTGGTCAGTTCAGCGACCTCACGGACCCAGGCGAGCAGTTTGGGGTGGGACGTCGGGGCCTGATCGATACCCCGAACGGTAGCCGGAGCAACCATGACACATCTCCTTGGTGGTCGACGCTGACCGGTCTATGGGATGCACGAGTCTTGACGGCGCTGCGCGTCCTTACGGCGCGGTGCGTCGCCCTTCGTGGAAACCTGGGATTGGCCTCAGCGTAAACCGGGTGACGTCGCCAGTCAGTGGGACTGGTTGTGAAGAACTGCACAAGGTGCGGTCACGCTGCGGCATCACGAGCTAATACCCGCTTTCGCGCGCAGTTTCACGCAAATCCTCTGGGAAACCCCCGGCGGCCGACCTGCCGCGTCCCGGCGACGGACTCGCGAACCGCCCCGCTCGACCATCCCGACTCGTTACGCTCTGTCCACAGGCGCACACCCGTGCGGGCCGCTCGTCGTTGCTACCCGTGTGGGATGCAACCAGCCGGTAGGCTCGGCGTCGTGGCCGCGACGATGACCGGGGAGCCAGGCTCCCGGCAGACCCGCCCGGGTCTGGCCCACGCACTGGTCGAGCGTTTCGGCCACCTCGTCCGCGAGATGAGCAAGTTCGCCACCGTGGGCGGGATCGCCTTTCTGATCGACTTCGCGCTCTTCAACTACCTCACCAGCGTGCGGGGCGTCGAGCAGGTGACCGCGAAGACCGTCTCGACGGTGATCGCGGCGACCGTCGCGTTCGTCGGCAACCGGTTCTGGACGTGGCGGCACCGCAAGCGCTCCAACCCGGCCCGCGAGTACGCGCTGTTCTTCTTCTTCAACGGTGTCGGCCTGGGGATCGCGGTGGCCTGCCTGGCCATCAGCCGCTACGGCCTGGGCAGCATCTGGCCGGAGGTCTTCCAGACCCCGTTGGCCGACAACATCGCCAGCTTCATCGTCGGCACCGGGCTCGGGACGCTGTTCCGATTCTGGTCCTACCGACGGTTCGTCTTCGTGGAAGCGGGAACCCCAGCCGTTCCGGAAGTGAAGCACGACCGAGACCACCGGGCGTGACCTGCCGCCCACCTCGTCCCGGCCGGAGCCTCCCGGCCCCGCCCACTGCCCTAAGGTGTTCCGCATGCGTCTTGTCCGTCTGCTGCCCGAGCGCTGGCAGAAGTTCATCCACGAGGCGCTCAAATTCGGCATCGTCGGCGGCGTCAACACCGTCATCAATTACGCGGTGTTCAACGCCCTGGCACTCACCGTTTTTGTCGACGGCCAGTTGAAGGCGACGGTCATCGCCACCATCGTGGCGACCATCACGTCGTACCTGATGAATCGTCACTGGACGTACCGTGACCGCCCGAAGTCGGCAATGCGGCGCGAATACGCCCTGTTCTTCCTCTTCAACGGAGCCGGCCTGCTCATCGAGCTGGGCGTCCTCGCCGCCGCCAAGTACGGCCTGGGCGTGACCAGCCTGCTGGCCCTGAACGTGGCGAAGACCGGCGGCGTGCTGCTCGCGACGCTGTTCCGGTTCTGGTCCTACCGGACGTTCGTCTTCCAACCGGCACCGGCCCACGCCGCGGAGACGTGGCACAGCATCCCGCGCGACGAGTGGGACACGATGGCCGAAATGGACCCGGTGGCGGAGCTGGCCGAATCCATCTCCGAGCTGGAGGAGGCGCAGCCACCACCGGGCGCCGGACGGCGCGGCCCGGCCCCCGTGCCGGCGACCGGCCAGAGCGCCCCGATCCAGGGCCGCCCCGTGCCGCTCGACGCCGGCATCGGCGGCTCCCTCGACCGGGAACTGGAAGCCGAGCTGGCCGCCGAACTCCAGGCCAGCACCCGCCGCACCCCGCGCCGCTGACCCGCCGCACCACCCCGCGCCCGCCGCGCCGTTACCGTTCGGCGGGCGGGCGGGCGTGGGGCCGGGCTCAGGCGGTGGGGTCGCGCAGCGGCTTCCCCTCGTTCATGTCCGCCAGGATGTCGCGCATCTCGGCGTCGCCGAGGGAGTGCTTGTCGTGGTGGGCCTCGACCAGCTCGTAGAGCTTGGTCTGGACCTGGCCGACCCCAGGCACGTCGTGCAGGACGGACTGCCCGCGCTCGCCGGCGGACTCGATGGTCAGGGTGCCGCAACCGAGCAGACGCTCGACGAACCGCTGGTTCATCGCGTGGTCGTTGACCCGGGTGAGCGGGATGTCCCGCCGGTCGCGGGAGAGCACGCCGTGTTGGAGCAGCACCCGCTCGTTCGTGAAGAGGTAGTGGGTGGTCCGCCAGACCAGGAACGGCCAGAGCGCCAGCCAGAGCACCGCCGCCAGGGCCAGCACCCCGATCACGGCGAGCGCGATCGAGCCGCCCCCGCCGGACGGCAGCAGGACCATGCCGGCCACCACCGCCGCGACGGCGAGCACGAGCACCGCGACCGGCCGGATCAGCGCCTTCCAGTGCGGGTGCAGGTGCAGCACGACATGCTCGTCCTCGGTGAGCACGTCATCGGGGAACGCCACGGGAACCTCCTCGCAGAAACGGACGCGCTGACCGTAACCGCTCACCCTCCCGCCGCGACATCAGCCGCGCGGCGATCCCGCCCCCGCGATCTTGCAGTTTCGGCCCCCGTCTCGCGGCTTCGCCCCGTTCGCCAGGGCAAAAGTGCAAGATCGCGGGGAAGGGAGGGCGGGGGTCAGGTCAGCGGAGGTGGAGGACGTCGCCGGCGGCCAGGGCGCGCACGCCCGTGGGGGTGGTGACCAGCAGTCGGCCGTCGGCGTCCACGCCGGTCGCGGCGCCGGTGAGCTCCTCGCCGCCGGGCAGCAGCACGCGTACCTGGCGGCCGATCGTCGCGCAGGCGGCCAGGTAGGCGTCGCGCAGCCCGCTGGCGACCGCGTCCCCGCCGGCCGAACGCCAGCGGCCGTACCAGTCGGCGACCGAGCGAAGCAGGGCCCGCAGCAGCGGATCGCGGTCGGTGGCCGCCGCGCCGGCCAGTTGCAGCGAGGTGGCCGGCAGGCCGGTCGGGTTCTCCGGCAGCTCGTCGGCGCGGAGCGTGACGTTCAGGCCGATGCCGAGCACGATCGCGGGCGGCTGCGCCGGCGAGTCCCCCGGCACCGCCTCGGCGAGGATCCCGGCGCACTTCGCGTCGCCGATCAGCAGGTCGTTGGGCCACTTCAGGCCGGCGTCCAGCTCGGCCAGCCGGGCCACCGCCTCGACCAGGGCCACGCCGGCGAGCAGCGGCAGCCAGCCGTACCCCGCCTGGGGCACCGGCGGCCAGCCACGGTCGGCGACGGCCTCCCCCGGCCGGAGCAGCACGCTGGTGGCGATGCCCGCCCGCGCCGGTGACTGCCACGCCCGGTCGCGCCGTCCGCGCCCGGCGGTCTGCCGCTCCGCGACCACCACCAGCCCCTCCGGCTCCCCGGCCCGGGCCGCCTCGGCGACGTCCGCGTTGGTCGAGCCGGTCTCGACGCGCAGCTCCAGCCGCGCCCACGGCCCGTGCGGGGCGACCAGCGCCCGCCGCAACCGGGCCGCCGACAGCGGCGGACGGTCCAGATCGGTGTACGGCGAGCCCGGCATCCCGTCAGCCTACGGCCCCGCCCGAGAGCCACCCGCCGGCCGCCGGGCGGGCGTCGGGCGGGCGTCCGTGGGCGTCGTCGGCGAGCGGTCGCCGGGCTGAGGCGAACTGCACAGGGGCGACGACCTGAACCATCGTTATATTCCCAGGGTGACTACCGAGACCGGGATCAACATCCACAGCACCGCGGGCAAGCTGGCTGACCTGGAGCGACGGGTCGACGAGGCGGTGCACGCCGGGTCGGCGCGCGCGGTCGAGAAGCAGCACGCGAGGGGCAAGAAGACCGCCCGCGAGCGGATCGAGATGCTGCTCGACGAGGGCTCCTTCGTCGAGTTGGACGAGCTGGCCCGGCACCGGTCCACCAACTTCGGGCTGGAGAAGACCCGCCCGTACGGCGACGGCGTGATCACCGGCTACGGCACCATCGACGGCCGCCAGGTCTGCGTGTTCGCCCAGGACTTCACGGTCTTCGGCGGCTCCCTCGGCGAGGTCTTCGGCGAGAAGATCGTCAAGGTGATGGACCTGGCCATGAAGATCGGCTGCCCGGTCGTCGGCATCAACGACTCCGGCGGCGCCCGCATCCAGGAGGGCGTGGCCTCGCTCGGGCTCTACGGCGAGATCTTCTTCCGCAACGTCCGGGCCAGCGGCGTCATCCCGCAGATCTCCCTGATCATGGGCCCGTGCGCGGGGGGCGCCGTCTACTCCCCGGCGGTCACCGACTTCACCGTGATGGTCGACCAGACCTCGCACATGTTCATCACCGGCCCCGACGTCATCAAGACCGTCACCGGCGAGGACGTGGCGATGGAGGAGCTGGGCGGGGCCCGTACGCACAACTCCCGCAGCGGCAACGCGCACTACCTCGCCAGCGACGAGGAGGACGCGATCGAGTACGTGAAGGCGCTGCTGTCGTACCTGCCGTCGAACAACCTGGACGAGCCGGTGGTCTACGAGGCCCCCGCGGACCTCTCCGTGAGCGACGAGGACCGGGAACTGGACACGCTGATCCCCGACTCGGCGAACCAGCCGTACGACATGCACCGGGTCATCGAGCACGTCCTGGACGACGGCGAGTTCCTGGAGGTCCAGCCGCTCTACGCGCAGAACCTGATCATCGGCTACGGCCGGGTCGAGGGGCGCCCGGTCGGCGTGGTCGCCAACCAGCCGATGCACTTCGCCGGCACCCTGGACATCGCCGCGTCGGAGAAGGCCGCCCGGTTCGTGCGCACCTGCGACGCCTTCAACATCCCGGTGCTGACCTTCGTGGACGTTCCCGGCTTCCTGCCCGGCACCGGCCAGGAGTGGGACGGCATCATCCGCCGCGGCGCGAAGCTCATCTACGCGTACGCCGAGGCCACCGTCCCGAAGGTCACCGTCATCACCCGCAAGGCCTACGGCGGGGCGTACGACGTGATGGGCTCCAAGCACCTCGGCGCGGACCTGAACTTCGCCTGGCCGACCGCGCAGATCGCGGTGATGGGCGCGCAGGGCGCGGTGAACATCCTCTACCGGCAGGAACTGGCCGCCGCCGAGGACCCGGCCGCCGTGCGGGCCGAGAAGATCACCGAGTACGAGGACACTCTCGCCAACCCGTACATCGCGGCCGAGCGCGGCTACGTCGACAGCGTCATCCCGCCGCACGAGACCCGCACGCAGATCGTCCGCGCCCTGCGGGTGCTGCGCACCAAGCGCGAGACCCTGCCCCCGAAGAAGCACGGCAACATCCCGCTCTGACCCCGCCCCGCCCCGCGTCGCGTGCGGGCGTGGCGGGTCAGCAGGGCGGGTTGGCGGCGCCGCACATGCGGGTGGCGGCGACAGCGGCGAGCCGACGAAGTTCGGCCTCGCTGCTGTCGCGCGAGATGCTGACCACCGTGACCAGGTCGCCGACCCGGACGAACGCGGTGCTGAGCGGCTTCGGAGCGTCGCCAACCACTGTCGACGTCTTCGCCTGCCGGGGCTCGGACATGACCTGCCGCAGCAACGCCGACTCGTCGCCGGCGAACCCCCGGGCCACCACCTGCCAGCGGTGTGTCGTGACGATCTCGACGTCCCGCCCGTCGCGCCACACGACGCCGTCGGTCTCCCATTCCGGGCAGGAGTTCACCTGCCGGTCGATGTCAGGAATGATCTTGCCGGCCTCCTCGGTACGGACCCGGTAGAGATCCTGTCGCAGCAGGGGCTCACCCAGCCGTACCCCCATCACCGTCTGACTGCGCGAGTAGCGGGAGGGTTCAGCGGCGGCCGGAAGTCCCCGGTTCCGCAGGCACTTCGTCAACTCACCGTCGATCCGGATCGGCTCGTGGATGCCCGTCACGGTGAGTCGCGGGGTCTCCTTCTCCGGCAGGTCCTCCGGCTGGAGCAGCGCCTCCATCGGAATCGCGGCCCGTACGGGCGCATCCGGCCCGGCCGCCCCGGCCACGGTCACCCCGGCCGCGGTCGCCCCTTCCGCGGTCGCCAGCGGCCGGTTACCGCCGATGTGGTCGACCACCCCGAAGGCGGCCACGGTAAGCACGGTGACCGTCGTGACGGCCGCCGCCCCCAGCGCCGTACGCCGGCTGCGCCGGCGGGCCCGGGCGCGGATCTCGGCGGGCTCCGGCCAGCGGACGTCGCGCAGGTCCCTGTGCAACTGGTCGACGAACGTCGTCTCGTCACGCATCGGCGGCCTCCTTCAGCTCAGAGACGGCGAGCAGCCCGGCCAACGCGGCGCGCCCCCGGGAGAGTCGGGCCTTGACCGTGCCCACGGGGGCGTCGGTCTGCCGGGCCACCTCGGCCACCGGCATGCCGACCAGGTAGTACAGGGCGATCGCGGTGCGCTGCTCCTCGGGCAGCCGGCGCAGCGCGGCGACCACGTCGACGGTGTCGGGATCCGGGCCGGGCACCGTCTCCGTGGCACCGTGCCGCAGGTAGGCGCGGGCCCGGCTGCGCAGGCTGCGCCAGCGGCTGACCGCGATCCGGCTGGCCACCACCCGCACCCACGCCTCCGGCTCCTCGTACGCGCTCACAGTCGACCAGCGCTGCCAGGCGCGCACGTACGCCTCCTGCACGGCGTCCTGCGCCTCGGCGAGGTCACCGGTGAGCACGTAGACGAAGCCCAGCAACCGTTGCCGGCTGCCCCGGTAGAACTCGTCGAAGCCGTCGACGTCCGGCACCCTGCTACCTCCCCCGTGACGGTCGCAGGGGACACGCGCCAGCCGGGGCCGTCGGTTGCCCGGTCCACCGATCATTTTCGCCAGCTCCGCCGGCCGAAACCCGCCGGCCGGAACCCCGCTCAGATGATCACGTATCGCACGGGACCATTCTGCCCGCCCACGCTTCCGCGCCCTCCCCGGCGACGGCGGACGGCCGGTCGGGCGTGGTGTCTCCCCGGTACTTCCCGTGTCGGGTCGGCGCCGCTCAGAGCGTGATGCCGGCGTCGGCGAGGATCGGGCCGGCGAGCAGCAGCGCGCCTACGCCGAGGACGACCAGGTTGACCAGGGCGAACACGGTGACCCAGAAGAACGCGGGCAGCGGGGTGATCCCGGCGAGCTGGTCGGCGTCGGACGCCGGCATCCGGCCCCGGGAACGCAGGCGTTGCAGCTCCACCACCGGCCGTACGCCGCCGAGCAGCAGGAACCACACCCCGGTGTACGCGAACGCCGCCTGCACCTGCGGCGTGGCGTACCAGGAGACGGCGAGCACCACCCCGCCGGTGACCAGCAGCGAGAGCACGCCGAAGACGTTGCGGATCATGACCAGCATGGCGAGCAGCAGCGCCACGGCGACCCAGAGCAGCAGGGTGATCCGGTTGCCGCCGAGCAGCCACGCGCCGGCCAGCCCGACCAGCGGCGGGGCGACGTAGCCCGCGAGCAGGGTGAGGATCATCCCGGGGCCGGTGGGCCTGCCGGCGGACAGGGTCAGCCCCGAGGTGTCCGAGTGCAGCCGGATGCCGTGCAGCCGGCGGCCGGTGAGCAGCGCGACGAGGGCGTGCCCGCCCTCGTGGGCGATGGTGACGGCGTTTCTGGCGACCCGCCAGGGCAGGCGGGTGGACACGACCAGCAGCGCGACGGCGGCGGTCAGCAACACCAGCAGGGGCGGTGGGTCCGGCTGCGCCGCGAACAGCTTGTCCCAGAGACCGCCGAGCCCGTCGATCGACACCATGGGGCGCGAGCCTACCGGCCCCGACCTGTGTCGTTACGCCCTCGTGGGTCCGTATCGTGTGAAGCTGACCGGGTGGCGATCGGAGCGGGAGGTGGACGCCGGTGAGCGCGGCACCCCTGGAACCCCACATCGGCCTGTGGACAGAGGCCGAGTACCTCGCCATGGGCGAGACTTCGAACCGGGTCGAACTGCTCGACGGGAGCCTGATCGTGAGCCCTGCCCCGAGCAAGCGACACCAGCGGGTGTCGAGACTGCTGGCCAACAGCCTCGACGGCGCGGCCGGCGCCCTCGCGGTATTCGAGGCGGTGAACGTCCGGCTCGGGGTCGACCGGATCGTCATCCCGGACGTTGTCGTCGCCGACACCGACGACGAGGGCACGGTGGTCGAGGCGGGCGAGGTCGTCCTCGTCTGCGAGATCGTCTCTCCGGGGAACGCGGCGGCCGACCGACTGGTCAAGATGCAGCTCTACGCCATCGCCCGGATTCCCTGGTATCTGCTGGTCGAGCAGGACGGCCAGACCCACTCGTTGCGGCTGTTCCGGCTGGACGGTGCGCACTACGTCGAGGACCAGGTCGCCAAGGCGGGCGAGCGCCTCAACCTGACCGAGCCGTTCCGCTGGCGTGTCGACCCGGCTTCGCTCCGCTGAACCCAACGTCAGTCGTCAATGTAAATTTGTTTAGCGCCCCTTGTGATCGAGGACGCTTACCTCCAAAGATGGTCGTCAATTCCATCGGCGTCCTTGGAGGCATCCATGACCCGTACCAGACCATCGCTGCGCAGAATGCTCGCCACCGGCCTCACCGTGCTCGCCACCGTGGCGGCGGGGCTCGTCGCCACCAGCACCCCGGCGGCCGCGGCCACCACGCCCGGCATCGACGTCTCGCGCTACCAGGGCAGCATCAACTGGACGAGCGTGCGCAACGCCGGGATCCAGTTCGCCTTCATCAAGGCAACCGAGGGCACGAGCTACAAGGACCCGAACTTCAACAGCAACTACACCAACTCGTACTACGCGGGGGTGATCCGGGGGGCGTACCACTTCGCCCGGCCGAACATCTCCTCCGGGGCGATCCAGGCGAACTACCTGGCCTCCAACGGCGGCGCCTGGTCGGCCGACAGCCGCACCCTCCCGGCGGCGCTGGACCTGGAGGCCAACCCGTACAGCGGAGGGTACTGCTACGGCCTGAGCACGTCCGGGATGCGCAGCTGGGTCCAGGACTTCCTCAACACCTACCGCTCGCGCACCGGCCGCTACGCGGTCATCTACACGACCACCAGTTGGTGGAACCAGTGCACCGGCAGTTGGACCGGCCCCTGGGCGAACCACCCGCTCTGGATCGCCCGCTGGTCCACCTCCCCCGGCACCCTGCCGGCCGGCGCGCCGTTCTGGAGCTTCTGGCAGTACACCGACAGCGGTAGCGTCGCCGGGATCAGCGGCCCCGTCGACCGCAACTACTGGAACGGTGACCGTACCCGGCTGATCGCGCTGGCCAACAACACCGCCTGAGCCTGACTCGCCTGGGGAGGCAGTTGGCGGCAGCGGGATCGGCTGTCACCGTACGGTCGACAACTGGTCCGGCTGCCGCCACGCCACCGGCGCGCGTCAGGCCCGCCGTCGGGCCTGCGGGTGTCAGGCCCGCCATCGGGCCTGCGGGTGTCAGGCCCGCCATCGGGCCTGCGGGTGTCAGGCCCGCCATCGGGCCTGCGGGTGTCAGGTCCTCCTTCGGGCCGCCACCGGAACGGTCACCGCGTTGTCACGGGCGAGCCCGCCACGCCGCGTGATCCGCCAGGCCACCACTGCGGCAAGGGTGACGGTGACGACGCTGAGCAGCGCGAACAGTGCCGGCAGGCCGGCGCCGACGAGCAGCAGGACGACGTCGCCGAGGGCCACGAGCATCCACAGTGCCACCCGGGGCCGGGCGTCCTTCCGTCGGTAACCCATGTCGTGCCTCCCTTCCGTCGTGCGGGTCAGATACCCCGTACGACGGAAGGTCATGCGAACGAACCTCGCGGCGGCACGAATCCCGCGGATCAGTCCTTGCGGTCGGGCACGAACCCGCTCGCGATCCGGTCGAAGTTGGGCAGGTTGGCCTGCCAGTCCTTCTCGGCGACCTCCCACCGGAGGGCGTAACCGCGATTCTTGGCCGTCACGAAGCCCCGGTTGCGGACGTGGATCCGCGTGCCGTCGCGGGTCTCCAACCACTCCCAGTCCGCGCAGGTCTTCCAGTAGTCACAGCTCTCGATGCTCAGGTACTTGTAGTTGTTGACGATGCCCTTGCGGTCCCGCTCGATCCGCCTCCATTCGGCGGCCGCGTCCGACTTCGGCGTGCTCGTCCACTGGACGAGCAGCTCACCCACCCCGTTGGACTGGTCAAAGACGACCGTGCTGCCGTCCACCTGCCGGCGCACCCAGCCCTCCGGCAGCGGCAACTCGAACCCGGCCGGGTCCTTGTGCAGCTTCCAGCCGGCCGGCAGTTCCGCCGCCGAGGGGGTGACGGACGGCGTCGGGCTGGGGGCGGCGCTGGTCGGTGGCGGCGCGGCGGGCCCCGACGTCTGCGGCGCCTGCGAGGCGGCAGTGGTCGGGTCGGCCTGCGGGGTGTCGCCGTCGCCGTCGCCGCTGGTCAGCATCGGCACGACCAGCACCAGGCCGACCAGCAGCAGCGCCACCAGCACCCCGATCAGCACGTTACGCCGGGTGTTGTTGAGCTTCGTACCGCCGGACGGCACCACCGTGGCGCGGCCGGACGGCGGGCTCACCGGCGCGGGCATCACCGACGTGGGGTTCACCGGCCTGTGCGGCGCGGGGCTCACCGGCTCGGCCGGCGAGGCGCCGGCCGCCGGCTTCGGTGCCTCGACCTTCGCCGTCGGCGCGGTGTCGGACGTGGACGACTCGACCTTGGCGGTAGGCGCGGCATCCGAGGCGGCGGACGCACTCTCGGCCGCCACGGTGACACCGGCGGGGGCGACCGCCTCCTGCGGCGCGCGGGGCGTCGGCGGGCTGACCGGCCTGGCCGCCGGGTCCTCGGCCGGTCGCGGCGCCGGCACCAGCGGCGGGCGCGGCTCGCGCGGGCCGTTCGGCCCCGGCCGACGTACGCCGTCGAGCAGCGGGATGGCGCGGGTGCGCTTGCCGCCGGCACGGCGCAGCAGCTTCTCCGCCACCTCGGCGGTGATCCGCTCGTTCGGGTCCTTGCGCAGCAGGCCGTTGAGCACCGGCTTGAGCGGGCCGGCGTTCTTCGGCGGCGGGGGTGCCTCGGTGGCGAGCGCCGCCAGGGTGGCGATCGCCGACGGCCGGGCGTACGGCGACTTGCCCTCGACCGCGGCGTAGAGGGTGGCGCCCAGCGACCAGAGGTCGGCCTCCGGCCCGGCGGTGCCGTCGCGGGCCCGCTCCGGCGCAATGTACGCGGGCGAACCGAGCACCATGCCCGTGCGGGTCACATTCGGGTCGCCGGGGATCGTGGCGAGACCGAAATCGGTCAGCACCACCCGGCCGTCGTTGCCGAGCAGCACGTTGCCCGGCTTGACGTCGCGGTGCATCACGCCGGCCTTGTGCGCCGCCTTCAGCGCGCCCAGCACGCCGAGCCCGATCTCGACCGCGCGCGCCGGCGGCACCGGGCCGTCCTCGGCGAGCGTGTCCTGCAACGACTTCGACGCCACGTACTCCATGACGATCCACGGGTCGCCGTCGGTGCGCAGCACGTCGAAGATGCGGACCACGTTGATGTGGTTGAGCCGGGCGATGGCCCGGGCCTCGCGCAGCGACCGCTCCCGCATCTCGCGGCGCTCGTCGTCGGTGAGGCTGGGCGGCGGGACGAGCTCCTTGATCGCCACGTCCCGGTGCAGCACCTCGTCGCGCGCCTTCCACACCCGACCCATGCCGCCCTGACCGAGCGGCGAGAGGAGCCGGTATCGGTCAGCGACGAGTTGGGGCAGCGCGTTAGACATCGCCCAGACGGTACCCGGCGGGCACGACGCTCACACCGCCGGCACGCCACTGTGCGGTTCAGGTCAAGCTTGCCGCCGCGTACGCTGACGCCATGTCTGCCGAAGAGCCGCTCTTGCGGGTCGTCCGCGGGGTCCCCACCGCCGAGGAGCTGGCCGCGTTGGTGGGCGCGATCGTCGTCCGGTCCCGTCCGGCCGCCGTACCCTCGCCGGCCACCGCGTCCGCCTGGGCGCGCAGCGGGCGACCGGCCACCACGACGCCCGTCGCCGGTCCCGGCGGGTGGCGCGCCTCCGGCCTGCCCCGCTGACCTTTTCCCGTACGGATCACCCCAGCTCGGTGCCCCTGCCCACCTGCCGAACGGCTCGGGTGTGCGGGGTTGGGGCTGCCGACATCGCCGGACACCCATTAACCTCACTCAGGGAAACGGCGCAGTGACGGGTAGGGAGGGCCGATGATCCCCGAGGAGGACCGTCCAGCGTCCTGGCTCCGCGGTTACGGCGGCATCGAGGCCGACATCCGCCGGTTGCGCGAGTTCGCCGACAAGCTCCAGGCCGAGGTGGAACGCAACTACGCCCCCCACCTGTCGTACATCGCCGAGGACATGAAGGCGCCGGTGCCCAACCCGGCCGACGCCTTCATCGAGCTGGTCAACTTCCTGCGCGCCCACCACGAGACCCAGCAGGCCACTGCCGACATGGTCTGGGGCGTCCGCGACACCACCGGCCACCTGGCCGTCGCCGCCGGCACGGTCGCCAACAGCTACACCCAGTCCGACGCCTTCTCCTCCGCCCGGGTGGCCGACGTCGAGCGGGCGCTCGCCAACCCGGCCGCCGCCACGACGCGCGGCCCGACGCCGGTGTTGCGCGACCCCACCGGTCCGGAGACGGGACCGGGGCCGGTGGTGCTGCCGTGATCGAGCGGGGCAGCGGCCGCACGTCCGGCCTGACCGACTGGCGACTGATGGACGTGGCCAGCATGTGGGCCTGCCTGCAGGACCACGACACCACCAACCACTGGAAGCAGGTCGCCGGCTGGCGCAAGGTCTGCGACCTCGCCCGGACCCACCTGAGCCGGCTCCAGGAATACCGGCGCG
The DNA here is from genome assembly GCF_043204765.1 of Micromonospora sp. NPDC047730. NCBI lineage: Bacteria > Bacillati > Actinomycetota > Actinomycetes > Micromonosporales > Micromonosporaceae > Micromonospora > Micromonospora sp. NPDC047730. The sequence continues at coordinate 647,060 of NZ_JBIDCU010000001.1, read as the reverse complement.
GGCTGGCGGAGGCATGGCCCCCGGAGACCAACGAGGCAGCCCGGGCGTACGTCCGCGAGCTCGACGAGCTGATCGACAAGGTGCAGCGCACCCACGACGCGGCCAGCGCCAACTACACCGCGCTCTCCGCCGCGACACAGGCCATCGGGAGCACCCGCGCCGAGCTCAAGAAGATCTACGACGAGTACGCCGTCAAGCTCCAGGAGAAGCGGACGTACGAGGCGACGCTCGCGGACCCGAAGGCGGCCATGGGCAGTCGGGTCCCCGACCGCCCGGTGACGGACGCCGACCTGGAACGGCTCAACGTCCAGGCACGGGGCATCATGTACGGCCTCAGCGGCGAACTCCAACACGCCCAAGTAATGCTCCAAAAGCCACCCCCAGCAGTACGCCCGCCACGGCCTGGCATCGATCCTGGGACTTCAGACATTTACGGAGGCGGGGTAGCGCCGGTTATCCCGCCGATCACGCCGGTCCCAGTCCCGGCACCAACTGGCGCTTTATCGGTCAACCGACCGTCGCTTCCCGTCCGGCCCGTCCAAACCCCCACCGCACCGAACGCTGGTCCCGTGCTGGGCGGCGCTGGCCCCGGATTGGCACCGTCACCAGCCAATCCAGGCCCGCCGATCGCTACGCCGCCCGCACCACCCAATCCGCACCAGAGTGTGGGAGGGTTACCGCCGTTGTCGACAGGAACGAGCCGACCCATCGCTAGCGGGCCGCTGCGCGGCTCCTTGGGCAGGCCCGTCGCAGGAGGTACCGGCAACCAAGCCAACCCAACAACACCCTCTCCAGGTCGACCGATGCCTCCTAGCGGGCTGATAGGAGGAACTCCCGGGATGGGGCTTGGCCAGCCCAGCGCGACCAACAACCAGCCACGGCGAGTGAATCCGATCGGCGGTGTAATCGGCGGCGGTGGTGCGGGCACCGCGCCGACGGGCGGCGCCGGATCCCGCCCGGGTGGCGGTCGTGGCATCGGGCCGGCGCACGGAATGTCACCAATCGGGGGCGCTCCGTTCGGCAGCACGTCGGGGCGACCCGGACGGCGGGAGACCGAGGAGACGCGCCGTTGGGACCCGGACCATCCGTGGGAGACAGACAAGGGAGTGCCTCCAGTCGTCCGCCCACCCAATGAGGAGGGACCAATCGACCCGGGGCCAGCTATCGGCTTCAACAGGTGATGCTCCGCGCAATCCTCAGCACGCTCGCAATAAGTGCGTCTTTGTTGACGGTGCCTGTCACACAAGTTGCCGCCTCAGAGCGCGCAGCGCAGCCACGCGGCGTCGACCGGATTCGAAGTGACCAGTGGCATCTGCGCTACCTGAAGGTAGACCAAGCGCACCGAATTTCCCGCGGGGATGGCGTCACTGTCGCGGTGCCAGACACTGGCGTGGAGCCCCATCCCGACCTCCGCAACAACTTGCTCTCGGGAACCGACACCATCTCTGGAGGAAGCGGCAATGGCTGGCAGGACCGCAACGGGCACGGAACCGGGATGGCCGGACTGATCGCTGCGCACGGCCAGTCCCGACAATTGGGCGCGCTGGGCATCGCCCCTGACGCCAAGATCCTCCCGATCGTCTCGTCCTCGGCTAGCAACCTCGGGGACGCGGACGATCTGGCACTAGGAATAGAGTTCGCCGTTTCTAACGGCGCCGATGTAATCAGCGTCTCTAGCGGAGGCGGTGCCAGCCCTCGCCTCATACAGGCGGTCCGAACGGCGCTCGCATCAGACGTAGTAATAGTTGCGGGTTCCGGCAATATCCCGTTCGACAGAACGGTTGCTTACCCAGCCAGGGAGTCCGGCGTCCTCGCCGTTGGCGGGATAGATCAGGCCGGTCGACATGCAGCAATATCGGCCACAGGCCCCGAAATTGACGTGGTTGCTCCAGCTGTTGATATCTACAGCACGAGCATTGACGGCAAATACCGCAAGGGCACCGGCACGTCGGGAGCTACAGCGATCGTCGCCGGGGCTGCTGCACTGATTCGGTCGAAGTACCCGTACCTCCCGGCCTCCGAGGTAGTGCATCGGCTCACGGCCACCGCCGTCGACAAGGGACCACCGGGGCGTGACGACGAGTACGGCTACGGGGTCATCGACCTCGTAGCGGCGCTGACGGCAGACGTACCCCCGTTGGGCTTCGGGTCGGCGACGGCGAGCGACCCGGCGCCCACCGCCTCGACCACGACGGCGGTCGCGGAGCCCGCCGACGACGGAGACGGCGGAGCGACCGCCCGTGGCCTGGTCACCCTCGGTGTGATCGTGGCTGCCGGTGGCGTGTGGGTCCTGGTTGCGCGTCGCCAGCGCCACGGCGACGACCCACCTCCCCGGATCAGCCGGTAACGTCGGCGACGTGCCAGAAACGATGCCGCTCCGCCTCGTGCTCGCCTCGGCGAGCCCCGCCCGCCGCAAGATTCTCCAGGCCGCCGGGATCGAACCGGACGTGCTGGTCAGCGGCGTCGACGAGTCCCTGGTGGTCACCGAGCAGGCCGAGGATCTCTGCCTGGAACTGGCCCGGTTGAAGGCGGAGGCGGTGCTGACCCGGCTCCGGCCGGCCGACGACCAGCGGACGCTGGTGATCGGGTGCGATTCGGTGCTGGCCTTTGACGGGGAGATTCTCGGCAAGCCGGCCGACGCGGCGGACGCCACCCGGCGCTGGCAGCGCATGCGCGGGCGCAGCGGCGTGCTGCACAGTGGGCACTGCCTCATCGACATCGTGACGGGGCGTCGGGCCGAGGCGGTCGCCTCCACCGTCGTGCACTTCGCCGACGTCAGCGACGACGAGATCGCCACGTACGTGGGCACCGGCGAGCCGCTCGCGGTGGCTGGTGCCTTCACGATCGACGGGCTGGGCGGGCCGTTCGTGGAGCGGATCGAGGGCGACCCGAGCACCGTCATCGGGCTCTCGCTGCCGATGCTGCGCCGCCTCCTGGCCGAGCTGGATCTGCGAATCACCGATCTGTGGACAAAGGTCGCGCCCGGCAACCAGTCGGTCGAACCGCTCGGATAGCGTCCGTTCATGACCACGAAGTCGATCCCGCTCACGTCGGAACTGCACGCGTACCTGGTGACGCACGGGTCGCCGCCGGACGAGATCATGCGGGACCTGGCCGAGGAGACCCGCGCCGCCCTGCCGGACGACGCACAGATGCAGGTAGCGCCGGAGCAGGCCGCGTTCCTGACCTTCCTCACCCGGCTGCTCGGCGTGCGGCAGGCCGTGGAGGTGGGCACCTTCACCGGCCTCTCCTCGCTGGCGATCGCCCGGGGGCTGCCCGAGGGCGGGCGGCTGACCTGCTTCGACATCTCCGAGGAGTTCACGGGCATCGCCCGGCGGTACTGGGCCCGCGCCGGCGTGGAGGATCGCATCGAGCTGCGCATCGGCCCGGCCGGCGACACGCTGCGCGAGCTGCCCCACGAACGTCATCTTGACTTCGCGTTCATCGACGCGGACAAGACCGGGTATCCGGTCTACTGGGCGGAGCTGGTGCCTCGGATGCGTCCCGGCGGGGTGATCGCGGTCGACAACGTGCTGCGCGGCGGCCGGGTGATCGCCCCGCAGAACGCCGACGACCGGGCCATCGCCGCGTTCAACGACGAGGTGCTCGCCGACGTCCGGGTGGACGCGGTGATGCTCCCGGTCGCCGACGGCCTGACGCTGGCCCGGGTGCACTGACCGCCACAGTGTGGGCCCCGCCCTGCGCGATCTTGGTGCGAAACGGCCCCTCCAGGGGCCCTTCCGCACCAAGATCCGACGGAGCCGCCGCCCGGCTTGGCGTCAGACGGGGGTCGGGGTCCGGATTTCGGCGGGGGCCGGGCGTAGGGCACGGCCCAGGCGGGCGGCGAGCAGCGCGGCCGCCGCGATGAAGCCCGGCAGCAGCAGGAACGCCAGGTGCGGGCCCACTCCGTCGGCCACCCAGCCGAGCGCGACCGGCGCGATCCCGAAGCCGACCCCCATCGAGTACGACGCCCAGCCGGCCGCCCGGTCCGCGGCCGGCCCGGCGACGGCGAGCGCGATCGAGATGGCCAGCGGGTAGTGCAGCGCGTTGCCGACGCCGAGCACGACGAGGCCGGCGACCGCCAGCCAGCCGACCGGTGCGACCCAGAACAGCGCGAACCCGGCCAGCGACACGCCCAGCGCGGCCAGCAGCAGCGGCACCGGCCGGTACCGCAGCGCGAACCGGCCGCCGACGAGCCGGCCGACGAACATGCCGCAGACGATCGCGGCGACAGCGGCCGAGGCGGCGCCGGCCGCCATTCCGGCGTGCGAGCGGAGCACGTCGGCGGTCCAGAGGGACAGGCAGACCTCGATCGAGCCGGTGACCGCCATCAGCACCCAGGCGATCCAGTACGTCGGGGGCAGCCGCCGCGCGGCGCCGGCGACGGGAGCAGCCCGACGCGCGCCGGCGGGCGGGTCGGTGTCGGCCGGGGGATCCCCGGCAGCCGCAGCGGGGGCGGCGTCCGGCAGGCGTACGCGGAAGGTCACGGCGGCGAGCGCGACCAGCGCGATCAGGCCGGCCTCGACGGCCATCACGGGCCGCCAGCCCCAGCCGGCGTCGACGCTGACGCCGATGACCAGCGGGGCGAGGATGCCCATGCCGGCGCAGGCGGCGTTGGCCTCGGTCAGCGCGGCCGGCGCGCCGGTGCCGTGACGGTCGGTGAGCACCACCGACACGCCGCTGATCACCAGCATGCCGAAGGTGGCGATCACCGCGACGGCGGTGATCGTGGCAGGCAGTGCCCGCAGGGTGCCGAGTGCGGTGACGCCGAGCGCCACCCCGGCCAGCCCGGTCCAGATGGCGCGGCCACGGCCGACCCGGCGGGCCAGCGGCGCGAAGAGCGCCCCGCCGGCCAGCGCGCCGACGGCGATGCCGGTGCTGTGCAGGCCGGCGACGGCGGCCGAGGTGCCCTGCTCGTCGCGGAGCAGCGGCACGACCGGCCCGAATCCGTAGAGGAAGAAGCCCCACAGCCCCAGCTGGGCGTAGGTCAGCCAGGTGGTCCGGTCACGGGTGAGGCGGGGCACCGGCCTTACGGTACAAGCGTCCGGCCGGTGCCCCGCCCCGGTGAGAGGCAGCTCTCCCCGGCGTTAGGAGGGGGCCCTTCCTCTACCGTAGGCGTTAATAAGGTGCCCTTCCTTTCACCGGACGGTGCGGGCGAACTGCCGGGCCGCCCAGACGACGCCGGCTGCGGCGAGCACCGCGATGATGCCGAGCCCCTGCCAGACCTTGTCGTCGCCGAGGTCGCCGTTGAAGAGGGCACGGGTGCCGTCGACGGCCCAGGAGAACGGGTTCCACTCGGCGATGCCCTGGAGCCAGCCGGGGGCGAACGTGAGCGGCAGCAGGATGCCGGAGAGCAGCAGCACCGGCTGCGCCACGGTGTTCATCAGCGGGGCCAGCGCGTCCTCGCTCTTGACCTTGAGCGCGACGCCGTAGGAGACGGCCGAGGTCATCAGCGCGATCAGGGCGAGCATGAGGTACGCCAGGAGCAGGTCGACGATGAAGACGCGCAGGTCGAACAGGAGCGCGAGCAGGGTGATGATGACCGCCTGCACGATCAGGGACACCACGTCGCGCAGCGAGCGGCCGAGCAGCAGGGCGAGCCGGCTGACCGGGGTGACCCGGGAGCGTTCGATGACGCCGGCGCGCAGCTCGGCGATCAGGCCGAAGCCCTGGAACAGGCCGCCGAAGATGGCCAGCAGCACCAGCAGGCCGGGCACGAAGATCTTGTAGGCCTCCGCCTGGGTGGGGGCGTTCAGGGCCGGCTTGAGCAGCGGGGCGAAGAGCAGCAGGTACATCACCGGCTGGAAGATGCCGACGAAGACCCAGACGGGGTTGCGCAGCAGCAGCTGGAGCTGGCGCTGGAAGATCAGCCAGGTGTCACGGGCGAGTTTCATGTGATCTCTCCGGTCTGGGTTCAGGACTCGCGCAGCGAGCGGCCGGTCTTGGTGAGGAAGACGTCGTCGAGGCTGGGCCGGTGCAGCTCGATGGAGTCGAGCGTGAGGCCCGCCGTGTCGACGCGGCGCAGGATCTGCGGGATGGCGGTCGCGCCCTCGTCGACGTAGAGCCGCAGGCCGCCCTCCTCGACGGTCTCCAGCTTGTTGACGTAGGGCTCGCCGTCGAGCAGCTTCGCGGCCTGCGGGGTGGCCGCCGCGTCCAGCCCGACCAGCACCACGTCACCGGAGATCTCGCGCTTGAGGCCCGCCGGGGTGCCCTCCGCGACCACCTCGCCGTGATCCATGATCGCGATCCGGTCGCAGAGCGCGTCGGCCTCGTCGAGGTAGTGCGTGGTGATGAAGACGGTCATGCCGTCGGCGCGCAGGCGGCGGATCTCGTCCCACATGTGGGCGCGGCTCTGCGGGTCGAGGCCGCTGGTCGGCTCGTCCAGGAAGACGATCTTCGGCTCGTGGATGATGCCGAGCGCGATCTCCACCCGTCGCCGCTGGCCGCCCGAGTAGGTCTTGCACTTGCGGTCCGCGTACTCGGTGAGCTGGAAGGCGTCGAGGGCGCGGACGGCGCGCCGCTGCGCCTCGGCTTTGCCGATGCCGTACATCCGGGCCTGGAGGACCAGCTCCTCGCGGGCGGTCGACTCGTCCCAGGTGCTGCCGCCCTGGGCGACGTAGCCGATGCGGCGGCGCACCTCGGCCGGGTCTTTCCGCAGGTCGGCCCCGGCGATGGTGGCCTCGCCGCCGTCCGGCTCGATCAGCGTCGCCAGCATCCGCAGGGTGGTGGTCTTGCCGGCGCCGTTGGGGCCGAGGAAGCCGAAGATCTCCCCCGCGGCGACCTCCAGGTCGACCCCGCGCACCGCGTCGACGGTCCTCGTCTGGCGACCCTCTCGGGAGCGGAACGACTTCCGCAGCCCTCTGGTCTCGATCATCTCTGCTCCTGGTCGTCCGGGCCGGTGCGACCGGCCACCTGGTCTGTCCCTCGGGGACGACGCCGGACGGCGTGCTCCCCCCGTCGCGCCGCGAGCAGGCTAACGCGATATAGCTCCAGTGGTCAATCTTGATTATTCGTTTGTGTCGTGAGGTGTGGTTCCGCCGTCGGACCACCCGTTCCAACCCTCCGCCCCGACCAGCCCATCAGGCAGGTACGACACACCGGAGTCGATGCGTTCGGCGATCCGTTCGCACCAGCCGACCTCGGCCTCCGCCCGTGCGGCCCAGAGTTCGAACATCCACCCGACGTGCACCGGCTTGGAGTTGCGCATCCAGTCCGAGGCCAGCGCCGCGCGCATCGACTCGACGCCGGCGCGCAGCAGGTTCGCCCGGTTGCGCAGGGCCGCCGACGCCTCCTCGCGGGGCAGCGCGGGCAGGAACGAGAACGCCGCCGCGAACGGGTCCGGCGGCTCGTGCAACTGCCACCAGTGCCCGCGCAGCAGCGACTCGAACTCGTCCTCGCCCTTGGCGGTGACCTCGTACGTGGTGCGCGCCGGCCGGGCGCCCACCTGCTCGGTGGCCACCTCGCGCAGCAGGCCCTCCGCGGTCAGCTTGCGCAGGGCGTGGTAGATCGAGCCGGGCTGCACGTTGGCCCACCTGTCAGCGTTCCAACTGAGCAGTTCCCGGCGCACGTCGTAGCCGTGCACGGGCTGCATCCACCGCACCAGCCCGAGGATCATCATTCGCGTGGCAGACATCGGACAAGCGTAATAAGCAAGTTTGACTAGGGCGCGACGCGGCAGTGCGGCATCCCACACTGAGCGATCGTTAGGGCCCTCTCAGGGTGGCCGATACACTCCCGGTCAGTAACCTCCCGGGAGGAGACCCCAAGGTGCGCAAGGTACTCATCGCCAACCGCGGCGAGATCGCCGTCCGCGTCATCCGCGCCTGCCGCGACGCCGGTCTGGGCAGCGTCGCCGTCTACGCCGACTCCGACCGGGACGCCCTGCACGCCACCCTCGCCGACGAGGCGTACGCGCTCGGCGGGGACTCCGCGACCGAGACGTACCTGCGCATCGACAAGCTGCTGGAGGTCGCCGCCAAGGCCGACGCCGACGCCGTCCACCCCGGCTACGGATTCCTCGCCGAGAACGCCGACTTCGCCCAGGCCGTCATCGACGCCGGGCTGACCTGGATCGGCCCCACCCCGCAGGCGATCCGCGACCTCGGCGACAAGGTGACCGCCCGGCACATCGCCCAGCGCGCCGGCGCCCCCCTGGTGCCCGGCACCCCCGACCCGGTGGCCAACCCGGACGAGGTGATGGCGTTCGCCGTCGACCACGGCCTGCCGGTCGCCATCAAGGCCGCCTTCGGCGGCGGCGGGCGCGGGCTCAAGGTGGCCCGCACGATGGAGGAGATCCCGCACCTGTTCGAGTCGGCCACCCGCGAGGCGGTCGCCGCGTTCGGCCGGGGCGAGTGCTTTGTCGAGCGCTACCTCGACAAGCCCCGCCACGTCGAGGCGCAGGTGCTGGCCGACCAGCACGGCAACGTGATCGTGGTCGGCACCCGCGACTGCTCGCTCCAGCGCCGGCACCAGAAGCTCGTCGAGGAGGCCCCGGCGCCGTTCCTCACCGACGCGCAGCGCGCCCAGATCCACGACAGCGCCAAGGCGATCTGCCGGGAGGCCGGCTACCACGGCGCCGGCACGGTGGAATACCTGGTCGGCGCCGACGGCACCATCTCCTTCCTGGAGGTCAACACCCGTCTCCAGGTCGAGCACCCGGTCACCGAGGAGACCGCCGGCATCGACCTGGTCCGCGAGCAGTTCCGGATCGCCGACGGCGAGAAGCTGCGGTTCACCGAGGACCCGACGCCGCGCGGGCACTCCATCGAGTTCCGGATCAACGGCGAGGACCCGGGCCGCAACTTCCTGCCCGCCCCCGGCACGGTCACCGCGCTGCGGCTGCCCACCGGCCCCGGCGTCCGGGTCGACACCGGCATCTCGGCCGGCGACGTGATCGGCGGCAACTTCGACTCGCTGCTGGCCAAGGTGATCATCACCGGCGAGACGCGCACCGAGGCGCTGGAGCGGGCCCGCCGGGCGCTGGACGAGATGGTCGTCGAGGGCATGGCCACCGCGCTGCCGTTCCACCGGCTGGTCATCCGCGACGAGGCGTTCACCGCCGAGCCGTTCACCGTGCACACCCGGTGGATCGAGACCGAGTTCGACAACACCGTCCCGCCGTTCACCGCCGCCGCCGGCACCGCCGAGGGGCCGGCCGAGCGCGAGACCGTCGTGGTCGAGGTCGGCGGCAAGCGGCTGGAGGTCACCCTCCCCGCCGGCCTCGGCGGGGGTACGGCCGCCGCCGCGCCCGCCGCCCGCAAGCCGGCCCGCCGGGGCGGCGCGGCCAAGGCCGGCACCACCGTCAGCGGCGACGCGCTCACCTCGCCCATGCAGGGCACCATCGTCAAGATCGCGGTCGCCGACGGGGACACCGTCGCCGAGGGCGACCTGGTCGTGGTGCTGGAGGCGATGAAGATGGAGCAGCCGCTGCACGCGCACAAGGCGGGCACGGTCAGCGGCCTCGCCGCCGAGGTCGGCGCCGTCATCTCCGCCGGCGCGGCGATCTGCACGATCGCCTGAGGTGTAAGGAAGGGCACCTTCCTAACGTCTTCGGTAGAGGAAGGGCCCCTTCCTAACGCAACGCTGGGCGGCACCGGCCAGCCTGACAGTCAGCGCAGCTCGGTGCCGGCGACCGCCCGGACGGCGGCGGTCAGCGCGTCCAGCGTGGTGGATTCCACCCGCCAGTGCTGCCAGTACAGCGGGCGGTCCAGGTGCCGCCCGGCACCGATGTCGACGCAGCGCCCGGCCGCGATGTCGGCACGGGCGATCCGCTCCGGCACCATCCCCCACCCCAGGCCCAGCCGCACCGCCTCGTTGAAGCCGTCGAAGGACGGGACGTAGTGGACCGGCGGGGCGATCCGACGCCGGGTCACGGTGCGGGCGAACCGGTGCTGGAGCTGGTCCTTGCGATCGAACGCCATCATCGGCGCCGTCGCGAGGGCGGCCTCGGTGGGGCCGTCGGGGAAGTGGCGGGCCGCGAACCCGGTCCGGGCCAGCGCGACGTACCGCATCGCGCCCAGCCGCTCCACCCGGCAGCCCTGCACGGCCTCGCGCTGCGCGGTCACCGCGGCCATCGCCGTACCGTCGCGGATCAGCTCCGCCGTGTGGTCCTCGTCGTCCCGGCGGACGTCGAACAGGAGCGCCAGCTCGGCGGGCAGCCGCGCCAGGGCGCCGACGAACCAGGTGCCGAGCGAGTCGCCGTTCGCCACGATGGTTACCCGGCTGGGGGCGGGCCCGCCGACCGTCGGCGGGCGGGCGGCGTCCAACGCCTCCCGTTCCAGCAGGGCCACCTGGCCGGCGAGCCGCAGCAGCGGCCGGCCCGCGTCGGTGGCCTGGCACGGCTTCGTGCGGCGGACCAGCACCTGCCCGACGGTCTGCTCCAACGCCTTCATCCGCTGGCTGACGGCCGACGGGGTGACGTGCAGCGCGTGCGCGGCCGCCTCGAAGCTGCCCTCGCGGACCACCGCGGCGAACGTCCGGAGCTGCGTGGAGTCAAGCATGATGAAGCTGAGCTTATCTGCCGTGAGAATCTTTAGCTGGGCTGCATCGGCTGCGGCTCGTAGCCTCGGCTCGTGCCCGACATCCTCAGCAACTCCGTGACAGGTTCCGCCGCCGCCGGCTTCTCCCTCTCGATCGCGCTCATCGCCGCCATCGGCGCGCAGAACGCCTTCGTCCTACGGCAGGGCCTGCGCCGGGAGCACGTCCTGCCCGTGGTCGCCGTGTGCGCCGCCTCCGACGCGCTGCTGATCTCGGTCGGCATCGCCGGGATGGGCACCGCCACGGCGGAGCACCCCGACGTGCTGACCGCCGTCCGCTGGCTGGGGGCCGCGTTCCTGCTCGGGTACGCCGTGCTGGCCGCCCGCCGCGCGCTGCGCCCCGGCGCGCTCTCCCCCGCCGACCGGCCGCCGGCCACGCTCGGGGCGACGCTGCTGGCCTGCCTCGCCTTCACCTACCTCAACCCGCACGTGTACCTCGACACCGTCCTCCTGCTCGGCGGGGTGGCCCGCCAGCACCCGCACCACTGGGTCTTCGGCGCGGGCGCAGCGCTCGCCAGCGTGGTCTGGTTCACCACCATCGGCGCCGCCGCCCACCGGCTCGCGCCCGTGCTGGCCCGCCCGACGGCCTGGCGGGTCGTCGACGGTGCGATCGCCCTCGTGATGACCGCGCTCGCGGCCGGGCTGCTGCTCGGCTGACCGGCGACGCCGGGCCGCGCTACCTCTTCCTGGCCGCGCTGGTGGCCTTCGGCGACGCCCGACCGGGGGTGTTTTCGGCGACCACCGGGGGCACGGGCGGCGGCCGGCGGGAATGATGGCGGGGTGCGGTTCCTACACGGCGCGGTTCCCGCGCACGACCTGACCTACAACGACGTCTTCATGGCGCCGGCCCGCTCCGAGGTGGGCTCGCGGCTCGACGTCGACCTGGCCGCCAGCGACGGCACGGGCACCACCATCCCGCTGGTCGTGTCGAACATGACCGCGGTGTCCGGCCGCCGGATGGCCGAGACGGTCGCCCGGCGCGGCGCGATCGCGGTCATCCCACAGGACATCCCGATCGAGGTGGTGGCGAACGTCGTCGCCTGGGTCAAGCGGCGGCACCTGGTGCACGACACCGCGATCACGCTCGGCCCGACCGACACCGTCGGGGACGCGATCCACCTGCTGCCGAAGCGGTCGCACGGCGCCGTGGTGGTGATCGACGACGAGGGCCGGCCGCTGGGCGTGGTGACCGATGCGGACACCGTGGGCGTGGACCGTTTCGCCCAGCTCCGGCACGTGATGTCCACCGAGCTGCACACCGTGCCGGCGGACGCGGACCCGCGTACGGGCTTCGACCGGCTCTCGGCCGGCCGGCGCCGGCTCGCCCCGGTGGTCGACGCCGAGGGCCGCCTCGTCGGGGTGCTGACCCGGCAGGGCGCGCTGCGGGCGACGCTCTACAAGCCGGCGGTGGACGACCGGGGCCGGCTGCGCATCGCCGCCGCCGTCGGCATCAACGGCGACGTGACCGGCAAGGCGGCGGCGCTGCTGGAGGCCGGGGTGGACACGCTGGTCGTGGACACCGCGCACGGCCACCAGGAGCGGATGATCTCCGCGCTGCGGGCCGTCCGCGCGCTGGACCCGGCGGTCCCGGTCGCCGCCGGCAACGTGGTGACCGCCGAGGGCGTACGCGACCTGGTGGAGGCGGGCGCCGACATCGTCAAGGTGGGCGTCGGCCCGGGTGCGATGTGCACCACCCGGATGATGACCGGGGTGGGCCGGCCGCAGTTCTCCGCCGTGCTCGACTGCGCCGCGGCGGCCCGCCAGCTCGGCCGGCACGTCTGGGCCGACGGCGGCGTACGGCACCCGCGGGACGTGGCGCTGGCCCTGGCCGCCGGCGCGTCGAACGTGATGATCGGCTCCTGGTTTGCCGGCACCTACGAGTCCCCCGGCGACCTCTACACCGACGCCGACGGCCGGCGCTACAAGGAGAGCTTCGGGATGGCGTCGGCGCGGGCGGTCAGCGCGCGGACGGCCGACGACAGCGCGTACGACCGGGCCCGCAAGGCGGTCTTCGAGGAGGGCATCTCCTCGGCCCGGATGTACCTGGACCCGGCCCGCCCCGGCGTGGAGGACCTGATCGACGAGATCATCGCCGGGGTACGCAGCGCCTTCACCTACGCCGGCGCCCGGGACCTGGCGGAGTTCCACGAGCGGGCCCTCGTCGGCGTGCAGAGCGCGGCCGGCTACACCGAGGGGATGCCGCTACCCACGAGTTGGTGAGACGGCGCCCGCCGGCCATCACTCCGTCGGGAAGAGGCGTCGGATGACGTCGCGGGCGGCGGCCCGGGGGTCGTCACCGACCCGCTCCGGCAGCACGCCGGCGAGCCAGAGCGTGGCGAAGCCGTGCACGATCGACCAGGCGGCGAGCGCGTCGCCCTGCGGGTCCTCCGCCGTCGGGCGCCCCTGGGGCAGCCCGGCGACCCCGGCGTACAGCGCGTCGCCGGCGCGCCGGCGGGCCGCCGCCACCTCGTCGGCGTCGGCCCGGTAGAGGTCCGGGTGGAACATCACCTCGAAGTGCGCGCGGTGCCGGACGGCGAAGTCGACGTACGCGACGCCGCTCTCCAGCAGGTCCGCCGCGCCGCCCAACGCCTCGGCGAGCAGGTCGAAGCCCTCGGCGGCGAGGGCGGTGAGCAGGCCGGCCTTGTCGCCGAAGTGGTGCGCCGGTGCGGCGTGCGAGACGCCGGCCCGGCGGGCCAGGTCGCGCAGGCTCAGCGTCCCGGGGCCGGACTCCTCGATCACCCGCACCGCCGCGGCGAGCAGGGCGCGACGCAAGTCGCCGTGGTGGTAGCCGCGTGTTCCGGTCATGCCGCGATCCTATCTTGCCATTGACAAGATGCCACCTCGGGGCGCAATCTTGTCGCCGACAAGTTCGCCTTCCTGGGAGGTATCGATGGCTCCACTGATCGCGCTCGTGGCCGGCACCGCGCTCGCCCGGCTGGCCGGCCTGGCCGGCGTGGCCGCGCTCGACGGCTGGCACCCCGCGCTGCGGGTGGGGCTGGCGCTGATGTTCGTGGTGACCGGCCTCGCGCACTTCGCCGCCACCTACCGGTCGGACATGATCGCGATGGTGCCGCCCGCTCTCCCCCGACCCGACGTCCTGGTCACGGTCACCGGGGTGCTGGAACTGGTGGGCGCGGCCGGGCTGCTCGTGCCGGCGACCGCCCGCTGGGCCGCGGCCGGGCTGGCCCTGTTGATGCTGGCCATGTTCCCGGCGAACGTCTCGGCGGTGCGGCGCGGGCTGACCCTCGGGGGCCGGCCGGCGACCCCCCTGGGACCACGGACGGCGGAACAGGTCCTCTTCGTCGGCGCGGCCGTCGCTATTTCGTTTGGGGCCTGACGTTCAGGAGGCTAATCTGGCCACCATGAAACTGATCGAGCTGCGGGACGTGCCCCTCGGGCGACTGCTCGTGGTCGCCGGGCACGTCACCGGGCAGCGGTGGAACCGCTACCTCGCCGAGGAACACGGGCTCACCCAGGCCGGGATGGCCACCCTGATGACCCTCGCCGAACACGGCGAGCTGCCGCACCGCACGGTGGCCGAGCACTGCTTCGTCCGGCCGGCCACCCTCACCGGCATCGTCGACACGCTGGAACGCGACGGCCTGGTCGAGCGGCAGCGCGACGAGGCCGACCGGCGCAGCATCCGGATCGCGATCACCCGGGCCGGGCAGGCCCGGATCGACGCGCTGACCGCCGTGATCCGGTCCGGCGCTCCGCTCACCTCGGTCGACGCCGACCCGGCGAAGGCGGCGGTGATCCGCCAGTTCCTCCTGGAGGTCATCGGCAGCGGCGACGCCGGCACGCCGGAAGGGGCACCGACATGTTGATCCGGCTGCTGCGCACACACCTGCGCCCCTACCACCGGGCACTGGCGGCGGTGCTGCTGCTCCAGTTCGTCGGCACGATGGCCTCGCTCTACCTGCCCAGTCTCAACGCCGACATCATCGACCTCGGCGTGGCGCGGGGCGACACCGACTACATCATGCGCACCGGCGGGTGGATGCTCGCGGTCAGCCTGGTGCAGATTGTCTGCTCCGTCGCCGCCGTCTACCTCGGCGCGCGCACCGCGATGGGCTTCGGCCGGGACGTGCGGTCGGCGGTGTTCGGGCACGTGAACCGCTTCTCCGCCCGCGAGGTGGCCCGGTTCGGCGCGCCCTCGCTGATCACCCGCAACACCAACGACGTGCAGCAGGTGCAGATGCTCGTGCTGATGAGCTGCACCATGCTGGTCGCCGCGCCGATCATGAGCGTCGGCGGCGTGGTGATGGCGCTGCGCGAGGATCTCGGGCTCTCCTGGCTGATGCTGGTCAGCGTGCCCGTGCTGGCCGTCGCCCTGGGGCTGATCATCCGGCGGATGGTGCCGGGCTTCCGGCTCATGCAGACCCGGATCGACACGGTCAACCGGGTGCTGCGGGAGCAGATCACCGGCATCCGGGTGGTCCGGGCGTTCGTCCGGGAGCCGTACGAGACGCGGCGCTTCGCCACCGCGAACGCCGACCTCACCGCGACCGCCCTGCGCACCGGCCGCCTGATGGCGTTGATCTTCCCCGTGGTGATGCTGGTGCTCAACGTCTCCAGCGTCGCGGTGCTCTGGTTCGGCGCCCAGCGCGTCGACGCCGGGGCGATCCAGGTCGGCGCCCTCACCGCCTTCCTGCAATACCTGATGCAGATCCTGATGGCCGTCATGATGGCCACCTTCATGCTGATGATGGTGCCCCGCGCGGCGGTCTGCGCGGAGCGGATCGTCGAGGTGCTGGACACCGACTCCTCGGTGGTGCCGGCGCCCCGCCCGGTCACCGAGGTGTCCACGCGCGGCGAGCTGGAGCTGCGCGACGTGTCGTTCCGGTATCCGGGGGCGGCCGCACCGGTGCTGCGGGACGTGTCCTTCCGGGTGACGCCGGGGACCACCACGGCGGTGATCGGCAGCACCGGCGCGGGCAAGACCACGCTGCTGTCGCTCGTCCCCCGGCTGGTCGACGTGACCGCCGGCACCGTGCTGGTCGACGGCGTCGACGTCCGCGACCTGGCGCCGGACGAGCTGTGGCGCCGGATCGGGCTGGTGCCGCAGAAGCCCTACCTGTTCACCGGGACGGTGGCGAGCAACCTGCGCTACGGCAACCCGGACGCGACCGACGCGGAACTCTGGGACGCGCTGGAGATCGCCCAGGCACGGGACTTCGTCGAGGCGATGCCCGAGGGGCTGGCGTCGCCGATCGCGCAGGGCGGCACGAACGTCTCCGGCGGGCAGCGGCAGCGGCTCGCGATCGCCCGGGCCCTGGTGCGCCGGCCGGAGATCTACCTCTTCGACGACTCCTTCTCCGCGCTCGACCTCGGCACCGACGCGCGGCTGCGGGCGGCGCTGCGGCCGGTCACCGCGGACGCCGCCGTGGTGATCGTGGCGCAGCGGGTCTCCACGATCGTCGGGGCCGACCAGATCATCGTGTTGGAGGACGGGGGCGTGGTCGGGATGGGCCGACACGACGAGTTGCTGGAAACCTGCCCGACGTACGCCGAGATCGTGGCGTCGCAGAACACGACGGGGGTGGCGGCGTGAGCGAGCGAACCGCCGTACCGCAGCAGAAGCCGGCCGCCGACGCGCAGACGCCGAAGCGGCTGCCGGGCGGCGGGCAGCGTGGCGGCCCGCCGTGGGCGGGGGCCGGGATGCCCGCCGAGCGGTCGATGAACTTCGGGCCGTCGGCCCGGCGGCTGCTGCGCCGGCTGCGCCCGGACCGCCTCGCGCTCGTCGCGGTGATCGCGCTGGCGGTGGTCAGCGTCGGGCTGAGCGTGGTCGGGCCGAAGGTGCTCGGGCACGCCACCGACCTGATCTTCACCGGGGTGATCGGCCGGCAACTGCCGGCGGGCACCACCGCCGACCAGGCGGTGGCCGCGGCCCGGGCGGCCGGCAACGACAGCTTCGCCGACATGCTCGCGCGGATGGACGTGGTGCCCGGCGTGGGCATCGACTTCGCCGCGCTGGCGCGGGTGCTGCTGCTGGCGCTCGGCCTCTACCTGGCGGCCAGCGCGCTGATGTGGTGGCAGGGCTGGCTGCTCAACGGCGTGGTGCAGCGGACCGTGCTGCGGCTGCGCGCCGACGTGGAGGACAAGCTCAACCGGCTGCCGCTGCCCTACTTCGACCGACAGCCCCGCGGCGAGCTGCTCAGCCGGGTCACCAACGACATCGACAACATCTCGACCAGCCTCCAGCAGACGCTGAGCCAGTTGCTCACCTCGCTGCTCACCGTGGTCGGCGTGCTGGCCATGATGTTCTGGATCTCGCCGTTGCTGGCCCTGGTGGCGCTGGTCGCGGTGCCGGTGTCGGTCGTCGTCACCGGCGCGATCGCCAAGCGGTCGCAGGCGCAGTTCATCGCCCAGTGGACGCACACCGGCGAGCTGAACGGCCAGATCGAGGAGGCGTTCACCGGCCACGAGCTGGTCAAGGTCTTCGGCCGGCAGCGCGAGGTGGAGGCCGCCTTCACCGCCAAGAACGAGGAGCTGTTCCGGGCCAGCTTCGGCGCCCAGTTCATCTCCGGGATCATCATGCCGGCGATGATGTTCGTCGGGAACCTCAGCTACGTGGCGATCGCCGTGGTCGGCGGACTGCGGGTGGCGTCGGGGTCGATGAGCCTCGGCGACGTGCAGGCGTTCATCCAGTACTCCCGGCAGTTCACCCAGCCGCTCACCCAGGTCGCCTCGATGGCGAACCTGCTCCAGTCCGGGGTGGCCTCCGCCGAGCGGGTCTTCGCGGTGCTCGACGCCGAGGAGCAGAGCCCCGACCCGGCCGAGCCGGCCCGGGTGCGCGACCCGCACGGCCGGGTCGAGTTCGCGCACGTCTCCTTCCGGTACGCCCCGGACAAGCCGCTGATCGAGGACCTGTCGCTGGTGGCCGAGCCCGGGCACACCGTCGCCATCGTCGGGCCGACCGGGGCCGGCAAGACCACCCTGGTCAACCTGGTCATGCGCTTCTACGAGCTGGACGCCGGCCGGATCACCCTGGACGGCGTGGACATCACCACGATGCGCCGCGACGACCTGCGCGGCCGGATCGGGATGGTGCTCCAGGACACCTGGCTCTTCGGCGGCACCATCCGCGACAACATCGCCTACGGCCGGCCGGGCGCATCCGAGGAGGAGATCCTGGCCGCGGCCCGGGCGACGTTCGTGGACCGGTTCGTGCGCAGCCTCCCCGACGGCTACGACACGGTCATCGACGAGGAGGGCAGCAACGTCAGCGCGGGCGAGAAGCAGCTCATCACGATCGCCCGGGCGTTCCTCGCCGAGCCGTCGCTGCTGATCCTGGACGAGGCGACCAGCTCCGTGGACACCCGCACCGAGGTGCTGCTCCAGCGGGCGATGGCCGCCCTGCGCTCGGACCGCACCAGCTTCGTCATCGCGCACCGGCTTTCCACCATCCGCGACGCCGACCTGATCCTGATGATGGAGGACGGCCGGATCGTGGAGCAGGGCACGCACGACGAGTTGCTGGCCGCGCGGGGCGCGTACCACCGGCTGTACCGGTCGCAGTTCACCGCCGCCGCCCGGCCCGACCCCGAGCCCGCGTCGCTGTGACGGTGGTCGCCGTGACGACAGACCGCCCGGCCGCGACGGGCGGCCGGGCGGCGGGGCCGGGGCCGGGCGGAGGCTCAGTGCGCCGGAAGGAGGGCCGCGCCGCGCCCGGCCACCACCGCGCCGATCAGCCGGAGGGCGTCGGCGGCGGGCATCGGGTCCAGGGCGCGGCCGCCGCGCAGGCGCAGCGAGACGTCGCCCTCGGCCGCCTCGCGGGGGCCGATCACGGCGGCGTACGGGACCCGGGCGCGGGCGGCGTCGCGGATGCGGGCACCCAGCGAGCCGGCCGACTCCACCTCGACCCGCAGCCCCGCCGCGAGCGCGTCCCGGGCGAGCCGGGCCGCCGCCCCGGCCTGGTCGTCCCCGACCGGCAGCACGACCAGCTGCACCGGGGCGTACCAGGCGGGGAAGGCGCCCTCGTGCACCTCGATCAGGTACGCGAACAGCCGCTCCATGCTGCCGACGAGGCTGCGGTGCACCATCACCGGTCGACGCCGCCCCCCGGTCGGGTCGGTGTACGACAGGTCGAACCGCTCCGGCTTGTCGAAGTCGAGCTGGACGGTGGAGAGGGTGGACTCCCGCCCGGCGGCGTCCAGCACCTGGATGTCGATCTTCGGCCCGTAGAACGCCGCCTCCCCCGGGGCCTCGGTGAACTCCACCCCGTCGAGCGCGGCGCGGAGCAGCTCCTCGGCCCGCGCCCACTGGTCGTCGTCCCCGACGTACTTCTCCCCCGGCCCGCGCAGCGACAGCCGGAACCCCGCCGGCCGTACGCCGAGCGCGGCGTGCGCCTCGCGGATCAGCCGGAGGATCTCCGCCACCTCCTCGCCCACCTGCTCCAGGGCGCAGAAGTTGTGCGCGTCGTTGAGCGAGATGGCCCGCACCCGGGACAGCCCCCCGAGCACCCCCGAGCGCTCGGCCCGGTACATGCCGCCCAGCTCGGCGATCCGCAGCGGCAGTTCCCGGTAGGAGCGGCCCCGGGCCCGGTAGACGAGGGCGTGGTGCGGGCAGAGCGCCGGGCGCAACACGAACTCGTCGTCGGCGGAGAGCTTCATCGGGGGGAACATGTCGTCGGCGAAGTAGCCGAGGTGGCCGGAGAGCTCGAACAGCTCCCGCTTGCCCAGCGGCGGGGTGTGCACGTGCCGGTAGCCGGCCCGGCGCTCCAGGTCGCGGACGTACTCCTCGACGGCGTGCCGGGCAGCGGCGCCGGCCGGCAGCCAGAGCGGCAGCCCGGCGCCGGCCAGCGGGTCGGAGACGAACAGGTCCAGCTCCCGGCCGAGCCTGCGGTGGTCGATCATGTCGCGCTCCTTGATCGGGTACGACCCGGAGGCGACCCGGTCACCGGACGCCACGAGGCCCCGGGGCGGATCGCCCCGGGGCCTCGTCGACGGTCAGGTCAGTGCGGCGCGCCGGGGTCTCCCGGCGTCGTCGTCAGCACCGCACTGCTCATGCGGCGACGGTACGCCCGCCCGCACGGGGGCCGCAGCCGGTTTTACGCGGGCGGCGCGGCACCTCACGCCCTGCCCGGGGTCGCGGGAGCGGACGGCCCACGGAACGGGGGCGGGCCGCCGGCACGGGACCTGCCGGCGGCCCGCGGCGGCCCCGTCGTCGAGAACGGGGGACCCGACGGCGGTGGGGCCGCGCGCCGACAACGGTACGCCGACCGACGCCGATCCGCCGACCCCCGGCGGCGGTACGCCGTCGCGTCACCTTCGCCGACACCCGCTCGTTGGTCCCGGGTAGCCCTGCCGTGTCGGCGGTCACCACGCGCCAGGGCTGTGCCCGGTGACGCCGGACACGCCGTCAGGCTCGGTACCCCGATCGGCCCCATCCGGCGAGGTGGCAGTGGTGCCCGAACTACTCACTGAGGTCGCGTCGCCGACCTGGGCGTACCTCGCGCTGCTCGCGCTGCTGGTCGCCGACGCCTTCGTCCCGGTGATCCCCACCCAGGTCGTCATGATCACCAGCGGCGCCCTGACCGTGTACGGCGGGCTGAACCTGCCGGTGACCATCGCCGTCGGCGCGCTCGGCGTCTTCGCCGGGGACCTCGCCTGCTACCTGATCGGGCGGGGCGCACCCGACCGCCGGTCGCCGCGCGGCGTCGCGCCGGGCCGGGCCCGACGGGTCGCCAGCCGGGTCACCCAGGGGCTGCGCCGGCCCGGCCCGCTCGTCATCCTGCTCTGCCGCTTCGTGCCGGGCGGCCGGATGGCGGCCTGCTTCTCCGCCGGCCGCAGCCGGTACCCGTACCGGCTGTTCCTGCTCTACGAGGGCCTGGCGGCGCTGGGCTGGGCGACGTACGGCGGGCTGGTCGGGCACCTGGGCGGGACGGCGCTGACCGAGTCGGCGTGGCGGCTGGCGGTGATCGCGGCGGTGGCGGCGGCCGGGTTCGCGGCGGCGGGCTGGGCCATGACCGTCGTCGGCGCCCGGCGGGCAACCGGGCCGGATCCGGCGGTGCCGGTCGTCGTCGGGGCGCGGGCGGACGTTCCCGGGGCGGACTGACCCACCCCGGCCGCCTAGGGGTGGTCCCCGGGACCGATCTCGGTGGCCCGCCCGGATCCGTCTGGGGTCCCCCGCGGGACAGGCTGAGACATGCCTGGTACCCGGAACAGTGGACTGCTGGCCCTCGGCGGGATCGCCGTGGCGGCGCTGCTCGCCGTGATCGGCCACGTCGAGGTGAACGACGACCTGAACCCCTGGGCACTGACCGTCAGCGACTTCGCGGTCTCCGACCGCGGCGGCGTGATCGACGCGGCCATGGTCGTGCTCGCCGCGGCCACCGCCGTCCTCCTGCCCGCCCTGCGGCGCGCGCACCGCTTCCCCGCCGCCCGCCCGGGGCGGACCGCCGAGCTGCTCCTGGCCGCCTGGATCGGCGGGCTGCTGCTGGCCGCGGTCGTGCCGACGAACGAGCCCGGCCTGCCCATGGACACCGCCGCCTACGTCCACCGGTACGCCTCGGTGGTCGCCTTCCTGGCGCTGCCGCTCGCCGGCTGGCTGCTCGCGGCCCGGCTGCCGGCCGTCGCCCGCGCGGTCCGCGGGCTCACCCTGGTCAGCCTGGCCCTCGCCGCGACGATGGTCTGGTCGGCCTACCCGGGCGACCGGCTGCTGCTCGGGCTCGTCGAGCGGCTGCTCATCCTCGCCGAGGTCGCCGTGCTCGCCGTCGTCGCGGTCACCCTGCTCCGCCGGTCGCCCACGGCCGACCTCCCGGGCGGCCGGGTCACTCCAGCTCGTGGAGCATGAGCTGGCGGGCGGCCTCGGTGACGGAGCCGGACAGGCTCGGGTAGATCGTGATGGTCTGGGCCAGCTCGTTGACGGTGAGGTTGTTCTCCACCGCCATGGTGATCGGCAGGATCAGCTCGCTCGCCTTCGGCGCCACCACCACGCCGCCGATCACCTGGCCGCTCGCCGGCCGACAGAAGAGCTTGACGAAGCCGTCGGCGAGGCCGTCCATCTTCGCGCGGGCGTTGCCGTCCAGCGGCAGCATGACCTGCCGGGCCGGCACCTTGCCCGCGTCGACCTCGTCCTGCGAGACGCCGACGGTGGCCAGCTCCGGGTCGGTGAACACGTTCGCCGCGACGGTACGCAGCCGCAGCGGCCGGACGGCCTCGCCGAGCGCGTGCCACATCGCGATCCGGCCCTGCATGGCGGCGACGCTGGCCAGCGGCAGCACCCCGGTGCAGTCGCCGGCGGCGTAGATGCCGGGCACGTTGGTGCGGGAGACCCGGTCGACGGTGACGTACCCGCCCCGGGCCAGCTCGACGCCGTACTCGGCCAGGCCAAGGTCGGCGGTGTTGGGGATCGAGCCGACCGCGATCAGCGCGTGCGATCCGGACACCTTCCGGCCGTCGGAGAGCTCGACCTCCACCCCGTCGGCGGTGCGGCGCACGGCGTCGGCCCGGGAGTTGTTCAGGATGCTCATGCCCCGGTTGCGGAAGACCCGCTCGATGGCCATCGCCGCGTCGGCGTCCTCGTGCGGCATCACCCGGTCGCGGCTGGAGACCAGGGTCACCTGCACGCCCATCGCGAGGTAGGCGCTGGCGAACTCGGCGCCCGTGACGCCGGAACCGACCACGACCAGGTGCTCGGGCAGCTCCGGCAGGTCGTACACCTGACGCCAGGTCAGGATGCGCTCGCCGTCCGGTACGGCGGTGGGCAGTTGGCGCGGGGTGGCGCCGGTGGCGATCAGCACGGTCGACGCGTCGATCGTGTGCTCCTCGCCGCCGTCGGCCGGGGTGACGACCACGCGGTGGGTGTGGCCGAGCATGTCCTCGCCGAGCCGGGCGGTGCCCGCGACGAAGGTCACCCCCGCCTTGACCAGCTTGGCGTGGATGTCGGCGGACTGGGCCAGCGCGAGGCGCTTGACCCGCTCGTGCACCGCCCGGGCGTCGACGGTGACGGCCTCCAGCCCGTCGGAGTGCACCCCGAACTCCTCGGTGTCCCGGTAGCCGGTCACCACCTCCGAGCTGGCGATGAAGGTCTTCGACGGGACGCAGTCGGAGAGCACGCAGGCACCGCCGGCACCTTCGGCCTCCACGACGGTGACGTCGGCGTCAAGCTGCGCGGCGACCAGGGCGGCCTCGTAGCCCGCCGGTCCGCCGCCGATGATCACGATCCGGCTCACAGCGCTCGCCCTTCGTCAGTGCTCACAGTGACTTTCTTCTCCCGAACGCGTCCGACACGCACCGTCGTATTCTCCCCCACCCGGCGGGCGGGCTATCGTCATCGCCGTGCGTCATTACGCCGCCTACGGCTCAAACCTCGACCCCGCCCGCATGCGCGCCTACTGCCCACACTCGCCGATGGTGGGCACCGGCTGGCTGGAAGGCTGGCGGCTCACCTTCGCGGGCGAGGACGTGATCGGCTGGGAGGGCGCGGTCAGCACCATCGTCGAGTCCCCCGGCGACCGGGTGTTCGTGGCGCTCTACGACATCCACCCCTACGACGCCGCCCAACTCGACGAGATCGAGGGGGTGACCGCCGGCACGTACCGCAAGCTGCACGTGCGTGTCTCCACCCTCGACGGGGACGTGACCGCGTGGGTCTACGTCTTCGACGGCTACGAGGGCGGCCTGCCCACCTCGTGGTACCTGTCGGAGATCGCGAACGCCGCCGAGAAGGCGGGCGCGCCGGACGACTACGTCACCGAGCTGCGGTCCCGCCCCACCGGCACCGCGTCGGCCTGACGCGGCTCGTCGGCCCAGCGCGTTTCCCACGGCCCCAGTCTGCTACCGGGCGGGCCGCCGCCTCGATCCGGCCCCGGCCGGGGTCGTCAATCACACACCCGTGGCCGGGACGACCAACTCGTACATGTCGGTCCAGCGCACCTCGCGCAGCCCCACGGACCGGTAGAGCGTGACCGGGGCGGTCGGGTTGGTCAGGTCGACGCCCAGCCCGGCGGCCTCCCGGCCCTTGGCGGCATAGACGGTGAAGGCCCGCCACAGCAGCGCCGCCCCCACCCCCCGCCGCCGGTACGCCGGCAGCACCGACAGGCTGCGTACGAAGCCCTCGTTCTGCTCCAGCGCCTGGTCGGAGGACTGGAGCGCCCCGGCCGGCACCCCGTCGACCTCGGCGACGAACCACTCGTCCCAGGTGGTGCCGAACGGGATGATCCGCTCCCGCCACCGGTCGAAGCCGACGGGCTCGTAGTCCGGGGTGTCGCGAAACGCGATGTCGTAGATGCGGTGGAACTCGCGCAGGTCGGTCTCGTCGTCGCCGCGCAGCGGGCGGACGGTCACCCCGGGCGGGGGCGGCGGCTCGGCGGGCAGCCCGGCCAGCGGTCGGCGCATCCGCACGTACCGCTTGGCCCGGCTGAACCCGGCCTCGGCCAGCTCCGCCGCCCAACGCGTCTCGGGGGCGAAGACGGCCGTACGCACGGTCAGCTCCGGCAGGCCCCGCTCGGCGGCGCGTTCGGCGACGCGGTCGAGTTGCCGGGCGAGCAGCGGCGCGCGCACGTCGGCGCCGCGCTCCGGGTCCACGTACACCTCGACGAACTCGCGCCCCACGCCGGTCGGATTGTCCAGCGTCGCCCAGGCCACGACCACGCCCTCCGGGTCGGTGACCAGCCACGAGTCGCGCGCCGGGTCGAAGAACGGCGCGGTCAGCGCGGCCGTGACGTCCTCGGCGTCGAAGTCGGGGTGACCGACGGCGAAGGTGTCGGCGACGTGCACCACGGCCAGGATCGCCGGCACGTCGTCGAGGGTGGGGCGGCGGGCGTGCCAGCCGGCGGGGAGAGTCACGGGGGCGATCCTGACAGGCGGGCCGGCGGAATGCCGCCGAATTTTCCGCGGCCCCCACGTCACGCCGGTCCCGGCGCCGGGGCGTCGGGCCGTACCGGCCCGGGATGCCGGCACGGGTGCCGACGGAAGCGCGCTCAGCCCCGGCCCGCCAGGCGGGCCCGGGTCGCGAGGAGCAGATCCACCAGCTCGGCGCCGTCCGCCGGGCCGAGCGCCGCGAACGCCGGCGAGGTCAGCCGGTCGGTCACCGCCTCGGCCCAGAGCCGCCGCCGGACCAGCGGCCCGACCGGCGGGTACGGCGGCGGCCAGCCGCAGGCCACCGCGCCCGCCTCCCCCTCCGGCCCGGCGAGCACGGCCTCCAGCGGGGTCATCCCGCCGGCCCGGACAGCGAGCAGGTACGCCCCGGCGAAGTGCTCCCGGAGCAGGCGCAGGCCGACGGCGGCCCGGGCGCCGGCGGTGCGCTCCGGCACCGGCATCGCCCGCCACGCGGCGAAGAGCGGCATGCCGCTGGCGTCCGCCGCCTCGACGGCCCGGCCGAGCAGCGCCGCGAGCCGACCCGCCCCGGGGAGGGCGTCGAGGTGCTCGTCACCCCAGCGGCAGCACTCGGCGAGGGTGGCGGCGGCCACCTCGACCGGCCGGACGGTGCGCAGGGCAGCGTCCCAACCGTCGGCGACCGCGTCGGGGGCGAGGAAGCCGAGGGCGGCGGCGACCGTCTCGGCGCGGACGTCGCCGAGGGCGCCGGCCCGGCCGGTGACGTAGAACGCCCAGCCGGAGATCCCGAGCAGCCGCGCCCGGCGCAGGGTGGTCGGGCAGCGGGTGAAGGCGTCACCGAGCTCGAGCACGACGGGCTTGCTGGCCGCGGCGACCTGTTCCGGCGTCATCCGCCCGCTCCCGGGTCGACCCGTCCGTCCACAGGGGTCAGTCTGCCGCGTCGTCGCCCGGCTCGGCATCCCCCTCTTCGGCGTCGAGGGCCTCCACCGCCGCCTCGACCTCGCCGGCGCGACGGCGGGCGGCGGTGGCGGTCCGTTCCGCCCCGCGGCGGGCGAGCTTCGCCCGGCTCAGGTCCTGCTCGGCGACGGCCCGTCGCCGCTCCAGCTCGGCCAGCTCCGCCTCGATCGCGTCCAGGGCGGCGGCGCCGTCGCGCTCGGCCGCCGTCGCGTCGGCCAGCTCCGCCTCGGCCCGTTCCTGGTCGGTACGCGCCTTCGCCAGCTCCTTCTCCAGCGCCCGCCGCCGCCGGGCCCGTTCCGCCCGGGCCGCTCGTTCCGCCTGCTCGGCGCGGAGGGCGGCCCGGTCGGCACCCGCCCGCCGCTTTCCGGCCGGCTCGGGCCGGGGCTCCGGTTCCGGCTCCTCGCCGCCGGTCACCAGGCGCAGCTGCGGGCGGGGCACCTCCCCGAACCCGGCGTAGTTGGCGGCCCGCAGCAGCCGGCCGGAGCGGACCTGCTCGGCGACCTCGGTGTCGGAGAGCGCGGCGTTGAGGGTGCCCTCCACCTCGGCCAGCGGCAGCTTCCCGGCCGACGGCGCCCCCTCGGCCTCGGCCGCCAGCTTGCGCACCTCGGCGACGAGCGCGCCGACCACCGCCCGCCGCTGGGCGGACAGCTCCCGGAGCCGGGGCCCGCGCAGTTCGCGTTGGGCGGACCGCAGCGCCTCGGCGAGCTGGGCCAGGTCGGCGACCAGCTCGGGGCGGCGGATGGCGAGCAGGTTGACGAGCCAGGCGGCCACGGTGGGGCGACGCAGCCGGGCGATCTCCCGGGCGGTCTTCGGGTCGCCGGCCCGGCGCGCCTCGGCGGCGGCCTCGTCGCGGATCGTGACGAACCGCTCCGGCGGGGTGGTGTAGAGCCGGTGCACCAGCTCTCGGGGCGGGCCGGGCATCGCCGTCAGGCGTCGATTCGCGTGCCCGGTTCGAGCCGGCGGTAGTCGACCTCGGAGAGCCGGGTGAAGTTGCTGTTCAGGACGCCGAGCCCGTGGTCGTTGAGCAGCCCGTCGTGCAGCGCGTACGCCCGGCGCGGGGCGACGGCGCGGAGGAAGTCCAACGACTCGGAGAACTTCGTCCACGGGGCGTGGATCGGCAGGAAGAGCGTGTCGACCTGCACGTCCTCCGGGACGACCAGGGAGTCCCCGGGGTGGTAGACCACGTCGCCGATCAGGTAGGCCAGGTTGTCCACCACCGGGATGTCGGGGTGGATCACGGCGTGCCGGCCGCCGTAGGCGCGCACCGGCACCCCGGCGGCCGTGAACGACTGTCCGGGCTGGACCGGGTCGAGCGCCTCGGCCGCGTCGCCCAGGGTGCCGGCGAGGGTGGCCGGGCCGTGGATGCGGAACGGACGCCGGTCGAGCTGCCGGGTGACCGCCTCGACGTGCACGTGGTCGGGATGCTCGTGGGTGATCAGCACCGCGTCCGCCCCGTCGAGTGCCGCGGGCTCGCTGAACATGCCCGGGTCGACGACGAGCACTCCCCCGTCGTGCTCCACGCGGAGGCAGGAGTGGGCGTACTTGGTGACGTGCATCGTGACTCCAAGATTATCGAATCGTGATGTCCTGAGCGCAGTCTGCCGGAACCGGCGTGTTGGCGCGCCACGTCTGACGTATCGCCCCACACGGGGGCGAGGACGAGGGGAACCGGGATGGACGGACGGGAACGACGGCGTCGGGGCGCAGGGCTGACGGCCGCCGCGCTGGTCGCGCTGCTGGGGTTGGTGGCCTGTGGCAGCGGCGACTCCGGCGGGAGCAGGGACTCGGCCGTCAGCGCGCCGGAGGCCGCGCCGGCGGACAAGAACCGGGCCGGCAGCGGGGCGGAGCGGGGTGGCGGGCAGGCCGAGCAGGGCGGTGCCGGCGCGCCGGACCTGCGGGTGGACCAGCGGTCCATCATCTACACCGGCACGATGCGGGTGCAGGTGGACGATGTGGATGCCGCCGCGCGGAGCGCGGTCGCCACCGTGACGGCGGTCGGCGGCTTCGTCGGCGGCGACCAGCGGCGCAGCGCCGACGCCGACGCGACGGCGCAGCTGGAGCTGCGGGTGCCGGCGGCGAAGTTCCACGAGGTCGTCGACGAGCTGGCGAAGCTGGGCCGGCAGCAGCGCCGGGAGATCCACACCGAGGACGTCACCGAACAGGTGGTCGACCTGGACGCCCGGATCACCACCCAGCGCGCCCGGGTGGAGAGCGCCCGCCGGCTGCTGGCCCGGGCCACCACGATCACCGACCTGGTGTCGCTGGAGAACGAGCTGTCCCGCCGGGAGGCCGACCTCGCCTCGTTGGAGGCGAAGAAGAAGCGGCTGGCGGACCTGACCAGCCTGTCCACGATCACCGTGTCGCTGGTCGGGCCGGACGTCAGCACCGCCGACGAGGAGACCGAGATCGGCTTCCTGGTCGGGCTCGAGGGCGGCTGGCAGGTCTTCCTCACCTCGATGACGGTCCTGCTGACCGTGCTGGGCGCGGTGCTGCCCTGGCTGCTGGTGTTCGGCGTACCGCTGGCGGTGCTGCTGGTGGTGCTGCGCCGGCGGCGGCGCAGGGGCCCGCCGCCGGTGACGCCGGCCGGCCCGGCGGAGCCGCTGCCTACCGCGCCGCCGACAGTGCCCGCAGCGCGGTCTGGACCATGAGCCGCACGCCGACCGGGATGGCCCGCTCGTCGACGTCGAACGAGGCGCGGTGCAGATCCACGTTCGGGCCGGAGCGGCCCACGCCGAGCCGGGCGAGCGCGCCGGGGACGTACTCCAGGTACCAGGAGAAGTCCTCGCCGCCCATGCTCTGCGGGGTCTCGGCGATGCCCTCCGGCCCGAGCGCGGCGGCGGTGGCGGCGGTCAGGATCTGGATGGCCCGCGAGTCGTTGCTGACCGGGGGGCGACCGCGCAGGTATTCCAGGTCTACGGTGGCCCCGGTCGGCGCGATGACGTCGCGGACGACCTGACCCACGATCTTGGGGGCCAGCTCCCAGGTGTCGCGGTCCATCACCCGCAGGGTGCCGGAGGCGCACGCCTCGGAGGGGATGACGTTGTAACGGGTGCCGGCCGAGGCGTGGCCGAACACCAGCAG
This sequence comes from Micromonospora sp. NPDC047730, assembly GCF_043204765.1. Classification (NCBI taxonomy): domain Bacteria; kingdom Bacillati; phylum Actinomycetota; class Actinomycetes; order Micromonosporales; family Micromonosporaceae; genus Micromonospora; species Micromonospora sp. NPDC047730. The sequence continues at coordinate 618,706 of NZ_JBIDCU010000001.1, read as the reverse complement.
CAGCCCGCTGTTGGCCGGCACCCGGCGGCTGACCAGGGCCGGCACCTCGGTGATCAGGCGGCCCAGCGCGTCGACCAGGTCGACGGTCAGGTGCGGTCGGGCGGTGTGCCCGCCGGGGCCGGTGAGCCGGACGGTGACGTTGTCGGCGGCGGCGGTGATCGGGCCGACCCGCAGGCCGACCTTGCCGACCGGCTGGTTCGGGTCGCAGTGCAGCGCGAAGATCTGCACCACGTCGTCGAGGCCGCCGGCCTCGATGACCTCCAGCGAGCCGCAGGGCAGGATCTCCTCGGCCGGCTGGAAGATCAGCCGGACCCGGCCGGGCAGCTCGCCGAGGTCGGCGAGCTGCGCCAGCAGCATGCCGACGCCGAGCATGACGGTGGTGTGCACGTCGTGGCCGCAGGCGTGGCAGACGCCGTCCACGGTGGAGCGGTACGGCACGTCCTTCGAGTCGGTCAGCGGCAGCGCGTCGATGTCGGCGCGCAGCGCGACCACCGGGCCGTCGGGCCGGCCGTCGATGTCGCAGATGACCCCGTTGCCCTTGGGGAGCAGTCGCGGGCTCAGCCCCGCCAGGGAGAGCTCCCGGGCGATCAGGGCGGCCGTCTCGAACTCCTCGCCGGAGAGCTCCGGATGCGAGTGGAGGTGACGACGGGTGGCGATCAGCCCGGGCACCCGGAGGGCGAGCAGGTGGTCCAGCTCGAACGGCAGGGGCTGGGACCCGGACGGCGTCTCCGGCCAGGACGACGCCAGCTGGTTGCCGGTCGGCAGCGTCAACGCACTCGTCACGTCGAATTCTCGTTCGCTAGAGATGGATGGATCATCAGGAACAGCAGACAGCCTAGACCTCCGGCGGTGACGCTGCGCAACCTCGTTCCGGTGATGATCAGAGCGCACAGCGTCACGAATGCCCTGCTGGGAGCGTTCGTAGATCTGCGGGACAGCAGGTAGATCGCGATCGAACGCCGTCATCTGCCCCACACCTCCTACACCGCGTAACCGACCCGGCCGTCACCAAATCGACGCCGATCTCGGGGCCGTCGTTCCGAATTGTCGCATTAGTCGGTCCGGTGAACTGACACTCCGACAATTACGCGACCGCTGTCGGCGACGAGGCTCCGAAGACGGTCACACGACCGAGCACGGAACGACCGCACACCGTGTGCGTCCGGGCCCACCCCGTCGGATACCCCCGAACCCCTCCGGCAACCGCCACGACCGGTGGGCCGCGCCGCCCCGCCGCACGCGGAAGCCCTCCGGCGGCGTCGCCGGGCCCGCTCCCGCGGTCTGCGTCGCCGATCGGCGACGGGAACTGACTCCGACTGTAGCGCTCGCCCGGCATGCGGCGCGACCTGCGCAAACGTCCCGACCGACCGGCCTGCGGGGTCCACCGGAACGGCCGACGGGCCGGTCAGGTCGGGGCGGTCAGAAGCGGTCGGCCGGGCGGTGCAGCCCCCATACCTGGCGCAGGGTGCCGCAGACCTCGCCGACGGTGGCGCGGGCCCGCAGCGCCTCCTTCATCGGGTAGAGCACGTTCTCCGTGCCCTCGGCGGCGGCGCGCAACTCCGCCAGCGCCCGCTCGACCGCGCCCGCGTCCCGCTCGGCGCGCAGCCGGGCCAGCCGCTCGGCCTGCGCCGCCTCGATCGCCGGGTCGACCCGCAGCGGCTCGTACGGCTCCTCCTCCTCGATGGCGAACCGGTTGAGGCCCACCACCACCCGCTCGCCGGAGTCGATCTCCTGCGCGATCCGGTACGCGGACTGCTCGATCTCCCGCTTCTGGAAGCCCGCCTCGATGGCGTCGACCGCCGAACCGTGGTCGAAGACCCGGTCCATCAGCTCGGTCGCCGCCACCTCGATCTCGGCGGTCATCGCCTCCACCACGTACGAGCCGGCGAACGGGTCGACGGTGGCGGTCAGGTCGGTCTCGTACGCCAGCACCTGCTGGGTGCGCAGCGCCAGCCGGGCCGCCTTCTCGGTGGGCAGCGCGATGGCCTCGTCGAAGCTGTTGGTGTGCAGCGACTGCGTGCCGCCGAGCACCGCGCCGAGCCCCTGCACCGCCACCCGGACCAGGTTCACCTCGGGCTGCTGGGCGGTGAGCTGCACGCCCGCCGTCTGGGTGTGGAAGCGCAGCATCATCGACTTCGGGTCCTTGGCGCCGAAGTCGTCGCGCATCAGCCGGGCCCAGATCCGCCGGGCGGCCCGGAACTTCGCCACCTCCTCCAGCAGCGTCGTACGGGCGACGAAGAAGAACGACAACCGGGGCGCGAAGTCGTCCACGGCCAGCCCCGCCGCGAGCGCGGCCCGGACGTACTCGACGCCGTTGGCCAGGGTGAACGCGATCTCCTGCGCGGGCGTCGCGCCGGCCTCGGCCATGTGGTAGCCGGAGATGGAAATGGTGTTCCACTTCGGCACCTCCTTGCGGCAGTAGCCGAAGGTGTCGGCGACCAGCCGCAGCGACGGCTTCGGCGGGAAGATGTACGTCCCCCGGGCGATGTACTCCTTGAGGATGTCGTTCTGGATCGTGCCGTTCAGCGCCGTGCCGGGGACGCCGTTCTCCTCGGCCACGAGCTGGTAGAGCAGGAGCAGCACCGAGCCGGGCGCGTTGATGGTCATCGAGGTGGAGACCTTGTCCAGCGGGATGCCGTCGAAGAGCAGCCGCATGTCCTCGATCGAGTCGATGGCCACCCCGACCTTGCCCACCTCGCCGTGCGCGATCGGGTCGTCGGAGTCGTAGCCCATCTGCGTCGGCAGGTCGAAGGCGACCGAGAGGCCCATCGTGCCGGCCCGCAACAACTGGTGGTACCGCGCGTTGGACTCGGTGGCGGTGCCGAAGCCGGCGTACTGGCGCATCGTCCAGGGACGGGAGGTGTACATGGTGGGGTAGACGCCCCGCGTGTACGGGAACTCGCCCGGGCCGCCCAGCCGGGAGTCCAGGTCCTCCGGAAGGTCGGCGGCCGTGTAGACGCCCTTGATCGGGAAACCGGACTCGCTTGACCGCCGTTCGCTCATTAGCGGATGGTAGGACGCGCGACGGCGACGGCGGGTGAGGGATAGCGCACACCCGACCCGTGGACATCGACGAGAGGTGAACGTCAGGGCACGTATGGTCCAGTTCGGTAAACGTCCGTCGCGTCGGGTTTCGCATCGGGCGTCGGAACCAGCAAGATAGGGGGGTTGTGTCCCAGCCCCCCTCGATTTCCCCCGGTGGCTTTTCTGTGACTCAGATCCCGACGTGGAGCGGCGGACCAGTCAGTCCCCCCAACGGACGCGCGACCCCCGGCACGACCATCGGTGGTCGTTACTCGCTGCGTTCCGCGGTGGGCAACGGCGGCATGGGCACGGTCTGGCGTGCCACAGACACGCTCCTGCGGCGGGACGTCGCCGTCAAGGAGGTCGTCCTGCCCCCGGGTCTGGCCCCCAGCGATCGCGACGCCATGTACGAGCGCACCCTGCGCGAGGCCCGCGCGGCGGCCGCGATCCAGCACCCGGCCGTCGTGCAGGTCTACGACGTGGTCACCGAGGGCGGCCGGCCCTGGATCGTGATGGAGCTGCTGGACGCCCGCAGCCTCGCCGACATGGTGATCGAGGACGGGCCGGTCGCGCAGCGGGTGGTCGCCAAGATCGGCATAGCGCTGCTCGGCGCGCTGGAGGTGGCGCACGCGATCGGCGTGCTGCACCGCGACGTCAAGCCGGCCAACGTGCTGATCTGCGCCGACGGCCGCTGCGTGCTGACCGACTTCGGCGTGGCCCGGATGCCCACCGACGTGCAGCTCACCACCCCCGGGATGGTGCTCGGCTCGCCGCACTTCATCTCCCCGGAGCGGGCGATGGGCCAGGAGTTCGGGCCGCCGAGCGACCTGTTCTCGCTGGGCGTCACGCTCTACACGGCGGTGGAGGGGCGGCCCCCGTTCGACAAGGGCGACCCGATCGAGACCATGCACGCGGTGGTCGAGGACCCGCCCGCCCCGCCGCAGCGCAGCGGGCCGCTGACCCGGGTGCTGATGGGCCTGCTGGAGAAGGACCCGGCCCGCCGCCTCGACGTGCACACCGCCCGGGCGATGCTGCGCGAGCTGCTCGCCGGCCCGCTGACCAGCAACGCCGCCGCGGTGAACTCGATGACCGACCCGTACTCGGTCGTGCCGGTGCAGCAGCGGCCGCTGCCCGCCCCGCCGGCCGCCCAGCCCGAGCAGCCGAAGCCGACCGGGCAGATCGGCGGGCGGGCGATGCTCAACCCCGGCGAGTCGCTCACCGACCGGCTGGCCGCGCTGCGCCGGGGCGAGCGCCCCGCGCAGGCCGCCCTCCCCGCCAGCCCCGCCGCGATGGAGGACACCAGCGCCGACGCGCTGGCCGGGCCGCTGCACACCCCCACCGGCGCGATGCCGGCCCCGGGCGCCCCCGCGCCGGCCGGCCGCCCCTACGGCGGCCCCGAGGCCACGCCGCAGGTCGCCGGCTCCGACGCCACCCAGCAGCTGCGCACCAACGCGGCCGGCCTCGTCGGGTTCGGCGGCCAGCCGGACGCCACCCAGCGGATGGGGGCCGGCGCGCCCGCCTTCGGGCAGCCGGACGCCACCCAGCGGGTGGGCGGGGGCGCGCCCGCCTTCGGGCAGCCGGACGCCACCCAGCGGATGGGCGCGGGCGCCCCCGTCTTCGGCGGCCAGCCGGAGGCCACCCAGCACCTCGGCGGCACGTACGGCGGCGGCCAGTGGTCGGTGCCGGGCACCGGGCAGCCCTGGGCGACCCCCGCCACCGCGCCGGCCGCCGCCGGCGGCGGGCTCGGCGGTCGGGTGGGCGCGATCGGCAACCAGGTCGTCGGCACCGTCAAGGGCTGGCCCCGCAAGGTGCAGCTCGCCGCCGCCGGCGGCCTGGCCGTGGTGCTGCTGATCGGGGTGGTCGTCCTGTTCACCGGCGGCGACGACGCGCCGACCATCCCGCAGGCCGCCCCGACCTCGGCGGCCCCGGCCGGCGCGCCCGAGATGAAGGAGCACTCCGGCAAGGGCGTGCGGGTCATGGTGCCGCAGGGCTGGGAGCGCAAGAGCGCCGGCAACTGGGTCGACTACGTCGACCCGCAGGACGAGGGCCGCAAGGTGCGGATCCTCGTGGAGGACTTCCGCACCACCTCGATCCGCTGGGCCGAGGTCGCCGAGGACGGCCTGAAGACCCGCTCCAAGTCCTGCGTCAAGCCGTACGCCCAGCTCGCCATGAACGAGATGGAGTGGGTCGGCAAGCAGGCGGCCGAGTTCGAGTACACCTGCGGCGAGGGCGAGACCAAGCGGCACGGCGTGTGGCGCGGCGTGGTCCACGACGGCAAGGCGTACTCGTTCTACCTCACCTCCACCGACGCCAAGTTCGCCGAGAGCAAGCCGATCTTCGACGAGATGGTGAAGACGTTCCAGCTCACCGACGCCGGCTGAGCGCAGGGGAAGAGAAGCGGTGATCCGCCGGCGTGCTATCAAGAGGCATGCCGGCGGAAACCACTGACATCGACGACATTCGCGAGCAAGCACGGCGCTGGCTCGACGACGACCCCGACCCGGCCAGCCGGGACGAGCTGCGGGCGGTGCTCGACCGCCTGCCGGCGAGCGCCCCGGAGCTGGCCGACCGGTTCGCCGGCCCGTTGACCTTCGGCACCGCCGGGCTGCGCGGCCCGCTGCGCGCCGGTCCGAACGGGATGAACCTCGCGGTGGTCACCCAGGCCGCCGCCGGGCTGGTCGCCTGGCTCGCGGCCCAGGGCGGCACCGGCCCGCTGGTGATCGGGTACGACGCGCGGCACGGCTCCCGGCAGTTCGCCGAGCGGACGGCCCAGGTCGCCACCGGCGCGGGACGCCCGGCGCTGCTGCTCCCCCGCCCGCTGCCCACCCCGGTGCTCGCGTACGCGGTGCGGCACCTCGGGGCGGTCGCCGGGGTGATGGTGACCGCCAGCCACAACCCGCCGCAGGACAACGGCTACAAGGTCTACCTCGGCGCGGAGCTGGGCGGGGCGCTCGGGGCGGGCGCGCAGATCGTGCCGCCGGCCGACGCCGGCATCGAGGCCGCGATCCGGTCGATCGGCCCGCTGGCCGAGGTGCCACTCGGCCCGGCCGGGCAGGTGCTCGGCGACGACCTGGTGGCCTCCTACGTGGAGCGGGCCACCGGAGTGATCGACCCGGACGGGCCGCGCGACCTGGCCGTGGCGTACACGCCGCTGCACGGGGTGGGGGCAGCGGTGCTCACCGCGGCCTTCGCCCGGGCCGGCTTCCCGGTGCCCGGGGTGGTACCCGAGCAGGCGGAGCCGGACCCGGCGTTCCCGACCGTCTCCTTCCCCAACCCGGAGGAGCCGGGGGCGGTGGACCGGCTGGTCGCCCTCGCCGAGTCGACCGGCGCGGACATCGCCATCGCCAACGACCCGGACGCGGACCGCTGCGCGGTGGTCGTCCGGGACACCGGCCCGGCGGCGAGCGCCCGCGGGGAGGTCGCCGGTCCCCCGGCGCCGGACGCCGACCGGCCCGGCTGGCGGATGTTGCGCGGTGACGAGGTGGGCGTGCTGCTGGCCGACCACCTGATGCGGCGCGGCGTCACCGGCCTGTACGCCACCACGATCGTGTCGTCTTCCCTGCTGCGGGCCATGTGCGCCGCCCGGGGCCTGCCCTACGACGAGACGCTGACCGGGTTCAAGTGGATCGTGCGGGCCGGCGGCGGGGCCGAGCCGCTGGTCTACGGCTACGAGGAGGCGCTCGGCTACTGCGTCGCCCCGGAGCACGTCCGCGACAAGGACGGCATCACCGCCGCGCTGACGGTGGCCGAGCTGGCCGCCGGGCTGAAGACGCAGGGGCGCTCCCTGACCGACCGGCTGGACGAGCTGGCCGCCGAGTTCGGCGTGCACCACACCGACCAGCTCTCGGTGCGGGTGGACGACCTGCGGGTGATCGCCGACGCCATGGCCCGGATCCGCGCCGCGACACCGGCCGCGCTGCTCGGCCACCCGGTCACGGAGGCGCAGGACCTGCTCCCCGAGGCGGACGTGGTGATCCTGCGCACCGGGGCCGCGCGGGTGGTGATCCGGCCGTCCGGCACCGAGCCGAAGCTGAAGGCGTACCTGGAGGTGGTGGAGCCGGTGGCGGACGGCGACGTCGCCGCGGCCCGCGCCCGGGCCGCGGAGGCCGTCGCGGCCCTGCGCGCGGAGATCGCGGCCGCTCTCGGTCTCTGACCGGGCTTCCGGGCACCCGCCCCCCTGCGCCCTTTGCTCTGCTTCACCCGACGCAACGGAAACGCCGTGTCGCGTGGGTTGGAGCAGAGCAAAGGGCCGGGGGTGGGTGTCGGTTCGGGGCGTGCGCGTGGCGTCAGCGGCGCGGGGCAGCGCCGGATCGCTGGCGTGCGCGTCGGGTCAGCGGCGCGGGCCGAGGGCGGCGTCCACCGCGCTGCCCAGGGCGGCCACGACCAGGCCCACCGAGGGGCGGACGACCGAGTCGTCGAGGCTGACGTTGCCGGAGAAGCCGGCGCCGCCGGCGATCTCCTCCAGGCGGCGGCGGGCGTCCCGGGCCGCGTCGCCGGTCAGACCCAGGGCCGGCTCCATCCGCAGCACCGCGACCAGGGTGGCCAGGGCGGCCGTCCGCTCGTCGGGGAGCTGCCCGTCGGCCAGCGCCTCGGCGAGCCGGCGCCGGGTGTCCGCCTCCACGGCGGGATCCACCGTCGGGTAGCGGTGCACGTGGATGAAGCCCAGCTCGGTCTCGTCGACGTCACGCACCACGCCCTGGGTGCACAGGGCGTCGAGGATCTTGTCGCGCAGGCCGTGCCGCAGCCGCTGCACCCAGGACGACGGGCTGTGCGGGGTGTCGGCGGCAATGCGGGCGAGGACCCCGTCGACGAGCGGCTCGCCGGTGGGCGTCGGGTCGGCCACCGCCAGGGCCCCCTCGGAGTAGACGATCCGCCCGGCCAGGGCCAGTTCGATCAGTACCGCGGCGGCCATCCCCAGGTCGAGGCTGATCCGCGGCATGGTCGCCTTGCCGGTCTCGTCGTCGTACGCGAGGAGAAGCAGCTCTTCGGCGAGAGCAACACCAGTCATGGCCGGAGACGCTAGCGGGTGCGCGCATTCCGCGCACCCACTCGACGTCGATGGCGCGCCGCCGCTCCCGTACGCCTCGCCGTCGCCGCAGGCCGGGGCGGTCGGGGCGCGCCCCGACCGCCCCGGCGGGCCGGACGGTCAGTTCACCGTGTCGGTGCGACGGGCCTTCAGCAGGAGCGCGTAGTGCAGCACGCGGCGCTTCGGGGCCGTCTCCAGGTACTCGTGGGCGAGCAGTTCGCCGGTCGACGGGTCGAAGACCAGCAACATCTGCGCGCGCTCCACAATCAATCCCTGGCCCGCCGGCGGGACGAGGTCGGCGGTGACGGCCACGCCTTGGCGGCCCGCCCGGTCGACGACCCGGCCGCGCCACACGAATCCGGGATTCTCGGCCAGGATGGTGAGGAGGTCGGCCCGGGTCCGCCGCGGCACCAGGTAGCTGCTGTAGAGGTGGTACGTGCGCATGGCCACGTCGCCCGCCGACTGGTCGATCCGGAGCCAGCGCGCGAGTTCCGCCCGGTCGGCCGGCAGCCGCCGGGCCACCGGGTCGGGCGGAATCTCGGCGATCCCTGGCGGCCGCCTGGTGGCCGAGGGGTTGGCACTGGGCGACTGTGGCCGCGTGGACCAGTATTCCCGGGACGCCGCGTCGGGGAACTCGACGCCCAGGGACTTGGTGTCCTGCCAGCGGCGGCCGTCGTCCGCCACCCATTCACGACGTTCCTGCACGTAGCTCATCCTGTGGCCCTCGGGCGAAAACACGGTCGGGCTGCCCCAGGACTTGGTGTGGTGGTAGGAGTAGGGGCCGGCGGCGCCTTCGTGTGGTGCGTCCACGATGCGCGCGGCGAGCGCCCGCAGGTGCCGCCCGGCCGGTTCGGTGGCGGTGACCTCGTAGGACACCGGTTGGAGCACGACCCCGTCGACCGGCTGCGGCGACGTCGGTAGGGCGGGCACCGGCCCGTCCCGCAGCGCCTGCGCCAACCCGGCGGAGCCGAGCGCGGCCACCGCGGCGGCTGCGCCGACCAGCACGGTGCGCCGCGGTGCGGCCCGCCGCACCGGCCCGGCCGGGGTCGCGGTCGCGTCCTCCGCGCGGAGGATCAGGTCGTGGGCGGTGAGGGGTGACGGGGGCACGACGGCGTCACGCGCCGGGTCGGCCGGGTGAAGAAGCTCCCGGACCTGCTGCTTGGTGTGCATGCTGCTGCTCCTCTCAGACGTGGGCGGACGCCGGCCGGGCGGCGCGGGCGGGAGTGGAGGTGGCCAGGGCGGAGCGCAGTCGGCGCCGGGCCCGGTAGAGCCGCACGGCGGCGGCGGAGCGGGTGCAGCCCAGGACGACGGCGGCATCCGCGACGCTCAGGTCCTCCCAGCCGACAAGCCGGAGGATCTCCTGGTCGGCTTCGGACAGCGTGCGCAGCGCCCGGTGCAGGTCGAGCACCGGCGCCACGGCGTCGGGCTCGACGATTCGTGCCGGTACGTGGTCGGCCTCGGCGAGCGGGAGCAGGCTCGGACCGTCGCGCCGGGAACGCCACCGGTTCGCCACGACGTGGCGCGCGACGGCGTAGAGCCACGGGAGGGCGCGTTCGGGCACCTCGCCGCGCCGCCGCCAGACGACGACGAACACGTCCTGGGCGAGTTCGGCTGCCGCGTCGGCATCGGGAAGCCGGCGCAGGCCGTACCTGACGATGTCCGGGTAGTGCGTGGCGTAGAGGCCGGTGAACCAGTCCTCGCCCCGCTCACCCACGGGTTTCACTATCGATCTCCCGACCGCAGTTCCTGACAGGGACACCACGTATGTGTCGCGGGCGGGGTGGATCGTTACCGGCGGCCGGGGTAGAAAGTCACCGGCCGGGGCGGGACGGCCTGTCGGCCGGGGGCACCCGCCCCGACGGCGCCGGGGCGGGTGGCGTGGCGTGGGGCTCCGCCTAGAAGCGGGGCATGCCGCCGAACTGGCGGTCGCCGGCGTCGCCGAGACCCGGCACGATGAACATCCGGTCGTTGAGGCCCTCGTCGATCGAGGCGGTGACCAGGCGCAGCGGCAGGCCGGTGCGCTCCAGCCGCTCGATGCCGACGGGCGCGGCGAGCACGCAGAGCACCGTGATGTCGGTGCAGCCCCGGTCGGCCAGCAGCCGGCAGCAGTGCTCCAGCGAGCCGCCGGTGGCGAGCATCGGGTCGAGCACCAGCACCGGCAGGCCGCTCAGGTCCCGGGGCAGCGACTCCATGTAGGCGCGCGGCTCGTACGTCTCCTCGTCGCGGGCCAGGCCGACGAAGCCCATCGACGACTCCGGCAGCAGGCCGAGCGCGGCGTCGGCCATCCCCAGGCCGGCCCGCAGCACCGGCACCAGCAGCGGCGGATTGGCCAGCCGGGTGCCCTCGGTGCCGGTGACGGGGGTCTGCACCGGGTACTTCTCGATCGGGAAGGAGCGCGCGGCCTCGTACACCAGCATGGTGGTGAGTTCGTGCAGCGCCGCCCGGAACGAGGAGGAGTCGGTGCGCGCGTCCCGCATGGCGGTCAGCCGCGACTGGGCGAGCGGATGGTCAATGACGTGTACGTCCACGATCGCTCAACCTACCGGTCCGCCCGCGTCCGCACTGCGGGTGCGGGCGGAGCAGCGACGTCGCTCACCACCCGGATCGACCGACGGCACCGTGACCAAGATCACGCATCGGTCGGATGCGTAGACTTCGGAGCATGACGGCGACAGCGACGTCGGCCCGGTCGGAACTCTCCGAGCTGGGACGATCCGAGACCGCTCTGCGGACCTTCCTGCACGGCCTGCCCGGCGTGGACCAGGTCGGCGCGGAGCAGCGAGCGGCACAGCTCGGCACCCGCTCCATCAAGACCACCGCCAAGGCGCAGGCCATCGACCTGGCGATCCGGATGGTCGACCTGACCACCCTGGAAGGGGCGGACACCCCCGGCAAGGTGCGGGCCCTCGCGGCCAAGGCGCTGCGCCCCGATCCGGCCGACCCGTCCTGCCCGCACGTCGGCGCGGTCTGCGTCTATCCCTCGATGGTCCCGCACGTCGCCGAGGTGCTGCGCGGCAGTGGGGTGCACCTGGCCAGCGTGGCGACCGCCTTCCCGTCGGGTCAGGCGCCGCTGGAGGTCAAGCTCGCCGACACCCGGGCCGCCGTCGCGGCCGGCGCCGACGAGATCGACATGGTGATCAACCGGGGCGCGTTCCTGGCCGGCCGCTACAAGGAGGTCTACGACGAGATCGTGGCCACCAAGGAGGCCTGCCGGGACGCCCACCTCAAGGTGATCCTGGAGACCGGCGAGCTGGCCACGTACGACAACGTGCGCCGCGCCTCCTGGCTGGCGATGCTGGCCGGCGGCGACTTCATCAAGACCTCCACCGGCAAGGTCCCGGTGGCCGCCACCCCGCCGGTGACCCTGGTGATGCTGGAGGCGGTCCGCGACTTCCGCGCCGCCACCGGCCGGCAGGTCGGCGTGAAGCCGGCCGGCGGCATCAAGACCACCAAGGACGCGATCAAGTACCTGGTGATGGTCAACGAGACCGTCGGCGCGGACTGGCTGGACCCGGACTGGTTCCGGTTCGGCGCCTCCAGCCTGCTCAACGACCTGCTCATGCAGCGCACCAAGCTGACGACCGGCACCTACTCCGGTCCCGACTACTTCACCCTGGACTGAGAGCCGATGTTCGAATACGCACCCGCCCCCGAGTCCCGCTCGGTGGTGGACATCAAGCCCTCGTACGGGCTCTTCGTCGACGGGACGTTCGTCGACCCGACCGACGGCGGCAGCTTCAAGTCGATCAACCCGGCCTCGGAGGAGGTGCTCGCCGAGGTCGCCGAGGCCGGCGCGCAGGACGTGGACCGTGCCGTCCGCGCCGCCCGGCAGGCGTACGAGAAGGTCTGGGGTCCGATGCCGGGCCGGGACCGGGCCAAGTACCTGTTCCGGATCGCCCGGATCATTCAGGAGCGCTCCCGCGAGCTGGCGGTGCTGGAGTCGCTGGACAACGGCAAGCCGATCAAGGAGTCCCGCGACGTCGACCTGCCCCTGGTCGCCGCGCACTTCTTCTACTACGCCGGCTGGGCCGACAAGCTCCCGTACGCCGGCTTCGGCGCGAACCCGCAGCCGCTCGGCGTGGCCGCGCAGGTCATCCCGTGGAACTTCCCGCTGCTGATGCTGGCCTGGAAGATCGCCCCGGCCCTCGCCGCCGGCAACACGGTCGTGCTGAAGCCGGCCGAGACCACCCCGCTGACCGCCCTGCTCTTCGCCGAGATCTGCCAGCAGGCCGACCTGCCCGCCGGCGTGGTCAACATCGTCACGGGCGCCGGCGACACCGGCCGAGCCCTGGTCGAGCACCCGGGCGTGGACAAGGTCGCCTTCACCGGCTCGACGGAGGTGGGCCGGGCCATCGCCCGCGCGGTGGCCGGCACCCGCAAGAAGCTCACCCTGGAACTGGGCGGCAAGGCGGCCAACATCGTCTTCGACGACGCCCCGGTCGACCAGGCGGTCGAGGGGATCGTCAACGGCATCTTCTTCAACCAGGGGCACGTCTGCTGCGCCGGCTCCCGACTGCTGGTCCAGGAGTCGGTCGCCGACCGGGTGCTGGAGTCGCTGAAGCGGCGGATGGCCCAGCTCCGCGTCGGCGACCCGCTGGACAAGAACACCGACATCGGCGCGATCAACTCCGCCGCCCAGCTCGCGCGGATCCGGGAGCTGTCCGAGGCCGGGTCCGCCGAGGGCGCCGAGCGCTGGTCGCCGCCGTGCGAGCTGCCCGAGCGCGGCTTCTGGTTCGCGCCGACGATCTTCACCGGGGTCACCCAGGCGCACCGGATCGCCCGGGAGGAGATCTTCGGCCCGGTGCTGTCCGTGCTGACGTTCCGCACCCCGGCCGAGGCCGTCGAGAAGGCCAACAACACGCCGTACGGGCTGTCGGCCGGGATCTGGACCGACAAGGGCTCCCGGATCCTGTGGATGGCCGACCGGCTGCGCGCCGGCGTGGTCTGGGCCAACACGTTCAACAAGTTCGACCCCACCTCGCCGTTCGGGGGCTACAAGGAGTCGGGCTACGGTCGCGAGGGCGGCCGGCACGGGCTGGAGGGCTACCTCAATGTCTGAGCGGGTCGCGGTACGCAAGACGTACAAGCTCTTCATCGGCGGGAAGTTCCCGCGCAGCGAGTCGGGACGGTCGTATCTCGTGCAGGACTCGAATGTCTCCCTGGCCTCCCGCAAGGACGCGCGGGACGCCGTCGTCGCCGCCCGCGCCGCCGTGAAGGGCTGGGCCGGGGCGACCGCGTACAACCGGGGTCAGATCCTCTACCGGGTGGCCGAGATGCTGGAGGGCCGGCGCGAGCAGTTCGTCGCCCTCGGCGTGCCCGGCGACGAGGTGGACGCGGCGGTCGACCGCTGGGTCTGGTACGCGGGCTGGTCCGACAAGCTCCCCCAGGTGTACGGCGGCGCCAACCCGGTCGCCGGGCCGTACTTCAACCTCTCCTCGCCGGAGCCCACCGGCGTGGTGGCGGTGGCCGCCCCGGAGCAGCCGGCGCTGCTCGGCCTGGTCAGCGTGATCGCCCCGGCGATCGTCACCGGCAACACCGTCGTGGTGGCGGCCTCGCCGGCGGCGCCACTGGCCGCGGTGACCCTGGCCGAGGTGCTGGCCACCTCCGATCTGCCGGGCGGGGTGGTCAACATCCTGACCGGCCGCCTGTCGGAGACCGTGCCGACGCTGGCGAGCCACATGGACGTCAACGCGATCGACCTGACCGGGGTGACCGACGCCGAGCTGGCGGCGGAGCTGGAGGTCAAGGCGGCGGAGAACCTGAAGCGGGTGCTCCGGCCGGCCCCGGCCGACCACGACTGGTTCGCCGACCCGGGCATCACCCGGATGACCAGCCTCCTGGAGACGAAGACGGTCTGGCACCCCAAGGGGGTGTGAGGTCGCGGTCTGCCCGCGTGGGGTTTCGGGGGGAGCCCACCCGCTCCGGGCGGTCAGGCTTGATCCCTCCGCGGGCGGGCTCCCCCCGAAACCCTCTTCGGCCAGGTCCGCGGAAGGGGGTCGGACTCAGGTGTACCGCCCGGGGAGGGTCGGGCTCAGGTGTGCTGCCCCGGGGAGGGGCGGCTCGGGTGTGCTGGCCTGAGACGGGTCTACTACCAGGGGTAGGATTGCGGCGTGACTCGGCTTGGTGATCTCGAACGTGCGGTGATGGACGTGCTGTGGGACTCGGTCCCCGCCACGTCGGACGGGATCACCGTGCGCGAGGTGGCCGACGCGCTGGACGGCCGCGAGCTGGCGTACACCACGGTGATGACCGTGCTGGACCGGCTGGCCGGCAAGGGCATGGTGCAGCGTGAGCGGGAGGGGCGGGCCTGGCGCTACCGGGCCGCCGCCAGCCGCGAGGCGCACATCGCCCAGCTCATGCTCGACGCCCTCGACCTCGGCGGCAGCCGGGACGCCGCGCTGGTGCGCTTCGCCCACTCGGTGACCGGCACCGAGGCCGAGGTGCTGCGCGCCGCGCTGGCCGCCGAGGCCGCCGGCGGCATGCCGGCTGCTCCGGGTGAGCTGACCGACCGGGTCGAGGCGCCGACCGACCGGGTCGTCCGCCCGCCCGTCGCCGACGAGGTCACGGACCGGTAGGGCGACGGCCGTGGCGTACGCTCTGCACTTCGCCGCGTCGATGCTGGCCTGCCTGCTGACCGCGCAGGTGCTGGCCCGCTCCACCTGGCCGTGGCGCAGCCCCCGGGTCGCGATCCTCTGCTGGCAGGCGATCGGGCTGGCGCTCGGCCTCTCCGAGGTGGGCCTGCCGATCGCGGTGGGTCTGGCTCCGTACGAGCGGCCGACCGGGAGCGCGTTGCTGGCCCTGGCCGGCGATCTGGCGCACGGCACCCTGCCGCCCGGGCTCGGGCCCGTCCAGCTGAGCCTGGTCGCCTTCGGCTTCGGCATCGGCGCCGTGCTGCTGACCGCGACCGTACGCACCCTGCTCCACACGGTGCGCGCCCAGCGCCGGCACCGGGACCTGCTCGCCCTGGTGGCCCGGAACGATCCGGCGGCACCCGGCGCGCTCGTGCTCGACCACCCGAGCGCGGCGGCGTACTGCCTGCCGGGGGTGAAGCCGCAGGTGGTGGTCAGCGCCGGGACGCTCAGCCTGCTGGACCGCGCCGAGCTGGCGGCGGTGCTCAGCCACGAGCGGGCCCACGCCCAGGAACGGCACGATCTGGTGCTGCTCCCGTTCACCGCGCTCTGCCGGGCGCTGCCCTGGTTCGGCTGGGTGCGCGGGATCCACGAGCGGGTCGCGCTGCTGGTCGAGATGCGCGCCGACGACAAGGCCCGGGAGGCGCACCCCGAGGCGCTGGGCCGCGCGCTGCGCCGGTTCGCCGCAGCCGGAAGTCGGATCACTCCGGCCGGCGCCCTCGGTCTCGGCGACCGTGACCTGGACGTCCGGGTGCAGCGCCTGCTGGTCGCCGACCGGCCGCCCCGGGTGCTCGGCGCCGTCGCCCTGTCGGTGGCGACCACGCTGGCCGTCCTGCCGATCTCGCTCTTCCTCAGCTGACCGGCGCGTCGGATGCGCCCCCAAACCACTACGCCTCGCCGCACCCAGTTCTACTACGACACGTAGTAATGATACGTAGGGAATCTACGTGTAGGCTCACTACGACAAGTGAGCCGACAGTACGGAGAGCCGGCCATGGACACCCTGCTCCTCGCCCGCCTGCAGTTCGCCACGACCACCTCGATCCACTTCCTGTTCGTGGTGGTCACCCTCGGCCTGGTCACCCTGCTCGTGGGGTTGCAGACCACCGCCGTGCTGACCGGCAAGCCGGTCTACGAGCGGCTGACCCGCTTCTGGGGCCAGCTCTACGTGATCAACTACGTGCTCGGTATCGCCACCGGCATCGTGATGGAGTTCCAGTTCGGGCTGAACTGGAGCGGCCTGTCGCGCTACGTCGGCAACGTCTTCGGGGCGCCGCTGGCCATCGAGACGCTGGTCGCGTTCTTCCTGGAGTCGACGTTCCTCGGCATGTGGATCTTCGGCTGGCACCGGCTGCGCAAGGGCGTCCACCTCGCCCTGCTCTGGGGCGTCGCGCTCACCGCGTACGCCTCGGCATTCTGGATCATGGTGGCCAACTCCTGGCTCCAGAACCCGGTCGGCTACGAGGTGCGCGACGGCGTCGCCCACCTCACCGACTTCACCGCGCTGCTGACCAACCCCAGCCTCGGCATGGCCTTCGGCCACGTGGTCTTCGCCGCGCTGCTGGTCGGCGGGATGCTGATGGCCGCGGTCAGCGCCTGGCACCTGATCCGGCGCACCCCGGACTACGCGCTGTTCCGCACCTCGCTGCGGATCGGCCTGGTCACCGCGGCGCTGTCGATCACCATGGTGCAGGGCTTCGGCTTCGCCCAGTTCGGCCCGGTCGGGCAGGTGCAGCCCACCAAGTTCGGCGGAAGCCCCGCGGCGGACGCGCTGGTCGCCGACTGGACCGCGCGGTTCGGCCCCGGCGACTACACCCCGCCCGTGCTGGCCAGCGTCGGCCTCGGCTTCATGATCCTGATCGGCTTCGGTCTCGGCCTGCTCTGGCTGCTGCTCCCCCTGCTCTGGCGGGACTGGGCCGTGCGGCTGCGCTTCCCGCTCTGGATCATCCTGCTCGCCCTGCCGCTGCCGTTCGGCGCGGTGATCCTCGGCTGGATCGCCCGCGAGGTCGGCCGCCAGCCCTGGGTCGCGTACGGGCTGCTGCCGGTGGACCGGGCGGTGTCGCCGGTCGACCCGTGGCTGATGCTCGCCTCGCTGATCGGATTCAGCCTGCTGCTCGGCACGCTCGCCGTCACCAACTGGGTCCTGCTGGCCCGGCACGCCGCCCGGGGCGCGCACGACCCCGCCCTGGGCCGCCCGCCGCAGCAGCCGCCCGCCGACCCCCGCCCCGAGCCCGCCTTCGCCTGAGGAGACGACGTGGAACTCGCCTGGTACGCCCTGCTCGGCCTCTTCTTCGCCACCTATCTGGTGCTCGGCGGCTACGACTACGGCGTGGGCCTGCTGCTCGCCCGGGGCGCCGACCCCACCCGCCGCCGCGCCGCCCTGAACGCCGTCGGCCCGTTCTTCCTCGGCAACGAGGTCTGGCTGGTGGCCGCCGTCGGCATCCTGTTCGGCGCGTTCCCCGTGCTGGAAGGGGAACTGCTCTCCGGCTTCTACCCGGCCGTGGTGGGCGCGCTGGTCGGGGTGATCCTGGTTACCGTCGGCGTGCAACTGCGCAGCCGCCCGGCCGGCCCACGGGCCCGCGCCGGCTGGGACCGGATCGTGGTCGTCGGCAGCCTGCTCGCCGCGCTCGGCTGGGGCGCCCTGCTGGCCGGGCTGCTCCAGGGCGTGCCGCTGCACGCCGACGGGCACGTCGCCGGCGTGACCCACCTGTTCACCCCGTTCGTGGCCGCCACCGGCCTCGCCGTCGTCGCGCTGGTCGCCCTGCACGGTGCGACCTTCCTCACCCTCCGGCTGCCGGCCGCCGAGGCCGCGCCGGTCGGGCGGCTGGCCCGCCGGCTCGTCCCGGTGGCGCTCGTCGCCGTCGGCGCGGCCACCGCGCTCGGCCTGCTCTCCGCCGACGTACGCGCCGCCGCGCGGCAGCCCGCGGTGGGCGTACTGCTGCCGTTGCTGCTGGTGGCGGCGGTGCTGGCGGCCCGGGTGGCGCTCGGCCGGCGGCGGCCCGGGCTCGCCTTCGCCGCCACCGGGGCGGCCCTGGCGTTGCCCGTGGCGCTGGTCGGCGCGACCCTCTGGCCCTACGCGCTGGTCTCCACGGTCGACCCCGGCGCGTCCCTGACGGTGGCCGACGCGGCCGCGAGCGCGCCCACGCTGCGGCTGCTGGGCTGGCTGACGGTGCCGCTCCTGCCGGCCCTACTAGGCTTTCAGGCGATGTGCTGGTGGGTTTTCCGGGGACGGACCGACGGCAGGGCACCGGTGTACTGGTGAACCGCCGCCCGTTCGACCCGCGTCTGCTGCGCCGGGTCCCCGCGGCCCGGCGCGACCTTGCCGTGCTCGCGCTGCTCGGCGTGCTGGCCGCGGGGCTGGTCGTCGCGCAGGCCACCGCGCTGGCCGCGCTGCTGGCGACCGGGTTCGACGGGCGGCTGGACCGGCCCGCCCTGGCCGGCTTCGTCGCCGCGGTGGCCGCCCGCTCGCTGCTGGTCTGGGCGCAGGGCATGGTGTCGGCGCGGGTCGCGGCGACGGTCAAGGCGGCACTGCGCGAGGAACTGCTGGGGGCGGTCGGGCGGCAGGGCCCCGGCTGGGTCGCCGGCCAGCGCGCCGGGCAGCTCGCCACGCTGGCCGGGCGCGGGCTGGACGCGCTGGACGCCTACTTCACCGGCTACCTGCCGCAGCTCGTGCTGAGCGTCACCGTGCCGGTCGCCGTGCTGGCGCGGGTCTTCGTCGCCGACTGGAGTTCGGCGCTGATCATCGCGGCCACCCTGCCGCTGATCCCGATCTTCGGCGCGCTGCTCGGCTGGCAGGCGCAGGCCGCCACCGAGCGGCAGTGGCGGCGGCTCTCCCTGCTCGGCGGGCACTTCCTCGACATGGTCGCCGGGCTGCCCACGCTGCGCGCGTTCGGCCGGGCCCGGGCCCAGACCGACGCCGTCCGCCGGATGGCCGACGGGCACCGGGTGGCGACCATGAAGACGCTGCGGATCGCGTTCCTCTCCGCCCTGGTGCTGGAACTGGTCGCCACCCTCTCGGTGGCACTGGTCGCCGTGCCGGTGGGCGTACGGCTGCTCGGTGGCGGCCTGACCCTCCAGACCGCGCTGCTGGTGCTGCTGCTCACGCCGGAGGCGTACCTGCCGCTGCGGGCGGCCGGCAGCCGGTTCCACGCCAGCATGGAGGGCCTGACCGCGCTGGACGAGGCACTGACCCTCTCGGCCGCCGCCCCCGCGCCGGTCGCACCCGGCGGGGGCGCGGCGACGCCGGACGGCCGGGGCGAGATCCGGTTCGAGTCGGTGACCGTCGCGTACGAGCGGACCACCGCGCTGCGCGACGTCACGCTCACCATCCGGCCGGGCGAACGCGTCGCGGTCGTCGGCCCGAGCGGCGCCGGCAAGAGCACGCTGCTCGGCCTGTTGCTCGGCTTCGTGGCCCCGACCGCCGGCCGGGTCACCGTCGGCGGGATGGACCTGGCCGGCACGGACCCGGACGCCTGGCGCCGCCAGGTCGCCTGGGTGCCGCAGCGGGCCCACCTCTTCGCCGCCTCGCTGGCCGACAACATCCGGCTCGGCGCCCCCGACACCCCGGACGCGGCCCTCGCCACCGCCGTCCGCGACGCCGCCCTGGACGACGTGGTCGCCGGCCTGCCCGACGGGCTCGCCACCGTGCTCGGCGAGCGCGGCCACGGCCTGTCCAGCGGGCAGCGGCAGCGGGTCGCGCTGGCCCGCGCGTTCCTGCGGGACGCCCCGGTGGTGCTGCTCGACGAGCCGACCGCCCGGCTGGACACCGCGAGCGAGGCCGTCGTCCTCGACGCCACCCGTCGGCTGGTGGCCGGGCGGACGGCCCTGCTGGTGGCGCACCGGCCGGCGCTGCTCGCCGACGCGGACCGGATCCTGCGGATCGAAGACGGCCGGGTCACGGAGCTGACCCCGGCGGCGGCCGGGGAGGCGACCCGATGACCGACGAGCCGACGCCGACCGGCGACTCCGCCGAGACCCGCGCCCGCTCCCCCGAGCGGACCGTGCTGCGACTGGCCCGGCCGTACCTGAACCGGCTGCTCGGCGCGGGGCTGCTCGCCGCCGCCACCGAGTTCGCCGGCCTCGCCCTGATGGCCACCGCGACCTGGCTGCTGATGAGCGCCGCCGGCCGGCCCCCGCTGGACCGCCTCACCGTGGCGATCGTCGCGGTCCGGGCGCTGGCGGTCGGCCGGGGGGTGCTCCGCTACACCGAGCGGCTCGCCGGGCACGACGCCGTGCTGCGGCTGATCACCGACGTCCGCGCTCGGGTGTTCGCCAGCCTCGCCGCCCGGCCGACGCCCCGGCAGCGCTCGGGCGACGCCCTGAGCCGGCTCGTCTCGGACGTGGAGGCGGTTCAGGACCTGCTGCTGCGGGTGCTGGTGCCGGCCTCGGCGGCGGCCCTGGTCAGCCTGGTCGCGGTCGGCGGGGCGGCGCTGGTCTCGCCGGCCGCCGCCGGGGCGCTCGCCGTCGGGCTGCTGGTCGCCGGGGTCGCGCTGCCCGCCCTGGCCACCGCGCTGACCCGGCGCGCCGCCGCCGAACTGGCGCCGCTGCGCGGCGCGCTCGCCACCGACGCGGTCGACCTCACCCACGGCGCCGCCGACCTGGCCGCGTTCGGCGCCACCGGGCACGCGCTGGGCGCGGCCGGGGAACGCGCGCGGCGCCTGGCCCGGCTGGAGCGGCGGCTCGCCGCCACCGGGTTCGCCGTCGACGCGGCCGGGGTGCTGGTGGCCGGGCTGACCGCCGGCGCGGTGGTGCTCGCCGCCCTGGCGGCGGACGTGGACGGGGTGCTGGTCGGCGTACTGGCGGTCGGCACGCTCGCCGCCGTCGAGATCGCGCTGGCGCTGGTCGGGGCCGCCCGGCAGTGGACCCAGCTCCGCACCGGCCTGACCCGGGTGGCCGCCCTGTTGGAGAAGGCGGACGAGGTTCCCGCGTCCGGCGGGGCGCCGGTCGGCCCCGGGCCGTACGACGTGCGGTTCGAGGAGCTGACCGTGCGCTACCGGGAGGGCGCCGCGCCCGCCCTGGACGGGCTCGACCTGGAGCTGCCGCCCGGCCGCCGGGTGGCCGTGGTCGGGCCGAGCGGCGCCGGCAAGAGCACCCTCGCCGCCGTCCTCACCGGCTCCGTACGCCCCGAACGCGGGCGGGTCACCCTGGACGGGCGGGACCTGTCGACGTACCGGGCCGGGGAGCTGCCCCGCGCGGTCGGCGGGCTGCTCGCCGAGGCGTACGTCTTCCACGCCACCGTGCGGGAGAATCTGCTGCTCGGGCGGCCCGACGCCGACGAGGATGAGCTGGCGGCGGCGACCGCGGCGGCCGGGCTGCTGGACTGGGTCCGCGCGCAGCCGGACGGCTGGGACACCGTGGTCGGCGAGGAGGGCGGTCAGCTCTCCGGCGGCCAGCGGCAGCGGCTCGCGCTGGCCCGGGCGCTGCTCGCCGCGCCGGGCGTGCTGGTGCTCGACGAGCCGACCGAGGGGCTCGACCCCGCCGCCGCCGACGCGGTGCTCGCCTCCACGCTGGCGGCCACCCCGGCCGGGCACTCCGTGCTGCTGATCAGCCACCGGCTCAGCGGGCTGGCCGACCTCGACGAGATCGTGGTGCTGGACGCCGGCCGGGTGGCCCAGCGCGGCCGGCACGCCGACCTCGTCGCGGCCCCCGGCTGGTACCGGGACCAGTGGCTGCTCCAGGAGGCCGCCGAACGCGGGTACCTGGCGCTGCGCCCCTGAGCCCGACCCGTTCCTCCCCGGCCCCCACCTCCGGGTCGGGCCAGGGTTGCCCCGGAGGCCGCCCGGCGGCCATCCGTGACAGGGTGGTGCCATGCGGTGCGACGACGCGACCATGGTGGAGGAGCGGCTGCGGGAGCTGGACGGGTGCCTGCGCGGGCCACGCCGGTTGAAGTCCGACCTGCTGACCGAGGCGCGGCACGGCCTGCTGGACGCCGTCGACGCGTACCGGGAGGACGGGCTGCCGGCGGCGGAGGCCCAGCGCCGGGCGGTGGCCGAGTTCGGCTCCGCGGCGCTGCTGGCCCCGGCCTACCAGGCGGAGCTGGCGGTGGGCGCGCTGCGCGGGCTGTCGCTGCGGGTGCTCGGGCTGGCCGCGGTCGCGTTCGTCGCCGGCGACCTCACCTGGCGGGGGGCGAGCTGGAGCGACGGGCCCCGCCCACCGGCCGGCTACCAGATCCTGTCGGCCTCGGTGAACTGGATCTGGGTCGCCGCGTTCGTGCTGGCGGCGGTCGGGCTGCTGCTGGCCGGGGCCGGCCGGTGGGCGTTGCGCGGCAACGGCGCGGTCGGCCGGGCGGTGGGCGCGGCGCTGACCGGGGTCCTCGCCCTCGGCGTGCTGGCCGGCGCGGCCCTCTTCGCGTGGTCGATCGGGCTGTGGGAGGGCGCGCTCACCTGGCCGCCGATGCTCGTCGGGGCCGTGGCGGCCGCCGCCGGCTACGTGTGGCTCGGCCGGGCCGCCCGCACCTGGCTGCTCGCCACCCGCTGACCCCGCGGGCCGACCGCCCCGCCGAGCTACCCGCGATCGCGGTGCCGGCCGTCGGCGGGCCGGGCCGGGCGTCGTCAGGCGGGCGCGGTGGGTGGGGCGTCGGTGTCGAGGAACCGACCGACGGTGCTGCTGAACTCGCGCCACCCGGACCGCTCCCCGGCCAGCGCCCGCCGCCCCGCGTCGGTGAGCTGGTAGGTCCGCCGCTCGCGCCCGTTGACGGTGCTCCAGGTGCTGGCGACGTGGCCGGCCCGCTCCAGACGGCGCAGCGCCGGGTAGATGGTGCCGGTGGGCAGGTCGAGCTGGCCGTCGCTGCGGTTCCGCAGCGCCTCGATGATCGCGTAGCCGTGCATCGAGCCCTGCTCCAGCACGGCGAGCAGCAGCGCGTCGAGGTGTCCGTGCAGCGCCTGGGCCTTCATACGTAGAGAGGCTACTTGTTGGCGGGCCGCTCCGCCACCGGGGTGCGGCCACGGTCACCCGGAGTCGCCCACTAGGGTATGTGCCCAGAGTCACTCGTCGGCGGCGCACGCCGGCGGGTGGGCAACCCGAAGCACACGGAGGTCAGCGTGGCCCGCCAGTCGCCCCAACGGCCCGACGCCGACGAGCCCGAGCTCGACGACGTGGACGACACGGCCGAGTCCGACACCGCAACCGTCTCGGCCGAGGCCGCCCGCGCCCTCTGGGACGAGCTGCGGATCGACCCGGTGGAGATCGCGCTGCCCGCCGGCACCGGCTACACGCTCCGGGCGTACCGGCCGGCTCGGGAGCTGACCCCCACCGACGTCGCCGAGCGCGACCAGGACGACCCGTTCCTCGCCCGCCGCCAGGTCGTCGAGGAGCACGAGGACGACGAGACGGTCGTCATCCTCGACGAGGAGGTCGCCCAGGAGTTCGCCGAGAGCGACGAGGAGGACGGCAAGGCCCGCCGAGGCAAGGCCGACGACGAGGACGCCGAGGCGTCCGCCGAGGCCGAGGACGAGACGGGCGACGAGGAGGTCCCGGTCTTCCTCAGCCATCGCGGCAAGCTGCTGCTGTTCAAGACGCCCGAGTCGCTGGTCAGTTTCATCCGTTCCGGCGCGCCCAACGACCTGTCCCAACTGGACAGTTGGAGCGAGCTGTCCGAACGGGTGGAGCCGGCCGACATCGCGCCGCTGGACGAGGACATCTACGAGCTCGACCTGGTGGTGGAGAACCTCCGCGGCGGGCACGACACCTGGGACCCGACGCTGCTCATCGAGGCCGGCGAGGTGGCCCGTGACCTGGCGTACGCGCTGCGCCTGCCCGCGGTGCTGGACATGCTCTCCGCCGGCTCCAGCCTGGACGACCTGGACGAGGCGCTGCGCGCCACGGTCGACGGCGGCGTCGGTGGGTTCTTCGGCCGTCGGCGGCTGAAGAAAATCGGGGCACAAACCGCAAGTCTGGGTTGGCGCACCATTGTCGGCAAGATCTCTGCGGTCGTGGACTGGCGCGACTGACCCTTTACGGGGAGCATCAGTCTCTGGCAGAGAAAGCCTTGTGTCCCGGGAGGAGGACGACGCCGTGGCGCTCGTGCGCGTGTACTGCGGTCTGGCCTCGGCGGATCCGGCCGACCGACCGGCTTCGGCCGGTTCGACGCTGACGTCCGCTGTGGTCGACGACGCAGGCCGTCTGCTGCATGTCTGCGAGATCGGCGACGACCCGGCTGGCTACGCCCAGCTGGTCGCGCTGCTCGTGGAGCGGTCGGGCGGGCCGAGCGGTGCGGCGATCGCCGCCGACAGCGACGACCACACGGTCACCTCGCTGCTCAGCGCCGCGGGTCGCCCCCTGGCGATCGCCGACGACGACTCCGTCGACGACTTCGCCGAGCGGTTCGCCGACGACGACTCCCTGGAGGAGATGCAGTCGCCCCCGGCCGAGCGGCGCGCCGTCGGCCTGGCCCGCGCCCTGCAGGCCGGCGCGCTCTCCGCCGTCACCCTCCCGGCCCCCCGGGACCTCGCCGGATACAAGCAGGTGCTCGCCGCGCACGCCGCGCTGGCCAGCGGGCGACACTCCGCCGCCGTCGCGCTGCGCGAGGTGCTCCGCGAGCTCTACCCGGCCGCGTTACGCGCGTACCCGGACCCGGCCGAGCCGGTCTCGCTGGCCGTCCTGGACGCGCTGCCCGAGCCGGGCATGCTGAGCGGCCGCGAGGTCCCGGTCGCCGCCGACGCGATCGCGGCGCAGCTCGCGGCCGACGGAGTCGCGGGCGCCGAGGAGCTCACCGACGCCGTGACGGCCCTGCGGGTCGCCATCAGCGAGACGCCGCGGCGCGCCACGGTCAACCGCGTCCTCACCTCCGCCGTGGCGGAGACCGTGCGGCAGGCCGTCGCCTCCGTCCGGGCGTGCGACGCCGGCTGCGAGGCCCTGGTCGGCGCGCTCAACGCCCGCGCCGGCACGCCCGCCGCGGCGGCCCCCGGACGCCGGGCCGCGGCCCGACGCGGCGAGCCGGTCGGCGACCTGCCCGGCCTCGCCCCCACCGGAGCGGGCGTGCGTCCCGTCCGGGCCACGGAGTCCGAGCCGGCCCCGTCCGGCGGTCGCAGGAGCCGGCCGGAACCCGTCTCCGGCGCGACGCCGCCCCCGGCGCCCCGGCCACTCGGCCCGCCACCGGTCGCCCCGGCGCCCGTCGCGCCGCCGCCGGTCGCCCCGGCGCCGGTGACCCCGGCCGCGGTGGCCGGTCCGCCCGTCTCCGCGCCGCCCTCGCGGCCGGCCTCGGCGCCGAGCCGGATCGACGGCCCGACCAACCGCCCGGTCTCCGCGCCGCCGCCCCCGCCGCCCGGCATCACCCCGATCGCCCCGGCACAGCGTGGCACCGTGCCCCCGGCCGAGGCCGGGGAGCCGTTCCGGCCCACGCTGACCACCGCGGCGATCCAGAGCGCCCGCGCCGAGCGGCAGCGCACAGTGATCCCACCCCGGCCCAAGACCACCGGCGAGCCCCCCGCGCCCACGGGTGGCTTCAGCGCCACCGACCACAGCGTGCCCGTGCCCACGCCGCGGCCCGACCAGGAGTCCGCTCCCCCCGGGTCCCGGGCCAACTGGCCACTGGTCAACAACCCGGAGGACCCGTCCGACAGCCCGGCCAAGAACCCGGTCGCCGGCTCCTACGGCGACCGGGGCGGGAGCGGCATCGACGCGCCGACCGACCCGGGCGCCGAGCGTCGGGTCACCCCGCCCTGGCTCGCCGACGACCTGCCCCAGGAACCGCCGATGCTGCGCCTGGTCGAGCCGCCGCCGCTGGCCGACCGCGCGCTGCGCGGCGGGCCGGCCCAGGCCGCGGACCCGGAGACGCCGCCGCTGCGGCTGGTCGACCGCGAGGAGCCCGGACGCAACGGCCGGCCGGCCCCCCGCGCCGAGCGCCCGGTGGCCGAGCACCGACCGGCGCCGCCGGTGGAGCGGCGGCCCCCGCCGGTCTCCGACGAGGGCGACGGCGACCTGCTGATCTTCGCCCAGGCGAAGTCCGCCTGGTTCGTCGGGCACGCCGAGGAGTCCGACCTGGACTGGTCCACCACGGCCGACACCGGCTGGCAGGCCGCCGAGCAGGCCGCCCGCCCGGCGGTCGGCGCGGAGACCCCGGCCGGGCTGCCCAAGCGGGTACCGCAGGCCAACCTCGTCCCCGGGTCGCCGTTGCGGGACGAGCGTCCGCTACGGATCGTCCGGGATGCGGCGAGCCTCGCCGAGAACACCACCGGCTACTTCCGCGGCTGGCGCCGCGGGCAGGAGATCGGCGGGTTCGCAGTCGGCGGCCGACCCGGCCGGGAGGCCGCCGGGGGCTGGGACTTCAGCCGCGACAACGGCGACCGCGACGACGACCGGGAATACGAGTACCGCTCCGCCGGCTACCGCTCCTGACCGGGAAACCGCCTTCCACCTGCGTGTTCCTGCCCACACCCGGGTAATTTGACGCCGGGTCGCGGCGGCCGGGAGCATACCCGGCGGAACAGCCGGCGGCAGGGGTCGCCGGGGCGGGAAGGCGACTCGTGGCGACATCGGCAACCAACCCCTCCGTGCTCACCCGTCGCGGCCTGCTGGCCGCGACGGCGGGCAGTCTGCTGCTCAGCGCCTGCGGGCGCGGCGATGCGGCCGAGGGGGATCCCGTCAGGACGGCCGCGCCGGGCGGTCAGGAGCTGCTGATCGGGGCCAGCCTGGAGCTGACCGGGCCCGGTGCCGCGCTCGGCGTACTCCAGCAGCGGGCGCTGGACATCACCGTCGAGGCGCTCAACGACAAGGGTGTGCCGGTCGGCAACCTGCGCCGCACCGTACGGCTGGAGGTGCGGGACAACGCCGGCGATCCCCGGCTGGCGGCCCGGCAGGCCACCGAGCTGGCCCGCGAAACCGGCGTGCACGCCCTGCTCGGCGGCACCATGGCCGAGACCTCGATCGCCCTCGCCGAGGTGGCGCAGCAGCAGCGGGTGCCGTTCCTCTCGCTCGGCTTCGGCGACGGCATCGTGCTGCCGCTGCCGCAGCGGACGTACGTCTACAAGCTGACCCCGGACGCCGGTGACATGGCCCGGCGGCTGGCCCGGCTGATCGCCTCGCAGCGGCTGCGCCGGGTGGCGGTGCTGGCCGCGCACGGGCTGCACGGCGACTCCGGCGTACGGGCCATGACAGGGGCCCTGCGGACTGCCGGGGTGGAACCGGCGGCCAGCATCCGGCTGCCCCGCACCGGCGAGGAATTCCGTCGCGCCGCCCGCTCGACGGCCGCCGCCCGCCCGGACGGCGTGGTGGTCTGGGCGACCGCCCCGGACTCCGCCGCCGCCGTCGGGGCGCTGCGCAGGGCCGGTTACGACGGGCCGGTGTTCCTCGACGCGGGCGCGGTCGCCGAGGAGACCCTGGAGGGCACGAACGCCTCCCTGATGGAGGGTGCGTACGCGGTCCACCCCGTCTCGCTGGGCGGGGCCATGCTCGCCAACACCACCATGTCGGCGCTGCAGCGCAAGGACTTCGTCTACCGCTACGTGCAGCTGCACGGCGGGTTCAGCGGCTTCGCCCCGTACGCGTCCGACGCCGTGCAGCTGATCGCCGACGCGGCCCGGCTGTCCACCAGTGTCGACCGTGGACGGCTGCGGGCGTTCCTGCAGAACCAGGTCACCGAGGGGATGGTGGGGATGTACTCCTTCACCCCCATCCGGCACGGCGGCATGGACCAGGGGTCGCTGGGCCTCTACACCGTCAGCTCGGGCGCCTGGACGCGGGTGTCCTGACACCCGCGTCCAGGACGGCGGCATAGCGCAGGACGACATCCGGCGCCCGCATCCCGAAGAGCTGCAGCCGGTCACAGACCTCGACCAAACTGAGCTCCAGTTCCTGCGACAACTCCATGACGTGCCGCAGCGGAACGGCCTTCTCGATCGTCCATCCGTCCCGACCGAAGTCGAGGGCCAGGATGCGGGCGTCGATCGAGGAGATCCGTTCCGGCAGGGCCGAGGCGTCGTCCGGGCGGAGCCCGAAACGGTCGATGTGCTCCACCACCGTGGGTACCGGAAGACCACAGCGGTCCGCGGCGACGGCGATCGCGGTCACCGAGGTGGGCGGGCAGTACTGGCGTATGCCGTCGAGCGCCACGACGATGGCGACGTCGTCACGATCCGGCACGTGTGCCGAGAACTCGTCCCCAGGAAGGGTGAAGCCGAAGAGCCTCAGGCGCCGGGCGACCTCGTCCAGTCCCAGGTTCGCGCGCTGTGCGGCGCGGAAGATCCGCAGCAGCGGGGGGCGTCGCGCGACGACCGGCCTCGTCCTCGCGGTCGACCCGCCGATCCGTTGGCGGACCGTGACCGGCTGGGCGGCCGAGACCTCAAGCGCGCTCTCCACGATCGCCCTGTCCTCCGCGGAGAGCGCCTCGGGGATGGACGCCTCCGCGGCGGTGAGGCCCAGCGCTTCCAACGCCGACCGGACGTACGCGAGGTCGACGTTCAGCTCCGTCATGGCCGCGAGCTGCCGTGCCGCGGTCACCTCCCGGTCCACGCGGAGCCACGTCGTGCCGCCCGGCCGCAGGACCTCGACCAGTTCCCGCTCCGTGAAGCGGGCCAGGCCGTCGACGTCGGACACGCGGAAACCGAGGCCGACCAGCTCGGCAGCCACCCGCCGCAACGACATGCCCAGGGTGTACGCCGCGCGCACGACGCAGGCGGAGGGAATCGGACGGGCCGGGTCGACCTGATCGGCGTAGTCGGCCCCGCCCAGCAGCGTGATCGTGGACTCGCTCCCGATCGCGTGCAGGGACGACAGGTCGGGCGTGTGGAACCCGAGGAGGCGGAACCGCTCCGCCACGTGGGCCAGACCTGTCCCGGTGACGGCACTCGTGCGAATCAGGTGGGTGAGGGGGATGAAACTCCCTTCCTCGAGCCAGGGCCCCACTCCGTCGCGGTCCTTGCTGAGGATCACGAGACCGTCGTCCTCGAAGCCGACGGGAAGCCCCCGCAGGTGGTCGACCGAGAAACCGTACCGTTCGAGCCGGTCCACCACCTGGTCGATCGGCAGACCCAGCTTTCGCCTGAGGAGCAACACGTGCCGGTAGGGCACCGGCTGGGTGAGTTGCAACCACCCCGTCCGGTCCGACTCGTGGAGGCCCAGGATCCCCAGGTCCTGCTCCCCGACCTCCTCGGGCCAGCGGCTGACGTCGGGCACCGTGAACCCGTACGCGGCGAGCATCGCTGCCACCTCGGCGACGGGTATCTCGTTCGTCACGGCATGCCGCACGATGTGGCCGGGAGGCACCATCTCACCGTGACGGAGCCAGCCGGAGCGGCCCCTGGCCGCCAGCAGCGCGACGTCGGTCGGCGTCGGCAGCTCGGGCAGCGCCGCGGCGTCAGGCACCTCGTAGCCGAGCACGGTCAGCCGGCTCGCCAACTCCCGGGGGCTCCGGCCGGTGAGCGACGAGACCAGCGCGAGGTGACCGAGCGGAACGGCGGTGGCGTCGCTGAGCCAGTCCCGCGAAGGATTGTCGATGTAGTCGTCGTCGACGCCGAACTCGTCCTCCTCGCCCATCAGATGCTCCGGACGCGACACGGAGGGGTTCGTCGACAGCAGGTGCACGTCGCTCGGCAGAGCCAGCGGCACCTCCTCCTCGGCCGGCACGTGGACACCCGCGACGTTGCCACATTTCGCCCACGCCGCGAGGCGCCATGCGAGCAGGGGCTCCGGCAACGCGGGCAGCGCCGGCCGGTACGAAAGGCCGTCGACGCTCGCGGCTTCCTGATCGGTGAAGAAGACCCGACGGTCGACGGGGAAACAGCCGACGATCCGGATGTCGTTCGGCATCCCCCCGATGCTCCAGGCCTCGACGGGGGTCGCCAGTGCCTTGGCGAAGGCCAGATCCGCCAGGCGGGGGTTGGTCAGGGCGAGTACGTTCAACCACTCGTACGAGAAGACGGACGGGTAGGAGGAGACGAGCGCCTCCAATTCCTGTTCGAGGAGTCGACCGACCTCTTCCGTGTCGTACGAGAGCATCCGTTTACGGTCGATGGTGAGCTGTGGAGCAGCCGGGCCGGTCAGATTGACGACGGCGCCGTAGATGGGCTCGTCGACCCACAGCCCGTCCGCGACCACGCCGCCCATGCCGTCGCACCACCAGACGGACGCTGTCGACGTCTCCGCGACATCGATGTCGTTTTCGCGCTCCCTGGCGTTCGATTCGATCGCATCGCCCGAAAGCTGGCCCGCCGTCCAGGCGAGGGCAGCGTGCGGCTCCGTGACGGTGACATCGAAGTCGGAGATCCAGAGGTTGCGCCGAAGGAGTTCGACGGGGGACGGCTTGGCCGCGCCGGGGCGCAGGTAGAGCCGTACCGTGGTCCCGGTTTCGTACCCACGGCCCAGGTCGGTCACCCGGAACAGCGATCCCGGCCCGGCGATCTGCACCTCCAGCCGGTCACCGGGTATCCCGGAGCGACGCAACCGACAGGTCGAGATGCTGATGTCGTCGGCCAGCATGAAGTAGCTGAGTACACCGATCCCGAACCTGCTGTTCGGGTGCAGCTCGATGCCGTGCCGCTTCCACTCCGCCTGTTCCTCGATGTACTCCGGCAGGTCGGCGAACCTGACTCCGGCGTGGGAGAACACGTCCCGGAGTTCCCGGACACCCATCCCGATGCCGTTGTCGGCGCATTCGAGGTACGCCCGGCCGTCCGCGTCCTCTCCCAGCCGGATCGAGATCCTGCCCTGCCACTGCGGGACAGCTCGGCCTTCTCGACGGAGGAACTCCAGCCGTGCGGTCTTGTAGCGGCAGGCGTCGAGTGCGTTCTGATACAGCTCGCGAATGGCCAGCGCGGGGTCGCCGTAGAGCTGCTCGCCCATGAGCAGTTCCTGGATGCGGTCGTCCGCGAGATGGAAGCGCAGCCCCGTCGAGTCGTAGAGTCGGCGACCGTCGGGGCCGCTGACCGCCCTGACCCGATCGCTGGCGGCGTGTGTGGGCATGTCCATGAGCGGAGCGAGCAGCGTCGCACCGTCCGTCTGGGTGTCGATGGCCGCCAGCAGCTCATCCACCGCGCCGACATGCTCTCTGAGGGCGACATCGACTGCCGGGTGGGTGCACTCCGCAGCGAGGGTGCGGGTGCGTCCCCGCGCCTCCCAGGTTGCCGCACGGAGGGTGGCGATCACGTCCTGCGGCGTCACGCCCTGCGTGACACCCAGGTGGTCGGCTATCACCTCGGGTAGGGAGGTCGCCTCCACGGCGAACCGGTGCGCCGCGACGAGCAGGTAGCCCAGCAACTGCTCTCGGACCGGTTGCTCACACTCCGTCGCGCTGGCCACGTAACGGCACGCCGGCAGGTCCTTCTCCTCGTCGGGAGAGCTGATCGACCACACGTTGGACCGGAGCGCCCGGAGCATCCGTACCAGGCTGGCCGAGGAGAGGACCTCCTCGAGCACCGCGCCCTCGGGCTTGCCCGTGGGGACAGCCACCCCGGCGAGCGCCGTGACCAGCTGCGCGTCGTAGCAGTGGGGCTGCCGGGTCAGCCACCGGTGGAAGACCCACCACCTGATGCCACGAGCGGCCTCGACGTCCCCTGACGCGGCCAACCGGGCGGCTCTTCGGACCAGTCGTCCATGCGTGTGGAAGAAACGCCGGAAACGCTCGCGCACGGGATCGTCGTCAGGCACGTCGAGCTGGCCGGGAACGGTGGTGGCCGCAAGCACCGCCGCGTTCCGTGTCCAGAAGGCCTCCTGGAGGAAGGGGAAGGCGACGAGATAGGCGGCCTCGGCCGCCGAGAGCGCCAGCTTGTCCGCGTTGAGCACCGTAGCCAGAAGCCAACGCACCCGTGCCGTCATGCGAAGGCTGAAGTCCGGATCGATCCAGGGGTCGTCAGCCAGCGCCGAGACGTCGGGGGCGTGCACCTCGGCCAGGTGGCGGATCAGCTGCGTGGTGGCCTCCCGCAGATCGACGGTGTCGTACCGTTCGGCCACCCTGTCCCACGCGATGTGTTCGCGAACGGCCACGACCCAGGGATGCTCCCCGCCCGGCCCCTTCTCGACCCGAGCCGGCCGCAGTGCGATGCGTATGTCGTCGGCAGGCTCGCCGATCACCCTGATCCGCTGCCGTGGGCACTCGAAGTCGGCGGTGAGCTTGTCCAGCGCCTCCTGGATCGCTCCCACGATGCCGTCGAGCGTCGCCGGCGCCTGCGGGTCTCCGAGCACATGGCTGAAGGCCCGCGAAAAGAGACTGAAGGCGGTCGGGCCGTCGCTGACGTACCGAGCACGCTCACCGGGCGAGCACGCGTACAGGTAGGAGATGCGGCGCTCCGCCGCCATGAGCGTCTTCCGGCGCGACCACTGCGCGGCGCTCGCAACCCCCTTCTCGCGTACATGGATGCCCTCACGGCAGGCGTCGACCACGACGACGACGTCGCCGGCCCGGCTGCGCTCGACGTACCGATCGAAGTTGATCGGCACGCAGCGTTCGGCGAAGTTGTACGAGCGGGTCGGCGCGCCGGACGGAACGAGGAAATCCATTCCGTCGTTGTGGACACCGTGGCCGCTCAGAAAGATCAGGATCGTGGCTCCAGGCGCGGCGTCGGCGAGGAAGAGTTCCACCGCCGAGTCGATGCTCTGCGCGTCCGTCGCGGAGCTGTCGTGCAGCTCCGTCTGGTAACCCGCGTCCTCGAGCGCCCGGCGCACCTCGATCAGGTCGTCCTCGACGAACGGAAGGTCGACGATGTTCTCATCGCGGTAGCGTGACACCCCGATGAGGAGCGCCTGACGCTCGGGCACCACGGTCACCTGCCGAAGGTGAGGGTGATGGCACCTTTCCCGCCCGATTGCAGAGAGGTGCCGAGCAGGGCGAACTTCCCGGCGGCGGTAACCTCGAAGCCGACCTGCACCTCCTTGAGCGAAATTCCGTCGGTGTGGGCGGCAAGCTCCTGGAACAGCTCGCGCAGGTTCCCAACCGTCTCCTGAAGCTGCGCCTTGAGTGCCGCCACCGGGATCTGGCAGAGGGCCGGCTCGTCGCCTCGGCCGAAGATCGCCTTGTCGCCGACGGTGGTCGCCGTGTCATCGAGACTCACCAGAAAGGTCAGGGTGGGCGCGGTCGCGCCTGCCTCTGCGTGCATCAGG
The DNA here is from genome assembly GCF_043204765.1 of Micromonospora sp. NPDC047730. Taxonomy (NCBI): domain Bacteria; kingdom Bacillati; phylum Actinomycetota; class Actinomycetes; order Micromonosporales; family Micromonosporaceae; genus Micromonospora; species Micromonospora sp. NPDC047730. Next base: position 586,000 of record NZ_JBIDCU010000001.1, on the reverse strand, counting down.
ACTCCGATCAGGACAGTGGGCCGTGCCACCTCGTCGCGGGAGTCCTAAGCCTAGTCAGACCCAACAGGTTTGGGGCGCTCCAATGAGGACAGCCGTCCCCCGTCGCACCCGACGACCACGACGCCGCCAAGTCGTCTACCGACAGGCGGGCAGCGACGAGCGCCCGGCGACGGCCGAAGCCGACGCCGGGCGCTCGTCGAGCCGATCAGGCCGGGGCAACGGCGCGCGAGCGCCGCATGGTGAGCACGTACTCGACCAGCGAGATCAGCACGTGCTTCGTCGACTCCCGGTTCCGGGCGTCACAGGCCACCACCGGCACGTCGCTCGAGATCGCGAGCGCGTCCCGGACGTCCTGCGGGTCGTGGTACTGCATCCCGTCGAAGCAGTTGATGGCCACCAGGTACGGCAGCCGCCGGTGCTCGAAGAAGTCGATCGCCGCGAAGCAGTCGGCCAGTCGGCGGGTGTCCACCAGCACGACCGCGCCGATCGCGCCGCGCACCAGCTCGTCCCACATGAACCAGAACCGGGTCTGACCCGGCGTACCGAACAGGTACAGGATCAAATCGCGGTCGATCGAGATACGGCCGAAGTCCATCGCCACCGTGGTCGTCGTCTTGCCCGGCACCTGCCGGGTGTCGTCGACGCCCACGCCGGCGGAGGTCATGATCGCCTCGGTCGTCAGCGGCGTGATCTCCGAGACCGAGCCGACCAGCGTCGTCTTGCCGACGCCGAATCCACCGGCGATAACGATCTTCGCCGACGTCACGCGCCCGCTCGGGGCCGGCGGCCGGTGCGACATGTCAGAGCCTGCGAAGTCCACTCAGCACCCTCTCCAGCAGTTCAGTGCCCACCGCGTCGTCCGAGTCGTCCAGAATGGTCGGCTCGTGGACCGCGACCAGGCCGTCCGTCGCCATGTCGGCGATGAGCACCCGGGCCACACCGAGCGGGAGCTGCATCCGCGCCGCGATCTCGGCGAGCGACTGCACACGTCCGTCACACAGCGCGGCGATGTACTGGTGCTCGCGGCCCTGGCCGCCGTTGCCATTGGCAGCGGCCCGGCCGCGCACCGTCGTCTCGACGAGCGCCTCCAGCGCGATGTCGAGACGGGGGCGGGTACGACCGCGGGTCACGGCGTATGGACGGACCAACGCTCCGGTCGGTTCGTCACGATCGGCCATGTCGCCGCTCACCTCCTTCGTACCCGGCACCGGCTCCGGATGGAGCCCGTCGTTGTCGTTGCCGCCCCGCCGACCTCACCGGTCAGCAGGTCGTCAACCCAGCATGCCCGCGGCCGCACGCGGCTGCGGGGTCAACGCGTCGCCCACCCGGTCGACCAGCAGGGCCATCTCGTAGCCGACCTGCCCGACGTCGCAGCTACGGGCGGCGAGCACCGCGAACGACGAGCCGTCCGAGATGGACATCAGGAACAGGAAGCCGTTGTCCATCTCGACCACCGTCTGCAGCACCGCGCCTCCCTCGAAGCAGCGGGCCGCGCCCTGGGTGAGGCTGACCAGGCCGGACGCGATCGCGGCCAACTGGTCGGCCCGGTCACGCGGGAGGTCCCGAGACGACGCGAGGAGCAGGCCGTCCGCGGAGACGGCGACCGCGTGCGCGACACCGGGCACCCGGTCCGCGAAGTTGGCCAGCAGCCAACCGAGATCCTGCGTAGTTGTCATCCTTCTTGCTCCTTCTGCCTGCTCCCGGCCACCGGGCCTGAGCCAGACTGCGAGGATTGCTGCCCTCCCGGAGTCGCCTCCGGGTTGGTCGGGTTGCTGTCCGACGGGGACGTACGCCCCCGCTGCACGCCCCGGTGGTATGCCGAGAGCAGGCCACGGACACCCTCCGGCGTGCGCCGCTGCACGGAGGTGGTGGGCTTCTCCACCGCGCCCGGCACCAACTGTGCCATGGGGGTGCGCTTGGGCAGCCCCGTCGAGGTGGTCGCCGCCACGGGTACCTCGGTCGCCGCCGAAGCCGCGCGCCACCCGTCGTCGGCGGCGGTCTGCCAACCAATGCCCTGCTGCGGCGAGGGCCGGCGATGACCGAAGCTGTCGGCGACACCGGGGCGGGCAGCCCCGTTGACCGTCGATCCGTTCTCGCTCGGCGCTCCTCCGGCCGTCGGCTTCTCTGCCATCGGTGCGTTACCTGTCCCGGGTGGTGTCTGCTGCGGGCCCCGGCCGCCGGCGTCGACCCGGGCGAACTGCTGGGTCGCGGCGCCGTTGGCCGCCGTCTTCGCGGCGGGCGCTGCCGCCTCCTCCGGGCCCGGCCGACGGGTCCGGAACCAGGCCGACTCGAGCTCCCGGAAGATCGGCAGCTCCATCGTCTCGTCCGCGTACCGCTGCCGGTTCTGGGCCTGCTGCGGGGCGGCCGGCCGGGCCGGCGCGGCGGCCGGCTCCGGCTCCGGCGCCGGGGCGGCCGGGTGCTCCGCGCCGGGGCGAGGCACCCGCGGCAGCTCGGTGGTCATGTCCAGCGCGGCGGCGAGGCGCTCGGGCACCGGCGGGGTCACGGCGTCACGCTCCGCCCCGGCGACCGGCGGCCAGGCCGGCGGTGCCGGCGTGGCCGGGCCCTGCGCGCCGGGGACCGGGCGCTGCGGCAGCGGGCCGCTCGGCGGTGCCGAGACCGGCGGGCCGGAGAACGGCGCGGCCGAAACCGGGTGGCCGGAGAACGGCGGGCCGGAGAACGGCGCGGCCGAGACCGGGTGGCCGGAGACCGGCGACGCCGAGACCGGCATGCCGGAGACCGGCGGGCTGGACACCGGGGGCGCGGAGTAGGGAATCGGCGGGGTCGACACCGGCGGGCCCGCGTAGGGCGCCGGCGGCGCGGAGATCGGCGGGACCGGCGGGGCCGAGTACGGCCGGGCCTCGGGGCTGCTGGGCAGCTGCCGCGGGACGGCGGACTGCTGGCCGGTCGCGTCCGGGTCGTCGCTGGACCGCCGCTGCGGCAGCGGGTCGATCGGCTGGCCGTTGGAGGTGCGCGGCCGGAATGCCTCGCCGTTGGTGGTGCCGCTGGCGCCGGTCAGGTCGGACCAGGCCGGCATGGACCGCGTCCCACCCGTCGAGGCCGACGTGCCGGCCCCGTTGCGCGGCGCCGGGTCGAACGGCCGGCCGCCCAGGGTGACCTGGTTGCCGGACTCGCCGGGGCGCTGGGCCGGCGTCGGGTTGGCCGGGCGGCTGCCGAGCGCCGGCAGCGCCCCGAAGGCCGGGGCGGGGCCGGACGACGGCCCGCCGAACGCCGACGCGGGGCCGGACGACGGCCCGCCGAACGCCGACGACGGGGCGCCGGAGACGGGCAGGGCGGGCGACGACTGCGCGCGGCCGGAGAGGGCCCGGGGTACGAGCACCGACGTGGGCATGACCACCTCGGCGACGGTGCCCCGGTCGGTGCCGGGACGCAGCTCGACCTTGACGCCGTGGCGGGATGCCAGCCGGGCGACCACGACCAGGCCCATCATCCGCGAGACCGCCACGTCCACCTGCGGCGGCGTCGCGAGACGCTCGTTGAGCTCGTTGAGCTGCTCGGAGCTGATGCCGATGCCCCGGTCCTCGACGTAGAGCGACGCGCGGTCGCCGACCCGGCGGGCCTCGACCATGACGTGCGAGTCCGGCGGCGAGAACGCGGTGGCGTTGTCGAACAGCTCGGCGACCAGGTGCACCAGGTCGTTGACGGCGTGCGCGGCCACCTCGATGTCCCGGTCGATCACCCCGAACTCGATCCGGGTGTAGTGCTCGACCTCGGACTGGGCGGCCCGGAGCACGTCGATCAGCGCGGCCGGCTCGCGCTGCACGCGGGTGGAGTCGGCGCCGGCCAGCACCAGCAGGTTCTCGTCGTTGCGGCGCATCCGGGTGGCCAGGTGGTCGAGCTGGAACAGCTCGGCCAGCCGGTCCGGGTCCTCCTCGCCGCGCTCCAGCCGGTCCAGGTGACCGATCAGGCGGTCGACCAGGATCTGCGACCGGCGGGCCAGGTTGACGAACATCGTGGCGACGGACGCGCGCAGCGCGGCCTGCTCGGCGGCGGTGCGGACCGCCTCCAGGTGCACCGCGTTGAACGCCTCCGTCACCTGGCCGAACTCGTCCTTGCTGCGCACCGGCAGCGGCTCGGCGATCTGGTTGGCGAGCTGCACCGGGGAGAGCTGGCCGGTGACCTGGGGATCACGCAGCCGGGCCACCGCCTGGGGCAGGCCGTACTGGGCGATCGAGAGGGCGCCCTGCCGCAGGTCGCGCAGCGAGCGGGCCATCGAGCGGGCGACCAGGTAGGCGAAGAGGATGGCCAGCAGCAGCATGCTGAGCAGCAGGCCGGTCTCCAGGAACACCTGGCGCTGCACGTCCGAGCGCAGGTCGTCGGCGACCGCCACGACATCGCCGTCGATCTTCGACTCGACCGTGCGGATGAGCTTGGCGTTGGCCACCATGGCCGCGTCCCACTCGTCCGCGTCGAACGGCGCGCCGGTCAGGGTGTCGGCGGTGGTGATGCCGTTGAGCCAGCTGTTGTAGGTGTTCGCCTCGCGCAGGTCGGGGCCGGCGACCACCTGCGCGTAGTACTCCTGCTCGGACTGGGAGGCCACCACCCGGAAGCTCTGCAGCCACTGGCTGGAGCCGGTGCTGGCGGCGATGTACTCGTTGCGCAGGTTCGGCGTGAGCCGCTGCTGGATGAACGCGCGGTGCACCACGTCCCGGCGGCGGGACAGGAACTCCTTGTTCCGGGCGGTGGCGGTCGCGGCACGCATCTGGTCGCTCAGCTCGTTGTCGCCGGCGAGTTGGGTGGCCGAGTCGCGGACGCTCAGCAGGTTGTCGATCAGGCCGTCGTACGCCTGCATCGCCGGGACGAGCCCGAGCTTGCCGTTGAAGACCTGGCTGCGGGTGCCGGGAAGGTCGGTCAGGGTCTGGTCGATCTCGCCCAGCAGGGTCTCGAGGTTGGCCGGGAGGTCCTCGACCTTGCCCCGCTGCTGGGAGTACGGCCCCCATGCCTTGTCGACCCGGCCGTTGGCCTCCTCGTACGCCTTCTTGAAGCGGGCCGCGTCCTGGCCCTTCGGCACGCCCAGCAGGCGCAGCGCGTTGGTCCGCTCGTCCTGGAGCGTGTCGACCAGGTCACCCGAGTAGCCGACGAGATTGGCCAGGTCACCGGCCCGGTTGGCATTGTTGAGGGTCTCCAGGTGGTCCACCAGACCGCTGGTGCCCACGACGACCGTGGCGATGGTCGGCACGATCATGATGAGACCGAGCTTGGACCAGATCGGCATGTCACGGAGCCGGCCGGCCGGCCGGCGCAGCCGCGACAGGAAGGAGCCCGCCGCCTTTGGCCGTTTGCTCACGTCACCGCCCTCGCGATTAAGCATCCGCGTCGCCCTCGGGCAACGCCCAGCGGCCGACCCGGCGGGTCGGACCATCCGAGATTCCATCACGCTACCCCTGAAAGAGAAAGCCCAGGTTGGCCGTCACTCGAGGTGTGATGAGATGTTGATGCAATTTGATCGCAGTCCGTCTGGCCGGAGTCACTGAAGGTAATGGATCACCCCCACCGCGTTGTCCTGCTCGCCGGCCCCTCCGGCTCGGGAAAGTCGTACATAGCGCAGCGAACCGGCCTCCCCGTGCTCTGCCTGGACGACTTCTACAAGGACGGCGACGACCCTACGTTGCCGCGACGCGACGGCCTGGTCGACTGGGAATCACCCCGGTCCTGGGACGCCGAAGCGGCCGTGGAAACGATTGCCCGCCTGGCCAGGGAAGGCAAGGCCGATGTGCCGGTCTATGCGATCGGTGAGGACCGCCGCGTGTCCACCCGGCCATTCGACATCGCTGGTTCGCCACTTTTCGTTGCCGAAGGGATCTTCGCTGCCGACATCGTCGAGGAGTGCCGCCGGCGGGGGCTGCTCGCCGGGGCGTACGCCCTGCGCCGGCCGCGCGGCGCGACCTTCGTCCGCCGGCTGGCCCGCGACCTCGCCGAGCAGCGCAAGGCGCCCCGGGTGCTGGTGCGCCGGGGGCTGACGCTGCTGCGCAGCGAGCCGGCCGTGCTGCGCCGGCAGACCGGCCTCGGCGCGGAGGCCGCCCGGGCGGGCGAGGTGTTGCGCCGGGTGGCCGGCCTGCTCGCCGGCCACCCGCACCGCCCCTGACGCCGGCCGCGCGGCCCGCGCTCAGCCCAGCAGCTTGGCGTACGCCGGCTTGATCACCTCGTCGATGATCTTCAGCCGCTCGTCGAACGGGATGAAGGCGCTCTTCATCGCGTTGATGGTGAACCACTGGAACTCCTTCCAGCCGTAGCCGAAGGCGTCCGCCAGCAGGGCCATCTCCCGCGACATCGAGGTGCCGCTCATCAGCCGGTTGTCGGTGTTCACCGTCACCCGGAAGCGCAGGTCCCGCAGCAGCCCGATCGGGTGGTCGGCGATCGAGGCGGCGGCACCGGTCTGCACGTTCGACGACGGGCACAGCTCCAGCGGGATGCGCTTGTCCCGCACGTACGCGGCCAGCCGGCCGAGCACCGGCTCCGGGCCGGGTGTGATGTCGTCGACGATCCGCACCCCGTGGCCGAGCCGGTCCGCCCCGCACCACTGGATCGCCTGCCAGATCGACGGCAGGCCGAACGCCTCGCCGGCGTGGATGGTGAAGTGGAAGTTCTCCCGCTGGAGGTACTCGAAGGCGTCCAGGTGCCGGGTGGGCGGGAAGCCGGCCTCGGCGCCGGCGATGTCGAAGCCGACCACCCCGGCGTCCCGGTGCCGGACGGCCAGCTCGGCGATCTCCTGCGACCGGGCGGCGTGCCGCATGGCGGTGAGCAGGGTACCGACCCGGATGGGGGTGCCCGCCTCGGCGGCCAGCGCGCTGCCCTCGACGAAGCCGGCCAGCACCGCCTCCACCACCTCGTCCAGGGTCAGGTCCCGCTCCAGGTGCTGCTCGGGGGCGAACCGCACCTCGGCGTAGACCACCCCGTCGGCGGCCAGGTCCTGCGCGCACTCCCGGGCCACCCGGCGCAGCGCCGGCGCGGTCTGCATGACGGCGACGGTATGCGCGAACGTCTCCAGGTAGCGCTCCAGGGAGCCGGAGTTGGCCGCCTCGACGAACCACCGGCCGAGCGCCTCGGGGTCGGTGGTGGGCAGCTCGTGGCCCGCCTCGGCGGCCAGCTCGACGATTGTCGCCGGCCGCAGGCCGCCGTCGAGGTGATCGTGCAGCAGCGCCTTCGGGACCTTGACGATGTCCTCGTAACGGATTGTCGCGACCATGCCCAGACCCTAGTCGGCCCCGCCCTCCCGGCCCACGCTGCCGTACTCGCAGAGCCAGACCGAGAGGCCCCAGACCGCGCCGGCGACCGGCGGGGGCCGGGGTCACGCGTCCCGGGAGGGCGCCCGTGCCACGCCGGCCCGACCGGGCGACGCCGCGTCGGTCAGGGGCGCCAGCCGTAGAGCCGGTCGACGGTGAGCCGGAGCACCAGCCGGCCGTCGGCGACCATCGCCGCCCGGTAGTCGGCCCAGTCGGGGTGCTCGCCGCGGATCCGCCGGTAGACCTCGACCAGTTCCTCGACCGTGGCGTCGTCGGGTGCCGCCGCCGGCGGGGTGAGCGCGGCCGTCCCCTCCGCCACGGCGTACGCCCCGCCGTCGGCCGTGGTGACGTGGAAGCTGACCCGGGGGTCGCGGCGCAGGTTGCGCACCTTGGCCCGGCCGGCGGTGGTGGAGCACCGGATCAGGCCGGGCTCGGCCAGGTAGTCGACGTTGGAGAGTTGCGGTCGGCCGTCTCGGCGCAGGGTGACCAGCACGCCCCGGCCGCGTTCGCCGAACAGCTCCCACAGCCAGGCGGTCACGCCGACACCCCCAGCGGGGCGCGGGCGGCGGTGAGCCGGGCGGCCTCGTCGAGGGGCAGCCCGGTCCGCTCGGCGGGCCCCTGGTGCAGCACGTCCCGGGACGCGAGGCCCAGGTCGGCGCGGACCATGAGGGCCACGCTGACGCCGGACAGCACGAGGCCGGTCAGCAGCCGGACCAGCCGGCCGGGCAATCTGGTTGACATGTCACGCACACTAGGAGCGGTTTGATGACATGTCAACCAGATGGCTACGATGACCGGCATGGAGCAACCACGCTGGCTCGACGACCGGGAGCAGCGCGCCTGGCGGGGCTACCGGCGGATGCGCCGCCTGCTCGACCTGGAGCTGGCCCGCGAGCTCGCGCGGGACGCAGGCCTGTCCGAGCCGGACTACGACGTCCTGTCCGACCTCTCGGAGACCCCCGACCAGCGGCTGCGGCTCAGCGAGCTGGCCGACCGGATGCTCTGGTCCCGCAGCCGGCTCTCCCACCACCTCACCCGGATGCAGCAGCGCGGCCTGGTCACCCGCGAGGAGTGCGCGACGGACGGCCGGGGCGCGGTCGTCGCGCTCACCCCCGAGGGCCGGCGCGCGATCGAGGCCGCCGCCCCGGGCCACGTGGCGGCCGTCCGCCGGCACCTCATCGACCTGCTGACCCCCGACGAGGTCGCCGCGCTGGACGCGCTGACCCACCGCGTGGTCGACCACCTGACCGGGATGGACCGGGCCCGACGGTGAACCGATGGTGGTGCAGGCACCACCATCCGACCGGCGTGCGCGCACCATCGAAGTGACCCGTCCGGCTGCCTAGCGTCAGCGGCATCACCAGAAGCCGACGTGGGGAGAGTTGCACGTGTTCACAACATTGGCCACGGCGGTGGTCCGGCGTCCGGGGCGGGTGATCGCCGGCTGGCTGCTCGCCATCGCCGCGCTGACCGCCGCCACCTTCGTCGTCTACGGGCCGGAGGGACCTCGGCCCGCCGACAGCCAGGCCGAGTTCCTGCCCGACCGGTACGAGTCCGCGCGGGCCGCCGGGATCGGATCCCGGATCTTCCCCGAACCACCGGGCAGCAGCGCCGTGCTGGTCGTCCGACGGGCCGACGGGGCGGCGCTGACCGCCGACGACAGCGCCCGGATCGACCGGCTGCCGCAGCAACTGCGAGTCGTCGGCGTCACCGGGGTGACCGCCGGCGCGACCGCCCCGGACGGGCGGCTACGCCTGGCCGAGGCGCGCCTGCCCGACGCCGCGCACGCGGAGCCGACCGTCCAGACGGTCAAGCGGCTGCGGACGGCCACCGACGACGCGCTGGCGGGAACCGGCCTGGTCGGCGGCTGGACCGGGGAGGCCGCCGGCGCGGCCGACAGCTTCCTGCTCGACCTGATCGTCCACGGCGCCATGATGCTGGTGATCCTGGTCCTGCTGCTGGTCGTCTTCCGCAGCCCGGCGATCGCGCTGCTCAACCTGTTCCTCGTGCTGCTGGTCGCGCAGGCCGCCACCGGCCTGCTCGCCCTGGGCGGGAAGGTCTTCGGATACGCCCTGGACGCCTCCACCACGGGCCTGCTTCCGGTCGTGCTGCTCGGCATCGGCACCGACTACGCCGTCTTCCTGCTCTTCCGCTACCGGGAACGTCTCCGGGCCGGCGACGACCGCCGTACCGCGATGGTCCACGCGGCCAGCCGGATCGGCGGGGTGGTCACCGTGTCCGCGCTGGTCGTGGCGGTGGCGTTCGGCGCGCTGGTGCTCTCCCAGCTCGCCTCCTTCCAGGTGCTCGGCCCGGCGCTGGCCGTCGCCGTCCTGCTCATGGTGGCCGCCGCGCTGACCCTGTTCCCCGCGGTCTACTCACTGCTCGGCCGCCGGGGCTGGTGGCCGGCGAAGCTGGTCACGCCGGGTGGCGGGTCGACGCCCGGCCACGACGGCGACGAGCCGACCGGGCGGTCGGCCCGGACCGCCCGCCTGGTCGCCCGCCGGCCGGCCCGGGTCGCGCTGGCCACGGTCGCCGCCCTCCTGCTGCTCGGTCTCGGCGCGCTGGCGCACAAGCCCAGCTACGAACTCGACACGCTGCCGTCCGGCTCCGAGTCGGCCCGGGCCCTGGAGTGGCTCCGCTCGGGCCTGCCCGCCGGGACGCTCTCCCCGACGGTCGTGTACCTCACCGGCGCCGGGGTGGACGCGGCCACCGCCGAACGGTTCGCCGCACGGCTCGCCGAGGTGCCGATCGTGGCGGCCCCGGGCGGGGTCGAGATCGAGGGGGACGTGGCCCAGGTGCGGCTGCTGCTCACCGAGCCGCCGTACTCGCAGCGGGCGATGGACGCGGTGGAGGACCAACTACGCCCGGCCGCGCACGCCGCCGCACCGGCCGGCACCCGGGCGTACGTCGGTGGGGAGACCGCCACCTTCGCCGACATCCGGACCGTGCTCGACGAGGACCTACGGCTGATCTTCCCGGTGGCCGCCGGGCTGATCGGGCTGCTCCTGCTGCTGATGCTGCGCGGCCTGCTCGCCTCGCTGGGCCTGCTCGCGGCGGTCGCGCTCGGCTTCGCCGCCACCCTCGGCACCAGCGTGCTGGTGTTCCAGGTCATCGGCGGCCAGTCGGGGCTCAACTTCCAACTGCCGCTGGTCGTGTTCCTCTTCGTCACCGCGATCGGGACCGACTACAACATCCTGATGATCGCCCGGTTCCGGGAGGAACTGCGTGCGGGACGGCCGCCCCGTCAGGCCGCCGCGGAGGCGGTACGCCGGGCCGGCCCGGCGGTCGCCGCCGCCGGGGTCATCCTGGCCGGCAGCTTCGGGGTGCTCGTGGCGTCGCCGATGCTGGCCCAGATCGGGCTCGCCGTCGCGGTCGGCGTGCTGATCACGACGTTCGGGCTCTCCTGGCTCCTGGTGCCGGCGCTGGCCGCGCTCACCGGTCGGGCCGCCTTCTGGCCGGCCCGTACCCGCCCCGGGCCCGGCCCCGCCTCCCTGCCGGGTGTCACGCCGGAGGCCCGACCGGTCCCCGCGCCGACGGGGGATGCGGTGCGAGCTGGGACAATGGCCCGATGAGCGGGGTGCGGCGGGCATGGCGGGAGATACACCAGTTGGCCGTCGCGGCGGGGCTGGCCGGGGCGGGCATCGGGTTCGCGCTGGCCACGCTCCTCACCGCCGGGCTCAGTCTGCTCGGCGTCGGCCTGCCCCTGCTCGACCGCACCCTCGCCGGCACCCGGACGCTGCTGGACCGGCAGCGCCGCCGGGTGCCGGGCCCACCGGTCCGGTCCCCGTACCGGCCGGTGACCGGCGGGCTGGCGGCCCGGTTGCGGACGGCGGCCGGGGATCCGGCCACCTATCGGGACCTGGCGTTCCTCTTCGCCCACTTCGCGTACGCCCCGGCGGCCGCGTGCCTCGCCGCGGGGCTCTGGCTCGGCGCCGCGCAGGGCCTGGTCATGCCGCTGATCCACGCGGTGTGGCCGGGCGCCGTCGACAACTACCTCGGCATCCCGGTCGACTCCCCCCGCAACGCCGGGCTGGCCGTCGTGGCCGGGCTGCTGGTGGGGGTCGGGGCGTACTGGCTGCCCCGGGGGCTGCTCCACCTGGAGCACCGGCTGACCCGGGCACTGCTCGCGCCGACCGCCCGGGCGGCCCTCGCCGAGCGGGTGGAGGAGCTGGCCGACACCCGCGCCCAGACCGTCGACGCCCAGGCGGCCGAGCTGCGCCGGATCGAGCGCGACCTGCACGACGGCGCGCAGGCGCGGCTGGTCGCGATGGCGATGAACCTCGGCCTCGCCGAGGAACTGCTGGCCCGGGACCCGGAGGCGGCCCGTGGGCTGGTCACCGAGGCCCGCTCCGCCGCCGGCACCGCCCTGTCCGAGCTGCGCGACGTCGTACGCGGCATCCACCCGCCGGTGCTGGCGGACCGGGGGCTCGCCGGCGGCGTCGCCGCCCTCGCCCTCGGCGCGCCCCTCCCGGTCGACCTGGACGTCGACCTGCCCGAGCGGCTGGCGCCCCCGCTGGAGTCGGCGCTCTACTTCACCGTCGCCGAGCTGATCACCAACGCCGCCCGGCACAGCGGCGCGGCCCGGGTGGCGGTGCGGCTGCACCGGGTCGACGGCACGGTCCGGCTGACCGTCTCCGACGACGGTCGGGGCGGCGCCGACCCGGCGCGGGGCACGGGCCTGGCCGGCATCCGGCGGCGGCTCGCGGTCTTCGACGGGCGGGTGCGGATCAGCTCCCCGGACGGTGGGCCTACCGTGGTCGACGTGGAGCTGCCGTGCGCATCGTGATCGCCGAGGACCTGGTGCTGCTGCGCGACGGGCTGATCCGGCTCTTCACCGCGTACGGCGACGAGGTGGTGGCCGCCGTGGAGACCGGCGACGACCTGCTCGCCGCCCTGCTGGAGCACCGCCCCGACGTAGCCGTGGTGGACGTCCGGCTGCCGCCCGGGCACACCGACGAGGGGCTGCGGGCGGCGCTGGCCGCCCGCGCCCGGGTGCCCGGCCTGCCGGTGCTGGTCCTCTCCCAGTACGTCGAGCAGCTCTACGCCCGGGAGCTGCTCTCCGACGGCGCGGGCGCGGTGGGCTACCTGCTCAAGGACCGGGTGGCCGACGTGGCGCAGTTCGTCGCCGCGGTGCACCGGGTGGCCGGGGGCGGCATGGCGATGGACCCGGAGGTGGTCTCGCAGCTGCTCGCCCGGCCGGCCCACGCCGCGCCGCTGGGCCGGCTCACCCCGCGCGAGCACGAGGTGCTGGCGCTGATGGCCGAGGGCCGCTCCAACGGCGCGATCGCGCAGCGCCTGGTGGTCACCGAGAAGGCGGTCAGCAAACACATCAACTCGATCTTCACGAAGCTCGACCTGCGCGACTGCGACGACGACCACCGGCGGGTCCGCGCGGTGCTGACCTACCTGGACGCCTGACGTGGACACCCGCATCGTCGACCGGCTCCGCTGCCCGGTCTGCGGCGAGCCGCTGGCGGAGGCCGCCGCCGGCACCGCCACCGCGCTGCGCTGCCCGCGCCGGCACAGCTTCGACGTCGCCCGGCAGGGCTACGTCAACCTCCTCGCCGGCCGCGCCCCGCACGCCGGGGACACCGCCGAGATGGTGGCCGCCCGCGCCGACTTCCTGGCCGCCGGCCACTACGACCTGATCTCGACCGCCCTCGCCACCGCCGCGACGGAGGCCGCGGACCGGGTCCGCGCGGCGCGGCCCGAGGCGTACCCCCTGGTGGTGGACGCCGGTGCGGGGACCGGCCGGCACCTCGCGGCGGCGCTGGCGGCGCTGCCGGACGCGGTGGGCCTGGCCCTGGACGTGTCGAAGCCGGCACTGCGCCGGGCGGCGCGGGCGCATCCCCGCGCGGCGGCGGCGCTGGCCGACACCTGGCAGCGGCTGCCGCTGGCCGACGCCGGCACCGCCGTGCTGCTGAACGTCTTCGCCCCGCGCAACGGCGCGGAGTTCCACCGGGTCCTCGACCCGGCCGGGTCCCTGCTGGTGGTGACGCCGGCCGCCGACCACCTCGCCGAGCTGGTCGGCGCGCTCGGCCTGCTCCGGGTGGACCCGGCCAAGGCGGACCGGGTCGCCGAGAGCCTGGGCGGGCGCTTCGCGCAGGTGGCGTCGACCCGGCACCAGCGGGAGTTGGCGCTGACCGGGCCGGAGGTCGCGACGCTGGTCGGGATGGGCCCGAGCGCGTGGCACACCGACCCGGCCGGGCTCGCCGCCCGGGTCGCCGCGCTGCCCGAGCCGGTCCGGGTGACCGTCGCGGTGGACCTCACCGTCTGGCGCCCGGCCCCGCGCTGAGGTGTAAGGAAGGGACCCTTCCTCTACCTCAGGCGTTAGTAAGGTGCCCTTCCTTACACCTCAGTCCGCCGGGTCAGGTGGAGAGGTCGACCTCTTCCCAGCCCGGGGGCTCGTCGTGGTAGGGCCCCCGCAGGATCACCGCCCACTCCAGCGCCCACCGGCGCTGACCGATGGCGTTGGCGTCGACCACACCGGGCGGCCTGCGGCCGGCCCGTTCCGTCTCCAGGTACGCCCAGTCGAGGCAGTAGTGCAGGTCGAGCAGCGCGGCCGCGTCGGCGGGGTGCTGCGGGGCCGCGAGGATCCGGGCACGCCACTGGCCGAAGGTCTCCCCGCCGGGAATGTGCGGCATCCGCTCCACCAGCCGCTCGTCCACCGGCAGGGTCGGGTCGAGCTGCTTGGTCAGGCCGAGCACCCAGGCCAGCGCGAAGAGCGCGTCGTGGTGCAGCACGAACGACCGGTGGTCGCCCTTGCCGCCGGTGACGAACTGGAACTCCGGCGGCGTGACCATCTCGACCAGGTGCGAGGCGAGCAGCCAGCTCATCGCGGCCTGCGGCGGCATCCCGAAGCAGCGCGCGAGGATCAGGTGCAGCACGGCGATCCGGGCCTCGATCTCCGCGGTGGGTCGCAGTTCGATCTGGTCGCCGGGCTCCCACACGAGCGGGAACTGGGGTGGCGGCAGCGGAAGACGCAGCCGGGACAATTCGTCCAGGCTCGCCTCACGCACCTCCCGTGGATCGGGGGCAGGTACGGTCACGGCGGAAATGTCCTGTCTGCTCGCGACGACTCGGCGCCGGTTGTCCCCCTGGCCAGGGAGGATAGCGCTCCGAGCCGGCCGACACCATGCCGCCCCGGCGACCGCCCCGCTCAGCCGATGCGCTCGATGACCAACGGCGTCGCGGCGGGCGCGGTCGGCGAGATCCGCACCGCCCGCGCGGCGTCGTCCCGCGCCGCCGGGATCCGGGCGGCGTGCTCCGCGCGCAGCTCGTAGAGGGGGTCGCCGGCCCGCACCGGGTCGCCGGGCCGCTTGTGCAGCACCACCCCCGCCGGCACGCTGACCGGGTCCTCCTTGCGCGCCCGTCCGGCGCCGAGCCGCCAGGCGGCCACCCCCATGGCGTACGCGTCGACCGAGGCGACGAAGCCGTCCGCGTCCGCGCGGACCACCTCGACCTCGTTCGCGGTCGGCATCGGGGCGTCCGGGTCGCCACCCTGGGCGCGGATCATCGCGCGCCAGGAGTCCATGGCCCGGCCGTCGCGCAGCGCGGCCTCCGGGTCGGCGTCCGGCAGCCCGGCCGCGTCGAGCATCTCGCGGGCCAGCGCCAGGGTCAGCTCGACCACGTCGGCGGGGCCGCCCCCGGCCAGCACCTCGACCGACTCGGTCACCTCGACGGCGTTGCCGATGGTCAGGCCGAGCGGGGTCGACATGTCGGTGAGCAGGGCGACGGTCCGCACGCCGTGCGCGCCGCCCAGCTCCACCATCGTCCGGGCCAGCTCGCGGGCCTGCTCGACGGACTTCATGAACGCGCCGGAGCCGACCTTCACGTCGAGCACCAGCGCCCCGGTGCCCTCGGCGATCTTCTTGCTCATGATCGAGCTGGCGATCAGCGGGATGGCCTCGACGGTGCCGGTCACGTCGCGCAGCGCGTACAGCTTGCGGTCGGCCGGGGCGAGCCCCGCGCCGGCCGCGCAGATCACCGCGCCCACGTCCCGGAGCTGGGCGATGAACTCGTCGTTGCGCAGCGCCGCCCGCCAGCCGGGGATCGACTCCAGCTTGTCGAGCGTGCCGCCCGTGTGGCCGAGGCCACGGCCGCTGAGCTGCGGCACGGCCGCGCCACACGCCGCCACCAACGGGGTCAGCGGGAGGGTGATCTTGTCGCCGACGCCGCCGGTGGAGTGCTTGTCGACGGTCGGCCGGTCGACGGCGGAGAGGTCGAGCCGCTCCCCGCTGGCGATCATCGCGGCGGTCCACCGGGCGATCTCCGGCGCGGTCATGCCACGGAGCAGAATCGCCATGGCCAACGCCGACATCTGCTCGTCGGCGACCAGCCCCCGGGTGTACGCGTCCACCACCCAGTCGATCTGCGCGTCGGAGAGCACACCCCCGTCCCGCTTGACCCGGATGACGTCAACCGCCGCAAAACCACTCATCACAAAAGATCTTCCCTAGTCGTGTGCAGATACCGATCCGCGAACCGTGACCACCGACGGCTGGGGCCTGCCGTGCCCGGCGGAGGGACCAAGCCTGACCGCCCGGAGCCGGGCACGGCAGGCCCCAGCCGGCTCTGAGCTCAACCACCCCAGCGGATAGGGATCTCCATCGGCGGCTCGCCCTCGCCCGCCCAGAAGATCGTGCCCGAGGCGTCCACGACCACGACCCGGGGCGTGCGGGCGTGCCCCCAGGCGATCGCCTCCGCCGGGTCGTCCCAGCTCGGGCCCTCCTCCAGCACGCCGGTCTCGGCGCCCTCGCTGTCCCCCGCGGACCGCTCCCAGTAGGCCGTCCAGACCTGCTGGCCGGCGGAGAGGTCGGGGTGCACGAAGACCGTGCCCCGGCCGCGCCAGGCCGCCAGCCGCTCCGGCACCACCGGCACCGGCGCCTCCCCGGTGACCGCCTCGAGGTCGGCCACGTCGAAGGCGTGCGGCAGCAGCTCGGCCATCCGCAGCGGGCCGCCCTTGGCCTCGATCAGGCACTCCGGGCCGCCCTGCTCCCACAGCAGCTGGCGGCACCGGCCGCACGGCATCAGCGGCTCGCCGGTGGCGTCGACGCAGGACAGGGCGACGATCCGGCCACCGCCGGTGGCGTGCAGCGAGGAGACCACGCCGCACTCGGCGCAGAGCACCACGCCGTACGCGGCGTTCTCCACGTTGCAGCCGACCACCACGCGGCCGTCGTCGACCAGGGCGGCCGCCCCGACGGGGAACTTCGAGTACGGCACGTACGCGTGCCGCATCACGTCCGTGGCGGCGGCCCGCAGCCGCTCCCAGTCGATCTCCATGTCGTGCTCCCCCGTCAGCCCTTGATGTACGGCTTGCCGTCGGCGGCCGGCGCCCGGACCCGGCCGACCAGACCAGCCACCGCCAGGATCGTCGCCAGGTAGGGCAGCATGGCCAGGAACTGGCTCGGGATGGCGCTGTTGATCGCGCCCAGGTAGGTGGCGAGCTGGTCGGCGAAGCCGAAGAAGAGCGCCGCGAGCAGCGCCCCCGTCGGGCTCCACCGCCCGAAGATCAGTGCGGCCAGGGCGATGAAGCCCTTGCCGCCGATCATGTTCTTGGTGAACGAGTAGAGCGCGAGCGTGTACGAGGCGCCGCCGATGCCGGCGACCACCCCGGCGAGCAGCACGTTGCGGTAGCGCAGCCCGAGCACCCGGACGCCCAGCGTGTCGGCGGCAGTCGGGTGCTCGCCGACCGAGCGGGTCCGCAGGCCCCACCGGGTGCGGAACAGTGCGATGTGGATGACCAGCACCAGCAGCAGGCCGAGGTAGAGGAAGATGTTGCCCCGGAACAGCGCCGGCCCGATCAGCGGGATGTCCGACAACAGCGGGATCTCCCAGTTGCTGAACCGGGGCGCGCTGTTGTACTCCTGCGCGTTGGGCTGCATCAGCCGCTCGTAGAGGAAGCCGGTGACGCCGACCGCCAGCAGGTTGAGCACGATGCCCATGACCACCTGGTCGACCAGGTAGCGGATCGAGAAGACGGCCAGCAGCAGCGAGATGAACGCGCCGCCGAGCGCCGCCGCGACCAGGCCCACCCAGACGTTGCCGGAGAGGCTGCCGAAGAGCGCGCCGCTGAAGGCGCCCATCAGCAACTGCCCCTCGATGGCCACGTTGACCACGCCGGAGCGTTCGCAGAGCACGCCGGCCAGCGCGCCGAAGATCAGCGGCAGGGCCAGGATGAACGTGCCCCGGACGATGTTGACCAGCGGCATGAAGTTCTGCCCGTTCGGCGCGGCCGAGACCTGCCAGCAGAGGAACGACAGCACGAAGCCGACCAGGCCGACGCCGAGCACGAGGGTGAACCAGCGCTTCGGCAGCCCGGCGAGCATCGCGACGCCGGCGGCCACGGTGACGACTCCGAAGAGAATCGCGCCGAGCGTGCCGTCGATCTTCAGGGCGGCGCCGGCGGCGTCCTCGCTGAGGGTGAACCGGGCCTGCTCGCCGGTGGCGAGCGCCCCGAACAGCACCGTCGCCAGCAGGCCGAGCCCGAGCAGCACGGCGCCGACCTTGCGGGTGCGGGTCCAGAAACCCAGGTCGACGGGGGCGACGGCGACGTCTTCGACAGCCATGGTGGACATGAGTTACCAGCCCTTCGCCAGGCTCGTCTGCAACCGGGCGGCGCGGGCGGCCCGGAGCTGGAAGATCGCCTTCACCAGGGCCGGCGCGGCGATGAAGATGACGATCAGCGCCTGGAGCACGGTGACCAGCTCCAGCGAGATCCCCGAGTACGACTGCATCCGGTTGCCGCCGGCCTGGAGCGCGCCGAAGAGCAGCGCGGCCAGCGCCACGCCCCACGGCTTCACCCGGCCGAGCAGCGCCACCAGGATGCCGTCGAAGCCGATCTGCGCGACCACCAGCGGGGTCAGCGCGCTGGCGGTGGTGCCGAGCACCATGTTCGAGCCGCCGAGACCGGCCAGGATTCCGGCGAAGACCATGATCAGGACGTACGTCCGGGTGACGCTGATGCCGGCGGTCCGCGCGGCGTCCGGGTTGGCGCCCACCGCGCGCAGCTCGAAGCCGAGCGTGGAGCGGTTCAGCAGCCACCAGACGGCCCAGGTGGCCAGCACCGCCAGGATGATGCCGGCGTGCACCCGCAGGTTGTCGCCGAGCAGCCGGGGCAGCTGGGCCGACGGGTCGACCGGCTTGCTGATCGCGTCCGTGCGGTTCGGGTCCTGGATGCCGTTCTGCACGATGATCCAGGTCAGGAAGTACGTGGCGATGTAGTTGAGCATGATCGTGTTGATCACCTCGTGGGCGCCGGCGCGCGCCTTGAGGATGCCCGGGATAAAGCCCCAGATCGCCCCGCCGAGCGCGCCGGCGAGCACCGCGACGAGCAGGTGCAGGCCGGGCGGCAGCGGCAGCAGGAAGCCGGCCAGCGCGGCCAGGATCACGCCCATCGTGGCCTGGCCCTGGGCGCCGATGTTGAACAGGCCGCCCCGGAACGCCAGCGCCACCGACAGGCCGGTGAAGACCAGCGGCGCGGTGTAGGTGAGCGTCTCGGAGATCGGGCTCAGCACGGCCTGGAAGCCGACCGCCTCGGGGTCGAAGACGGCGCCCTTGAACAGGTTGCCGTACGCCTCGCTGACCAGCGTCCAGCTCGCGTTGAGCGCGTCGGACGGCCGGGCGGTGATGTAGCTGTAGGTGGCCAGCACGTCGGGGTCGGAGACGATCATCAGCACGGCGCCGACGACCATCGCCAGGAGCAGCGACAGCAGGGTCACCGTGAAGGTGTTGGCGGCCCAGAGGTTGTCCAGGAACAGCCGCCCCAGCGAGGGCTTCGCCTCCGGGGCCGGCTGCTTCGGGGAGGTGGCCGCCTCGGCGCGCCCGGTGTTGCCGAGCGCGGTCTGCGCGGCCTGCGCCTCGGTCGCCGGCTCCTTGTCCGGAGAGCCCGACGGGGGGTTCGGGTTGCTCATGCCGGCACTCCGCTTCGCTCCGTGCCGCCATGAGGCACCACCGCGCAGAGCCTGATGATTCGCTCGCTTCGCTCGCTCATGCCTCGTCCTCGCTACCAGGGCCCTCGGCGGTCGGGGTCGCCGCGCCGCCGTCGGCCGTCGGCGCGGCCGGGGTCGTACCGGACGCGGCGGCGGGAGCCGTGTCGGGGGTGATGCCGGCCATCAGCAGGCCGATCTCCTCGCGCGGGGTGTCCGGGCCGACGATGCCGATGATCCGGCCGCGGTACATCACGGCGATCCGGTCGGCCAGGCCGATCACCTCGTCGAGTTCGCTGGAGACCACCATGACGGCGGTGCCGACGTCCCGCTCGCGGATGACCCGGCTGTGGATGAACTCGATGGACCCGACGTCGACGCCCCGGGTCGGCTGGGCGGCGATGAAGAGCTTCAGCGGCCGGGACAGCTCCCGGGCCACGATCACCTTCTGCTGGTTGCCGCCGGAGAGGGTGCCGACCGGCGCGTCGGCCGAGGAGGTGCGGACGTCGAACTGCGCGATCCGCTCCTTCGCCGACTTCGCGATGGCGTCCGGCTTGAGCGCCAGGCCCTTGCCGAAGGGCGGCCGGTCGTAGATGTCGAGCACCAGGTTCTCCGCGACGGAGAACTCCTTGACCACGCCGTCGACGCTGCGGTCCTCCGGCACGTAGCCGACGCCGGCGCGGAGCACCTTCTTGGTCGACCAGCCGTTGACCTGCTGCCCGTCGAGCGTGATCGTGCCGGCGAGCGTCGGGCGCAGCCCCATGATCGCCTCGATCAGCTCGGTCTGGCCGTTGCCCTGCACGCCCGCCACGCCGAGCACCTCGCCCGCGCGTACGGTCAGGTCGATCCCGTCGACCGCCCGGATCTGCCGGTCGTCGTCGACGACCAGGCCGGCGACCTCCAGGATCGGCTTGCCGGGGGTGGCCGGCTCCTTCTCCACGGTGAGCCGGACGCTGCGGCCGACCATGAGCGCGGCCAGCTCGTCCCGGCTGGCCTCGGGCGAGGCGGTGCCGACGGTCTTCCCGCGCCGGATGACGGTGATCCGGTCGGCGATCGCCTTGACCTCGCCCAGCTTGTGCGTGATGAAGACGATCGACTTGCCGGCGGCCTTGAGCGACCGCATGACGGTGAGCAGTTCCTCGGTCTCCTGAGGGGTGAGCACCGCCGTCGGCTCGTCGAGGATGAGCAGGTTGACGTCGCGGGTGAGCGCCTTGACGATCTCCACCCGCTGCTGGATGCCGACCGGCAGGTCCTCGATCACCGCGTCCGGGTCGACCCGCAGGTTGTAGCGCTCGGAGACCTCGGCGACCTCGCGCCGGGCCCGCCGCCGGTCCAGGAATCCGGCGATGCTGCCCCGGACCTGCTCGGCGCCGAGCATGATGTTCTCGGCGACGGTGAAGACCGGCACCAGCATGAAGTGCTGGTGGACCATGCCGATCCCGGCCGCGATCGCGTCGGACGGCCCCCGCAGCTTCAACGGCTCGCCGTCGACCAGGATCTCGCCCTCGTCGGGCTGGTAGAGCCCGTAGAGCACGTTCATCAGGGTCGACTTGCCCGCGCCGTTCTCGCCGAGCAGGGCGTGGATCTCTCCAGGCTCCACCGTCAGGTCGATGTGGTCGTTGGCGACCAGATCACCGAACCGCTTGGTGATGCCGCGCAGTTCGAGTCTCAGCGCAACCTCCTGGAGTGCGAAGCGATGGTGCAGCGTAGCTGCCGGGGGACCGCTCGCGGCGCGGGGCCGTCGTCGGGGGTGGAGCGGATCGGCCGCCCCTGCGTCGTGGGGGTTCCCCGCGACGCCGGGACGGCCGGAACGTCGTGCTGTACCGCTCGCCGGCCCTACCCCCGTGATCGTCTCACCGGGGTGGGCCGGCGGCGCCTCACTTCGGCTGGGCTGCGGAGGTGACGGTGACGGTGCCGGCGGCGATGTCCGCCTTCAGCTTGTCGATCTCCGCCTTCAGCTCGGCCGGGACCTTGCTGTCGAACTCGTGGTAGGCGGCGAGCCCGACGCCGTTGTTGGCGAGGTTGCCCAGGTAGCCCGGGTCGTGCGAGAGCTTCTCGCCGTTGGCGGCCTTGACGACGGCCTCCTTGACGGCGTCCGGAATGTTCTTCTCGACCGTGGTGATGATGGCCGCGCAGTCCGGGGTGCTCTCGCAGCCGTCGACGTCCACCCAGATGGTGTTGTACTTGCCGCCCGACGCCTTGGCCGCGCCGGTGGTGCCGAGGCCCGAGCCGCCGGCGACCGGCATGATGATGTCGGCCTGCTGGGCGACCAGCGCGTCGCTGACCTTCTTGCCCTCGTCCTGCTTGACGAAGTCGTTGGTGAAGGAGCCGTTCTGGGTGGCCTTGTCCCAGCCGATGACCTTGACGGTCTTGCTCTTCGTCTTGTTGTAGTGGGCGACGCCGTCGACGTAGCCATCCATGAAGATAGTGACCGGCGGGATCTTCATGCCGCCGTAGGTGCCCACCGTGCCGGTCTTGGTCATGCCGGCGGCCAGGTAACCGGCGAGGAAGCCGGCCTGGGCGGTGTCGAACTGCATCGGGTAGACGTTGCTCTCCGGCAGCTTCGCGTCGACGATGCCGAACTGCTGGTTCGGGTTCGCCTTGGCGATCTTGGAGGTGGCGTCACCCATCAGGCCGCCGACGGCCAGGATGAAGTCGCACTTCTGGTTGACGTACTGGGTCAGGTTGACCTCGTAGTCCGCCTCGGCCTTCGACGCGACGTACTTGATGTCGATGTTGTCGTTGGCCTTCTTGGCCTCCTGCAGGCCCTGCCAGGCCGAGGTGTTGAACGACTTGTCGTCGATGCCGCCGACGTCGGTCACCATGCAGGCGCTGTACTTCTTGTCGCCGCTGCCGGCGTTGTTGCTGTCCTCGGGAGCCTCACCGCAAGCGGCGGCGCTCAGCACGAGCCCACCCACCGCGAAGACCGAGGCAATCCGCATCCCACGCACCGAGCGCAAGACGTCTCCTTCCCCATTGCACACCGCGTCCTGCACGGTGGCAGCCCTATGAGCCGGCTGCGCTGCGCCGCCGGCGTCCCACGTTACGGACGGGAGCGTACGCCCGCGCCCACCCACCGGCCGACAATCGTGCACGAACGTTGAGCGCTTGTTACCCCTACGTAACCCTTAGGTGGGGCAGATCACTCTGGGTGCTGGTAGGTGGGCGCCGGGACGTCGCGGAAACGCCCGTTTTTCCCGGGCGGCCCTTGCCGGAGACGTTACCGCCAGAAGACCGCCACCGCCGCGTTGACCAGGGTCAACCCGACGATCGCAAGGAAGTGGCCGCGGCTGACCACGTCGCGCTTCCGGGAAAAGAAGACCATGACGAAGATCAGCAGGGCGAGCACCAACTTGGTAACAAGTTTGGCCGGGTCCGGCTCGTTGCCGTCACGCAGTGGCGCGGAGAGACCGATGCCGGTCAGCAGCATGATCACGGACCCCCAGAGCATGGCCGGGTTGATCCGCAACTTCCCGCTGATGTACTGGACGATCGCGCCGCCGAGCAGCAGGGCGAAACCGATCAGATGGACGTAGCGCAGTATCAGTCTGAGAGCTTCCACGCGCACATCCTCCCCCACCAACGACGGATCGTAGTAGCGGGGCGGTTCAGGGCGTGTCAGCCACCGCCCGGGGGCCGACCGGGCGCGGCGACCCGGCGGCGGCGGCGCCGGAGGGCCGGCGACCCACCAGGACCAGCACCAGCCCGACCAGCGCGTACCCGGCGAGGACGGTGAGCGACCGGGCGGACCCGGCGCCGTCGAAGAAGGTCACCGAGCGCAGCAGGGTGCCGCCGGCGCCCACCGGCAGGAACTGACCGACCGCGCCCCACGGCTGCGGCAGCAGCTCGGGTGCCGCGCTGACCGCCGAGAGCGGGTTGCCGACCAGGAAGACCAGCAGTGCGCCCAGGCCGAGGCCCGGCCGGCCGAGCAGCGCCCCGAGACCCGCCACCGTGGCCGCGGCGGCCAGCGCGAAGAGCCCGACCGCCGCCGCCTCGGCGAGCGGGTCGCCGTCGAGCACGCCGAGCCAGCCGTGCAGCACGGCCACGCCGGCGCCCCCGGCGAGGACGCCGAAGACCACCAGGCCGAGCAGTCGGGCACCCCGGCCGGCGACCAGGAGGGTCAGCAGCGCGCCGGCCAGCATGCTCGCCATCGCGAACGGCAGGAAACCGGCGGCGAACCCGGCGCCCCGGGGGTCGTCCGGGGCGGCGGGGACCACCTCGACCACCGGCACCGGGCGGCCGGCGGCGAACTGGGCGGCCGCCTCGGTGAGCAGCGCGGCGACCGTCGGGCTGGCGGCCGGCGCGGTGTGCAGGGCGACGCCCTCGGGGCCGGCGACGAACGCCGCGTACACCTGTCGGTCGCGCAGGGCCCGGTCGGCTGCCGCAGCGTCCGGGAGGGTGGTCACGTCGAAGGCTCCCGGCCGCGCGGCGGCGAGCCGGGCGGCGAGGTCGCCGGTGGCGGGCGCCGGGCCCGCGACTGCCACGGGCAGGTCGCGCGGCGCCAGGTTGGTGGCCGGAGCCGCGAAGAGGGGTACGAGCAGCGCCAGCAGGACCGCCGCCAAGGCGGCGACACCGAGGGCGGCCGGCAGGGGCGGCGGGGTGCGGGTCGACATGGAGCCTCCTAAAACGAACGCTCATTCTTTTATGACTCCAGGCTGCCCCCGTGGTGCGCGACTGTCAAGAACGAACGTTCGATTTACGATGTGTCCCGTGCCCCGCGTCTCCCCGGAACACCTCGCCGCCCGCCGCCGCCAGATCGTCGACGCGGCCCGCCGGTGCTTCCTGCGGGAGGGCTTCCACCGCACGACAATGCAGGACGTGATCGCCGAGGCCGGTCTCAGCGTGGGCGCCGTCTACCGCTACTTCCCGAGCAAGGCGGATCTGATCAACGCGATCGCCGAGGAGGCGGTCGGCGGCGCCGAAGTCGTCCTCGACGACCTGCTCCAGCGGGAGCCACCGCTCCCCCTGGTCGAGGCGCTCGACCGCACGCTGGCGTACGTGGAGACGCAGACCGGCGACGACGGCACCCTGCGGATCGCGATCCAGGTCTGGGGCGAGGCACAGCGGGACCCGGTGCTGGCCGAGTTCGTGGCCGACAAGTACGACGGCATCCGCCGCCACTTCGAGGCGCTCGTCCGGCGCGCCCAGGGCACCGGCGAGGTGGCCGCCGACGCCGACCCGAAGGCGGTCGCCGCCGGCCTCTTCGCCCTGGTCATCGGCTGGTTCCTCCAGCGGCTCCTCACCGGCCGCCCGGACCGCGCCACCTACCTCGCCGGCGTCCGCGCCCTCCTCGCCCCCTGACCGACCCCTACCCCACCCCACCCCGCCCCGGCGGCGCGCACGGGGCAGGGCGGCGCGGGCGGCCCCGGGTCAGGGGAGACGCCAGGCCTGGAAGGTGGGGCCGTCGGCGGGCAGGGTGACCGTGCCGTCCGGGTCGGGGCGGAGGGCGGGGGCGCCGCCGTAGACGTTCTCCGCCGCCCGCAGCCCGCCCAGCCGGACCGGAGCGCCGGCGGCCCGGCGGGCCAGCACCAGCACGGTGCCGGTCGCCGCCTCCCGCAGGAAGACCAGGGTGTCCGCGTCGTGGTGCAGCCAGCGCAGGCCGCCGTGGCGCAGCGCGGGCTCGGCGCGGCGCAACGCGACCAGCGCCCGATAGCCGGCGAACGTCGACTCGTCCCAGGTCTCGGGCCGGTGCCACGGCATCGGGGTCCGGGAGCCCTCCCCGTTGGTGCCGGTCAGGCCCAGCTCGTCGCCGGCGAAGATCACCGGGGTGCCCGGCATCGTGGCGAGCAGACCGGCGGCGACCTCCTGCCGCGCGGCGTCGCCGACCACGGTGCGGATCCGGGCCGAGTCGTGCGAGCCGAGCAGCTGCCACGAGTGCGCGTACGACCGCCACGAGACCAGCGACCGGTAGGCGTTCATGGTGGCCAGCACGGCCTCGGCGTCCCGCCGCAGCACGCCGCCCGGGGTGCCGAGGAAGTTCGGCAGCGGGTCGTCGCCGTGCCGCAGCCAGGACCAGACGGGGTCGGTGAAGCCGACGTAGTTCATCGTCCCGTGCCAGCCGTCACGGTCCAGGTCGCCGGTGTGGTCGTGGCCGTGCTCGGCCAGCAGCAGGCCGTCGGCGCGGGTCTCGGCGACCACCCGGCGCAGCAGCGCCGCCACCTCGTGGGTGTACGCGTCGGCGCCCCGCCGCCCGGTCATGTTCGCCACGTCCACCCGCCAGCCGTCCAGCCCGTACGGCGGGCGCAGCCAGCGGCGCAGCAGCGAGTCCTCGGCGGTCGCGAAGCGCCGGCGCAGCTCGGCGCTGCCCCAGTTCAGCTTCGGCAGCGACTTGACCCCGTTCCAGGACTCGTAGTCTCCGGTGACCTCGTCGAAGTAGTACAGCTCCCGCTCCGGCGCGGACACGTCCGAGGCAGCCCGGGTGAACCACTCGTGCGCGTCGCCGGTGTGGTTGCTGGTGATGTCGCCGAGCAGCCGCCAGCCGCGGGCGCGTACGGCGTCGGCGAGCCGGGCCAGCGCGGCGTTCCCGCCGAGCAGCGGATCGACGGTGTCGAAGCTGGACGCGTCGTAGCGGTGGTTGGAGCGGGCCGGGAAGATCGGCGTCAGGTAGACGGTGTTCACGCCGAGCCGGTCCAGGTGGTCCAGCCGCCCGGTGACGCCGTCCAGGTCGCCGCCGTAGAACTGGTAGGGGGTCTCCGGGCCGCGCCCGATCACCGGGGTGTCCCAGTCGCACGGGATCGCCCAGTCCGGCAGGTCGCGCCCGTCGGCGGCGGCGGAGCGGGCGAACCGGTCCGGGAAGATCTGGTAGATCACCGCGTCCCGGGCCCAGGCCGGCGGCGGGGCGTGGGTGACCAGCTTGAAGTCACCGTTGTCCGGCACGTCGTGGTGCGCCACGCCGGCGGCGTTCAGCCAGCGGTAGCCGCGGCGGCCGGTGAGCATGAACCGGTAGTTGCTGACCGGGTTGCGGGCCTCGACCGGGACCCGCCACCAGACGTCGTCGCCGTCGGTGCGGTCGACGACCGCCTCGGTGAACCGGGGTTCACCGTCGCCGGTGGTGCGCACGTGCACCTGACGGACGTCGGCGCCGGCCGGCACCCGGACGAAGACGTCGACGGTGTCGCCGAGCGAGGGCTCCTGCTCGGGGACGTACAGGGCGGATCCGTCGTGGTGCGGCAACAGGGACATGGGGGTGCCTTTCGCGTCGATCGGACGGGGAGAGAAAGGGGCCACCCGCCGCGGCCGGTTTCCCGACCGCGGCGGTCGACCCGCGACTGCTCCGGTGTACGTCGGACGCCGACGCCCTTGCCGCAGCGGTGAGCCGAGGAGGCTCAGCCTTTGACAGCTCCGGCGGTGAGGCCGGAGACGATGTAGCGCTGGACCAGTTGGAAGACCAGCACCGTGGGAATGGCGGTGAGCAGGGTGCCCGCCGCGAAGATGCCGAAGTTGTTGTTCCGCTCCCCGGCCACCAGACCGAACATGCCGACCGCGAGGGTCTTGGACTCGCTGTTGGTCAGGAAGACGTTCGCCATCAGGAACTCGTTGATGGTGCCGATGAAGGCGAGCAGGCCGGTCACCGCCAGGATCGGCGCCACCAGCGGCAGCATGATCCGGAAGAAGACCTGGGCGTGCGTGGCGCCGTCCATCGTGGCCGACTCGTCCAGTTCCCGGGGGAGCGTGTCGAAGAAGCCCTTCATCAGCCAGGTGTTCACGCCGAGCGCGCCGCCCAGGTAGAGCAGCAGCAGCCCCCACGGCGTGTTGAAGCCGATCGCCGGCCACAGGTCGGTGATCGTGGTGAAGATCAGGAAGATCGCCACGATCGCCAGGAA
Source organism: Micromonospora sp. NPDC047730 (assembly GCF_043204765.1). Taxonomy (NCBI): domain Bacteria; kingdom Bacillati; phylum Actinomycetota; class Actinomycetes; order Micromonosporales; family Micromonosporaceae; genus Micromonospora; species Micromonospora sp. NPDC047730. Next base: position 559,006 of record NZ_JBIDCU010000001.1, on the reverse strand, counting down.
CTGCGGGAACATCTGGATCAGCAGGAGCGACAGCAGCCCGACGCGCCGCCCGGAGAACCGCATCCGCGAGAAGGCGTACGCCGCCAGCGCCGACAGGAAGACCGACGCGAACGAGGCCACCCCGGCGATCAGCAGCGAGTTGAGGAACCACCACCCGAACGCCGTGCGGTCGAACAGGTCCACGAAGTTGTCGAAGGACGCGCCGGTCGGCACCAGTTCGGTCGAGGAGAGCGTGCCGAGCGGGTTGAGCGCGGCCGAGAGCACGAACAGGATCGGGAAGAGGCTGAACGCGACCGCCAGCACGCCGACGAGATGGCGCCAGCCGACCCGGGCGAACCACCGGTTGCGGCCCCGGCCCGCGTTGCGGTTGGCGGCCGGGGCGGCGCCGGTGCCGCCGCCCGCGACCGAAGTGCCGTGCAGCGAGGTCACGAGTACACCTCCTCCTGCTTGCGGGTGCGCCGGAAGCTCACCGCCGAGACCACCGCGACGATGGTGAAGATGAAGATCGACACCGCGGCCGCCAGGCCGAACTGGGCTCCCTGGGCGCCGAAGGCCAGCCGGTAGGTGTACGTGATGAGCAGGTCGGTCGCCCCCGCGGTCGGGTTGTCCGCCGGGAAGGGGCCACCCTCGGTGGTCAGGTAGATCGCGTTGAAGTTGTTGAAGTTGTACGCGAACGACGCGATCAGCAGCGGGGAGAGCGCGACCAGCAGCAGCGGCAGGGTGACCGACCGGAACGACTGCCAGGGCGACGCGCCGTCGACCGACGTCGCCTCGGTCAGCTCCTTCGGAATGGCCTGCAACGCGCCCGTGGCGACCAGGAACATGTACGGGTAGCCCAGCCAGAGCTGCACCAGGATCACCGCGATCCGGGCCGACCACTCCTGGCCGAACCAGTCCACCCCGATCCCGAACAGGTTGTTGATCAGGCCGAAGTCCGTGTTGAACATGTCCCGCCAGACCAGCAGCATCGCGAAGGACGGCATGGCGTACGGCAGGATCAGCAGGACCCGGTAGAGGTTGGTGCCCCGCATCCGGGGCGAGTGCAGCGCCAGGGCGATGAACATGCCCAGCAGGAACGTGCCGCCGGTCGAGGCGATGGCGAAGGCGAAGTTCCACAGCAGGGTGCCGAAGAACGGCCCGGAGATGGCCGGGTCGGTGAGCACCCGGGAGAAGTTCTCCAGCCCGACGGTGACCTTCCAGCCCTGGGCCAGCCGCTCGCCGTCGGCGGCGACGAAGGCGCCGGTCTCCTCGTCCGCCGTCCAGGTCCGGCCGGTCTCGGTGTCCCGGATGCAGTCGCAGCCGGCGTCGTACGCCCGGACCGCCTTGCCCTCGTAGGCGCGGGACAGGCCGGCGGAGCGCACCGCGCCCCCGGCGGTCGGCACCACCAGGTCGGTGATCTCCTGGCTGCGCGCGCTGGCCTGACCGAAGTTGAGCACGGTGTAGCCCTCGGCGGCGGTGACCTTGCCGCCGGGCGCGACGGTGACCTGGCCGGCGTCGAGCTGGCGCAGCCCCCCGCTGTCGCCGGCCGAGACCACGCCGGTGGCCGGGTCGGAGACCAGGAAGACGAGCGGCCCGGTCGCCGGGTCGCCCTTGGTGGCGATCGACAGGGCGTACTCGGTGGAGCCGGGCACCTGCTTGACCGAGGCGGTCTGGATGGCGACGACGGCCTCGTCCTTGGTGCCGCGGTGACCGTCGCCGAAGTTCGTGAAGGCGGTGCTCGCCGTGTAGAGCACCGGGACCACCTGGAACGCGATCAGGAAGAGCGTGCCGGGGACCAGGTACTTCGCCGGGATGTGCCGCCGGGTCAGGTAGAGGTAGAACAGCCCGGCGGTGGTGGCGGCCAGGACTGCCAGCCCGATCCACTTCTCCGCCTCGACGAGCGGGAAGGCCGCCCAGATCGCGATCCCGGCGGTCAGGCCGAGCAGGATCACCTTGACGAGCAGACCGGTCGCGGTGATCGGCGCGTGGTGCCGCGCGGTGCGAGACGGGCGCGGGAGCCCGGAGCCGACGGGCTCCCGGCCCGGGTCCTGTGTGGCAGGTCCCGGGCCGGACAGCGACGTGCTCATTACTTGATCTGGCCGGAGATGGTCTTGCCGGCCGCGGTGATCGTCTTGGTCGGGTCGGCGCCGCCGATGATGGCGGCCTCGGCCTTACCGAACGGGTCCCAGATGGTGGCCATGGCGGGGATCGCCGGGAGCACCTGACCGTTCTTGCCGGCCTCCTGGAACTTGGCCAGGTCCGGGTCGGTGCCCTTGACCTGGTCCAGCGCGGCGGTCAGCGCCGGCGGACGGGGCTCGGCGTTGTAGAGCGCCACGGCCAGGTCGGGGGTGGTGACGTGGTTGGCCACGAACTCCTGGGCCAGGGCCTTGTTCTTGCCCTTCGACGCCACGTAGAACGCCTGGACGCCCACGAACGGCTGAGCCTCCTTGCCACCGGCGAAGCCGGGGACCGGGGAGATGTCGTACTTGATGTTGGCCTTCTTGGCGTCCGCGACGGCCCACGGGCCGGAGACCAGGAAGGCGCACTTCTTGCCGGTGAAGGTGGCGATCGAGTTCTCGGGGGTGATGGAACGCTTGAGCGCGCCCTCGCCCTTCTCACCGAGCGCGGCGATCTTCTTGAACGCCTCGATCGACTCCGGCTTGCCGACGCCCAGGTCCTTCGGGTCGTAGTCGCCGTTGGCGGCGGTGCCGAAGAGGTACCCGCCACCGGAGGTGTAGAGCGGGTAGATGTGGTACGCGTCGCCGTTCTGGCCGGACTGGAGGCAGAGGATCTCGCTGGCCTTCTTCTCGGCCTTGAGCTTCTTGCCGGCGGCGACCAGGTCCTCGATCGTCTTCGGCGCCTCGGGGGCCAGCTCGGTGTTGCGGATCAGCGCCAGGTTCTCCATGGCGTAGGGCACGCCGTAGAGCTGGCCGTTGAAGGTCACGGCCTTGACGGCGGTCTCGTTGAAGCCGCTCTTCTGCTCGGCGGCGAGCTGCACCGGGTCGATGGCGCCGTTCTGGACGAGGTTGCCGATCCAGTCGTGCGCGCCGACCACGACGTCCGGGCCGCTGCCCTGCTGCGAGGCGGTGACGAAGTTGGTCTGGAGGTCCTTGGAGACGGCCTGGACCTCGACCGTGACGCCGTTCTCCTGGCCGAACTTCTCGGCGAACGGCTTGAGGGCGGCGGTGCGCTTGTCGTCGGCCCAGATCACCAGCTTGCCGCCGGCGGCGGCCTTGGTGGATTCCTTCGCGGCCGGCTCGTCGCTGCTGTCGCTGCCGCAGCCGGAGGCGGCGAGCGCCAGGCCGAGGACGGCGACCACACCCGCGGTACGGATGCGCATCGGTACTCCTGTCGTCATGGCGGCCCGCCGGGGGAAGGGCGACCCGCCTGGAAACCTCTGTAAATTTCTTGCCAAACCGGCGCCCGATGTGCTGCGCCGCTGCTCTCGCGTGTTGCGGGGACGTTAGCAAGGGGTTTCAGAGAATGGAAGGGCTTGCAGGAGTGTACGCAAGATCTTGCTCGTGAGCTAAAGTGCGGGCCATGCGCGCTCGACTGTCCGACATCGCCCAGCAGGCCGAAGTCAGCGAGGCCACGGTGTCGCGGGTGCTCAACGACCGCCCGGGCGTGGCCCCCGAGACCCGGCAGGCCGTCCTGACCGCCCTCGACGTGCTCGGCTACGAGCGCCCCGCCCGGCTGCGCAAGCGCAGCGCCGGCCTGGTGGGCCTGGTGGTGCCCGAACTGGACAACCCGATCTTCCCCGCCTTCGCCCAGGTGATCGAGTCGACGCTGGCGCAGAGCGGGTTCACCCCGGTGCTGTGCACGCAGACGCCGGGCGGAGTCACCGAGGACGAGTACGTCGAGATGCTGCTGGACCGGCAGGTCTCCGGGATCGTCTTCGTCTCCGGCCTGCACGCCGACACCGCCGCCAACCACGACAGGTACCGCGCCCTGATCGCCCGTCCGCTGCCCATCGTCATGATCAACGGGTACGCGCCGGGCATCCCCGCCCCCTTCGTCTCCTGCGACGACGGCGAGGCCACCGAACTGGCCGTGGCCCACCTGGTGGCGTTCGGGCACCGCCGCATCGGCCTGATCACCGGCCCGGACCGGTTCGTGCCGGTGCAGCGGCGGGTGGCCGGCTTCCGGGCCGCGATGGGCCGGCTGGCCGGCGCGGCCGAGGCGGACCTCGGCGAGCTGGCCGAGCTCTCCCTGTTCGGTGTGGAGGGTGGCGAGGCGGCCGCCGCACGACTGCTGGACCGGGGCGTCACCGGCATCGTCTGCGGCTCGGACCTGATGGCGCTCGGCGCGATCCGGGCCGCCCGGCAGCGCGGCCTGTCCGTGCCGACCGACCTCTCGGTGGTCGGCTACGACGACTCCCCGCTGATGGCCTTCACGGACCCGCCGCTGACCACCATGCGCCAGCCGGTGGCCGCGATGGCGGTCGCCGCCGTCCGGGCCCTGGTCGACGAGATCAACGGGCACGCCGCCCCGCACTCGGAGTACGTGTTCCGGCCCGAGCTGGTGGTGCGCGGCTCCACCGCGGTCGCCCCGGCCGGCGGCACCCGTCCGGCCAGCGGCGGCGCCCCGGGCCGCCAGCGCCCCGCACCGCCCGCGCTCGCCGTCCCCGCCTGACCGCCCGCCGCGGCTGCCGCCCCGCCCGGGGCCCGGCGGACCGGCCGTGGGCGCTCGCGCGGGGCGTGACCGGGGCCATCCCTTGCGCAAGAAATGCTTGACTCTTGCAGCACCCGGGCGGCATCCTGCTCAGACCGCGCCTTCCACCCGCACCGCGCCGGGTGTGCTGTCCCGCGCGTCACAGAACGGGGAAACCGCCTCCGATGACCGTCAGCAACCCCACGCCGCTGACCGCCGACGACGACTGGTGGCGTTCCGCGGTCGTCTACCAGGTCTACGTCCGCAGCTTCGCCGACTCCAACGGCGACGGGATCGGCGACCTGCAGGGCATCCGCGAGCGCCTGCCGTACCTGCGCGAACTCGGCGTGGACGCGCTCTGGCTGACCCCCTTCTACACCTCCCCGATGGTCGACGGCGGCTACGACGTCGCCGACTACCGCGACGTCGACCCGATGTTCGGCACCCTCGCCGACTTCGACGCGATGATCACCGACGCGCACGCGCTCGGCCTGCGAATCATCGTCGACCTGGTGCCCAACCACACCTCCGACCGGCACCCGTGGTTCCAGGCCGCCCTGGCCTCCGGCCCGGGCTCCGCCGAGCGCGAACGCTACCTCTTCGCCGACGGCGGGGGCGCGGACGGCGAGCTGCCCCCGAACGACTGGGAGAGCATCTTCGGCGGCCCCGCCTGGACGCGGGTGGACGACGGCCAGTGGTACCTGCACCTGTTCGACCCGGCCCAGCCGGACCTGAACTGGCGCCACCCCGAGGTCCGCGCCGAGTTCGAGGACATCCTGCGCTTCTGGCTGGACCGGGGCGTGGACGGCTTCCGGATCGACGTGGCGCACGGCATGATCAAGGCCGAGGGCCTGCCCGACGTCGGCTTCAGCACGATGACCACGGGGCAGCGCCAGGTGGAGCTGCTCGGCAAGGGCCGGCTCCCCTACTTCGACCAGGACGAGGTGCACGAGATCTACCGCGCCTGGCGGCCGATCCTGGACAGCTACCCCGGCGGCCGGATGGCCGTCGCCGAGGCGTGGGCCGAGACCCCGCAGCGGCTGGCCCGCTACATCGGCCCGGACGAGCTGCACCAGGCGTTCAGCTTCGACTTCCTCGACGCGACGTGGTCGGCCGAATCGTTCCGCAAGGTGATCGACACCGCGCTCGCCGAGTCGGCCATCGTCGGCGCGCCGACGACCTGGGTGCTCTCGAACCACGACAAGCAGCGGCACGTCACCCGCTACGGCGACGGCGCCGAGGGGCTGCGCCGGGCGCGGGCCGCCACCCTGCTGATGCTCGCCCTGCCCGGCTGTGCCTACGTCTACCAGGGCGAGGAGCTGGGCCTGCCGGAGGTGCTCGACCTGCCGGACGAGCTGCGCCAGGACCCGGCGTTCCTGCGCACCGGCGAGAGCCGGGACGGCTGCCGGGTGCCGATCCCGTGGAGCGGCGAGCTGGCCCCGTACGGCTTCGGGCCGGAGGGCAGCGAGCTGAGCTGGCTGCCGGCCCCGGCGACCTGGCGCGCCCTCTCGGTCGCCGCCCAGGCCGGCGTGCCCGGCTCGACGCTGGAGCTCTACCGCACCGCCCTGCGGATCCGTCACGCGCACCCGGCGCTGGCCGCCGACGCGGGCGGGGTCACCTGGCTGGAGACCGGGCCGGGCGTGCTCGCCTTCAGCCGCGCCGCCGGCGACACCGTGCTGACCTGCGTGGTCAACATCAGCGGTGCCCCGGCCCTGATCGACGGGTACGGCGAGCCGATCGCCGCCAGCGAGGCGCTCACCGGCCAGGGCACGGGTCACCTGCTCCCGGTCGACGCGGCCGCCTGGTTCGAACGGCGCTGAGCGGGTAACCCGTCATCGACCTGGTCGTCCGTTGTGCCCCGCGCCGACGGGCGGCTGGGCCACCGACCCCTTGTGGTGGGGGGTGAGGTGGCGCCGGCGCCTCGTGGAGTCCGCTCCCCGGGGCGCCGGCGTCCATCCCGGACAGGTGTCGCCCCCGGCCCGCCCGGGTCCCTGCCGATCGGCTCAGGCGGCGCCGCCGGTGAGCTTCGCGGCGATACGGCTGAAGCCGGCCCGCAGCTCGGCCTCGCTGGGCGGGGCGAGCGGCTCGGTGCGGTGCTCCTCCGCAGCCGTCGCCTCGAGTTCCTCGTCGATGGTGTCCTCGAAGTCGCCGTAGAGGTCGGCCTCCTCGATCCGGGCCGACTCGTCCTCGGCGGCGACCTGCGCGGCGGCGATCTCGCCCCGTATCTCCTCCGCCGACACCGCCGGCAGCAGCGGCTCGACCACCGCCATCAGCTGCTCCTCGGCGACCACCGCCTCGGCCAGCGCGAGGGCGTGCGGTCGCTCGTAGGGGCCGCAGACCACCGGCTCCCACTCGTCGGCGTCGCCGAGCGGGCCGAAGGTGATGATCCACGGCAGGCCGAGCATCGGGGAGTCTTCCGGCAGGTCCAGTGTCACGAGTGCGCCCACGCGCCCATCATCGTCCGTCCCACCGGAAACGCGGGTGGCATTCGGCTCAATCGCCGTCACCGTGACGGTCCGATCCTCGTCCGCGCGGCCACCCGCCCCCGCCGTCGCGCCGTCAGCCCGGCCGCGCCGCGTCCAGGGCCGCGCGGACCAGGGCGAGCGCCGCCGGCGGCGGCACCCCCAACCGGGCGGCCTCGGCGGCGTAGTCGGCCGCCACCCGCTGCAACCGGTCCAGCGCGTCATCGCGGCCGGGTGCGACGAAGGTGCCGTGCCGGCCCCGGGTCTCCAGCAGGCCGGCCGCCTCCAGCTCCCGGTAGGCCCGGGCCACCGTGTTGACCGCCAGCCCGAGGTCCGCCGCGAACTGCCGCACCGTCGGCAGCCGGGTGCCGACCGCCAGCCGGCCCGTCCCGATCAGCTCCGCGAGCTGCCCGCGCACCTGCTCGTACGGCGGCACCGCCGAGCCCGCGTCGACCGAGATCCGCACGCCCGCTCCCCCGTTCATCCGGCCCCGCCGGGGGCGCCGGGATCCATGTCCGCGTCGAGGTCGGCCGGCGGTGGGCCCTCCGCCAGGTCCACCACCCGGCCGCGCCGGCTCGTCGCGGCGAGCGCCGCGCCGAAGAGCACCAGTTGGTTGAGCAGGTAGAGGTAGAGCAGCAGCCCCACCGCGCCCGCCACCACCGTGTACGCCGGATTGCGCTCGGTGCGCACGACGTAGTAGCGCCCGACGGTGTTCAGCAGCGTGATGCCGACCGCGACGAGCAGCACCACCGGGCGCAGCCGGACCCGGCTCATCCGCAGCCTCGGCACCGCCACCAGCAGCAGGGTGGCCAGCACCGCGTTGACCAGCACGCTGAGCACCGCGCTGACCGTGGTCAGGCCGACCGAGCCGGTGCTGCGCAGCAGGAAGCGCAGCAGCGACTCCAGCGCGTCCACCGCCGCCACCGAGACGCCGAGCAGCACGAAGACGACGAGCAGCACGCCCAGGTCGACCAGGCGGCGCACCACCAGGTTGCCGGGCTGCTGGTTGAGCCCGTACATCAGCCGCTGCGAGGAGCGGATGGCCTCCACCCAGCCGATGCCGGTCAGGACGAGGATGACCAGGCCGACCACCCCGACCGTGCCGCTGCTGTCGGCGATCTGCACCGGGTCGAGGAACGGCAGGTTCTCCCGCAGGAATTCGGCGGCGGCGGCGCTGACCTCGTCGTTGTCCTCGAGGATGGCCCCGAAGATCGAGTACGCGACCAGCGCGAGCGCGAACACCGCGAAGAAGCCGTAGTAGGCGATCGCCGCGGCCAGCCGCCCGCCCAGCACCTCGGCGTAGAGCACGCCGGCCCGCCACAGGTGGTCGACGGCACCGGACCGGCGGCGCGCGGCGCTGATCCGGCGGTCCACGCCCGCCTCGATGCGGCCCCACACGTTCACGCCGTCATCCTCGCCGATCCATCGCCGTCACGGGGGCAACCTGCCGCCGGCCCTCGCCGGCCCGGCGCGTCGCCCGGTCGGCGTCGTCGCCCCGGCCGCCCGACGCGCCGGCCGGACGGGGTCAGCCGCCCAGCCGGAAGTCCCGGCGCGGCTGCCACCGGGTCTGCCCGCTGTGCGAGAAGAGGGTGAACGCCTCCACCTCGAACATCGCGGAGAAGTCGGCCAGGTCCTCGTACGCCTTGTCCAGCGCCTCCGGCGCGACGTCCTGCGCCACGGTGACGTGCGGGTGGTACGGGAAGCGCGCCTCGCGGCGCAGCTCCGGGGCGGCGCTGATCGCGGCGGCGAGCAGCTCGCACTCGCTGATCCCGGCGGCCACCGCCACGAAGACCACCTGGGTCACCGGCCGGAACGTGCCGGTGCCCCGCAGGTGCAGCGTGAACGGCAGGTGGGCGGCGGCGACCGCGGTGAGGTGCCGCTCCACCGCCGGCAGCGCCGCCACCGGGATCTCGGTCGGCCCGAGCAGGGTCACGTGCGCGGGCACGACCTGGGGGTCGCCGGCCTCGACCCGGCGTCGGGTGAGTGTGCCGCCCCACGGCTCCGGGATGTCCACCGCGATGCCGATCTGGATGGTGTCACCGGCGTCCGGCGCCCCGTCCCTGCGATCCACGCTCCGCGCCATCCCTCCGGCCACCGACCTGTCCACCCTCACCCGTCGCGCCGCGGCGCTACTCGCCGCGCACCGGCGGGAAGAAACCCACCCGCTCGTACGCGGCCCGCAGCGTCGCCGCGGCGACCACGCGGGCCTTCTCCGCGCCGGCGGCGAGCAGCTTGTCCAGCTGCGCCGGGTCGTCGAGGTAGGTCCGGGTGCGCTCCTGGATCGGCGTGACGAACTCCCGCACCACCTCGGCGAGGTCCTTCTTCAGGTCGCCGTAGCCCTTGCCGGCGTACGCGGCCACCAGGTCGTCGATGCTCCGCCCGGTCAGGGCGGAGTAGATGGTGAGCAGGTTGGAGACGCCCGGCTTGGTCTCGGCGTCGAAGACGATCTCCCGGCCGGTGTCGGTGACCGCCGAGCGGATCTTCTTGGCCGAGCGGGCCGGGTCCTCCAGCAGGTCGATGATGCCGGCGGGCGAGGACGACGACTTCGACATCTTCGCCGTCGGGTCCTGCAGGTCGGTGATCTTCGCGGTGTCCTTGACGATGTGCGGCGCGGGCACGGTGAAGGTCTGCCCGAACAGCGAGTTGAACCGCTGGGCCAGGTCGCGGGAGAGCTCCAGGTGCTGGCGCTGGTCCTCGCCCACCGGCACGGCGTGGGCCTGGTAGAGCAGGATGTCGGCGGCCTGGAGGATCGGGTAGGTGAACAGGCCGACGCTGGCCCGCTCGCCGCCCTGCTTCTGCGACTTGTCCTTGAACTGGGTCATCCGGCTCGCCTCGCCGAACCCGGTGATGCAGCCCAGGACCCAGGCGAGCATCGGGTGCTCGGGCACCTGCGACTGCACGAACAGCGTGCTGCGCTCCGGGTCGAGGCCCACGGCGAACAACTGCGCGGCGGCCAGCCGGGAACGCTGCGTGAGCACCTTCGGGTCGTGGCCGGCGGTGATCGCGTGCAGGTCGACCACGCAGTAGTAGGCGTCGTGGGTGTCCTGCAGGGCCACCCAGTGCCGCACCGCGCCCAGGTAGTTGCCGAGGTGGAACGAGTCGGCCGTCGGCTGGATGCCGGAGAAGACGCGGGGGCGGGCGGGAACGTCGGACATGCCGGCAATTCTGTCAGCAACGCCTGGCGTACGTCATGACGGGCCGGCGGGTCGGCTCGGACCCACCGGCGCCGGAGCGGTGACCTCGCGCCGGGGTTCCGGCACGCGCACGGCGGAGACGGTGAGCCGGGCCACGCGGCGACCCTCCAGCGTGTGTACCCGCAGCAGCCAGCCGCCGGGCGGGTCGTCGGCTGCCGGGCCGCCGGCGCCGGCCGGGCCGCCGGCCACCGGCACCTCGTCGCCGGCGACCGGGAGCCGGCCGAGCGCCGCCATCACGAAGCCGCCCACCGTCTCGTACGGCCCCGGGGGCAGGGTCACCCCGGTGCGCTCGGCGAAGTCGGCGAGGTTGAGCCGGCCGTCCACCACGGCGGGCAGGCCGGCGTGCACCGGGTCGGGGGCGGTGTCGTACTCGTCGTGGATCTCCCCGATCAGCTCCTCGATCAGGTCCTCGAGGGTGACGATGCCGGCGGTGCCGCCGTACTCGTCGACCACCACGGCGAGGTGGTGGCGCTCCCGGCGCATCTCGCTGAGCGCGGCGAGCACCCGCTTGCTGCCGGGCAGCCGCTTCACCTCCCGGGTCAGCTCGCCGACGGTGGTGCAGGGGTCGAGGTCGGGGCGCAGCAGCACGTCGCGCAGGTGCACGAAGCCGACCACGTCGTCGTGGGTGCCGTCGACGACCGGGTAGCGGGTGTGCGTCTCGGCCCGGACCAGCCGCTCCGCCTCGGCGATGGTCAGCCGGGCGGAGAGGAAGACCACCTCGGTGCGGGGCATCATCACCTCGCGGACCAGGCTCGCGCCGGCGACCAGCACCTCGTCGATGATCCGGCGCTCGACCGGGTCGAGCAGGGTGTTGGCGGCGACCAGGTCACGCAGTTCCGCCTCGCTGATCCGCTCCCGACCGGCCGCGGGGCTGGCGCCGAGCAGGGCCGTCACCGCGCGGGTGGCGCCGTCGGCGGCGCGGACCACGATCCGGGCGACGGCCCGGGCCAGCGGGCCCGGCTCGCGGCGCGGTCGCGTCCGGGCGCGTCGACGCGGCCCGGGACCATCCGCTTCCCGCATGACAGTGATGGTAGACAGCGGTGGGCCGCCGGGGGCTTCATGTTCACCTCTGTTCGAACATGGGAGGTTGTGGTGGAATGGCGGGGCGTCGACGGAGCGCGGAAGCACGGCGACCGGCCGTAGGGTGATCACGACATGGCCGCGACGCGGACGGCCGGGCGGGAGGAGACCGACGTGAAACTGCTCGTCACCGGCGGCGCCGGCTTCATCGGCAGCGTGGTGACCCGGATGCTGCTCGACGCCGGCCACCAGGTGGTCGTCCTCGACGACCTGCGCACCGGCCACCGGGAGGCGCTCGCCCCCGACGCCACCCACGTCGACGCCGGCCTCCACGACGCCGCCCGGGTGCTCACCCCGGAGGCGGGCTTCGACGGGGTGCTGCACTTCGCCGCCCTCATCGCCGCCGGCGAGTCGATGGTGAAGCCGGAGCTCTACTGGCACACCAACACCGTCGGCTCGCTCGCTTTGATCGACGCCGTCCGGGCCGCACGCGTGCCCCGGCTGGTCTTCTCCTCCACCGCCGCCGTCTATGGCAACCCCACCGAGCTGCCGATCCCGGAGAGCGCGGTCAAGGCACCCACCAACACCTACGGAGCCACCAAGCTCGCCGTCGACATGGCGCTCACCTCCGAGGCGGTCGCGCACGGCCTGGCCGCCGTGTCGCTGCGCTACTTCAACGTGGCCGGGGCGCACCTCGACGGCGACGTAGCGCTCGGCGAGCGGCACGACCCGGAGACCCACCTGATCCCGATCGCGCTGGAGGTGGCCGCCGGGCGCCGGGAGAAGCTCCAGCTCTTCGGCGACGACTACCCCACCGTCGACGGCACCTGCGTGCGCGACTACATCCACGTCGCCGACCTGGCCCGCGCCCACCTGCTCGCGCTCGACGCGGCGACCGCCGGCCAGCACCGGATCTACAACCTGGGCAACGGCAACGGCTTCACCAACCGCCAAGTCGTCGACGTGGTCCGCGAGGTCACCGGGCACCCGGTGCCCGTCGAGGTGGCCCCGCGCCGCGAGGGCGACCCCGCCGAGCTGGTCGCCTCGTCCGCGCTGGCCCGCGAGGAGCTGGGTTGGGTGCCGCAGAAGCCGACCCTGCACGACATGGTGGGCGACGCCTGGGCCTTCTACCGCACCCACCTCGTGGCGCCGCGGTGACCGACGACGTCGCGGCGCGCGCCGCCGCCGGCTTCCGTTCGGCGTACGCCGAGCCGCCCGCCGGCCGCTGGGCGGCGCCCGGCCGGGCCAACCTGATCGGCGAGCACACCGACTACAACGACGGCTTCGTGCTGCCCTTCGCCCTGCCGCTGCGCACGGTCGTCGCCGCTGCGCCGCAGCCCGGCGAGTGCTGGACGGTCTGGTCCGAGCTGTCCGGCGAGACGATCGCCTTCGACGCCGACGAGGTCGCCGGGCCGGGCCGGGTCACCGGCTGGGGCGCGTACGTGGCCGGGGTGGTCTGGGCGCTGCGGGAGGCGGGGCACGCCGTGCCCGGCGCCCGGCTGGCGATCGCCTCCGACGTGCCGCTGGGCTCGGGGCTCTCCTCCTCGGCGGCGCTGGAGGCCGCCGTGCTGGCCGCCCTGGTCGACCTGGGCGGGCTGGACCTGCCCGCCGACCGGCAGCCCCGGCTGGCCCAGCGCGCCGAGAACGGCTACGTCGGCGCGCCGACCGGGATCATGGACCAGTCGGCGGTGATCCGCTGCCGCGCCGGGCACGCGCTCTTCCTGGACTGCCGCGACGAGTCCGTCGAGCACATCCCGTTCGACCTGGACGCGGCCGGCCTAGCCGTGCTGGTGGTCGACAGCCGGGCCCCGCACCGGCACGCCGACGGCGAGTACGCCGCCCGCCGCAGGTCCTGCGAGGCGGCGGCCGGGCTGCTCGGCGTCGCGGCGCTGCGGGACGTACCCACCGACGGGCTGGCCGACGCGCTGGCCCGGCTCGACGACGCCGAGACCCGCCGCCGGGTGCGGCACGTGGTGACCGAGGACCAGCGGGTGCTCGACACCGTCGCCCTGCTGCGCGCCGGCAAGGTACGCGAGATCGGCCCGCTGCTGACCGCCTCGCACGCCTCGATGCGCGACGACTTCGAGATCACGGTGCCGGAGGTCGACACGGCGGTCGAGGCGGCCCTGTCGGCCGGTGCCCTGGGGGCACGGATGACCGGCGGCGGCTTCGGCGGCTGCGTCCTCGCCCTGGTCGACGCGGAGCGCGCCGACGCGGTCGCCGCCGCCGTCACGGCCGCGTACGCCGAACGCGGCTTCGCCGCGCCCGGCCACGTCACCGTCCTGCCCGGGGCGGGAGCGACCCGGCTGGACTGACTGCGCGGCTCGACCATCCGGTCAGGACGGTCGGTAGGGTGTGGCGTCGACCGGATCGTGCCGGAGCGGGAGGCGACGTGAGCGATGCCGGAACGGTCGCGCAGGAGCGCGCCCAGGCGCTGAGCCGCGTCGGACGGCACGCCGAGGCGGCTCAGGTGCTGCGCGGCGCGCTGGCCGAGCAACCCCAGCACGCCGGGTTGCTGCTCCACCTGGCCCGCTGTCACCGGTCGACGGGCCAGCTGGCGGAGGCCATGCGCCTGGTGGACCAGGCCCTCGGCGTCGCCCGCGCCCAGGAGCACCTGCTCGCGGAGAAGGCCCGGATCCTGCTGGCGGCCGGGCACCCCGGCCACGCGGCGGCCGTCGCCCGACGCGCCCTGGAGTTGGCGCCGCGGTCCTGGGAGGCCCACGCGCTGTTCGCGGAGGCACTGCTGACCCTCGGCAACCCCACCCGCGTCGTGGTCGCCCGCCGGCACGCCGACACCGCGCGGGAGATCCGCCACGACATCCCCGACATCCACCTGCTGGACGCCCGGATCCACCTGCGGATGGGCCGGCTCCGGGCGGCCCGGGAGGCCTGCCGGCAGGCCCTCGTCCTGGACCCGGCGTACGAGCCGGCCCTGGCCCTGCTGGCGCGGATGGACGCGTCGCGGGACCGGGTCGGCCGGGCCGCCCGGGGGTTCACCGACGCCCTGGCCGCCAACCCGCACGCGCGGGGGGCCGCCGCGGCGCACGAGGCCGTCGCGGTGGCCCTGTGCTGGCGCCTGTTCGACGCGGCGGCGCTGGCCGGCATCGGCCACTGGGCGCTCTTCGCGCTGGTCGACGGCGGGCGGGCCGGGCGGCTCGCCGCCGCCCTGGCGCTCCTGGCGGTCGTCGCCGGGTCGGCCCTGCCGGTGTGGCGGCGGCAGCCGCCGGCGCTCCGCCTCCAACTGCGCCGCCAGCTCGGCTCGACGTCCGTCCTGCTCTGCCTGGCGCTCACCGCGACGGCACTCGGCGGGCTGGTGGTCAGCGGCCTCGCCCCGGCGAGGGACACCCCTGCCGGCGGGCTGGCCGCGCTGCTGATGATGCCGGCCGGCGCTGTCTTCGCCTTCCGCGCCTGGCGGCAGCTCACGCGCCGGGCCGTCCCGGTGGTCCGCTGGATCGGCTATCGGATCTGGACGCGCCTCGTGGCCCGCGCGGGCCACGGTCGCCGGCACGGCCAGCCCGACGGGGGGCACGGCCGACCCGGCGGCCGGCGTGGTCAGCGCGGCGGACGACGGGCGGGCGTCGGCGCCCGCCCGCCGATGAGGCTCACTGCGCCTCGACGATCATCCCCGCGCCGACCGTACGGTTGGTGGTCTCGTCGATGATGACGAACCCGCCGGTGGTGCGGTTGCGCCGGTACTCGTCCGCGAGCAGCGGCACGGTGGTGCGCAGCCGCACCCGGCCGATCTCGTTGAGCCTCAGCTCGCCGGCCGAGTCGTCCCGGTGCAGCGAGTTGATGTCCAGCCGGTAGTGCAGGCCGCGCACGATGGCCCGCGCCGAGCGGGTCGTGTGCTTGACGGCGTACCTGCCGCCGACCTGGAGCGGGCGGGTCTCGTCCAGCCAGCAGACCATCGCCTCGATGTCCTGGGCCACCGCCGGGGCGTTGTTCGGCCGGCAGATCATGTCGCCCCGCGAGATGTCGATCTCGTCCTCGAGGCGTACGGTCACCGACATCGGCGGGAACGCCTCCGCGACCGGCCCGTCGGCGGTCTCCACGGCGGAGATCCGGCTGGTGAAGCCGGACGGCAGCACCATCACCTCGTCACCCGGCTTGAGCACGCCGGAGGCGACCTGACCGGCGTAGCCCCGGTAGTCGGTGACGGTGGTGGACTGCGGCCGGATCACGTACTGCACGGGGAACCGGACGTCGACCAGGTTGCGGTCGCTGGCGATGTGCACCCGCTCCAGGTGGTGCAGCAGCGACGGCCCCTCGTACCAGGGCATGTTCTCCGACCGGCTGACGATGTTGTCGCCCTTGAGCGCGGAGATCGGTACCACGGTCAGGTCGGGGGCGTCGAGCTTCGCGGCGAACGCCGTGAACTCGTCCGCGATCCGCTCGAAGACCTCCTGCGAGTAGTCGACCAGGTCCATCTTGTTGACGCAGAGGACCAGGTGCGGCACCCGCAGCAGCGAGCAGAGGAACGCGTGCCGGCGGGACTGCTCGACCAGGCCCTTGCGGGCGTCCACCAGGATCAGCGCCAGGTCGGCCGTCGACGCCCCGGTGACCATGTTGCGGGTGTACTGGATGTGCCCGGGGGTGTCGGCGATGATGAACTTCCGCCGCGGCGTGGCGAAGTAGCGGTACGCCACGTCGATGGTGATGCCCTGCTCCCGCTCGGCCCGCAGTCCGTCGGTGAGCAGCGCCAGGTTGGTGTACTCGTCGCCCCGCGCCGCGCTGACCGCCTCCACGGCGGCGAGCTGGTCGGTGAAGAGCGACTTGGTGTCGTACAGCAGCCGCCCGATCAGGGTCGACTTGCCGTCGTCCACGCTGCCGGCGGTCGCGAAGCGCAGCAGGTCCATGGGGCGACCGGCCGTCTCGGTGGTCGCCTGCGCGACGGTCTCGGTGGTCATCAGAAGTAGCCCTCCCGCTTGCGGTCCTCCATGGCGGCCTCGCTGACCCGGTCGTCGCCGCGGGTCGCGCCACGCTCGGTGATCCGGGTGGCGGCGACCTCCTCGATGACCTTCTCCACGGTGTCGGCGTCGGAGCGGACGGCCGCGGTGCAGGACGCGTCGCCCACCGTCCGGTAGCGCACCCGCGCCTTGAACCGCTCCTCGCCCGCCCGGGGGCGGAAGAACTCGTTGACCGCGTAGAGCATCCCGTCCCGCTCGATCACCTCGCGCTCGTGCGCGTAGTAGATCGACGGCAGGGCGATCCGCTCGCGGGCGATGTAGTGCCACACGTCCAGCTCGGTCCAGTTGGACAGCGGGAAGACCCGGATCGACTCGCCCGGGTGGTGGCGGCCGTTGTAGAGCGCCCACAGCTCGGGACGCTGGTTCTTCGGGTCCCACTGGCCGAACTCGTCGCGGAAGCTGAACACCCGCTCCTTGGCGCGGGCCTTCTCCTCGTCGCGGCGGGCGCCGCCGAAGAGCGCGTCGAAGCGGTGCTTCTCCACCGCCTCCAGCAGCACCGGGGTCTGGATCCGGTTGCGCATCCCGTCGGCCGACTCGCGGACCAGGCCGCTGGCCAGGGCCTCCGGCACGCTCGCCACCACCAGTTGCAGCCCCAGCTCCGCGACCCGCTGGTCCCGGTATTCGAGGACCTCCGGGAAGTTGTGGCCTGTGTCCACGTGCATCACCGGGAACGGGATGTTGGCCGGGGCGAACGCCTTCTGGGCCAGCCGGAGCATGACGATCGAGTCCTTGCCGCCGGAGAAGAGCAGCACCGGCCGCTCCATCTCGGCGACCACCTCGCGCATCACGAAGATGCTCTCGGCCTCCAGCGCGTCGAGGTGGGACACCTGGTAGGCGGCGGGGGCGGTCATGACACGGGCTCGCTTCGGTCGAATCCGCTCATCTGATTCCAGACCTTTCCGGTCGGGTATGCCAAGAAGTGCCGCTCAGGCTACCCGGAATGACGCTGCAGCGCTGCAAGCAACCGACTGGCGAGATCCTTGCGACAGACCAGCAGGTCCGGCAGACGCGGATCCGCCTCGTTGTATTTCAGCGCAGAACCGTCGATCCGGGAAGCGTGCAGTCCGGTGGCCGTCGCCACAGCCACCGGCGCCGCCGAATCCCACTCGTACTGCCCGCCCGCGTGGATGTAGGCGTCCACCTCACCGGTCACCACCGCGGCGATCTTCGCCCCGGCCGAGCCCATCGGCACCAGGTGCGCCCCGACGTCCTCCGCCAGGTCGGTCAGGAACACCGGCGGCCGGCTCCGGCTCGCCGCCAGGCGGATCGTCCGCCCGCCGGGCGCGGTCGCCGCCTCCACCATCATCGGCGGGTACGCCGGCGGATAGTCGGTGCCCAGCAACCGCTGCTGCGCCGGCAGCGCGACCGCGCCCGCGACCAGGCCGTGCGGCGTCGGCGCGGCCCGCGACCAGAGCGCCACATGCACCGCCCAGTCCGAACGCCCCTCCTCGGCGAACTCCCGGGTGCCGTCCAGCGGGTCGACGATCCACACCCGGTCGGCGGTCAGCCGGGACACCGCCCCGGCGTTCACCTCCGCCGCCCAGGCCAGCCGCGACCCCTCGTCCTCCTCGGAGAGGACCGCGTCGCCCGGCCGCCACTTCGCCAACTCGGTGCGGATCAGGTCGTGCGAGACCTTGTCGCCCGCGGCCTTCAACGCCCCCGCGTCGGCGAAACCCATCTCGGACCGCAGGCGGACCAGCGCCACACTGGCCCGCGCCGCCAGCCACCGGGCGAACGCGCCGTCGATCATCGGAGGACTGCCCATGATTCCCGCTCCCGTCGCCTCGCCACGCTCCGCGCCGGCACGCCGAGCCGCGTCGCCGGTGCGCCACGCCGAAAGGCGAAGACTACCGGCTCACCGCGGGCGATCCGGCGCTCACACCCCGTGGTAGAGATTCTGCGTCGGCTCCACGCCCCTGGTGATCACCGACTCCACCACGTCCGCCGCCCGGTCCACCAGGAACTCCAGTTCCTTACGCTCGGCCGCACTGAAATCCGACAGTACGTAGTCCGCCGGATCCTGCCGTCCCGGCGGCCGGCCGATGCCGAACCGCACCCGGACGTACTCCTTCGTGCCCAGCGACTTCGACATCGACCGCAGGCCGTTGTGCCCGCCCTCGCCGCCGCCGCACTTCACCCGCACCTGGCCGTAGCCGATGTCCAGCTCGTCGTGCACGGCGATCACCTGGCCAGGCGGCACCTTGTGGAACTGGGCCAGGCCGGCCACCGGCCCGCCGGAGAGGTTCATGTAGGTCAGCGGCTTGACCAGCACCAGCTTCGGCCCACCGAGCCCGAGCCGCCCCTCGGCGACCTCCGCCACCGCCCGCTTGTGCCGGCCGAACCTCGCGCCGAGCCGACCCGCCAGCAGGTCGGCCACCATGAAGCCGACGTTGTGCCGGTTGCCGGCGTACTCCCGACCGGGGTTGCCCAGGCCGACCACCAGCCACGGCCCCGCCTCGTCCGTCACGCCCCGCCCCTCCCGCTGCTCACCCTCACCCACCTGCCCGGGCACCGATACGCCGACAGGCGCCCCCGACCGCGCGGGGACGCCTGTGGCAACGATGCGGACCGATCAGGCCTCGGTCTTCGCCTCGGCGGTCTCCTCGCCCTCGGCGGCCGGAGCCTCGGCGCCCTCGGCGGTCTCCTCGCCGACCTCGGCCTCGGCCTCCTCGGCGGCCTCCTCGACCTCGGGGAGGGTGGCCTCGAGCTGCTCGGCGGTCGGCGCGGCGGTCACCGCGGCGACCGGCAGCTCCGGGTCGGCGACCAGCTCGACGCCGGCCGGCAGCTCCACGTCGCCGGCGGTGACCTGGGTGCCCGCCTCCAAGCCCTCGATCGACGCCTCCAGGTGGTCCGGCACCTTGGTGGCGTCGGCGGTCACCGAGAGGGTGTCGTGGTCGTGCACGATCAGCGTGTCCTTCGCGGCCTCACCGGTCAGCTGGACCGGGACCTCGACGGTGACCTTCTCGCCCCGGCGGACCAGCAGCAGGTCCACGTGCTCGAAGGTGTCCTTGATCGGGTCACGCTGGATCGCCTTCGGCAGCGCCAGCACCTGGGTGCCGTCGCTGACCTCGATCGCGAAGAGCTGGTTGGCGCCGCCCTTGCGGATCGCGGCCGCGAACTCACGGGCCGGCAGCGCGATGTGCTTGGGCTTCTCGCCGTGGCCGTACAGCACGGCGGGCACCTTGCCGGCCCGGCGGGTACGACGGGCACCACCCTTGCCGAACTCGGTACGGGGCTCGGCGCTGATCTTTACCTCGGACACGGGGAAACTCCTGATGCTTCGCTGCGGCGGCTTGTCGACTGGCGGTGCTGGGGCGAGGGGCTCGCTGGGGCTCATGCGTCGAGAACGACTGCCCGGAGCACCGCGTCGATGACGGTGCCTCCGTGCGGCGCTTGTCAGCGGCCCGCCGGGCACCCTCGCCGTGGCAACCGCACCAGTCTACCCGAGCTGATTCCGCGCTTTCCGGCAGTCCCCATATCACCGTTCCCGCCGGCCCGCAGGGCGACGCGGACGCCGGGCCGGGGCACCGCCCCCGCCCGGCTCACGCGCGTCGGGTGGTCAGCTCAGGCCACCGAAGAGGGTGGTCACCGAGCCGTCGTCGAACACCTCGCGGATCGCCCGCGCCAGCAGCGGCGCGATCGACAGCACCGTGAGCTTGTCGAGCTGCTTCTCCGGCGGCAGCGGCAGCGTGTTGGTCACCACGACCTCGCTGATCGGGCTGTTCTTCAGCCGCTCGGTCGCCGGGTCGGAGAGCAGGGCGTGGGTGGAGGCGACGATCACGTCGGCGGCGCCGGACTCCCGGAGGATGTCCGCCGCCTTGCAGATCGTGCCGCCCGTGTCGATCATGTCGTCGACGATCAGGCAGACCCGCCCCTCGACCTCGCCGACCACGCGGTTCGCCACCACCTGGTTCGGCTTCAACGGGTCCCGGGTCTTGTGGATGAAGGCCAGCGGGCAGCCGCCCAACCGGTCGGTCCACCGCTCCGCCACCCGCACCCGGCCCGAGTCCGGCGCGACCACCGTCATCGGGCGGCCCGCGTACTTGTGCTGGACGTACTCGGCCAGGATGTCCATCGCGAACAGGTGGTCGACCGGGCCGTCGAAGAAGCCCTGGATCTGCGCGGTGTGCAGGTCGACGGTGAGGATGCGGTTGGCCCCGGCCGTCTTCAACAGGTCGGCGATCAGGCGCGCCGAGATCGGCTCCCGGCCGCGGTGCTTCTTGTCCTGCCGGGCGTACGGGTAGAACGGCAGGACCACGGTGATCCGCTTGGCCGAACCGCGCTTCAGCGCGTCGATCATGATCAGGGTCTCCATGACCCAGGTGTTGACCCCGTGCGTCACGGACTGCACCACGAAGGCGTCCGAACCACGCACCGAGTCCTTGAACCGTACGAAGATCTCGCCGTTGGCGAACTCGTACGCGTCGGCCGGCGTCGGCGCGACGCCGAGCACCTCGCCGATCTCCTTGGCCAACTCCGGAAAGCCACGTCCGGAAAAAAGCATCAGGCTCTTGCGGTTTTCGGCGACGATGCTGCCCATGGGCCCGTCTGCTCCCGTTGGTCGGTGGTACCCGGCACGGTGGTGGTGGGCCGGGGACTATTCGGTTGCAGTATCCCCCGCGCCGGACGCCGGGCTGACCGCCTCGGCATCCCCGTGGATTGCCTCACCTTCACTTGCCCCGAAAGCGCGCGCCGACGCATCCTCGTCGGCCCGACCAGCACCGCCGGCCCGCTGTGCCGCCTCGGCGGAGACCGTGCCGGCCCGCTTGCGGGCCACCCAACCGTCGATGCTGCGCTGCGGCGCCCGGGTCACCCCGAGCGCGCCGGGCGGCACGTCCTGGGTGATCGCGCTGCCCGCCGCCACGTACGCCCCCGCGCCCACCTCGACCGGCGCGATCAGGCTGGTGTCGCAGCCGATGAAGGCGGCCTCGCCGACCGTCGTGCGGTGCTTGTTCACCCCGTCGTAGTTCACGAAGATCGTCGCCGCGCCGATGTTGGCCTTCGCGCCGATCGTCGCGTCCCCCACGTACGACAGGTGCGGCACCTTCGCGCCCGCGCCCACCTCGGAGTTCTTCACCTCGACGAACGTGCCCACCTTGGCCTTCTCCGCCAGCCGGGCGTCCGGCCGCAGGTACGCGTACGGCCCGACGGTGGCGCCCGGACCGACCTCGGCGCCCACCGCGTGGCTGCGCAGCACGGTGGCGCCCGGGCCGACCACGGTGTCGATCAGCGTCACGTCCGGCCCCACGACCGCGCCGGTGCCGACCACCGTGCCGCCGCGCAGCTGGGTGTTCTGGTCGACCACCGCGTCTCGGTCCAGGGCGACCGTCACGTCGATCCACGTGGTGTCCGGGTCGAGCAGGCTGACCCCGGTCCGCATCCAGGCCTCGTTGACCCGGTCGCGCAGCAGGCGGCGCAGCGCGGCCAACTCGACCCGGTCGTTGCAGCCCAGCGTCTCGACATGGTCGGCAGCGACGTGCACCGCCACCGGCTCGCCGGCCGAGACCAGCAGGCCGAAGACGTCCGTCAGGTACTCCTCGCCCTGGTCGTTGTCGGTCGACAGCTTGCCGAGCGCGTCGCGCAGCCGGGCCGCGTCGAACGCGTAGATGCCGGCGTTGATCTCCCGGATCGCGCGCTGCGCCGGGGTGGCGTCCCGCTCCTCGACGATCTGCTCCAGCCGCCCGTCGGCGTCGCGCACGATCCGGCCCAGGCCGGTCGGGTCGGGCACCTCCGCGGCGAGCACGGTCGCCGCCGCGCCCACACCCTCGTGCGCCTCGACGAGCGCGGCCACCGTCTCCGGGCGGAGCAGCGGCACGTCGCCGTTGATCACGACCACGGTGCCCGTCGCGTCCGGCGCGGCGTCCAGGGCGATCCGGACGGCGTGCCCGGTGCCGAGCTGCTCGGCCTGGAGCACCGGCGTGGCCTGGGGGGCGATCTCCGCCAGGTGCGCGCGGACCTGGTCGGCGCCGTGACCCACCACGACCACCGTGCGGTCGGCGGCCAGTGGCGCGGCCGCGGCGAGCACGTGGCCGACGAGGGTACGACCGAGCAGCGGGTGCAGCACCTTGGGCAGCGCCGACTTCATCCGCTTGCCCTCCCCGGCGGCGAGCACGACAACGGTGCGGAGGTGGGGCTGGGACACGACGCGGGCTCCCGTCGGGACGGCGGACACTCTCGCGGCCATGCTAACCAGACAGTGGGCCGGCGTCTGGCACGGCCGCACGAATGCCGGTAGATGCGGTTTGAGCTGGGGTGCCTGGATTCGAACCAGGAGCTCAAGGCTCCAAAGGCCTGCGGGTTGCCGTTACCCCACACCCCATTGAATGTCAAGCTGCACGAGCCGTCAATTTCTGTTGCTACCGCCCGCGATCCGGAACAGCTCGGCGATCATACCTTCGATCCGCCAGTAGAGCTCGCGACTGCGCGGCACCGTGATCACCAGACAGCCACGATAGTCATCACCGACGTTGCGGCGCACCGTCGCCGCCTTGTGTTTCTTGAGACTGGCGGGCTGGAAGCGCTCGACCGGCAGATCGAGTTCCCGCGCCCACCAGGTCACGGCAGCCTCGGCGTCGGCCGTCTCGTGGATGCTGACGCGATAGCCGGGGGCGTCTCGGCCGACCCCGCACACCTCAAGGAAGCGCAGGAAGAGCACGAGCAGGCCCGGATCGCTGTTGACGAACTGAAGGCGGTCGTCCCGCCGCCACGGCTTCGACTTGGTCCCCTCGCACCAGTAGATCGCCGCGCCGAGGAGGAGGAGATCCCGTTCGCCGAGGGACCCCACCACGCCCGCCGCCCGCCCCCGCTCCGCGGCCTGGGCGGCGTCCCGGGCCTCGCGGTGCGCCGCCCATCGCGCCTCGGTCATCAGCGCCGAATGCGCCCGCCGCCGCTCGGCGACCGCCTCGTCCGCGTCCAGCGGCAGGTGCCTGACCCACTGGTACGCGGTGGACTTGGCCACGCCGAGCTGCCGGGCGATGTCATTGACCGACCGCCCCTCGGCGCGCAGCTCCGCGGCCACGGACCTGAGGTCGTCCTTGGCGCGCGGCCGGCGTGTCCGCTCCGGCGGCGGGACGCCCCGAAGCAACTCGTGCACCCGGTTGCGGCCAAGGCCGGTGCGCGCCCGGATCTCGCGGACGGAGAGCTGCTCGACGGTGCGCAGCCGACGCACCTCGGCGGCGAGCGAATCTGTCACGAGCAGCACGTTAGAACGTGCGTACGACACTGCTGGGCATTCATGCACGACGCTGTCCGCTGCGCTCCCCGGGAACCTAAGTTACGGTGACGTAGGCGTAACTTCGTGATCTCCCGTCCCTCTGCGAGGTGCCATGTCCACCACCCTCCTCGATCCCGCCGCCGGCGGCGGCCCCAAACCCCTCACCCAGGGCAGCCAGTCCCGAGGCATCCTCGTTGCCCTCTGGGCGTTCGTGGTGGTCCCCTTCCTGGCCCTCGTCGCCGCCGTACCGGTCGCCTGGGGCGGCTGGCTGAGCTGGACCGACGTGGCCGTGGCCGCGGTCTGGTACGTGATCTCGGGGCTGGGCATCACCGTCGGCTACCACCGGTACTTCACGCACGGCTCGTTCAAGGCGAGGCGGTGGCTGCGGGTGGCGCTGGCGGTCTCGGGCTCGCTGGCGGTGCAGGGCGAGATCATCCAGTGGGTGGCCGACCACCGGCGCCATCACGCCTTCTCCGACCTCGACGGCGACCCGCACTCGCCGTGGCGGTTCGGGGAGAGCGTCCGTGGCCTGGTCAAGGGCCTGTTCCACGCGCACGTCGGCTGGCTCTTCGGCCGGGAGTTGTCCAACCGGAAGCGGTTCGCCCCGGACCTGCTCGCCGACCGCGACATCAACCGGGTGGACCGGCTCTTCCCGCTGCTGGTGACCGTCTCGGTGCTGGGGCCCGCGCTGATGGGCGGCCTGCTCACCTGGTCGTGGCAGGGCGCGCTGACCGCCCTCTTCTGGGGCGGCCTCGTCCGCATCGCGTTGCTGCACCACGTGACCTGGTCGATCAACTCGGTGTGCCACGTCTACGGGGAGCGGCCGTTCGCGATGCGCCAGGGCGACCGGGCGTCGAACTTCTGGCCGCTGGCGATCCTGTCGCTCGGCGAGAGCTGGCACAACCTGCACCACGCCGACCCGACCAGCGCCCGACACGGCGTGCTGCGGGGTCAGGTGGACATCTCGGCGCGGGTGATCTGGTTGTTCGAGAAGGTCGGCGCGGCCTGGGACGTGCGGTGGCCGAAGCCCGAACGCATCGCGGCGAAGCTCGTCAAGCCGGTCACCGAGCGGTAAACCGGGCGGTGCCGACGAAGGCTACCTGGCAGTATGGCCGGGTGACCGAGCACAGCGGGGGCAACGACGGACGGCCCGGCACCATGGGAGCCGGG
Source organism: Micromonospora sp. NPDC047730 (assembly GCF_043204765.1). Taxonomy (NCBI): domain Bacteria; kingdom Bacillati; phylum Actinomycetota; class Actinomycetes; order Micromonosporales; family Micromonosporaceae; genus Micromonospora; species Micromonospora sp. NPDC047730. Next base: position 534,351 of record NZ_JBIDCU010000001.1, on the reverse strand, counting down.
CCCGGCGGGGATACGGTCGGACGACGCAGCGCCACCCGACCGGCCGCCGGTGGGGCGACCAGATGAGCCAGCACACCGGCGGCACCATCCCACGACAGGGCGTCACCGAGCGCCAGCGGAGTGACGACATGGCGGATGCCCCTGGCAGCGACGGCAGCACCGGCCGGCGGCGAGCGGGTCCCGCCGGCAAGCCCTCCTCACGGGTACGCATGTCGGCCGCCCAGCGCCGCGAGCAGTTGATCTCGATCGCCCGGCAGATCTTCGCCGAGCGCGGTTTCGACGCCACCTCGATAGAAGAGGTGGCGGCCCGCGCGAAGGTCTCCAAGCCGGTGGTCTACGAGCACTTCGGCGGCAAGGAGGGGCTCTACGCGGTGGTGGTGGACCGGGAGGTCCGGGCCCTGCTGGACCGGATCACCACGGCCCTGACCGCCGGCCACCCGCGGGAGCTGCTGGAGCAGGCGGCGATGGCCCTGCTGACGTACATCGAGGAGGAGACCAGCGGCTTCCGGGTGCTGGTGCGCGAGTCGCCGGTGCTGTCGGCGACGGGCAACTTCAGCAGCGTGATGAACGACGTGGCGCACCAGGTGGAGCACATCCTGGGCGCGGAGTTCTCCGGCCGCGGGTACGACCCGAAGCTGGCCGAGCTCTACTCGCAGGCGCTGGTGGGCATGGTGGCGCTGACGGGCCGCTGGTGGCTGGAGGTGCGCAAGCCGCGGAAGGAGACGGTGGCGGCGCACCTGGTCAACCTGGCCTGGAACGGGCTGTCGCACCTGGAGGCCAAGCCGGGCCTGATCACGGTGCGGGGGCGCTGAGTCCGCCGCGGTCAGCGGGTGTGCGCCTCGGAGACGGGGTGGTGGCGGTGACGCCGCTCCTCCGCGGCGTGCTCGTCGGTGCCGACCTTGTCGTACAGGCCGGTGCCGAGCAGGAGGAGGCCGAAGAACATCGACACGATGACGGTGGACATCGAGAAGTTGAGGAAGTTGGCCTCGGTCTGGAGCACGGCCATCATGAGGATGCTGGTCACCAGGAAGACGACTCCGGCGGTCAGGTTCATGTAGTGGCCGAGGTTGCCGCGCCGTGAGGCGCCGATGATCAGCACGATTCCGAAGATCACCGAGACCAGCGAGAACGCCAGGTTGGTGCGGAGCCCGAGGACCCAGGTGTCGCCCCGGTCGAAGAGTGGTTCGCCCAGCGTCTGGACGGTGCCCCAGACCCCGAAGACCAGGATGTAGAGCCCGACCAGCCCGGCGAGGACCCGGTAGATCGGCCGCGCCGGGTGGTTTACCGGAAAGTGGACCATGACCCCTCCGCCCGAGTAGTGACAATCACCCGATTGTCACCCGGACAGAAGGCCGATGTCCGTCAAAACGCCCGAAGGCCTCGCCCGGCGGAGGCAAAACCAAAAGGTCCCACCCCACCGGGCCGCAGGGCCGGGCTGGAGCGGGACCCTGACAGGTTTCGCCGGAGCCCGACCCGCGGAGGGATCAGGCCTGACCGCCCGGAGCGGGTCGGGCTCCGGCGACAACCCGGAGAGCAACCAGCGACGACTCAGAGCACGAGGCGGGCCTTCTGCCAGGCCTCCTGCTCCTCGTCGGTGCCGACCTTGCCGTACATGCCGGCCGTCAGCAGGACCAGGCTGACCACCATCAGCACGATGACGGTGATGATGCTGAAGTTGAAGATGTTGGCCTCGGTCTGGATGAAGGCGAGACCGGCGAGGCTGATCACCATGATGGTGTACGCCAGCCACTGGTTGATCATGACGTCGATGTTGCGACCGATCACGGTGCCGGCCAGCACCGCCGCCCCGAGCAGGGCGGTGAGCAGCGAGAAGCCGAGGTTCGTGCCCTGGGCGAGGACCTGGGTGTCATCCTGGGCGAGGACCTCGTTGCCGGCGCTCGCGATGATGCCGAGCACGCCGAAGGCCACCAGGTACAGACCGGTCAGCCCGCCGATCGCCCGGTAGACCGGCCGCGCGGGGTGGTTGACGGGGGTGTGGGCCATGTCTGTGTCTCCAACGCCGTTCGGGTGAGGGGTCGCGGACGATTGTCCCGCACGTGGCGGTGTGACGCCGCACACGGGGGGCCTCCCGCGTGCGGCGCCACGCCGAGGGCCGCTCAGATCGCCGGGATCTCGTCCGCCAGGGCCAGCCAGGTCTCCTCGGTCCGCTCCCGCTCGGCCCGCAGCTCCTTGAGTTGCGCGTCGAGTTCCGCGACCTTGGCGTAGTCGGTGGCGTGCGCGGCGAGCTGGTCGAGCAGGGTGGCCTCCTTCTGCTCCAGCTTGGCGATCTGCCGTTCCAGCCGGGCCAGTTCCTTGCGGGCCTGGCGTGCCTCGGCGGCGGACATGCCGACCTCGGCCGGCGCGTCGGTGCTGACCGCGGCGGCCGGCTCGGTCGGGGCCGGTCCGGGTCGGCCGGCGGCCCGGGCGAGGTACTCGTCGACGCCACCGGGCAGGTGCACCAGCCGCCCGTCGCCGAACATCCCGTACGCGACGTCCGTGACCCGCTCGATGAGGTAGCGGTCGTGGCTGGCCACGACGATGGTGCCGGGCCAGGAGTCGAGCAGGTCCTCCAGCGCGGCGAGGGTGTCGGTGTCGAGGTCGTTGGTGGGCTCGTCGAACAGGAGCACGTTGGGCTCCCCGGCGAGCAGCCGGAGCATCTGCAACCGGCGGCGCTCGCCGCCGGAGAGGTCGCTGACCGGGGTCCAGAGCCGCCGGTCGTCGAAGCCGAACACCTCGGCGAGCTGGGCGGCGGAGACCTCCCGGTCGCCGAGCTGCACCCGGCGGGCGACCTCCTCGACGGCTTCGAGGACCCGCAGGTGACCGGGCAGCTCGGCCAGCTCCTGGGAGAGGAAGGCCGGCCGGACGGTCGAGCCCGTGGCGAGGCGCCCGCCGTCGGGGCGGGTGACACCGGCCAGCATCCGCAGCAGGGTGGTCTTGCCGGCGCCGTTGCGGCCGAGGATCGCGATGCGGTCGCCGGGCCCGACCTGCCAGGTGACGTCGCGCAGGATCTCCTTCGGGCCGGCGTGCAGGGTCACCTGCTCCAGGTCGTACACCTGCTTGCCGAGCCGGGCGGTGGCGAGCCGTTGCAGCGACATGGTGTCGCGCGGCGGCGGGACGTCGGCGATGAGCGCGTTGGCCGCGTCGATGCGGAACCGCGGCTTGGAGGTGCGGGCGGGCGGGCCGCGGCGCAGCCAGGCGATCTCCTTGCGGAGCAGGTTCTGCCGGCGGGCCTCGGTGGCCGCGGCGACCCGCTCGCGCTCCGCGCGGGCGAGGGTCCAGGCGGCGAAGCCGCCCTCGTACGCCCGGACGGTCTGGTCGGCGACCTCCCAGGTGGTGGTGCAGACGGCGTCGAGGAACCACCGGTCGTGGGTGACCACGACGAGCGCGCCCTTGCGGCCGACGAGGTGGCGGGCCAGCCAGTCGACGCCGCCGACGTCGAGGTGGTTGGTGGGCTCGTCGAGGATGAGCAGGTCGGACTCGCGGACCAGCAGCGCGGCCAGCGCCACGCGCCGCCGCTCGCCGCCGGACATCGGGCCGACCGGCTGGTCGAGCCCGAGATGGGGCATGCCGAGGCCGTCGAGGATGGCGCGGACGCCGGCGTCGCCGGCCCACTCGTGCTCGGCGCCCATGCTCTCGCCGAGCCAGGCCGTGCCGAGCACCACGTCCCGGACGGTGGCGTCGGGGGCGAGCGTCAGGCTCTGCGGCAGCCAGGCGACCCGCAGGTCACGGCGGTGGGTGACCCGCCCGTCGTCCGGTTCCTCCTGCTTGGTGAGCAGCCGCAGCAGGGTGGACTTGCCGGCGCCGTTGAGGCCGACCACGCCGATCCGGTCGGCGTCGTCGAGGCCGAGCGAGACGTCGGTGAGCAGTGGCCCGGCGGCGCCGTAGCCCTTGGACACCCGGTCCAGGTTGACGATGTTGGCCACGACCTCACCTCCCATGATCAAGGCGTCCCCGTGCCGGTCGGCACCTGGGACGCCTGAGCCTCCCAGCGTACGCGGGCGCCGGGGCCCGCCCCGGCCGGAGCCGGGCCCGCCGCGGGTCAACCAACGGGGCGGCCGGCTTGTTCCTGGTCAGCGGGCGCCGGAGCGCCGGCGGTCAGACGATGCGGGCGCCGGCGACCGGGCCGTGGGCGGTCCGTGCCTCGCGGCACACCCCGGCCGACGCCAGCTCGGCGGCGATCCGCTCGGCGTCGGCGGCGTCCAGCGCGAGGAAGACGCAGGTCGGCCCCGAGCCGGAGACGATGCCGGCGAGCGCGCCGGCCGCCTCGCCGGCCTTCAGCGTCGCCGCCAGCGACGGGCGCATGGCCAGGGCGGCGTCCTGGAGGTCGTTGCCGAGGGTCGCGGCGAGCACCCGCGGGTCCCGCTGGCGCAGCGCCGCGAGCAGCCCGTCGGTGCTGCCCAGCGGCGCCCCGGCGGTGCCGGCGTCGCGGAGCCGGTCCAGTTCGCGGTAGGCGGCCGGGGTGGAGAGACCGCCGTCGGCGACGGCGACCACCCAGTGCCAGGACGTGGGGCGGGCCAGCACGGGGCTGACCGCCTCTCCCCGGCCGGTGCCGAGCGCCGTGCCGCCGTGGATCAGGAACGGCACGTCGGAGCCCAGGTCGGCGGCGATCCCGGCCAGCTCGTCGCGGGACAGCCCGGTGCCCCAGAGCGCGTCGCAGGCGACCAGTGCGGCGGCGGCGTCGGCGCTGCCCCCGGCCAGCCCGCCGGCCAGCGGGATCTGCTTGCGCAGGTGCAGCCGGGCGTGCGGCGTCACCCCGGCGTACCCGGCGAGGGCGTGGGCCGCCCGGATGACCAGGTTGGAGTCGTCCAGGGCCAGCTCGCCGGCGCCCTCGCCCTCCATGGTGAGGGTGAGCGTGTCGCCCCGGCGGGCGGTCAGCTCGTCGTGGATGGAGATGGCGTGGTAGACGGTGTTCAGCTCGTGGTAGCCGTCGCGGCGCAGCGGCCCCACCCCGAGGTGCAGGTTGACCTTGGCGGGTACCCGGACCCGCACCGGTCCGCTGGCGCCGCGCCGCCGCTGCTCGTCCTCGTCGTCCGGTCCCCAGGCCTCGGTCACGGGGCGGTGTCCCGCGGGCGCAGGCGGATGTCGAACGGCTTCTCCACGATCAGCTCCTCGGCGGCGTCGGCGGCCGGCACGCACCGGCCGTCGACCAGGTCGTACGCGTACACGTGCGGATGGCCCGGGGCGGGCACGGCGTCAGCCTACTGTGCGGCGGACGGGGCGGCCGGGGCCGACGCGGCGATGGCGGCGAACTGCTCGACGGAGAGTGACTCGCCGCGCGCGCCGGGGTCGACGCCGGCGGCGGTGAGCGCGGCGGCGGCCCGGTCCGCGCCGCCGGCCCAGCCGGCCAGCGCGGCGCGCAGGGTCTTGCGGCGCTGCGCGAACGCCGCGTCCACCACGGCGAAGACCCGTTCCCGGGGTACGTCGTCGCGGGGCGGCTCGCGGCGGGTGAAGGCGACCAGTCCGGAGTCGACGTTCGGCACCGGCCAGAACACGTTCGGCGGGACCTTCCCGGCGGCGCGGGCGCGGGAGTACCAGGCGAGCTTGACCGACGGGACGCCGTACACCTTGGAGCCGGGACCGGCGACGAGCCGGTCGGCGACCTCCTTCTGCACCATCACCAGGCCGTGCCGGAGGCTGGGCAGCTCGGCGAGCAGGTGCAGCACCACCGGCACGGCCACGTTGTAGGGCAGGTTCGCCACCAGCGCGGTCGGCGCCGGGTCGGCCAGGTCGGCGGCGCGTACGCGCAGCGCGTCGGCGTGGTGCACGGTGAGCCGGGCGGCGTCCGGGCCGGCGTGCCGGGCGGCGGTCTCCGGCAGCGCGCCGGCCAGCGTCGAATCGATCTCCACGGCGTGCACGTGGGCGGCGGCGGGGAGCAGGGCCAGGGTGAGCGAGCCGAGCCCGGGGCCGACCTCCAGTGCCACGTCGTCCGGGGTCAGCCCGGCGGCGGTGACGATGCGCCGCACCGTGTTGGGGTCGTGCACGAAGTTCTGGCCGAGCCTCTTGGTGGGGGCGACGCCCAGCCGGGCGGCCAGTTCCCGGATCTCCGCCGGGCCGAGGAGACCGGTCACGCCCCGTAGCCTATGCGGGCCGGCACGGGCGTGCGGAGGGGGCCCGTGGCGGGGGACCTGCCGGTCACCACGGGCCGAAGACGCGGTCGCCGGTGGCGGAGATGGCGGCGCAGAGATCGTCCAGGTCCGCGCCGGTCGTCTCGGCCAGCGCCCGGACGGTCAGCGGGATCAGGTACGACGCGTTGGGCCGGCCGCGGTGCGGCATCGGGGTCAGGTACGGCGCGTCGGTCTCCACCAGGATCTGGTCGAGCGGGGTCAGCGCGGCGGCCTCGCGCAGCGCCCCGGCGCTGCCGAAGGTGACGGTGCCGGCGAAGCTGAGCAGGTAGCCGCGGCGGACGCACTCGGCGGCGAAGTCGGCGTCGCCGGAGAAGCAGTGCAGCACCACGGTGTCGGGCGCACCCTCGTCGTCGAGGATCCGCAGCACGTCGGCGTGCGCGTCCCGGTCGTGGATGACCAGCGCCTTGCCGTACCGCTTGGCGATGGCGATGTGCGCGCGGAAGCTCTCCTCCTGCACGGCCCGCCCCTCCTCGCCGGTGCGGAAGAAGTCCATCCCGGTCTCGCCGATGCCGCGTACCCGGTCGCGGGCGGCGAGCGCCTCGATCTCGCGCAGCGCCTCGTCGAGGTCGGCCAGGCGGGGCGCCTCGTTCGGGTGCAGCGCCACGGTGGCCAGCACGGCCGGATGGGCGTCGGCGACGTCGGCGCCCCAACGGGACGACGCCACGTCCACCCCGACCTGCACCAGCCGGTCGACGCCCACGGAGGCGGCGACGGCGACGACCGCGGCGACGGGGTCCGCGGCGGGGCCGCCGCTCGAGTCGGCAGCTGCCCGCGCCCCCGGCTCGCCCGTCGCGCCGTGCGGGGGCACACCGGCCTCGCTGACGGTGATGTCGAGGTGGGTGTGGCTGTCCAGCACGGGGCGGGGCAGCGGCTCGGGGGCGGGCGGGAACTCCCCGGCCCGGCGGGCGGCGCGCTGCTTGCGGGTTTCGGTGGGCTCGCTCATCGCAGGCCAGCATCACACACCGTCGGCGGCCCGCGTCGCGGGGACGCCACCGGCCGTTCACCGACTCGGCACATGTCGGGCCTAGCGTCAGCGGGGTGACCGTCACCCCTCAGACCAGCGGAAACGGCCTTTTCGTCACGTACGGGGGCGCGGTGTACCCGGCGGAGGAGATCGCCCGGGGCGCGGCGTACGAGTTGTCCAGCGCGGCCGAGGCGCCCGGCTTCGAGTGGTCCCGTCCCGGCACGACCCGGCCGTGGCGCAGGTTCGTGCACGCCACCGAGGTCAGCGACGTGCATCCGGCGACGGAGCCGGTCGAGGAGCCGGAGGCGCCGCTGCTGGTGCCGCTGCACCGGGAGCGGGGCTGGTCGTACGTGCAGCAGCTCAGCCAGCAGCCGACGGCGGCCGGCGACCCGACGCTGGCGGCGGTGCGCGCCTCGGCGGTGGTCCGGCGCGGCACCCGGATGGTGAAGGTGCTCTCCGCCCGGCAGCTCGCCGGTTACGTGCGCGGGTGGCTGCCGCACGGCTTCTGCTACCGGGAGCACGACGTGGCGCACCTGCGTACCCCGGCGGCGACGACGGTGCTGCGCACCGACGGCGCGGACGCCCGGGACGGCGCGGACGTGACGTACGCGCTGCGCTGGCGGGCCGCCGACCCGGGCGACTACGACGTGCCGGTCGGCGCGGCGCACCGCGGCCTGACGGCGCTGGCGCCCCGCGACCGGCTCGGCGCGGCGGTCCTCGGCACGGGGTTCGTGCCGAGCAACGGTCAGCTCGTCCCGGAGTTCGTCACGCGGGACTTCGCGGACCTGCCGATGCCGGCGAACGCCACCCTGCTCGCCTACCCGGCCGACGGCGTGGAGGTGGTGCTCTACAGCTACCAGGCCGAGCAGCGCGGCTGGCTGCGGATGGTCGGCCCGCAGTGGCGGCACCTGCTCGCGGCGGTGCCGGGGCTCTCCCCCGACCAGGAGTACGTGCCGACGGGCGAGGCGCCCCACTCCACCCGGCTGGTCGGCGGCTACGCCGGCGGTGACTACGAGGCGGTGGCCGACCTGCCCGGCGGGTTCCGGGTGCTGGCGATGACCCGCGCCGCCCGGTACCCGGTCGAGTGGGCGGCCCGCCGGCTGCGGCTGGCCGACTGGCGGGGCGTGCCCTGCCTGGTGCTGCGGGAGGAAACCGGCTGGCTCCGCCTGCGGCTGCGCCGACCGGATCCGGACGCGGTGGCGGAGACCGGGGCGCAGTGCCAGGAGCGGGGCGTCTACGAGGCGTGGGCGCCGGCCGCCGAGGTCACCGAGGACCGGGTGGTGGACCTGCCGTACCGGCTCTGACCCGACGCGTGCCGGATCTCGCCGGCATAACCGGGGACGGGGCGGGAACCCGCACGCGTCCAGCCGTCATGTGACCAGGAGACGCGCATGCCTTTCATCACCGTGGGGACGGAGAACTCGGCCCCCATCGACCTGTACTACGAGGACCACGGCTCCGGTCAGCCGATCGTGCTGATCCACGGCTTCCCGTTCAACGGGGCGACCTGGGAGAAGCAGACCGGGCCGCTGCTGGCCGCCGGATACCGGACGATCACGTACGACCGGCGGGGTTTCGGCGCTTCCGCCCAACCGGCGTTCGGGTACGACTACGACACGTTCGCCGCCGACCTGGACGTGCTGATGACCGAGCTGGACCTGCGCGACGCGATCCTGGTCGGCCACTCGATGGGCACCGGCGAGGTGACCCGCTACCTGGGCGTGTACGGCTCGCAGCGGGTCGACCGGGCGGTGCTGCTGGCCCCGCTCGCGCCGTTCCTGCTGAAGACCTCGGACAACCCGGAGGGGGTCGAGAAGAGCCTCTTCCAGGGCTTCCAGCAGGCCATCCTCGACGACCGTTTCGCGTACCTCACCACCTTCTGCGAGGCGTTCTTCAACTATCAGGAGAACAGGGGCAGGCTGGTCAGCGAGGAGGCGTTCCGGGCGCACTGGGAGATCGGCGCCCGGGCCTCGGCGAAGGGCACCCACGACAGCGTGGACGCCTGGCAGACCGACTTCCGGGGCGACGTGTCCCGCATCGACGTGCCGGTACTGATCGTGCAGGGTGACTCCGACGCGGTGCTGCCGTACCCGAAGACCGGTCAGCGGCTGCAACCGATGCTGGCCGGCAGCCAGTTGGTCACCCTGAAGGGCGCGCCGCACGGCATCCCCTGGACGAACGCGCCCGAGGTGAACCGCAGCATCATGGACTTCATCGGCGCGCCGGCGATGGCGCGGGCCTGACCGCCCCGCCCGGGAAGCACAGCCGCACGGCCTGGCACGGACGACGACGGGCGCGACCCCCTCGGGTCGCGCCCGTCGGCACGCTCGGGGATCAGCCGGCCAGGCGGGCCAGCTCCTCGTCGACGATCGACGGGTCGAGCTTGCGGAAGACCGGCTTCGGTGCGGCCAACGCCCGGCCCACCTCCAGCGGCACGGGCTCCCAGCGCGCGCCGACCGAGTAGTCACCGGTCAGCACCGGGTACGCGGGCCCGCCGTCGAGGTCGTCGACCTCCTCGATGACCGGCATCGGGGCGTGCACGCCGGAGCCGCCGAGCAGCTCGTGCACCTTCTGCGCGGAGTGCGGCAGGAACGGGGTGAGCAGCGTGTTGGCGTCGCTGACCACCTGGAGGGCGACGTGCAGGATGGTGCCCATCCGGGGCTTGTCGGCCTCGCCCTTGAGCTTCCACGGGGCCTGCTCGGAGAGGTACTTGTTGGCCTCGGCGACCACCCGCATCGCCTCGCCGATGGCCTGCTTCTGCCGGTGCCGGGCGATCAGGTCGCCGACCGTCGCGAAGCCGGCCCGGGCGACCGCGAGCAGCGCCTCGTCGGCCTCGGTGAGCCCGGCCGGGTCGACGGGCGGGATCGCGCCGAAGTTCTTCGCCGCCATCGAGATGGAGCGGTTGACCAGGTTGCCCCAGCCGGCGACCAGCTCGTCGTTGTTGCGGCGGAGGAATTCGGCCCAGGTGAAGTCGGTGTCGTTGCTCTCCGGGCCGGCGGCGGCGATGAAGTAGCGCAGCGCGTCGGCGTCGTACCGCTCCAGGAAGTCCCGGACGTAGATGACGACCCGCCGGGAGGAGGAGAACTTGCGCCCCTCCATGGTCAGGTACTCGCTGGAGACCACCTCGGTGGGCAGGTTGAGCCGGCCCAGCTCGCCCGGCTGGCCGTCGCGGTCACCCTCGCCGGAGTAGCCGGAGAGCAGCGCCGGCCAGATCACCGAGTGGAAGACGATGTTGTCCTTGCCCATGAAGTAGTAGGCGCGGGCGTCCTTGCCTTCGGCGTCGGCGGACCACCACCTGCGCCACGCCTCGGGGTCGCCGGAGCGGCGGGCCCACTCGATCGAGGCGGAGAGGTAGCCAATCACCGCGTCGAACCAGACGTAGATGCGCTTGTCGGGGCGGTCCCGCCAGCCGTCGAGCGGGATCGGCACGCCCCACTCCAGGTCCCGGGTGATGGCCCGGGGCTGGAGGTCGTCGAGCAGGTTCCGCGAGAAGCGCAGCACGTTGGGCCGCCAGCCCTCGCGGGTGTCCAGCCACCGCCGCAGCACGTCGGCCAGGGCGGGCAGGTCCAGGAAGAAGTGCTCGGTCTCGACGAACTTCGGGGTCTCCCCGTTGATCCGCGACTTCGGGTCGATCAGGTCGATCGGGTCGAGCTGGTTGCCGCAGTTGTCACACTGGTCGCCGCGGGCGCTGTCGTAGCCGCAGATCGGGCAGGTGCCCTCGATGTAGCGGTCGGGCAGGGTCCGGCCGGTGGACGGGGAGATCGCGCCCATGGTGGTCTTCGGGACGATGTACCCGTTGCGGTACATCCCCTCGAACAGCTCCTGCACCACCGCGTAGTGGTTGCGGGTGGTGGTGCGGGTGAACAGGTCGTAGGAGAGCCCGAGGCCGTGCAGGTCCTCGACGATCACCCGGTTGTAGCGGTCGGCCAGCTCGCGCGGGGTGACGCCGTCGGCGTCCGCCTGCACCTGGATGGGGGTGCCGTGCTCGTCGGTGCCCGACACCATGAGCACGTCGTGGCCGGCCATCCGCATGTACCGGCTGAAGACGTCGGAGGGAACGCCGAAACCGGAGACGTGGCCGATGTGGCGCGGGCCGTTGGCATACGGCCAGGCAACCGCCGCGAGAACGTGACTCATGGCCAGCAAGCCTAGTGACCCGCTTCGGGTGATCGCGAATCAATAGGGCTCGCGGGTCGGCGGACCGGCCGGATCGGGTCCGCTATTTGTCCGATTTGTCGCCGACACGCGGCCTGAGCTGCCCGTTCGCGTGCGGGTTGCGGGGTGCAATGAACGCCGTGACTAGCAGACGAGCGGCCCGGGATCGTGACGACCGTCCCTCCGGCCCGGCGGACGGCGGCGGGACAAGGGCGGCGCGCGGCACCCTCGCGCCGCACCCGCGGGTGGTTCCGGCCGCCGCGCCGCCGGAGCCGCCGCCGGAGCCGCCGCCGCAACCGCCCGCCGGCGCGGTCGCGGCCTCGCCGCCTCCCGCGCCCGCCGTCGAGGTGGAGCCCACGACCGGGGCGCCGGTTGACGCCCTGCCCCGCCGGGCCCCGGTCCGGCAGCCGAACCGCTGGCCCCGCCGGGGCCGATCCCTGGCCGACGGTACGCCTGACCGGGACGACGGCGGGCGTACGCCGGACGGCGAGGGCGGGGCCGGGGAAGGGACCGACGGCGGCGACGCGGCGTACTGGCCGCCGATCGAGTTGGTGCACTGGGACGGCACGCCGATCCGGGAGGAGTCGCCGCACGAGCGGCAGCGGTCCACCCGGGAGGATGCCGCGCGGCGACGGTTCCGGCGCACCCCGCGTCCGCCCGATCCGCTGCCGGGGTTGGCCGCGCTGCTGGCGTTGAGCCTGGTGGCGGCGTTCTTCGCCTGGGTCAGCGCCGGCCCGTTCTGGCTGGCGGTGGGGCACGCCACCCGGGGCACGGTGGTGATCGCCGACTGCACCGGCGGTGGGCTCACGCAGCGCTGCCGGGGCAACTTCGTCTCCGCCGACGAGACGTGGACCGCGCACGGCGTGCGGGTGAGCGGGGTGACCGCGGAGCGCACCGCGACCGGCACGACGCTGCCGGCCCGGATGACGGGCCCGCAGGGCGGCACCGCGTACGCGGACACCGGCCGGGCCGCGCACCTGCGCTGGCTGCTCGGCCTGCTGGTGGTGCTGGGCTGCGCCGCCGGGATCGCCCGGTGGACGGGTTCGACCCGGTTCGCCGATCCTCGCGCCCGCCGCTGGGCGGTGGCCGGCGCGCTGGCCGGCCCGCTGGTGATCACCGCCGGTTTCCTCGTCGCCGCCTGGTGAACCCCGATGGTGCCCCGAGCGCCCCGGGACGGCCCGGCGAGGCCCACGGTGCGCCGAGCAGCCAAGCGCCGGGCCGGAGTGCACAGCCGGGGCGGGCCGAGCGCCGGGCCCGAGGACACACCCGAGCAGCCGGCGTGGTGCCGGCCGGGGCTCAGGCGTGCACGACGCCGTAGACGTCGCGCCGGCGCAGGCCGTACTCCGTGGCGACCTCGGTGATCGCGTCCCGCCGGGACAGGCCAGCGGCCTCCCGGGCGGCGACGGCGGCCCGCAGGGTGTCGTCGTCGGGGCGTTCCGGGGCCGTCTCGGGCGCGCCCGCCACCACGAGGGTGATCTCGCCGCGGGGCTCCCCCGCGGCGGCCCAGTCGGCCAGCTCGCCGAGCGGGCGGCGGACGATCTCCTCGTACGTCTTGGTCAGCTCGCGGCACAGCGCGGCGGGCCGGTCGGCGCCGAACGCGGCGGCCAGGTCGGCGAGCGCGCCCGCGATCCGGTGCGGCGCCTCGAAGAAGACCAACGTCCGTTCCTCGGCGGCGAGCGCCCGCAGCCGGGACCGGCGGGCGCCGGGGGTGCGCGGCAGGAAGCCCTCGAAGCAGAACCGGTCGCAGGGCAGCCCGGACAGCGCCAGCGCGGTGGTGACGGCGCTCGGGCCGGGCGCGGCGGTGACCGGCACGCCGGCGTCCAGGGCGGCCCGCACCAGCCGGTAGCCGGGGTCGGAGACGCTCGGCATGCCGCCGTCGGTGACCAGGGCGACCACGTAGCCGGCGGTCAACACCTCGGCCAGCTCGGGGGTGCGCCGCTCCTCGTTGCCCTCGAAGTAGGAGACGATCCGCCCCGCCACGGTGACGTCCAGGTCGCGGGCCAGGCGGGTGAGCCGGCGGGTGTCCTCGGCGGCCACCACGTCGGCGGCGGCGAGCACCTCACGGAAGCGGGCCGAGGCGTCGGCCGGGTTGCCGAGCGGCGCGCCGAGGAGGATCAGGCGCCCGGTGTCGGACATTTCACCCACGGGAACGGCTCCTTCATCGACAGGGGTGCCGGTATCGGAGACGACGGGCGCCACCGGGCACCTTGGCAGCCTACGATCGCCGGGTGACGAGTGCGTCGACAGCACAGAGCGCGGACCAGGCGGGACCCGATCCCACGACGGGATCGCCACCGGAAGGATCGTCCCCGGCTCCCGGCGGCGGCGTTCCCGGCATCGTCCGGCGCCGGCTGGCGACCGTGGAGGCCCGGCTGGACGGGCGCTCCTGGCTGGCCACCGGCGTGATCGTCGCGATCGCGGCGATCCTGCGGTTCGTCGGCCTGAGCCATCCGCCCGGGAAGATCTTCGACGAGATCTACTACGCCCGCGAGGGCTGGGCCCTGGTCGACAAGGGCGTCGAGTGGAACTACCAGGACAACGGCCCCTCGTACGTGGTCCACCCGCCGCTCGGCAAGTGGCTGATCGGGCTCGGCGAGTGGGCCTTCGGCTACTCGGACGCCGAGCACGGCATCTCCGTGCCGGGGCACCTGATGACCACCGCCCCGGAGTTCGGCTGGCGGTTCTCGGCGGCGGTCGTCGGCACCCTGTCGGTGCTGATGTTGGTCCGCATCGGCCGGCGGATGTTCCGCTCGACCGCGCTCGGCTGCGCGGCCGGCCTGCTGCTCGCGCTGGACGGCTTCCATCTGGTGCTGTCCCGCACGGCGCTGCTCGACATCTTCCTGCTGTTCTTCGTGCTGGCCACGTTCGGCGCCCTGGTGCTGGACCGGGACGCCCGGCGCCGCCGGTGGGCCCGGGCGCTGGAGGCGGGCCTCGACCCGGGCCGGCCGGGGCGGGCCGGGCGGCCGGCGGGCGGCTGGCGGAACTGGCCGTGGTGGCGGCTGGCCGCCGGGGTGCTGTTCGGCGGTGCCTGCGCGGTGAAGTGGAGCGCGCTCTACTTCCTGCCCGTGTTCGCGCTGCTGGTGATCCTCTGGGAGGTCGGGGTCCGCCGCTCCGCGGGTGCCCGTCGGCCGTGGCGGGACACCCTCCTCGACGAGCTGCCCTGGCTGGTGCTGGCCGGGGTACTGATGGTGGTCACCTACCTCGCCACCTGGTCCGGCTGGCTGCTCGGCGACGACGGCTACTACCGGCTCGCGGAGCGGTACCCGAACGCGCCGCTGAGCGACACCCCGGTCATCGGCGCGCTGCACAACCTCGTCGAGTACCACAAGGCGGCGTACGGCTTCCACCGGACTCTGGACGAGGGGCACAAGTACCAGTCGTGGCCGTGGCAGTGGCTGCTGCTGGGCCGACCGGTCGCCTTCTACTGGTCGGGCAACGGGGCCTGCGGCGCGCCGAGCTGCGCCTCGGAGGTCCTGCTGCTCGGCACGCCCCTGCTCTGGTGGTCGTTCCTGCCCGCCCTGGTGGCGCTGGCGTGGCTGGGCCTGGCCCGGCGGGACTGGCGGGCCGGCGCGATCCTGCTCGTCGTGGCGGCCGGCCTGCTGCCCTGGTTCTGGTTCGCGCTGGACGGCCGGACGATGTTCTCCTTCTACACCGCGCCGGTGCTGCCGTTCCTGGTGCTGGCGGTGGTCTACGTGCTCGGTGCGATCGTCACACCCGCCGGCCCGCCCGGAGGCGGCACCGTCGCGCCGCTCGACGCCGGCCAGGACCGCCGGCTCGTGGGCGGGGTGATCGCCGGGGCGTACGTGCTGCTGGTCGCGCTCTGCTTCGCGTACTTCCATCCGATCTTCGTCGGCAAGCTGCTCCCGTACGCCGAGTGGTCGGCGCGGATGTGGCTGGACGGCCGCTGGATCTGACCGAAGACGCGCGTCCCGCCGCGGCTCCGGGGCCCCCGGGGGCGCGGCGGGCGCGCGAGAACGGGCCCGCACGCGTGGCGTGCGGGCCCGTCGACGTAGAAGCGCGCCCCGATCGCCTGCCACGGGGGAAGCGGGCGATTGGGGCGCGCATGAAGAGCTTAACCACCCCACACCACTGGCACAACGGGTCGACTTCGGTCAGATTTCCGACCTACGCGACACCGAACGGATGGTTTACATCCGACATCTTACGGTCCGTCATCCTGCGCAAACGGTGCGGATCGACCGCCGCCGCGAACCGGCGGCCGGCCGAACTTCCCGGTCGGCCACCCCCTAACCGGCGCGCGGTTCATGCCTCGTCATTCCATATTCGACGGCCTGCGCCGATCGTCATCGGCGTCGCCGGACAGCCCGTTCATCCGGATGTTCACCTTCTGGAGACCGCGAGTCACGCAACACCGCATAACCCGACATAAAGCTCTAATTGCCTCCCTACTCTCGTCCGAGTGGTCGTTTACATTCACGACGGTGGGTCACCCGCCGTCCTCAAGGGA
The DNA here is from genome assembly GCF_043204765.1 of Micromonospora sp. NPDC047730. Classification (NCBI taxonomy): domain Bacteria; kingdom Bacillati; phylum Actinomycetota; class Actinomycetes; order Micromonosporales; family Micromonosporaceae; genus Micromonospora; species Micromonospora sp. NPDC047730. The sequence continues at coordinate 518,639 of NZ_JBIDCU010000001.1, read as the reverse complement.
CTTTCCGGCGCCGCCCGCTCCGGCGCCGACCCGGACCTCGTCGACGCCACCCGGCGGCGACATCGACCGGCCCGGCGCAGCGGCGTCCGCGCCACGGCAGGCCCCCTGACGCACCTCTCGGTCGTCGCGACCACTGTCCGGTCGGGACCGGCGCTCCCGACCCGCGGCCCTCGGTGTGTCGACGCCCAGCCACACCTGCACGCGACCGATCAGCCCCGGCCGGTAGCAGGCGCAAACGCCGACTGATCCCGGCGGCGGTCGGCGGTTCAGCCGACACCCGTCACGACGATTTGGCACTTCCGTGACGCCTCGCGGGCTTCACGGCGATATCGCTGTCCATCGCACCTGCCCTGCGGAGGGGCTTCTGTCGGACATCCCTGCCACCGGTCCGGTGATGACGGGGGTCCGCACAGGCGTCCACCGCACGGCACCGGTTGCTTGCTCGTAATCGACGCAGGAGGTTCGCGGTTCCGTGGAACAGGTAGGTCTCACCGGTACGCCCACGTCTCCCCCGGCGCCGGAGCGTCTTCCGGACGCGGAGGCGCGCGTCGCGATCGGCTCGCTGGTCGTCGATGCCGTGCGGAAGCCGTGGGACGAGGGCGGCGTCAGGCGTACGCGGCGCCTGCACCACGTGTTCGAGTCCGCGTGCGACCGGAACCCGTCGGCCATCGCGCTCGAGTGCGGCGATGCGCGGTTGACCTACCGCGAGCTGGACGAGCGCGCCAACCGGCTGGCCCACCACCTGCGCGCGCTCGGTGTCGGCGACGGCTCGCGGGTGGCCATCCTGCTGCGGCGCTCCGTCGAGACGTACGTGGCGTTGCTGGGCGTGGGGAAGGCCGGCGCGGCGTTCGTGCCGATCGACCCCGAGTCCCCGGCCGACCGGGTCGCCTACATCGCCGAGGATTCCGCCGTCGACCTGGTGTTGACGTCCACGGCGCTCGCCGACCGGGTGGGCGACCGGCCGGCCCTCGTCGTCGACGAGTGCGCTGCCGAACTCGCCGCCGCGCCCGGCGACCGGCCGGAAATCGGCGGCGACGGGAGCCAGGACCCGGGCGCCTACGTGATCTACACCTCCGGGTCGAGCGGTCGGCCCAAGGGCGTCGACGTCGCGCAGTCGAGCATCTGCAACTTCCTCGACGTGGTGCCCGGCGTGTACGACGTGCGCCCGACGGACCGGGTCTACCAGGGCATGACGATCGCGTTCGACTTCGCGATCGAGGAGATCTGGCCGACGTGGTCGGTCGGCGCCACCCTGGTGGCCGGTCCGAACGACTCACGCCGCCTCGGCGCGGAGCTGGCGGACTTCCTGGACGAGGCACGCGTCACCGTCCTCTACTGCGTGCCCACCCTGCTGGCCACCGTTCCGCGCGACCTGCCCCGGATCCGCAACCTGCTCGTCGGCGGGGAGGCCTGCCCGGGGCAGCTGGTCGAGCGGTGGAGCCGGCCCGGCCGGCGAATCCTCAACACCTACGGGCCGACCGAGGCCACGGTCACCGCGACCTGGGGCGAGCTGCTCCCCGGGCGACCGGTCACCATCGGGCGGCCCCTGCCGACCTACTCCGTGGTGCTGCTGGACGAGCAGCGGCAGCCGGTCGCCGACGGCGAGGTGGGTGAGATCTGCATCGGCGGCCCGGGGGTGGCGCGCGGGTACGTGGGGCGGCCGGACCTGACCGCCGACCGGTTCATCGCGCACGCCCTGGCGCCGCCCGGCGGTCGGCTGTACCGCACCGGGGACCTCGGGCGGATCACCGAGGACGGCGAGATCGAATACCTGGGCCGGGCGGACTCCGAGGTCAAGATCCGTGGCCATCGGGTGGACCTCGGTGAGATCGAGAGCGTGCTGCTGGAGGACCCGGGGGTGGCCGAGGCCGTGGCGGCGCTGGTCCCGGTCGCCGACGCCCCGGACGCCCCCCACGAGCTGGCCGCCTACCTCGTCGCACACGAGGGTGACGAGGGCGGGCACGCGGAGCTGATCGCCCGGCTGTGCCGGACCCTGCAGACCCGGCTGCCCAATTACATGGTGCCGTCCTTCCTGGACGTCGTCACCGCGCTGCCGACCATGCCCAGCGGAAAGGTCGACCGGAAGCGGCTGCCCCCGCCGAACCGCCGGCTCGCCCTCGCCACCGGCCCCGTCGTGGCCGCCGAGGGCGAGCTGGAGGAGCAGGTACGCGCGGCGTGGGCGGAGGCGTTCGGCATCGAGTCCGAGGCGCTGTCGGTCGAGGCGGACTTCTTCGCCGACCTCGGAGGGCATTCGCTGCTGGCGGCGCGGGTGGTGTCGCTGCTGCGCGCCCGCAAGGTCGGCGTGAGCCCGGCGGTCCGCGACCTGTACGCCCACCCGACCGTACGAGGCATGGCGGCTCATCTCGGCGCCGCCGATCGGACCGTCGCGCCCAGCGCTCCGCCCCGCCCCGCCCCGCTGCGGCACAGCAGCCGGCGGATCGCGCTGGCCGGGTCCGGCCAGGCGGCGGTGATCTACCTGCTGCTGCTGGCGGTCACGCTCCCCGTCTCCTACGTCTACACCCGCAACGACGGTTTCGTGTCGGTCCGCGTTCTCGTGGAGCTGATGGTCGCGATCCTGCTCAGCTACCTCGGCGTGCGGTGGGTGCTGCCGGTGCTGCTGGCCCGGCCGTTGGCCGCGGGCATCCGGCCCGGCCGGTACCGCCTGTGGGGCCCCACCTACGTCCGGCTCTGGGCGCTGAACACGCTGCTGGCGGTCGGGCCGCTGCCCGTGCTCAGCGGTTCTCCGCTGATGGCGACCTACCTGCGGCTGCTCGGTGCCCGGATCGGCCGCCGGACCATGATCGCGACCAGCGCGATCAGCCTGCCGACCCTGATCTCCGTCGGGCGGGACGCCTCGGTCGGGTACGGCGTCTCGCTGCGGCCGTGGCGGGCGGAGGACGGCTGGGTCGTCGTCGGGCCGGTCACGATCGGGGCGGACGCCTTCGTCGGCGCGAACGCGGTCCTCGAGCCCGGCGCCTCGGTCGGGGTGGACGCCGGCCTCGGCGAACAGTCCGTCCTCGTCCACGGCGAGACGGTGCCACCCGGGGAGCGTTGGGCGGGCTCGCCGCCGGCACCGACCCCCCGGCTCGCTCCCACCGTGGAATCGCTGCTCAGCTACCGCCGCCTGCGGCGTGGCTGGCGCGTGCACCACATCGCCGCCGCGCTGGTCGGCCTGGTCGGGCTGGAACTCGGGGCGATCGCGATGGTCCTGCCCAGCGTGGCGCTGGTGTGGTGGGTGCTGCTGACCCGTGGTCTGCTCGCCGGCCTGGTCGCGACCCTACCGGCCGGGATCGTCTACGTGCTCACCGTCTGCGTGTTGGTCGCCGCCGGCAAGCGTCTCGTGCTGCCGCGGGTGCCGGTCGGCATTCACCACCGCATCCACTCGATGCTCGGCGTGCGCAAGTGGATCGCCGACAAGCTGCTCGAGTCGAGCCTCATGTTCACCAACTCGCTCTACGCGACCCTCTACACCGGGCCCTGGCTGCGACTGCTCGGTGCCCGGGTCGGCCGCGGCGCCGAGGTCTCCACCGCCGCGCACCTGGACCCGGACCTGCTCACCCTGGGATCGGAGAGCTTCGTCGCCGACATGGCCAGCCTCGGCGCCGCGACGTTCGCCAACGGCCGCATGGCGTTCCTGCCCACCACGGTCGGCAGCCGAGCCTTCGTCGGCAACGCCGCGTTCGTACCGGCCGGCACGGTGCTGGGCGAGGGGTCCCTGATCGGCGTCGGCACGCTGCCGCCCGACGACGGCGTCCCGGAGGGCTCGTCCTGGTTGGGTTCACCTGCGATGCACCTGCCGGCGCGCCAGAGCAGCGGCTCCTTCTCCGAGGAGGTGACGTACCGCCCGCCGCGCCCCGTGGTGGCCCGCCGGCTGTTCGTCGAGTTCTTCCGCGCGACCCTGCCCGCATCGGTGCTCGGCGCCAGCTTCTACCTCTACCTCCTGGCGCTGTCCCAACTCGCCAACGGTCGGGACCTGCTCGTGCCGGCGCTGGTGTCGCCGTTCGTCGCGATGACGTCGAGCGTCGCGGTGATCGCGTTCTGCGCGGCGACCAAGCGCAACGTCGTCGGCACCTACCGGCCCCGGGTGGAACCGCTGTGGAGCGGCTTCGTCCGGCGCACCGAGTTCGTCACCGGCCTCTACGAGGCCGCGGCGGTTCCCGCCGGCATCGGGCTCCTGGTCGGCACGCCGTTCCTGCCGCCGCTGCTGCGCTGGTTCGGGGTCCGCGTCGGCAGACGCACCTGGATCGGCACGACGTACCTCACCGAGTTCGACCTCGTCGAGATCGGCGACGACGCGACCGTGGGCACCGAGGTGTCGCTGCAGACCCACCTGTTCGAGGACCGGGTGATGAAGATGTCCGTCGTCACGGTCGGCGCCGGCGCCACGATCGGCACCCGCGCCATCGTGCTCTACGACGCGGTCGTCGGCGACGACGTCATGTTGGGCTCGCTCTCGCTGCTGATGAAGGGCGAACACCTGGTCGCCGGGACCCGATGGCGCGGGATCCCCGCCCAGGGCGTGCTCACCCACGACACCACCAGCCAACGGGCGGCCTGATGCCGCGCCGTACGGCTGCGGCTCGCACCGCGCCGCAGCCCGTCCACCATCCGCTCACCGAAAGGGAAGAACGCTCGATGAACAAGGCACTGCTGGTTTCCGACGCGGCCCACTTCCGCGTCGACTACGAGATCAACCCGTACATGCACACCGAGATCCAGCCCGATCACGCGGTGGCGATCCTCGAACACGAGCGCATCGTCGCCGCGCACCGGGCGGCGGGGCGCCGCATCGAGTACGTGACGTCGGCGCCGGAGTGCCCGGACATGGTCTTCACCGCGAACGCCGCCCTGGTGCGGGGCCGTCGGGCCGTGCTGGGAGCACCACCACCCGAGCGCAAGGCGGAGCTGCCGTACTTCCAGGGGTGGCTGATCGACCACGACTTCGAGGTCCTGGAGGCGCCGTACCCGTTCAGCGGGCAGGGCGACGCCCTGGCCTGCGGCGACCTGTTGCTCGCCGGCTACGGCCAGCGGACCGACCGGCGGATGCATGCCGTGCTCGCGGGGGAGCTGGGCTACGAGATCGTGCCGCTGCGGACGGTGAGCCACCAGTGGTACGACCTCGACCTGGCGGTCGGAGTCGTCGAGCCGGGGCGAACGCTCGCCTACTGCCCGGAGGCCCTCGACGAGCCGAGCCGCCAGCGGCTGCGCGACCTCGGCATGGACCTGATCGAGGTCTGCGTCGAGGAGGCGGCGCGCTTCGCGCTCAACCTGATCAGTGACGGCACCACCGTGACCATGACCAGGGGGGCGCCGCGGCTGGCAACCGCGCTGCGCGAGCGCGGCCTGCGGGTCGTCGAACTCGACACGACCGAGCTCGCCAAGGGCGGAGGCGGGGTCCGCTGCACCGCGCTGACCCTCGACGCCCCGCTGCCGACGAGGCCGTGATGGCGATGGGAAACGTCGGTCGGCTGCTCGCCGCCGGCGGGCGGGCACTCGCCGGCCGTGGCCTGACGGTCCGCGCGCCACTGCCCGGGTCGCCGGAGCCGCCGGTGGCGCTGGTCTACCGGGGGCCGGCGACGCTGCCCGGCTGCCCGGAGGCGGTGGCGGCGCTGCTCAAGTCCAGCCGTTGGGGCTTCGACGTCCGCTACGTCGGCCCGGACGCGGACGACCTGCCGCTGACCCGGCGGGCCCTGGCCGGGGCGACGCTCTACGCCCAGCCCGGGGGCGGCACCCTCAACCGCGGCTACCGCCACCTGAAGCGCCACCGCGACGAGATCAGGCAGTTCGTCCACTCCGGCGGCAGGTACCTCGGCATCTGCCTCGGCGGCTACCTCGCGGGGGCCACCCCCGGCTTCGGCCTCCTGCCCGGGGACACCGACCAGTACATCGCCTCGTCCGCCGCCACGGTCGACTCGGAGCGGAACACCGTCGTCCAGGTCTCCTGGCGCGGCCGGCGGCGGACGCTCTTCTTCCAGGACGGCCCGTACTTCTGGCTGCGCCCGAAGGCCGAGGCCGACGTCCTCGCGACCTACCCGAACGGCACCGTGGCCGCGATGGTCGCCCCCTTCGGCGCGGGCCGGGTCGGGGTCGTCGGCCCCCACCCCGAAGCCACCGACGACTGGTACGTCGACGCCGGGTTGCCGATCGCCGACCGGCTCGGCACGGATCTCGGCTGCGACCTGATCGACACCGTGATGAGGCCATGACACAGACCGTTTACCTCAGCCGCGCCGCCCTGGACCGGGCCGGCGACGCTCCGCCCGCGACGGCCGGGCGCTCCCGGCTGCTCGGCGTGGACGCCGCGCGTGGCGTCGCGCTGTTCGGGATGATCGCCGTGCACTCGTTGTACCAGTCCGACGCCCTGGGCCGACCGACCTGGTCGTTCACCATCTTCGGCGGCCGGGCGGCCGCCCTGTTCGCGGTGCTGGCCGGGGTCGGCATCGCGTTCATGACCGGTCGACGGCGGGTCCGCCTGGCCGACGGCGCGGGCCCGGTGGCGGCGCTCGTCGTCCGGGCCCTGGTCATCGGCGCGATCGGCTTGGCACTGGGCTACGCCGACGCGTCCCTGGCGTCGGTGATCCTGCCGTACTACGCGGTGATGTTCGTGCTGGCCATCCCGCTGGTGTTCCTGCCGACCTGGTTGGTGGCGGTCACCGGCCTGGCCGTGGCCGCCGGCAGTCCCGTGCTCCGCCAGCTCCTGCTGCCGCAGCTGCCGGGACCGACCTACGACAACCCGGCGTTCGCGCAGCTCGTCGACGCTCCCGGCGCGCTGCTCACCGAGCTGTCGATGACGGGGGAGTTCCCCGCGGTCACGTGGCTGGCGTACCTCTGCGCCGGGCTGGTGGTCGGGCGGTTGACCCTCACCCGGATGCCGGTGCTCCTCGGCCTGCTCTACACCGGGGTCGCGCTGGCCGCGGCGGCGCCGGTGGCGTCGTGGGTCCTGCTGAACCGATACGAGGGTCTGCAGCAGATCTGGTTCACGCAGCCGAAGAGCGGGTTGACCGTGGCCGAGACGAGCGGACTCCTCGCGCTCGGCGGGGACGGCAGCACGCCCACCTCGACGTGGTGGTGGCTCGCGGTCGACGCGCCGCACACCAGCACCCCGCTCGACCTGCTCGGCACGATCGGAAGCGCGATCGCCGTGCTCGCCGCCCTGCTGCTCCTCGGCCAGCTCGCACGGCGGGCGACCTCCGTGCTGCTGGTGCCCCTCGCGGCGGCCGGCAGCATGACGCTGACGCTCTACACCGCGCACATCGTGTTCATCAATTCCGAACTCGACACTCTCGAGCCCACGGCCGGATACCTCGCGCAGGTCCTGGTCGTCGTGCTGGTCGCGACCGCCTGGTGGGCCACTGCGGGCCGTGGCCCGCTGGAAGGGCTCGTGACGCTGCTCTCGCGCGGCGCCGGTCGACTGGTCACCCGGCCAGGCCGAGCATCACGAGGTCGGGCCGGCATGTCGATGTACGCACGACCGGCGCCGCCCTCCGCCGACCGGCACGCGACCGCCTGGCGGCGCGGCTGAACGGCAGGGGTGCGACATGGGACGGACCAGCTCGGGCCTGCTGCGTAGAGAGCGGCGGATCAGCCGGCGACGCCTCGTCGTCGGTGCCGGCGCCGCCGGCACCCTGGCCGCCCTCGGGTGGGCCGGCGTGTCGGCGGTCACCGGGGACGGCAACCGGCCGCTGGCACTGGTCTACCGGGGGCCGGCCGCCTGTTCCGGCTGCGCCGAGGCCGTGGCCGCCCTCCTGCGCAGCGCACCCGGCGGGTTCCGCACCGAATACTGCGGCCCCGGCGAGCAGCGGCAGATCTCGCGGAGCACGCTGGCCGAAGCGACGGTCTACGCCCAACCCGGCGGCGGCAACGTCGGCCCGGCCTGGCGCAGGCTGCGGGACCACGCCGAGGACATCCGTGGCTTCGTCCGCGACGGCGGCCACTACCTCGGTTTCTGCCTGGGGGCGTACCTCGCCGCCACCCGCCCCGGCTTCGGGCTGCTCGACGGGAAGGTCGACCAGTACATCAGGACGGCCGGGGCGAGCGTCGACAGCGCCGACGACGCGGTGGTCCCCGTCCGGTGGCGCGGCAGGTCCCGGCACATGTTCTTCCAGGACGGGCCGACGCTCGAGCTGCGACCCGGGGCGCCGGGCATCGTGCTCGCCACCTACAACACCGGCGCGCCCGCCGCCGTCGTCACCGCCTTCGGCGCCGGGCGGGTCGGACTCGTGGGACCGCATCCCGAAGCCGACCGGTCGTGGTACGCCGACGCCGAGCTGACCAACCCGGACGGCATCCGCCTCGACCTGGGCCATGACCTGGTGCGGAGCACGGTGGACGGGTGGGCCCCGGCGTCCGGTGGGAGCTGATCGGCCGCGCCGTCACTCGCGCCGGTGCTGCCGGGGCAGCCAGCCCATGAACCGGTCCTGGAGGGTGGTCCCGGACGCCGGCGTCAGGTCCTGGGCGGCGGCCGCGAGGCAGGAGCCCAGGTAGACGCTGAGCATGGCGCGGTCGACCCGGTACTCCTCCAGCAACCGGGCGCGCTTGGTGGTGCACGGCCAGTCGGCGCCGCAGGTGCCGCAGGTCCAGCCCGGCGTCACCGGCGCGTGATCGTCCCTCGGGGACGGTGAGCCCTCCACACCACCGGTCATCGCACTCCCTCTCCGGTTCACGTGGCGGCCCGCCCCCGGCGGACCAGAGTCGACAATGGATGAGAGCCGTCCCCCCTGCGACGCCCCATCAGCGCCACCGAACGCTACGGCGTTACGCGGTTGCGGTACGTTCACCAACCATGGCCATCGCGACGCTGACCGTGGACCAGGTGCTGGCCTGGCGGGCCGGCCGGCACCTGCTGCACCGGCCGGCGGGCGTGGACCCGGTCGACGTGGTCGGCCGCCTCGTCGGCGTGCAGGCGCAGGTCGCCTCCGCCGCCGAGCAGGCCGTCGCCGCCCGGCAGGCCGATCCCCGGCCCGGGGCGGTCGCGGCCGCGCTCGCGGGGCGTCGGCTGCTGCGCACCTGGGCGATGCGCGGCACCCTGCACGTGCTGCGCGTCGAGGACGCGCCCGCCTGCCTGTCCCTGCTGGCCGCCGGCCGGTTCTGGGAGAAGGGCTCGTGGCAGCGCACCTTCGTGACCGTGGACCAGCTCGCGGCGATCGCCGAGTCGGCCGCCGCCGCGCTCGACGGCCGGACGCTGACCCGGGAGCAGCTCACCGCCGAGATCGTGGAACGCACCGGCGACGGGACGGTCGCCGCGCACCTCGAATCCGGGTGGGGGGCCGTGCTCAAGCCGCTGGCCTGGCAGGGCCTGCTGGTGCAGGGGCCGACCGAGGGCAACCGGGTCACCTTCACCCGGCCGGAGACACTGCTGCCCGACTGGCCCGGCCTGCCCGACCCCGAGGAGGCCGCGTCCCGGGTGGTGCCGGCCTGGCTGGGCGCGTACGGGCCGTCGAGCGCGGAGACCTTCGACCAGTGGCTGAGCCGGGGCGGCTCGAAGCGGGCCGCGCTGCGCGGCTGGTTCGCCCGGCTCGTCGACGCGGGCGAGCTGGTGCCGGTGACCGTCGACGAGCGGCCCGCGTACGCCCGGGCAGTCGACGTGGACGAGATCGCCGCCGCCCGCCCCGACGACGCCGTACGCCTGCTGCCCGCCTTCGACCAGTGGGTGCTCGGGCCGGGCACGAAGGACACCACGATCGTCCCGGCCGACCGGCGCGCCTCCGTCAGTCGGGCCGCCGGCTGGATCTCGCCGGTGGTGGTGCACCGGGGGCGGGTGGTGGGCACCTGGGAGGCCCGCGACGGCGAGCCGGTGATGGACCTGTGGCCGGAGTCGCCGCCGGTGCCGGCCGGCGGGCTCGACGCCGAGCGGGCGCGCGTGCGGGCGTACCTCTCGGGGGGCGGCGATGCGTGACCTGCTGCCGCCGTCGGTGGCGGTGGCGGTGGCCGGGCCGGCGGACTGGACGGGCGAGCTGCTGCCGGCCGAGCGGGCCTGCCTCAGCGAGCGGGCGGTGGAGAGCCGCCGCCGCGACTTCACCGCCGGGCGGGTGTGCGCCCGCCGCGCAATGGCGACGCTCGGCGTGTCCCCGGTCCCGGTGCCGGCGGCGGCCGACCGGTCGCCGGTCTGGCCGGCGGGCGTGGTCGGCGCCATCACCCACACCCGGGACTACTGCGCGGCCGTCGCGGCCCGCGGCGCCGAGGTCCGGTCGGTCGGCATCGACGCCGAGCGGCACAAGGAGCTCAACTCTGGCGTACGCCGGTTGATCTGCCTGCCCGAGGAGGAGGACCGGTTCGCCCGCCTGCCGGCGGGAACCTCCTGGCCGGCGGTGGTGTTCAGCGCCAAGGAGACGATCTACAAGGTGTGGCATCCGATCGTCGGCACCTGGCTGGACTTCCACGACGCCCTGGTGGAACTCGACCCCGACGCCGGCACGTTCACCGCCCGCATCACGCCGGCCCGGATCGACGCCGCCCCGGTGGCCGACCCGCCGGCCCTGGTCACCGGCCGGTTCAGCGTCGACGACGCCCTGGTGCGCACCGCCGCCGTGCTGCTGCCCCGCTGACCCGCCACCGGCCTCCTGGCCCCTTCGATCCGGCACGTGACCCGTTCAGGGGACGACGCCGGGCCGCCGGACACGCGAAGATGTTCCGTTGTCCGCGCACGGTAGCGTCAGCCGCGTTTGCCGTCGTCGTCAGGTGCCTAGGAGTACGGTGAGTCACCCCCAGCCCCCATACGGGCCGCAGGATCCCTACCAGCCGAGCCCGGAGCAGCAGCCGTACCCGCCGGCACCGCAGTTCCCCGCCAACCAGGGCGGTTACCCGCCCCAGCCGCCGGTCTCCGGCGGCCCCCAGCCCGCGGGCGACCCGTGGTCCCCGCTCCCGCCCGTGCCGCAGCAGCCGGCCAACGACCCGTGGGCCGCGCCCCAGCCGCCGGTCTCCGGCGCCCCGCAGCCCCCGGTGTCGGGCGTGCCCGGCGAGCCGTGGGCGCAGCCGCCGGTCTCCGGCGCGCCGCAGCCGCCGGTGTCCGGGACGCCGGGCGAGCCGTGGGCCCCACCGCACCAGCCGACGTCCGGGATGCCGCAGCCGCCGATCTCCGGCACGCCGTACCCACAGGTGACGTCCGGCGCGCCCGGCTACCCGCTCGGCCCGCCGCAGCCCGTCGCCCCGCCGAACAACAAGAAGAAGACCGTCCTGATCATCGCGATCGTGGCGGTCGTGCTGACCCTGCTCTGCTGCGTCGGCGGCATCGCGGCGGTCGTCGCCGGCGCCGACAAGGCGAAGGACGACCTGGAGAAGGCCCTGCCCACCCCGGCGACCACCAACGCCGCGCCGAGTGGCTCGCCCGCCACCAGCGCCACGCCGGGCAAGGACGACGAGACCTACAACATGAAGCCCGGTGACACGCTGGTCCTCTCCGACGACGAGGGGACCCTCGAGGTCACGGTCACCCGGTTCACCACCGCCACCAAGGGCTGCCGGGAGTACGCTCCGGACCCGGACAAGGGCATGTACCTGATCGCCCACGTCACCGCCACGGTGACCAAGGGCAAGGGCTCGATCAACCCGTTCTACTTCGAGTGGGTGGCCTCGGACGGCACCACGACCAACGGCCTGGCCAGCGCGCTCTCCGGCTGCGGCGACACGCTGAGCTCCGGCAACAACCTGCGCGAGGGCAGCAAGCGCACGGGCACCGTGGTGTTCGACGTCCGCGACAAGAACGGCGCGCTGGAGTACAAGCACAGGTTCGAGAGCGCCGGCTCCTGGAAGCCGTAGTCCGCACCTGCTGACGGGAGGCCGGTCCCCTCGGGGGCCGGCCTCCCGCGCTGTCCCGGACCGTTCCCCGCCGGCATGCCGGTGCGCGGTCAGCGGCCCTGCTCCAGCAGGTCGGCGACCGTGATCAGCGGAGTCACCAGGGACGGCACCAGGGCCGGGTCGGCCAGCCGGCCGCGCCGGTAGGTGATCAGCTCCGCGCCGCGCACGCTCCAGGCCGGCACCGCCCCCGCCAGGTGCGCGCCGATCAGGGTCGGCCCGACCAGGGCCTGCTGACCCGGGGCCGCCGCGCCCACCCGCCACTGCCGGTCGAACTCCTCGTGCCCGGTGGCGTAGCTGTCGCTGCCGAACAGCGCGCGGCCCAGCTTCGAGAACACGTGGCGCGGCGCGACCGCCAGCGGCGGGAACTGCCGCCGCAGCCACACCGAACAGACGACGTACGTGTGGGTCTGCGAGGTGGTCGTCTGGTTGCCGTCCGCGCCGGTCGAGGTCTGCGTCTCCGTGTACGCGTACTCGGCCACCCCCACCGGGCGACCGTGCAGCATCCCGGCCAGCGCGAACCGCACGCCCCGGCGGCTGCGGCCCGGCACCCGGTCGGTCCAGGCGACCTGCGGTCTCTCGGCGTACGTCCAGCCGTACCGGGCGGCCCACTGCCGCCACCGGTCCCGCCGTTCCCGCTCCTGACGGTGGGTCGTCACGACCAGCGCGGTGAGCCCGACCCCGAGGAGGACGGCGAACGCCCCGCAGCCGGCGAACAGGAAAACGCTCATCAATCGATCCACGGGCGGCAGCGTAGTGACCGCCCGCACGAGCGCCGGCCGTCGGGACGCCGGGCGGGGTTCATCTCGACGCGATGCCTCGTCTTCGTCACCCGCAGTCGCGGCGACCCCTGATCCCACCCCTGTCGTCCACCCGGTTCGTTGAACCGCCCCCCGGCGTGCTGTTCAGTTCCCACCGGTGCGGTCGACGATGACGGTGCTGAATCTCTGCTGGCACACCGAAGAGGGATCCACAGTGAACAGAGGGAAGACGGTCCTGCGCCGGATCGGCGCGACCGTGAGCGCGATGCTGCTGGTCGCCGGGGCCGTGGTCGTCGGGGCCACCCCGGCCTCGGCCGCGAACTACTACTACGAGCTGCCGTACCCGGCCGGCGAGTCCTACCTGGTCACGCAGGGGCCGGAGGGCACGTACTCGCACGTCGGCGCGTACAACGAGTACGCCTGGGACTTCGGGCTGCCGGCGAACTACGAGGTCTCCGCCTCCCAGGCGGGCACCATCATCATGTCGAACTGGTCGCCGTACTGGCAGAACGGCATCGAGGTGATCATCCGGCACTCGAACGGCCAGTGCACCCACTACGCGCACCTGAACCGGGCGATCTACAACGCCGGCACCTGGGTCCCGCAGGGCCGGGTCATCGGCTGGTCGGGCAGCACCGGCGCGTCCACCGCGCCGCACCTGCACTTCCAGGTCATCAACTGCAGCACCCGCGTGGGCATCCCCGCCACGCTCCAGGGCTGGACGCCGTGGACCGGCACCTGGCCGGTCAGCGTCAACTACTACGCCTGACCGACGGCCCCCTCCCACGTGTCCTGCTCGCCCGATGACAGCGAGCGGGACACGTGGGATTCGGTGGGTTCACCGGACGACATGGACCATCACCCGGCGCGCCGGCCGGCCGCCGTCCCGGGTGACCGGTCCACCGGCGCGGCATCGTTCCCGGCGTCGCCCGGGTCGTCGCCCCCGGCGAGGATCGTGGTCACCGCCGCACCGCGGTTCAGCATGGCCTTGCGGCTCACCGCGGCCACCAGAACGGCCGCCACGACGAACAGCCACATGTCCCACGGCTGGGCGTCGGGCCAGACCGGGTTGTTCATCTGCGCGTGGAACAGGAACGGCACAAGCAGGCTCCCTCGTGCGGCGTTGAACATCGGCGTGAGGATGACGCTGATCGCCACGACCCCGAAGAAGAACGGCCAGAACGCCCACGCCGACTGTTTCGTCCCGCTCACCAGGAACGACGGCGTGTGCCAGACCGCCACCACCAGGCCGAGCAGGAGCCCGGCCCACAGCGGCGAGAAGCGCCGCTGGAGCAGCGGCAGCGCCACGCCCCGCCAGCCGAGCTCCTCGATGGGGCCGATGAAGAACATCGCCAGCAGGGCCGGCAGCACGGCGTGCCACGGCGAGAAGGGGAACGGGTCGGCGAGGTTGCCCTCGATCGCGGCTCCGGCATAGAACACCGCAGGCATGCCGACGATCAGCACCAGCCACCACGACCGCGACATCCGCCACGACGCGAAGCGACGGAAGAAGGCGCCCAGGCCCGACACGCCGTAATGGCGCCACACCATGAACACGCCCACGATGCCGGGTGCGTAGACCATGAAAACGAAGACCGGGTTGGTGTAGCCCATGGGCCCGAAAATGGCCTCGACCTTCGCCTGAAACAGCACGTACAGCATGCCCGCACCCCAGGACAGGCCGAATGTGGCGAGGAAGAAGGTACGCAGCGACCGGAAGGTCAGGCCGGCCGCCCTCCGCTCGGTGGTGTTGCGACTGCTTGTGGGTCTTCGGGCGGTCACGGTAGCCCCTCTGTGACGAAATGGACGCAGACGACCTGCCAGCCGTCTGTATCCAGCTTTCCGACGCGGGCGGCGCGGGGACATCGGGACCAACCCCGGTCGGTCCCTGACCGGCCCCTGGTTCCGGCCGGGCAAGGATTCGCGCGCCGGCCTGCACGAACGCGGACCCCGCCCGCAGCGGCGCCGGCGTCGGAAAAGGCCCGTTCCAGCCGAAGACACTCAGCCGGCACTCAACCGCCTCGGTGACCGGCCCGAGCCGCTGATCAGGGTTTTCACCGGGGGACGGGCGGGGACGCAGGGTCGGGAGGCGCGGACAGCACCCTGGTCCGCCGAAGCGACAGGGAGGCGACATGAGCTTGGAGAGGGCGAAGGACAAGGTCGAGCGGGTCGCCGGCGCCGCCAGGGCGCGGATGGGCGACATGGCACAGGGCGAGCGGGCACAGGCGGAGCAGGTGGCGAAGCGGGACGAGATACGGGGCAACCAGCCCGGCGAGCACGTTCAGGAGGACGCTCGGGACGCGCGGGACAACTTCACCACCTGACCCGGCACGTCGCCACGCCCCCGGCCGCGCGCCGGGGGCGGTGCTCCGTGTCGGGGGCTATCCGGAGAAGTCGCGTCGCGGATCGAAGAGCCCGATGGGGTGTGCGGTCGCGCCGCTCGTCGCCAGATCGGCGAGGATCTCCCCGACGACCGGGACGAACTTGAAGCCGTGCCCGGAGAACCCGCACGCGACGGTGACCTGCGGGTGCCGCGGGTGCGTCGCGATCACGAAGTGCTGGTCCGGCGTGTTGGTGTACATGCAGGTCGCGGCCCGCAGGAACCGGCCGGGAAGGGTCGGCAGGACTCCGGCGAGATGTTGCCGCATGTCCTGCACCTCCTCCGGGTGCACCTGCCGGTCGATGGTGTCCGGCGTGCAGACCGCACCGCCACGGAAGAAGGCCACCTTGGCGCCGCCGTCGGGCCCGTCGATGGCCGGGAAGCCGTACACCTGCGTGCCGGCGGCGTCCTCGTGGATGTAGATGGGATGCCGCCCGGGCTCGAAGGGGCCGACCCCGGTCTCCGGCTGGAACCAGTACATGATCTGCCGCTCGACCGTCAACGGCACACCGAGGTCGGCGAGGAGTTCGGGCGCCCAGGCACCCGGGCAGACGACGAGCCGGCCGGCGGTGTAGGAACCCTTCTCGGTCGTCACGCGTACGCCGCCCTCGGGCAGCACCTGCCAGCGCGCCACCGGCTCGCCGTAGCGCAGGTCGGCGCCGTGCCGGGCAGCGAGGTCGAGGTGAGCGGTGACGGTCGCCTCGGGGCGCACGAAGCCCGCCTTGGCCTCGAAGAGCGCCAGCTCGTCGTCCCGGGGGCTGAACGTCGGGAAGCGGCGGCGCAGCTCACCCGCGTCGAGGATCTCGTGCGGCAGGTTCCACTCGCGCGACGCACGCAGGCTGCCGGCGAACGCGAGGCTCTCCGGTTGGCCGACGAACACCCCGCCGGTGAGCGAGATGATCTCCCGCCCGGCGTCGTGTTCCAGCTTCTCCCACAGTTCGTACGCCCGGAGCAGGAGCGGTACGTAGGCCGGGTCCTCGAAGTACGACTGCCGGATGATGCGCGAGCCGCCGTGGCTCGACCCGCGGTCGTGCGCCCGCCCGAACCTCTCCAGACCGAGCACGCGCTGCCCCCGCGCGGCCAGATGGTAGGCGGCGCTGCTGCCCATCCCACCGAGCCCCACGACGATGACGTCGTAGACCGACATACCTACTTCCTCCACCCTTCGGGCGTCAGCGGCAACGGAGCGTGCCTGGCCCGCCGCTACCGTACCGAACCCAGAGGCCGCTTCCCGCGTAGTGAGAACGGCGCTGAGCTGGGTAAAGTCGCCGCCCCGCATACCCGCCCGCCATGACTCGGCGTTCACGCTGCGGCTCGTCGACAGCACGGCTAGAGCAGGATGATCCCTACGTGCCAGTCGCAGTCCGGCCCAGACGTCGAAGCGGAACACGGACTGCCTGACCAGCTCGCGATCAGTTTCGGCAAGCCGCTCTACAGGATCTAAAAGGCCGTCCCCGCCTGGCATCGTGTTCAGGCACGGGCCCCAGTCTCTCCTTCCCGTCCCTCGCCGTCGTATGGCGGCCTGTTGCTGGCTCGCTGCTGACTCCGCCTACAGGTGGCAAATCCCTTGCCGGCCGGCCTGCGAACTGCAACGCTCCGTCGGTGATCGACAAGCCTGGCGTTGACGACCGGCTTCTGGCGGCCGAGGTGGCCGCCGCCTGGGCCGTGGACGTCGCCGATCTCGTGTTCATGCCGGTCGGGCTCGACGGGGATGCATGGGCGTACCGGGTTGACACGTCCGACGGTGGGCGCTATTTCCTGAAGCTGCGCCGCGGCGAGTTCACCCGAGCCGCCGTCCTGCTGCCCGGGTTCCTCAGAGCCCAAGGCGTCAGGCAGGTCGTAGCACCGATCGACCCTCCAGACGGCGGAGCCAGTCACGGGTTCGGGGAATACCAGCTGCTGCTCTACCCGTTCCACGAGGGCGGCAGCCTGTGGGGCCGCGGCCTCACCGACCGCCAGTGGATCGAGTACGGCGAGTTCCTGGGTCGCCTGCATGCGGTTACGCCGAGCGCCGACATCGCAGCCGTCCTGCCGGTCGAGACCTACCGATCAAGCGCCGGCGAGCGGCTGCAAATCCTTGGCGAGCAGGCTGCGGCGAGCAAGGCCCTCGGCGCTTTCTGGGACCGGTACGGTGGCGCGCTGCATCGGTTGTCGGAGGCGGTCGACGACCTGGCCTCCCGCGTGACGCAAGCCCAACACGTGATCTGCCACGCCGACATCCACCCCGGCAACCTGATCGCTGACGGCGACGGTCCATTGCACGTCGTGGACTGGGATGCGCCGATCCTCGCGCCGCGCGAGCGGGACCTGATGTTCATCCACAGCCAAGACTTCGGCGACCACCCGATCAACGCGCGCCGCGCCGAACTCTTCCGCCGAGGCTATGGGCCGCTAGAACCGGACCAGACGATGCTGAGCTACTACCGCAGCGAGCGGCACCTCGACGACGTCGCCGTATTTCTACGTAGCATCCTCAACCCCGAGGCCAGTCCAGAATCTCGAGCCAACGACCTGCACTGGCTCACCCGCATCGCCGCGACCGTCGCCGACCCCAGCTACGCGCCCTGATCGGCTGCCACCAGTTCACCAACTACAGGTAAGCCCTAGCCGCATCGACTGGTCGGTATCTGCATCACGGCCGGTGAGCTGGGCAAACGTGGTTGTCTCCGGTCGTTATTGGTCGTCGCCGTCCGGCCGCTGACGGCCTGGAGCAGGCCACCGGCCCGGCCGACAAGGACCGGAGTGAGCCCTGCCCCGCTCGATCACGAACGACGGATGTGCGCGCCTGACAGCCAGTCGCCGCCAGGCGCGCACATGCCATCGGTCAGCAGCAACTCGGCGCGGCCCCGGCGACAGCCGGCTCCTTCTCGGCATTCGGGGTGCAACAGGCGCTCTCGGTGGCCTTCTCCAGTTGGTCGGAGTCGGCTTTGACGGTGTAGACCTCCCAGGGCTCGTTGCCGGGGCCGCGTACCCAGACCTTGTCCTGGAGGGCGTAGCAGCATTCCGTGCTGTTCTCTTCGAGGGTGATCAGGCCCGCGTCGGTGAGGCGGTTGGTGGCGGCGTTGACCTCGTCGGTGCTGAACACCTCGACGCCCAGGTGGTCCATCACGGTCGGCTGGTCGGGCTCGCCTTCGAGCAGCACGAGCTTCAAGGGAGGGTTCTCGATGGCGAAGTTGGCGTAGCCGGGGCGACGCTTGGCCGGCTCGCTGTCGAACAGCTTCGAGTAGAAGGCGACGGAGCCTTCGAGGTCGGACACGCGCAGGGCGAGCTGGATACGGGACATGGTTTCCCCTCCTGAGGGTTAGCGGATGTGGTGGCTGGTGAGAGCGGTGGTGCGGGTGCGCTCGTAGCAGGCGTCGGCATGGCAGTCCGCAGTGCAGACCTGCCCGCACGACTCGCAGAGCGTCACCCCCTGGGCGTGGGTGGTGCGGCGACGGGAGAACAGCTTGGGCATCGCTTCGTCCTTGCCTAGATGATTTTCGAAGCAGGACCTACGTTGCACCCTGTTTCGAGATATGTCAACCTAGAGGCATGTCGAAACAAGCGCTGCCGGTGGTGGACCTCCAAGCCGTGGCCTGCTGCTCCCCGATCGCCGTCCGCCCCCTGGATGCCGACCAAGCGGCGGTGGTCGCGCCGATGTTCAAGGCCCTGGGCGACCCGATCCGGCTGCGGCTGATGTCGATGATCGCCTCGGTGCCGGAGATCTGCGTCTGCGACCTGACCCCGGCGTTCGACCTGTCCGGGCCGACCATCTCCCACCACCTCAAGGTGCTGCGCGAGGCCGGCCTGGTCGACTCCGACCGACGCGGCACCTGGGTCTGGTACCGGGTCCGCCCGGAAGCGTTTCGGCAACTCGGCGCGCTGTTGGACATCTCCACCACATCCGCGCAGGCCACCGCGTGACCCTCACCCTGACTCGTCGGGCATCGGCTGAGTTCACCGGTACGGCACTGCTGGTCACCGCGGTCGTCGGCTCCGGGATCGCCGCCGCCCGGCTCTCTCCCACCGACATCGGGCTCCAGCTCCTGGAAAACGCGATTGCCACCGCCCTCGCCCTGGGCGCGCTGATCCTCATGTTCGGGCCGGTGTCCGGGGCGCACTTCAACCCGGTTGTCTCTGCCGTCGACTGGTGGCTCGGCCGCCGCGCCGGCACCGGCCTGACCGCCCGCGCCCTCGCCGCCTACACCACCGCTCAGACCGGCGGAGCCATCACCGGGGCGGTGCTGGCCGGCCTGATGTTCGACCTGCCGGCCGTGGCCTGGTCCCGCACCGAGCGGACCGGGGGGCACTTGTGGCTGGCCGAGGTGGTCGCCACCGCCGGCCTGGTCGTCCTGGTCTTCGCCCTCGCCCGCTCGGCCCGCACCTCCGCCGCCCCTGCCGCTGTGGGCGCCTACATCGGCGCGGCCTACTGGTTCACCTCGTCGACTTCGTTCGCCAACCCCGCTGTCACCATCGGCCGGGCCTTTACCGACACCTTCGCCGGAATCGCCCCGGCCTCGGTGCCCGGCTTCGTCGCCGCCCAGCTCGTTGGCGGCCTGGTCGCCGTCGCCGCCCTCGCCGCCTGGTACCCCCACGCCGCCGACTCCGCCGACGCCGTCGTCGTGCCGCACCTCGTCCAGGAGAACCGATGACCTCCCCCGCCAGCACCACCGGCATCACCATCGCCGCCATGGGCAACCAGCACGCCGACGCCGTGCTGGATATCTACCGGCTCGGCATCGCCACCGGCAATGCCACCTTCGAAACCGAACCGCCCACCTGGGAACAGTTCACCGCCAGCCGGCTACCCGGTCACCGCTGGGTGGCCGTCGACCCCACCGGCCGGGTCCTCGGCTGGGTCGCCTGCTCCGCCGTGTCCGACCGGTGCGTCTACGCCGGGGTGGTCGAGCACTCCGTCTACGTCCACCCCGACGCCCGCAGCCATGGAGTCGGCCGTCGCCTGCTCGACGCCCTGATCGCCTCCACCGAGCAGGCCGGCATCTGGACCATCCAATCCGGCGTCTTCCCCGAGAACACCGCCAGCCTCGCCCTACATACCGCCTGCGGCTTCCGCACCGTCGGCACCCGCGAACGCGTCGGCCGCCACCACGGAACCTGGCGCGACGTCACCCTCATCGAACGCCGCAGCCCGATCTTCATCTGACAGGAAGAACATCACCGATGAGCGACAAGCCCAGCGTCCTGTTCGTCTGCGTCCACAACGCCGGCCGCTCCCAGATGGCCGCCGCCTGGCTGCGCCACCTCGCCGGAGACACCATCGAGGTCCGCTCCGCTGGCAGCGCACCCGCCGACCAGATCAACCCCGTCGCCGTCGACGCCATGCGGGAGGTCGGCATCGACATCATCGACCAGACCCCGGCCCAACTCACCTGGGACACGGCCGAAGCCAGCGACGTCATCATCACCATGGGCTGCGGCGACGCCTGCCCCGTATTCCCCGGCAAGCGCTACGAGGACTGGAAGCTCACCGACCCCGCCGGCCAACCCCTCGACGTCGTCCGCCAGATCCGCGACGACATCAAGACCCGAGTCACCGACCTGCTCGCCAGCATCGAGCCACAAGGCTGAGCAACCCGGCTCGCTAGCTGTACTGCCCAGGGAGTCCGGCCGATTGCCTCCGTTGACGACCTCGCCCGGCATGACCTGTTCGAGTCCCACGACGAGCACGCAGCCTTCCTGGTCGACCTCTACGCCCTTTCGGCAACGTCCGGAAATTACCTGAGCGGAGAAATTCAATGGCCATTCCGAAGAAGGGCAGCCGCCTCATCTCGGTCGACGACATCACCTATCGCTGGCGGATCCGCCCGAAGCCCACGTACAGCCAGGGACTGGCCGAGACGGCGTTGACCTATGCCGTTGAGCTGGAGCAGGATCCGGGCTCGGTACTTGTCGTCACGACCGACTTCCCGCGACCGGACAACTGGATCGTGTCCTCTGGGAGGGCGGTTCGTCCGACCGAGGTTGCGGACACCATCCGGGAAGCGCTCCGGCAAGGCTGGCGGCCCGACCGACCGAGCCCGGTGATGCAGATGAGCGCTACCGCCAGCAGGAGACTGGCCTCGGCCGAGACGTCAGGAGCCTGAGCAGCAGATCTCAGGCCCCCGACGTCACCAGCTCGATCCGCCTGCGGCGGTCCGGCGTCGTATGCCTCACCGCCACCGCTCGCTCGGGTCGGGGGCGGATCCGCGTAGCGTCGGCTCACCGCGCGCCTGGACCACGTACTCCGGTGGCACGCCGCACAGCGGAGCGGCAGCGATCGCCCAGCCCACGGCGGCGGGTGACCACCCACGCGATCGTCACGGCCTGGCGGACGTTGGGTGGGAGGTGGACTACGTGGGCGGGTTGTCTAGACATGAGGATGCCGCGTCCTCGTGGGGGTGCTGTAGTACCTGGCCGCGGCTCGCATGGACTCAATGAGTGTGGATCCGGGATAGTAGCGGCAGTCGGCTCCCGAGGTAACGCGTTCGGTGGCGATCGACCTCGTCGCCCTGCCGGAGTCAACGGTCCAGAACATGATCGACGCGCTGAGGCTCCCCCTGCGGGCAGGGCAGCACCGACAGGAGATCACCGGCGTGTTTGGGGAGCCCACCGGCACACAGAGTTTCGTGCGGATCGGGTCACCCTCATCTTCCGCATCGGCGCTGCGGAGCCCTACGAACTGAGCTGCACCATTCACGAGGAGCAGGGGCTGATCTACCTGACGATGCATCCCACGCCGCTGCCGGATTAGCTCGCGGCCAGCCCCATCGACCCTGCGGTCGACGACTGCTGTACTTCACTGCTGCACAAGATCGAAAAAGGCCGTCTCCCACGACGGGAAACGGCCTTTGAACTGGGTGGAGCTGAGGGGATTTGAACCCCTGACCCCCTCGATGCGAACGAGGTGCGCTACCGGTCTGCGCCACAGCCCCTCCGCCGGCGAACCGGCGTCGGTCCCACCCGGCTTTCACCGGGCGGGCCGGCGCCAAGGCTAACAGGTCGACCGCCCCCGCCGCGAATCCACCCCCGGCGCGGCGGGATCTTGGCGAGAACCGACCCTCGGAGGATCGGATCGGCGACGCCGGAAGCGGACATCCGGGCCGCGTCGGAAACCGACACTCAAGCCGAGTGGGTGCCGCGACCGGACTGGTACGGGCGGCCCCGCAGGCCGCCCGTACGCCGGTAGGACACGGAGCCGCCGTTGGCCGCCGCGGGCAGGTCGGCCGGCCGGTCCAGGCCCATCGCGGCGCGGCGTACCACCTCGCGCTGGGCCGCCAGGCGGCGCTGCGCCTCCCGGCGGGCCGCCGCCCGACGGGCCTGCTCCCGCCGCACCTCAGCCTGCCGGGCGGCCAGCCACGCCGCCTCCCGGGCCTGCGCCCGCCGCCGCCGGCGATCCGCCACCGCCCGCGCCCGCAGGTGTACGACGTACGCGACCAGCAGGGTGGCGGTGACCCCGAAGCTGATCCAGAAGCCGGGGCCGACCACGATCACGCCGATCAGCTCGACGAAGTTGAGCAGGAGCAGCGCGGCGAGCACCCGGCGTCGGCGGTAGACGGCGGGGGTGTGCTGCCGGCGGGACGGCGGCCGGCGGCGGTTCTTCTTCCCGGCGGGCGGCACGGCGCGCAGCCGGCTCGACCGGCGGGCGGCGGGTGGCGCGGAGACCGGGGCCGCGAGACCCCCCGCGTCCTTGCTCTCGCTCAGGGTGACGACGAGGGATCGGGGCGGGTGGACCGGCTTCCGCCCCGGGACAGTACGACGCCGCCGGCGGCGCTGGAGCACCCGCGCCGTCGACTGCGCCCGCTCCGCCACCAGCCGCTCGGTGGCGTCGTACCGGCGGACCAGCGCCGGCGCGAGGGCGAGCAGGCCGGCGGCGGCGAGGACGGCGAGGAGCACCGAGGTCGGCACCCTCACCCCTCCCGTCACCGAATTCGGAGCAACCGCCGCCCGACCGCAGGATCTTCCACCGAGCGTGGTCGGGTGCGTGGATCGTACGGGTGGAGCAGCGCTTGCCACAGCTTGCAGTCACTTGAGGTTACGGGCCGCCGACGCGGATGGTGACGCGCCGCGCCGATCCCGTCCGTGGGACGGCTCACCCCGCGACGGCGCGGAT
Organism: Micromonospora sp. NPDC047730; assembly: GCF_043204765.1. Taxonomy (NCBI): domain Bacteria; kingdom Bacillati; phylum Actinomycetota; class Actinomycetes; order Micromonosporales; family Micromonosporaceae; genus Micromonospora; species Micromonospora sp. NPDC047730. Next base: position 495,619 of record NZ_JBIDCU010000001.1, on the reverse strand, counting down.
CCGGTGCCAGCGGCCCAGCAGGCCGCCCTCGGCGGCGACCTCCTCACTGGTCATCGCGTATCCGATGTGGTCCCGCCACGCACCGTCGATGTGCATGTAGCGCACGTGGTACGACTCCTCGCGGAAGCCCAGCTTCTCCACCACCCGGCGGGACGGCCGGTTCTCGGGGCGGATGTTCACCTCGACCCGGTGCAGCCCGCCCGCGCCGAAGGCGTGGTCGACGGCGAGCGCCAACGCGGTCGGGATGATGCCGCGACCGGCCACCCGGGAGTCGACCCAGTAGCCGACGTACCCGGAGCAGAACGCCCGCCGGACGATGCTGCCCACGTTGAGGTGGCCGACCAGCCGCTCCCGGCCGTCCTCGCGCAGGCAGACCGCGAACGGCATCCCCTCGCCGCTGCGCGCCGACCGGCGCTGGTCGCGGTGCACCCAGCGGAACGCGGCCGGCGAGTTCAGCTCGTGCCAGCTTCCCGGCAGGGACGACTCCCACGGCGCGAGCCACTCTTGGTTGGCGCGGCGCACCTCCGACCAGGCGGCGGCGTCCGCCCGCCGGTAGGGCCGCAGCACCACCGGGCCATCGTTCAGCACCGCCGGCCACCCCGGCGCCCGCCCACCCCCGAACAGATTCACCGCGTCAGCTTCCGCTCACGACCGCGTCATCGCAAGCGCACTCCTGCCCGCACCGCACCGTCCGTCCAGCCGCGCCCGGGAGGCCACGCTCACCGGCGACGGTCCAGCAGGAGGACGTCCACGGTGGACCCGGCCGCCGCGGTGGTCACCCGCTCGCCGAGCACCAACAGGCCGTTCGCCTCGGCCAACCCGGAGAGGGTGTACGGCCCGCCGTTGAGCGGCTGGACCGTGTAGCCACCGCCGCGCCGCTCGGCGACGTGCGCGGGGCGGAACTCGCGCAGCCCGACCGGGGACGAGATCGTCTCCAGCAGGTGCGCGCGGACGCTGGGCCGGAACACCGGTTCCGCCCCGGCGAGCAGGTTTATCGCCGGGCGGGCCAGCACCTCGAAGCCGATCAGGGCGGCGCCCGTGTCGCCGGGCAGGCACACCACCGGCACCTCCTCGGCGCCGACCGTGCCGAAGCCGAGGGAGGTGCCGGGATAGAGCGCCACCTCGGTGAACATGACCGGCCCGGCCCGGCCGCCCTCGCGGCGGGAGAGGATCCGCCGCACCATGTCGCCCGGCCCGGTGCCGGTGCCCCCCGTGGTGATGATCAGGTCGGCGCGCAGCGTCTGGTCCTCCAGCAGCCCGCGCAGCCCCTCCGGGTCGTCGTCGCAGATGCCCACCCGGTACGCCAAGGCGCCCACCTCGGCCGCCGCCGCGGTGAGCGCGTGCGAGTTGGCGTCGACCGTCTGGCCGGGCTGGCTGCCCCGGCCCACGTCGACCAGCTCGTCGCCGGTGGCCACGATGACCACCCGGGGGCTGGGCCGGACCACCACGTGCCCGATGCCGGTGGCGGCGAACACCGCGACCAGCGCCGGGGAGACGTAGGTGCCGGCCCGGGCCAGCAGGGTCCCGGCGGGCAGCTCCTCGCCGGCCCGGCGTACCCCGTACCCGCGTTTGGGGACGCGGAAGATCTCCACCGCGGCCATGCCCTGGTCGGTCCACTCGACGGGGACCACCACGTCCGCGGCGAGCGGCAGCGGCGCCCCGGCGGCGACGGAGAAGCACGCGCCGGGGGTGAGCCGCACCGGGCGCCAGCTCGCCGCGCCGAGGTCGCCGACGACGTTGAGCCGGACGTTGCGCCCGCCCGGCCCGCCGGACTGGGTCGGGACGTAGCCCACGCCCCGACCGCCTCCGGAGATGTCCTCCCAGCGGGCCGCGTACCCGTCCACGGCCGCCTGGTCGAAGGCAGGGAAGGAGTGCGGCGCGACGACGTCCTCGGCGAGGACGTTGCCGTGCGCCTGGGTGAGGTCGAGGTCGAGCGGAGGCAGCGCGCGTAACCTGCGCAGCACGCTGCCCAGGTAGTCGGCGAGCGGCATCAACTCGTTCGCGGCCGCCTCGGCGTCGGCCGACGCTGTCATGTACCAGTCACGCCCGACACGTCGGAGTTGACGAACTCGGCCAGCCACTTGCGGAACTCGCCGCCGAGGTCGTCGCGCTCGGCGGCGATCTGCACCACGGTCTGGAGGTAGCCCAGCGGCATGCCGGTGTCGTAGCGGGTGCCCCGGTAGACGATCGCGTGCACCGGCGTGCCCTCGTTGCGCAGCAGCTCCATCGCGTCGGTCAGCTGGATCTCCCCACCGCTGCCCGGCTTCGTACGCCGGATCGCGTCGAAGATGCTGGCGGGCAGCACGTAGCGGCCCAGCACCGCGAGGTTGCTCGGCGCGTCCTCCGGCTTGGGCTTCTCCACCATGCCGGTGACCCGGACGACCTCGCCGATGTCGGTCAGCTCCGCCTCCGCCGGCTCGACCGAGGCGATGCCGTAGCGCTTGGTCTCGGAGGGGTCGACCTCGAAGAAGGCCAGCACGACGCCGCCGGTGCGGGCCTGGAGCTCCAACATGGCCGGCAGCAGCGGCTCGGACTGCTTCACGAACTCGTCACCGAGCAGCACCGCGAAGGGCTGGTCGCCGACGTGCGACTCGGCGTAACCGACGGCGTGGCCGAGGCCGAGCTGCTCGGGCTGCCGGCAGGTGTAGATCTCGGCCAGCTCGCTGGGGCGGCGCACGGCGGCCAGCCGCTCGGCGTCGCCCTTCTCCTCCAGCCGGGCCTCCAGGTCGGGGCGGCGGTCGAAGTGGTCCACCATCGACGTCTTGCCCCGCCCGGTGATCAGCAGGACGTCGCCGATGCCGGCCTGGGTGGCCTCCTCGACGATGTACTGCAGCACCGGCCGGTCGACCACCGGGAGCAGCTCCTTGGGCACCGCCTTCGTGGCCGGCAGGAACCGGGTGGCCAGTCCGGCGGCCGGGATGACTGCTTTGACCGCGCGGGAGCGACCGGTTGCGGCGGTCGCCGTTGAGGGGTTCGCTGAGTGCTCCGACATGTCGCGAGACTATCGGCCACGGCTCTGCCGTGGAGGGTGAGGACCGGAAGACGCGCCGCCGCTCGTGCCGGGCCGCGCGGGACCGGGTCCGGCCGGCGCGGTCCGGGGCTCGGCCCCGGGTCCGGCCGGCGCGCCGCGCGGCTCGGCGTCGACCGGATCGGCCGGTTCGGGGCGGGTCCGGGCCGGCTGGCGCGGGGCGCCGGCGCGCGGCAGCCCGTCCTCGGGGCTGACCGCGCCCGCCGGGACGGGGATCTCCCGGGCCGGCGGGTCGGCCCGGCCGTGGGCGACCGGCTCCTCGCCGGCCCGGCCGCCGCCCGGCCGCTCCTCGCCGCCCCGGCCGCCGCCCGCCCGCTCGTCGTCCGCCCGGCCGCCGTCCGCCCGCTCGTCGTGCGCCGGGCCCGGGTCAGCCGGTTCGTCGTCGGCCCGGTCGTCGGCGATCCGCCAGGTGTCCCGGCCGCCCGCCTTGGCGGCGTAGAGCGCGTCGTCGGCGGCGTCCAACACCTCCTGGCCCGTGCTGGCGTGGCCGGGATAGACGGCGATGCCGATGGAGACGGTCACCGCGATGGCCACGGGCGCGGCCCCGCCGTGCCCGTCGGCCGTGATCGGGGCCTCCCGGATCGCCGCGCCGAGCCGCTCCGCGACGATCGCCGCCCCCCGGGCGTCGGTCTCCGGCAGCAGCACCACGAACTCCTCGCCGCCCTGCCGGAAGGCCAGGTCGACCTCGCGGATCTCGCCCCGCACCCGGCGGGCGAACTCCGCCAGCACGGCGTCGCCGGCCGCGTGTCCGTGCGTGTCGTTGACGTCCTTGAACCGGTCCAGGTCGAGGGCGAGAACGCTGAGCATCCGGCCGAACCGGTTCGCCCGCTCGACCTCCCGGCGGATCGACTCCCGCAGGTAGCGGTAGTTCCATAGCCCGGTCAGCGGGTCGGTCAGCGAGAGCCGCTGCGCCTCCTCGTGCACCCGCACGTTGTCCACCGCCACGGCGGCGTGGCCGGCGAAGGTCCGCAGGGTCACCAGGTCGTCGTCGTCGAACTCGTCCGCGCCGAGCCGGTCGTAGAGGGCCAGTACACCGAGCGCCCCGGCCGGGGAGGCCGGCTCCGACGACCCGGGCCGGGCGGGCGGGGCGTCCGCGCGGGCGGCGGCGTCGACCGCGCCCGGGGCGCCCGGGGCGGCGAACGGCACCGCGACGTACGTCCGGCAGCGCGGCTCGCCCGGCGGCACGGCGGAGGGTTCCGCCCGGCCGCGCTGCGGCTCGCCGGTCGCCGCGACGGCCCCGAGCACGCCGCTGCCCAGCGGCACCCGCAGCGGCCCGGCCCGCTCCTCGGGCGGGCAGCGCCCGTCCAGCCCCTCCGCGCACTGCGCCACGAGCACCCCGCCGTCGTCGACCAGCAGCACCGCGCCGGCCCGGGCGCCCGTCGCCGCGATCGCGCTGTGCAGGATCACCCGCAGGATGCGTTGCAGGTCGTGCGTGCTGGCCAGGGTGTCCCCCAGCACCGCGAGGTGCCCGCGCAACTGGTCGCGGCTGCTGGTCAGCGCCGCCACGTAGGTGCCGGTCTCCCGGGTCATCCGGTTGAACGCGCCGGCCAGCCGGCCGATCTCGTCGCGGCTGCGCACCGGCACCCGGGCGGTCAGGTCGCCGCGGGCCACCCGGTCGACCGCGCCCGCCAGCTCCACCAGCGGCCGGGTGGTCACCCGGGCCAGCCGCCCGGCGGCCACCACGGCCAGCAGGGCCGCCACGAGCACCGCCGCGACCAGGGCGGCGTACAGGCCGGGCGGCTGGTCGCTGGGGACCGAGAGCACGAGCGGCAGGGGCTGCCCGGCGGACGGGCCGACCCGGCGGACGTACCGGCCGTCGGCGGTCTCGGTGACCCGCTCGCCGTCGACCGTGCCGGCGGCGGCGAGCACGGCGTCGCGTACCCCGGTCGACTCGGTGGTGTGGGCGAGCCGGACGGGCGCCTCGGCGTCGTCGAGCAGGGTGACCGCCACGCCGGTCACGGCCGCGAGCCGCGCCACGAAGGCCGGGTCGACCGGATGCGCCGCGGCGACCGTGCCCAGCGGCCCGCCGGACCGGTCGCGCAGGTCGACCCGGGCGGCGAGCGCCCGCACCGGGCCGGCGGCCGGCGCGGCGGTGGAGCAGTCCCGCCAGGGCTCCGGCGGCCCGCCCGGCGAGGCGTAGGTGACCCGGCCGGCCACGTCGGTGACCCGCACGGCGGCCGCCAGGCCGCGGCTGACCACCTGGCCCGCGGCGCCGGGCCGGTCGCCGGTCAGGGCCACCGCGTCGGCGGCGGCCCGCAGCTGCTGACAGAGGGCGTCGACCGAGGTGCGCACGGTCGCGGCGGCCACCGCCAGCCGCTCGGTGGAACGGCTCCGGTCGACGGCCACCACGGTCGAACCGACGAAGAACGCCCCGAGCAGGACCGGGCCGAGCACCACCGCCAGGAAGGCTGTGGTCAACCGCCCGCGTAGCGTCACTCGGTCCCCCCGGAAGTTCCGCCGCCGTCGCTTGCGATGCTGACACAGAGCAACCAGGTGACAAACGTTGCGTCAGGAGTGTTGCGTGCCCGATTTTTCTCATGAAGCGGAAGCGGCGAAGCGGGACGTGCGCGCCGCCGTGCTCGCCGCCCGCCGGGCGCTGACCGCGCCGACGCGGGCCGAGGCCGCCGGGCGCGTCCAGGCCGAGCTGGTGGCCCTCGTCCGCCGGCTGCGCCCGCGCCGGATGACGGCGTACGTGCCGGTCGGCTCCGAGCCGGGCGGGCCCGACCTGCCGGCGGTGCTGCACGCGGCGCTGCCGCCGGGGGCCGAGCTGCTGCTGCCGGTGCTCTGTGCCGACCTCGACCTGGACTGGGCGGCCTGGGCCGGCATGGACGCGCTGGTGGCCGCCGGCCGGGGCATGCGCGAGCCGGCGGGGCCGCGACTGGGCCGGGACGCGGTGGCGGCGGCCGAGCTGGTGGTGGTGCCGGCGCTGGCGGTGGACCGCCGGGGGCTGCGGCTGGGCCGGGGCGGCGGCTCGTACGACCGGGCGCTGGCCCGGGTGCCCGCGACCGCGCTGACCGTGGTGCCGCTGCACGACGGGGAGCTGGTCGGGTCGCTGCCCGCCGAGCCGCACGACCGCCCGGTGCGCGCGGTGGTCACTCCCGCCGACGGCCTGCGTACGCTTGACGCCGCCCCCGGGGACGCGGCGGGTCGCGCCTGAGGGCGGCGGTGTCGCGCCCCACACTTCCGCTGGACGAATCCGGGGGCGATGACGCACCATTGGCACTCGAAGACGTCGAGTGCCAACCGGCCGTGCCAGATCCGGAGGAGAACGTGCCCACGTACCAGTACGCCTGCACCGCGTGCGGCCACCAGCTCGAGGCGGTGCAGTCCTTCTCTGACGAGCCGCTGACGGAGTGCCCCGCGTGTGAGGGGCAGCTGCGCAAGCTCTTCAACTCGGTCGGCATCGTGTTCAAGGGCTCGGGCTTCTACCGCACGGACTCCCGCACCTCGGGCAGCGACACCGGCAGCGGCGGCGCCGCCAAGCCGGCGAAGTCCGACTCGTCCTCCTCCGGCGGCGACTCCGGCTCGTCGAGCGGCTCGACCGCCGCCTCGTCCTCGTCGTCGTCCAGCTCGAACGGCTCCGGCGGCGGAGCGAGCAAGACCCCGGCCGCCAGCACCGCCAGCGCCTCCTGACGCACGCCACATCCTGTCCCGGGGCCGGCCCCGCCCGCCCCGGGCACGTCCCGCTGTGCGGGCCACCGGTTTAGGGACACGGCCCCCGCCTCCTGGCTCGCCGTCCCGGGTCCCTGGTCGACCGCGGCGGCGTCTCGGATCGCCTGGTGACGCCCGTGGGCGCGACGGGGTGGTCGCGCGGTCGCCGGCAGGCGGTTGTCCACAGGGTGCCCGCGTCATCCACAGGCCCGGGGGCGTTGTCCACAGGCCGCCGGGGTTTCTCCACAGGCGCGGAAGCAGCCTCGGATGTCGGTGGGTCGCCTGGCAGGCGGTTCAGTCCCAGTGCGGCGGGCGCTCCGCGAGCAGCCAGTCGTCGTTGCCGCCGGAACGCTCGCCCCAGCCCCGATCGGTGTCGTCGGCGGTCTGCTCGGGCAGCACCACGAAGTCGTCGCTCAGGTCGACCGTACGGTCGTCGTCGCCGCGTACCGCCGGCGTCGGAGGGAACTCGGTGCTCACGAGCGGCAAGACTAGCGCAGCCGCGACCGGGTCACCGCGTCGAACCAGGTCCGCCACGGTGCCCCGGTGGCTCCGCCGACACGGCTGGCCGGGGGCGTCCGGTCACGGCTCGCCAGGCTGCCCGGCCATGGCTGACCGGGGCTCTCCAGGCTGCCCGGCCACGGCTGACCGGGGCTGTCCGCGCCGACCCGCCGGTGGGCCGGCCGCGTCCGGCCGGTCACCGGGCCGGAGCGTTGGTAGCGTCGGACGGCGTGACGACCCCCACCTCCGGCAGCGCCCCGGACGAGTACTGGCGGCGGCCCGACGCCGCGCCGGAGCAGTCCGGGACCCGGGCCGCACCGACGCCGGCGCCCGGGGGCGGCTACGCGGGCCCGCCGGCCACCACCCCGCCCCCGGCCGGGTGGCGACCGCCGGTGCACCTGCGACCACCACCGCCCCGGCGGCTGCCGCCGCAGGACATGGCCGGGCTCGACACGGCGGAACAGCGGGCGCAGCGACTCACGTACGGCGTCGGCGCGCTGGCCGGCGCGGTGCTGGTGATCCTGGTCTGCCTGCTCTGCTCACGCCTGATCTTCTGACCCACCCCACTCCCCCAGCGCGATCTTGCAGTTACCGCCCTGGCAAAGCGCGCGAACGGGGACAGAACGCGGGCCGAAAGCGCAAGATCGCGGAGGCCAGGGGCGGGTGTCAGAGGGTGTTGCCCCAGACGGCCTCGGCGCCGGAGTGGCCGGTGAGGTAGGCGTAGACCAGGCTCACGACGCCGAGCGCGACCACCACGACCGACAGCACCGGCGTGATCCAGGACGGCAGCCTCGGCACGCGCGGGTGCCCGCTCGTCACCACGAGCAGCAGCAGCGACGCCACAGCCAGCGGCAGGGCGTACCAGAACAGGAGGTCGCCGTAGCGCGAGTGCTCCAGGATCTGGTCCACGATCGGGCCCTGCATGCCCCGGGCCAGGAACGCGTCGTTCAGCTCCTCGCCGGACTCGACCGCGACGAAGGCCGTCACCGGCGCCGCCACGGCGAGGATCGCCACCGCCCAGTCCAGCCGGGGCCGGAACCGGGGCAGCGCCACGTACGCGGCGGAGAGCAGGGCCAGCAGCGGCACGAGCACGACGACCGCGTGCACCACCAGCACGTGGGCCGGCAGGCCCAGGATCTCCTTGAACATCCACACCTCCGGCGTACGCGGTCGCGGGTTGCCAGCGTACGGTGCGCCGGCCGCCCCGCCCAGAACTCTCGATCCGCTACACGCACCCCGGACAGGTCCGGTTCACCGCCCGGACGGGCAGGCTGGCTGTGGCCGGGGCCACCCTCTGCCGGAGGCCGGTTGTCGACCCGGTCACCTCGTGCTGTCATTGACAGATGTCCGGCGGGGAGGAGCTGCTCCGGTCGAGGGGCCTGCGGGTCACCCGGCCGCGCCTCGCCGTGCTCGACGTACTGGCCGCCGGCGGCCATCTCGAGGTGGACGAGATCACCCGGCGGGTCCGCGAGCGCCTCGACTCCGTCTCCACCCAGGCCGTCTACGACGTGCTCGGCGCGCTGTCCCGGGCCGGGCTGTCCCGCCGGATCGAGCCGGCCGGCAGCCCCGCCCGCTACGAGGCGCGGGCCGGGGACAACCACCACCACGTGGTCTGCCGGGGCTGCGGCGAGATCGCCGACATCGACTGCGCGGTCGGCAGGGCCCCCTGCCTGGACCCGGACATCGCTCACGGGTTCGAGGTCGACGAGGCGGAAGTGACCTTCTGGGGCCTCTGCCCCACCTGCCAGGCCCGCCGCTCCGCCGACGACTGACCCAGCCGCGCCGGATCCGCCGCGCCGCCGACGCCGGACCGCTCCGTGGGGCCCTGGCTCTGCCGCTCCGCCGACAACCGACCGTCCCCGCCGACGACGGTACGGCCGACGGGCTGACGTCCGTTGCCCGGGGCGGAGGGTCGCGGGGCATGGCACGCTTGGTCGGTGGACTCCGATGACCTCGGTCTGTTCGGTCCGGGTTCGGTCACGTGGAAGGTGCACGAGGAGCCGATCCTGATCGTCGCCGGCCTGCGTTCGCTCTACCTCCAGGCGCTGCATCCCCGCGCGATGGCCGGGGTCGCCCAGAACAGCGACTACCGCTCCGACGCCTGGGGTCGCCTGGTGCGCACCGCCACCTACGTGGCGACCACCATCTACGGCACCACGGCGGAGGCGGAGGCCGCCGGGCGGCGGGTACGCCGGCGGCACGCCCGCCTGCGGGCGACCGACCCGTCCACCGGGGAGGAGTTCCGCGTCGACGACCCCGACCTGCTGCGCTGGGTGCACGTCACCGAGGTCGAGTCGTTCCTCGACACGGCCCGCCGGGCGGGGCTGCCGCTGACCGCCGACGAGATCGACGGCTACTACACCGAGCAGCGGCGCGCCGCCGCGCTGGTGGGCCTCGACCCGCAGACGGTCCCCGGCACCGCCGCCGAGGTGGCCGACTACTACCGGCGGATCCGCCCGGAGCTGCGGATCACCCGCGAGGCGGCCGAGACGGCGCTCTTCCTGACCGCCCCGCCGATCCCGTGGAAGCTCAGCCTGCCTGCCCGGATCGGGCTCAACCTGGGGCCGGCCCGCTGGGCGTACTTCGGCATCGCCGGCACCGCGTTCGCGCTGCTGCCCGCCTGGGCCCGGCGGCTGTACGGCGGCCTGGGCCTGCCGACCACCGCGCTCTCGGCCGACCTGACGGTGCGGGCGCTCCGGCTGACCCTCGCCGCGGTGCCCCGCCGCTGGCGGGAGGGGCCGTTGCAGCAGGCCGCGAAGGAACGCGCCGCCCGCCTCGCCCGCACCCCCGCCTGAACCGTTCAGTCCCGGCCGGGCAGCCGGTCGGCGGGCTGCTCGACGGCCGCCCACGGCTCCTTGCCGGGCGCCTGCGCCCCCGCCGGGCAGGTGCGCCGGTAGTCGCACCAGCCGCAGCGGGGACCCGGCGTGGTGGGGAAGGCGTCGTCGGGGTCGTCCCCGTCGGCGACCGCCCGCTCGGCGGCCATGATGTCGCGCGCGGTCTCCTCGGCCCGGGTGAGCTGCCGGGCCAGCGACTCGACGGTGTGCTCGTGCGCCGCGACCGTGCCGGTGGGCAGGTGGTGCAGCTCCACCCGGCGGCACGGCCGGCGGAACACCCGCTCGGCGGCGTACGCGTAGAGCGCCAGGGCCTGGGAGCCGCGTGCGTCGTCGGCGTCCAGCCCGGTGCGGCCCGTCTTGTAGTCCACGATGACCAGCTCGGGGCCCTCGGGCCCGGGGCGGGAGTCGATCCGGTCGGCCCGGCCGTTGAACGCCAGCACCCCGGTCTTGACCGCCACCACCCGCTCCACGCCGAGCGGGTCGACCCCCGGCTCCAGGGTCTCGACGTAGGACTCCAGCCAGCCCAGCGCCCGCCGGTAGGCCGCCCGCTCCTGCTCCTCGTCGCGGTAGCCCTCGCGCACCCAGGTGCCTTTGAGCAGCGCGGCGAGCGCCTCGGGCCGGCGCCGCTCGGGGCTGAGGGCATACCAGTTCTTCAGGGCCGTGTGCACACTCGCGCCGAGGGAGTTGTGCGCCCACGGCGGGCCCTTGGGCGGCGCCGGACGGTCGACGTAGGAGTAGCGGTAGCGCCGGGGGCAGTCCGCGTAGGCGCCGAGCTTGCTGGGGGTGCAGACGAAGAGCCGTTCCGGCATGCCCTCGAAGCCGAGCTGCTCGGGCTGGTCGCCCCGGGGGCGGGGCGCCCGGCCCGTGGCGGAGGACCGTCCGGCTGAAGAGGCTCGTCGCACACCTGGATCCTGCCATCCGGCCCCGACAAACCCGGGCGGCGGTCAGGCCATGTTGGCGTACTGGGTCACGAAGGCGGCCACCGCGTCCGCGATGAGCTGCACCGCGATCGCCGCGAGCAGCAGGCCGGCGATCCGGGTCAGCACCTCGATCCCGCCCGGGCGCAGGATCTTGACGATCCCTCCGGAGAACCGGAGCACCACCCAGACCGCGACCATCACCGCGACGATCGCGGCGGCGATGGCGGTGTAGTCCGACCCGCCGTCGGCCTCCTTGACGAAGAGCATGGTGGCGACGATGGCGCCGGGACCCGCCAGCAGCGGCGTACCCAGCGGCACCAGCGCGATGTTCGAGGTGACCTGCTGGCTCGGGTCGTCGGCCTTGCCGGTCAGCAGCTCCAACGCCACCAGGATGAGCAGCAGCCCGCCGGCGGCCTGCAACGCCGGCAGGTCGACGTGCAGGTAGTCGAGCAGCGTCTGGCCGGCCACCGCGAAGATGACGATCACGCCGAGCGCCAGGGCGACGGCCTGCCAGGCCGCCCGGTTGCGGTCCCGGGCCGTGAGCGGGCCGGTCAGCGCCAGGAAGATGGGCATCATGCCCGGCGGGTCGACGATCACCAGCAGGGTCACGAAGACCTCACCGAACAGCTTGGCATCCACGTGATCAACGTAGCCGCGCCGCTGGAGACTGAAACGCGGATCAGCCGGAAGCGATCCCGGTCACCCCGCTCGCCTCGGCGATGATCCGTTCGTACGCCTCCGGGTCGGTGGTGAACGCGCCGAGCCGGACCGTCTTGTGCGTGCCGTGGAAGTCCGACGAGCCGGTCACCAGCAGGCCCAGCTCTCCGGCGAGGGCGCGGACGTGCGCCCGCTCGGCCGGGGAGTGGTCCTCGTGGTCGGCTTCCAGGCCCGCCAGGCCCACCGCGGCCAGGTCGGCGATCAGCGCGTCCGGCACGATCCGCCCCCGCCGCGTCGCCCGGGGGTGGGCGAAGACCGGCACGCCGCCCGCCGCGCGGACGAGCCGGACCGCGTGGAAGACGTCGATGTCCTCCTTCGGTAGCCGGTAGCGCTCGCCCAGCCAGTCCGGCCCGAACGCCTCCGTGGTGGTGGCCACCAGGCCGGCCCGGATCAGCGCCTGGGCGATGTGCGGCCGGCCCACCGAGCCGCCCGCCGCGCCGGCCAGGATCTCCGGCCAGTTCACGTCGATCCCGTCGGCCCGCAGCAGCGCCACGATCCGCTCGCCCCGCTCCTCCCGCGCGGCTCGTACCCGGGCCAGCTCGGCGACCAGCTCCGGGGCGTCCGGATCGAAGAGGTACGCCAGCAGGTGCAGCGGCACCGCCGGCTCCTCGCCGTACCAGCGGCAGGAGATCTCCGCCCCACGGACGAGGCTGAGCCCGGCCGGCAGCGCCCGCAGCGCGGGCTCCCAGCCGGCGGTGGTGTCGTGGTCGGTGATCGCCACGACGTCCAGCCCCGACTCCGCCGCCGCCCGCACCAGCTCGGCGGGGCCGAGCGTGCCGTCGCTGGCGGTGGAGTGGGTGTGCAGGTCGATCCGGGGGCGCGCGCTCACCGCCCCGACGCTACCGGCCACCGCCGACGCCCGGCGCGCGGGCGCGGTCAGGAACCGTCGCGGCCGACCGGGATCGGGCGCTGCCCGTCGCCCATGCCGCCGACCGGGGCGCCCGACGACTCCTCGCCCGCGAGCACCCGGCTCACGTCGACGCGCACCAGGCCGGCACGGGCGTCGGAGTAGTACGCCCTCCCCTCGGGCGTCCACGCCACCGGCCCGTGCACGGGCGGCCCGGCCGGGCGGACCGCCCGGGTGGCGCCCAGCCGGTCCAGGTCGACCAGCAGCGCCCGGTCCTCGCCGCCCACCCGCCCGTTGACCAGCAGCCACCGGCCGTCGGCCGAGACGCCGCCGCGCCCGTCGTCGCCGAGGGTAGGCCCGCAGCCGGTCCGGGCGGACGCGAGGTTTCGGGTCGGGTCGAGCAGGGCGAGACAGGGCCGGCGCGGCGTGCCCGCGGACACCTGCGCGACCACCACGCCGTCGGGGCGCGTGCCGTAGACCCGCAGGGTCGCGCGGTCGCCCCCGCTCTTCAGCGGGCCCTGCGCCGGACGCCACAGGGTGTGGCCGGGCTGGTCCGCGTCGAGGCGCACCAGGACGGCGTCGCCGGCGAAGCCGACCGGCACCGCCCCGGCCGGCGCCGGCGTACGGGCGGCGGCGACGACCTGGGTGCCGACGATCCCCGCGGCGACCAGCTCGGCGCCCTCCCGCCAGGCGACCTGGCGCCCGTCGCGGCTGAGGGCGATGTCCCGCGCCCCGGCCAGGAGCAGGTGCACCGCGCCGTGGGGCTGCACCACCCACAGCGCCTGGCCAGCCGCCGTCGGGGCGCCGACCACGGCCCAGCCGGTGCCGTCCGGCAGCCGCTGGGCGCGCTCGGCCGGGCCCACGTCGGGCAGCGTCAGCCGCTGCCCGCTCGTGGTGGCGAGCACCGCGCCGAGGATAAGGTCCACCTCGCCCCGGCCCGCGCCCTGCGCCGGGTCGGTCGGTGGGGCGACCGGCAGCGACGGGGTCAGGTTCGGCAGGGGCGAGGCGTACGGGTCGCCGAGCACGACGGTCGGATGGGTGGGCTGGCCGGGCTGCTGCCCCAGCTGGGCGATCCCGGTGCTGATCCCCACGGTGGTGACCGCGGCCAGCGCCAGCCCGACCACGGTGCGCCGGCGCCGGGCCCGGTCGGCCCGGCGGATCGCCAGGCCCGCCGGGTCGGCGGCGAGCGGGTGGGCGACGGCGACCCGGCGGGCGAACGTCTCCCGCACCGCCTGCTCCAGCTCGTCCTCGGTCACGCCGTATGGACGCCTCGGGCCGCCGGTCCGGTTGTCAGCAGGGCCCGCCGGGCGGCTCACCGACGCTCTCCGGCGCCGGTGCCGGCCGGTACGACCGGCAGTCCTCGCGCCTCGTCGCGGTCGGCCCCCGCCCGGCCGGCCGGGGTTCCCGGGGCAGATCCTTCCCCACGGCCCGCCCGCGCCGCCCCCGACGACACGGGAACGGGCTCCGCCGCCGGCTCGCCGACGGGCGGCGTGCGCCCGGCGTCCGGCCCGGGCAGCCCGGCGGCGGAGGCGGGCAACGCGGGCGCGGGCCCGACGTCCGGTGCGTCGACGCGCGGCGGGGCGTTGGTCGCCGCGACCACGGCCGCCGCGTCCGCGCCCACCACCATCCTCGGTGCGCCGTACGCCGGCGGCCGTCCGGCGCCGGCGGGTGCGGGTGCCGGCCGGTCGGCGGGAGCGCGCCGGGGCCGGGGCGGGGTCGGCGCGGCCCCGCTCGGCAGGTCGAGGGCGGCCTCGGCGCCCATCCGGCGGCGCAGCGTGCCCAGGGCACGCGAGGTCTGGCTCTTGACGGTGCCCGGGGAGATGCCGAGCAGGGCGGCGGTCTGCGCCTCGGACATGTCCTCGTAGTAGCGCAGCACGAGCACCGCCCGCTGCCGGGTGGGCAGCGCGCTCAGGTGGCGCCAGAGCAGGTCGCGGTCGAGCTGATGCTCGATCTCGTCGACCGCGGCGCGCTCCGGCAGCACCTCGGTGGGGCGTTCACCGTGCCAGCGCCGGCGCCACCAGCTCGTCGAGGTGTTGACCATGACCCGGCGGGCGTACGGCTCGATCGCCTCGATCCCGCCGAGCCGCTTCCAGGCCAGGTAGGTCTTGGTCAACGCGGTCTGTAGCAGGTCCTCCGCGGTCGCCCAGTCCCCGCTGAGCAGGTACGCGGTGCGCAGCAGGGCGCCGGAGCGGGCCGCGACGAAGTCGCGGAACTCCTCCTCCAAGGGATCCCTGCTCGCCATCAGCCACCTCCGCGCCCCGTCTCCCTGGCAGGTTGCCACGGCCGGGCAGGTCGGGTCGACGGCGAATGGTGCGCAGTTCCTCCGATGTTCGGACGAAAAGTTTCACGCCCCGTCGTCGGCCTTGGCCTCGTCGGCCTCCTTGCCCAGCCGCGCCTCGACCGCCTGCGGCTCGTACATCTCCTCGACGACGCGCAGGTAGAGCTCGTTCGGGTTGGGCAGATTCTTGATCTCGCGGAGCGCCTGCTCCTGACCGGCGGACTCCAGCACGAACGTGCCGTAGTTGAGCGCCCGGCCGGTCGGGGTCTGCTCGTACTTCATGTCGGTGACCCGGACCAGCGGCATCATCGCGACCCGCCGGGTGATGATGCCGTTGACCACCATCACCCGCTTGTTGGTCAGGATGAAGCGGTCGTACCACCAGTCGGCGACCTTCCACGCCACCCAGCCCATCACCGCGAACCAGAGCAGCACGGCGATCGTGGTGAGCGCGCCGACGTCCTGCCCGGCGAGGAAGCCGGAGAGGTAGCCGAGCACGAACGTCGCGGCGATGCCGACCAGCAGCGGGGTGGAGAGGTGGATCCAGTGCCGCTTCCACTCGCCCCGGTAGCGCTCGGTCGGGAAGAGGTAACGCGCGACCAGCGAGCTGGGCTCGTCCTCCAGCGGCAGCACCCGGCGCGGGGCCATGCCGGCGGCGTCGGCCCGCAGGCCGGCCAGCTCGTCCTCGGAGATCTGCGGCGGCTGGTAGCCGGCCTCGGGATCACGGATCCAGGCTCGACCGGACCGCCCCTCCCCGGCGTACGCCGGGCCGTCGCCGAAGCCGGCGTCGTCCGAAAGGGAGGGGCCGTCGCCGAGACCCGGGCCGGTGCCGTAGCCCGGCCCGTCGTCGGGCCCGAGCCGGGGGATCGGCTCCGTGTCTCGCTCCCGGCGCTCCCGGTCGGGGTCGTCGGGGTCGAACGGTGGACCGGAGGGGTTACCCATCGGCGGCTAGGCGACGAGGCTGGTGAAGAAGTCGCCGAAGCCCTGTGCGATGTCCATGATGCCGCCGCCCAGGGACTTGAACACGTCCGCGGCGGAATTTGGCCGGTAGGCGACGAAGAAGATCAAGAATGCGATTCCGGCCCAGGTGAGGACCTTCTTGACCATGGCGGGCCATCCTCTCGCGCGGCGCCGGGTCCCATTACCGCAGCGGCACCCAGAGTATCAGTGTGATGTCGTACAGTGAATATCTGCGTCCGTTCTCCGTCATTCCGGGAGACCTGTCAAGCCTGGAGCTTGTCAAGCCTTCCCGTGCAGATACGGAGACGGTGCGCCGTACACGAGCTCGGGCGGTGTCCACTCGGTCAGGTCGTGCAGCACGACGTCTTCCGCGAGCAGGTGACCCGCACTCGCCGGCCAGGCTATCGCATGGAGCCACAATCCCCGAGCCTCGCCGGCGTACGCGCTTCGATCCGTAGGCGAGTTCACAAGCCACAGTGGAGTCGGGTGACCGGCCACCTTGATCCTGGCCTGCCCGACGTGCTCCGGGTGACCAGGCCCGGGGTCGGTCAACGCCTCGGCCAGTTCCGGCCCCGGGTCCGGGCCGGCCATCCCGGCGAACCGGGTGCCCAGGCCGACGCCCGGCTCCTCGGCCACGAAGACCAGATCGGCGGGGCCCTCGCCGAGCGGCGCGGGCCCGGCGCAGGCGACCGCCGTGGCGCGCACGCCGGTCCGGTCGTCCCCGGCGTACGCCACCCCGGTCATGGTCCAGCCCGGCGGCAGCGGCCACGGGCACCAGAGCGGCGTCGCCGGCCGGCGCGGCAGGTCGGCGGCGGCGGTGATGCGGTCCACCACGCTGGCGACGATCTCCGCGCCGATGTGCTCGGGCACGTGCAGCGGGGGGACCGGCCCGCAGTCCAGGCAACGCGATTCGGTGTGCATCAGGTCCGGCGCCCGCACGGGCCCGCCACATCTCGGACAACTCACCGCGACACTCACCTTCCCACCGTCGCCCCGCGCCGCCGCCCCGTCAAGCGGAGCGCCGGTTTCGGTGCCGCCGGCCGGTGCCGGGAACGACCCGCTCAGGCGGGCGGCGGGCCGGCGTGCGCGCGGATCCAGGCGTGCATCGCGATGCCGCTGGCCACGCCGGCGTTGATCGACCGGGTGGAGCCGTACTGCGCGATGGAGAAGAGCTGGTCGCAGGCGGTACGGGCCGGGTCGGACAGGCCCGGTCCCTCCTGCCCGAAGAGCAGCACGCAGCGTCGCGGCAGGGTGGTGGTCTCCAGCGGGCGCGACCCGGGCAGGTTGTCGATGCCGACCACCGGCAACTCCCGCGCGACCGCCCAGGCCACGAACTCCTCGATGGTCTCGTGATGCCGCACGTGCTGGTAGCGGTCGGTCACCATCGCGCCGCGCCGGTTCCACCGGCGGCGGCCGACGATGTGCACCTCGGCGGCGAGGAAGGCGTTGGCGTTGCGGACGACCGTGCCGATGTTGAAGTCGTGCTGCCAGTTCTCGATCGCCACGTGGAAGTCGTGCCGGCGCCGGTCCAGGTCGGCCACCACGGCCTCGCGCCGCCAGTAGCGGTACCGGTCGACCACGTTGCGCCGGTCGCCCTCGGCGAGCAGCTCGGGGTCGTACCGCGGGTCGTCCGGCGGGTCCCCCGGCCACGGTCCCACGCCGACGTCGAGCTGGTCTCCGGTCACGGTCACGCAGGGTACGGCCCACGTGCCCGGCCCCGGGCCGCGCCCCCGGCGGCGGCCCGGTCCGGCAGCGGCCGGATCGGCGGGCCACCGGGCCCGGGGCGCCGACGGGTCGACCGGCGGCGGCTCAGCCCAGCCCCAGTGCGCCGCCGAGCCGGTCGAGGAAGCGGCGGTCGGCGGGTGCCGGCGGCAGCGCCTCGGCCCCGGGCGTCGCCGCCCGGCAGACCCGGGCCGCCACGGACTGCACCCACTGCCGGTACGCCGCCGAGTCGGCGGGATCGGCCCGCCGCAGCACCCGGGTCGCCGCGCGGCAGACGGCCAGCAGGTCCACCAGGTCGGCGGGCCGGTCGACCGACGGGGAGGCCCCGTCGTGGCGGGCGTAGATGGCGGCGACCACCGCGCGGACGAGATCGCTGTCGAAGGCCCGACCCGCCGCGACCGCGTCCAGGCCGGCGAGCCCGGCGGAGACCCCCCGGCGGGGCCGGCCGGGGCCGGGCGCGGCGGCGGCCACGATCACCCGACCGGGCAGGCTGGTCAGCAGATCCCACTCGGCGGCGGAGTAGACGGCGGTGGTCAGCGGTGCGGCGCGGCGGCCGGCAGAGGGCGGCTCTCCGGCGACGGAGTGGCTCATGGGGACCTCCGGCGCCAGCATATGCCCCGGAAGGGGAAAAGGGCCCCTTCCACACGAACCCGGCGGGAAGGGGCCGTCGACGTCAGCGCGGCTCGGGGAAGCTCGGCCGCTCCGGGTCCACGCCCTCGGGCACGGTCGTGGCCGCGTACTCCTTCTTGGGAACCATCACCCGGCGGCGGAAGACGCAGACCATGGTGCCGTCCTGGTTGTAACCCCGGGTCTCCACCGAGACCACGCCCCGGTCGGGCTTGGAGGACGACTCGCGCTTGTCCAGCACCGTGGTCTCGCCGTAGATCGTGTCGCCGTGGAAGGTCGGCGCCACGTGCCGCAGCGACTCGACCTCGAGGTTCGCGATGGCCTTGCCGCTGACGTCTGGCACCGACATGCCCAGCAGCAGGGAGTAGATGTAGTTGCCGACCACCACGTTGCGCTTGAACTGGCTCGCGGACTCGGCGTAGTGCGCGTCCAGGTGCAGCGGGTGGTGGTTCATGGTGAGCAGGCAGAAGAGGTGGTCGTCGTACTCGGTGACCGTCTTGCCGGGCCAGTGCCGGTAGACCGCGCCGACCTCGAACTCCTCGTAGTAGCGGCCGAACTGCATCCTTGTCCCCTTCGACGGGCGGCGATGGAGTTCGGCACAGCATGCCTTATGGAGTGTTAAGGCGATGGGTGGGGCGCGGGCCGTGCGGAAATGTCACACCGGCACCACCGAGGGGAGACGCAATGAGCGGCGGGGCCCTCCCCGGCACCCGCCGCCCACGCTCTGATGCGGAAGATTCTGCCGTACGACAACGAGGACCGAACAGAGACAGAGGTCACATTTATCTTTTCGTAACACTACCCTGCGTCATCACATCGGGAGCCGTCGGCGATCTCCGCACATCGGATAGCCGCTTGTCAACCGCCAGATTGCTGAATTACGACGATCCGTTGAGTCGATCTTCATGGAAGCGTTCCCATCACCGCTGGTCACGCAAATGCGTCGTGCACTTGCGATCAGCACCTCAGGCAAAGCCACCTCCGTCGATGGGAGCGGGACCACCCTCACGGGCCGTGGGCGCGCGTTTCGGCGCGCAACTGTCGGGAATTCCACGCGGTACGCCCTGGTTCCACCAGACGTAGCTATTCCGCGCCGATCGGAGACTTTCATGGCAACCGTAGAGCTGACCACGGCAAACTTCGACGAGGTGGCCGGCAGCGACGGCATCGTGCTCGTCGACTTCTGGGCCGAGTGGTGCGGCCCGTGCAAGCGGTTCGCCCCGGTCTACGAGCGCTCCTCGGAGAAGCACCCCGACATCGTCTTCGGCAAGGTCGACACCGAGGCGCAGCAGGAGCTGGGTGCCAAGTTCGACATCCGCTCCATCCCGACCATCATGGCGATCCGCGACGGCGTCATCGTCTTCGCCCAGCCGGGCGCCCTCCCCGAGTCCGCCCTGGAGAACCTGATCGAGCAGGTCCAGGCGCTCGACATGGACGACGTCCGGCAGAAGCTGGCCGGTCACCAGCACTGAGCCGACCCACTCCACGACGGCCGGGCCCCACGGGCCCGGCCGTCGTCGCGTCCGCGACCCCGTCCGCCCGGCGGCGACAAGTGGCCGTCGGAGGGACCCGGAGCGGGCGGTACATCCCGTATCGTCACGACCCGATGGAGACCTTGACCAGCCGTGGACGCGCGATCCGGCTCGCCGCCACCGCCCTCGGCCTGGCCGTCCTGCTCGCCGGCACCGTCTGGGGCACCGACGACCACTTCCCGTTCGGCCCGTTCCGGATGTACTCGACCTCCAACCCGCCGAACTCCCCCGCCCCGGACACCCGGGTCGAGGGCGTCGACAGCACCGGCGCGGTCGTCGACCTGGGCGAGCGCGCGACCGGCATCCGCCGGGCCGAGATCGAGGGCCAGCAGGACCGCTACGCCGCCGACCCCGAACTGCTCACCGAGGTCGCCGACGCGTACGCCGAACGCCACCCCGACGCGGCCGAGCTGGTGGAGGTCCGCATCGTGATCCGCTGGCACGGCATCCGCGACGGCCGGCCCACCGGCCGCTGGACCGACGAGACGGTGGTCTCCTGGCAGGCGGACCGATGAGCCGCTGGTTGACCGAGCCGGTGCCCCGCGGGCGGGTGGCCGCCTTCCGGACGCTGATCTACCTCTTCGTCGCCGCCGACCTGGTCGTGTTCACCCCGTGGATCCGCACCCGGGTCGCCGTGCCCGGGGAGCTCTACCAGCCGCTGCTCATCGGGCGGGTGGTGCCGCTGCCCACGCCCACCCCGGCGCTGGTCGCCGTGATCTTCTGGGTCCTGCTGCTGCTCGCCCTGCTCGCCGCGACCGGCCGGGCGCCCCGACTGCTCGGCTGGGCCGTCTTCGCGCTCTACTTCGAGTGGATGATCGTCGCGATGAGCTACGGCAAGGTCGACCACGACCGGTTCGGCCTGCTCGTCGCGCTGGCCGTGCTGCCCACCGCCGGCCGGGCCCGGCACGGCGACGCCACCCGCTCCGAGGCCGGCGGCTGGGCCCTGCGGGTCACCCAGATCGCCGTCATCTGCACATACTTCCTGGCCGCCTGGGCCAAGCTGCGCTTCGGCGGGCTGGACTGGCTGACCGGCTCGGTGCTGGCCCGGGCGATCCTCCGGCGCGGCACCGAACTGGCCGACCTGATCGCCTCGGTGCCGTACCTGCTGATCGTGGCGCAGTTCGGCATCGTCGCGTTCGAACTGCTCAGCCCGGTGGTCTTCCTACTGCGGGAACGCTGGCGGCTGGCGACGGTGGGCTTCTTCTACTCGTTCCACCTGGTCACCGTCGCGACCATCACCATCTCGTTCGCCCCGCACCTGGCCGCGATGACCAGCTTCCTGCCGCTGGAACGGGTCCGGCCGGTCGTCTGGGCGCGCCGGCTGCTCACCCGCCGCGCGGGGGACGGTGGACGGCCCGCCGACGCGGGCGGCCCCGCGCCGTCACTCGCCGGTCAGGCGTCCGCCGCCGGCCGACCGGACGGGCCGTAGAGGCGCTCCCGCGCCTCCTGCGGCAGCGCACAGGCGGCCGTCCCGCCGGGGAGCCGGTGCCGGTTGCGGGCGACCCAGCGGTACGCGGGCCAGGCGGCGGCGCGTACCGGCGGGAACCGGAGGCCGGTGCCGGCCACCCGCCAGAGCGGGCCGCTGTCGCCGAGCAGCTTCGCGATCGCGTCGGGGCCGGCCGCGCGGGAGCCGTCCGCCCCGACCCACTGCACCGCCTCCTCGCACTCCGCCTCGGTCAGCCCGAGCGCGTCGAGGTCGGCGAACTGCCACGGCACCACGTGCACGCCCGTGGGGATCCGCCGGTCGATGAACTCGGCGCACCGGGTGCAGAACGCGCAGTCCCCGTCGTAGACGAACGTCGACCTCTCCATGCCTCCATCCTCCACCCGCCGGCCACTGACCGAACGCCGAGGTGGGCGGGAACACGGCGAGTCGCTTGCACTCCGCTCGTACGCGTGTTCGAATGAAGGTCATGCGCTGGGACAACCTCTCCGCTCCCCCGGACGAGGGGGTCCCCGATCGGGCAGCGCCAGCGACGCCACCCCTGCCGCTGGCGCTGCCCGGCGCGATCGCCCGCACCTTCGACACCCCGGGCTTCGCCGGCATGACGTTCTACGAGATCCGGGCCAAGTCGATCATCAACAAGGTGCCCGGCGCCTCCCGTGTCCCCTTCGAGTGGACGATCAACCCGTACCGGGGATGCAGTCATGCATGCGTCTACTGTTTCGCGAGAAATTCTCACACCTACCTCGACCTCGATGCCGGTACGGACTTCGACCGGAAGGTGATCGTCAAGGTCAACGCGGGTGAGCTGGTCCGGCGGGAGCTGGCCGCGCCGCGCTGGCGGGGCGCGCACGTCGCGATGGGCACCAACGTGGACTGCTACCAGCGGGCCGAGGGGCGCTACCAGCTCATGCCGCAGATCATCGCGGCGCTGCGCGACTTCGCCAACCCGTTCTCGATCCTCACCAAGGGCACGCTGATCCTGCGGGACCTGCCGCTGCTGCGCCAGGCCGCCGAGGTGACCCGGGTCGGCGTCTCCTTCTCGGTGGGCTTCGTCGACGAGCGGCTCTGGCGCGCGGTCGAGCCGGGCACGCCCAGCCCGCGGCGGCGGCTGGACGCGGTGCGGGCGCTGACCGACGCCGGCTTCGACGTCGGGGTGCTGATGGCGCCGATCCTGCCCGGGCTCAGCGACGACGACGCCTCGATCGACGCCACGGTGGCGGCAATCGCGGCGGCCGGGGCGACCAGCGTGACCCCGTTGGCGCTGCACCTGCGCCCCGGAGCCCGGGAGTGGTACGCGCACTGGCTCGGCCGCGAGTTCCCCCATCTGGTCCCCCGCTACCGCGAGCTCTACCGCTCCGGCGCGTACGCCCCGCAGTCCTACCAGCGGGAGTTGACGGCGCGGGTGCGGATCGCGTCGCGCCGGCACGGGCTGCACCGGGGCGAGCGCGGGGACAACCGTCGCCTGCCCGACCCGACACCCGCGCCGCCGGCCGCCGAGCAGCTCAGTCTGCTGTAGACGCCGGCCGATACCCTGCCGCCGTGCGGGAGACGATCGACCGGGCACTGCGCCGGCAACGGATCGCGGTGACGGCCGCACTGGCGGTCGGGCTGCTGTGGGGCGTGGCGACCGGGTGGGCGCTGCGCACGGGCGATACCGGCGCCCTGCTCACGCTGCCGCCGTTGCTCGCGCTCTGCTGGAGCCTGCTGCGGCTGTTCGGACGGCCGAGCACCGCCGAGCTGCGGGTCGCGGAGCAGGAACGCGTTTTCTTCGGGCCGCCCAAGCACGGGATCGGCTACCGCTGCTTCCTCCTCGGCTTCCTCGCCTTCCAGGCGACGTACCAGGCGAGCCACCCGGCTGCCTCGACACCGGACGGGTGGCGGTGGCTCCTGGGGCTCCTGTCCGGGCTGTTCGCCGTAACGCTGACGGTCGCCCTCTGGCGACGCGTACCCACCGTCGCGTTGACGCCGGACGGGATCACCGCGGGCGACCCGCTGCGGCACTTCCACGTGCCGTGGGAGGCCCTGGACCCGGCGGTACGGGTCCGCTCGCCGCGGCAGTCCGGCTTCCTCCGGTTGCCGGTGCGGCGACCGGAGCTGATCCGGCACCGCGGCCTCGGCGTGCGCCGCGCGGTGGCCATGGAGACCGGGGAGCTGGACGTCGCGCCGGAGCTGCTGGTCGGGGCGATCCGGCACTACCTCGCCCACCCGGAGCACCGCGCGGCCATCGGCACGTCCGAGGAGTACGCCCGGCTGCGCCGCGCGCTCGGGGGCGGCGGCTGAGCGGCGGGGTTAGAGTCGGCGGGTGCGTTCCGCTCAGCAGATCCTCGCCGACTCCGCCGTGATCGCCGTCGTGGGCGCGTCCCGCGACCCGCGCAAGGCCGCGCACAGCGTGCCGTTGCAGATGCAGCGGTACGGCTGGCGGATCATCCCGGTCAACCCGACCGCCGACGAGCTGTTCGGCGAGCGGGTCTACCGGTCGCTGGCCGACATCCCGCACCCGGTCGACCTGGTCGACGTGTTCCGCCCGTCGCAGGACGCGGTGGAGGTGGTGCGCGAGGCGGTGGCGATCGGCGCCCCGGCGGTCTGGTTGCAGCTCGGCATCGTCTCGGCCGAGGCGCGGCGGATCGCCACCGAGGCGGGCATCGACTACGTCGAGGACCGCTGCCTGATCGTGGAGCGTGCCGCTGGTGGCCTCACCCGACTGAGCTGACCCGGCTCGGGAAGGGTCTCGCCACAACGGCAACGGCCGCCCGCCGTGTCGTACGGCTGGCGCTCCTGGTCGCGGCGGCCGCGCCTGGCGGCCGCGATCGAGGCGTACCGGGAACGACCGCAGGCGCTGGCGGTGGGGCCGGTCACCGCACCGGAACCGGCCGTCGAGCCGGCCGGTGGGTGACCGGCGCGCCCGTCAGAGCTTGTACTCCTTGAGCAGGCCGCGGGAGATGATGGTCTTCTGGATCTCCGAGGTGCCCTCGCCGATGAGCAGGAACGGGGCCTCCCGCATCAGCCGCTCGATCTCGTACTCCTTGGAGTAGCCGTAGCCGCCGTGGATGCGGAACGCCTCCTGGACGACCTCGGCGCAGTATTCCGAGGCGAGCAGCTTGGCCATGCCGGCCTCGACGTCGTTGCGCTGGCCGGCGTCCTTGAGGCGGGCGGCGTTGACCATGAGGGCGTGCGCGGCTTCGATCTTGGTGCCCATCTCGGCGAGCTTGAAGGCGACCGCCTGGTGCTTCGCGAGCGGCTGGCCGAAGGTGCGGCGCTGCTGGGCGTACGCGACGGCGAGTTCGAAGGCGCGGATGGAGATGCCGCAGGCGCGGGCGGCGACGTTGACCCGGCCGACCTCGATGCCGTCCATCATCTGGTAGAAGCCGCGGCCGACCTTCTCCGCGCCGCCGAGGACGGCGGTCTCGGGGACGGTGACCCCGTCGAGCACCATCTCGGTGGTCTCGACGCCCTTGTAGCCCATCTTGTCGATCTTGCCGGGGATGGTCAGGCCGGGCGCGGTCTCGCCGAAGCCGGGCTCCTTCTCCAGCAGGAACGTGCTCATGTTCCCGTAGACCGAGTCCGCGCCGGTGTCGGTCCTGACCAGGGTGGCCACCACCGAGGAGTACGCGCCGTTGGTCAGCCACATCTTTTGGCCGTTGATGACGAACCGGTCGCCCTCACGTACGGCCTTCGACTTGATCGCCGAGACGTCGGAGCCGCACTCCGGCTCCGACATCGAGAAGGCGCCGCGCACCTCGCCGGTGGCCATCCTCGGCAGCAGCCGGGCCTTCTGCTCGGCCGAGCCGTGCTGGGAGATCAGGTACGCGACGATGAAGTGGGTGTTGACGATGCCGGAGATAGACATCCAGCCCCGCGACAGCTCCTCGACCACCAGGGCGTAGGTGAGCAGAGACTCGCCGAGCCCGCCGTGCTCCTCGTCGATGGTGAGGCCGAAGAGGCCCATCTCGCGCATCCCGTCGAGGATGTCGGTCGGGTACTCGTCAGCGTGCTCCAGCCGCTGCGCGTGCGGGATGATCTCCTTGTCGGCGAACTCCCGGACCGTTTCCAGGATCGACCGCTGCACATCGGTCAGGCCGGGCGTCTGGGCGAGTCGGGCCATCTCAGCCTCCGGGGGTCGGCGCCTTACTCATGGGTAACTGAACGCTCGGTCAGTATCAGCCGCCTGGCGGGCGAGGCCAAGGTGACCAGTCCACACAACCGCTGTGAAAAGGTTCACCGCTGCGGGTAGCGTCCGGCAAGAGGGGACGTGATCCGCCACCGGCAGGAGGAGACCGTGAGCCAGCCACCGCCGCCGGGCCCGCCCGATCCGGACCGGCAGCCGTCGCCCTGGGAGCCCCCGCCGGGCCACGACCCGTCGCGGTCCGAGCCGCCACCGTCGTGGTCCGAGCCGCCGGCGCCGTACGGGCAGCCGTCCGCCCACGAGCAGCCGTCCTACGGGCAGCCGTCCCACGGGCAGCCGGCGTACGGGCAGCCCTCCTACGAGCAGCCCGGCGAGCCGCCGCACGGCCAGCAGTGGGCGCACCAGCCGCCGTACGCCCCGCAGGTGCCCTACGGGCAGTACGGCCCGCCGTCCGGCCCCCGCCCTGGCGGCGGCACCAACGTGCTGGCCATCCTGTCGCTGGTGCTCGCGTTCGTGTTCGCCCCGGCCGGCATCGTGCTCGGGCACCTGGCCAAGCGGCAGATCCGCACCACGGGCGAGGAGGGCGACCAGCTCGCCACCTGGGGCCTCGTCCTCAGCTACGTCTTCACCGGGCTGGGCCTGGTCGCCTGCTGCGGCTGGATCGCCCTGGTCGTCGTCGCCGGCGACCACGGCACCACCTACTGACGCCCGCCGTCGGCCCGGGTCAGCGGAACTGTGCCTCGCGGACGCTGTTGCCGCCGTCCACCACCAGCATCTGCCCGGTGATGTACGACGCGGCCGGCGAACAGAGGAAGGTGATCGCCGCGGCCACCTCGTCCGGCGTGCCGGGGCGGCCGACCGGGGTGCCGAGGCCCTGCTTGATCTCGGCGACGGTCGAGGCCGCGGTGTGGATGGTGCCCGGGGCGACCGAGTTGACGGTCACCCCGTCGGCGATCATCTCCATCGCCAGTGCCCGGGTCAGCCCGACCACGCCCGCCTTGGCCGCCGCGTACGCCGCCTCGGTCGGCAGGGCGTTGACCGGCCCGGCGGTGGCCGCGAGGTTGACGATCCGGCCCCAGCCCCGCTC
Organism: Micromonospora sp. NPDC047730; assembly: GCF_043204765.1. Taxonomy (NCBI): domain Bacteria; kingdom Bacillati; phylum Actinomycetota; class Actinomycetes; order Micromonosporales; family Micromonosporaceae; genus Micromonospora; species Micromonospora sp. NPDC047730. Next base: position 469,348 of record NZ_JBIDCU010000001.1, on the reverse strand, counting down.
GGCCATGCCGCCGATGAAGGCCCGGCTGCACAGGAACGCGGTGGTGAGGTTCCGGTCGATCTCGCCGCGCCACTCGTCGTAGCTGAGCTGGGCGACCGGGCGCAGCACCTCGGGGCTCGCCCGGCTGGCCAGCCCGGCGTTGTTGACCAGCACCTCCACGTCGCCGAGCTGCTCGGTGACCGCGTCGGCGAGCGCCCCGACCTCCGACTCGTCGGTGAGGTCGGCGACGAAACCGGTGACGCCCAGCTCGCTGGCCCGCTCGTGGATGCGTCGGGTGGTGGAGACGATGGCCACCCGGGCGCCGAGATCGGTCAGCCGGCGCGCCGTCGCGTACCCGATGCCGTCCGGGCTGCCCGCCCCGGTGACCAGGGCGACCTTCCCGTCGAGTCGCATCGTCACCGGGTCCGGCAGCGGCGCCGGCTCGTCGGTGCCGGCGGGGCTCGCCGCGGCGGCGGCCCGGGTGCGCCGGGCCAGGCCGGGGCGGCTCACGTCCCGTCTCGGTCGGCTTCCGGAGCGGTCCGCGGCTCGCGCGTCAATCACCATGCCAGGATCCTGCCCGCTTCCCGGGGCCCGGGCAACGCGGCACACCCGGTGGCGACCCCCCAGGGTTTGCGCCGGCGTGACTACCCTGACGGGCGCACCCGCACCCAACGGAGTAGACGAATGACATATCCCCCGCCGTCCGGCGGCTGGAACGACCCGGCGTGGTCGGGCCAGCAGTCGAGCCCGCCCGCCGACCCGGCGAGCGGCCAGCCCATCCCCACCCAACCCACCGCCGACCCGTACGCCCCGGCGGACCCGTACGCGGGCGGCGACCCGTACGCCGGCATGAAGCAGGCGGACCTGTCCGCGCCCGCCGGATACCCGCCGCCGCCGGCCTACCCGGCGTACGGCTACGGCGCCCCGCAGAGGACCAACGGCATGGCGATCGCCGCCCTGGTGCTCTCCCTGGTCGGCTTCGCATCCTGCATCACCGCGCCGGTCGGCGCGATCCTCGGTCACGTCGCGGCCAAGCAGATCCAGCAGACCGGCGAGGGCGGCGAGGGCATGGCGAAGGCCGCCATCATCATCGGCTGGATCCTCACCGGCCTGATCGTGCTGGGCATCCTCTTCTACGTGGGGATCATCATCTTCGCGATCAGCCAGGCAGACACCAGCAGCAGCTACTGAACGACGGTGCCGCCCCGGTGTGGACCGGGGCGGCACGGATCGTCGGTCCCGGCGGGACTACTCCGCCGGCGGGGTGAAGGACGAGGTCCGGGTCATGCCCGCGGCCCGGCCCTTCGCCGCGACCACGAGGGCCATCTTGCGCGACGCCTCGTCGATCATCTCGTCACCGAGCATCACGGCGCCGAGCCGACCGCCCGCCTCCGAGGTGTAGTGCTCGTACGCGTCGAGGATCAGCTCGGCGTGGTCGTAGTCGGCCTGGGCCGGCGAGTAGACCTCGTTCGCGGCGTCGATCTGGCCCGGGTGCAGCACCCACTTGCCGTCGAAGCCGAGCGCCGCCGAGCGCTTCGCCACCTCGCGGAACGCGTCCACGTCGCGGATCTGCAGGAACGGGCCGTCGATGGCCTGCTTGTCGTGCATCCGCGCGGCCATCAGGATGCGCATGAGGATGTAGTGGTAGGGGTCGCCCGGGTAGTCCGGGATGAGGGCGCCGACCACCAGGGACTTCATGTTGATGGAGGCCATGAAGTCGGCCGGGCCGAAGATGATCGTCTCGACGCGGGGCGAGGCGGCGGCGATGGCGTCCACGTTGACCAGGCCGGCGGCGTTCTCGATCTGCGCCTCGATGCCGATCCGACCGACCTCCAGGCCGAGCGTCTTCTCCAGCTGGGTCAGCGTCATGTCGAGCCACTGCACCTGGGCCGCGTTCTGCACCTTCGGCAGCATGACGCAGTCGAGGTTCGCGCCGGCCCCCTCGACCACGTCGATGACGTCCCGGTAGGTCCACGGGGTGGTCAGGTCGTTGACGCGCACGACCCGGGTCTTGCCCGACCAGTCGCCCTCGTTGAGCGCCGCGACGATGTTCTTCCGGGCGTCGGGCTTGGCCAGCGGGGCGACCGCGTCCTCCAGGTCCAGGAAGACCTGGTCGGCGGGGAGGCCCTGGGCCTTGCCGAGCATCTTGACGCTGGAGCCGGGTACCGCGAGGCAGGACCGGCGGGGGCGACCGACTGCGGCCATGGATGCGCTCCTTCCAGCGTGCGGCGGGCACGCCGACGCCACCTGACGAGAAAGGCGAGAACTTAACGATCCCAAAGGGCTTTGTGACGCCACGGTAACCTCGTGCCGTGACCGGGGTGAATGGACCTGTGGAAGATTTCACTGGGCGTCGGCTGGTGGTGGTGACCGGGGCCAGCTCGGGCATCGGGCTGGCGGCCGCCGTCGACCTGGCGCGCCGCGGTGACCAGGTGGTACTGGTCGGCCGGGACCCGGCCCGGCTCCAGGCCGCGGCGGAGCAGGTGCGCGAGGCGTCCGGCGAGCGGCCCGAGCTGTTCCGGGCCGACTTCGCGGTGCTGGACGACGTCCGCCGGCTGGCGGAGAAGCTGCGGGCCGCGTACGACCGGATCGACGTGCTGGCCAACAACGCCGGCGCGATCGTCCTCCAGCCGCTCACCACCGTCGACGGTTTCGAGCTGACGGTCCAGGCCAACCACCTGGCCCCGTTCCTGCTCACCAACCTCCTGCGGGACCGGATCGGCCGGATGGTGGTGACCGCCTCCGCCGCGCACCGCAGCGGCGCGCTCGACCCGGACGACCTGAACGCCCCGCTGCGCCGCTACCGGCCGATGCAGGCGTACGGGACCAGCAAGCAGGCGAACATCCTCTTCACGGCCGAGGCGGCCCGGCGCTGGCCCGAGATCCCGGCGTACTGCCTCCACCCCGGGGTGGTGCGCACCCGGTTCGCCAACGACAGCCGGCTGGTCGCCCTGGGCATGCGGCTGCTGCCGTTCCGCAGCCCCGAGAAGGGGGCCGAGACGCTGGTCTGGCTCGCCAACCAGGATCCGTCCCGGCTGCGTACCGGCGGCTACTACGCCGACCGGCAGCCGCGCCGGCCGCTGCGCAAGGCGGCCGACCCGCAGCTCGCCGCCCGGCTCTGGGCGACCAGCGCCGAGGCGGTCGGCGTCGCGGGATAGCGGTGTCGCCCGTGGCCGCCCCGCTGCCATACTCCGCCGCATGACGACGGGGAACGACACCGCCGCGCGCGACGCCACGGCCGGCGGCGGCAACGGCGACACGCTACGGGTGCTCGGCGCGGACGAGGAGTTGGCGGCCCGGCTCGACGCCGAGCTGACCGCCTTCAACAACCGGGCGACCGGCGCGGCCGACGAGGCCGACCTCTCCGTCCGGGTCACCGACGCCGCCGGCGAACTCGTCGCCGGGCTGACCGGCTGGACCTGGGGCGACTGCGCCGGCATCAACATGGTGTGGGTGCGCGAGGACCGGCGGGCCGAGGGCTGGGGCGGCCGGCTGTTGCGCGCCGCCGAGGAGGAGGCTCGCCGGCGCGGCTGCACCCAGATGTCGGTCGCCTCGTTCTCGTTCCAGGCGCCGGAGTTCTACCGTCGCAACGGCTATCTCGACACCGGGCGTCGGGAGGGCATCCCGGGCGGCCACGTCGACCACCACTTCTGGAAGTCGCTGGTCACCGATCCGGCTGCGGCGTTGCGCCTGGTCGCCCTGGTGGAGTTGCCCGAGGTGGAGGGCGGCCGGCGGTACGAGGACACGGTGCTGGGCCTGCTCGGGCGGCACGGCGGGCGGTTGGAGCGCCGGCTGCGGACCGGCGACGGGCACACCGAGGTGCACCTGATCCGGTTCGACACCCGCGACGGCTACGACGCCTTCCTGGCCGATTCGGAGCGGGTGGCCCTGCGGGCCGCGCTGGGCGACGCCGCCCCGGCCGCCCGGGTGCTGGAGGTCCACGAGGTCTGACGGCCGCCGCCACCGGCCGGCGAGGAACCTACTCGTCCGGGTGCACCGGCAGGCTGGTGACCACCACCCCGGGCAGCCGGCGCAGCGCCGCGCGGAGCCGCTGCTCGGTGCGGCTGTGCAGCAGCCGGTGCCAGCGGCTGCGCACCACCACCTCCGGCACGACGACGGTCAGCACCAGGTCGGCGCGGGAGGCGTGCAGCGCCTCCAGGTAGTGCGCGAGCGGCCCGATCACCGCCCGGTACGGGGACACGATCGTCTCCAGCCGCAGGTGGTCGCCCCATGCCTGCCACTGCTCCCGGAACCGGTCCGCCTCCGGCTCCTCGGGGGCGATGTGCACGGCCAGCGTCGGCTGCCCGAGCGAGGCCGCGTACGCCAGGGCCCGCAGCGAGGACCGGTTGAGCCGGGCGACCGGCACCACCACGAGGTGGCGTACCTGCTCGGGTAGTTCCTCGTCCTCGGGCGCGGCGGGCCCGGCGGTGGGCGGCCGCGCCGGCACCACCGGCGGCCCGGGCACCGGGCCGGCCGGCGGCGGGTGCAGCGCGAGGGAGCGGTGCAGCGTCCGGTAGTGCCGCTGGATGGCCCGGAACAGCAGGATCAGCAGCGGCACGGCGACGACCACCACCCACGCGCCCTCGGTGAACTTGGCGACCGCCGCGGTGACCAGGACCAGCCCCGAGAAGACGGCGCCCACCGCGTTGATCGTCGCGCGGCGTCGCCAGCCGGACCCGCGCCGGCGGCGCCAGTGCACCACCATCCCCGTCTGGGACAGGGTGAAGGCCAGGAACACCCCGACCGCGTAGAGCGGGATCAGCGCCTCGGTGCGCCCCCGGAAGGCCACCAGGATCACCGCTGCCGCGGCGGTCAGCGCGACCAGCCCGTTGCTGAAGGCGAGCCGATCCCCCATGTGCAGGAACCGGCGCGGCGCGTGGCCGTCCCGGGCCATGAAGAACAGCAGGCGGGGAAAGTCGTTGAAGGCGGTGTTCGCGGCCAACAGCAGGATCATCGCCGTCGCGGCCTGGAGCAGCCCGTACCAGGGACCGCTGGGGAACGTGACCCGGGCCAACTGGGAGAGCATCGACTGCTCGGCGGTGGGCACCAGCCCGGACAGGTGGATCAGCCCGATGAGTCCGAGGAAGAACAGCACCAGCATCGCGACCATCCAGGTGAGCGTGGTGCGCGCGTTGCGCCACTCCGGCGGCCGGAACGCGGGCACCGCGTTCGAGACCGCCTCGATGCCCGTCATCGACACCGCGCCGGAGGAGAACGCGCGGAGCACCAGCAGCAGCCCCAGCCCCTCGACGGCCGGCACCGGCGGCGGGTCGACCGGGACGAACCCCCGCTCGGCCACCCGGAACCAGCCGACCGCGAGCAGCGCCAGCAGCGCGACCACGAAGGCGTACGTGGGCAGCACGAAGAGGTTGCCGGCGGTGCGGACGCCGCGCAGGTTGCCCGCGAGCAGCACGCCGACCACGGCCAGCCCGAGGGGCACCGTCCAGCCGGTCAGCCCCGGGACCGCCGAGGTGACCGCCTTGACGCCGGCGGAGACGGACACCGCCACGGTCAGCACGTAGTCCATCATCAGACCCGCCGCCGCGGCCAGGCCCGCCCCCGCGCCCAGGTTGTCGCCGGCCACGATGTACGAGCCGGCCCCGTGCGGGTAGGCGGCCACGGTCTGCCGGTAGGAGACGCCGACCGCGACCATGAGCAGCGCCAGCCCGGCGGCCAGCGGCAGGGACAGCCCGAGCGCGCCGCTGCCGGCGAGCAGCAGCACGGCCAGCATCGCCTCCGGCCCGTACGCCACCGAGCTGAGCAGGTCGGAGGAGAGCACCGGCAGGGCGACCAGCTTGCGCATCCGCTCGTAGAGCACGGCGGCGCTGCTCAGCGGCGGCCCGAACAGCACCCGCCGCAACCGGGTGCCCGCCCGGCCGAAACGGGTGCCGGGCAGGTTTGCCGGCTCGGCGGCGACCAGTTCGTCCGGCTCCCCGACCCGGAACATCGCGATCGGGGCGAGCCGGCCGAACCGGGTCGGGGCCGGCTGGCCGGGATGACGGCGCAGCGTCGGATCGACGGGCAGGATGTCCCCGCCGGGCGGTCGGCCCGGCCGGGCGGCCCGCCAGCGGTCGCCGATCCGGCGCAGCGCCCGCAGCTCGTCCGGGTCGAGTGGCGGGAACTCGGCCGACGGCGTGACGACCGTGCCACGATCGCCCTCGCCGCCGTCCCGCTTCGCCATCCGCCGTCCCGTCCCGTGTCTTCCCTCCCCCGCACTCTCACGGACGCGGCCGTCTCCGGCGGGCGGAACGGCGGTTCTCGCGGCAAAGAGTGTTGGCGGCCGGCCGACCGTGCCCGGGGCCACGGTGTGGCGGGGGGTCAGTCGCGCAGCGGGCCCACGTCGGCCGGGACGGCGGTGGACGCCGGGACCCGGCGGGCGGCGCGGGCGCCCCCGAGCACCACCACCGCGACGCCGGCCAGCAGCAGCGCCAGCCCGGACAGGGCGGTGGCCCGGGGCAGCTGCCCCAGCCAGGCCCAGCCGATCAGGGCCGCGCCCGGGGCCTCCAGCAGGACCAGCACGCTGATCGTGGTCGCCGAGACCCGGCGCAGCGCGTAGTTGAACATCGAGTGCCCGAGCAGTTGGGCGCCGGCCACCAGGGCCAGCACGGCGGCCCAGGTGCCGGTGTCGAAGCCGGTCAGCGGCACCCCGCCGACCAGGCAGACCACCAGCAGGAGCAGCGCGCAGACCCCGTAGCAGATGGTGGTGTACGTGGTCGTGCTGATCGTCGTGCGGGCCCGCTCGCCGAACGCGGTGTAGACCGCCGCGAACATCCCGCCGACCACCGCCAGCAGGTCGCCCGCGAAGGCCCGACCCGAGACGCCGAAGTCGGCCCCGGTGGCGAGGGCCGCCCCGGCGACCGCCACCCCGATGCCGACCCACACCGCGACCGGCAGGCGGCGGCCCTGGCCGCGGGCGATCAGGCCCTGCCAGACCGGCTGGGTGGCGCCCAGTGCGGTCGCCGCGGCGACCGAGGTGAGCTGGGCGCTCGGCATCCAGGTGGCGAAGTGGGCGGCGAGGGCGACCCCGGACAGGACGCAGTAGAGGCCCTCGCGCCGCCCGGCGCCGACCGTCAGCGACCGGAACTCGGCGCGCCGCCGGCACAGCGCGTACGGGCCGAGCACGGCGACCGAGAGCGTGTTGCGCCAGAACGCGACGGCCAGGGCCGGTGCCGCCGCGAAGGCCACCAGCGGCGCGGACGACGAGACGGCGACGACGGCCAGGACGAGCGCCCCGGTGGTCACCGGGTCGAGCGTCGGGCGGAGCGGTGCGGTGGACACGGGGAGCAATCCTCACACGGCACGGGCCACCACGGACCGTCAACGCTCGGTTACGATCATGCCTGTCCGCGCCGGCGACCCCCTCGACCGCCCGGAGGCGCTCCCATGCCCACCTACCAGGCGGTGCTGTTCGACTTCTTCGGCACGCTGACCCGTTCCGTGCAGCGGGGCGCGGCGCACCGGTCGACCGCCGAGCTGCTCGGCTGCCCGCCCCGCACGCTCGTCGACGTGCTCGACCGCACCTTCTACGAGCGGGCCTGCGGCCGGTACGGCAACGCCGAGGCGACTCTGCGCTGGGTCTGCGAGCAGGCCGGCGTGCACCCCTCGGACGACGCGGTCCGGTCGGCGGTGGCCTCCCGCCACCGGGCCGTACGCGCCGACACGCGGCTGCGCGACGAGGCGGTGCCCACGCTGGCCGCGCTGCGCCGGCGCGGCCTGCGAACCGGGGTGATCAGCGACTGCACCCACGAGCTGCCGGCGTTCCTGCCGCAGTTGCCGGTCGCCCCGCTGCTCGACGTGCGGGTCTTCTCGGTGCAGGTCGGGCGTTGCAAGCCGGACCTGGCGCTCTACCAGGCGGCGTGCGGGCGGCTCGGCGTGGCCGCGGCGGACTGCCTCTACGTGGGCGACGGCGGCAGCCAGGAGCTGACCGGGGCGGAGCGGGCCGGCATGACCGCGGTGCGGCTGGCCGCGCCGGACCTGGCCGAGCACATGGTGTTCAACGCCGACGCGGCCTGGCGCGGGCCGGTGCTGCGCTCGCTCGACGAGGTGGTCGACCTGGTCGACCGGTCGCCGACGCCGGCGGGCACGCCGACCCCGGCGGCGGCACCCGTGCCGGCGGGGGCATCCGTGTCGACGGGGCCACCCGTGCCGGCGGGCTGCCTCTCCTGACCCGGCCGTGCCCGCGGCCCACGACGTGACCGGCCCGGTTTCAGCGGCGGCGGACCCGGTGCAGGCGGAACGGCTTGCGGATCGCCCGGACCACCGGCGCCTCCCGGGGCACCTCGGCCAGCGAGCCCGCGGGCAGCGCGGCGCCGGCGAGCGGCTCCCCGGCCGGGGCCAACCGATTCACCGCGCAGCCGTCGGCCGCCCAGCGGTCAACCAGCTCGGTGGTCGGCCCGGGCGCGTTGAGCCGCTTCGCGGCCACCAGCGGGGCCGTGCTCTCCCAGTGCTCGGTGCCCGGCACGAGGCGGCTCACCCGGGCCGGCCAGGTGACGATCCGCCCGCCGTGGTCGCCGCGCAGGGTGACCTGGGCGTCGGTGGCGTCGGCCAGCCCCGGCGCGGACTGCTCCCCCGGGCCGCTGACCACGAAGAGCGCCCCCTCCAGGGGGACGCACCAGAGAGCGAGCGCCGGCCCACCGGGCACGCTCACCCACGCCACGGCGGCCTTCTTCATCGCCTCGTCGACCAGCGGCGTGCTGGTCCGGTCCGCGTCGGTCACACCGGCATCCTCCCGCACCCGCCCCCGTCCCGTCAGCGCCGCCCGGCGTCCGGCCGCGTGGCCGGTGGCCGTGGCGGCACGGATCGCGCAGGTCAGCCGACGAACGGGGGGACCATGATCTCGCCCCGGGCCACCGGCATGACGTGGCCGGCCACGGTGGCGCCCACCGCCTGGCCGCCGGCGGCGGTCACCGTGCAGGCCAGCACGGACGGCCGGTTGATCTCGATGCCCTGGTGGACGGTGTACTCCGCGCGCCCGTCGGCGGGGAGCAGGCCGCTGGCGACCAGCCACACCCCGAGGCCCAGGGCGGCCGAGCCGGTGGCCGGGTCCTCCGGCACGCCCAGCCCGGGAACGAAGACCCGGGCGTGCGCGGTTTGCGCGGCGGCGTCCCAGGAGAAGACGCTGACGTGCTCCACTCCGTACCGCTGTGCCGCCGCCGCGTTCACCGTGGCGCGGGCCACCGCGTCCGGGCGGACCGGGAGGTACGGGAACTCCAGCCCGCAGCCGGCCACCCGGGGCGCCGGGCCGACGTGGTCGTCCGCCGTCAGGCCGGCCATCTCCAGCAGCGGCTCCGGGTCCAGCTCGGGGCCGAGGGTGGGGACGCCGCCGGTCAGCGTGGCCCCGGTCGCGGTCACCTCGATCGGAAGCACGCCCGCGCCGCACTCCTGGGTGACCTGCCCCGCCGGGAACAGTCCCCGGCGGCTGGCGGTCACCGCCGCGCCGACGCTGGGATGCCCGGCGAAGGGCAGTTCCTCGGCCGGGGTGAAGATGCGGGCCCGGTAGGTGGCGCCGACCTGAGTGGGCGGGAGCACGAACACCGTCTCGGAGAGGTTGAACTCACACGCGAGCGCCTGCATCTGCTCGGTGGCCAGCGCTTCGGCGCCGAACACCACGGCCAGCGGGTTGCCGGCGAACGGGCGGTCGGTGAAGACGTCCACGATCTCGTAGGCCAAGGTCGACATGTTGATAAACACTAGGCGCTTAGGCTGGTGCCCGTGAGCACGCCGACCCGGATCTACATCGCCCGGCTCGCCGGGGTCGCCGTCTTCGACCCCAACGGTGACCAGGTGGGCCGGGTCCGCGACGCGGTGGCCCGGCTGCGGCCGACGCAGCGCCCACCGGAGGTGGTCGGGCTGGTCGCCGAGATGCCGATGCGGCGGCGCATCTTCCTCTCCATCAACCGGATCACCTCCATCGACGCCGACGCGGTCGTGCTCGGCAGCGGCACGCTCAACCTGCGGCGCTTCGAGAAGCGCCCGAACGAGCTGCTCGTGCTCCAGGAGCTGCTCGACCGGCGGGTGCAGGTCGAGCCGGGCGGGCAGCCGGGCTCGGTGGTCGACGTGGCGATGGAGTGCAGCCGGGGCGGCGAGTGGTCGCTGACCCGGGTGGCCGTACGCGAGCAGACGGGCCGGCTGAGCCGCCGGGGTCACCTGCACCAGGTCGAGTGGGAGCGGGTACGCGGGCTCAGCGGCATCGCCGACAGCCGGGGCACCGCCAACCTGCTCGCGGTGCTGGAGGACATGCGCCCGGCCGACCTCGCCAACGCCCTCCAGGACCTGCCCGACGCCCGGCGCAACGAGGTCGCCGCCGCACTCGACGACGAGCGCCTGGCGGACGTGCTGAGCGAGCTGCCGGAGCACGACCAGGTGGAGATCCTGGCCGCGCTGGACCGGGAGCGGGCCGCGGACGTCCTGGAGGAGATGGACCCCGACGACGCGGCCGACCTGCTCAGCGAGCTGCCGCCCCCGGAGCAGGACGTGCTGCTCGACCTGATGCAGCCGGACGAGGCCGACCCGGTGCGTCAGCTGCTCAAGTACACGCCCGGCACGGCGGGCAGCGTGATGACCTCCGAGCCGGTGATCCTGCCGCCCGACGCCACGGTCGCCGAGGCCCTGGCCCGGATCCGGGAGCCGCAGCTGTCGCCCGCGATCGCCGCGCAGGTCTTCGTGTCCCGGGCGCCGATGACCACCCCGACCGGCCGCTACCTCGGCATGGTGCACTTCCAGCGGCTGCTCCGCGAACCGCCGGCCGACCTGCTCGGCGGGGTGGTGGTCAACGACATCGACCCGCTGCGGGCCACCACCCCGCTGCCGGAGATCACCCGCCGGATGGCCACGTACGACCTGGTGGCCATGCCGGTGGTCGACCGCAACAACCGGCTGGTGGGCGCGGTCACGGTCGACGACGTGCTGGACCACCTGCTCCCCCGGGACTGGCGGGACCGGGACGCCGCCGCGAGCCCGGCCGCCACCGAGCCGGTGGGCGGCGCGGATGGCTGACCAGCGACGGGCGCCGCGGCTCGACCAGCCACGCGAGCCCCGGGGCGTCAAGCTGCCCCGGTTCGACCCGGAGGCGTTCGGGCGGTGGTCGGAGGGCATCGCCCGGGGCATGGGGACGGCGAACTTCATCGTCTACATGACGGTCGTGATCGCGCTCTGGTTCGGCTGGAACACCCTGGCCCCGGCGCACCTGCGTTTCGACCCGTACACCTTCACGTTCCTGACCCTGGTGCTGTCCCTCCAGGCCAGCTACGCGGCCCCGCTGATCCTGCTGGCGCAGAACCGCCAGGCGGACCGGGACCGGGTGGCGCTGGAGGAGGACCGCCGGCGGGCGACCATGCAGAAGGCCGACACGGAGTACCTGGCGCGGGAGATCGCCGCGCTGCGCAACGCGATGGGCGAGGTGGCGACCCGGGACTTCCTCCGCTCGGAGCTGGCCCGGCTGGCCGAGGAGCTGGACGAGGCGAGCCAGCGCCGGCAGCGGTTGGAGCGCCGCCACCAGGAGCGGTCCACGCAGCTCGAGCAGGGCGGGGGCGGGCTCGACGAGCCCCGCGACGACCTGGACGGCGACTGGGCCCGGGACGGCCGGCCGGAGGCCCGGGACGCGTGAGACGCCGCCCGCCCCGGGGGGCCGGGCGGGCGGCGTTCGCGTTGATCGTCCCTTTTCGCGCCGTGGGCGGTCCACCCCCAACCGCCGTCATCGATTCGCTCACACCGGGCCCCGCTGGCGGCGGCGCGGGGTCACCCCCGACGTAGCATTGCGGGCATGTCAGCACCCGTCAGCACCGTCTCCGACGCGATCCAGGCCGCGCTGGCCACCGTCAACGACCCGGAGATCCGCCGGCCCATCACCGAGCTGGGCATGGTCCGCTCCGCCGAGGTCGGCGACGACGGCGTCGTACGGGTCGAGCTGCTGCTCACCGTCGCCGGCTGCCCGCTGAAGGACAAGCTGCGCGCGGACATCACGGCGGCGGTCGGCGCGGTGCCCGGGGTGACCGGCGTGGAGATCGAGTTCGGTGTGATGAGCCCCGAGCAGCGCCAGGAGCTCCAGGCGAAGCTGCGTGGCGGCGGCGCCTCCCAGGAACCGGTCATCCCGTTCGCCCAGCCGGGCTCCCGCACCCGGGTGTACGCGGTCGCCAGCGGCAAGGGCGGCGTCGGCAAGTCCAGCGTGACGGTCAACCTGGCCGCGGCGCTGGCCGCCCGCGGGCTCTCCGTCGGCGTGGTCGACGCGGACATCTACGGCCACTCGGTGCCCCGGATGCTCGGCGCGGACGGCCGCCCGACCCGCGTCGAGGACATGATCATGCCGCCGCAGTCGCACGGCGTGAAGGTCATCTCGATCGGCATGTTCACCGCCGGCAACGCCGCCGTGGTGTGGCGCGGCCCGATGCTGCACCGGGCGTTGCAGCAGTTCCTCGCCGACGTCTACTGGGGCGACCTGGACGTGCTCCTGCTCGACCTGCCCCCGGGCACCGGCGACGTGGCCATCTCGCTGGCCCAGCTGCTGCCCAACTCCGAGATCCTGGTCGTCACGACGCCGCAGACCGCCGCCGCCGAGGTGGCGGAGCGGGCCGGCGCGATCGCCCTGCAGACGCACCAGCGCGTCGTCGGCGTCATCGAGAACATGTCCTGGCTGGAGCTGCCGGACGGCTCGCGGATGGAGGTCTTCGGCGCGGGCGGCGGCCAGACGGTCGCCGAGTCGCTGACGAAGACCATCGGCGCGCAGGTGCCGCTGCTCGGGCAGGTGCCGCTCGACACCCGGGTCCGCGAGGCCGGTGACGAGGGCACGCCGATCGTGCTGGCCGAGCCGGAGTCGCCGGCCGCGAAGGCGCTGGGCCAGGTCGCCGACCGGCTCGCCCTGCGGCGGGAGTCGCTGCTCGGCAAGCCGCTGGGTCTCAAGCCCGCCGGCCGCTGATCCGCCCGCCGGCCCCGCCGGCGCTGTCGCCACCCGACCGGGGCGGCGTTCCCCCGGAGCGCCGCCCCGTCGCCGTTCCCACGAGGCGTACGGCGTGGCACCGGCCCGGCGACCCGCGGGCGTCGGGCCGGTCCGCCGGGCCCGGCACCCCGTCGCAACGATGCCCGGGCAGGTCGGGGGCGCTGGTCAGGCCGAAGCGGTGGGCGCGGGGTCTCAGGTGGCGTCGTCGTAGCTGACGCGGGGGGCGGGGGCCGGCGCGCCGCCGGTGGTGGTGCTCGGGCGGGTGCCCTTCGACCGCAGGTCCGCTGCGGAGGCGACGTCCTTCAGCTCGTTGTGCACGCCGGTGACGTCCGCGCGCAGGTTGTCGTAGACGCCCTGCAGCGGCTTCCGGATCGCCTGCTCGTCCTCCTCGCTGAGCAGGTGCTTGCGGATGAACGCCTTGGGGTGCAGATCCTCCAGCTGGATGTCGGTGCCCAACTCCCGGCTGAGGTCCGTGGTGGCACTGTGGGCCATTTTGCGCAGGTTGCGCACCATCCGCAGGCCGTCACTGATCACGGCGGGCAGCCGGTCGCCGAAGATCAGCAGCGCCAGGAGCAGCAGCCCACCGATCTCCCACCAGTTCAGGTTGTCGAACACTGCACGGGCCTCCTCTCCGCGTCAGCAGCAAGACTACGCACGTCGGACGCCGCGCGGGGAGGGGGTGACCGGCTGCTACTTGGCGTCTGCGGCCAGCGTCACTGAGGCGTTCTGCCGGTCGGAGCCCCGGCGGTACTCCACCGTCACCACCGAACCCGGCGCGAACTTCCGCACCAGGGCGATCAGGTCGGTCGGCTCGGTCATCGGCCGCCCGGCGAGCTTGAGGATCACGTCGCCGGCCCTCAGCCCCGCGCCGGCCGCCGGCCCGGACGGCTCGACGGCCGCGAGGCGTACGCCAGCCCCGCCGGCGCCCGCGCCCTGCCCGCCCACCTGGGCGCCGATGACCGTCCGCCGGGCCTTGCCGGTGCCGATGATGTCCTGGGTGACCCGCTTGGCCTGGTTGATCGGGATGGCGAAGGCGAGGCCGATGTTGCCCGCCTCCTGCCCGTCCGAGACCAGCGACTTGATCGTCGAGTTGACGCCGATCACCCGGCCGGCCCCGTCGACCAACGGGCCGCCGGAGTTGCCGTGGTTGACCGCCGCGTCGGTCTGGATCGCCGCGTAGTAACGCGTGGGGCCGCCCGGCTCGCCGGCCTGCATCGTCCGGTCCAGCGCGCTGACGATGCCGGCGGTGACCGTGTTGGCCAGCGAGAGCGGCGACCCGATGGCCAGCACCGGGTCGCCCACGGCCAGCGCGTCCGAGTCGCCGAACTCGACCGGGCGCAGGCCCGCCCGGGAGACCTTGATCACCGCGATGTCGGACTCCGGGTCCTGCCCGACCACGGTGGCCGGGGCCGAGCTGCCGTCGTTGAAGATCACCGACGCCTTGCCGCCGGTCGCTCCCGCCACCACGTGATCGTTGGTGATCACGTGCCCGTCGGCGCTGGCGACGAAGCCGGAGCCCTCGCTGGTGCCGCCGAGGCTGGCCACCCGGACGGTCACCACGCTGGGCAGCACCCGCTCGGCGACCCCGGCGAGCGACTCGGGCCGGCGCTGGGCCAGGCCGGGGGCCTGGGGGTCGGCGCCGAGCACCGGCCCGCCCCCGGCGCCGCCGCGCACCGCGAAGGCGTACCCGAGGGCGCCGCCGAGGCTGCCCGCGAGCAGCGCGGTGATCAGCGGGATGAGCAGGAGCTGGCGCAGCGTCGGCCGGCCCGGTGCGTCCGGGTCGCTGACCGGCTCGGGCTCGGTGCCGGGGCTCGGGGCGGCCGGCAGCACCACGGCGGCCGGCGCGGCCGGGTCGCGCCACGGGTCGGCGAGCGCGTCGGACCACCACGGCGATGTCGTGCCGCCCGCGGCGCCCTGGAGCGCCGGTGGCGGCCCCGCCGGCGGGTACCCGGGCCCCGGCGGTCGCGCCGGTGCCGGAGTCCCCCCGGGCTGGCGCCAGTCCCAGCCGTCGGTCACGTCGGTGCCTCCCAGTCCTTCCCCGGATCCCGCGCGCCACGGAACCGGCGAGGGGGCCGCCCGGTCGCGATCGACGGAATACCGCTTCCAGGATTACACGGATGCCACGGACTCAGTCACCGGTTGCCGGCCGTGATCGTCGGGTGGCGGACGCGCGGCTGCGTCCGTTCGACGTCGCCTCTAGGCTCACAGTGCCCACCCGCCCCGCACCACTCGCGCCGCCCGGAGGTGTCCCATCGCCACGGTCGCCGGTTCCGGCAGTTCGACGACCCAGGCCCTGCAGTTCGCCGAGTCCTACGTGACCGAGGACCTCGTACTGCGCACCGCCCGCAGCCTGGCCCGGGAGGTCGGCCTCGACGCGGTCACCCCCGGCGCCGGCGCGGCGCTGCGGCTGCTCGCCGCCGCCGGCAGCGCCCGCGCCGTGGTGGAGATCGGCACCGGCACCGGGGTCAGCGGGGTCTGGCTGCTGCGCGGCATGCGCGCCGACGGCGTACTCACCACCATCGACGTGGAGGTGGAGCACCAGCGCATCGCCCGCCGGATCTTCGCCGAGGCGGGCTTCGCCGCCGGCCGGACCAGGATCATCACCGGCCGGGCGCTGGACGTGCTCCCCCGCCTCGCCGACGGCGCGTACGACCTGGTCTTCGTGGACGCCGAGTCGACCGGGTTCGCCGCCTGCGTGGACGCGGCGCTGCGGCTGCTGCGGCCCGGCGGCGTGCTGGCGCTCAACGGCATGCTGGCCGACGGCCGGATCGCCGACCCCGCCGCCCGGGACGTCGAGACGGTCACCATCCGCGAGACGATCAAGGCGGTCCGGGAGTCGGAACACTGGACCCCGGCGCTGCTGCCGGTCGGCCACGGGCTGCTCGCCGCCGTCAAGTGCTGACGCCGGCGCCGGCCCGCCGGGGCCGGCGCCGCCCGGCGGTCAGCCCAGCGTCCCCAGCCAGCGCAGCAGCGAGCGTACGCCCCAGCCGGTCGCGCCCTTGGTCAGCTCGGCGTCGTCGCCCTCGGCCCACGACGGCGCGGACATGTCCACGTGCAGCCACCGGTCGCGCAGCTCGCCGGTGAACTCCCGCAGGTAGAGGGCGGCCATCACCGAGCCCGCGCCCCGGTCCGGCGAACTGTGCAGGTCGGCCAGATCGCTGCCGAGGTGCTCGGTGTAGTCGGCGGGCAGCGGCATCCGCCAGGCCGCCTCGCCGGCGGCCCCGATCGCGGCCAGCACGTCGGCGGCGAGCCCGTCGTTCTCGCTGTAGAGCGCGCCCATCCGCTTGCCCAGCGCGACCGCGTTCGCCCCGGTCAGCGTGGCGAGGTCCACCAGCAGGTCGGGCTTGAGCTCGGCGACGGCGTAGGCGAGCGCGTCGGCGAGGACCAGCCGCCCCTCGGCGTCGGAGTTGGTGGTCTCGCTGGTCGTGCCGCCGTAGTGGCGGACGATGTCGCCGGGGCGGAACGCCGAGCCGCTGAGCATGTTCTCCGCCAGCGGCGCGAGCGTGGTGACCCGGACGGGCAGGCGCAACGCCGCCGCGCCGAGGGTGGCCGCGACCACCGCCGCCGCACCGGCCATGTCCTTGCGCATCAGCTTCATCGCCGGCACCGGCTTGATCGAGATGCCGCCGGTGTCGAAGGTGATCCCCTTGCCCACCAGCACCACGTGCGTACGCGCGCCGGCCGGTCGCCAGTCCAGCTCGACCAGGCGCGGGGCGCTGGCCGAGCCGCCGCCGACCGCGAGGATCCCGCCGAAGCCCTCCGCCGACAGCTCCTCCGGGCCGCGTACCCGCAGGTGCAGGTCCGGCACGTCGACCTCGGCCGCGGCGAGCGCGACCTGGCCGGCGAACCACTCCGGGTTCTTGACCGACGACGGGGTGTTGGTGAGGTCGCGGGCGAACCTGGTCATCCGGGCGGTCGTGCCGGCAGCCGCCACGGCCCGCGCGTGCGCGTCCGGGTCGGCCACCACGACGTCGACCCCGGCCAGCGCCGCGGCGGCGCCCGCCTCGGTCAGCCGGAACCGGTACGACGCCAGCAGCAGCCCCTCGACGAGCCCGCGTACGGCCGCCGGGGTGGCCCCGGCCGGCATGACCAGAGTGACGCGCGTCTCATCCCTGGCGGCCCGGGCGAGCGCCGCGCCGGCCGTCCGCCATTCCGCCTCGTCGCCCTCGCCGATCCCGAGCAGCAGCAGGCGGCCGGGGTCGCGCCCGGGCCGGAGGTGCGCCTGGACCTCGCCGGGCCGCCCGGTCGCGCGCGCGGCCGGGACCAGGGCGGCGGTCTCCTCGGCCACGCCGTCGGGCAGCGCCACGTCGGTCGGGACCGGCCGGGCCGGGGCGTCGTCGGCCGCGGCGGGCCGCACGGGCAGCACGAGGACGTCGGGCCGTTGCGGCTCGACGAGCAGACGAATGGCGAGCACGCGGAGCCGTACCTCCAGGAAAGCTCGCGGAGCCGGGCTCCGCGGGGAATGAAGACCCTGAGCCACCGGCAGGGCCGGTGGCTCAGGGGTTGACGAAACGCCCGCGCGGGCGCGCGGACCGCTCCTCGGTCAGCCGGCAGCCGCCTTGAGCGCGTCACCGAGCGCGTTGGCCTCGTCGGGAGTCATCTCGACGACGAGCCGGCCACCGCCCTCCAGCGGGACCCGCATGACGATGCCCCGGCCCTCCTTGGTGACTTCCAGCGGACCGTCGCCCGTCCGCGGCTTCATCGCCGCCATGTTGTCTCCCCTCAGACCTACACCAGGGTCGGTGGGTTGCCCCACAGCCACTTCGTCTTGACCACCCGCAACGTACGCGGGGGTGTCGACCAACGATTTTCCCTGATGAACACCGCCGGACCCAAACCGAAGCAGCATTGATGTAACAGCATCTAGCTTATCCTGAGAAGGCCTGTCACAATGTGCGGTCATGCAGGCACGGTCGGCACTCTTCGACCTGTACGGCGACCACCTCCGGGCGAGGGGCGGCCGGGCACCCGTCGCCGCCCTGGTCAAGCTGCTGGCGCCGCTCGGGATCGCCCCGCCCGCCGTGCGTACGGCGGTCTCCCGGATGGTCCGCCAGGGGTGGCTGGACCCGTGCCGGCTCACCTCCGGCCCGGGATATTCGATCACACCGAAAGCCGCCCGCCGACTGGACGAGGCAGCCGCCCGGATCTACCGGACCGGCCGGATCACCTGGGACGGCCGGTTCGACCTGCTGGTGCTGGAGGCACCCGCCGCGCGGCGGGAACGCCAACGCCTCGCCGCCAACCTGACCTTCCTCGGCTACGGGGCCCTGGACGACTGCACCTGGGTGGCCACCCGCCCCGGCGAGGACGTGGACGTGCTGCTCGACGAGGCGGGCGTGCGCTACGAACGGTTCACCGCCGCGCACACCTCCGGCACCCCCGGCGCGATGGGCGTCGTGCGCCGCGCCTGGAACCTGACCGAGATCGGCCAGGCGTACGAGCAGTTCGTCGCCGAGCAGCGGCCGCTGTTGGCCGGCGTCACCGTACGCAGCCAGGACGAGGAGGCGTACGCCGCCCGGTTCCGGCTCGTGCACGCGTGGCGTACCTTCCTCTTCCGGGACCCGCAGCTGCCGCCGGCGCTGCTGCCCGAACGCTGGCCCGGCACCGCCGCGGCCAGTTTCTTCGACCGGCACGCGGCCCGGCTGCGGCCGGCCGCCGACCGGTACGTCGAGCAGTGCCTCGACGCCGGCAACCGCCTCGCCCGACAGAAGGGTCGTGAGACGTGACCGAGCCCCTGCTCGTCGACCGCACCGACGCCGTCGTCACCCTGACGCTGAACCGCCCGACGGCGATGAACGCGCTCGACGTGGCGCTCAAGGAAGCGCTGCGGGACACCCTGGCGGAGCTGGAGACCGACCGCTCCTGCCGGGCCGTGGTGCTCGCCGGTGCGGGCCAGTCGTTCAGCGCCGGCCAGGACCTGCGCGAGCACGTGCAGACGCTGGAGTCCAACGACGGCGACCCGCTGCACACCGTCCGGGCGCACTACAACCCGATCGCCGCCCGGCTGGCCAACCTGCCGAAGCCGGTGGTCGCGGCGGTGCGGGGGATGGCCGCCGGGGCGGGCGCCTCGCTCGCCTTCCTGGCCGACATCCGCATCGGCGGGCCGTCGACCAGCTTCCTGATGGCCTTCGCCAGGGTCGGACTCGCCGCCGACACCGGCGCCTCCTGGACGCTGCCCAGGCTGGTCGGCCACGCCAAGGCGGTCGAGCTGCTGATGCTGGCCGAGCCGGTGCACGCGGCGGAGGCCTGTCAGCTCGGGCTGCTCAACCGCCTGGTGGTGGACGACGAGCAGGTGCTGCCGACCGCACAGGAGCTGGCCGCCCGGCTGGCCGCCGGCCCGACCGTCGCGTACGGGGCGATCAAGCGGCAGCTCTCCATCGCCGACGCGGGCACCCTCGCCGACGCCCTCGCCGCCGAGGCGCAGGCGCAGGCGATCTGCGGGGGCACCGTCGACCACCAGGCCGCCACCGTCGCCTTCGTCAACAAGCAGAAGCCGGTCTTCGAGGGCCGCTGACGCCTCCGGCTCCGCCCGGGCGTCGCGTCGCGACCGCCCGGGTGGCCCGGCATCGGCGCAACCGCCCCGGCCCGGCGCCGTCGCGGTGACGTCGCCCGGTCAGGTCAGTCGTCCTCCTCCGGATCCTGGTTGGCCTCCGCGCCGAGCACGAACGCCTGCATGGCCAGCTCGTCGCCGGAGGGAGAGACGAAGGCGGGCAGCTCACGCGGCCCCAGCTCCTGCACGTACGCCCAGAACAGCCGGACCGCCTCGGCGGGCGAGGCGGCCTCGATCGGCAGGTCGAGGCTGACCAGCCAGGAACGCCGCTGCGGCGGCGGGCCGAGCTTGTCGGCCAACTCCCGGAACACCGTCGGGTCGAGCGCGGTCAGGGGCCCGTCGAGCGCCACCGCCTCGGCCGGCACCGGCTCGTCGAAGGCCCGCCGGGTGTACGCCACCACCAGCGGCGCCTCGCCCCGGTCGGAGAGCGGATCCTCCGGGTCCTCCCGCTCCTGGCCGCTGGCCGCGGCGACCCGACCCAGCGCCACCAGCCGGGGCGGCTCGTCGGCCAGCACCGCCACCCGGTCGCCGGGGCGGGGCCGGTCGGCGTCGGCCAGGCCGGTCAGTTCGAGCGTGTCGTGGTGGACGAGCCGCTCGGCCTCGTAGCGCCCGCCGGGCAGCAGCACGGCCCAGGCTCCCGTGCCGTCGGCGTGGGCCGCCCCGTCCACCCGGTGCGCGGTGTCGGTCGTCATGGCCTCCATCCCATCACGCCGCCCGCGCCGCCACGACGTGGCAGCCCGCAAGGTGGTCGTCGACCATCCCGGTGGCCTGCATCAGCGCGTAGGCCGTGGTGGGGCCGACGAACCGGAAGCCGCGCTTTTTGAGCGCCTTGGCCATCGCGGTGGACTCGGTGGTCAGCGCGGGCACCTGCGCGAAGGACGTGGGCCGGGCCGGTCGGGGCGGTGGGGCGAAGGACCAGAGCAGCGCGGAGAGCCCCTCGGGCAACTCCAGCGCCGCCCGGGCGTTGGCGATCGCCGCCTCGATCTTGGCCCGGTTGCGGACGATGCCGGCGTCGGCGAGCAGCCGGGCCACGTCGGCCTCGCCGTAGCCGGCCACCGTCTCGATCCGGAACTCGTCGAAGGCCAGCCGGAACGCCGGGCGCTTGCGGAGGATGGTCAGCCAGGACAGCCCCGACTGGAACGCCTCCAGCGTGATCCGTTCGTAGAGCTCGTCGTCGCCGTGCAGGGGACGGCCCCACTCTGTGTCGTGGTAGGCGGCGTAGTCCGGGGTGCTGGTCCCCCAGCCGCAGCGCGGCAGCCCGTCGGCGCCGATCACCAGGTCAGTCACGCGTCCACGCTAGGGCACGGGCCCGACGGCCCCGTCGCCTGCGGCCCCCTTCCGGCGTCCGTCGCGCACCGCGGGGACGGCTCGGTCAGGCCGAGGTCAATGAGATCGGGGCGTCCCGGCCAGGTCGACGCCCCGACTGTCAGGGATGTCGAGTCGATCACGCAAACGCCGACGGTCAGGGCAGCCGGCCCTGCTCGACCAGCCGGCCGAACTTCTTCAGCGCCTGGGTCAGGCCGAACTTCGAGCCGGGCCACAGCACCGGCCAGGTCACCCGGCCGGCCGGGCCGCCGGGCAGGTGGAACCACTCGTGCCAGACCACCTGGGTGCGGTCCCGCGCCAGCGGTGTGCAGCGCAGCACGCCGGGGCCGCGCAGCAGCTTTCCGCAGTGCACCACGCGGACCTCGTAGGGCGCGTCCACCTGGACCACCCGCATCTCGTCGCGCAGCACGGCCGGGCCGAGCGCGGTGACCGCCTCGACGAGGCTGCCCTCGCCGCCGTCCCCCTCGACCACGCGGACGGTGGTGAACGGGATCCAGTCCGATTGCCGCTCCCAGGCCGTCAGCGCCGCGAAGACCCGCTCCGCCGGCGCGTCGACGATCACCGTGGCGGTGACCTCGCCCGCGCCGGGCTGTGCCGCCTCGCGCAGGTTGTCGCCGCCCACGGGCCCGGTCACGCCGACTCCGACCGGACCACCGGCCCCTGCCGCCCGGCGTCGCCTGCCGGCGCCGTCGACTCGTCGTCGCCCGAAGGTGCCGTCACCCGGTCGTCGCCCGACGGTGACATCGCCCGGTCGTCGCCGCCGGTCAGGTCCTCGCGCCGGGACTCACGTGGTTCTTCCCCGGCGGCGACGCGGCCGGTCCGGTCCCCGGTGCCGTCGCCGCCCGCCGGGGCGGCGGGTGCGTCGTCGGGGCGCCCGGTGGAGTCGGCGCCCGGAGCCGACGCCGCCCACCCGGTCGACCCGGCCGGCGGCGCGTCACCCGTCGCCGGGGCGGTGCCCGGGTCTACGAACGCGGGGATCGGCTCGACGACCAGGTCCCGGTTCCCGGCGGCGTCCGGCCGGTCGGCCCCGACCGGCACCGCCCCCCGTGCCTGCGGCGACGCCTCGGCGGCGGTCGTCCCGGCCGCCTGCTCCCGGGCGCGGCGCAGGGCGTCGGCGTCCGCGGTCCGCCCCTCGCGCAGCGCGGCGACCTCCGCCTCCAGCACGCCGACGAGCTCGGACTTGTAGCCGATGTCGTAGGCCGCCCGGCGCATCGCCTGGTCGACCTGGTCCATCCGGTAGCCGCGCAGCGCCGTGTCGAACCGGACCTCACCCACGTCGGCCTCGCGGAGCGGGCGGGTGGCCGGCAGCGGCACGGCGCGCCCGTCCGGCTCGGCCGGCGTCAGGCCGGGATCCCGGCCGGTGACCAGCACGGTCACACCGAACACCACGGCCGCGACGGTCAGCGCGACGACAAGCAGGAGCAGAACCTGATCCATGCACAGATCGTGGCATGTCGAAGGGGCCGGAGCGACCCCACCACCCCACCGGCGCACCGGAACCGGGGCGCCGGCCCGGCGGGCGGCGGCGACGGGCGGAGCGAGCGCGACGACACGGCGACGACCGACCGGGCCCGGCGGCGGCGGACCGGATAGCGTCGTGATCGGCCGGCGACGGGGACGGGACGACGGCGCGGACCTTTCAGGAGGCGGTATGGCCGGGGCGCTTCGGCTCGGTGGGCGGACGTTCGGCCCGGGCGAGCTGGTGGTGATGGCGATCGTCAACCGGACGCCGGACTCGTTCTTCGACCGGGGCGCGACCTTCGCCCAGGACAGCGCGCTGCGCGCCGTGGAGCGGGCGGTCGAGGAGGGCGCCGAGATCATCGACATCGGCGGGGTCAAGGCCGGCCCGGGCGCCGAGGTCGACGTCGCCGAGGAGATCCGGCGCACGGTGGCGACCATAGCCGCCGTCCGGGCCGCCTTCCCCGACGTGGTGATCTCGATCGACACCTGGCGGGCCGAGGTCGCGGCGGAGGCGGTGGCCGCGGGCGCCGACCTGCTCAACGACACCTGGTCCGGCGCCGACCCGGTCCTGGCCCGGGTGGCGGCGGAGACCGGCGCCGGGCTGGTCTGCTCGCACGCCGGTGGTCTGGCGCCCCGGACCCGGCCGCACCGGGCGGCCTTCCCCGACGTGGTCGCCGACGTGGTCGCGACGGTGACCGGGCTCGCCGAGCGCGCGGTCGGGCTGGGCGTACGGGCCGACGGGATCCTGATCGACCCGGCGCACGACTTCGGCAAGAACACCCGTCACTCGCTGGAGATCACCCGCCGGCTCGACGAGCTCACCGACACCGGCTGGCCGCTGCTGGTCGCCCTGTCGAACAAGGACTTCGTCGGCGAGACGCTGGACCTCCCGGTGGCCGAGCGGCTGGAGGGGACGCTGGCGGCCACCGCCGTCTCCGCCTGGCTGGGCGCCCGGGTGTTCCGGGCGCACCAGGTCCGCCCCACCCGCCGGGTGCTCGACATGGTCGCGTCGATCCGCGGTGACCGCCCGCCCGCGGCGACCCGGCGCGGCCTGGCCTGACCACGACGACCTCGCGCGGCCCGACCCGACCACGGCGGCCGGCGCGGGCGGTGGGAGCCGGACGATCGCCGGCGCCCGGGGGGGTCGGGTCAGGTCCAGCGCAGGATGTTCTTCCGCCAGGCGTAGAGGATGCCCAGCGCCAGCACCGCGACGAAGACCGCCATCTCCACGACCGTCACCATCCCGAACCCCGGCCGGTCGAAGACCACCGCCCAGGGGAAGAGGAACACGGACTCCACGGCGAACAACACGTAGAGATACGCGTACACGTAGTAACGGATCTGCATCTGCGCCCAGTCGGCACCGACCGGGTCGAGGCCGCACTCGTAGCTGGCCCGCTTGCCGTAGGGATCGGCTGGACGGGCAGGACGTAACACCCGATTGGCCGAGAACGCCGTAACGAAGAAGAGGACGCTGGCGAGCAGCAGGAGCCCGAGCGTCGCGTACGAGCCCAGGTAACCGGTCACGGTCGATCAGCCTACCGCCCCGCGCGGCCGGCCGAGCGTTACGGACTTGTTTCCGGGCGGGACTAGTGCCAGTGGACAACAGTTGCCGAACATTGGAACCCTCACTCATCGTCACGGAGGACAGATGGCCCGCGTGGACGTACGGCCCGGCCGACGGGCGGGTGACCGGCGTACCGTTCCCCTGCTGGCGATCTCCCTCGCGGTCGGGCTCACGGTCGCCGCGGTGCCGGGCTGGGCGGCTGCGGCCCCCACCGCCGCCCGGGTCGCCACCGCCGCCACGGACCCGGTCGGCGAGCCCGGCGCGGAGCCGTCGACGGCGGACCCGACGGAGACCGGACCGGTGCCCAGCGAGGCGCCGCCGACCACCTCTCCGCCGCCGGCGTCCACGCCGCCGGCCGGGACGAGCGAGCCGACCCCGACGACCACGGCCCCGGAGGGACCGGCGCCGACCACCGCCGCACCGACCCTCAGCGCGCCGCCGACGGCGCCGCCGGTGCCGCCGGTGCGCCCGAGCGCGCCCGGCCCGGGCAGCCCGGCGGCTCCCCCGGCCGCGGTCCGCGTCACCACCGGCGACATCACCCTGACCGCCGCCTACTGGAACGCGCCGAGCACCGTGACCACGCTGCGGGTGACCGTCACCAACACCGGGGCGGCGCCCGCCCGGATCCGGCTCGCCTACACGCTCCCGGCCGGGCTGACCGACGCCGGCACCCGGGGCTGCGCCCACGTCGGCGACGGGGCACACCGCTGCGGCGAGTGGACGAGCGCGCCGGGTGCCCGGTTCAGCACCCTGCTCCGCGTGCGCGTGGCCGGCGACGCCTGGCGGCAGATGCCCCTCAGCGGCTCCGTCCAGGTCACCGCGACCGCCCCCGGCGCGGAGCCGGCGCGCGACGACGAAGGCTTCGCCGTGCTCTTCCCGCCCGGCCCGCCGGTGCCCGGGATCAGGCTGGAGGCCGGCGAGGTCGCCTTCGACATCAGCGGCGGGGCGAGCAGGCTCGACGTACGCCTGGGCAACACCGGCCGGGTGGACGCCGACGGCCGGGTCGAGGTGGTCCTGCCGGCCGGGGTGACCGTGCCGGCGCCCCCGGCGGGCTGCACCGCCGCCGGCCCGACGCGGACCCGCTGCGACCTGGGCACCGTCCCCGCCGGCCGCGCCGCCCACCTGCGGCTGCCGGTGTCCGCGACGCCCGAGGCCCAGCGGACGGCCCCGCTGGCCGGCGCGGTGCGCGGCAAGCTCGACCCGCGCAGCGGCCGGGCCCGGCAGGTGCAGATGAGCTTCCGGATCACCGCTGCCGCCGCCCTGGCCACCCCGGTGGCCTCGCCGCCCGCCCCGACCGGGTCGCAGGGCGTGCTGGCCGCCGATTCCCCCGCCCTGCGCGCCGGCGGGGGCGGCTCGGTGCGGCAGACCGCGATCATCCTGATCGCCGTCTCCACGCTGCTGGTGGTGCTGGCCCTCACGCTGGCCACCACCTCCCTGCGGCGGCGGCTGGACGCCCCGGTGCCGGAGCCGACGACGGCGCCCGCGCCGACGGACTGACCCGGGGAAGCCGGCCGCCCGGCCCGGATCGACGGGTGCCCCGGTGATCTGGATTACGGCGGGCGGGCGGAAACACCGCAAACCGGTGTGGAACCCCGCCCGATCGCATCCCAGAGGGCGGCCTACGAGAAAGTTGGGAGGGCGATCCGACGTAGGCTCTCAGGTGAGGAACTACGGCGGACCGGGCCTGCCCCACGCGGGTCCGGTGCAGCGGTGCGTCAAGGAGGTCACGTGGCCGGGCTAGGCGAGGTCACCATCATGTTCAGCCGCCCGCGCGACCGCGCACAGCGAAGCGAGGTGCAGGCGTGACCAAGCAGATCCGTCAACTGGACCGGGTGGTGATCCGGTTCGCCGGCGACTCCGGCGACGGCATGCAGCTCACCGGCGACCGGTTCACCTCGGAGACCGCGCAGCTGGGCAACGACATCTCCACGTTGCCGAACTTCCCGGCGGAGATCCGGGCCCCCGCCGGCACCCTGCCGGGCGTGTCGAGCTTCCAGGTGCACTTCGCCGACTACGACATCCTGACCCCCGGCGACGCGCCGAACGTGCTGGTGGCGATGAACCCGGCGGCGCTCAAGGCCAACCTCGTCGACCTGCCGCGCGGGGCGGACATCATCGTCAACACCGACGAGTTCACCAAGCGCAACCTGGCCAAGGTCGGCTACCAGGCGAACCCGCTCGAGGACGACACGCTCGCCGGCTACGTGGTGCACCCGGTGGCGCTGACGTCGATGACGGTCGGCGCGCTCGCCGAGCACGACGTGTCCAAGAAGGACGCCGAGCGGGCGAAGAACATGTTCGCCCTCGGCCTGCTCTCCTGGATGTACAACCGGCCCTACGAGTCGACGCTGCGCTTCCTGGAGCGCAAGTTCGCCGCCCGCCCCGAGCTGGTCGCGGCGAACGTCGCGGCGTTCCGCGCCGGCTGGAACTTCGGCGAGACGACCGAGGACTTCGCGGTCCGCTACGAGGTCAAGCCGGCGAAGATGCAACCGGGCACCTACCGCAACATCACCGGCAACGCGGCCCTGTCACTCGGCCTGGTGGCCGCCGGCGTGCGCTCCGGGCTGCCGGTCTTCCTGGGCGCCTACCCGATCACCCCGGCCTCGGACATCCTGCACGAGCTGAGCAAGCACAAGCGTTTCGGCGTGCTCACCATGCAGGCCGAGGACGAGATCGCGGCGGTCGGCGCGGCGCTGGGCGCGTCCTACGGCGGCTCGCTCGGCGTCACCACGACCAGCGGCCCGGGCGTGGCGCTCAAGAGCGAGACGATCTCCCTCGCCGTGGCGCTGGAGCTGCCGCTGGTCATCGTCGACGTGCAGCGGGCCGGCCCCTCCACGGGCATGCCCACGAAGACCGAGCAGGCCGACCTCAACATGGCGCTCTACGGCCGCCACGGCGAGGCCCCGGTGGCGGTCATCGCGCCGCGGTCGCCGGCGGACTGCTTCCACGCGGCCATCGAGGCGGCCCGGATCGCGCTGACCTACCGCACCCCGGTCATCCTGCTGTCCGACAACTACGTCGCCAACGGCTCCGAGCCGTGGCTGCTGCCCGACGTCGAGTCGCTGCCCGACCTGCGGGTCGAGTTCGCCACGAAGCCCAACGGCGAGGACGGCACCACCTTCCTGCCGTACCTGCGCGACCCGGAGACCCTGGCCCGGCCGTGGGCCGTCCCGGGCACCCCCGGGCTGGAGCACCGCATCGGCGGCCTGGAGAAGGCCGACAAGACCGGCGACATCTCGTACGACCCGGCGAACCACGACTTCATGGTGCGCACCCGGGCGGCCCGGATCGAGACGATCCCGGTGCCCGACGTCGAGGTCGAGGACCCGAACGGCGACGCCCGGGTGCTGGTGCTCGGCTGGGGCTCGACGTACGGGCCGATCGGCGCGGCGTGCCGGGGCCTGCGCCAGCGCGGCCACTCCATCGCCCAGGCGCACCTGCGGCACCTCGCCCCGATGCCGGCCAACCTCGGCACGGTGCTGAGCTCCTACGACCGCGTGGTCGTCCCCGAGATGAACCTCGGCCAGCTCGCCCACGTGATCCGGGCCAAGTACCTGGTCGACGCGATCGGCTACAACCAGGTCCGCGGCCTGCCGTTCACGGCCAACGAGCTGGAGACGATGCTGGAAGAGGTCCTGAAGAATGTCTGAGCCCGTCGCCCTCAAGCTCACCGCCAAGGACTTCAAGTCCGACCAGGAGGTGCGCTGGTGCCCCGGCTGCGGCGACTACGCGATCCTCGCCGCCATCCAGCAGTTCATGCCGGAGCTGAACATCCCGCGCGAGCGGATCGTCTTCGTCTCCGGCATCGGCTGCTCGTCCCGCTTCCCGTACTACATGAACACCTACGGGATGCACTCGATCCACGGCCGCGCCCCGGCGATCGCCACCGGCCTGTCGGCCAGCCGCCCCGACCTGTCGGTCTGGGTGGTCACCGGCGACGGTGACGCCCTCTCCATCGGCGGCAACCACCTGATCCACGCGCTGCGCCGCAACGTCAACCTGAAGATCCTGCTGTTCAACAACCGGATCTACGGCCTGACCAAGGGGCAGTACTCGCCGACCTCCGAGGTCGGCAAGGTCACGAAGTCGACGCCGGCCGGCTCCGCCGACGCCCCGTTCAACCCGCTCTCGCTCGCCCTCGGTGCCGAGGCCACCTTCGTGGGCCGCACCATCGACTCCGACCGCAAGCACCTCCAGTCCGTGCTGCGGGCCGCGGCGGAGCACCAGGGCTCGGCGTTCGTGGAGATCTACCAGAACTGCAACATCTTCAACGACGGGGCGTTCGACCAGCTCAAGGAGCCGGCCACCCGGGACGACTACCTGATCCGGCTGGAGCACGGGCAGCCCATCACGTTCGGCAAGGACGGGCAGTTCTGCGTCGTGCACCCGCCTGGCGGGTTCGGCCTGGAGGTCCGGGAGACCGCCTCGGTCAGCCCCGGGGAGATCGTCGTGCACGATGCGACGGTCACCGACCCGGCGTACGCCTTCGCGCTGTCCCGGCTGCCCGGCCTCGATCTGCGCAACACCCCGATCGGGGTGTTCCGCTCGGTCGACCGCCCGTCCTACGACAGCGTGGTGCAGGGGCAGCTTTCCGCGGCGAGGGCGACGGTGACCGAGACCCCGGAGCAGCAGCTCGCCGGTCTCCTCGCCAGCGGGGACACCTGGACCATCCTCTGACCGGCGCGGCCGGTCGCCGCCCCGCGAGGGGGAGCGACCGGCCGCCGCAACACCAGGACGAAAAGGGGCCCGCAACCGGTCGGTTGCGGGCCCCTTCGTTACTGCGCGGGAGTGGCTTCCCTGATCAGAAGATCAGGTTGTAGCTGCCCCAGCCGCTGGAGATCACCTTGCCGCTCGCGTCGATCCACTGGCCCTTGCCGTTGGTCGTGTAGAGCCGCATCTGGTTGCTGCTGTTGACGCCCAGCATGTCCATCATGTTGTCGCCGTTCCAGTCGCCCAGCGTCATGATGCTCTTGAAGCCACCCCAGCCGCTGCCGATCTGGGTGCCGGCCGGGTTGGTCCAGCCGCCCTTGCCGTCGGACTGGTACATCTTGAGGTAACCGGTCGAGGTGCGACCGATGATCACCTCAAGCCCGTCGCCCTTCCAGGCGCCCGGCGTGAGGAACAGGTTGAACCCGTTCCAGCCGGTGCCGATCCGGGTGCCCGACGGGTTCTCCCAGCCGCCCGCACCGTTGCTGGTGTAGCGGATGAGGTCACCGTTGGACTTGCGGACCAGCAGGCTCGGGCGGTTGTTGCCCATCCAGTTGTTCGTCACCATGAGCGCGGTGAAGTTCGCCCAGCCGGTGCCGATCAGCTTGCCGCCACCGACGAGGTTGCCGCCCCCGTCGGTGTTGTAGATGTACAGCTCACCGGTGGTCTTCATCGCCATGATGGACGGCCGCTTGTCGCCGTTCCAGTTGTAGACGCGGAAGACCCGCTTGAAGCTGCCCCAGCCCGAGTTGAGCTGCTTCGGCGCGTAGTAGAAGCCGCCGTACCCGTTGTTGGCGAACCCGGCGCCCTCGAAGAGCTTCAGGTTGCCGGCGGTGTCCCGGGCGATGAGGTCGGTGTGACCGTCACCGGCCCAGTCGGCGTTGATCAGCGGCGGACGGGTCAGGTCCTCCTTGACCGTGTTCACGTAGTTGTTCAGCCGGACGTAGTAGCCCGGGCTCTCGCCGCACGGCTCGAAGCCCCAGCTCGTGATGCCGACCTGCTTGCCGCCGACCATCAGCGGACCACCGGAGTCGCCGCCGCACGTGTCGGTGCTCGGCACGCTGGGCGTGCCCGCCCCGGCGCAGGTCATCGCGTTCGGGTCGTACCCGTAGGTGCTGCAGACCGAGTCGGACCGCATGGGAACGGTCCCCTTGCGCAGCCGGCTGTCCGGGTTCGTCTCGTCCGAGTCGGTCACGCCGTAGCCGGCGATGACCGCGCTCGTGCCCTCCTGGTACGGCGTCGAGTCGCCCTGCGTGCTCAGCGTCACCGGCGTGTACTCGGCGGGCAGGTTCTGCTTGAGCGTCAGCACCGAGACGTCGTGCTTGATCGGGATCGTCGGGTCGTTGTAGACCGCGCTGATGTTCCAGCTCTGGTGGGTCCAGGTGGAACCGACCTCGGCGACGAACCCGCTGCCGTCGAGGATGTTGCCGTTGCTGTCTACCAGCTGGTCGTTACCGGCGATGACACGGGTGGTGCCCGGGCCGTCGGCGGTGCAGTGCGCGGCCGTCAGCACCTTGTTGGGGGCGATGATCGTGCCGGTGCACCAGTACCAGTAGAAATCTCCGGCGTACTTGAAGCTGGTCACGACGCCGACGATGTAGGGGAACTCCGACGCGCTGGCGAACTCCCCCTTCACGATGCGCGGCGACGGACCCGTGCCGGTCTGGAACCGAGGTCCCTTGGCGCCCGGCGAGGGCAGCTCCAGCTTGCCCTTGTGCAGGTTCGGCAGCCTGTCCAGGTTCCTGGTCCCGGACTCGCTGGCCGCGTCGTACACGCCGTCCCCGGCGGGGGCGGCCTGAGCGACGGTAGCGGGTGCGACGAACGCCGCACCGGCGAGGGCGAGGCCGACGACGCCGGCCGACCAACGCCGCCTGGCTCCTGCGGATGTTGCCACTTCAGCCACTGATTGATTTCCCGTCGTTCGATTAACGAGGTGCTCGGAACGGCTCGGCGAAGATGCGCCCGACCGGACGGGAAGACGACGATCGACGCGCGGGCGTCAGCCCACGTGCGAAAGATGAAGCCCCCGTCGTGCCTGTGCCATTGACGGCGCGTCGACTGCGGTCGATAACGCTCCCCGGCAATTCCAAGCCGCCAAACGGTAGCAAACAAGCCAGCGCGGAAAAAGATCCGCGAAGACGATTCTTGGTCAGCCCAAAGGGCCGGACCGGGGCGGCCGTCCAGCGATGACCGCCGGCCATGCCGGCACAGTCAGCCGCTCCGGCGTCGGCCCGCGCGGGGCCGGTCAGGGCGCGGTGGTCGCCTGAGGGCGGTCGTCGCGGACGTGGACGAGCATGTCACCGGTCTCGATGACCGCGCCGGCCTTGTCGGCCAGCGTCACCACCTTGCCGCGCCGGACCAGGGCGATGACCAGCGAGTCCAGCTCCCGGGGGGAGCGGCCCACCTCGGCCCGCTCGGCGGAGCGCATCGCCAGCGCCATGCCCTGGCCGGGAGTGAGCAGGTCCTCCACCACGTCGATCAGCGGCGGGGCCGAGGTGGACAGGCCCAGCAGCCGGCCGGCGGTGGCCGAGGAGACGATCACGTGGTGCGCGCCGCTCTGCTTGAGCAGCGGGGCGTTCTCCGCCTCACGGGCGGCGGCGATGATCCGCACCTGGCCGGCGGTGAGCTGCCGTACGGTCAGCGCCACCAGGACCGATGCGTCGTCGCTGTCGGTCGCGATGATCACCGCCTTGGCGGTGCGGACGTGCGCCTCGTTCAGCACCGACGAGCGGGTCGCCGATCCCTCGATCGCCACCAGGCCGGCCGAGGTGGCCTGCCGCAGGGCCGGGCCGCTGCGTTCCACCACCACGATCCGGGACTTGTCCAGCCCGTTCTCCAGCAGGGCGGAGACCGCGCTGCGGCCCTTCGTGCCGTAGCCGCAGATGATGACGTGGTCCTTCACGGCTCTCCTCCACCGCGACAGGCGGCGCCCGGTGCGGTACTGCTCGGTCAGCACTTCCAGGGTGGTGCCGACCAGGATGATCAGGAAGATCACCCGGGCCGGCGTGATGTAGACGACGTTGACCAGCCGGGCCGTCTGGCTGACCGGGGTGACGTCGCCGTAGCCGGTGGTCGAGAGGGTGACCACCGTGTAGTAGAAGCAGTCGAGGAGGGTCATGCCGTCCTCGTTGACGTCGCGGTAGCCGTCGCGGTCGAGGTAGACCACGGCGACGGTGGCGAAGACCAGGCCGATGGCGGCGGCAAGGCGGAGGCTCAGCGCGCTCAGTGGGCCCCGTCGCTGCGCGGGAAAGTGGATCACCTGATGACCTGCCCCGACTCCATCGTCGCCTGCACGCCCACAACATAGCGGCCCGACGGGAATCCGCACGGCGGGGTCGGCGACGGGGCAACCGGTCGGGCCGGATGCGGCGGTGGCGGCGGACGGGCAACCTGGACGCGCTCCGCCGCCGCGGCTCCCGTACACGGGCGGCGCGCCGACGGGCCGGTCCGCAGGGCCGGGACAGGGCATGATGGGGGTGTCCCCGACGGCGACCACGAGAGTGAGGCCCGCATGTCGTTGCTGCGACGAGTGATCGGCGGGGTGCTGCGCCGGCTCCGCCTGCGGCAGGGTCGCACGCTGCGCGAGGTGGCCGAGGCCGCCGGGGTGTCGGTGCCCTACCTGTCCGAGGTCGAGCGCGGTCGGAAGGAAGCTTCTTCGGAGGTGCTCGCGGCGATCTGCCGGGCGCTCGGCATCCACCTGTCGGACCTGCTCGAGGAGGCGCGCGACGACCTGCGCCGTGTCGAGCCGCGCATCCCGGCGGCGCCCCGGGCGGAACTGGCCTCCGCCGCGGCCGCTCCGGCCGGCCCCGACCCGGTCGAGCCGGAGCGGGCGGACGCCCCCGATTCCACGCCGGTCGCGCGAGCCGGTCTCCGGACCGGCGGGCCGTTGCTCCACCTGGCTCCCCGGGCCGGTGGGCCGACCGTCCGGGTCGGACGCTCCGCCTCCGCGCGCGGCGGTCGCCCCGGGCCGCGTACCAGTGCCGTGCTCGGCTGCGGACGGTGCCGGTCGGGCCGACGGCGGCTGGCGGTCGTCTAGGCCCGGCCGCTTCCGCCCTCAGCGGATCTGCCGCGGGCAGAATTGTTACGGCGACGCGCCGTCCGGCGGGCAGTCTGAAGGGGCCGGTCCCCCGGGCGCCTCCGGTCGCCCGCCGGCACTGTGGGAGGGCGCGCGATGATCGCTACGGGCGTAAGCATGTTGGACGGTGGGCATCCGTCCTTCGACGACCAGGTGTTCAACCGGCTGCTGAGGGAGCGGATCATCTTCCTCGGCACCGAGGTGACCGACGAGTCGGCGAACCGGATCTGCGCCCAGATCCTGCTGCTCGCCGCCGAGGACGCGGAACGGGACATCTTCCTCTACATCAACTCGCCGGGCGGCTCGGTGAGCGCGGGGATGGCCGTCTACGACACCATGCGCTACGTCAAGAACGACGTGGCCACCCTGGCGCTCGGCCTGGCCGGCTCGATGGGGCAGTTCCTGCTCTGCGCCGGGGCGGCCGGGAAGCGTTACGCGCTGCCCCACTCGCGGATCATGATGCACCAGCCGTCCGGCGGGATGGGCGGCACGGCTGCGGACATCACCATCCAGGCCGAGAACATGCTGCACGTGAAGCGGACCATGCAGGAGCTGATCGCCCGGCACAGCGGGCGCACCCTCGACGAGATCCAGCAGGACTGGGACCGGGACCGGTGGTTCACCGCCGAGCAGGCCCGCGAGTACGGCCTGATCGACAAGGTGCTCACCAAGGTCGCCCAGCTGCCCGAAAGCTGACCGGCCGGCCGGGTCGGGCGGCGGCCGGGCGAGCGGGGCCGAGCCGGCACGGCAGCCGGATCGGCCGGCCCCCGGCGGCCGGCACCGCGGCGACGGGGGGCGGCCGGGCGGTGACGCGCGGCGGCAGTCGGCGATGGTCCCGCCGGCCGCCGCCGCGTTCCGCCGTCAGGGCAGGTCGACGAAGTCGTCCAGGAAGTCGCGGGCGCTGTCGCTGTCCAGCCGGTAGGTGACGTTGGTGGCGTAGCAGGGGCCGTCGCCGGTGATCGTCGTGGCGGCGAGGAGCCGCTGCCCGCCGGTGGTGACGAAGTTCGGGCCGCCCGAGTCGCCGTAGCAGGCCCCGCCGTAGTCGCGGCTCTCGTTCATGGCGAGCCGCACCCAGGTGTTGTTGAGCGCGCTGAAGCCGACCTCCGCCTTCATCCGCACCCCGCCGCCCGGGTGGACGTGCCCGCCGGGCTCGCGCTGGGCCTCCGCCGTGCCGTACCCCATGACCTCCCAGCGGGCCGCGTCGAGCGCCCGGGAGCCGAGCGCGCCGAGCTGGCCGGCCGTCGGCAGGGTGGCCGGGGTGAAGTCCCAGCGCCGGTCCAGCTCGGCGGCCTGCGCGGTGTCGAGGGTGACCACGGAGATGTCGTGCGAGTCGGCGGAGTTGCCCGGGTAGTCGGGGTGGACGTGCTCGGTGCCCTCGACGCCGACGGCGGCGGCCACCTGCGCCGGGCTGAGCCCGGCGGCCTTCGCGGCGGCCAGCTCCGCCTCCACGTCCTGGGCGAGCGAGACGTAGAAGCGGGCGCCCGGCGACCAGTCGGTGGTGCAGTGCGACGCGGTCAGGAAGACGTCGCGGTCGATCATGGTGCCGGAGCAGTACCAGTCCACGACGTCCGGCGTGCCGGGATCGCCGTCGCGGTCCCACTGCACGATCAGGGCGCCGACCTCGGTGCGCTCCGGGGCCGGCAGGGCGTTGTAGGTGTTGATCGCGGATGCCGGTGTGGCGGCGACGACGGCCGCGGCGAGCGCCGCGGTGGTCAGCGTGGCGAAGAGTGCGGTACGACGCACAGGGTCCTCCGGTGTCAAAACGAGAAGCGGCACCGGCGCCGGACGCGCCCCCTCGATCCGCGTCCGACCCGCGGTACGCGATGGCCGCAGGTGGCGGCCGTCGATACGCGGAGCCTATTCCCGGAGGTGGGAATATTCGCGGGCTGCAAGCGCAGCGTCTTGTCAGCGAATCTCGTTACATCCGGAGGCCGGCCTTCCCGACGGGCTGGCCTTTCTCGCGGCGCCGACGAAACACCGGCTCCGGCTGTCGCCCGGGCCGTCGGCTGCCCTCCCCGACACACGCCCGCGCCCCCGTCCTCCGGTCTAGCGAGGCTCGGCGTCGTATCGGGCGCGGGCGGCCTCCACCTCGTCGAGGTGGGTGGTGGCCCAGGACTCGAGCCCGGCGACCAGGTCGAGCAGGCTGCGGCCGAGGTCGGTCAGCGCGTAGTCGACCCGCGGCGGGACGCTCGCGTGCACCGTCCGGGTCACCAGGCCGTCGCGTTCCAGCGCCCGCAGGGTCTGGGTGAGCATCTTCTGGCTCACCCCCTCGATCCGCTGGGCCAGCTCGCCGTAGCGCTTCGTGCCGTCGGCGAGGGTGAGCACGACCAGGACGCTCCACCGGTCGCCGATCCGGTCCAGCACCTGCCGGCTGCCGCAGTTGCGGGCGTAGACGTTCGGGTGCACGGCCACTCTCCATCGGTAAGTCACGCACTTCAAGGTGCCTACTCTCCAACGGGAAGTATCGCGGTGGCATTCCCGTTGCCGATGACGTCAGACACCATCCCGCACGCACGCAAGGAGTGCCCATGTCCATCGTCGTCACCGGCGCCACCGGCCACCTCGGCCGACTGATCGTCGACTCGCTGCTGCGCCGGGGCGTACCCGCCGGGCAGGTCGTCGCGCTCGGCCGGGACACCGACCGGCTGGCCGACCTCGCCGCGCGCGGCGTGACGGTGCGGCAGGCCGACTACAGCGACCCCGACTCGCTGCGCGCCGCCCTCGCCGGGGCCGAGAAGCTGATGTTCGTCTCCGGCAGCGAGGTCGGGCAGCGGGTGCAGCAGCACCGCAACGTCGTCGACGCCGCCAAGGAGGCCGGCGTCGGGCTGGTCGTCTACACCAGCATCACCAAGGCCGACACCTCCAGCCTCATTCTCGCCACCGAGCACCGCGCGACGGAGCAGGAGATCCGCTCCTCCGGTCTGCCGTACGTCCTCCTGCGCAACAACTGGTACTTCGAGAACTACCTCCCGCAGCTCCCGACCTACCTGGAGCACGGCGTCGTGGGCGCGTCCGGCGACGGCCGGATCGGCGCCGCCACCCGCGCCGACTACGCGGAGGCCGCGGCGGCGGTGCTCACCACCGAGGGCCACGCCAACCGGGTGTACGAGTTGGCCGGCGCGCCGATCACCATGACCGAGCTGGCCGAGGAGCTGTCCCGGCAAACCGGTCGCCAGGTCGGCTACACCGACCTCACCGTCGAGAAGTACGCCGAGGTGCTCACTGGCGCCGGCGTGCCGCAGGCGTACGCGGAGGTGCTCGCCGACGGCGACCGGGGCGTCGCCCAGGGCGACCTGCACGTCGAGAGCGACGACCTCGCGAAGCTGATCGGCCGGCAGCCGACCACGCTGGCCGAGGCGATCCGCGCCGCGCTCTGACGACCGCCCACCCGGCCGCCCCGCCGACGACGCGCGGGGCGGCCGGGTGCCCGGTCAACGCTCCACGGTCAGCACCACCTTGCCCAGCGCCCGGCGCCCCTCCAGGTCGGCGTGCGCCGCGGCGGCGTCGGCCAGCGGATAGGTCGTGACCAACGGGCGCCACCAGCCCTTCCCGGCCAGTTCCAGCGACCGGGCGGCCAGCGCCGGAATGCCGCCGGGCAGGGCGCGCATCCGCTGCCCCAGCCAGCCCACGGTCAGGCCGCGCCCGATGACGTCGTCCGTCCCGATCCGGGTCGCCTCGCCGGCCGACCAGCCGAACATCATGAACCGGCCGCCCGGCCGCAACAACTCCAGGGCCGCCCGACCCACCGCGCCGCCCACCCCGTCGTAGACCAGGCTCAGGCCGCCGACCTGCTCCCGCACCCGATCGGTCCAGTCCGGCAGCCCGTAGTCCACCACCATGTCCGCGCCGAGGTCGCGCAGCGCCGCCGTCCGGTCGGCGCCACGCGCCGCCGCCACCACGGTGGCACCGGTCGTCCGCGCGGCCTGCACCAGCAGCCAGCCCACCCCACCGGCCGCGGACGGGACGAAGACGACGTCGTCCGCCGTCGGCGTCTCCAGGTCGAAGATCCCGAGCGCCGTCCGGCCCGTCCCGACCGCCGCCACCGCCTCTGCGCAGGTCAGATTCCGCGGTACGGCGTAGAGCGACTCGACCGTGGTGACCGCCTGCTCGGCGTACCCGCCCGGCACC
This sequence comes from Micromonospora sp. NPDC047730, assembly GCF_043204765.1. Classification (NCBI taxonomy): domain Bacteria; kingdom Bacillati; phylum Actinomycetota; class Actinomycetes; order Micromonosporales; family Micromonosporaceae; genus Micromonospora; species Micromonospora sp. NPDC047730. The sequence continues at coordinate 432,624 of NZ_JBIDCU010000001.1, read as the reverse complement.
ATGCCCAGGTGCGCGACAACCCGCTTGCCGCGCCACGACCCGTCGACGCCCTCGCCCAGGTCGTCGACGACGCCGGCGACCTCTCGCCCGGGGATGGTGGGCAGGTCGGGCAGCGGCATCGGGCCGCCGGCCTCGCCCCGGCGCAGGCTCGTGTCGAGCAGGTGCACACCGCTCGCCGACACCGCGATCCGGACCTGGCCGGGGCCGGGCGACACGTCGGGCACGTCGTCGAGCACCAGGTTTCCGGGGGGACCGAACTCGTGAAGCTGAATCGCACGCATGCCCCCATCCGACTACCTCAACCGCGCTTGAGGTCAACCCGACCCGTGGCCCGGAGACCACCAGTCTCTGTGCGCACAGGGGTCAAGGGTTCCCGCAGGCCGTCGCGTAGCGACGCGCCCTTGATGGTTCCGCAGCGGCCGCGGCAACGTGGTGTCATCCTCGACATACTCCCGCGCCTGGGAGGAAGGCGCGGACGCTGAGCCTGACCCCGGATCGGCTGGCCTCTCCCCTGGCCGGGCGGCCTACGATCTGCGGCACGCCGGGGTGTCGCTCTGGCTGAACGCCGGACTCCCGGCGCCGGAGGTCGCGCAGCGGGCCGTACACACTCGGTCGGCCTGCTGCTCAAGGTGTACGCGAGATGCATCGACGGAGAGCGCAGCCGGATGAACGAGCGCATTGACGCACCGGCATGGGACCATCGAGGCATGGGTATTCGCTTGACCGGGCTATCGATCCCTGGAGGGTTCGGCGCTCAGTGGCAGAAGGCCGAAGGCGACAAGGACGTCGCTCGACGGGTCCTGCTCTTCCTTGAAGACCGTCGGCTTCTTTTCGGCCAGCGACATCGAGAAGACAAGAGCCACTGCATTTCCTCGGCGCTCCAGATCAGAGCCTTCCTCACCGAGCAACTCGTTCTAGTCAAGCCCAAGAGCGATCTTTTCGAGAACCTCCGGGCCATGCGCGCCGCCTGCAGGCGGTTCATCGAAGCAGCAGGGCCAAACGGCAGCTACCTCAGCTACGGAGAGCGTTACGGACAGGCGGACCCATTCTCGCTTGCTCTCGGTGGCCTTCGCAGCATGATGGGCATCCACATCGCCATCCTGGCCCAAGCCTATGACTTAGAAGTCGATGAAGAGCTCGCATCGATCCTGCCGCCGCAACCTCAAGATGACGACGGCGATCTTGGTTGGCTTCCCGGGTTCGGCTGAGCTTGGCCCAATCACCGGAAGCACTACTGCCATACCGTCTACCGGCAACCCGCCTCCTGGGGAGCGGGCCTCCGCCCGGCCCACCACGTCAAGACGGCCTCGACGGCTCGTACGGACGCTGGGGGGGGGTGGTCTGCTCGGCTCGCCTGGGCCGACGGTGGGCGGGATGGCTCCCCCACCGCAACCACTCACGGACCGCGAGCCGCCAGCGGTGCCCCGGCCATCCTGAGGCGGAGCGCCCCGCCGGAGTTCTGTTGACATCCTGCTCAAGGTCTACGCCAAGTGCATGTCCGTTCACGATCACGGTGATCGGTGATCCGGCGATCGACGGGGAAGAGGCCCCGTCAACGGCCGGATCGATGAGGCCCTGACCGGCGTGGCCTGGCCCGCATGACGGTCGCCATTCCGGATCTTGCCTCGGACACCTCGGCCACCTGGTCAGATGCCTCCAAGATCATTCCGTGCATGTTCCGTGACCTGCGGCAAACGGCGGCTTCCAGTGGCCCACGACTGCCCAGCCGGCCAACCGAGCGCTGTGCGTATTGCCAGCTCAGGTAGCGTTCTTCGCTGATCTTCTAGGTGCCCCCGGCAGGATTCGAACCTGCGACACACGGTTTAGGAAACCGATGCTCTATCCCCTGAGCTACGAGGGCGCGAGGGCCTAGTCTAGCGACCTGGGGGTTCACCTGGGGTGGCAGGGAGTGGCCCATGTTCACCCACGTCACCCGGGCCCCCGTTCTCCCAGCCCAGGACCACACCCCGAGCATTCGAACCCCGGTTTGCGACCGGCGGTCGCCGCGGTGACCCGCGTTGGCACCGGTTGCCCCGGGTTGGCATCCGTTGGAGAGCACACACCGCGCACATCATGGCGTGCGCTCCCCCGGCCCTGCACGCGGCCGGCAGTAGCGCGGCGCGGCGGCAACTCTCCGCGAGCTTCGTTCGCTGGCTCAGGTCAAGACGCCGACGCAGGGTCAGCGTTCGGGATAAGTCCCGCACGACGCTCAGCGCCCGGATCAGTCACGGGCTGCGCTGGACCCGCTCTCGCAGCTTGCCCTCCCGCGAGTCCCCTGAGTCGGGATCTCTCCGCTCAGGAGGTGCGCCACCACTGTCACAGGCCTCGGCGCGATCGCCGTCCGCTCGCCGTTCGACGGCTACGCCACCACCCAGGTGCCGTCCTACGCCCTGCACCTGACCCACCTCGACCTCACCATGGGGCGAGGCGAAGGTGAGCTGACCGTCGCCCACTCCGGCACCGCCCCACTCACGGCATACCCAGTCACCATCACCGACAGTGCGCCGACGCTGGCCGCCGACGTGGAGGCCGAACACCGGACGGCGGTGGCCGGCGCGCTGTCAGCCCTCGGCTTCACCCACGCCGAAAACTGGAGACCACCCTCGTAGGGCCCGTCAACAACGAGTTCGTTGTTTTTCCGGCACTGCACCAGCGACCGAACAACAGAGGTCACATGCTTCTCGTTCCGGCAGGTCACTTCGGCGGCATCGCCGACGTGCCGCCCGAGAAGGCGACACCCATGCTGGCCGCGCTTCAGGTAACGACGCAGGCGGTGAAGGCTGCGTTCGGTGCCAGCGGGACGACGGTGCGCCTCAACCTGGGACCTCCCGCTCAAGACATCTTCCATCTCCACTGGGCGAGGTCGCCATCGGTGTGCCGCTCCGTTGGCAGGCGTCGGAGCAGCGCCAGCCACCGGCGGGCCGACCGCCACTCGGAGCGGACCGCATTGGTGGCGACGACCAGCAACCACGGCAACGCCGAGCCGTCCACCAGTCGGACGTCGCGGCGGCGCCAAGCCACGAGGAACGTCGCCTGGGTGACGTCCTCGGCCGTTGACCACGACCCGGTCAGCCGGAACGCGTGGTTGTAGACCGGGCGGGAGTACCGGTCAGAATGGCCGGATCGACGTGGCCCACGTCTCCACGGGGACGCCGGTGCGGCGGGAGCGGCGGCGTGAGACGACGCACACGTAGCCGACGGCTGGCAGCCGCGCCAGCCGCGCGCCGACCAGCACCGCCGCGCTGGGGAGACAGCAAAACATCCACCCGCCTGCCGTCATGTCTCGCCCGGTTCCGCCCAGGAATCGCGTTGGGTGACGGGGACGACTTCGCGCAGCATGATGCGGATGATGCCGGCCGCCGGTATGGCCAGCAGCGCGCCGACCAGCCCGCCGAGTTCCGCGGCGATCAGCACACTGATCAGCACGGCCAGGGGGTTGAGCTGCACCGTGTGGGACATGATGACCGGCTGCAGCAGGTGGTTTTCCACCTGCTGGTAGGCGACGAAGAAGACCAGGACGACCATCCCGGCGGTGGGCGAGTGCAGGAATGCTGCACCGCCGGCGGCGATCGCCCCCAGGGTCGCCCCTACGAGAGGAATCAGGTCGGCCACCGCGACGACGAGGGCGATGACGCCGGCGAACGGCACCCCGGTCAGAACCAGCACCACGAATGTCGCGAGCCCGCAGATCACGCTGATCACTAGGTTGCCGCTCACGTAGCCGGTGATCGTGCGCGATGACTCCCGCCCGATACGGCGTAGCCGCTCCCGCCGGCCCTCGCCGGCCACCGCCAGCGCCCCGGCGACCAGCCGCGGCCCCTGCACGACCATCAGGAATGCGAGCACCATCACTGTCAACGCTCCCGCAACACCTTGCACCGTCGCGCGTAGCGCACCGACCGTCGACCGTCCGACTCGGCCGCCGTATTGCTGCAGCTGGTCGATGTGCGCTCCGGCGGACCGCCGCAGGTGCAACCGCTGCAGCAGCGTACCGACGGGGCCCTGACCGGCCCGGGTCTCCCGCAGCAGCTCCGGCGCCCGCTCAGCGAAGCGGCCCACCTGCTCTACCAGGGGGACCAGGACCAACGCGGCGAGCGCGCCGAGCACGACGAGGAAGGCGAGGAACACCACAAGCGTGGCCACCGCCCGCCGTCGCACCCATCGCCGCTGCACGCGCTCCACCAGCGGATTCAGCGCCACCGCCAGGAACACCGCCACCACTGTCCAGCCCAGCACCCTACGCGTCTGCCATACCAGCGCCAGTCCGGCGGCGGTGGCGAGGACCAGGCCGATGGCGATCAACACCTGTCGGGCCGTGGTTCGGTCGTCGACCTCGCTCATCGCGCGCGGCTTCCCGGGCGCGAGGCTGATGAAACGCCAGCCTCCGTGGCGGGCTCTTCGCGCGTCGTGCGCCCGGTCGCAATGTCACCCGTTCCGGGTGAGACGGACTCATCCGGGCCACGTCACGCTGTGCGTGAGACCTACACCCGCCGAACCGGTTGTGGAGGTGAGGTGAAACCATGGACTTCGTCCAACGGCTGGAGACGCTCGAGCAGCGTCTGGCCTTCACCAGGGCAGAGGTGCTCGCCGCGCAGACCGAGTCGCGTGAGCAGCTCAGGCAGCGGATCGAGACGACCCAGAGCGAGATCGAGCGGTCGGCGATCGAGTCGCAGCAACACGCCGACGAGGTACGCGCCGGCGGAGGCAGCGTCTGGGCCCAGATGAAGGCCGACGCCGCCGCCATGCGCGCCGACGTTCGGGCCACGTTCGAGGAGCGGACCCAGAATATGGACGCTCAGGCGGCCACCGCCGAGGCAGACTGGGCGGAAACCGGCGCGCAGGATGCCCTCGACTACGCCGAATGGGCGGCCTACAACGCCGAGCTGGCCATGCTGGACGCGATCGACGCCCGCTCGTACGCCCAGGAGCTGGGCGGAGGGCAGGAACTGACCAGAACGACGCGGTGACCTGGGGACCACCGTCAGGGTGAGCGTCCCGGGAGTTTCCTGTGCATGGACGCTGGTGACCGGGCTCTTGACGTAGGTGAGGGCCGCCGGGTGAGGTGAGCTTGTCCAGCGCACCGCATCGCCCGGTGGTCCTCGTGCCCACTCCCGGTGCAGGATGGTCACTGGGGTCGCGAATCGGCTGGCAGCCCCTCGCGTGGGTGATCGATCGCCGCTTCTGCGGGCAATGCGCTGAAGGAGTACGGGGGGCCACGGGCCCAGAAACCGGATCCGGGCGGCCGGCTGCTCGTCCTGAATGCGGGACAGCTCAGCCCCGAGTTGCTCTACCCGGTCGCGGTGCACGAGAACAGCGGCGCCCAGCACGCGAACCTGACCCTCGCCCCATGAGTGCATCCCATCGCGGTCACCAAGACTGGTCCCGCCGGTTACAGGGATATGACAGAAAGCCAAGCGTGCTGGGCCTAGCGTAGTAGGCTGACGGTATGGATCGGTTCTCCGAGGATGAGCTGCATGCGGTTGTCTCCAGGTACGAGGCGACGCGTGCGGCCGCATTGACCGAGCGGGACGAGCAGCTGCGAGCGTTTCATGCGGCCGGCTGGCGGCCGGTGGATCTGCAGCGGGTCACCGGGTACAGCCGAGAGACGATCCGTCAGGCGCTCCGACCGGAAGTCCGGCGGGCGACCAACCTCAGCCGGCGCCGGACATCCCCCCGGCCGCCGGCGGACTACCGGCCCTACGGTGACCGGAAGCCCTACGTGGTCGCCGAAACCCTCGCCGAACTGCACGGTCCCACCGGAGGCACGGTGACGCTTCCGCGTCATCTCGACTGGTCCGGCCACGCCGAGTACGACCTGAACCGGGCCGCACGCCTGGCCAGCATGTACAAGGTGGTACTCACCGAAGCCAGTACCGTCGAGGACCTGAACACCTGGCTCGATGCCGACCTCCTCCGGCGGCTCTGGCCCACCCTGTGGCTGCCGCCCCAGCTCCGCCAACGCTGGGAGGACGCCTTCCCCGAACTCACCGCAACCCGCAGCAACGCGGGATAAGAGGTGGACCCCTTCCACGAACGCCTTGCCCGCACCGGGCTCGCGGCCGCCGATCGATACGGCTTCGCGCTGGCCGGCGGCTACGCCGTGCAGGCCGCTGGACTTGTCGAGCGGCCCAGTGAGGACGTCGACCTGTTCACCGCCTGGGACCGCCGCGACGAGTTCACCGCTGCGGTCGCCGCCGTCGTACAGGCCTACCGGGACGACGGCCTGACCATCGAGACCGAGCGGCAGTACGACACGTTCGCCCGGCTGGCTGTCACCGACGGCATGCGGGTTTCCAAGGTCGAACTCGGTGTGGACTGGCGTGCCAACGAACCGATCCTCATGGCGATCGGGCCGGTACTGCACCCGGACGACGCGGTCGCGAACAAGATGAGTGCCCTCTACGGGCGAGCGTTCGCTCGCGACTTCATCGACATTGACGCCGCGCTCCGATCCGGCCGCTACACGCGCCAGGCCCTCCTCGGCCTCGCGCAGCGCGCCGACCGTGGTTTCGACCGGCGCATCTTCGCCGACGCTCTCGGACAAGCCACCCAGCTCGATCCCGACGACTTCGCCCAGTACGGCGTCACCGGCCGAGCGCTGGACAAACTCCGAAGCCGATTCGCCGAATGGCGCCGCGAACTGCTCGACGACGAGGAAGGATAACTCGGCTCCCGACTCGCGGCAGCCGAACCGGTAATAGCCCGCGCCATCGAGCGCGGCGAACTTCCCCGGGACACCGACGCGGCCGAACTGCTCAAGACCCTTGCCGCGCCGATCTACCTGCGCCTGCTCATCACCGCCGAGCCAGTCGACGAGGCGACCGCTGACCAGGCGGTGCGGATCACGCTGGCCGCCGCGCGCGCCAGCGCACTGCGGCCGGCATGCGCCAGCAAGCCGACTGCCGAGTAGGAGTTCTCGGAAACAGCCGTCCAGCCCGAGGTGATCGACCTGGTGCGCGCCCGCTCACCGGTGCGGCGTCCGCATCGTCGCGTTTTTCTCCGGCGCCGTACCCGGGGGTTCGGCGATGCGTGTTGATTCCTCGTTCCCGACTGAACACGCCGGATTTTCGGGCGCGCAGAACTGGCGCGTGCGGTGCGGACCTGAGCGGTCCGCACCGCACGCCGATGAGCGTCTTCAGCGGTGGCGGGTGTGCGATCTCTGTCGTGCGGCTCGCGGCCGCCGGAGCTGCTCGACGAGGGGGTACGGCGGCCAGGATGATCACATGTTGCTGCAGGTCATCCGGTTCTTCCAGGCCAGGCCGAACGCGACCGGGCCGTGGGAGTCCTTGTACCCGATGCTCACCACCGCGCCCTTCGGAATGGCCGACGGGTTGATCACCAGGAGAGTGTTCGCGTCCGCCTCGCTATGCGAGGGGAAGATCCTTTCATTAAGTCGGGGCGCGGGCACGGAGGAGCAGATCGAGCCGACCCTGACTTCCGCCGGCACGCCGGCTTCGGACAGCGCCTTTCGAACCGCGTCCGGGTCGGCGACCTGCTTCTTCGACAGGGTGAGTAGCACCGTCCCGTTGGGCTTGCTGGCCACGGAGAAGGCGACCAGCTGCGTCGGAGCCATGCTGGCCGGCCGCTCCGCGGACGGCGGCGAGGCGGGTCCCGGGCCGGTGAGCGCCGGCACGGCCAAGGCCAGCCCGGCGAGCATCACCCCGGCCGCGGTCACTGCGGCCAGCCGCCGTCGGCGCCGCGTATTGCCCGCGGCGATGATGTCCTCCGCCGGCCGATCCATGTCCAGGCCGGACAGGCCGTCCGCCACCGCACGCAGTACGTCTTGGTCTCTCACTGCTTGATCTCCTGAGTCTCGGCGGGTACCAACTGGCCGCGCAGCGTCGCGACGGCCCGGGACAGGTGAGCGGTGACAGTTCCCGCAGCGATGCCGAGCACCTGAGCGGTGGTCTCGGTGTCCAGGTCCAGGAACACCCGCAGCGCGATCACCTCTCGCTGGCGGGCGGGCAGCCGTCGCAGCGCCGCCATCAGCGCCGCGTCCACGCCCCCGGCGTCCTCGCCGACCGCCACGTCGTGCCCGTCAGCCAGGGCGACCTCGCGGCGGCGGCGCCGCCAGGCCGACACCCGCACGTTCAGGGCGGTACGCACCACCCAAGCCTGGGGCGCCGGGTGCCGGCTGACCTTCCGCCAGGACATCCAAGCCCTGGTGAACGCCTCTGCCACCAGGTCCTCAGCGCCCTCGCGGTCGCCCGTGCTGGCCACCACCGCCCGCGCGCAGGCGGCCCGGTGGACCCGATAGAACTCTGCGAACTGTGCTTGCTCGTGTCCCACGTCCCGTACACGCCTGAGCCCCTCGGCCCACTTACCCCCGGCCCGAACTCGCATGAAGAAAATTGTCTGCACCGCCGTCACGGTTGCCTGGCACGCCGAGCAACCACGGCAGTGGCGCCGTCGGTACCGTAACCAGCCTGCGCCACGCCACGAGAAGGGTGTCCCTGGCGTGGTCGTCGAGATCCTGCGCCAGCGCGAGCACATCGTCGAACTCCTCGGCAAAATCCGCGACCTGAATACCGGCTGGGCCGAAGACGACCGAATTCGTATGACCAGTGAGAACCTCGCCCTCAAACGCACCGTGCGCGATCAGGAAACCGGGGTCCGAAGCCTCGCCGACAAACTGGCCGCCGCCCGCGAGGACAACCGCTTCGCCGACCGCCCCATCGCCGAACCACAACTGGGACAGGGAAACGAGGTTGGTCAGCACAGCGCCAACGGCAAGCCATAAAGACCGAGTGAGGGGCTGATAGTCTCCGGATATGTCGATCATCGTTCGCCGCGCCGCCGCGTCCGACAGACCATGACGCCGAACCTGCGTCGGTCCGTCCGTGCGATCGTGCTCGACGAGGACGACCGCATACTGTTGTGCCAGTTCGTCTCCCCTCACCCGGCAGTGCCGGGCCAGGCGAAGGCCGTGTGGGCAGCACCGGGCGGCGGCATCGAACCCGGCGAGGAGCCGCTGACGGCCTTGCGTCGCGAACTCCGCGAGGAGACCGGTCTGACGATCACCGTGGACCCGCCGCACGTCTGGCACCAGGAAGTCGTCGCCGCCGACCACGCGTCCGGTTTCGACGGCATCATCAATGACTACTTCCTCATCCGCGCGAGCCACTTCCAGCCCCGGGGCGAGCTGACCGACGACCAACTCGCCGCCGAGAACCTGGCCGCGTTCCGCTGGTGGCAGCTCTCGGAGATCGTCAGCTACGCCGGCCATGATCTGTTTTCGCCCCGTGACCTCGCCACACCGTTGACGGCGCTTCTCACCACCGGCACGCCGACGCATCCGGTCCAACTCGGCCTCTAGCAAGCTTCGGCAGCGACCACCCACGCCTGTGTCGAAGCTGAATTCGAGCTGACGAGGCACCACGCGCCCGCCGATGGAACCGAGCGATTTCATCGACGCGACACGCCGAACCGGCATCAGCTCGGTACCCGTCGCAGTTCCGGCGTCAGGCCGCGGCGTTGGTGCTGGATTCCGGCCGCACGATCCGTGACGTGGGCCGGGAATTGGGCGTCAACCACGAGACCCCCGCGCAATTGGGTCGCGCAGTTGCGGCATGACACAGAGATGGATCTGCCTAGCGCACATGCCGCGATCAGGGTGAGGAGCGTGGAGTCAGTGTGCCGTCAGTGCCGGCCTGCGGCGAACCCGCCACCACACCTCGACGAGGATCGGTGGCAGCGCGACCGCGGCGCCGGCGAACGCAAGTGCCCGGGTGCGCCGTTGCTGGATCTCTTCACGTAGTTCTTCGTAGGTGGCCTGGTGTTCGATGACGTCGCCGCGGGACCGTACGCATTCGTCGCCGGGCCCGACCAGGACATCGTGGTTGGCCGGGTTGGCCTCGAAGCAGGCGATCCTGGTCGGCTTCAGTTCCCAGTTGACGCGGTCCCAGTCGACGTCGACCCACGACTGCGACGTGCATACGTCGCCTGAGCAGGAGGTTCGCACCGGCAGCTCCCAGCCGGAACGCAGCATGAGAGCGCCGACGAACAGGCCCAGCAGGACAGAGCTGAGGGAGACGACCGCGCGCATGTCAGGTTGGACCGCCGGCAGTCGTGCCTGGTTCCACCAGAGGCCCTCCAGAATGATCCTTCCCGCGCTCGCCTCGGCGTACTCCACCGAGACGAGCGCGGACGGCCGGCTGTTCGCCGACGGTAGTGGTTCCGGGCGGCCGACGACGATTCCGCGCGGCCTGCCGCGTGCGTCGATGCGATGACCACGGCGCAGATCCGTGACACGTCGACGAGGTAGCGTCTCGCGTCGTGATGGCAGGGCTTGATCAACAGGGTGAGGATGGCCACCGTCTCGATCAGGAAGCGATGCGGCTGCTACGCGATTGCCTTGGTGGTGATCTCCGCCGGCGTGAGGGTGGCGTCGATGGAGGTCAGCTTGCCTGATGCGCGGTAGTGACTGAGTGTGGCTGCCACGGCTGGTCGGTAGGACTGCAGGCCCGCGGTGATGCGGTCTGGGTTGTCGTCGTGGCGCTGGAACGGTTCACCTCCACAGCGGTCGCAGACGTTGGGCGCCCACGGCGCACTGTTGGCGCCGCAGAAACTCAGAATCGCTTTCGGTGCCTCGTCCGTTATGTCTCCAGCGCCTTGACGACAGGCCCCCATGATCACATTTACCCTGGTAACCTCGTGCGTCACGGGTAAAGCCCACCTTGGACGCTCATATCATGGGGACAACGGGGAGTCACATGAGCTGGCACCAAATGGCCTTGTCACCTGCACCAATACGCGATTCCTGGAACGCTCGGGCGACCAAACCGGCGATAGGGGAAAGTTACTCATCGGTATTACGGTTCGGAATTCTCGGGCCCACCGTGGCGTGGAGCGCCGACCCCGGCCGTGACAAGGAAGTCGAGCAGGCGCTCTCCGAGAACAAGGCCCGCAGCGCGCTCGCCGTGCTGCTCTTACGGGCCAACCAGTTCGTCACCCAGGCGCAGCTGATTCATTCGCTGTGGGACAACCCGCCGGACTCGGCGCGGTCCAACGTCCGGTCCTACGTGGCACAGGTGCGCAAGGCGCTCACGATTGCCGAAGAAAGTCCGCCAAGGCTGTCGTCGGTCAAACGGGGCGGGCAGTCCGACGGCAATTCCTACCGGTTACGTGTGGAACCCATGGAATTGGACGCCGACGTCTTCGTACGCCTGGTCCGGCACGCCGACGAAGAGGCCCGCGCCGGCGCGGTGGCCGCCGCCGCGTCCACCCTGCGGGTGGCCCTGGGACTGTGGCGGGGCGACGCCGGCCACACCGACCTGGCGGTGGCCGAGGCCCTCCGGGCGCAGATCGAGTCCCTCAATCAACTGCGGCTGGTGGCGTACGAGGATCTGCTGTCGCTCCAGTTCCGCCTCGGGGAGCACCGGCTCATGATCCCGGAGATCCGCGCCCTGCTGGCCGAGCACCCGATGCGGGAAGGACTTTGGGCTCACCTCATGCGCGCCTACTACCGCTCCGGCGACATCGGCGGGGCCCTCGGCGCCTACCAGGAATTCTGGCGCATTCTGGACCGCGATCTCGGGGTGCAGCCGGGCGCCATGCTCCAGCAACTGCATCGGTCAATTCTGCGCCGCGACGACGATTCGGTGTGACGCGCCCACAAGACCTTATCAGGACATTGCGGTGCGACGGCGACGATCGCCTTCGGCCGGCTTGTTTCGGCTGCACCAGATGACCGGAGAAGCAATAGTGATCTCCGGCCAACATTCGCTCGACGCGTTCGCCATGCGGCGCCGTGCGAGGCTCCTCCTGCCGGCTCACCGCGAGCCGAAATCTCTATCCTGGGAGGAAATATGACTGCTCCAGCCGAGAGCATCGAGGATCTGATCAGCCAGATCCAGGCCGACGAGTCCAACGCGGCCACGGCTGTCGACTCAATCGACGCCTCGTTCAGCGAACTGGCCGGCGTCTCCTCCGAGGAACTGCAGAAGTTCCTCGAGGAGCAGGTCGGAATGAACCCGGACGAGGGCGTTCAGGGCACTTTCGTTTCGGTCGTCGTGACGCCTGCGACCCACTGCTGAACCAAGCAGACATGACGGAAAGCACAGGGGCACTCGAGCTTCTGCGCGCCCGGGCGCTGGGGTTTTTCACCCCGCGCCCGGGTCGGCGCCTGGCTCCCCGCCAGATTGGAAACGATCTGGCGGACTTCCGGCCCGATTACGCGGTGCTCGCGATGCTGGGCCTCGAGCAGGAGCGGATCGTGCGGGTGGAACGGTGCTCCTCCCGGCGCGTCGTCCTGATGGTCGAGCTCGACGACGGGACGGCACGCCTGGTGAAGTTCCCGGACACCGACACCGAGCTTGACAACGACTACGAGCGGGTCGTGCTCGGCATGCTCCGGGAGCTCGACCTGTCGCCGCGGGCCCGGCAGGCGGTGCCGCACATCACCGCGTGCGGCGACGGCACCCGCGCCATCGCGCTGGACGTGGTGAAGGACTGCGACAGCCTGCGGGAGCTGACCCAGCGCGATCCGGCTGTCGACGTGACCCATCTGGTCAACCTGGCCGCCGCCCTGGCCGACCTGCACAAGGCGCCCATCGCGGAGGCCTACCGGAAGTACCCGGAATGGCTGCTCCACCCGCCGGTGCCGACCAACACGCTGCTTACGCCGTACGAGTACGCCTGTGGCGCCGGCCTCGACTTCGACGTCTACCTGCGTGTCATGCAGCAGCTCGAGCCCGAGTTCCAGGAGCTCCACGCGCAGTGGCGGCCGGACACGATCGTCCACTACGACTTGCGGGACGACAACATCCTCTTCCCGCGCGACCCGGGCAGTGACTGCCCGGTCCGGCTCATCGACTGGGAGCTCGCCGGCTTCGGCGACCCGTGTTACGACGTCGGCTATCTGGTCGGGCAGTTCCTCGTGGAGTCGGTCCGCCGGCACGGCGACGTCGAGGCACTGCGGACGGCACGGCGCAACGCCCGCACGTTCCTGTCCGCCTATCGCGCGCTGACCGGCATCCCGGACGACACCGAGCTGCGCATCCTGCGGTATGCCGGCGTCGCTCTGCTGCTCCAGGCCGCGATGCGGCTCCAGCAGCTCGGCATGCTCACCCAGGTCGGCCACCTGTGCCTGCTCTACGGCAAGCGACTCATCGCCGATCCGACCCCAAAGGTGATCATGAAATGACGATGTACCGCGACGTCATCCGCCGCATCGCCGACGAGGTGGTGATCCTCGACGAGAGAACCTTCTCGCACCCCCGGTTCGGGCGTCTCACCCCGCCACGGGACATGGAGGCGCGGTCCGACTATCCCGTGGTGTCCTATCTGTCCCGCGTCATCTACCTCACCTACTACGCCGGTGACGACGCCGCCGCCCGCCTGCTGATCGGCGGCGGGAAGGTGGCCGCCGCGTTGGTGGATCACGAGGACTACGCGTTCACAGAGCAGATCCACGCGGCGAACACGGGCACCGGATACCGGGTTCCGGGCTGGCGCGTCCGGTCCCCCCGGGACGATGCCTGGCTGATCGAGAAGGACGGCATCACGGTGCTGGCCGCCGCCGATGACCTGGTGCACGACGGCCCGCTGGCGCCTGACGACGAGGTCGCGGTCGTGCTGCCGCCCTGGCGGCGCTACGCGGTGCTCGGCTGGTACATGGCGGTGGGCGACGAGGGCCCCCCGCACAAGTCCGACGAGTCCACCATGGTCCGGGTCTACTTCACCCTGGCCGGCCCGGACGCGGCGCCGGACGTGATGCGCGTGGTGACGGGCGAGCTGAACCGCCGGAAGGTCCCCTTCAGCTTCAAGCTGGCCAACCATCCGAGCGCCTACGTCCGGCGCGACGCTGGCGTGCTCTACCTGCGCGAGGCCGACTGGCTCGATCACGAGTCCATGGTGCCGGAGATACACGGGCAGCTCACCGGCCGGCTCCGGGACGACCGGCCGTGCTTCGTCAAGCCGCTGCTGCCCGGCATCTCGTTTGCGGTGGAGCCGCAACTGAGCGGGCGCACGGTCAGCTTCGGCGAGAACCGGTGCACGCTGGTGGCGGAGGGCCTGGTCGCCGCGCACGCCGGCGGTGTGACGGATCTGGAGGGCCGAATCGAGGCCGTTGCCGAGCGCTTCCGTCAGGAGGGCCTGTCCATCGAGCGCCCGTACGAGGCGCCCCAGCCGCTCCTCGGAGCCGCGCCGTGACGGCCGGCGCCACGACGGTGACGACGGTGCGATCGATGGAGGGCCCGTTCGTGGCGCGTCGCTGTGTGCGCTCGGGGACCGGGTACCGGTGGTTCGAGCAGGCGCACGCCCCCGGCGACTATCTGGACGCCGCCCAGCTGCAGCGCCTCTCCGGCTCGCTGCCCGCCGGCGACGTGCCGGCTGCGCCGGCCGAGCTGGTCCGGCCCGACCTGGCGACCTGGCCGGTTCTCCCCACTCCGATGCTGCTCTGCGACCCCCTGTTCGGGGCTCCGCCGGACGCGGACGCCGGAGCGTGGGAGGGCGCGTGCACCGCACTCGGCGCGTTCCTCGGTCGGCTGCACGCCGTACCCGCCGCCGAGGTGTCGTTCCTCCCGGGCCGGCGCCGGGCGGCCTGGCTGCCCGCGGCGTCCGCCGTCACCCACCGAGTCGCCGCAGCGCGCACCGACCTGATCCGGCGCAGCGACGGGGTCCTCGCGTTGGCCGCCTCCGCCGCCGGACCCCCGGCACGGCCGGACTGCCTGGTGCACGGCCGGTTCTCGTCCGGACTGGTCGTACCGCTGGATCGCCCGGTGGTCATGGGCTGGCGCGAGGCCGGCGTCGGCGACCCGGACCGCGACCTGGCCTACTTCCTCGCCGAGCTGATCGAGGCCGCCGCCGTGGGGACCGGCGCCGCGCGGTTCCCGGCGCTCGTGCGCTGCTTCCTCGCCGGCTACCGCACCGTGGCCGGGCAGCCGTGCCTCGACCGGCTCCCGGCGCTGGTCGCGGACCGGCTGCTCGAGCACTACGCGCAGGGCGTCGTCGCGGTCGGCTCGGCGGACCACGTCGAGCAGGTGGCGGCCGCCGCCACAGGGCGGTGGCGGGAACTCGCCGATCTTCTCCCGAAGGGTGACCGGTGACCGGGACGCGTCACGACTTCAGCGAGATCCGCCTTCTGGTCTTCGGAGCCGGATCCGTCGCGGTGCTCGGACTGCCGCACATCCTGCTGTGGCTCAAGAACCGGCTGCGGCTGAGCCGGATCCGGGTCGTGCTGACGCCCATGGCCACCCGGCTCGTCACCGTCGAATCGATCCGCCGCGTCGCCGGGTGCGAGGTGTACGTCGAATGGGACGACCTGCCCGCCGACGCGCGCTCGCACGTGTCGCTGGCCGAGTGGGCCGACGTGGCGATTGTGCTGCCGGCCACCGCGGACTTCGTCGGCAAGCTGGCCCACGGCATCGCCGACAACCTCGCCACCTCGACGATCATGGCGGTCGCCGCCCCGGTGATCGTGGTGCCTTCGACCAACGCCACCACGTGGGCGAAGCCGGCCGTACGCCGCAACGTCCAGCAACTCAGGGACGACGGGTTCACCGTGGTCGAGCCCGTGGACGGCCTGGCGGTCGCTGGCGACACGTCGGAGACCGGCTCCATGGGCGACTACCGGACCGCGTTGCTGCACGCCTTGATCCGGGCCGCCGGTGGCGCACCGGACGACCATCACCGCTCCGAAGCAAACACATTGGGGGACTGACATGTCCGTAGGCTCCACCACCGTTCTCCGTCGGGTTCCCGAACTCCTGGTCGAGGTCGACAGCGCCCATCAGGTGCGGATCCACCACGACCGGCGGATCTTCGAGTTCGGGCAGCACGCGATGTCGCTGCTCGACGTGTTCTACGAGCCGCGGTCGGTGGCCGAGGGGATCCAGCGGCTGCGTCCACGACTCACCGGTCACCGCGCTGTGGAGGAGCTCATCGGCACGCTGACCGCGATGGTGAACTCCGGCATCCTCACCACGGACGCGCCGGACGGCTACACCGATCTGATGTTCCCCATCGGCGGTTACGGGCTGGCGTACCTGAACATCGCCATCCTCGAGGACCCGCTGCGCAAGAACCTGTTCATCAAGGCGATCGAGGAGACGGTCACCCCCGACGACGTCGTGCTGGACCTCGGCACCGGCTCCGGGATCCTGGCGATCGCTGCGGCCCGCGCCGGCGCCCGGCACGTCTACGCCCTGGAACCGGCCCGCTCCGGTGACCTGGCTGCCAAGGTCATCGCCCACAACGGCTACGCCGACCGGGTGACCATGATCCGTGGCTGGTCCACCACGACCGAACTGCCGGAGCGGGCGACCGTACTGACCACGGACATCGTCGGCAACGACTGCCTCGACATGGTGATCTGGGAGAACCTGCAGGACGCCCGTCGGCGGCTACTCACCCCGGACGCCCGGCTGATCCCGGAGTCCTTTGAGTCGTACGTCTATCTCGCCTGCATGCCCGAGGACATGCGGGCCCGGCACCGCGTGCTGCCTGAGCACATCAGCCGCTGGCAGGACCGGTTCGGGGTCGACTTCTCGCCGATGCTTGACGAGGACATGAAGCGGGTCGCCGGCTTCTACGAACGTCCGGAACGGGTGCAGGAGTGGGAGCCGCTGTCCGAGCCGGTGCCGCTGTACAACCTGAGCCTGCACAACGACGTACGGAAGTTCTCGAACACGGTGACGGTGCCGGTGTCCCGTCCCGGTGTGGTGAACGCCGCGATCGTGTTCTTCAAGGGGAAGATCGGGCCCACCACCTATCTCTCCACCGCACCGTGGGACGGCGGCGACCGCAGCCACTGGTTCACCGCGGGCTGGGCCTTCGCCGAGGGGCACCATGTGAAGCCCGGTGACGAACTGACGCTGACCTATCACTACGAGGGCGACGGTCGCGCCCGCATCGCACTGGACGGGGAGGGGACGCTGTGAAACTACGCACCAGCGCACCGAAGGTGAACGGTGTCGGCACCCATCGGGAGATCACCAGCGCACAGACGTACGCCAGGATACAGCCGCACCTGCTACGCGCCGGCATCACCCGGGTCGCCGACATCACCGGCCTGGACCGGATCGGCATCCCGGTCTACAACGCCATCTCGCCGCGCTCGAACGACATCATTTCTGTCTACAACGGCAAGGGCCTGACCGCGATGGACGCCAAGACCTCCGCGGTGATGGAGGGCATCGAGCGCTTCTCCGCCTGGCTTCCCCGCCGCCCCGACGCGATCGCCACCTACAACGAGCTGGTCGCGCAGGGTCGGTCGGTGATGCACCCCAGCGAATATGTCTTCGAGCTGGCCCCGTACTACACCGACGACCTGCCGATCTCCTGGACCCTCGGGTACGACCTGCTGAACGAGGAGGAGGTGCTCGTCCCGCAGGACGGCGCCTGCTACTCCCCGAAGTTCCACGAGGCGCCCTGCTACAAGATCACCACGACGAACGGCCTGGCCTCGGGCAACACCATCGAGGAGGCCATCTGCCACGCGCTGTGTGAGGTGATCGAACGGGACGCCATCACGATCAGCGAGGTCCTCAGCAGCCAACTCAGCCAGGTCCTGGAGAAGGGCCTGTCGTCGGTGCCCGCCCAGTCCCGGGAGGTGACGGGCTTTCTGCGCGAACTCAACCCGCACGTGGCCGTGAGCTCGCTGCCGGAGCGCGCCCAGTCGCTGATCGCGAAGATCCACGCCGCCGGCCTGGAGATGCGTGTCATCCAGCTGAACAGCGACCTCGGCATCCCAAGCTTCATGGCGGCCACCGCCGAGGACATGGGCCCGACGGTGTCACAGGGGCACGGCGGGTTCGGCACGCACCCGGATGCCGAGGTGGCGATCATCCGGGCCATCACCGAGTGCGCGCAGGGCCGGGTGGTGGACATCCAGGCGATGCGCGAGGACATCAGCCTTCCGGGCAGCGACGTGCCGAAGCACATGTACCACGTACGCCGGTCGTCCACCTTCGACAAGGGCGCCTGGATCTGGAAGCCGATGGGCCGGGTGCTGGACGCCGCCGACCTCCCCACGTACCAGCACGACGACGTGATGGACGATGTCCGGCTGATGCTCGGCCGGCTGCGCAGCAGCGGCATCCGGCGGGCCGTGGTGGTCGACTTCTCGCCGCCGCACATCCCCGTCAACGTCGTCCGGATGATCGTGCCCGGCCTCGAGTCGTGGGCGGTCGACCACTGCAAGCTGGGTGACCGAGCGACGGCCGCCTGGAAACGCGCGGTGCAGGAGATCTCGGCACGGCACCGCACCCTCGCCACCGCGAACGCACGCTGAGGAGCGCACCGATGAGCGCTGTTGTCTATCTGGGCCCGAGTCTTCCCGTCCCGGCCGCAGCTGAGGAACTGGAAGCCGAATATCTGCCGCCGATCGCCCGTGGCGACCTGGCGGAGATCCTGCGTCGGCCGGTGCTGCCCCGCGCGATCGGCATCATCGACGGCAAGTTCCTGTCCACCCTGTGCGTGTCGCCGAAGGAGGTGCTGGAAGTCGTCGACCGCGGCATCAAGGTCTTCGGCTCCTCGAGCATGGGCGCGCTGCGGGCGGCCGAGTGCCACCACTGGGGCATGGTCGGCGTCG
The DNA here is from genome assembly GCF_043204765.1 of Micromonospora sp. NPDC047730. Lineage (NCBI taxonomy): Bacteria > Bacillati > Actinomycetota > Actinomycetes > Micromonosporales > Micromonosporaceae > Micromonospora > Micromonospora sp. NPDC047730. The sequence continues at coordinate 414,092 of NZ_JBIDCU010000001.1, read as the reverse complement.
GCAAGATCTTCGAGGCCTACCGTACGGGTGAGGTGGACGCCGACGACGAGGTCGCCATCGCCTTCGACGAGGAGACCGGGGCGCCCGTCTCCGAACCGATGGTGAACCTGCGTGTCGCCGTCCGCGCGGCGCTGGAGTCCGGCGTCGTTCGTCCGGCCACGGCCGAGGCGTTCCTGCAGGCAGCCAAGGACATCTACTTCCCGCAGCGGACCGCCCGCGCGACGCTGCTCGCCATCCGCGGCAGGGTGCCCGAGGACGAGCACGCTGCCCTGTCGCGGTACTTCGCCACGGACGCGCCGGACGCCAAGGCGGACGACGCCCGGCTGCTGCTGCGCACCATGCGCGACTACCTCGCCGGCAACCAGGGACAGAAGGTCGAGCGTGCATTGGGGGTGCACCGTGGCGGAGTCCCCCTCGCGGCTCAGGCCGGCTGAGATCGAGCACTTCTGGCAGCAGGGCTACCTGTTCCCGGTCGAGGTGCTGACACCGGCCGAGGTGGACCAGGCCCTTGCCGCCTACCGCGCCTATCGCACGGTGACCGGTCGGGTCGGCGGCCTGCTGCGCCGCCGCTGGAACTATCCCAAGATCCACCTGGTGGCCCGGTGGGCGGACGCGCTGGTCCACCACCCACGACTGCTCGAAATCGCGGCCAGCCTCGTTGGGCCGGACCTGCTGGTCTGGTCGACGAACCTGTTCGTCCGGGCCGGGCACAGCAACAGCCGGCTGGCGTGGCACCAGGACGCGCCGTACTTCGGGTGGGAGGGCGCCGACGGCAAGGTGGTGCGCATCTGGCTGGCGCTGACCCCGACGAGCCGCCGCAACGGTACGATGCTGTACTGCCGGCGCTCGCACGAGGCCGGTCTCGTCCGGCACGAGTTCGTCGACCGGACGATCGCCGGCCTGATGCAGGGCGAACAGGCCGACTACGACGTCCAGGAGAAGGACGTCGTGGCCGTGGAGATCGGGCCCGGTCAGGCCTCGCTCCACCAGCCGACCACGGTGCACAGCAGCGGGCCGAGTTCCACCGACGAGGAGCGGATCTGCTTCGCGGTGGACTATCTGTCGCCGTCGATCCGCCCGCTGCACGGGCCGGACAGTGCCCTGCTCGTGCAGGGCAAGGACCGTTACCACCACTTCCTGCCCGAGCAGCGGCCGGCCGCCGACTTCACACCCGAGGCCCTGCGTGGCTTCCGCGACGCGGTCCTCATGCGTGACCAGCGGTTGGCCAAGGTCATGCAGGTCGTCCACGCCGAGCGGGTCACCGAGCGTGTCGGCGGCGCCTGAGCCGCCGGGTCGCGCCGGCCGCGACCCGGCGCCGTTCCACTGGGACGGCGCTGCCATCACGCCACCGTGGCCGGCGGAACCGGAGGGCCGGGTGACGCTGGACGGCTGGTTCCCTCCGGTGATCGACCAGGGCACGGTGCCGCTGTGCACCGCGGCGGTGGTGACGGCGCTCGCCGCCTACTTCGCCAGGCGCGCCCGGCACACCATGGTCCAGCCGTCGGTACTGTTCAACTACCGGATGGCGCGCCGCCTGATGGGCACGCCCGACCGACGCGGCGCGCACATCGAGTCGAGCATCGCCGCTTGGCAGCGGTTCGGCCTGCCGGACGAGGCCTCCTGGCCGTGGGACGCCTCGACGGTGAACGCGGATCCGCCGACGGACCTCGCGCCGTCGCCGGACTGCCCGGCGGAGGTCACCTCCTGGCGCATCCGGCGGGACTCGATCGACGCGTCCCGCTACCTCGCAGTGCTGCGGGACGCGCTGCGCGTCGGGCTCCCGGTGGCGTGCGAGTTCCCGCTGTACGTCTCGCAGTTCGCCGCGATCGGCACTGGCGTCATCCCGATGCCGCGGGAGAACGAACGGTCGCTGGGCCGGCACATCGCCCTGCTGACCGGCTTCGACGACGCCGGCCGGCACTTCCGCGTCCGTAACAGCTGGGGACCGGAATGGGGCGAGCGGGGCTACGGCGTGCTGCCCTACGCCTACATCGAACAGGGACTGGTGGGCGACAGCTGGCTGGTCGCCGAGAACAGCTGGACCGTCCCGGCCAGCGTGCCGGTCGGGGAGCCCCTCACCGGAAGGCAGCGCCTTGGTTGACCAGCAGACCCCGGTCCGGTCGCGCCCTCTGCTGCCCCCGGCGCCGCCGCGGGTTCGGGCGACCGCCGCGGGGAGCGAGCCGGTGTTCGAATCGATCGGCCGGATGGCGTGCGACGACCTGCGGCGAAGCGCACGGGCCGCCGGCCGGCCGCTCACCGGCCCGGACCTGTCGGTCCTCGACTTCGGGTGCGGCTGCGGGCGGGCCCTGCGGCACTTCGACCCGGAGATGGTGAGCGACAATTGGCGAACAGAATGATCGGGGAAGGTGAGACCGTTCGCCGTGGCCGGTCAGGCGGCGGAGACGAGGACCAAGTTGTTCCGGCCGAGCTTTCCTGTCTCAAGGAGGTGGACCGGTGAACGAGCCGAAACGCGCCGGTCGTTCCCCTGCGCACGATCCCCCGCGTCTGATGCCGAAGCTGTTGAAATGGACGGCCGTCTCGGTGATCGCCGTCGAGTTGCTGCTGGTGGCCACCGGCCTGCTCGATCTCGGCGACGCGGTGGTGATCGCAATCGGGCTCGAACTGCTCTGCGGCGTGCTGGCGCTCGCTCTCGCCGTCACCGCGCGGGTGGTCTACCGCCAGTTGCGCCGCGAGGGTGAGAGCCGGTGGGAGGCGTTGTTCCAGGCGGCCGCAACCGTGCTGCCCCGGCCCATAGTCATGCTGCTGCACCAGGAACTCGCTTCACTCGTGTCGATCGCTCTGCTCGTCCGCGGGCGCAAGGACGTACCGGCCGGCGCCAGCGTCATCAAATACGGTTCGACCCACAAGGTGTTCATCATCGTGATGATGGTGATCATTCCGGTGGAGGTCATGCTGGTGGAGTTCCTCGTACCGTGGGCCTGGTTGCGGACGGTGCTCCTCGTTTTCGCCATATACAGCGCGATCTGGTTGTTCGGTTTCTACGCCGGCCTGCACACGCGGCCCCATTACATCGACTCGAGTCGTCTGGTAATCCGCATGGGGCACCTGGCGGCGGTTTCTGTCGACGTCGGTTCCATCCGCTCCGTGCGGCGCGATTACCACCCCAAATACAAAGGGCTGGTGGCCGTCGCGGACGACTACGTGGCGGTGCCGGGCATGAGCGGCACCGTGCTCACGGTGACCCTGGCCCCGGAGACGCCGGTGCGGATCCGGGGCCGGGAAACGGTGCACGCCGGCGAGGTCCGGTTCGACACGGACGACGTCGAGGGCGCCAGCCGGTCCATCCGGGAGCGCGCCGGCTCGCCCCAGGGCTGAACCGCCGAGGCCGCTCCGCACTGCCATGACGAGGAGGACACATGCGTCCGGCCCTGATCTATCCGCCCCTGACCGATCCGACCTGCGGGTACCACTCGCTGTGTTACCTCGACTCGTACGCCCGGGCACAGGGGCAGGCGGCCGCGACGATCATCGACGCCAACATCGAGGCGTTCCACCACTCTTACACCGACGTCCCGTACGACTGGCTGATGCGCCAGGCGTCGGTGCCGTCGGTGTTCGACGGGCGGATGCCGGCCGCCGCGGCCGCCGCCATTCGGCTGCGGGCCGGCGAGGTGTCGCCCGAGCAGACGGCCGAGGCGGTGCGAGTGTTGCAGGACCCGGTGCGGTTCTACGACTATCCGCGGTACCAGCACGCCGTCGAGACCGTCACCGGCTGGATGAACACGCTGGGTGCCGCCGGGCTGCCCGGGCAGTTCCACAACGGCTTCGATTTCCAGCCGTACGACCACTTCAACCCCTCGTCGGTCCGGGACCTCACGGACGAGGCGACGCTGGCCCGGCTGAGCAACGCGTTCACCCCCTACTACCAGGAGCGGCTGCTGCCCCGGCTGGTCGCTGGCGGGCACGACGTCGTCGGCATCAACATCACCTTCGTCTCGCAACTGCCGTTCGCGCTGTGGATGGCACGGCTGATCCGCCGGGCGCTGCCGGGCGTGTTCCTAATGGCCGGCGGCACCGAGGTCTCCGACGTCTGGAAGTACGCCCTCGACAAGAACATGGTCTTCCAGATCTTCGACGTGTTCGACGCGCTGGTGGTGGGCGAGGGTGAGACTGCGTACCTGGAGATCCTCGACGCCCTCGACGCCGGCCGGCTGCCCAGCGGCCACCCCAACGTGCGGCTGCACCCGAGGCACGGGATCGGCCGGGCCCTGCCGATGTTCAAGTACGAGCAGCTGGCCACTCTGCCGACGCCGGACTACTCGACGCTGCCGTGGGAGCAGTACCTCAGCCCGGAGCCGTTCGTCTACTATTCGCCGACCCGAGGCTGCTACTGGAACAAGTGCACGTTCTGCGACTACGGCCTGAACGGCGACAGCCCGACCAGCCCGTGGCGGCAGGATCCGGTGGACAAGATGGTCACCGATGTCGGTGCCATCTCCCAGTTCGCCAAGTTCATCTACTTCTCGGTCGACGTCCTGGCGCCGGCGACGATCCTGCGGTTCGCCGAGCGGGTGGTCGAGATCGGCCTGGACTTCCGTTGGGGTGCCGAGATCCGCCTGGAGAAGTACTGGACGGAAGAGCGGTGCCGCACCTTGAAGGACAGTGGCTGCGTCTCCGTCTCGGTGGGGTTCGAGTCCGCGAACCAGCGCGTCCTCGACCTGATCGACAAGGGCACCACGCCGGCCCGCGTGTCGCAGACGATCGACGCCATGACGAGGGCCGGGATCGGTGTGCAGATGATGGGATTCACCGGCTTCCCCTCCGAGACGGTGGAGGAGGCGATGGAGTCCGTCGACTTCCTGCGTGAGCACCGTGACAAGTGGACGTTCGGCGGGCTGGGCACGTTCATGCTCACCTCGGGGTCGATCGTCGCCAAACAGCCCGAACGGTTCGGGCTGCGCAACGTCGTGCCCTATCCCGGCCACGACATCGCCCGGGCACTGAGCTTCGAGCAGGTCGGCGGCGCGCCGGGCGACCGCGCGCTGGCCGAGTTGGAGAAGGCCAAGGCGGCGCTGACCGGCAACGACCTCGGGCGGCCCTGGGTGGGCGGCACGGACTGCGCGCACACGTACTTCTATCAGGACCGGTACGGCATGGACATCATGACCGTGGTGGGCCTCGCCCAGCCGGACCGCGAGGTCAGCTACGTCCTCAACGGCACGGTGATCCCCCGGCCGGAGCCGGAGGTCGCGCAGGCCTACCGGTACTACTTCCAGTGGTCTGCATCCGCCGGCGCGACCCCGCCCGGCCGGTTCGCCTTCCGCCGCGTCGACGGCCAGTTGCACTTCATCCCGGACGGTCTGGTGCCGCTGCTCCAGCTCTTCACCGTGCCGCGCACCCTGCCGGAGGCGGAGTCGGCCCTGGCCGCCGTGCCCGCGTCGGTCGCCCAGCGGGCCTGGGAGCACCTGGTCAGCCGCCGGCTCGTGCGTGCCGAGTCACGCCGCGACACTGTCCTCGCCGGAGGTCATCCACCGGTCGAACAAGATAGGGACGGCCAGCCCGCCCGGCCGCCTGACTGGGTCCCGCAGACTGTGTAGAGATCATCATCTGAGCCGACTTCTCTCGTCGGCTGCCGTCGCAGCGGGGGCGAGGCGCTACCCGGCGCTGCGTTCGGACGGCCGGCGGTGGACCCGTGCCGGCAGTGACGTTCCCATATGCGTCAGCGCTGTTGCGTACGACGGAATCCCCGGGATCTGGAGAGTGCATGTTGTCGCAGAAGCGAAGGCCAGGCCGTGTCGTGATGGCCCTGCTGACGGCCCTGCTCGCGGTGATGGCGTCCACCACACCGGCGTTCGCGGCGGCCCTGACGCCACCGGCCTCGGTCAGCGCGGCGGCGGTTTCCGCGTCCCGGGTCGAGGTGAGCTGGCAGGCCGCGGCCGGTGCCAGCAGCTACGAGGTACGGCGCGGAACCGTGTCGGGTGGCCCGTACGCGCCGGTGGGAACGGCCACGGGGACGTCCTACGTCGACGACACCGTCGCGCCGGAGACGACGTACTACTACGTCGTGCGGTCCCGTTCCGACAAGCGGGCGTCGGGCGACTCGACCGAGGCGTCGGTGCTGACCTCGCTTCCGAAGCCCGTCGGCGTGCGGGCGACCGGGGCGGAGACGAGCATGACCCTGCGTTGGCAGGGCGTGTCCGGCGCCGCGCGGTACGAGATCGTCCGGCTGAGCAGCGCGGCACCGGTAGAGACGGTGGTCGGCACCACGACATCGACGGAGTACGTGGACACCGGCCTCACGGTCGCCACCCGCTACGTCTACTGGATCCGGGCGGTCGCGGCGGGCGGCGCCACGGCCACGTCCGACGCCGTACGGGTCTACACCGGCCCTGCCACGACGACGACGGTCACCGTGTCCCCGGGCTCGGTGGAGCAGGGGCAGCGGATCCTGCTCATCGCGAGCGTGCGCTACGCGGACGGTCGGATTCCCAGCGGTGAGGTGGCGTTCATGTCCGCGGCCGGCGCGGTCGCGTTCGCCAGCGTCCACGGCACCGACGGCACGGCGATCGCCATGGTCGACGGCAGCGGATGGACCCCGAAGCCGGTCTACGCGCAGTTCCAGGGGTACGACTGGCAACCGGCCGGGGCGAGCGCGTCCGCCGACGCCGCGCCCGTGGTCACCCAGCCGTACGGCTCGGTGGTCTTCGACGGCCCCTCGTGGCTGAAGCTCGGCTCCCGGGAGGAAGCCGTCGCCGCCGGCGACCTGACCGGCGACGGGCTCTCCGACGTGGTGGTCACGACGACCGAGTACTCCGACGACGCCCACGACCACTCCGCGTTCCTGTTCGTGCAGGAAGCGGAGAACCAGCTCGTGCTGAGGCAGCAGGTGGCGATGTCGACGCCCACCGGCGGCAGCATGTACCCGGTCATCGGTGACGTGGACGGTGACGGCGCCAACGAACTGGTCGTCGCGACGGGCGACGGGGTCGACGTGTTCCGCCGTACCGGGACCGGGCTTTCCGCCGCCGAGCACCTGTCGTTCGCCGACGACCTGATCGACCTCAAGCTCCGCGACCTGGACGGTGACGGCCGGACGGACATCGTCGCGGTGAGCGACAACGGCGTCCTCGTGCGGTACGGCGACGACACCGGTGGCTTCGCCCCCGCGGCTCTCGTCTCGCCGCACCGCGGCTTCGTGCTGGACGTGGTCGACATGACCGGGGACGGCCGGCCGGACCTGGTGGTGCAGCTCGGACAACTGATCCGGATCAGCACCCAGACGGCGCCTCGATCGTTCGCCGACCCGGTGGGATACCAGGCTCCCGCCGGGTACCTGCGCGTGGTCGGTTCCATGGCCGTCGGCGACGTGACCGGGGACGGCAGGAAGGACGTCGTCGTCACCGTGTCCGGCAACGCGCCGGACGCCCAGGTGCAGGTGCTCACCCACGACGGCGCAGGCGTGCTCGGACAGTGGATCCGCTACCCGGTCTACGAGGTGCCGGACGCGATCGCCATCGCCGACGTGAACAACGACGGTCGTGACGACGTCGCCGTCACCCACGGCGGCTGGAGCTCGGCGGGCGTCCTGCTGCAACGGCCGGACGGCTGGCTGGGCAACGAGTTCCGCGTCTCCCAGCTGCCGCCCGCCAGCTCCTTCACCCCGCGCGGTCTCGCGGTGGCCGACATCAACGACGACGGCCTGAAGGATCTGCTGATGGCCAACTACAACTACGGGCTCGTGGTGGTGCCGCAACGCCCCGTGGCGACGTCGGCGGCGACGTCGACGAAGGTCCAGGTGGGTCGGCCCTGAGCGACGACGGACAACGCCGCTCCCGCCTGGCAGGCGCTGGGGCGTAGGGGCCGAGGACGCCGCCGGCCCGCCTTGTCGGGCCGGCGGCGTCCTCGACGGTTGGTCAGCGGACGAAGGTCACGTCGGGGTGCCTCGGCGACGGGCGGTCGAGCAGCGCCCGGGGTCGCTGGCGGAGGTGCTGGTCGAAGAAGGCGGTGAGGTAGGCGCGTTGGGCGGCGACGATCCGGCCCGGGTCGACGGTGCCGATCAGGCCGGTGACGAGTCCCTCCGGCAGCGGGAACGCCGCGTCGAGTTGCGGCAGCAGCACCTGGTGGTCGGTGAAGGTGAAGTGCTGGCCCTCGGGGACGTACAGGTCGAGTTTCCAGCCGGTCGAGTTCGCCCAGAACGACCGCCAGTCCGGGGCGTCCAGGTGGGTGTACGGCCTGCCGCCGACGAGACCGGCGCCCATCAGCAGGAACGGGCGGTCCAGCCCGTGCTCGGCCACGTCGCCTAGGTCGTCCCTGCCGTACGCCATGCTGCCGTCCAGGTCCGCTCCGGCGTCCAACCGCCGGTCGGCGAGCATCGCCTCGGCGGTGGTGAAGCCACCGGCCGAGTGGCCGAACATGCCCGCGCGGGACAGGTCCAGCGCGGCGCCGAGGCCACGTGGAAGTGGGCGCTTGCCGGCGTCGGGGTTGCCGCCGCGGGCGAGGACGGCGAGCTGGTCGAGGACGAACCGGGTGTCCTGGATCCGGGTGCGGATCTGTGCGCGCATGAGGTCGGCGGGTTCCAGGTCGGGTAGGCGCTGCGTCTCCACGCGTCCGCCGGGAAACTCGACGACCGGAGCCTCGTACGTGTGGTCGACCGTCACCACGACGTAGCCCCGGCTGGCCAGTTCCTCGACGAGGACAGTGCCCTCCGCGCGGGGCCGCTCGCCGCCGGGCGAGTAGACGACCACCGGGAATCCTCCGCGCTTGGCACGGGCGGGCGCGCCGGCACGGGCATGGGTGGTGATCCCCGCCCAGTCGACCTGCCCGGCGTCGATGCCGAGCATGCCGGCGAGATTCTCGCCGTACCGCTGCGCGGCCAGCGGCGGCAGGTACGGCGCGAGTGGTTCGCCGCCCGCCGGGCGAGCCGGGTACCAGACGGTGACCATGAGTTCCCGCGGCTTGGCGGCCACCCACGGATCGGGCCGGCCGTGGTCGACCAGATGCAGTTCGGTGGCGGCGACGGGGTACGGGCCGGTCGGTGCGGGAAGACGCAACCGCAGCGGCGCGCTCATGGCCGGCGGGGCCGAGCCTGATTTCGGGTCCGGTGAGGCCTGGGCGAGAGCCGCCGGCGCGGTCGACACCATCGCCGCCGACACCGCGACCGCGGCGCCGCCCAACAGCCATCGTCGAGAAATCGTTCGCATGCGGCAAGGCTCGCCCGGGGCGCTCGCCGACGGCATCTGCCGGAAGTAACCATGTCGCCCCTGAGAAATCTCAGGGGCGGCGGGCCTCGGGCCGGGAGACACCACAGTGGACGGCAGGTCGGGCCGGCCACGGGCCACCGTCCCGGCCCCGCGCTTCTCGACGGCGGGCGCACCCGGGTCCTGACTTTCGTCAGGGCCGACCGATGCCGATCGGCGGCTGTGCCCCGCCCCGCCGATTCCTAGCGTCGACGTCGAGATGGCACCTTCACCGGGAGAACAATGATCACATTAAGCGGGTTGACGAAACGCTTCGGCGCGACGACAGCCGTCGACAACCTGACCCTGGACCTCGCCCCGGGCCGGGTCACCGGTTTCCTCGGCCCGAACGGGGCCGGGAAGTCCACCACGATGCGCATGATCGTCGGTCTGGACCGGCCCACCGCCGGCGAGGCGCTCATCGACGGCCGGCGGTACGCGACCCTGCGGCACCCGCTGCGCGAGGTCGGTGCGCTGCTCGACGCCAAGGCGGTGCACCCGGGGCGGAGCGCCCGCAACCACCTGCTGGCGATGGCCCGCAGCAACGGCATCCCCACCCGGCGCGTGGACGAGGTGCTCGCCACGGTGGGCCTGACCACCGTCGCCGGCAAGCGGGCCGGCACCTACTCCCTTGGCATGGGCCAGCGCCTCGGCGTCGCCGGCGCCCTGCTCGGCGACCCCGGGGTGCTGATGTTCGACGAGCCGGTCAACGGACTCGACCCGGACGGGGTGCGCTGGGTCCGCCAGCTCATGCGGTCCCTGGCCGCCGAGGGACGGACCGTCTTCGTCTCCAGCCACCTGATGAGCGAGATGCAGCTCACCGCCGACCAACTCGTGGTGGTCGGCAAGGGCCGGCTCCTCGCCGACGCCCCGATAGCCGAGGTCATCGGGGGCAGTTCGTCGACGGCGGTGCTGGTCCGCAGCCCACAACCGGCCGGCCTGGCCGAGCTGCGGCGCCGGCTCGTCGCGGCGGGCGTCGCGGTCCAGCAGGAGGCGGACGGCGCGCTCGTCGTCACCGGCGCCGGCGTCGAGCGGGTCGGCGACCTGGCGCACGAGATCGGCGTACGCCTGCACGAGTTGAGCGTGCGCGAGGCGTCACTGGAGGAGGCGTACATGGAACTGACCGCCGACGACGTCGAGTACGGCGCGCTGGCGACCACCCGATCGGGGGCGCGGAGATGACGACGGCCACGACGACCCTGCCCGCCGCCGACCGGTCGACCCGGCGCGGCGACCCGACCGGCGGCGGCCTGACCGGTGCTGTCGCCAGCGAGTGGACCAAACTCTGGTCGGTGCGCTCGGTCTGGTGGAACCTGCTCGCCAGTGCCCTGCTGATGGCGGCGGCGGCCGGGCAGGAGGCCATCTACGTGGTCAACGAGAACACCAACGCCGACCCCGCCGACGACCCGGGGGTGGTCGGTGTCGGTACCGTCGCGATCAGCTCCGTGCTCCTGGCGCAGTTCACGGTGGTCGCGCTGGCGATGCTGGTGATCACGGCCGAGTACGCGACCGGCACGATCCGGAGCACGCTGCAGTGGACCCCGTCACGGGGCCGACTGCTGCTGGCCAAGACCGCCGTGGTCGCCGTGGTCACGTTCGTGGTGGGCGCGCTGCTCGGGGCGCTGGGCTCCGCCGTCGCCGACCCGGTGCTCGGTGGGTGGGGCCGGTTCCGGGCGGGGGAAACCGTCGGCGACGTGCTGGCGGTGGCCGCGTACCTCTCCTTGATCAGCGTCTTCACCCTCGGGCTCGGGACGGTGCTGCGTAGCGCGGTCGGCACGCTGACCACCGTGTTCATGATCCTCATGGTGGTGCCGATCTCGCTCGGCGCCCTCGACATCGAGTTCGTCAACCGGCTCGTCGACGGGCTGCCGGGGGTGGCCGGATCCCACTTCATGAGTGGCGACACCGACCCGTACCCGCCGGCGGCCGGCCTCGCCCTGCTCGCCGCGTGGGCCCTCGCGGCGATGCTCGCCGGTTACGCGGTGCTGCGGTCCCGGGACGCCTGATCCGGAGCCGGGTGGCGGCGGTCCGACACGACCGCCGTCACCCGGCGTCGTCCACCAGGCCGGCGTCGTACGCGACGATCGCGGCCTGCACCCGGTTCCGCACGCCGAGCCGGGCGAAGATCGTGCTCAGGTAGCTCTTCACCGTGCCCTCCACCAGGAACAGCCGCCGGGCGATCTCCGCGTTGGACAGCCCCGCCCCGACCAGCGCCAGCACCTCACGTTCCCGGTCGGTGAGCGTCCCGATGCGGCCCCGGGCGGCCGGGCCGCGGGCCATCCGCGCGCCGCCCAGCTCGATCACCCGCCGGGCGATCCCCGGCGACAGGTAGGCGCCGCCGTCGGCCGCCGCGCGCACCCCGGCCAGCAGTTCACGCGGATCTCCGGCCTTGAGCAGAAAACCGCTGGCCCCGTCACCGAGCGCCCGCGCGACGTAGTCGTCCTCACCGAAGGTGGTGAGCATGAGCACCGCGGTGGCGGGCACGAGCCGACGGATCTCCACGGCGGCCGCGAGCCCGTCCAGCTTCGGCATCCGGATGTCCAGCAACGCCACCCGCGGCCGGTGCGCCCGGGCCAGGTCGACGGCGGCCCGCCCGTCCGCGGCCTCCGCCACCACCTCGATCTCGGGATCCGCCGCCAGGATCACGCGCACCCCGGCCCGGATCATCGCCTCGTCGTCGGCCAGCAGGACCGGGATCACCGCATCTCCTCGGGGTCGGGCGCGGACGGCATTCGGCCCGCGCGGGAACGCATCGCGTGAATGACGAGCCCGGCAGCCGAGCCAGGTCGTCGCCGGCCGCCGACCGCCGTCAGTCGGACATCCGGTCCTTGGTCAGCAGCCGGCCCTCGGCGAAGCAGAGCCGGTAGGCGGCCTGGCCGAGGGGGAAGTTGCCGTCGGTGTAGAACTCACAGGAGGCGCCCGGGGGTAGCGACCAGTCCGTCGAGTCCGGCCGTTCGACGACCTGGCGCTCCGGCAGCAGGCCCCGCAGTTCGGTGCGGTGCTGGCCGATCCGCATCCGGTCGAAGTCCGCCGGTTCGAGGACCGCGTCGAAGGTGGCGAACGGGTAGTAGGCCAGTGACAGCACGCCGGCGGCCACCACCGGGGCGGCCACGGCCACCACGAGGCTGCGCCGCACCCGCCGCCGCGCCTCACGCAACCGGGTCGCCGACGCCGGCCGGACCGGGCGTACGCCCTCGTCGGCGTCGACCGACACGGCGCCGGCGGCGTGGGGCAGGCGGGCGGTGACCTCGAAACCGCCGCCTCGTGGCCCGGCGCTCAGCGCGCCGCCGGCCAGCCGTACCCGCTCCCGCAGGCCCAGCAGGCCGGAACCCGTCGAGGCCACATCGGGCGGCAGACCGCCCGGCGGGGGCTCGTTCGCCACGCTCACCACCGTCTGCTCGGCCGAGCGGGTCAGCAGGACGGTCACGGCGGCGCCCGGCGCGTGCCGGGTGGCGTTGGTCAGCGCCTCCTGGACCACCCGGTGCACCGCCCGCTCGACCATCGGCGGTGCCGGCGCCTCGGACCCCTCCCACCTGAGCCGGACCGTCATCCCGGCGTCGCGGGCCCGCCCCACCAGGTCGGCGACGCCCTCGGCGGCCGGCCGGGTCGGAGCCGGCGCACCGTCCTCCCGGAGCACGCCGATGATCTGGGCGAGCTGCTCGGTCGCGGCGGTGACGCTGGCACGCAGCTCCCCCGCCGCCCGCCGGTGCCGCTCGTCGAGGTCGGTGGCCACCTCCAGCCCGCCGGCCTTCAACGCGATCAGGGCCAGGTCGTGGCCCAGGGAGTCGTGCATGTCCTGGGCGATACGGGCCCGCTCCCGCATCCGGGCCCGCTCGGCGGCGGCGCGCTGCTGCCGTTCGAGCAGATCGGCGTGTTCCCAGCCGGCGTGGACGAGCGCCCGCTGCTGGCGGCGGTGGCGGCCGACCAGCCAGGGGAACACCCCGACGAAAAGCAGGGTGGTGGTGAGGAAGAACCAGGTGGTCACGCCCGAGCCGAGGACGCCGACCGTCAGCGCGGTGCCTCCCGCCGCGATCACGGCGAACGTGTACGCGGCCGGGCGGGCCCGGGGCATCCGCAGGCCCACCAGGTAGCTCATCACAGGGACGGCGAACACGAAGTTGCCCTCGAACGCGGTCGGCACCACGACGATCAGCAGGGAGACCGTCGGGTGGTGCCGGCTGACCACCACCGCGAGGGCCATCAGCAGGAGGCAGCCCACCAGCCGCCAGCCGGCGTACGGGCCGGTCGGGGCGACGACCAGGTCCCAGGCGATCGGCGCCGACAGGACCGCCCAGAGCGACACGTCGGACAGGACCTTCACCCACGATCCGGCCTGCCCACCGGAAGGCGGCCCTCCGGAGCGGGGAAAAGGCATCCACCGCTGCCGTCCGCCGCGCCACCAACCTGCCACGGGGCCAGGTTACAAAGCCACCACCTGCGTCGTTACTGCCGAAAGTCAGGTCGTCGGCACGACGGCCCGGGCAGCCCCGGCCGTCTCACCCGCCGGTGGGGAGCGTCGGGGTGACCACCGACAGCTCCAGGGTGGCGGGCAGCGGCGCGACGCCTGGCCCCCCGGCGCGCACCCAGTCGGTGATGTCGTCGACCACGGAGTCGTGCAGGACGAGACCGAACCAGACCGGCCGCGCGCCGGCCCGTCGCGCCGACGGCGCGGGGTGGACGACGACCAGGTTGGACTGCGCGCAGAGGTCGAGGCAGGCGCTGACGCGTACCCGGTGCGGCGCCGGCAGCGCGGCCCGCAGTCGCCGCAGCTGCGCGTCGTGGTCGACGGCGGGGTGTTTGCGGGTGCTGCCACAGCAGCAGTCGCGGCACACGGTGACCAGACAGCCCGGTGTGGCGGTCATGTCCGACTCCTTGGTCCCGGTCGAGCCCGGCGGCACGTGCCGGGTCACGACGCGGGCGGGTGGTAGGTGATGGTGGGCCGACCGGTGCCCGGGTGCGTCGCCACGTCGGCCTGGACGCCGTAGACGTCGGCGAGCAGCCCGGGAGTGAGGACCTCGGCGGGCGGGCCGGCGGTGACGACCCGGCCGGCGGCCAGGACGACCACCGTGTCGCAGAACATGGCGGCCAGGTTGAGGTCGTGCAGCGCGGCGAGGGTGGTGACCCCGGCGCGGCGGACCAGGTGCAGCAGTTGCAACTGGTGGCCGATGTCGAGGTGGTTGGTGGGCTCGTCGAGCAGCAGCAGGTGCGGTTGCTGGGCGAGCGCGCGGGCCAGCTGGACCCGCTGCCGTTCGCCGCCGGAGAGGGTGTGCCAGCGGCGGCCGGCGTACCCGTCGAGGTCGACCCGTGCCAGCGCGTCGGCCGCGGCGGCACGGTCGGCGTCGCTGTCCGACCATCGCGAGCGGCGGTGCGGGGTACGGCCGAGCAGCACCACCTCCTCGACGGTGAGGTCCAGGTCGGTGTCGGCGTGCTGGGCGAGCAGCGCGGCGCGGCGGGCCAGCGCCGCGCGGGGCAGGGTGGCGACGTCGTCGCCGCCGATGGTGACCCGCCCGTTGTCGGGCGCGACGAGCCGGGCGACGATCCGCAGCAGGGTGGTCTTGCCGCAGCCGTTGGGGCCGAGCAGCCCGACGAGGCTGCCCGCCGGCACGGCGCAGGTGACGTCGTCGAGGATCCGCCGGGCCGCGACGGCCCAGGACACGTCGGTGACGGCGAGCATCAGTCGCCCGCCTTCCGGCACCCGGCCCACCGTCCCCGGGGTCGCCGCGACTCTGCCGGCCGGGCCCGGTGCAGCAGGACCACGAAGGCGGGCACCCCGAGCAGCGCCGTCAGCACGCCCACCGGCAGTTCGCGGGGCGCGAACAGGGTCCGCGCGGCGGTGTCCACCCAGACCATGAAGATCGCGCCGGCGAGGACGACGACGGGCAGCAGGCGCCGGTGGTCCGCGCCGGTGAGGAACCGGGCGGCGTGCGGCAGGATCAGCCCGACGAAACCCACCGCGCCGCTGACGGCGACCAGCGCCGCGGTGAGCAGCGCGGTGGCGACCAGCAGCAGCCACCGGACCCGGGTGACGGGCACGCCGAGGGTCTCGGCGGCGTCCTCGCCGAAGGCGAAGGCGTTGAGCGTGCGGGCGTACGCCGCCACGAGGGCGAGCACGGCGGCCAGCACCGGTACCACCCAGGCCAGGGCGGGCCAGTCGACGCGCGCCAGCGAGCCGGAGAGCCAGAAGGTGATGCTCTGCGTGGCGTGCGGGTCGGCGACCCAGACGATGACGAACGACGTCGCCGCCCCGCACAGCTGCGCGACGGCGACCCCGGCCAGCACCACCCGGGTGGGCGCCAGCGCGGCCCGCCGGCCGGCCACCGCCGCCACGACGGCGAACGCGGCCAGCGCGCCGGTGAAGGCGCCCCCGGTGAGCGCCGCGACCCCGCCGCCGACGCCGAGGACGAGCACCGCGACCGCGCCGAGCGACGCCCCGGAGGAGACCCCGAGCAGGTACGGGTCGGCCAGCGGGTTGCGGGTGACGGTCTGTGTCACCGCCCCGACGGCCGCCAGCCCGGCGCCCAGCACTGCGGCGCCGAGCACCCGGGGCAGGCGCAGCCGCCAGACGATGTGCTCGCGCAGCAGCGGCACGTCGGCGTGGGCCAGGCCCAGGCGGTCGGCCACGACGGCCCAGACCGTCGACACGGGGATGTCGGCCGGCCCGACGGTGACGGCCGCCCCGATCGACACGACCAGCACCGCCAGCAACGTGACCAGCAGCGCGACGGTGCCGACGGGACGGACGGGCCGGCCGCGCCGGACCCCGGAGGCAGTGGCGCCGGGATCCGCGCCGGCCCGACCGCGCACGGCGAGACGGCGGGCCACGGCGAGACGGCGAGCCACGGCGGTACGGCGAGCCACGGCGGTACGGCGCGCCACGGCGGTCAGCGGCCCGCTCGGGCGGGAAGCTGCGCCATCCCCGCGGCGAGCGCCTCGACGCCGAGCACCGCCCGCACCCCGGCGGTGGTGGACGAGAACGGAATGACGACGAACCGCTGCCCGGCCACCGCGGGCAGGTCCTTGAGGGTGGGGTGCCGGGCCAGGAACGCCTGCTTCGCGGCGGCCGGGTCCCAGGTCGCGTCGACCAGCACGACCGCGTCGGGGTCGCGCGCGACGGCGCTCTCCCAACTGGTGTCGGCCCAGCCGCCGGCGAGGTCGCCGAAGGCGTTGCCGATCCCGACCGCCGACATGATCATGTTGGGGCTGCCGCAGCAGGCGCCCACGCTCGGGGCGTCGGTGCCGGCGTCCCACCAGAGCACGGAGACGTCCCGCGTGCCGTCGAGCCTGGCGGCAGCGGCGGCGATCCGGGCGCGGTGGTCGGCGATGAGCGTCTCGGCCCGCTCCGGCACCCCGAAGACGGCCGCGACGTCCCGGATCTCGGCGAACACGTCCTCGACGGTGAGCTTTCCCGGCCGGTGCGACTTCGGGCACCCGGCGGGTGAGAGGTAGGTGCCGATGCCGAGCCCCGCCAGGGCGGCCCGGTCGCCGACGCCCTCGTCGCCGAAGGCGCTGTGGAACGAGGCGTAGACGAAGTCTGGCGCCGTCTCCAGGAGTTTCTCCTTGGCCGGGTACTTTCCGGACAGCACCGGCACCGATGCGTACGCGGCGGCGTGCTCCGGCAGGATCGCGTCGTCCAGGTACGCCGTGCCGGCCATACGGTCGGCCAGGCCGAGCGCCAGCATGATCTCGGTGGCGGGCTGGTTCAGGGTCACCGCCCGCTGGGGCGGGGCGGCGACGGTGACCGGCGTGCCGCAGTTGGTCAGGGTGGCCGGCGCGCCGGATGCCGGGGCGGGGTCGTCGTCCGTGGCGCAGGCGCCGAGCAGGACGAGGAGGACGGACAGGGGCGCGGCTACGCGCCGGGACAGGGTGGACCGCACAGCGCGCACGCGCATCGGGACCGCCTTCCAGCACCTCGTGGACGGGTCATCGCAGTGCCGTGGCCGGTCTCCTGGCTGACGGGAGGTGCGTCCGTGGCCGGCCTTCCCAGGCGTGCGACACGCCCAGTGACCTCTGACGACGAGGGCCGCGGACTTCCCGATCACAGTGGCGAGGGCCGCACCGGTCTTCCACCGGCTTCCCGAACACCACGGCAGCGTCACCCTAGCCTGCGCCCGGCCCCGAATGCCACGGTGACGAATGCCTCGGAGCGGCCTTCTTCACCACTGTGGACGGTGCGGCGCGCGGCGGTTCACGCTCCCGGCGGGGGCGGAAGGTCGACGACCCGGGTCGCCCAGCGGGCCATCAGGGCCGGGTCGTGGGTGATCAGCAGGACCCCGGCGCCGCGCTGCCGCTGGTAGTCGGTGATGACGGCGGCGAGGTGGGCCTGGGTGGAGGCGTCGAGCATGGCGGTGGCCTCGTCGCAGAGCAGGTAGGCCGGCCGGTGCACGAGCGCCCGGGCGAGGCAGGCCCGTTGCAGCTGCCCGTCGCTGACCGCGTGCGGGCGGCGGGCGAGCAGGTCCGCGGTGAGGCCGACGAGGTCGGCCAGCTCGGCCGCGCGGGCCCTGGCCTGCTCGGCCGGTACGCCGGTGGCGCGGAGCGGTTCGGCGACGATGTCCGCGAGGCTGAGCCGCGGGTCGGTGGCGGCGCGTGGGCTCTGGAACAGGATCGCGACGCGGGTGCGGACGGCCGCCGGCAGCCGGTGGCGGACTCCGGCGACCCGGTGGCCGTCGAGGGTGACGTGCCCGGCGTCGGGGGCGTGCAGCAGGGCGAGTACCCGGGCCAGGGTGGACTTGCCGCTGCCCGAGGGCCCGTGCAGCCCGACCGTCTCGCCGGGGGCGACGTGCAGGTCGACGCGGTCGAGGACGCGCTGCCGACCGTAGGCGACGGTGACCTGGTGGGCGGCGAGCGCGGTGGCGGTCGCCTCCGGTCCGAGGTGTCGACGGGTGGCCGTGGTCGTGGTCATGCCGGCGCTCCGAAGGGCAGCGGGTGGTGGCAGGCGACCTGGCCGGAGCCGTCCACGACCGGGGTGGGCGGCGTGCGGCAGGTGTCGGTGGCGCGGTCGCAGCGCGGGGCGAAGGCACAGCCGGCGGGCAGGTCGGTGAGCATCGGCGGGTGGCCGGGCACGGGGCGGAACGCCCGCTCGGGCAGGGCGTCGAGCAGGCCCACGGTGTAGGGGTGGGCGGGCGCGGCGAACAGCGCCTCGGTGGGCCGGCGCTCGACGACCCGGCTGGCGTACATGACGGCGACGGTGTCGGCGACGCGGCGGGCGGCGGCCAGGTCGTGGGTGATGAGCAGGACGGCGTTGCCGGCGTCGCAGCGGCGGCGCAGCAGGTCGAGGGTGTGGTCGACCAGGGGCCGGTCGAGGCCCGTGGTCGGTTCGTCGGCGAGCAGCAGCGGCGGGTCGGGGGCGAGCGCGAGGGCGGTGGCCAGGCGTTGCGCCATGCCGCCGGAGAGCTCGTGGGGGTAGCGGTCGAGGTCGGCGGGGTCTAGCCCGACGTCGGCGGCGACCCGCTCGGCCGCCGAGGGCGCGTCGCGGCGGGCGTGCCCGTGGGCGCGCAGGGTCTCTGCCAGCAGCCGCCGGCCGGTGCGTACGGGGGTCAGCGCGGTGGCGGGGCTCTGCGGCACCAGCCCGACCGCGCGGCCGCGTACGGCGCGGGCGAGGTGGCGCTCGGTGCAGCCGATCAGGTCGACCTGGTCCCCGCCGGGCGGGCGCAGCCGGGCGTGGCCGGAGACGGTGGCGTTGCCGGGGAGCAGGCCGAGCAGGGCGTGGGCGAGCACCGACTTGCCGCAGCCGGACTCCCCCACCACGGCCACCAGTTCGCCGGGGTGGACGGTGAGGCGCAGGTCGGTGACGGCCCGCACCACGGCGTCACGGAGCTGGAAGCGGACGGTCAGCCCGTCGACCTCCAGCAGGGCGGGACGAGGACCGGCCGCGCTGCCGACCGTGGAGGCGGCGCTGCCGACCGTGACGGGCGTGGCGTCGCCGGTGGCGGCGGTGCCGGCCGTGGCGGCGTGGGGCTCGCGGGTGGTGGTCAAAGGTTCAGCTCCGCTCGTACGCGCGGGTCGAGGCGGTCGCGCCACCGGCCGGTGAGGGTGGCCAGGGCCAGCGTGACGACGACGAGGAGCAGGCCGGGGACGAGGCTGGCCCACCAGGCGCCGGTGAGCAGGGAGCGCTGCCCGTCGTTGATCATGTTGCCGATGGAGGCCAGGTGCGGGGGCAGGCCGAGACCGAGGAAGGACAGCGCGGTCTCGTGCCAGACGGCGTGCGGCACCATCAGCGTGGTGGCCAGGGCCAGCCGGGGCAGCACGTGCGGGAGCAGGTGCCGGGTGATCACCCGCGCGCGGCTGGCGCCGCCGGCGATCGCGGCGTCGACGAACGGCCGGGTGCGCAGGCTGAGCAGCTCGGAGCGGACGATGCGGGCGGTGGACAGCCAGTGCGTCAGCCCGATCGACACGATCACCGCGCCGAGGCTGGGGCGCAGCATCGCGACGATGAAGATGCCCAGCAGCAGGTGCGGCAGCGCCGCGATGGTGTCGACCACCCGCATCAGCGCCCGGTCGACCCAGCCGCCGAGGGTGCCGGCGACCGCCCCGACGAAACCACCGATCACGGTCGCCACGAGCGCGGCGACCGCGCCGACGAGCAGGGAGACACGCAGGCCGTAGAGGCCGCGGTGGGCCACGTCGCGGCCCAGGTCGTCGGTGCCGGCCGGGTGCGCGGCCGAGGGCGCGAGCCGGGTACGCGCCAGGTCGACGGCGCTCTCGTCGAGCGGCCACAGGACGGGGGCGAGCAGGCAGGCGGCGACCGCGCCGACGAGCACGGCCCAGGCGACGGCGGTACCGGCGCGGCCGGCCCGCGGCTTCGGCCGCCGGACGCGGGCGGGGCGGGCGAGGTCAGTCATCGAGGCGTACCCGGGGATCGGCGGCGGAGTAGGCGAGGTCGGTGGCCAGGTTCGCGGCCAGTACCACGACGGTGGTGGCGAGGGTGGTCGCGGCCAGCAGCGGGAAGTCGCTGCCCAGCGCGGCCTGCACCGTCACCGCGCCGAGGCCGGGCAGGGAGAACACGGTCTCGACCAGGACGGCGCCCCCGATCAGCTCCGGCAGGTGGGTGCCGACGAGGGTGAGGAACGGCAGCAGCGCGGTGCGCAGGGCGTGGCCGAACAGGACGGTGCGGCCGGGCAGGCCCCGGGCCCGGGCGGCGAGGACGTGGTCGTCGCGGAGGCTCTCGGCGACGGCGTCGCGGATGAACAGGACGAACCACGGCGCCTGGGCGACCGCCAGCACCGTTACCGGCAGGACCAGGTGCCGGGCCACGTCGGCGGGGTCGGTGGTGGTGGCGGTGACGTCGGTGAGCCCGCCCGCCGGCAGCCAGCCGAGGGTCAGGGCGAACAGGGCGATCGCGGCCAACCCGATCCAGAAGACCGGCATGGACTGCACCGCGTACGCGCCGGCGCGCAGCACCCGGTCGAACCAGCCGCCGCGCTGGTACGCGGCCAGGGTGCCCAGCAGCAGGCTCGCCACGAGGACGAGGGCGAGGGCGGCGCCGACGAGCAGCAGGGTCCAGCCGGCGCGGGCGGCCAGCACGGAGGTGACGGGTTCGTGCCGGCTGGTCGACCAGCCCAGGTCACCCTGGAGCAGGTTGCCCACCCAGCGGAGGTACTGCACCGGCAGCGGGTCGTCGACCCCCCAGTTGGCGCGGATCTGCGCCAGGTTCTCCTCGCTGGTGGTGAACGCCGCCGCGCCCGCGTACTGGTGGGCGGGGTCGATCGGCGAGGCCGCGCCGAGGGCGAACATGCCGACGCTGGTGGCGGCGAGGATCGGCACGGCCACCAGCAGGCGCCGGCGGACCACGGCACCGGCTCCCGCCAGCCGTCGGCGGCGGGCGGGGGTGGCCGGTGCGGTCACTTCCTCGTCCAGGTGTGGATGTTCCACCAGAGGCTGTTGGCCACGTCGTGCTCGTGCGGCTCCACCCGCGGCGTCACCCCGGCGAGGCCGTCCTTCACGACGTAGGTGTGCTGGAGGTAGGTGAGGAACACCCACGGCAGGTCGGTGGCGAGCTGCTTCTGGAAGGTGGCGTACGCGGCCTTGCGGGTGGCCGGGTCGGCGTTGTCGCGGGCGTCCTGCAACGCCTTGTCCACAACGGCGGACCGGTAGGAGCCGGGGTTGAAGAAGCCCTGGCCGGCGAAGTCGGAGCGGAACAGCTTGTAGGAGAGGAAGTCCGGGTCGTACGGGGTGCCGAAGCCCATGACCACCGCGTCACTCTTCATCCGCGGGGTGATCGCGTCCCAGGTCAGGCCCTCCGGGGTGATCTCGATGCCGACCTTCTTCGCGTCGGCGGTCACCGCGAGGGCGAGTTCCTTGCGCAGGCTGTCGGTGGCCGGGTACATCAGCGCGAAGGCCGCGCGCCGGCCGTCCTTCGCGCGGATGCCGTCCGGGCCCGGCTTCCAGCCGGCGGCGTCGAGGGCGGCGGTCGCGGCGGCCGGGTCGGCGGCGGGCTTGCCGACGATCGACGGCTCGGCGAACTCCGACGACGGCGGGACCGGCCCGAACGCCGGCTCACCCGCTCCGCCGAGCAGGCCGGTGACCATCGCCGCACGGTCCACCGCCGCGTTCAGCGCCCGCCGCACCGCCGGGTCGCCGGTGACCGGGTTGCCCATCGGCAGCACCACGCCCCGGTAGTCGGCGGTGGGCACCCGCTCCACCCGGTGGCCGGCCAGCCCGTCGAAACCGGCGGCGAGCTTCGGCGCCAGCTCCGCCGCGTCGAACTCGCCCGCCCGCATCCGCTGCGCGCGGACGTTGTCGTCGGGGACGAACGCGACCACGACGCCGGAGTTGGCGGGCCTGCCGCCCCAGTACTTCTCGTTGGCCGCGAGGACGAGCCGGTCGCCCGGGGTCCACGACGTCACCCGGTACGGTCCGGTGCCCACCGGCCTGCGGTTGAACTCTGCCTTGTTGACGTCCTGCCCGGCCAGCGCCTTGGCCGGCACGATGCCCAACGCCAGCCGCTGCGGGAACGGCGCGTAGGCGTACTTCAGGGAGAACACCACGGTCGACGGGTCCGGCGCGGTGACCGAGGCGAGCATGTCGAGGTCGGAGCGGAGCGTGGAGTCGACCTTCGGGTCCAGCACCGCCTGGTAGGTGAAGACCACGTCCTGGGCGGTCAGGGGGCTGCCGTCGTGGAACAGCACCCCGTCGCGCAGCTTCACGGTGACGGTCCTGCCGTCCGCGGAGACGGCCGGCAGCTCCCGCGCCAACGCCGGCACCAACTGGTTGCGCGCGTCGCGTTCGACCAGCCCGTCGAAGATCAGCGAGCCGCCGTCGACCCCGTAGTTGAGCACGGGGTTCAACGCCTCCGGCTCCCCCGCCGTCGCCACGACGAGGGTGCCGGCCGCGCCCGGGCCCGTCGACGTGCTCGTCGGGGACGAGCAGCCCGCCACGGCCAGGACAGCGCCGACGGCCATCGCCGCCACCCGCACGGACACCGGCGTACCCATCACATGCTCCCGGTCTGTTCGTCGCACGACCCCGGCGTTCGCCGCGCCGGGGCCCTGAGGTGGGCCGGCCGTGACCGCGGCCGATGGCGTGCGGCGTGGCCGGCGGCGGGCCGGATCGGTGCCGCGCGACGGGAACGGCCCGTCGCGCGGTCAGATGATCTCCAGCGCCGCTGCCGCCAGCATTCCGCAATTGCCAAAGATGTGCAAGAAGTGGCCCGGGGCCGCCCGCAAGTGATCCTCTGTAGGTGGAGGGCGCTCCCGGGCATCCGCCGGGTCGCCGGGTGGCGCCGCCGGTGGTTCAGCCGGTCGGCGGGGCCGTCACCCAGCGCTGCCGGGCGTGCTCGGCGCGGGCCGGGTCCTGGCCGGCCGCGAGGATGTGGTGGCCGAAGACCGGGGCGTCGCCGCGCTCGGCACCGGGAAGCCGCAGCCAGCCGGCCAGGGTGGGCGGCCGCGCGTCAGGGACCGGTCGGCGGGCAGAGGAGCCGGTCCAGCAGGGGCAGCCGGAGGACGTCCAGACAGAGGTCGACCGCGGCGGGCTCCGACGCCGGCGGCACGGTGGTCGGGGCCGGCGCCGGGGCGACCGGCGCCGTGGCCGTCGGCACCGGGGCGGGAGGGGGCGGGGCCGCAGGCGGGGCCGGGACGGGAGCCGGCCCCGGTGCCGGGGCGGCCGGCGGAACGGAGCCGCCCGTGCTCACCACGTCCTGCCGCACGACCGGCACCCGCGCTCCCGCGGCGACGCGGGCCCGGGGAACCGCCGTCCCGCCGGTGCCCGGCCCGACCTCCTCCGGCACCACCGGCTCCTCGGCAGCGGTCGTGGTGACGGTCGGCACCACCGGCACGGCGGGAACGCTCCCGGCGCCGCCGTCCGCCCGGTACGGCGGGCCGGGCCGCTCCGGCCCGAACGCGCCGGCGGTCAGCATCGCGTACGCCAGCGTGGCGACGGCGGCGGCGAGCGCCGTCCGGCGATCGGGGCGCAGCGCGGTCAGCGGGGCCCGGCCCGGCGTGGCCGGCGCCGGCGGGACCGGCCGCGCGTGCTGGTGGGCGGCCACCAGGGCGTCGAGCTGCGCGGCGACGGCGGCGCGTTTCCCGGTGGCGGCAGCGAGGGCGAGCGTGAGGTAGAAGCGGAAGTTCACCGTGGCGGTGGCCGGCACCCGCAGCCCGGCGAGCCGACTGCCGTCGGTGGTGTGCAGCAGGGTGAGCGGGACGTCGGGGTGGTGCGCGGCCCCGAGCATGTCCGCGTACGCCCACTCGCGCCGCCCCGCGCGGCCGGCGAAGGCCACCCGGCGGTTGGTCACGACGGCCGGGCCCGCGTCGACGACCCGGAGCCCCTTCGGCAGCGCGCGGCCCGTCGCCGCGACCTCGGCCGTGGCGACCGTCAGCCCCGGCGCGGGCAGCCCCGGCACGTGCCGGGCCTCCGCCTCGACCAGCTCCGCGGCCGGCAGCACCCGGAACACGACCTCGTCGGCGCCGAGGTCCACCGGCAGGCCGGCACGCGGCTGCGCGTACCCGAGGAAACCGGCGGCCTCGATCCGCAGCCGGATCAGGTGGTCGTTGCGCCGGCGCCAGCCCTCGACCTCGACGTCGTACGCGCGCGACCGCCGCCCGCTCTCACGCTCCGCCCACCTGACCCGCCAGGCCGGCCAGGCTGCCGTCGCCGGGATCACGATGCTGGTGCGTGGTTCCACCGTCACGCCCGGTACAACCGCCCGCCTTCCGTCCAGGACACGCGCGGCGATCGATACTTCCCATTGTTCCGATAGATGGCGGTGTGCGAACCGTAGGGATCTGCCGCCTGCTGAGATCGGCCCGCCTCGGGCTCTTCTCCACGCTGCTGATGTTCGGGTCGGCGACGGCCGCCGCGACCCGGGTGCCGGTGCTGGACCGGGCCGGGGTCGCCGCGATCCGGGGCTACCGCCGGTGGCTGTCGCCGCACTGGCCGGGGCGGTGCCGGTTCTCCCCGACCTGCGGAGCGTACGGACTGACGGCGGTGGAGCGGTACGGTCTGGCGGTGGGCGGCCGGATGGCGGCCGAGCGGGTGCGCCGCTGCCGTCCCGGTGTGCCGCGCGGCACACCCGACCCGGTGCGCTGACCGACCTGTCCCGGGCTTGGGCCGGGCGGGGACGGGGTACCACTCCTCCATGGGTCAGCTCAGCACTTCGCCACCCCCGCCGCAGGCCGTCGAGCTGCGGCGGTGGACGTTGTCCGAGGGGGCGGACCTGCGCGGCCTGCGGGCGTCCCTGCACGAGGAGTTGACCGGCGACGTGCTCGGCGAGGGCGAGGCCCTGGAGGAGGTCCCCGAGCTGGTCGTGCTGATCGCCACGGAACTCGCCACGAACGCCCTGCGCCACGGGAGGCCGCCGACCATCGTCCGGCTGCTCGCCACCGACGACCACCTCGTCCTCGACGTCGCCGACCACGACCCCGGTTCCCTGCCGGAGCTCGCCGACACGCAGCCCGAGGGTGCCGGCGGGCGCGGTCTGCAACTCGCCCGCGCCCTGTCCCTCGACGTCGGCTGGTACGCCACCGGCACCACCAAGAACATCTGGGCGTCCTTCCCCCGCACCGCCCGGCTGGGCGGCGCGCGGCACGCCTGACCGGCGGGCCCGCCCGCACCGGCCAGGCAGTTCGGGCTCCCTGGCCCCGTCTCCCGACGACCTACACTGGTTGCCGTGGGGCAATCAGCGTGATCAGCGAAGCGCGGCGGGCCGCGCCGCAGGAGCACCTCTGCTGGGCGTACGAGGACCTGGGGTCGCTCGCCGCCAGGGCGGAGCGCTACCTGCTCGCGGGCCTCGCCGCCGGCGAACGCGTCTGGTACGTCACGCCGCACCCCGCGGACGCGGTGGCCGACCGGCTGCACCGCCTGCCCGGCTTCGCCGCGCGATGAGGACGGGCGCGGCCGCCCAGCACCACGGCTACTACCACGAGGCCGTCCGGTACGACTCCGACGACGAGCTGCTCGCCGTGGTGGTCCCGTTCCTGCTCGGCGGCGTCGAGGCGGGCGAGCCCACCTACGTGGCCCTGGGCGAGCGCACCGGCGCGCTGGTCCGCTCGGCGCTGCCCGCCGGCTGCGGGGTCGAGTTCCTGCCCGGCGGCGACGTCTACGCCCGGCCCGCCTCCGCCATCCGGTTATACCGTGAACTCCTCGCGGCACAGGTGGCCGCCGGCGCCCGGCAGATCCGGATCCTCGGCGAGGTGCCCCCGGCCGCGTTCGACGCGACGTGGGACTGGTGGGCCCGGTACGAGTCGGCGATCAACCACGCCTACGACGACTTCCCGCTGTGGAGCATGTGCGCGTACGACACCCGGTGCACGCCGCCGGAGGTGCTGGCGGACGTGGCCCGCACGCATCCCCGGTTCGCGACCGCCGACGGCCGGCACGTGCCGAGCACGACCTGGACGTCGCCGACGGATTACCTGCGGGAGACCCGGCCGGTCGTGCCCGACCCCCTCCAGATGGAGCCGCCGGTCGTCGAGCTGACCGACCCGACGGCGGCCGAGGCGCGCGCCGCCGTGCACAAGGCCGACCGGGGCCAAATGTCGGCCGACGACGTGGACGATCTCGTCGTCGCGGTCAGCGAGATCGTCACCAACGCGCTGCGCCACGGCCGGCCGCCGGTCCTGCTGCGCGTCTGGTCCGGCGACGACCGCATCGTGGCGACGGTCCGCGACGGCGGCGACGGGCCGGGGGACCCGTACTGCGGGCTGCTCCCCGCGTCCGGCGGCGCCCCGGGCGGGCTGGGCCTGTGGATCACCTACCAGTCGTGCAGCCACGTGACCTGGCACCGCGACGGCGACGGCTTCACGCTCCGGCTGACGGCCGGGAACCCGCACGCCGCCCACTGACCCACCGGCGCCCTGCCGGCCGCGGCGTCACCGCCCCCAGGGCTCGGCCGGTCGGCAGTCACCGCCGGGCCGGCCGTACACCACCGTGCCGGCGGGGTCGACGTAGCAGTGGTCGAACTCGTCCGAGGGCTGGAACAACCGGCGGCGGTCGATCTCGGTGCCGGCGGCGTCGTAGCTGACCAGTTGCGCCCCGTCCTCGTCGAGGTCGGCCCCGACCGTCATGACCGCGAAGATGCCACCGGAGATCCGGGCGGCGGTGGTCTTCCCGTCGCCGTGTTCCAGCACCAGGCGGGCGACCCGGGAGCTGACCCGGCCGCTGACCGTCACGTCGCCACCGGACCGCTTCGTGGAGGTGAGCAGGAGTCGTTGCACCGGTCCGGGGAGCAGGTCGTGCGCGGGCCAGCGGTCGATCGAGAGCCCGCCCGACACCTCCGCGCCCGCCGGCCGGTGCACGTCGCAGGTCACGTAGCCCGTCTCGGCCAGAAAGAACACCACAGCGCGGTCGCCCCGCTCGGCCGCCACGGCCAGATCGGTCATTGTCGGTGCCACGTCCGGGTCCCGCGGGCTCCACGCCAGGCACTGCCGGGCAGCCGCCCGGAGGGAGGGGGACAACTCGCCGTACCCCATCGCCAGCACCTCCACCGTCTCGGCGTCGGAGGGCGCCCGTACGGCGAACCCGGCCGCGACCACCGCCAGCGCGGTCGCACCCACCGCGAGCCGCAGGCGGACCCGTCCGGTCGCCGGGCGGCGGACCGCACGGAGGACGTCCGCCCGCATCCGGTCCGCCACCCGGGGCGGCAGGTCCCGCTCGCCGGGCGGCTCGAGGGTCTTCGTCATCACTGTTCCTCCTCGTTCTCGTCGGTGACCAGCCGCGCCAGCCGTTTCCGGGCGCGGCTGACCCGGGACCGGACGGCGACCTCGCTGACGCCGAGGGCCGCCGCCGCGTTCGCGTACGACACCCCCGACCAGAGGCAGAGCGCGACGGCCTCCCGCTCCGCCCGCGGCAGCCGCCGAGCGGCGGCCAGGATCGCCCTCATCCGCCGCTCGTCGTCCAGCCGCTGCGCGATCTCCTCCGCCGGGTCGTCCGCCGCCTGCCGGTCGACCGGCAGGCGGCGCAACAGCGCCGCCCACCGTCGCGCCGACCGCCACTCGGTGCGTACGGCGTTGCTCGCCACCACCAGCAGCCAGGGCAGCACCGACCCGTCCACCAGGCGTGCCGCGTCCCTCCTCCGCCAGGCGACCAGGAAGGTGGCCTGGGTGATGTCCTCCGCCGTGCACCAGGAGCCGGTCAGCCGGAAGGCGTGGTTGTAGACCGCACGCGAGTGGCGGTCGAAGAGCTGCCCGAACGCGCCCTCGTCGCCTGCGGCGACGGCCGGCCAGAGTTCCTCGTCGCAGGGCCGTGTCTCGGTCTTCACACCCCACTATGGCCGGGTCGCCCGGTGTTGTTGCGGCAGCCGCCACCCGAGCCGCCCGCTGGCGGACGGGACCGGCCGGACGGGACCGGCCGGACGGGACCGGCCGGACGGGACCGTCGCGCGTCCACGCGCCGCAGCCGGCTCCGGTGGCACCCGTCACGACCGGCGGACGGCGGGCAGGCCCGGGGGTACGTTCGGCGGGCAGGCGACGATCGTTCCCGGACGCGCCGGAGCAGACCCCAGGAGGACGCGGCCGTGCCGGACGCCGAGGAACTGATCAGCGACGCCCTCGCGGCGGTACGCGGCACCGACGTACGCCTCGCGGAGCGGCAGTTGGACCGGCTGATGATCGGCACGGGCGCGACGGACGGCGCGACGGCCGTCGACGCCGCGCTCCTGCGCCGCCTGGTCCGCGGGGTCGGCCGGCTGGTGCCGCGCGGCTGGCAGCCGGTGGACCTGGCCCGGCTCGCCACCCGCCGGCTCGGTGCCCGGTCGGCCGGGCTGGTGACCGACGCGCTCGCGGCGCACCGCCGCGAGCTGACCGGGCCGGTGCCTCCCTGGTGGGACGACCAGCTCCGCGACCTGGGCGCGCGGGTGTGGTGGGACGCCGACGAGGGCCACCTGGCCGCGTGGTCGGCCCGCGCCGGGTGGGACCGGTTCACCGCGCTGCGCGCGGCGGTCGACGCGTTGGCCCTGGTCGACGGGCTCCCGCCGGTCGCCGTGCTGCGCCCGCCGCCCGGCGCCACCGGGGCGGTCGCCGCGCGCGGCGGGTCCGGCGGCGGGTCGCGGATGCTCGACCGGGTGCGGGCGCTGCTGGCCAAGGCGGAGTCGACGACCTACCCGGCCGAGGCGGAGGCGCTGACCGGCAAGGCCCAGGAGCTGATCGCCCGGCACAGCATCGACCAGGCGCTGCTGGCCGGCGTCGCCGAGCGCGCCGACCAGCCCGGCGGGGTGCGTCTCGGCACCGACCCCCCGTACGCGGGCGCCAAGGCGCTGCTGGTGCAGGAGGTGGCGGCGGCGAACCGCTGCGAGGCGGTGTGGTCCGACGACCTGGGCTTCACCACCGTGCTGGGCTGGCCGGCCGACCTGGAGGCGGTCGAGCTGCTCTACACCTCGCTGCTGGTGCAGGCCACCGCCGCGATGCTGCGCGGCCGGGGCGAGCGACGGGCCAGGGGCGCCGGCCGCCGCACCCGGGACTACGACGAGTCCTTCCTCAACGCGTTCGCGCTGCGGATCGGCGAGCGGCTGCGGGCGGCCACCGAGGACGCGGACCGGCAGGCGGCCACCGAGGCCGGGCCGGAGCGGCTGCTGCCGGTGCTCGCCAACCGCGCCGAGGCGGTGCGCGAACGCCTCGACACGCTCTTTCCCGGCGTCACCCGGGCCCGGCTCACCGTCCGCGACGCCGACGGCTGGTCGTCCGGCACCTCCGCCGCCGACCGCGCCTCGCTCGGCGGCGGCCCCAGCCCGAAGCGCCAGGTGCGCGGCCGGCGCTGAGAATCTTCCCGCGCCGCTGTCGGATCCGGCGGGTCGGCTCCGACCCTTCACCGGAGACGCGTCACCATGGGCGCGGCCGAGCCGACGAGGAGCACCCGATGAAGTACATGCTGCTGATCTGGAACCGCCCCGGGTTCGCCGAGGAGCTGTCGGAGCAGGAACGCACCGCGCTCTTCGGCGAGGTCGACGAGATCATGCGCGAGCTGACGGAGTCCGGCGAGCTGGTCGGCGGCCAGGCGCTGGCCGACCCGTCGCAGGCGCGTACGGTCCGGCTGGCCGGTGACCGGCCGGAGGTGACCGACGGGCCGTTCATGGAGAGCAAGGAGCAGTTCGCCGGCTACCTGATGGTCGACTGCGACGGCCCCGAGCGGGCCGCCGAGATCGCCAGCCGCTGGCCGGACGTACGGCTGGGCTTCGGCGCGCTGGAGGTGCGGGCGGTCATGAACGAGGCCGGGACGGACATGTGAGCGGACGGCGCGTCGAGGACCTGCTGCGCGACCTGGCGCCGCAGGTTCTCGGCCTGCTCGTCCGCCGACACGGCCAGTTCGACGCGGCCGAGGACGCCGTGCAGGAGGCGCTGCTCGCCGCCGCCATGCAGTGGCCGGAACAGGGCTTGCCGGACAACCCCCGGGCCTGGCTGCTCACCGTCGCCGGCCGCCGGTTGACCGACGAGTGGCGCAGCGAGCGGGCCCGCCGGGACCGGGAGGTCGCGGTGGCCGTCCGCGAGCCGGCGTACGCGACGGTCGCGCCCCCGGCCGACGAGGAGCCGCCGGCCGGGGACGACACCCTGACCCTGCTGTTCCTCTGCTGCCACCCGGCGCTGGCCCGGTCCGCGCAGGTCGCGCTGACGCTGCGCGCGGTCGGCGGCCTGACCACCGCGCAGATCGCCAGGGCACACCTGGTGCCCGAGGCGACCATGAGCCAGCGCATCCGCCGGGCCAAGCAGCGGATCGAGGCCGCCGGGGCCCGGTTCCGCATGCCCTCGCCCGGGGAGCGGGAGGAGCGGCTGCGGACCGTGCTCCAGGTGCTCTATCTGATCTTCAACGAGGGCTACACCGCCTCCGGCGGGCCGGACCTGCACCGGGCCGACCTGACCGCCGAGGCGATCCGGTTGGCCCGCACGCTGCACCGGCTGCTCCCCGACGACGGCGAGGTGAGCGGGCTGCTGGCGCTGATGCTGCTCACCGACTCGCACCGGGCGGCCCGGACCGGGCCGGCCGGCGAGCTGGTCCCGCTCGCCGAGCAGGACCGCGACCGCTGGGACGCCGCCGCCATCGCGGAGGGGATCGCCCTGGTCACCGAGGCGCTGACGTGGTCGCCGCCCGGCCCGTACCAGCTCCAGGCGGCGATCGCCGCGGTGCACGCCGAGGCGTCGTCGGCGGAGCTGACGGACTGGCCGCAGATCCTGGCGCTCTACCGGCTGCTCGCCCGGATCGCCCCGAACCCGATGATCACCCTCAACCAGGCGGTCGCGGTGGCCATGGTGGACGGCCCCCGCGCCGGTCTGGCCCTGCTCGCCCCGCTCGACGCCGACGACCGCACCGCCGGACACCACCGACTGGCCGCCGTCCGCGCCCACCTGCTCGAGCTGGCCGGCGAGCCGCGGGCGGCGCGGGCGGCGTACCTGGCGGCGGCCCGGGGCACGACGAGCCTGCCGGAGCAGCGCTACCTGGAGCTGCGCGCCACCCGGCTGGCGACACCGACGGGTCCCGGCGTGCCCCGCCGAGAGCCGCGCTGACCGGCACGCCGGCAGACGTGCGGCACGGGGCGCACGCCGGCCGGCGCTCCGTCAGGCGACCGGAACGGCCGGGCAGCGGGTGTCGCGGGCGGGCACGTCGACCGAGATCAGATAGCGGTCGACCGTGTCCTGCACGCAGGCGCTGCGGGTGTAGTTGCCGTGCCCCCAACCCTCGTAGGTCAGCAGCACCCCCGAGCGGCCGAGCTGCCGCGCCACGTTCGTCGCCCAGTTGTGGCCGCTCGCCGGGTCGTGCCGGGTGTTCGCGAGCAGCAGCGGCACGTCGGTGCGGACCCGCAGCCGGTGCTGCGGGTTGGCGACCGGGGCCGGCGTGCCGAGGCACGTCGCGATCGCCGGCAGCGCCTGCGGGTAGCGCACGTCGGGCGCGATCCGGGCCATCCGGCGCAGGTGCGCGGCGTACTCCCGGTGGTCGCGGACCGGCAGGTGCCAGTCGGCGCAGAAGACCGCGAAGGGGTGCGGTCGCACCGCGTCCTCGCTTGCGGCAACGGCGGTGGCCGGGAGCCCGGTGGGAGCGGGCGGGGTCGCCCGCAGGGCCACGATGTCCCGGGCCAGTCCGGCCCAGTCCGGGCCGTACAGCGCGCGCTGGGCGAGCCGGCTGAGGTCGTACGGGGTCAGCGTCGCCCCGGGCCGGTCCGGGCCCGCCAGTTCGCCCCGCTCCGCGCGGGGGAACAGGCCCGCCCAGGCGGCCCGGACGTCCTCGCCGTGCAACGGGCAGCTCGGCGTACGGGCGCACCAGGCGACGAACTCGTCGAAGGAGTCCTGGGCGGCGGCGCCCTGGGTGTCGAGGAACGCCCGGGTGCCGAGGCTGTGGTCGACCACGCTCTCCAGCACCATGGCCCGGACCCGGTGCGGGAACTCCTCGGCGTACTGCTCGCCGAGCAGGGTGCCGTACGAGCTGCCGTGGAAGGTGAGCCGGGGCTCGCCGAGCGCCGCCCGGACGGCGTCCAGGTCCCGGGCGGCGCTGCGGGTGTCGACGTGGTCGAACAGCGGCCCGGTCCGCTGCCGGCAGTCCGCCCGGAGCAGCGCGTTGTCGGCCAGGGTGGCGTCGAACCGGGCCTGGTCGGTGATGACCTGGGGCTGCCGGTCGAGCAGCGCCGCCGAGCAGAGCACGGGGTTGCTCCGGCCGATGCCGCGCGGGTCGAAGCTGACGATGTCGAACCGGCGGCGCAGGTCGTCGCTGAACCGGTCGTTCACGATGATCCGCCGGACGCCGGAGTCCCCCGGCCCACCCGGGCCGAACACCAGCGAACCGATCCTGGCGGCCGGGTCGGTGGCGGCGCGGCGGGCCAGGTGGAGCGTGAACCGGTCGCCGTCCGGCCGGTCCCAGTCGACGGGGAGCGACAGGGTGCCGCACTCGGCGGTGCGGTCCTCCGCGCAGGGCTGCCAGGCGATGCCCGGCGCGGCGGCCGGCGCCGGTGGGGCGGCCAGGGCGGGCGCGGGCGCCGACAGGCCCGCCGCCAGCAGCGCGGTGGTCGCGCCGAGCGCCAGCGCCCGGAGCCGGAGCGGACGCCGGGGTCCGCCCTCCGCGTCCTGTCGGGCCGGGTCGTCCACGATGTCGGGCACCCGGGGTCGGTCGCCGCCACGAGGGGCGGATTTGCGTACGCGCAGCACGAGATGTTGTCCTCTCCGTCGAAGGAGCGTTGCGATGAGAACTCGCCCACGGGCGAGGTGGTGCTGCTTCCACCCGGGCTGTCGAGTTGGCGCTCGACGGCCCGGGGCCTTTCCGCTGCGCTAGTCGACGTCCTTCAGGACGCGTTCCAGCGACACCAGCCGGGACTCCATCCCGCCGAGCCGGCCGTCGAGGGCCGCCAGCACCCGGGCGGAGGCCGCCTGGGCCTCGACGGCGGTCTGGGCGAGCCGCCGGTACTCCTCCTCGCGGGCCCCCGCCGCCCGGGCCCGCCGGGTCTTGGCGACCTGCACGATCGTCACCGTGATCACGCTGACGAGCAGGGCGAAGATCCCGATCGCCCCGACCACCTCGGTCCAGTCGTGCTCGCTCATGCCCGCCGTCCCTCGTCCTCGTCCGGCCCCGCGCCGGATCCGGCGGTGAGCGTGTCGGCCGCCACCGCGATGGCGGCAGGCGTGAGCGTGTACGCGAACGGACTCACCTCGTAGTACTTCATGGCCTTCCCGTCCTCCGACAACTCCAGGTGCGCGGACACGAGGCCGGCCGCCGTGAGCCGGCGCAGGTGCACCTGCACCAGCGCCCGGCTGATGCCGAGCTCGCGGGCGAGTTCGCTGACGTACGCGCGGCGTCGCGCCAGCACGGCGACCACCCGCATCCGGTGCGGGTTGGCCAACGTGGCCAGTACGCGCACCAGTTCGTCGCCGGTGGCCGTCGGACCAGCGCTCATGACCAGCCCTTGCACATGCAAACGGACGCTAGCGGGTCAATCGCCGGCACGTCACCAGTGGACGGTCGATCTCAGGGACGGGTGGGGGATGCCCCCTGGTCCTCCCCCGGAGCCACCGGAGATCGGCGCAGGGGTCGGCTCAGGCGTGGCACTCGCGGGTCAACCGCGTCGGGATGCCGGTGAAGGTGGAGTTCATCCAGGCGGCCGGGCGGGACGCCCGGGAGCCGGCGTCGATCCGGTCGGCGGTGTCCTCGACCAGGGCGCGGATCCGCGGGTCGGCGGCCCGGCGGGCCTGGGCGCGTACGTCGTCGGCCAGGTCGGCCAGGTTGCGCCGGAGCTGGTCGGTGACCTGCTCGCCGGTGAGGTCACGGCGGACCGAGGCCGTCGAGTCGGTGGCGATCTTCTGGCTGCCGGTGAGGATGACCCGGTCCACCTGCCGGCAGACTTCGGCGGTGTTGGCGGCGGTCGTGGCCACCGGGGACGGGCTCACGGTGGCACTCGCCGGAGCGGTCGGGCCCGCCGACGACGCGCCGGTCGGTGCGTCGGCCTCCCGGGGCGCGTCCTGGCAGCCCACGGCCAGCACCCCGAGCGCCACGGTGGCGGCGGCGCGCCGCGCGTACACGACGGATCGGGACATCGGACCTCCCGTTCACGGGTCTCGGCCGTCCGGCGGACGGCAGGGGGTCGACCGACGCCGGGCGGCGAGACGTCGTCCTGCCAACGAGCGGGGTCACCCCCGGGACACGTCGGCCGTCGCGGCCCGACACGCGGTCCGCCGGGCCGGCGAGGGCCGGCCCGGCGGTTTCCGCGTACGCGGGTCAGCTCTTGAAGGCGTCCTTGACCTTCTCGCCGGCCTGCTTCAGCTTGGCGCTGGTCTGGTCGTTGCGCCCCTCGGCCTCGAGCCGCTCGTTGTCGGTGGCCCGGCCGGCACCCTCCTTCAGCTTGCCGGCGGCGTCCTCGGTCGCGTTGTTGATCTTGTCGTCGAAGCCCATGTCAACCTCCGATCGGCAGTGCCGGTACGTGGTCGGGGTACCCCGCCCGGCCACCGCCCAACCGCCCCGGCCACCCACCGTCGACGTGGCGCCCCGCCTCGGGCCCGTGTCGGCCATGGCGGTCAGGAAACAGGGTCCGGCGAGAACCGCCCCGACGACCGCGCCGCCGGCCCCCTTCGGGGAGGACCGGCGGCGCGGTGGGCAGGGTCAGGCGACCGGGCGGAAGCCGCGCAGCCGCAGGCTGTTGGCGACGACGAAGACCGAGGAGAAGGCCATCGCGGCGCCGGCGATCATCGGGTTGAGCAGGCCCGTGGCCGCCAGCGGCAGGGCCGCCACGTTGTAGGCGAAGGCCCAGAACAGGTTGCCCTTGATGATGCCGAGGGTGCGCCGGGAGAGCCGGATCGCGTCCACGGCGGCCATCAGGTCGCCCCGCACCAGGGTCAGGTCGGACGCCTCGATCGCCACGTCGGTGCCGGTGCCCATGGCGAGGCCCAGGTCGGCCTGGGCCAGCGCGGCGGCGTCGTTGACGCCGTCGCCGACCATCGCCACGGTCCGCCCCTCGCCCTGGAGCCGCCGCACCACGTCGACCTTGTCGGCGGGCAGCACCTCGGCGATCACCTCGTCGATGCCCACCTCGGCGGCCACCGCGCGGGCGACCGTGGTGTTGTCGCCGGTCAGCAGCACCGGGGTCAGACCCAGTTCCCGGAGCCGCGCGACCGCCGCCCCGCTCGTCGGCTTGACGACGTCGGCCACCGCGAGCACGCCCCGGGCCCGCCCGTCCCAGCCGGCCAGCACGGCCGTCCGTCCCTCGGCCTCCGCCGTGGTCGCCGCCCGCGCCACCTCCTCCGGTACGTCGAGGCCGCGCTCGCGCAGCAGCCGGAGCCGGCCGACCAGCACCTCGCGGCCGTCCACCGTGCCGGTCACGCCGAGCCCCTCGACGTTGGCGAAGCCGGTCACCGGCGGCAGCACGCCCGCCTCGGCCGCTCCGGCGGCGACCGCCTGGGCGATCGGGTGCTCGGACGCGGCCTCCAGCGCCCCGGCCAGCCGGAGCAGCTCCGCCCGGTCCTCGCCGGCCGCCGGGAGCACGTCCACCAGGGTCATCTTCCCGGTGGTGACGGTGCCGGTCTTGTCCAGCACGACGGTGTCCACCTGCTTCGTGGACTCCAGCACCTCCGGGCCCTTGATCAGGATGCCGAGTTGGGCGCCCCGGCCGGTGCCGACGAGCAGGGCGGTCGGCGTGGCCAGGCCGAGGGCGCACGGGCAGGCGATGATCAGCACCGCCACGGCTGCCGTGAACGCGGCCGTCGCGCCCGCCCCGGTGCCGAGCCACCAGCCGAGGGTGCCCGCCGCGAGAGCGATCACGATCGGCACGAAGACGCCCGAGATCCGGTCGGCGAGGCGCTGCACGGCGGCCTTGCCGGTCTGCGCCTGCTCGACCAGCCGGGCCATCTGCGCCAGCTGGGTGTCGCCGCCGATCCGGGTGGCGGTGACGACGAGGCGGCCGCCGGCGTTGACGGTGGCGCCGACGACGGTGTCGCCGGGGCCGACCTCGACCGGGACGGACTCGCCGGTGAGCATGCTCGCGTCGACCGCGGAGGTGCCCTCGTCGACCACCCCGTCCGTGGCGACCTTCTCGCCGGGCCGGACCACGAACCGGTCCCCCACCGCGAGCTGGTCCACCGGGATCCGGGTCTCCACGCCGTCACGCAGCACCGCGACGTCCTTGGCGCCCAGCTCGAGCAGGGCGCGCAGGGCCGCCCCGGCGGTCCGCTTCGCGCGGGCCTCGAAGTAGCGGCCGGCGAGGATGAAGGCCGTCACCCCGGCTGCCGCCTCCAGGTAGATGTTGCCGGCGCCGTCGGTGCGGCTGATGTCGAGGGTGAACGGGTGGGTCATCCCCGGCTCCCCGGCGGTGCCGAGGAAGAGCGCCCAGACCGACCAGCCGAACGCGGCCAGGGTGCCGAGCGAGACCAGGGTGTCCATGGTCGCCGCGCCGTGCCGCAGGTTGACCCAGGCCGCCCGGTGGAACGGCAGGCCGCCGTAGACGACGACCGGGGCGGCCAGGGTCAGCGACAGCCACTGCCAGTAGTCGAACTGCCAGGCCGGCACCATCGCCAGCACGATCACCGGCACGGTGAGCACGAGCGATACCCACAGCCGGGTACGCAGGCCGCGCAGCTCGTCCACGGGCTCGGCGGCCGGCTCCGCGCCGGCGGGTGCGGGCGGGGGCGGCAGGGCGGCGGTGTAGCCGGTCTTCTCCACCGTGGCGATCAGGTCGTCCGGAGTGACGTCGTCGGCGTACTGAACGCTGGCCTTCTCGGTGGCGTAGTTGACCGTGGCGGTCACGCCGTCCATCCGGTTCAGCTTCTTCTCGATCCGGGAGGCGCAGGAGGCGCAGGTCATCCCGCCGATCGCCAACTCGATCTGGTTGGGTGCCATCTGCAGTGGCTTGGTGGTGGTCATCACGGTCCCGTCAGTTGTGCCCGTGACCGGGGGCGCCGTGGCCGGCGTCGGCGGTCGGGGAGCTCGTGGCGGCGGGCGAAGGCGTCGCCGGGGTGCCCGTCGCGGTCGGCGTGGCCGACCCCGTGGGGGTGCCGGCGACGACGGTGAACTCGGCGGTACGCACCACGCCGCCGTGCTTGAAGTCCAGGTAGAGCCGGTAGGCGCCGGCCGACGGCACCTCGGCGAAGAACCTCACCTCGGGGCCGGGCTTCGTCCGCCCGTCGCCCGGCTCGCCGTCGGGGTGCACGTGCAGGTACGCCAGGTCGCCCTGGCGCAGCGCCACCAGGTGGCCGTACGCGCCCAGGTAGGGCTCCAGGTCGGTGACCGGCGCGCCGTCGCGGTTGACGGTCAGGGTCAGCTCGGCGGTGCGGCCGGGCTGCGGGACACCGGTGAGGGTGACGGTGTAGCCGTCGACCGTCGTGCTGGCCGCCGGGGCGGGCAGCGGCCGCTCGGTCAGGGCGCCGGGAACGGTCACGTCGACGCCGAGGGTCAGCGCCTCGCCCCCGGTGGGGGTGAAGTCCGCGAACGCCCGCCAGACGCCGGGCCCGCCCAGCGGCGAGTCGACCTGCCAGGTGCCGTCCGCCGCCATCTCGGGGTGCACGTGCCGGAAGCCGGACAGGTCGCGGCGGGCCACGATCAGGTGCATGCGCTTGTCGTGCGCCACGTCGTACGCGGTGACCGGCCGGCCGTCCGGGCCGGTGACCTGGAAGGCGAACTGCCCGGCCGGGGCGTCGACCGGTCGGAGGGTGTAGCCGCGGTCGGAGACGAGCAGTCCGCCGGGCAGGTGGGCCGCCGCGCCGCCCTCGTCGCCCCCGTGTCCGGCCCCGTCGGTGTCCCCGTGGCCGTCCGCGGCGTCGTGGCCGGTCTCGGCGGCCGGGGCCACGGGGCCGGCCGCCTGGCCGACCCCGTACGCCGCGCCGAAGACCGCCGCGAGACCGAGGACGAAACCGCTCAGTTTCGTCGCCGTGTTCATGGTGTGCCTCGGTTTCCCCGTGCCCGCCGTCAGGCGCCGACGAGGTCGTAGCCGGCCTCGTCGACGGCGGCGCGCACGGTGTCGATGTTCAGTGGGCTCTCGCTGGTGACGGTGACCCGCCCGGCGGCGAGGTCGACCTGGACGTCGCTGACGCCCGGGATGGCGCCGACCTCGGCGCTGACCGAGCTGACGCAGTGCCCGCAGGTCATGCCCTGCACCTGGTACGTCGTGGTGACCATCGAACGCTCCTCTCGACGCCTCCAGCATATACCCCCCAGGGGTAATGAGGAGGCGGACGGATGACTGCTCCGCGTACCGATACCCGGTGGGGGTATCGGACACGGACGACGGTACCATACCCCCGAGGGGTACGCTATCCTGGATCGCATGACCACACCGACGCCCGCCCCGACCAGGGGCTACACCGCCAGCAAGGACCAGTTGCTCGCGCGGCTGCGCCGCGTCGAGGGGCAGGTCCGCGGCATCGAGAAGATGGTCGACGACGACCGCTACTGCATCGACGTGCTCACGCAGATCTCCGCGATCCAGGCCGCCCTCGACAAGGTCGCCCTCGGCCTGCTCGACGGGCACGCCCGGCACTGCATGCACGAAGGAGCGGCCGAGGGCCGGGCCGACGAGATGGCCACCGAGATGATGGCCGCCGTCGGCCGCCTCATGAAGCGCGGCTGACCCGGCCGGCGGTGCCCCGGCGCCCCCAGGGTGCGAGCGCCGGGGCGGCCCGGGTCAGAGCCGGCCGAGGATCTTCTCCATCGTGTCGATCTCGGCCTGCTGGGTGGTGACGATCTGCTGGGCCAGGGCCTTCGCCTCCGCGTTCACGCCCCGGGCCAGCTCGTCCCGGGCCATGGTGACGGCGCCCTCGTGGTGAGCGATCATCATGGTCAGGAACTGCCGGTCGAACTCCCGCCCGGAGGCCGCCGTCAGCTTCTCCATGTCGGCGTCGGACATCATGCCGGGCATGCCGTGGTCCATGTGCGGCGTCTCGGCGCCGGGCGACGGCACCGGCCGTCCCCAGGCCGACAACCAGCCGCTCATGGTGGCGATCTCGGGCGCCTGGGCGGCCTTGATCTCCCCGGCGAGCCGCTTGACCTCCGGGTCCGCCGCCCGCGTGGCGGCCAACTCCGCCATCTCCACCGCCTGCCGGTGGTGCGGAATCATCATCTGGGCGAACATCGCGTCGGCGTCGCCGAAGGTGGCCGCGCCGGACGCGGAGGCCGTCGGCCCGCTGGTGGCGGGCGTGCCGTGCCCCGCACCCGGGGACGAATGCCCGTCGCCGCCGCAGGCGGTCAGGACGAGGGCGGCGGTGACGGTGGCGCCGGCCAGGGCGGCACGGCGCGCGATGGTACGAGTGGTCACATCTGGGCCTTTCGGTATCGGAACGTACGCAGCAGGACGGGGACGCGGGCCGGCTGACCGGGCCGCGCCGGGGCGTCCTATCTGCGCAGCACCGAGACCGTGGCGAGTCGCAGGCCGACCGGCCGGGACGGCGGGGCACGGGGCGACCGGGCCGGCCCGCCCGACCCCTGGCCCGCCGGGCCGACGGCCTGTGCGCCGGCCAGCAGCAGCACGGCGAGCAGCAGCGCAGCGGCGAGCGCGCCCAGCACCGCCAGGCACACGCCCCACCAAGGCAGCTCGCCGCCCGCCCCGCCGGACGGGAGGAACCGCTCGTGCGGGCAGTCGCCCGGGCAGCCCACCACGCCGGACGGCGCCGCCGGGACGACGTACGCGATGGCGGGGTCCTGACCGAGCGGCGCGGCGGTGTCGTGGCGGGGCAGCGCGGCGGTGACCTGACGGAGCGGCGCGGCGGTGTCGTGGCGGGGCAGCGCCTGCGCCGCGCCGCCGTGCCCACCGGCCGCGGCGACGGCCTGCGCGGAAACCTCGGCGGGATGGCCCACGGAGTGCGAGCCGTGGCCGAGGGTGTGCATCGCGGCCAGGCCGAACAGTGTGCCGACGAGCAGCAGCAGCCGGGCCCATCGCCCCGCCGTCACTGTCGCCGCCGCCCGCACACCGACCACGGTAGTCCCCGGGGCCGGTGCGTCCGGGGGCGACCGGCGCACCCGACGGCGAATCCGCCCCGAACGAGACCGCCATCAGGCCACCACGGGAGGGCCGCCCGGCCGCCACCCGACAGTGACATGGTGGTGACCGGCGGCTGCCGGACGGGACGGACCGCGGCCGACACCAGCCCTCACGACCTGCGGCCGGATGTCGGGATGGCTACCATTCGGCCGGTGGCCCTCCGCACTCCGCGCCGCCCGCACCGTCGCCCCGACCGGGCGGCGGTTTCGAGCGACCGCGACCGGCCGGGCCGGGCCGTCGCGGTGCGTGACCGGACCGACACCCCAGGGCGATCCGCCGCGGCGGTCACCCGGGCACGCCGAACCGACCGGCCCGCCGGCACGCACCCCGCCCTGGACTCGTTGGGAGACACTCGATGGGCGCCGACCACACCCGTCCCGCACCGTCCGCCCCGCCGAGGGTGCGACGGATCCTCGTCGCGACGGTGGTGCCCCTGTTCGTCGCCACCCTGATCGCGGCCCTGCTGCTCTGGCCGTGGGACGCCCCGGACGCCGCGCCCGGCACCGATCCGCCCCGCCACCACGGCACGGTGACCCGGGTGGTGACGGAGCCGTGCCCGCCCACCCCGGAGGCGCCGGAGGGTGCCCCGGAGGGCCCCTGCGGCACCGTGACCGTACGCGTCGACGACGGCCCCGACGCCGGCCAGCAGGTGGAGACGCCCGTACCGGCAGGGCCGGGGGCGCCGACGGTCGCGGTCGGCGACGAGATCATCCTGGTCCAGCTCACCGATCCCGCCGACCCCTCGGCGAGCGCCTACAACATCGCCGAGCACCAGCGCGGCAAGCCGCTGCTCTGGCTGGTGGTGCTGTTCGCCGCCGCGATCGTCGCGTTCGGGCGGTGGCGGGGGCTCGCGGCGCTGGCCGGCCTGGCGGCCAGCTTCGCCATCCTGCTGACCTTCGTGCTGCCCGGCATCAGCGCCGGCAGCCCACCGCTGCTGGTCGCGGTCGTCGGCGCGGCACTGATCATGTTCGTGGTGCTCTACCTGACGCACGGGGTGACCGCGCAGACCTCGGTCGCCGTGCTCGGCACGCTGGGCAGCCTGGTGCTGACGGGCGTGCTCGGCACGATCGCCACCGCGGCGACCCACCTGACCGGGTTCGGCACCGAGGACGCCACCACGCTGTCGATGTTCCAGGCCGACGTCGACCTGCACGGCCTGCTGCTCGCCGGGATCATCATCGGCTCGCTCGGCGTGCTCGACGACGTCACCGTGACACAGGCCGCGACGGTCACCGAGCTGGCGCACGCCAACCCGGGGCTGTCCCGGATGCAGCTGTACCGCGCGGCCACCCGGGTCGGCCGCGCGCACATCGCCTCGACGGTGAACACCATCGTGCTGGCGTACGCCGGGGCCTCGCTGCCGGTGCTGCTCCTGCTGACCGCCGACTCCCGGGCGGTGAGCCAGATCCTGACCAGCGAGTTCCTGGCCCAGGAGATCGTCCGCAGCGCGGTCGCCACCCTGGGCCTGATCGCCGCCGTGCCGCTGACCACCGGGCTCGCGGCCGTGGTGACCACGGCCGGCCGGCGCGGCGGGGAGTCCGCCGACCGCGGCGCACCCCCGACCCCGCCGGCCCCCCGGCCGGCGGCCGACCGGTCCGAGGCGCTGGAGGCCCTCAGCGGGCCGCGCGCCGGAAACACCCCCTCCGCCGCCCCCGCCGGGTGGCCCGACCGAAACGGGAGCACGGACACCGCATGGTGAAACTCCTCAGCGTGACCGATCAGGACGTCCCGCCTGATAAACGCGTCACTGGTCACCCTCCGCCGTTACGAAATAACGCATTTAGTCGGCTTAGGGACGTAGATCCCCGGGAGGGCTCTCGGGTAACCTCGCTGCCGGTCACCGCCGAAGGCGCGCAGCGGCGCCTGCGGTGCCGCCGCCCAATCGCCGCCAGGCGAGCCGGGGACCCAGGCACGTGGGGTGAATCCGCGACAGCGGTAGGGGCCACTTCCGCCCCGAACCCGTCAGCTAACCCGGTCGGCGGTCGACGGAAGGGAAAACTGTGACGGCACCCCTACGCCGCTGGTTGACACCTGTGGTGGCCGTGATCGCCGCCCTGGCCGTCTTCGCCGGGCCTCTCCCGGCGGCGGCCGCACCCACCCCACCGGCCCAACCCTCCGGCCACGGGGACGACGAGCCCAAGCTGCTCAACGACCTGATCGAGACGCGGAACCGCAGCTACGTCCAGGCCAAGGCGAAGCTCGCGAAGTCGAAGAAGCGCCAACTGGAACTGGCCCTGGAGGTCGACCGGGCGCAGGCCGACCTGGCAGCACTGGCCCCGCAGGTGAGCCAGATCGCCGCCCAGTCCTACCGGACCGGGCGGATCGGCGCGGTGTCGATGCTGCTGGACACCGCCAGCCCCGACTCGTTCGTCAAGCGCGCCGCCGCCCTCGACGAGCTGAACCTGGTCAATGCCAAGAAGCTCGCCGAGGTGAACGCGGTCAAGACCCGCGCCGAGCAGGCCAAGCTGGCGCTCGACGCCGAGGTCCGCGAGCAGCAGAAGCTGACCAACGAGATGGCCCGCGGCAAGCGCGACGCGGAGAAGGCGCTCGCACTGGTCGGCGGCAGAGGGCTGACCGGCGGCAAGGTGGTCGCCACCTCGCCGGTGGCCCGGATGGCACCGGGTCGTACCGCCGACGGCGACTGGAAGCCCCTGTCCTGCACCGAGAACGACCCCACCACCTCCGGCTGCATCACCGCGCGCACCCTGCACATGTACAAGGAGGTCAAGCGGGCCGGCTTCAACCGCTTCGTCGGCTGTTACCGCTCCGGCGGGCCGTACGAGCATCCGAAGGGCCGGGCCTGCGACTGGTCGCTGCAGAGAAGCGGCTTCTCCCCCTGGCACAACGACGACACCTACATGTACGGCAACAACCTGACCGCGTTCCTGGTCCGCAACGCCGACCGGCTCGGCATCTACTACGTGATCTGGAACCGGCAGATCTGGTTCCCGGCGACCGGCTGGAAGTCCTACAGCGGCCCGTCGAACCATACGGACCACGTGCACGTATCCCTGCTCTGACGCAGCCAACGACAGGGCCGCCCCGCGCCTGCGGGGCGGCCCTGTCGGCGTCTCTGGGCCCTGCCGGCATCTGTAAGCCCTCTCGGGCGCTGTCGGCGTCTCTGCGACCCGCTCCGGCGTCGCGCGGCCCGGTCCGGACAGCTGTGGGCCCTGTCGGCGCTCTCGGCGCTTCTGGGACCCGTGGGCGGTTGAGGCCCACTCGGCGTCCGTTGGCCCCCGTCGACGGGCGTCGGCGTCCCGGGCCGGGCCGAGCGAAGGAACGGGTCAGGCGAGGGCTGCACTGACGGCAGGCTGCGCCCCGTCGACCGCGCCCGACCCGTTGGCCACCTCGGCGCCCCCCCGCGCCTCGCCGGCGGACACGGCGGTCACCGCCCGAGCCTCGCCGGCCGCCAGCCGGTACGACATGCCCACGACGGCGCAGCGCCCGGCGGCCACCTCGGCGGCGAGCACGGCCGACCTGTCCAGCATCGCCTCGACGGTCTGCGCGATGTGGATGTCGACGATGCGGTCGATGTCGTCCACGCCCTCGGCGGCGGCGCGGCGCAGGCTGGGCACCACGGCGTCCACCACGGCGCCCAGGTGCCCGGCCGGGGACGTGCCGGTGGCGTCCGCCGTACGGGCCGCCTGGACCGCCCCGCAGGAGTCGTGCCCGAGCACCACCACCAGCGGTGTGCGCAGGACCGTCACGGCGTACTCGACGCTGCCCAGCACCTCGGGGCCGACCGTGTGCCCGGCGGTGCGTACCACGAAGAGGTCGCCGAGGCCGCGGTCAAAGATGATCTCCGCGGCGAGCCGGGAGTCGGAGCAACCGACGATCACCGCGAACGGGTGCTGCCCGTCCGCGACCGCGGCACGGTGCCCGGCGTCCTGGTTGGGGTGGCGGGGGGTGCCGGTGACGAACCGGCGGTTGCCGGCCTGCAACTCGGCGAGCGCCTGCTCCGGACCGCCCGGCGTGGGGAACGCGTCCCGCACGGCGGTCGGGTCTTCTGGTGCCGGCTCCGACGACTTCCGCTCCGGGCCCGGCTGAGCGCCGGGGGATCCGGGACGACTCATCTCCCTCACCTCGTCCCTCACGAACGACCTGGTCACCCCGGCCGACGCTGGGCGCGGGCTGCCCCCACGGTCACACGCACCCGAAGATACGTCAAGGGATGCGTGATATGCGTTTCATATGTTCGCGCCCGCCCGCAGACGTCGGGCGGGGCCTCCCGCGCGAGGGCGCGGCGGAAAACCCGAAAGGCGCGCCATACGATGACGACATGGCGACGACAGGGGAGAACGGGAGCACCCGCAACTGGACGTTCCTGACGAACCACGGGCACGTGCTGCTCGCCATCGCCCGCAACCCCACCGCCCGGCTACGCGACGTCGCGGACGAGGTGGGCGTCACCGAGCGGGCCGCCCAGGCGATCGTCGCCGACCTGGAGGCGGGCGGCTACCTGCACCGCACCCGGGTGGGCCGGCGCAACGAGTACACGCTCAACCCGGCCGGGCGGTTCCGGCACCCCGCCGAGGCCGACCGGCAGGTCGGCGACCTGCTCGCCCTCTTCACCGACGACGATCCCGAGAGCGCCGGCCGCACCTGAGGCCCGGGGGCAGGCCCCGCCGTCGGCGCGCGACGGTGATCTCACCGCCTGCGCGACATCGGCGGCGCCGCGTCCGTCGCCAGGCTGTCAGGGCTCTCGCCGGCGACACGGCCGAGACGGCCGACGGAGGACGATCAGCCGCCGCGGGCGACGGGGCCGATCAGCTGACGTTCGATGGGGGTCATGCTGAGCATCACCCACTGCACCTTGCCCTTGGTGATC
This sequence comes from Micromonospora sp. NPDC047730, assembly GCF_043204765.1. Lineage (NCBI taxonomy): Bacteria > Bacillati > Actinomycetota > Actinomycetes > Micromonosporales > Micromonosporaceae > Micromonospora > Micromonospora sp. NPDC047730. Next base: position 369,214 of record NZ_JBIDCU010000001.1, on the reverse strand, counting down.
AGGCCGACCATCTCGGGGTGCAGCTGGGTGAACCAGCTCTGCACGCTCATCAGGCCCAGCGCGCTCGCCGCCGTCGCGGCCTCCGTCTCTGCCAACCGCTGGAGCAGCACGATGTCGCTGCGTACCAGCGCGTCGACGTCCCAGCCGGCCAGGTCGTCGCGGACCACCAGGGTGGCCCGCCAGGGCGCGCTGAGGCCCGAGTCAGGGCCGGTTACCGGGCCGGTGTCGATCACGACGAGCTGCGGCTCGGTCGGGGTGGCCGCGGTCGGCGGCGCAACGCCCGGCGGTAGAAACGAGGCGACCTCCCGGCCGATGACGCAGCGCCGCAGGAAGCTGTCCCACTCCTGCTCGCGGGCGGTCTGGATGAACAGCCGGGCACCGAGCGCGAGGGCGCGGAACGCGAGCAGCTCGGCGCAGCGTACGCCGCCGGTCAGGAGCAGCCGCGTCGGTTCGGCCCGGAACAGGCGCAGTCCCACCGGCTCCTGCTGCCGGCTGCGCCCGACGACCAGGCCGCCGCCCCCGGCAACCAGGTGCAGACTGCCGACCGTGGCGGTGTCGGCGACGTGCAACCCCATCCGGCTGCCGGGGAAGGCGACGCTCTTCACCGCAGGAAACCTCCGAGCGGAAGCGTGGCGGCCACGCCGTGCGCGTGCTCGCCGTCGAGTCGTTGCAGCCGACCGCCGTGGCCCCGGATAGCCTCGTGCAGGGCCTGGTCGGCGGCGGCGAGGGCGGTCGGGTCGGTGCCCATCAGGCGGAACGCCACCTCCACGGCGACGTCGTCGCCGACGGTGCGGCTGGCCGCGATCGACACCACGCTGGCGGCGGCGGGCAGCCCCCGCAGCAACGGGTCGACCTCCCACGGCCGGCGGGGCCAGGCCAGCATCCGGTGGCAGCTCTGCGGGGCGCCCTGGGTCGACCAGCCCCGCCAGGTCTCCCAGGCCAGCGACCGCTCCCCCGCTGCGCCGGGCGACCCGCCGGTCAGGTGGGTGAGGGCGGTGACGGCAGCGAGCACCTCGTCCCGGTTGAGCATCCGGGCGGTCACCCGCTCCTGCCGCAGCTGCCGCCGCATCCGCCGAATCGCCGCGGTGAGCGTCGGGCGCAGGTCACGGTCGGCGTGGAAGTCGGGGGTCCGCGCGACCTGGAGCACCACCCAGGCCTGCCGGCTGGCCGGCACGTCCCCGTTGGTCAGCTCCCGGTATGCCCGGTCCACCGCCGCCGCGCTGGAGCGGGCGCGCGGTGCCGGCGTCACCTGGATCAGCAACTGCACCACCACCGGGGGCGCTTTCTCGTCGGCCGCCGGCAACAGCGAGGCCGGGGACGGCAGGGCCTGGGGCGCACTCATCAGCAGGGCGCCCTCGGTCGGGTCGACCTCGAAGACGGCGCTCAGCCCGCCCCGATGGGTCAGCAGCGCGGCCGGCTGGTCGTCGACCTCGACGGTCTCCAGCTCGACGCCGCGCTCCAGGTGGGCCAGCAGATGCGCGGCCGCGTCCCCACCGGCGGCGGTGAGCTGCCGGCGGCGGCCCCGGAAACCCCACCAGACCGAAATCCACTGGTACAGCCACCGGCTGCGGAACCGGATCATCGTCGGGGTGAGCAGCAGCACCGCCCCGGTGGCCACCGTGGCGGTGAGCGGCACGCCGTGCGGGGAGGCGGCGAGCACCGCCGCTGCGCCAGCCTGCCATGCCACCAGTTGGGCGACGTTGATGCCGCCGATCCCCTGGGCGGCCTGGTGTGGTCGTACCGCTTGATTGGCTGCGGCCGTGGCCGCGACCGCCACATCGGCGGCGGCAGCGGCAGCGGCGGGCTGGGGGGCGGGAGTGGCGGCGGCCTGCGGGGGCGGCGCGGCCTGCGCCGTGGCGGCGGCCTGTGCGGCCGTCGCGGCCCGTGCCGCACTGGCCGCCTGGCTGATGTACGCGGTGCCGACGGCTGCCCGGCCCTGCCCGCGCTGTGCCGCCCCGTCCTGCCGCGGGCCGCTGCCGGCCCGGCTCACCGTCGGCGCGGGCGCCGCTACGCCGGCCTGCTGCGGTGGTGCCACCCGTGGCGCGGGCGGCACCTGCCGAGCCGGTTGGGCGGCCACACCCGGATGGTGCTGCCAACCCGGTTCACCCGGCCGTGCCGCACCCGGATGCGTCACCTCGCGTCCCTCCTCACCTGGGCCGGCCCGCTCAGCGACCGATCGCGGCGCGGATGTCGGCCACCGTCACGGTACGCAGCTCGTCGAGGCTGGGCCGCTGACCGGACTGACGCAGCCGTTGCGCCTGGGCCTTGCGAACGCCCTCGAAGAGCTTGCGGGCCTCGCGGGCGTTGCCGAAGTTCTGGTCCCGCTCGATGGTGGCGAAGTGCGCCTGGAGCAGATCGGAGACCCCGTCGGCGAGCAGATACTCGTCGCCGACGGCCATCCGCTCCACGATGACGACCAGTTGCTCGGGGCTGTAGTTGCCGAACTCGATGGTCTTTGCGAAGCGGGACGCCAGACCCGGGTTGGCGTCGAGGAACTGGAGCATCTCCCCGGTGTAGCCGGCGGCGATGACGGCCACCTCGTCGCGATGGTCCTCCATCAGCTTGACGAGCGTGTCGATGGCCTCCTGCCCGAAGTCGCCACCACTGCCGAAGGAGCGGGAGAGGGTGTACGCCTCGTCGATGAAGAGCACCCCGCCCCGGGCCAGGTCGAAGGCCGCGGCCGTCTTCTCGGCCGTGTGGCCGAGGTACTGGCCGACGAGGTCCCGCCGGGACACCTCCCGGAACGCGCCGCCGGGCAGCGCGCCGAGTGCCGCCAGCAGCTCGCCGTAGATGCGGGCCACGGTGGTCTTGCCGGTGCCGGGTGCGCCCGCGAAGATCAGGTGGTGGCTGACCGTGCCGACCGGCAGGCCGGCACTGCGCCGCCACTCGTTCACCTGGATCTCGTCGATGAGCGCGCGGACCTCCTCCTTCACCGACTCCAGGCCGACCATCGCCTCGAGCTCGGCGAGCAGCTTGTCGGTGCGTGCGGTGTCCTGCTGCTTCGCGGCCTGCGCCGCCTCGGCCCCGAAAGTGGCCCGCCGGCTGGCCGTGCCCTCCACGACGGTCGGTGCGGCGCCCTCGGCGACCTCGATCGCCGGCAGTGCGGTGTTCTCGGTGGTGCACTCCTCGACCGTGCCCTGACACCCGCGGGCGAAGGAGACGGCCGGGCCGCGGGTGTCGCGGATCCGGCAGCGGCGCAGTACGGGCGCGCTCTGGTGCACCACGGCGACTCCGGCGTGACCGGTCTGGGAGATGTCGCAGGCCTCGATGGTCGGGCGGCCGTACTGGTAGACGTAGATGCCACGGTTGCCGCAGCGGGTGACCGTGCTGGTCCGGATCGTCGGGGCGGCGCCGATCCGGACGATGATGCCGTCCTCGCTCAGGTCGCTGAACTCGCAGCCCTCCACGGTGCCGTCGGAGTCCTCGACCACCAGCCCGTAGCGGGCGCCGGTGACGCGGCAGCGGGTCAACGTGAACTCCGACCGGCTGGCCACCGAGACGGCCGGGCCGAAACCGGCGCTCAGCTCACACCCGGTCATGGTGAGCGCCGCCCGGTCGGCCGCCACGACCGGCGCGTCCCCGGCCTTGAGGACCAGATCGCGCAGCTCCAGCCGGCCCGAGTTGCACGACACCGTGGGATATGCCCCGGACGAGGCGTCGATGGTGACCGTGCCGGCGCCCTGCGCGGCGACGATGGTGACCCCACGGTCGTTGACGAACAACGCCTCGTAGTAGGTGCCGGGGCTGACCGAGACGACGGCGTCGTCGTCCGCCACCGCGAGCGCGTCACCGATGGACGGATAGGCGCCGGGCTGGTCCGGGGAGACGAGAAGGGTGCGCGTCATGGCTCCGGTCTTCGTACGGCGAAGGGGCACGCCGACGATATCCCAGGCGGTCGACACGGCGGGAGCCCCGTCGCCGCGAGCCGAACCGTGCCACCCGGGACCCGTCCGGTGCGGGGCAGCGGGACCGGGTGCGTCGGCTGCTGGCGGCGCCGATCGGCGGTGCCGGCGAAGGTTTGGCGCGGCCGGGCCAGGTCGACGACGGGTCGGGCAGCCCGGTGCCGGCCCGAGCGGCACGGTGACGGGCCGCTAGGCTCGAACCCGGACCGATGGCCGGTACGCAAGAGCGGGAGGACGGATGGCGGAACTCCGGATGTTGCCGCTCGCCGCGGGCGCGCTGCTGGTCGACGGGACCGTCCACACGCACACCTCGATCCGCGGCGACCTCGCGCCCGACCTGCACCCGGTCATCCGGCGCTTCCTGCACGAGCTGCCGAGCGGCCAGCGGGAGCGCTTCGCCGGCTGGTGCGCCGAGTCGGTCCTGCTCTCCGACCGGCTGTACGCGGCCGAGGCCGAGGGGGGGCCGCTCAGCCCGGCCCGGGCCCGGTCGCTGCTGTGGGGCGCGAAGGTGCGGGTGACCCGGGTCCGGGAGGAGGGCGACCCCCGCCACGGTGAGGTGCAGCCGCCCTGCCGCTCGTGCGCGGCCCTGCTCGACTGGTTCGGCGTGGAGGCGCTGGCATGACCGCACGCTTCCCACCCCTGGTGGCCGAGACGCTCCAGGTCGCCGGCTGGGTTCCCGGCCGCCGCGACGACGAGCGGGCCCGGCGGTGGGCGCTGAGACTGGCCGCCGTCGCCGCGCCGGACGGCCGGCAGCACACCGTCGTCCGCGCCGCCGTCGAGGCATTCGCCGAATTCGGCGGCCTGCTGGTGCGCCCGCAGGGCGACGGAGAAGAGATCGCACCGAGCACGTTCCACCTGGACCCGTTCCTGGTGAACCACTCGGCGGCCACCCTCGCCGCGTTGGCCGGGGCCATCGGCACGCCGCTCACGCCGCTGGGCGAGGAGGGCGACGGCACCGGCATCCTCGCGGTCGACGAGTCGGGGCGCGTGTTCGTGCTGGACCACGGCGGCGACTGGTGTCTCGGCGAGCACCTCGACGAGGCGATCACCGCGTTGGTGCTCGGCCGGCAGCCCCGTCGGGTACGCCAGGACGGCACTTGGTGACCGACTGGGGGCCCGCGACCCCGACGGAGGAGGCACTGCTGGCCGCCGCCGAGGCCGGGGACCGGGACACGCTCCTGGCGACGCTGGCCACCGGACCGCTGCTGCTGCCGGTGTCCCCCGAGGCGGCAGCCGGCCGCGCGCCGGTGGCGTGGCCGACGGCCGGGCACGACGGGCGGACCCACGTCATCGCGTTCACCTCACCCGGGGCGATAGCCGCCTGCCTGCCTGGGCAGTCGGTCAGCTACCGCGTGCTCGCCCTTGCGGACCTGGCCACCGACTGGCCGGACGACGACTGGCTGCTCGCGATCGACGCCGGGCTGCCGATCGGCGTCCGGCTCACCGCCGGGGAGGTGCGTGCGATCGCCGCGCCCGCCCTCGATGCTGAGCGGGAGCTACGCGAAGCGATCGGCCGGCAGGAGCCGGACGCCCTGATGGCGGCCCTGCTCCGGGCGGAGCTGCTGCTGCCGCTGCGGCCGGGCGGGTCCGAGTCGCGGGACCTGTCCGATCCGGACTTCCCGTGGTGGTGCCTCCCGGATGAGCAGGGGCAGCCCTGCCTGCCGGTCTTCACCGCCGAGGCCCGCCTGCGACAGTCCCTCGGCGACCACGATCTGGTCGCGGTCAGCAGCCTCCAGTTGGCCGAGCAGTGGCCGGACCCGTCGTGGCAGCTCCTGCTGAACCCCGGCACTCCGCTGGCGGCGGCGCTGCCCGGCGAGGCCGTGCGGACCCTGCGCGACTGGCTCGGTCAGCTACGGCAGGCGGTCAGCGATGCCACCGAGGAGGAGCGTCAGCGCCTGGAGACGGCCGCGTACGCCGAGCCGGCCACGGTGGGCGTACCGGCACAACGGACAGCGCCGGACGAGGACGACGCCGAGTACGAGCCGGACCCGGACCTGCCGGTGCGGCTGCAGCTGGTCATCCCGCACCGGTACCTGCCGTCGTATCTGGAGGACGGCTATCAGCGGGCCGCCGGGCTGGTGCACGCCTGGGCCGGGCCGGGCCGGGACACGCCCACCCGGCTCTACCGGCGCCTCGGCCTGCTCGGCGAGGGCTCGCCGTTCGCGGAGTCCGACGAATGGGTGGCCGTGCTGCGTTGGGAACCCGACGAGGGCACGCCCGAAGACTGGGGGCGCGGCCAGCCGCGGATGGAGTCGTTGGTGGTACCCGACGGGACGGGCCTGCACTGCCTGCACCACGACGGCCGCGACGAGCTGCTGGCCCGCTTCGACGCGGCCAGCGGGCGCTGGCTGCCGGCCTGACCGTCGGCCGGCTCGTGGCCCTGGCGCAGCCGCAGCCCGGGACGGCCGGGGCTGCGCCGGCAGCGCGCGTCAGCGTCGGTCGCCGCCGAACCAGTCCCTGGCCGACCGGCTCTTGAGCAGGGCGAGTGCCACCCCGGCGAGCCCGCCCACGACCAGCGGCGTGACCATCGTCGGTTGGAAGCTGAGCTTGCCCTGCACGAGCAGGCCGACCAGGGCGACGACGAAGAGCCCGAAGGTGAACGTGGCCGGCGTCCGCAGCCCCGCGGCGCCCGCCCGGCGCCAGGCGAGGACCATCCCACCCACCGTCATGGCCACCAGCAGCAGGCAGAGCGCGAGGATCAGCACGGCGATGACGATCAGGAAGATCTTGCCGTCTCCGTCGCTCCTCGCCATCGCCACGAAGAAGGCGACGCCCGCGACGAGCCAGGTGAGGGCCGTGGGCACCATCAGGAGGATCGCCGCGACCACCGTGATCGGCCGCCGGGTGGCCGTGGGCGGCACCGGCGCACCGGACGGTCCGGCATGCGGGGGTACGGCGCCGGGCGGTGGCGGGGGTACGGCACCGGGGAACCGGGCCGACATCTCGCCTCCTGCCCGTCAGGCGCCCGGCCGGCGCCAGCCGGCGTCGCCCGTCGGGTCGGTGGGGTGGGCCGGCTGCCCACCCGCCGGGCCCGACGGCGGCACGCCCGGCCCGGCCGGATGCGTTCCCGCCACCGGCGGGTACGGCTCGCGCGGTGCCGGCGGGTACGGGGTTCCGCTCTCCGCGGGACCGGCGACCGCGGGGCGGGCCTCCTCCGAGGAGGCCGCGGTCTTCCGACGGAGGCGCCGCCACACGAGCAGCACCACCGTCACCACGAGGCCGAGAAAGAGGAGCACGACCGCCAACGAGACCACGAATTCGACGGTCTTGTTCGATGTCCCTGAGTTCTCCGCGCGCGCACGGGCCAGCGTCGGGTCGAGCGTGGGCTCCTGAGCCGCCTGGCTTTGGCCGCCTCGGCCGTCCGGCTCGCCGGTCAACGCCCGGCGCAGGTCGAGCTGGCCGTAGCCGTAGTCGAGGTCCTTACCCGGTTTGCCGGCGTCGCGCGTGGTCTCCAGTATCCGCTTGAACAGGTCGTACGAGTTGAGGTTCGGGTACTTCGACTTCACCAGGGCGACCGCGCCGGAGACGAGCGCGGCAGAGCCGCTGCTCCCGGTGCTCATCGTGTACTGCCCGTCGGGCAGCGCGGCGAACAGGTCGTCGCCGGGTGCGGCGAGGTCGGTCTCCTCGGCGGGGATGGCGGCGATTCGGCTGGGGCGACCGTTGCGGTCGGTGCCGGTCACCGCGAGCGCGCCGGGGTGCCGGGCCGGGCTACCGATGATCGCGTCCTGCTTGTTGCCGACAGCGGCGACGACGATCACGTTCTTCTGGTACGCCCGTTTCACCGCCCGGTCCAGATCGGCGTCGGTCGAGCTGCCCAGGGAGACGTTGACGACGTCAGCGCCGTGGTCCACCGCCCAGTCGATCCCGGCCGCGAGCGCGTCCGGCGCGATGATCGCCTTGCCCTCGGCGCCCTGCACGGTCACCGGCAGGATCTTGGCCTTCGGGGCGACGCCGAGCACGCCCTCGCGGCCGCCCGGGCCGTGCCCGTGCCCGGCGATCAGGGACGCCATCGCGGTGCCGTGCCCCTGCCGGTCCTGGTGCCCCTTGCTCCGGTCGTCGTAGAGATCCACGCCGGGGAGCACGTTGTTCTTCAGGTCCGGGTGCCGGGCATCCACTCCGGTGTCGACGACCGCGACCGTGATGCCCTCACCCTGGCTGACCTTGTGCAGCTCGGTCAGTTCGAGGGCGTCGAGGTGCCAGGCGTCCTTGCGGCTGTCGGCGGCCTGGGCCGGCGTGCCCGCCAGGGCCAGGGCCGCCAGGACGCTCAGCGCAGCCGTGGCCAGCGTGGCCGCCGGGCGGGGGGCGAGGAGCATCTGTGCGTACCTTCCTCTGTGGGCCGTCGATCGGCCGATGCACGGTCACCGCATGGTACGGGCCGGCCACCCATGGTGTGGTGACCGGCCCGCCCGTGTGTCAGCCCTGACCGAGCGCCTTGCCCTGCTGCCGCGGTCGGTGCTCCACCGGCGCCTCGATGGTGCCGGCCGCGGCCGACTCGGTGGCCCAGAGCTCGTCGTCGCCCTCGCCGTACTCCCAGGTCTCCGGCTCGTCCTCAGCCCGGTGTGCGGCGCTGCGGGAGCCTGGGACGGCCGGGCCTCCCCGGCGTCCACCCAGCGACGGCGCCGGCCCGGTGGTGGGGGCCGGACGCGCCGCGCCACGGCCCGTGAGATCCGGACGTGCACCCGTGCCAGGGGTGAGCGGACCACCGGCACGGGTGCCGCCGGTGCTCGGGCGAGCGGCACTCGGCGGTGTGCCGGGACGGCCAGTGGTCGGGGACCCGGCGCGCGGGCCGGACGTGGCGGGCGTGGCCGGGCCGGTGCCGCGCTGGCCGCCGAGGCTCGGCGGCGGCGACGCCGGCCGGGCCGGAGTGCCCCCCGCGCGCTTGGGGCCGGCGGTGCTGCCCGGCAGACGCGGGCTGGACGGCGGGGCCGCCGGACCGGTCGGCCGAGTGCCGAGGCCCGGCGCGCCGGAGCGGGGGCCACCCGGCCGGCCGGTGCCGGTGTTGCCGGGCAGGGTGGGTCGGTTCGGCGCGGCGCCGCGATTCGCCGGGTTCCCGCCGGGGCCGGGGTTGCCGGCGCCCGGCAGGGTGGGCCGGTTCGGCGCCGAACTGCGGGTGCCCGGGTTGGGTGCCCCGGCACCCGGCAGGGTGGTGCGCGGGGTGCCCGGCCGGCTGGTGGTGTTCGGCGCGTTCGGACGCGGGTTGCCCTGGCCGCCGGCAACCGGCAGCACCGGAGTGGGCGGGGGCGGGGTTGCCGGCGTGCCGGTGACCGGCGGCGCGGCGGGCGGGGGCCCGGGCGGCGCGGGAGGTGCGGTCACGGTGCCGGCGAGCGTGACCTCGTCGGGCAGGCCCGGCGGCGGCGGGGGGGTGGGCGTGGTGGGCGTGTCGGGGCGGTTGGGCATGTCCGGCCGGGTCGGCCGGTCGCCGGACATGGTCGGGGCGACCGGCTTCGGCCCGGCCGGTGCGCCGGGGCGAGTGGGCCGCGGGGCCAGCGAGGGGGTGTGCACGACCGCGTTCGTCGGCCCCTTGTACATGCCGCCGCGCGTGATGTTCGAGATGTAGACGTCGATGTAGAGGTCCGCGAGCGGCTTGACGATGTTCTTCGCCCGCTCGTGGAATTCCTTCTGCACGTCCTCGTACGACTTGGCGTTGTTCATCCCGAACAGGTCGCCGAACTGCACGCCCTCGTCGTCCTTGGCCTTCTGGGCCTGGTGCTCCTGCTCGGCCTTGTACTCCAGCCAGAGCTCGCGCATCTCGGTCTGCGTCGTCTGGATCTTGCCGGCGAGCTGCTCCAGGCCGCTGGCCGTCTTGTCGGCGACATCCTTCCACTCGTCCAGCGAGTAGAGGGCCGCGCCCACCTTGCTCATGAAGACCCGGCCCGCCGGCGACCGCCACTTGGCGTCCAGCGCGTCGGCGTGCCGCTTGAGGTTCTCCCGCGTGGTCTGCAGCAGGCTGCTGGTCCGCCGCCAGGTTTCGGCGAGGGCGACGGTACGCTCGTCGCTCTCCTTGCGGGCGTACTCCCACATCTGCTCGACGGTGACCCCGTCCCACTGGGTGGGCTCGTAGGGTGCGGCCTGGGCAGACCGCTCGGCGGCGTAGTCGTCAACGTTGCCGGAGTAACCCGGATCGTACGGCTTCGTCCATCCGTAGTAGTTGTCGCTCATCCCCGCTCCTCAGGTTCCCGTCCCCTGCCGACCGTCAGGACCGCACGTCCGGGCGTGCCACCTCGTCGCCGTACATCTGCTCGTTGTCACCCTGGACCCGGTAGGAGCCGGAGCCCTCGCCGATGGTCTCCGGCTTGTCCACCTCCGGCGTCTCCTCCGAGTCGTCGTCCACACTGCAGACGTCCGGGCCGTAGTAGGTCGCCGGGTCCATGGCCTCCTGCGGGACCGTGCTGGCCGGGTCCTTGTTCTCGTCCCCGCCCTGCTGCCAGTAGTCGTTGAGCGTCTTCTGCCCGTCGACACCCATGAAGGCGTTGTAGACGTCGTCGTTGGTGGCCTGGGCCAGCGCGTCCCCGGTGAGGTACTCGGCGGAGATCGACGCCGCGGCCGTGCTGAGCGAGACCAGGCCCTTCATCGCGTCGCCGAGCATTTGCGCCACCGCCGAGCGGCTCTCGTCGTGCCGGCCCCGGAAGAACTTGCCCTCCTTGAGCCCACCTCCGCCGAACGGCGCCTGCACGGTGAGCATGGGGCGTACGCCGTTCTCGAAGCTGGGCCGGAAATTGGTTTCCAGCTCGTCCTGGATGGCCTTCGCGAAGTCCTTCAGCTGCTGGATGTCGACGTCGATGTTCTCGTCGACGAGCCACTCGTCGCCCATCTGCCTCCCCGTTCGCTCACACGCCAGCGGCGCGGCTGTGCCCCCAGCCGCGACGCCATACTTCCACTCTGGTGGACGATAGCCTCATCGGGCAACCCCGCGTGGTGCTCACGTCCGTGGCGGCAGATTCACCAGCTGCACGAGGCGGGTGCCCTCCCGCCGCGTGACCAGCCAGCCCCGGCCCGGCGGCAGCGGCCCGGGGCGGACGGTGCCGAGCAGCACACCCTCGTCCCGGTTGCCGGACATCACGATGCCCGGCGTGCTGATCTCCCGCAGCCGCATCAGCACCGGCTCGTACAGCGCCCGGCTCGCGCCGCCGGTGCGGCGGGCGATGACCAGGTGCAGACCGATGTCCCGGGCCTGCGGCAGGAACTCCAGCAGCGGGGTCAGCGGGTTGCTGCCCGCGCCCGCCACCAGGTCGTAGTCGTCGACCAGGACGTACAGGTCCGGGCCCTTCCACCAGCTGCGGGCGCGCAGTTGGTCCGGCGTCACGTCGTTGGGTGGCAGCCGGTCCCGCATCACCCCTGCGACCTCGGCGATGATGCCCTCGGTGAGCTGGGCCGACGAGCCGTACCCGATCAGGTGCGGGGTGTTGATGTCGCCGAGCATGCTGCGGCGGTAGTCGACGATGACCAGCCGGGCCTCGGTCAGCTCGTTGCGGTCGACGATGGTCTGCGCCAGCGCCCGCAGGAACGTGCTCTTGCCGGACTCACCGTCGCCGAAGAGCAGGAAGTGCGGGTCGGCGGAGAAGTCCAGGTGCACCGGCTGGAGGTCCACCTCGGCGATGCCGATCGGCACCCCGGGCCGTCCGGTGGCCGGCAGGCTGTTGTACGGGACCACCGGCGGAAGCAGCCGGATCGGCGGAGCGCCCGGCCCCTGCCAGGCGCCGGCCAGGTCGTTGACCAGCTTGCGGGCCCCCTCGGGCAGGGTGTCCGTTTCCTGCGCGCCGTCGGTGCGGGGCAGGGCGGCGAGGAACTGCTGCCCGTCGGCGGTGATGCCCCGGCCGGGTGACTTCTCCGGCACGTTCATCGCGGCCCGACGGTCCAGGAGGGAGTCCCCCGCGTCGGCCAGCCAGAGCTCCAGCCGGGTACCGAAGACGTCCCGCACGGCAGGGCGCAGGTCCATCCAGCGGCCGGCGGTGACGACCAGGTGGATGCCGAAGGAGAGACCCCGGTTGGCGATGTCGTTGATGGTCGGCTCGAGGTCCTCGAACTCGGCGCGGATGGTGGACCAGCCGTCGATGACCAGGAAGACGTCGCCGAACGGATCGTCGGTGTGCTGGCCGTGCCGACGGGCCCGCCGGTACTCGGTCATCGAGTCGATCCCGCGCTCGGCGAACCGCCGCTCCCGCTCGCCCATCAGCAGTTGCATCTCGGCGACGGTTCGGCGGACCAGACCGCCGTCGAGCCGGGTGGCGACCGCGCCGACGTGCGGCAGGTCGCGCAGCGAGGAGAGCGCGCTGCTACCCAGGTCGAGGCAGTAGACCTGAGCCTCCCGGGGAGTGTGGGTCAGCGCCAGCGAGGCGACGATCGTACGCAGCAGCGTGCTCTTGCCGCTCTGCGGGCCGCCGACGACCACCGTGTGGCCGGCCGCGCCGGCCAGGTCGAACCAGAGCACGTCCCGGCGCTGGTCGAACGGCTTGTCGACGACGCCGACGGCCACCTGCAGCTCGCCCACCAGGCCGGCGTGCGCGACCGTCACGCCCCGGGCCGGGTCCGCGGTCAGCGGCGGCAGCAGCTGGTCCAGCGTCGGCGGCTCCGCCAGCGGGGGCAGCCATACCTGGTGGGCCGGCGCACCCCGGCCGGCGAGCCGGCCGACCAGGATGTCCAGCACGCTGTCGCCGCCCGTGTCGGCCGGCTCCGGTGTCGTCTCCTGGACCGTACGGGTCACCGGCGGCGCGACGTAGACGGTGCTGTACTCCCGCACGCGCTCCTCGCCGTCACCGGCGGCGACCGCCTCGGCCGTCTTGCTGCGGTAGGTGCCGGAGACGTACGCGGCCTTGAAGCGGACCAGTGGCTCGGTGCCGAAGCGCAGGTAGCCGTGGCCCGGCGAACGGGGCAGCTCGTACGCGTCGGTGGCGCCGAGCACCACCCGGCTCTCCATCGCCGAGAACGTCCGCAGACCGATCCGGTACGACAGGTGGGTGTCCAGGCCGCGCAGCCGGCCCTCCTCCAGCCGCTGCGAGGCGAGCAGCAGATGCACGCCGAGCGACCGGCCGACCCGGCCGATCTGCACGAACATGTCGATGAAGTCCGGCTTGGCGGTGAGCAGCTCGGAGAACTCGTCGCAGATGATGAGCAGGCTCGGCAGCGGCGCCAACGGGGCGCCCGCCGCCCGGGCCTTCTCGTAGTCGCGTTGCGAGGCGTAGTTGCCGGCCGCGCGCAGCAGCTCCTGCCGGCGCACCAGCTCACCGTTGATCGCGTCGGTCATCCGGTCGACCAGTGGCAGCTCGTCGGACAGGTTGGTGATCACCGCGCTGGTGTGCGGCAGGGCGTCCAGCCGGGTGAAGGTCGCGCCACCCTTGAAGTCGACCAGGACGAAGTTCAGGCTCTCCGAGCTGTGCGTGGCGGCGAGCGCCAGCACCAGCGTGCGCAGCAGCTCGGACTTGCCGGAGCCGGTGGCGCCGATCAGCAGGCCGTGCGGGCCCATGCCGTCCTGCGCGGACTCCTTGAGGTCCAGCTCGACCGGAGCGCCGTCGGTGCCCACACCGATCGGCACCCGCAGCCGGTCCCGGTTCGGCCGGGGCTGCCAGGCCCGATCGACCTCGAAATCGTACGGGTCGCCGAGGTTGAGCAGTTCGGCCAGACCCAGCTCGGCGGTGAGCGGGGCATCGCCCCCTCGGGACGCGGCCGAGAGGCGCAGCGGGGCCAGCTGCATGGCGAGCGCCTCGATCTCTGCGATCCGGCAGTCGTCGGCCCGCCCGATCTCCGCCGAACCGTCCACCGTGGTGCTGTGCAGCCGCCGGTCGGCGGTCACGTCGAGCACCAACCGGGCCCGGTCCAGCACCCGTGGCGCCGGGTGGGAGAGGTCGAGCAGGGTGACCCCCTCCACGCCACCCTCGGTCATCAGGTGGTCCGATCCGGCGGTGTCGCCGCCGTCGATGATGACCAGGACGTGCGGCCCGCCCACCTGAGGCGCACCGCCGGAGGAGTTGAACCGCGGTCGGCTCGCCAGCACGTCGTCGAGCATCGCCTCGAGCCCGGTGACCGAGGGTGCGACCAGCCGGAGCTGACCGAGCGCGTCGGTGCGGGTCGGGTGCAGCGCGTGCGGCAGCCACTTCGTCCACTCCCACGCGGCCCGCCGGTCGGCGGCCACGCAGACCGCGACGAGCATGTCGTCCGGCGCGTGGAACGCGGTGGCCTGGGCCAGCACCGACGTGACCAGCCCCCGCACCGCATCGTCGTCGCCATGCAGGTGAACCCGGGCGAAGCCGTTGAGCGCCATCGTCACCGGCAGGTCCGGCACCTCGCCGTAGGTGGTCAGGAAACGGCGCAGCGCCAGCGCGCACATCGGCTCCAGCTTCTCGAGCGACGTCGCGGGCGGCGGGACCAACGGCGTGGCCAGCTCCTGCGGACCGAGACCGATGCGTACGGTGGCGAAGTCCACGTCGCCGCGCCGGCGCTCCCACAGCCGCGGCCCGAGCGGGACGGACCAGAGCGCGTCCGGATCCGGGTGCCGGTAGAACGCCGCTTCCTGCTGCTTGCGGATCGTCTTGAGCACCCGGCGGCGCTGCCGCGACAGGTGCGTCATGTACTCGCGCCGCTTCTGCAGCATCTCCTGCTTGCTCGGGCCGCCGGAGTTGTTGGTGAGCTGGGAGGCGAGCATGCCGATCGCGGAAAGGCCGAAGAGTCCGCCGGTGACGTAACCGAGGGTGCTGCCGCCCCGGCCGGCGAACATCAGCGCCATGGCGAACGAGCCGGCGAGCATCGGCAGCAGCATCAGCATCTGGCCCCAGGCGCGTCCACTGGGCGCGGGCACCTCAGGTGGCGCCTCCAGCAGGACCTCGCCGGACGGGTACTCCGGCTCCGGCTGCCGGGCCGGACGTTTCACGACGACCGTGCTCACCTATCAGACCTCCCCGCTGGCGCGCCCGGACCCGATCGGACCGAACCGGCGCCCACGCCACCGGCACATGGTAGGTAGCCTCTTCTCGTCATGACAGCCGCGGGCCCTATCCGGTCCGCTCCTCGTCCCGAGGGGTCATCAGTGGTCACCCAGGCCGGAACCGGACTTGTGCGCATCGCCGTCGTCGCCCCGAACCGACGGCTCGATCTCGCCCTGCCCGAGCATCTGCCGCTCGTCGGGCTCCTCCCCGCGGTGCTGCGGCAGGCGGAAGAGCACCCGTCGGACGGGACGGCACACGGTGGCTGGATGCTGCGCCGCACCGACGGCACCGCCGTCGACCTGAACCGTACGCTCGCCGCGCAGAACGTCCGGGACGGCGAGACGCTGCACCTGGTGCCGCGCCGCACCGAGTGGCCCGAGCTGGCGTACGACGATCTGATGGAGGCTGTCGCGGACGGTGCCCGCCGGCGTGGTGTGGCCTGGAACCCGCTCGCGACCCGGCTGACCGGTCTGATCGTCGCCGGTGCGCTGCTGCTGCTCGGCCTGGCCGTCATCGTCGCATCCGACGAGCCCGGCTGGCTCGGTGGCGTGATCGCCCTCGGCACCGCCGGGGTGCTGCTGCTGGTCGGGATCGTGCTGTCCCGGGCGATGGCCGACTCCCTCGCCGGGGCCGTGGTCGCCGCCGCCGGTCTGCCGTACGCCTTCGTCGGCGGCACCCTGGTGATCGGCACCGGAGAGTCGGTCTGGGCGCTCGGCGCGCCACACGTGCTGCTCGGTTCCGCCGTCCTGCTCCTCACCGGCCTGCTCGGCTTCCTCGGTGTGGGCGACGCGACCCGGGTCTTCGTGGCGGCGGTCTTCGCCGGGTTCTGGGGCATGCTCGGCGGCCTCTTCGCCCTCGGCTCGATGGACGCGGCGCAGGGCGCGGCGATCGTGGTCAGCGCGGTGACCCTGCTGCTGCCGGCGATGCCGCTGCTCGCCGTGCGGCTCGGCAAGATGCCGATGCCGGCGCTGCCCCGCACCGCCGAGGACCTGCTGCGCGACGAGCCGCAACCCCGGCGCGAGTTGGTCTATCAGGCCACCGCCCGGGCCGACGAGGTGCTCACCGGCATGATCTTCGGCTCGTTCGTGGTCACCGTCGGCTGCCTGACCGTGCTCACCGCACACGGCTCGGTCGCCGCCCTGCTGCTGGCCGGAGTGGTCGCACTCGGTCACCTGCTGCGGGCCCGGCTGGTGCCGACCGTCCGGCACCGCGTGCCGCTGCTCGCCGTGGGCCTGGTCGGGCTGGCCCTGCTGCCCCTGGTCGGCGCGGCAGACGCCGGAACGGTGCTGCGGGTGCTGGCCGTGCTGCCGGTGGCGGTGGTCGCGGCCGGGTTCTCGGTCAGCGCCGGGCTCGCCTACAGCCGGCGTGCCCCGTCGCCCCGACTGGCCCGCCTCGGGGACCTTCTCGACATCCTGCTGCAACTGGCCGTGGTGCCGGTGGCGTGCAGCGTCCTGGGCCTGTACGCGTTCATGCGCGCGCTGAACGGCTGACGCCGGGCGCTAGCCACCGGTCCGTCGAGGGTGTCCGGGGAGCCGAAGGCTCACAGGGTGACGTCGCTGACCGCCGGTGCCTTGCCGCCGCGGACGAGCGCGACGATCGCGGTGTCGATGTCCGGGCCGAGGAAGAAGTCGTCGGCCCAGTGCAGCTGGAAGACCCGCCCCTGAGCGTCGATGACGAGTTCGGAGGGCCCGTCGGCGTTGTTGCCGAGCGGGAAGACCGGGTTGCCGTACTCCTCGGCGAAGGTCTCGGAGCCCTCCGCCAACACACCGCCGCGGGTGGGATGGAGGGCGCTCCCGAAGCCGCCTCCCGGCTCGCCGTGCCCGCCGAACTGGGGCAGGCGCAGGCCGCCGAATTCGACCAGGGCGGCCCGTGCCGCCGGGAAGAACTCCAGCCCGGCCAGTTCGTCGGCGAAACGGGCCAGCCACAGGTCGACGGCGGCGGTCATGTCGCGGCCGGGAAACCAGCCGGCTTTCTCCAGCACCTCGCGGACGTCCGGCGGGAAGCGACCCTCGGCGGCGCGGTGCTTCGCGTACCGTTCCGCGATCGCCGGGGCGGGCAGCGACGGCCACTGGGACAGCTCCCCGGTCTCCCGGTCGATGACCGCGGTGGGTTGTCCGGTTGCCGCCGGTGGCCGGGGTGGCCCGTTCGCTGCCTCCGGCTCGGGTTCACGGCGAGAGGCGATGAAGCCCAGATCGAACTCGTACAGGTCGACCTCCGGTGCCGGTCCGGGGTGGCCGGCGGCAGCCCATTGCCGGGCGCGGGCCAGCGCCTCCTCACGACTGATCATCGGAACTCCCTCGGGCCGTGGTCGTCCTGGTCGCCGGCTGCGACCGGGTGCCGGCACCACCGTGTTCGGCGCGGTGCCTATCGTAGGCACCGCGGTCCGGCGCTTCCGTCCGTGCCGACCGTACGCCAGGGGAGGATGCCATGCCGTCGCGGCGGGACCAGGTCCAGTCGTACCAGTTCTTCGTCCAGCGGATGACGTCCGCGCTCGTGGCGCGCGAACCTGATCCGGAGGCCGCGCCGTTCCGGCGGCTCGGTGGCGCCGGCTTCGCGGGCATCATGGTCGCGGTGCTCTGCCTCGCCGCGGTGGGCGTCTACGGCCTACTGCGTCCCGGTGGCGCCACCAAGTGGAAGGCGGGCGGGGCGGTCGTCCTCGAGAAGGAGACCGGCACCCGATACGTCTACCGGGAGGGCCGGCTGCACCCGGTGGTCAATTACTCGTCCGCGCTGTTGGCGATGGGGTCGGCGGTGCCCACCGTCTCCGTCTCCCGGAACTCGCTGGTCGGCACGCCGCGCGGCCCCCGGATCGGCATTCCGGACGCACCGGACGCCCTGCCCGACCCGAAGCGGATCCTCTCCGGGCCGTGGACGCTCTGCACCCAACCGGCCCGGAACCAGGCCGGTGGGACCGTGGCCACCACCGTCCTCACCGTCGGCAAGGCGCCCAGCGGCGGACGTGAGATGGGCGATACCGCGCTGTTGGTCCGGGACACCAAGACGAGCCGGTTACACCTGATCTGGCACGACCACCGGTACGAGATCCGCAACCAGAAGATCGTCCTCGAAGGGCTCATCATGACCGCGGAGCCGGTGGTCGAGGTGGGCGGGGCGTGGCTCAACGCGCTGCCCGCCGGCGAACCGATCGGCACCCGGACGGTGGCCGGCCGGGGTGAGCCGTCGGACGCGCTGCGGGATGCCCGGGTCGGCCAGATCTTCGTCGTGGAGAGTCAGAACGGCAGCCGCCAGTACTACCTCGCCGACCGGGAGCGGCTGGCTCCGCTGACTCCGCTGCAGGCCGACGTGTTGCTGGCCGACCCGGAGACGCGGGGGTCGTATCCGGACGGGTCGACGCCCCGGGCGGTACCGCTCGCGGCCGGCACCGCCGCAGCCGCTCCCAAGGCGTCGGTCCCTGCGGCGGGGCCTCACCGCGCGCCCGACCAACGCCCCGAGGTCGCCCGGCTGACCGGCGACCAGCCGGCCGTCTGCGCCGGCTACCAACCGGGGCAGGACGAGCCGACCCTGCTGTTGGACGCCCAGGTGCAGCCGGTGAAGGAGCCGGTACGCACCGGCGAGCAGACCGGCGACGGCATCCCGCTCGCCGACCGGGTGGTCATCGAACCCGGGTACGGCGTGCTGGTCGCCGCCATGCCGTCGCCGGACGCCCCGACCGGCACCCTGAATCTGGTCACCGACCTGGGTTACCGGTATCCGTTGGCCTCCGAAGATGTGCCGGGGATGCTCGGCTACCAGGGTGTGCGGCCCGTCGAACTGCCGGCGAGTCTGGTCGTCCGGCTACCGGCCGGCCCCGCGCTCGACCCGGCGAGTGCGAAACGGGCGCTGGACCCGGAGTGACCGCACCCGCCACAGTGGCGCACGTTGCGGGTTCGAATGCAGACCGGCCTAGCGTCGGCTGGACGCGACCCGTTACGGTTCGTACGAGAAATGGTGCACGAGCGCCGTAACAATGGCTGCCCCCAGCGACGCGGGGCGATCGACGAGGACGGGGGTGACTCCACCATGACGATGCGTACCGACACCGGCTTGATGGTGAAGACCGAGGGTGACGTAGATGCCGTCGCCGACCGGCTCACCAGCAACCTGAACGGGCTGATGGACCAGCTCACGCCGCTGTACGACCAGTGGAAGGGTGCTGGTGCGGGCTCGTTCCAGCAGGTTCGCGAGCGGTTCGACCAGGACATGGCCCGGTTGAACGTGGCACTGCGTGCCATCGCCGAGGCCGTCGGGTCCGCCGGTAAGGACTACGACGTCAGCGACGAGGAGATCCGGTCCGAGATGGACTCTGCCGGCGCCACCGCCGGCCAGATCACCGCGGCGCTCAAGCTCTGACGGGGAGGGGTTCCGAGATGGAGATCCGTTACAACTTCGGTGCGTTGAACGCCGCGGCGGACAGCTGCGGTGGTGCCATGCGAAACCTGACCGGCGAGCTCGACGGGCTCAAGTCCGGCATCGCGCCGCTGCTCGCGACCTGGGACGGTGACGCCCGCGAGGCGTACTTCCGTCGGCAGAACGACTGGGAGTCGGCCGCCAACGACCTGCGTGACCTGCTCGGCCGGATCGAGAAGGCGCTGCGCGAGTCGGCGGTCAAGATGCAGGCCCGCGAGGCCGCGAACCGGGCGAAGTTCGGCGACTGAGCCCAACCGTTGAGTGTCGATGGCCCGGCCCCGTGCCGGGCCATCGTCGTTCCCGCCATCGTCTGACGACGCAGGCCCGGCTTCGGACGCGCATTGACGACGCAGGCCCGGCCTCGGGCGTGCCCTGACGACGCAGGCTCGGCTTCGGGGTTGTCTTCAGCCGCGGGGCAGCGAGGTGGGCACCCGGAAGAGCGCCTCCTCGGGCTCGTCGACCTCCCGGACCGGGGGTGGCGGCGCCGCCGGCCGGGTCGGCCGCCACCGCAGGCGACGTCCGCGCGGCAGCAACGAGGCCGCCGCGCCGATGGCGAGCGCGATGGCCGCCACCACCAGCCCGCCCCAGAGCGCCACCCGGCCGAAGACGCTCCACCGCTGCGCGCGCTCCTGCGCCGCCGGGTCGTACGACGGGTCGGGCAGCGGGGGCTGGGCCACCGGAGCCCCCTTGGTCAGCCGCTCGGTGACCGCCCGGTACGGGTTCAGCACGCCCTGTCCGTAGCCCTGCTCCGGATTCCCGCGCGCCGGGTCCACCGTCGCGACCAGCCGACGGGTGACCTCCGCCGCCGACAGGCCCGGCTCGGCGGAGCGGATCAGGGCGGCCGTCGCGCTCACCAGCGGGGCCGCGAAGCTGGTGCCGCTCCAGACCGCGTGGCCGGAGAGACGGGTCGCCGCCACCACCGCGCCGCCGGGCGCCACGAGATCGACGTACGGCCCGACCTGCGACTGCTTCACCCGCGCGCCCTGCTGGTCGATCGCGCCGACCCCGATCACACCCTCGTAGGCGGCGGGATAGGGCACCGGGTCGGGACGCTCGCCGTCCTGGTGCAGGTTGCCGGCGGCGGCGATCAGCACCACGTCCTTCTCCCGCGCGTAGCGGATCGCGCTCTCGACGGCGGGGTCGGGGCGGTAGAGCGTCACGGACATGTTCACCACGTCCGCGCCATCGTCGACCGCCCGGCGGATGGCCTGCGCGAAGACCGCTGTGGAGACGCTTCCGCCCTGGTCCTCCCCGCCCTCGTTGCCGGCCCGTTCGCTGACCCGGATCGGGACGATCGTGGCGTCCGGGGCCAGGCCGTGGAAGCCGACGCCGTCCTGCGGACGGGCGGCGATGAGGCTGGCGACCGCCGTGCCGTGCGAGACGCAGTCGACGTCGCCGCCGGCGGTGCCGCGCAGCGCGTCGAAGCCCTTGGCCACCCGGCCGCTCAACTGGGCGTGGTTGCCGTCGGAGCCGGAGTCGATGACCGCCACCCGCACCCTCGCGCCCGTGCTGAACGGCCACACCCGTTGCGGCGCGAGCCACTGCTGGTGCCACGGGGTCGCGCTGATGACCTGCCCCGGATCGCTCGGGTTGTCACAGACCGCCGGGGCCGCCACGGCCCGCGTCGGCGCGCCGAGGATGGTCGTGCCCGTCAGCGCCACCACCAGGGCAGCAGCGGACGTACGACGGCCGAGGGCCATTCCGCGCTCACCTCCAGTCTGCACGGCGTCGGTGCATCGTAGCGATCCTCGGAACTGGACCGGATACCCCGATGTCGCGCCGGTTCAGTATGGTCGACCTGTCACGCCGTCGGTCGGATCGCGGCGGCACGTGGACGTGCAGGGGGAGGACGCCATGGACACGCAGGCGATGCGCGCCCGGGCCGACGAGCTGATGGCCCAGTTCGAGCGGATGCGTTCGGGCGTGGGTGACCTCCAGCAACGACTCAAGGCCGTGAACGCCACCGTCACCTCCGACGACGGGTTCGTCACCGTCACCGTGGGCCCCCGAGGCCAGGTGGTCAAGGTGGAGTTCGACCCACGCATCTACCGGCGGCCGAACTCGAAGGAACTCTCCGCCACGGTCACCGACACGATCCGGCGGGCAACCGAGAAGGCGATGGCCGACGTCGAGGAGCTGTTGCGGCCCTTCGTGCCGGACAGCCAGTTCCAGGCGTACATGGACCACGACCTGGACGGCATCTTCCGTCAGCTGGACAGCGAACTTCCACGGGAGGACGACCGATGAGTGACCCGAACGAGACCTTCGTCAACCCCGACGGCGCGCGGGACGGCGGCCGTCGGCTCGGTGTCGCCGGCTCGACGCTGGCCAGCCGCTGGGCGCAGCACGCGGCCACCATCTCCTCGCTCAACGCCTCGGCCCCCTGGGGCACCGACGAGCCGGGCAAGGAGTTCAACAAGCACTACCTGGAGGGTAAGGACGCCCCCGCCACCAGCGTCCTCACCGGCGGCAAGACGATCGTCGACCTGGTCAAGGTGCTGGGTCCCGACGTGACCAGCGCCGTCGACGGCACCGTCGAGGTCGACGACATGGTCGACAAGTGGTTCGGCGGCGAGGACAAGTAACCTCCCACTCTCGGGCGGTCAGGTCAGGGCAGAGAGGCACAACAGGTGGCGGTACCGAATCCCAAGGCCTCGCTCGGCGAGTACGCGTGGGTCTGGGACGCCATCTGCTGGGTCAGCGCCGGTGAGGCGTGGCCCACCGGCGACGAGGACCGGATGCGCGACCTCGCCGACGCGTGGAACGGCCTCGCCGAGACGATCAACGACGCTCTCGCCGACGCCGACCCGGCCGCCATGAAGATCCTCCAGAACTGGGGCGGCGGTGCCGGCGAGGCGTTCGGCCAGCTCTGGAACCAGCTCGGCGTCGATCCGGGCACCGGCCTGCCGTTGATCCAGGAGGCAGCGTCCGCCTTCGCCAGCGGCTGCGACAACGCGGCCATGGAAATCGAGTACGCGAAGCTGACGGTCCTCATCGCCGTGATGATCACCGTAATCGCGGTTTTCGTGGCGCTGCTGATGGCCTGGCTGGGTGGGGTGTCGGCCGGAGCGATCCCGGGCATCCTCGCCGCCGGCCGGCAGGCCGTGACGGTCGCGTTCCGGCGGCTGATCGCGCAGATGGGCCGGCAACTCCTCACCCGCGCCGGGATGCAGGCGGCCCTGCGCACCGTCGGCACCCAGATCACTCGGCGGGTCACCAGCGAGGCGCTACGCAACGCCGGGCGGCGGTTCGCCCTCGAACTCGCCGAGGAGGTCGGCGAGGAACTCATCATCGACATCGGCGCCCAGGCGTACCAGATGAACGCCGGCACGCGGACGGAGTGGGACGTCAAGCGTACCGCCACCGCGGGCATCGGCGGCGCCTACGGCGCGATCCTCGGCACCGGCCTGAACGCCGGCACCCGCTTCGCCCGCAACAACGTGGCGCCCCGGATGCCGGTCTCGTTCAGTCCCCCCGCGATGAACTTCCGGGGCGCCGGGGTCGTCCGCTGGGGTGGCAACTCGCTCGCCGCCGGCCTGCAGAACGCGGTCATCTCGCCAGCCGCCAGCGTTCTGGCCAACGCCACCATGACCGGGCAGTGGAACATGCCCGGGGCTGACGCGTTCCTCGGCGGCTTCGCCAGCGGTGCCGGTCGCGGCGGGGCCACGATGGCGGCCAGCAACCTCGGTAGCGGCATGGCGAACCTGCACAACCGGCTCGCCGGCTTCGACCCCGGCACCACGACGGGCATCGGTACCGGCACCACGACGGGCACCGGCACCGGGAACCCGACGGTCGGCGGGGCGAACCTCGGCAACCTCGGCAACGGCACGGGGACCGGCGCCGGCACGGGAACGGGCAGCGGTGCCGGCAGCGGCGGCGCGGGCTCGACCTCGGGTTCCGGTTCGGGCAGCGGGTCGGGTTCGGGGTCGGGTAGTGGCTCGGGTTCGGGCTCCGGTTCAGGGTCGGGCAGTGGGTCCGGCTCGGGTTCGGGTTCCGGTAGCAGCTCAGGCTCGGGGTCGGGCAGTGGGTCCGGCTCGGGCAGTGGGTCCGGCTCGGGCAGTGGGTCCGGCTCGGGCAGTGGGTCCGGCTCGGGCAGTGGGTCCGGCTCGGGCTCCGGTTCAGGGTCGGGCAGTGGGTCCGGCTCGGGTTCGGGCAGCGGTTCGAGCGGCAGCAGCCAGGGCGACGGGAGCGCCGACGCCGGCCCGAGCAACGCGCCGACCTCCGGGTCCGGATCGATCTCGCTCGCCCCACCGACGGCCGACGCCGGCGCCCCGCCGGCTGCGGACACGTCCGACACGTCGGCCACGGGCACGTCCGACACGGGCACCAGCCAGGGCACCGATCCGGGCACGAGCGACGGTACGCCGGCCGCCGGTACCCCGGTCACCGCCGATGCGCCGGGCACTGGCCTGGTCACCGACCAGGGCTCCGCCGACGCCGGTACGGGCACGGGCTCCGACTCGATTTCCTCGACCACCGGCGGCATCCAGGACGGGTCGTCCACGACCAACGTCGGCAATTCCGTGGGGCCGTCCTCCGAGTCCACCGTGGATCTTCCGCCGTCGCAGACCACCGACCACTCGGGGACGAGCGACACCACGTCGGACTCCGCGGCTGATCCGCTCGCCGGCGACCAGGCACCCGCGGTCGTACCTGGCACGACGGTGGGCACCTCCGTAGCCGGTGGACCTCCCGGCACCGTGCCGACGGCGCCGAGCAGCGGCGGCACCACCACGAACCCGGCCGTGGTCGGGTCGACGGCAGCGACGACCGCACAGCCCACTGCCACCACGAACGCTCCCGCCACGAACGCGTCGACCGCAAACGCCCCCACCACGAACACGTCGGCCACGAACACGTCGGCCACGAACGCGCCCACCACGAACGCGCCAGGCACGAACACGAGCAGCCAGACCGGGACGGGCACCCAGGCCGCGCCGGCGACCAACACCGGTACGAACACACAGCCGACCACCGGCCGCCCGACACCCACCGTCAACCCGACCACGGCGAACTCGGCGGGTTCCATTTCGCTGGGGCCCGCCACCACGCCGTCGACCAGCGCCCCGACGACGAGCACCGCGCCGGCCAGCGGCACCAACCAGGGCACCCCGAACCAGCCGGGCACCCCGGCGCAGCAGGGCACGACCAGCCAGCCCGGCACCGGCCAGGCCAGCCCGTCCGGACGGCCGGAGGGTACCCCGCTGGTCGGTGTCGGGCCCACGGACGTCGCCGCGGCGCCGGACGGCTCGACCCGCCCGGACGCCACGCCGGCCGTCCCCGACGCGACCGGGACCAACCCGTCGAGCACGCCGGACCCGTCGGCAGGCCCGGACGCCAACACCGACGCGACGACGGACCCGGCGGATGCAGTTCCGGCCCAGCGGACCTCCGCCGACGGCGTGGTGGTCGTCCCGGTGTCGACCGGCAACGGTCCGAACAGCGGCACTCCGACCGCGCCGAACGCCAACAACGGGACAGTCGACCCGACCACGCTGACCCGCTCCACCAGCCCGACCGGTCGTGGCACCTACAGCTGGCACCTCGACCCGATCACCGTCCCCGGCGACCCGAGCGGCCCGGACGCCGAGCGGATGCTCATCGAGGCGTCCCGGACGCTGGCCGAGACCGTCCGGACTGCGGTCAAGGCCAAGACGATCTCCAAGGGCAAGATGCCGGGCATGGCGGGCGCGCTGATGATGCCGAACGGCGACATCACCACCCACACCAGCATGAGGCCCGACAAGGGCACCACGCCGCCGACCCAGCCGGCGGTGCACCCGCTCGCTCAGGCTGCCCTCGGCCGGACCGCAGTCGCCTTGGGCAACAGGACTGGCGCCGGCCACGGCCAGTGCGCTGAGGTCGCGCTGGTATCGGATCAGCTCTACCGGCTTGAACAGCAGTGGCGAACGGTTGGCGAGCCAGGGACCTTCGAGCAGTACGCCCTGGACGCCTTCCAAGGGTCGAAGATCGTCACGCACCAGGTCGCCACCGGATTCGATGACACTGGGGTTCGGTACGACCTGGGCCACTACCGGGCCCCGTGCCGTTCCTGCACGCACTTCCTGCCGCAGTTCAACGTCGATCCGATCACGGATCCGGACAGGTCGCCGTCGGTCTACCAGCCGCCGGTGCCCGGGGTGGTCGGCAACGGGCGACCGCTGAGCGACTCCCGTCCGTACGGGGATCCGCAGGGCCTGGTGCCACCGGACCAGGCCGACCAGCAGGCACTGGACGATGCCGTGCCCCGCAACCCGGACACCGGCCGGCCGGAGGTGCACCCTGACCCCCGCGTGGGCAACTGGGCGGGTCTGGTCAACGACGGGGGCCCGACGGTCCCCGGCCGGGACCGGAACTGCGCCGACGCCGGTCTATCGTTCCTGTCCACCTGGTTCGGTCGGCCGGAGGTGGCAGCGGCCACGGCGGACGCGACGACCGTCGAGCGCAACAGCACTGCCCGGCAGGAACAGGCGTTGCGCACCACCTTCAGCCACCGCGGCACCGGCACGTCCGGACTGGCCGAGATCGCCGCCGCTCTTCAGGACGCCGGCCACGGCTCGGCTGCCCTGATCATCACCACCTCCACGGACTCCAGCGGCCGGGCGCACACCTGGAACGCGGTGAACCACCACGGGACGATCGTGTGGGTCGACGTTCAGGCGCGGACGGTCTCCGACACCGACCCGATCTACAGCGCCGGTGTCGACAACGTCTGGTCCATCACGCTCGATGCCCAAGGTGACCCGATCACGCCGGGCGTCACCCGGACCGACACGGACGCCCCGACCGCCGGACCGGACCCGGTGCCGCCGCACTCCACCGCACCGGCGGATCAGAACTCCGAGATGAGCGCCGGCGACCCCACGGCCGCCCAGGACCAGTCGGGCGCCGCAGAGAGCGACTACCTGGGCGAGCTGTCGGGCACCGAACGGGCAACGCTGCTCGACGCCGTCGCCGCGGCCCAGCAGGACGCCGACCAGATCCTCGCCGAACTGCAGGGCGTCGCCGCCGACGTCAACGCGCAGCTCGGGCTGACCGGCGAGGACGCGCTGCGGACGCTGGGCGAGGAACACCGGGTCAAGGGCGCGGAATCGCTGGCCCGCAAGTTCCGCACCGAGCTGGCGCCGATGGGCTATGACCTGGACAGCGCGCTGCAAACCGTCAACGACGTCGTGCGTTTCTCGGTTCGCGGCCCGGAGTCCGAGGCGTACGGGCCGGCCGTCGACCAACTGCTCAGCACGCTGGAAGCCAGCGGCTACCAGGTCACCGACCTGAAGAACTTCTGGCATTCCGGTAACCGGTTCTTCGGGCTGAACTGCACGCTGGTGTCCCCGAACGGCCGTACCTTGGAACTGCAGTTCCCGACAGCGACCAGCTACGCCATCGGTAAGCAGACCCACGTCCCGTACGAGGTGATGCGGGATCCCGCCTCGCCCGTCGTCGCGCAGGTCCACGCGTACCTCGACATCTTGGCGATCAACAAGGCGAACGGTGCGGCGGCGGCCATGCCCGGGGGCATGGACAGTCGGCCGGAGCGATTCGGTACGCCGAAGGACACCAGCTTCGCGGCCTGGGCTGCCAAGCCGGCCCAGGCGGATCTCTTGCAGGAGTACGCCGCCGAGTTGGCCGCGCAGGGCCGTACGTTCCAGGAAGCCCTCGCCGAGCGAGGGTTGGACGCCTCCGACCTGCCCGGCTTCGATCCCGCCTCTCTGGGGAGCACAGATGGCCGAACCCAACTTCCGATACCACCTGTTGTTCCGCCCGGACAATCCGGAAGTGCCGGTCAACGTGATCGCGCTGCTCCGGAGCAGCGGACCGACCCAGGCCGTCATCTGGGATCGGCCGACCAAAACGTGGAACTTCCGACCGGACGTGGCGACGGCGATCCTGTACGCGAATCCGGAGCGTCATCTGACCCGAGCGGTCGACCGGGCCACGGCGGAACGGGAGACGGCCCACTTCACGACGGTTCCGCTGCCGACGGAAGCGGAGTTGACGGAGATCTGCCGCCAGGCGACCTGACCGTCAACGACCCGGCGGCCGAGGAGACGGCCGACACGTCGACCGAGGAGACGGCCGGCGAGCAGACCGTCGAGGAGCCGCCCGGGGACGACGACCAGGCCCAGGGCTACCCGGACATGCAGGGCTGGCCGATGCCGGACACCCGGCGTTTCGGGCCGGACGAGCTGGCGCCGCTGGAGGATCCCCAGTTCCAGGACGATGTCGCCGACAGCCTCTGGACCCCCGACGGGTACGCCGTCTTCGCGGATCCGTCCACCCACCCGTACGGCCAGCTGATCAACGACGGTGGGTCGGGCCAGCCCGGCCGGAGCAACAACTGCATCGACTGCTCCCTGGCGGCGCTGGCCAGCTTCTTCGGCGATCCGCAGGTGGCCCTGCCGCGCTGGCCGGACCAGCTCGAGGACGGCTCTGTCGACACCGCGACCGGCGAACTGGACGGCTTCGGCCGGGTGCAGAGCTGGATCGGCGGCGAGTGGACCGGCGACAGCGACGCGCTGCCGTCCACTCCCACCGAACGCGCTGCGGCGGTGACCGAGCGGTACCAGCAGCTCTACCAGCGAATCCACGACGCCGGTCCGGGGTCGGCCGCGGTCGTCGTCGTCGAGTGGCTCGCCTTCGACGAGAACACCGGCGAGCCCCAGCTCGACGAGGACGGCAACGTGCGCGGGGCCGCGCAACACGCCTTCCTGATCGTCTACCCCGAGGGCGCGGACGGGCCGGTCTGGTGGGACCCGCAGCAGGGCGACACCATCTCGGACGTGCTGCCCGGCGACTATGTTGATGGGACGTACGACCTGTGGTCGATGGAGGTGCAGCCGAGCGATGCCGATGACCAGGGAGGAAGCCCGGCAACTGATGACCCGCCTGCTGGGGACCAGCAACCCGGTGGCGGTGTTCCCGTTCGAGTTCGGCTGGGCGGCCCAGGAGACGCTCTCTCCGCAGGAGCGGGCGCAGGGCAGGCATCTGGGCCAGGGGGTCTTCATCATCGACGAGACGGGAGTGGTGACGGCCCATCCCAGCCTGCCGCCACCCCTGGTGATCAAGCGGTACGCGGCGGCACGCCGGCAGGGCCGGGTGACCGGGCGGCAGGTGTGGCCGAAGGTGGACCAACCGGACTGACCTCAACCGACGTCGACCTCGACGCCGACACGACCGCACCGGGCGTCGACACCGACACGACCGCACCGGGCGTCGACACCGACACCGACCACACCGCGCAGCCGGCGACCCCGGGCAACAGCGACACGTCCACCGACGGCAGCGTGCCGACGAGCGAACCGATCACCGCGAGCGCACTGCCCGGCACGGCCTTCCACGGCGAGGGACGGGCGCAGGCCGATCCGGACGCCGTCCTCGACCAGGCGCGGGCCGCGCTGCCCGGTGTGGCCGCCCACGCCGGCGTGCAGGCCGTGACCGCCCTGACCGACGGGACGTACCAGGTCACCCGCGCCGACGGCAGTCAGTTCAACCTCCGGGTGACCAGCGGGCCGGTCGCCGACCGTGCGGCCGCCAGCAGCGTGTTCGACACCGACGGTACGGCCGTGGTGACGGTCTCCGACCGGGCTGCCGACGCGGTGATCGGGCGTGCGCTGGCGCACGAGGTTGCCGAGCTGTCCGCCCTCGGGCAGCCGTTGGCGGAAGGCGCGTCGGTCGTCACGCCGCTCACCCGCGCCGACGTGGCCGAGCTGGTGACGGCCGCGCACCAGGTCCGGACCGCGGACAAGTGGTCCCGGTCGGCTGCGCGACGCGAGCTGGCCGCCATCGTGGACCGGCTGGGCCTGCGTGACGGCATGCTCGGCGCCGAGCAGCGAGTCGCGGCCCTGCCCGCCGAGGCGCGGGCCGCGCTAGCCGACGCGACCAGCCAGCGTTCGGCCCGGACGAGCGAGCGCTCCCGGCTGCGCGCCGACCGCCGCGCCGCCGAGGCGGAATCGAATGCCCGCCCCCTCGGTCTGCCCCGGATGCGGACGTACCTGGTCACGCATCTCACCGTGAACTCTCTCCTGGCCGCGCTGGCGGCGAAGCTCACCCTGGACGCCGGCGGCCGGCCGGAGGTCGCCCTGATGCTGGGCGCCGGCGCGCTCGTCGGGGCGATCGCCACCGGACCGGCGAAGTGGCTGGCCAAGCGGGCCGGCCTGGTTGCCGAGGACCGGCGGGCGCGGTACGACGCCCGTCAGGACGCCCGCAGCGCCGCGGAGACGGACACCACCACCGGGGAGGCGCTCGCCGCCCGCACCGGCGACGCGACCTCGGCGCTTCAGGAGTTGGGCGAGGCGGTGACCGGGCTCGGCGAGCAGGCCGCGGCCGTCCAGGAGCAGCTGCGCCAGAACGAGCGCCGGCACCGGCTGATGGGCCGGCCCCGCCGGTTCGGGCCGGTCGGCGGGGACCCTTCGGCGGCGACCGGCCGCGGCCCCGGCAGCGGTACGCCGACGTCGACCGACGGCCAGAGTGGTCCGCCCGTCGTCGGGTTGACCCCGCACGAACATGGGCGGCTCGCCGAGTTGCGCAGTCTCGTCGCCCGTCACGACGGGGCGCGGCCGTGGTCCCGGCTCAGCACGGGCCGGGAGATCCGGGCGCTGCTCGACAACCTCGGGCTGCGGCAGGGAACGCCGGGTGCGAACCAGCGCCGGGACCTGCTGCCGGCCGACGTGCGGCCGCTCGTCGACCGGTTCGGCGACTCGCGGACGACCGCGGTCCGGGAGCGGGCCCGGGTCGTCATCGGCCGCCAACCGGCCGACGGGCAGCGGCCGGGCAAGGTCGCGCCCTGGTGGATCTCGGTGGCGGAGACCGCGCCGAACCTGCTGACGGCCGCCACGATCGCGGGGGTCGGTGACCTCCTCGGCCAGCTGAAGTTCGGCTGGTTCGGCATCGCGGGCGCGCTGGCCGCAGCGGCGACCGGCGCGGCGGTCGACCCGGTGATCTCCCGCAAGGAGGCCGCCGCCAAGGACGCCCGGGACACCTGGGACGCGGAACACCCGGCGCTGCCGGCGGAGGCGCTGCTGTCCCAGGCGGCCGAGGCGCTCGCCGACCCGATCGGCGCAGTGGCCGACCGCGCCGCGACCGCCGCCCGACGGACGGCCGACCTGGAGCAGCGCCTGGCCGACCTGGAGCGCCGACTCGCCGAGTCGCAGCGCCGCAACGGCCTCGCCGACTCGTTCCGCCGCCTGCTCTTCGGCGACCCGGCCTGGGCGGGGCTGGCCGCGCCGGACGTCACGACGACCCCCGGGCCCCGCGCGTCGACCGACCCGGCGACGTCAACCGACCCGGCGACGTCAACCGATCCGGCGACGTCAACCGACCCGGCGACGTCGACCGACCCGGCGACGTCAACCGATCCGGCGACGTCGACCGACCCGGCCGCAGCCGGGTCCCGCGACCCGCGCGACACGGCCTCGCTGCGACGGCTTGCCGAGCTTGCCGCGCGGCACGAGTCCGCGGGCCTGCTGGCCCGCCCGTCGGTGGCCCGGCAGCTGCGGGTCCTGGTCGACCAGCTCGGTCTGCGGGAGGGCACGCCGGGCGCGGATCAGCGCCGTGAGCTGCTGCCGGCGGAGCTGCGGCCGGTGGTCGAGCGGCACGGGCGTCCGGGCCTGGCCGACCGGGCGGCACGGCTGCTCACCCGCCCGCCGGCACAGGCGACGGACAGCGCCCAACGGCCGAGCAACGTGCCGAGCATCGGGGTCTACGCGGTCGAGCAGACGCCCGGCCCGTTGGTTCAGGCCGGGACGACGGTCGGGGTGGCCAAGGTCCTCCAGGTCGCCGCCGGGGCCGGGCCGGTCGGCATGCTGGCCGGTGGGCTCGTCGGTCCGCTCCGCGACCTGCTGCTCAAGCGCGTCGAGGCCCGGATCAAGGACGCCCGCCGGACCTGGGACCTGGCCAACCCCAACCCGGCGACGGACCCGACGTCACGGGTGGAGGGCCTCGCCGGCCCGTCGGCGACGGCCGTGACCGACGCCGCCCGGCAGCTCGACGCGGCTTCGCGGCGCCTCGACGACATCAACGCGACCATGGACCGACTGGCGCAGAGGCACACCGCCTCGGCCGGGTCGACCGAGACCTCGACCACGCCCGGTAGCACGACCACGCCCGACCCGGCCGCCGGCGCGCCGAATCCGGCAGCCACACCGGACCCGGCAACCGCACCGGACCCGGCAGCCGCACCGGACCCGGCAGCCACACCGGACCCGGGCGGGACGCCCGATGCGACCGGTCCGGAACGGTTGAGCAGGGCCGACGCCTGGGAGTTGCAGACGGCCGCGCACCAGGTGCGTACCGCTGATCCCGTCTCCCTGAAGCCGGCCCTGCGCGAACTGCACGCGGTGATCGACCGGCTGGGTCTGCGGGATGGCATGCTCGGGGCGCCGGACCGGATCGCGCAGCTGCCCCCCGAGGCCCGGCAGGTGGTCGCGGAGTTCGGCGGCGACCGCGCCGGCCGGACGCGGCAGCTCCGCACGCTCCGGGCCGAACGGCGGGCCGCCGAGGACGCCCGTCCACCGGGCATTCCC
Source organism: Micromonospora sp. NPDC047730 (assembly GCF_043204765.1). Taxonomy (NCBI): domain Bacteria; kingdom Bacillati; phylum Actinomycetota; class Actinomycetes; order Micromonosporales; family Micromonosporaceae; genus Micromonospora; species Micromonospora sp. NPDC047730. Next base: position 337,465 of record NZ_JBIDCU010000001.1, on the reverse strand, counting down.
CGCCTGCGCACCTACCTCGTGTCGAGTGTGCTGACCACCGGGGCGACCGCCGCCGCGGCGACCGCGGTCGCCGTCGCGGTGGCCAGTCCGCTGGCGCCGGTGATCCCCATCGCCGCGGTGGCCGCCGCGCCGGTGATCGGGGTGGCGAAGTGGCACGCCAAGCGGCAGGGCCTCGCCGCCGACGACGTGCGCAGCCGGTTCGACGCGCGCAGCGACGCCCGGGCCGCCGCCGACCGGGTGGACCAGGTCGTCGACCGGCTGAACGAGCCGATCGCCGAGCTGGAGCGGGCCGCCGACCGGCTCGAGGGCCGCCTGAGCGCCGCCGAGTCGACCACCGGCCGGCTGGCCGAGCGGCTGGCGGAGACGCACCGCCGCACCGGTCTGCTCTCCCGCCTCTTCGGCACCGTCGGCAGCGGCCGGACGGACCCGGCCGCGACCGGTCCGGAGAACGGCACCGACCCGGCGGCCGGCCCGAACCCGGAGGGCAGCGGCGACCCGGACAACGGCGCCGACCCTGGGCGGATCACGGCGGCGGCGGTACCGAACTCGGGTTTCCACGGTCTGGGGCGGCCGGCGGCCGACCCGGCCGCGGTGCTGGACCTCGCCCGGGCCGCGTTGCCGCAGGTGGCCCCGTACGCCGGGGTGGACGAGGTCGCGGCGGTCGCGCCGGACCGCTTCGAGGTGCGCGCAGCCGGCCTGTTCCCGCTGCGGGTGGAGCTGACCGTCGGCCCGCTGACCGACGGGGTGGTGGCCCAGTCGACGCGCAATCCGGACGGGTCGTTCACGGTGACCGTCTCGGACCGGGCCGTGGACGGCGTCATCGCCCGGGCGCTCGCGCACGAGGTCGCGGAGCTGGTGGCGTTGCACGAGTCCGGGCAGGCCCTGGTCGGACCGCTCGACCCGGGCAACGTCGACGGGCTGATCGACCCGGCCGGCCTCACCGCGCACGACCGGGGCCGGATGGCCGAGATCCGCCTGCTCGCCGCCGAGTACGAGGCCGGCGACCCGGCCACCCGGCTCGCCGTACGCGCCGAGATCGACGCCCTCGTCGACCACCTCGGCCTGCGGGTGGGCGATTTCGCCGCACCCGCGCGGTGGGCCGCCATCCCGCGGGACGTGTTCACGCACCTGGTGCGCCTGAGCGTGCCGTCGGTGACGCCCGAGTCGGTCACCCAGGTGCTGCAGGGCGGCCCGGCGCTCACCGACGTCGAGCGGTTCCGGATGATCGACTATCGGGCCCGACTCGCCCCGGACTTCCAGGTGCCGTCGACCACCGAACTCGACGCGCGGCTGCGCGAGCTGGCGATGCAGGGCGAGCAGGCCCAGAGCAGCCTGCCGCGGATGCCCGCGTACGCCGGGCAGATCATCGCCATGCCGCCGGCTCACCTGGACCTCATCCGACAGGTGGATCCGCAGCTCGCCGACCGGATCGCCGCCGAGGGCGTGTACGTCGACCTGACCGGCCAGTTCGACCTGCGACCGTACGCGGTGGACAGCCAGCCCGAGATCGACCTGGGTGACGCGCGGCCGGCGTTCGACCTGGGTACGCCGGCCGGCAGGCAGGCCCTGCTGGTCGAGGACCGGGTCCGGGCACGCGCCGCGCTACGTGGTCTCGCCGGTGGCCAGCCGGTCCCCCTGCTCGCCACCCACGACTTCCACTACCTGGGCGCGGGCCGGGTGATGGGCCTGGTGCCGGACGCGCTGACCCAGGTGCTGCGCGGGTTCAGCCCGATCGCCGAGGCGACGACCGGGGAGACCACCGCCACCGCCTCCGGCCCCGCGGAGACCGCCGCGGTCGCCGACCGGGTCACCCTGCCGGCCGCCGAGGCGGGCACCCCGGCCGTGGCGTACGGGCAGGCGCTCGACAGCCAGAACGGCCAGCCGCCGCCGCTGTTCGACGGGCCGCCCAAGCGCGAGGACGTGCAGCAGGGCATGCTCGGCGACTGCGGCATGATCGCGGTGATCGGCGCGGTGGCCGGCCACCTGCCCGCCGCACTCGCCGACCTGTTCCACGTCAATTCGGACGGCACGGTGGACGTACTGCTGCACGAGAGCAGCCTGCCCGGCCGGTCGGTGACGCCGACCGGGCGGCGGCTGCGGATCACCGTGCAGCCGAACGTACCGCTGCGACCCGGCCCGGACGGCCGGACGGCCTACGCGGACCAGTCGTCGGTGGGCGTGGCCTGGGCCTCGCTGCTGGAGAAGGCGATCGCCGCGATCGACCGGACCTGGACGCAGGAACGCCACGACCAGTGGCAGCAGCAGTGGACCAACCGACCCGGCGTGGCCGACACCCAGGCTGCCCCGCTCGGCTACGCGCGGCTGAACAACGGCAGCTCGCGACTGGTGCAGGCGGAGCTGCTCACCCAGCTGACCGGCCTGCCGACGTCGGTGGACCAGCTGGACACCGCGCCCGGTCAGGAGGCGGTCGCCGAGGCCCGGCTGGCGGAACTGCTGGCCGCCGGCAGTCCGGTGATCACCGGCACCCGGCCGGCGTCGGCGTACCAGACCGCGACGCTTCCGCACGGCCTGTACGCCGGGCACGCCTACGAGGTGGTCGGCGTCGCCAACGGTCAGGTGCAGTTGCGTAATCCGTGGAACAGCAGCCACCCCACGCCGATGTCGGTGCGCGCCTTCCTCGACCTGATGAGCCCCTGGTACGCGCACGTCGAGCTGGCCCGTACCACTACCACCGCGGTGCCGAACTCGTCTTTCGACGGGCTCGGTCGGCCGACGGCTGACGCCGCGGCGGTGGTGGACGCGGCCCGGGCCGCGCTGCCCACGGTGGCTGGCGCTGCGCGGGCGGACCAGATCGTCGCGGTCACCCCGGACCGTTTCGAGGTGCGGGTGGCCGGCCTGGACCCGCTGTCGCTGAACGTGGCGGCCGGCCCGCTCGCCGACGGCGTGGTGGCCCAGACGGTGCGGAACCTGGACGGCTCGTTCACGCTCACCGTGTCGGACCGGGCGACTGACGCCGCGGTCACCCGGGCGCTGGCGCACGAGGTGGCGGAGCTGGTGGCGCTGCACGAGTCCGGCCAGGCTCTGGTCGGTCAGCTGGACGCCGACCACCGCGACGGGCCGATCGACCCGGCCGGTCTGACCGCGCAGGACCACGGCCGGCTGGCGGAGCTGCGGATCCTGGCCGCGTCGTACGCGGGCGCGGATCCGGCGACCCGGCTCACCCTCCGGGCCGAGATCGACGCCCTGGTCGACCATCTCGGGCTGCGCCTGGGCACCCCGGACGCGCCCGCCCGCTGGGGCGTCCTCCCCGGCGACGTGGCCACCCACCTGATGCAGTTGAGCGTGCCGCTGGTGACTCCGGAGTCGATCACCGATGTGCTCGGCGGCATCCCGGCGAGCACCGTCGAGCGCTTCCGCGCGATCGACTACGGGGCCCGGCTGGCTACGGGCTCCCAGGTGCCCTCGGCCGCCGAGGTGGATGCCCGGCTACGTGAGCTGGCCGTCCAGGGTGAGCAGGCGCAGTCCAGCCTGCCCCGGATGCCGGCCTGCGCCGGGCAGATCATCGCCATGCCGCCGGCTCAGCTGGACCTGATCCGGCAGGTGGATCCGCAGCTCGCCGACCGGATCGCCGCCGAGGGCGTGTACGTCGACCTGACCGGCCGGTTCGACCTGCGCCCGTACGTGCTCGACCGCGCGCCGGAGTTCTGGCTGGCGGAGTCGCGGTCGGCCTTCGACCTGGGCACGGAGGCGGGGCGCCAGTCGCTGCTGGCCGAGGACCGGGTTCGCGCCCGGGTCGCGTTCCGGGCCGAGTACGGCGCGAACCCCGCCGCCATGGCGGTGCTGAACACGCACGACTTCCACTACCTGACCAACGCCCGGGTGCTGGCCCTGGTGCCGGACGTACTCACCCGCGCGCTGCGCGCGTCGGTGCCCGGCGCACCGCCAGTGGACGTGGAGGTCGACGCGACCGTCACGGCCGGCGAGACCGTGGTGGTCGCCGACCGGGTCACGCTGCCGGCCGCGGAGCCGGGCCAGCCCGTCCCCGAGTACGGCCGGGCACACCACGCGCAGACCGGCCAGACCGTTCCGACCTTCGACGGGCCGCCCCGCCGGGAGCAGGTGCGGCAGGGCATGCTCGGCGACTGCGGGATGCTGGCCAGCATGGCCGCCGTCGCCGCCCACCGTCCGGACGCCATCGCCGGGCTGTTCCAGCCCAATCCGGACGGCACGGTCGACGTGCTGCTGCACGAAAGTGCCCTGCTCGGGGACTCGATCAACCCGACGGGCCGGCGACTGCGGATCACTGTGCACCCGGACGTGCCGCTTCGCCCTGGCTACAACGGTGCGACCGCCTACGCTGATCAGTCGGTGAACGGCAGCTCCTGGGCGTCGCTGTTGGAGAAGGCGCTCGCGGCGGTCGACCGCACCTGGAGCACCGAACGGCACGAGCAGTGGCAGCGCGACTGGCGGTCGTGGCACAGCCCGAAGGATCCGCACGTGGCCGCGCCGACCGGCTACGCCCGGCTGGACGTCGGCAGCACCCCGCGGATGCAGGCCGAGCTGCTCACCCAGCTCACCGGAGTGCCGAGTCGCGCCGAACAGTTCGACACGACGCCGGGGCGGGAGGCAGCCGTCGAAGCCCGGCTGGCCGCACTGCTGGCCGCCGGCAGCCCGGTGATCACCGGCACCAAGTCGGAAACGGAATACCCCGCATCGATCCGTAAGAAGCTTCCGCACGGGCTCTACGCCGGTCACGCCTACGAGGTGGTCGCGGTCGGCAACGGTCAGGTGCAGCTGCGCAATCCGTGGAACAGGGACCACCCGACGCCGATGACCGTGCGGGAATTCCTCGATCTGATGAGCAGGGGCTTTGCCCACCTGGAGCCGCAGCCGACTCCGCCGCCACCGATGGCAGGTCCGCCAGCGGCGCCGCCGGCCGTCCCCACGCCGCCGATCGCCACGTCGGACCCGCACACCTTGGGCCGCACCGATCTGGAGGACGAGCGCTACACCCTCGTCTACTACGCCCTGCTGGCCACCAACGGTACGGTGAGTGGCCTGGGAGTGGTCGAGTCGTCTGAGCGGGGGCAGCGCTCGGCCCACTGGACGGCGGGCGGGGCACCGCCCGGTCCGGGGGGCTCGCTGCCGGTCGGCCGGGCGGAGGCCGAGCGGATCGCCCGGGAGGTGCTCGGCTTCTCGCTGCCCGACGAGGCGACGCTGCACGACATGCTGAACGGGTGACCGTGCCGAGAAGAGAGCTGGGAGGAGAGCCGTTGCGCTCCTACACGGACGTCATGTCCATCCGCAACAACGTGCCGTCGGACATCGGGCCGGCCCGGCTCGGCGTTCGGTGGATCAACGAGGGCCCTCCGGTCCGGTGCGAAATCGCCGTCATGCCCCACTGGAGCGAGGAGTCCCCCCACTACGAGGTCGCTCTCGGCGAGACCTTCCCGGTGGGCGACGAGACCTGGCGCTTCGCGGACGTCGACATGAAGAGCGCGGACGAGTGGCGGGTGATCGTCCGTCGGGTCGACGAGAACGAGGTGATGACGCCACCAACCGGCCACGTCTGGAAGTCCGCCCGGCTGCGGCCCTACGGTCAGCTCGACGAAGCGCAGCTACAAGCAGTGGAGGTCGAACTCGGCATCTCGTTGCCGCCGAGCTACCGCGACTGGCTGCGTGACAACAACGGGGCACAGCCCGAGGTCGAGCACCACGTCCCCGGCCTGCCCTTCAGCATGTTGCCGGAACGTCCCCTGCTCGGCGTTCATCCCCAGTACCCGCCGTTCGATCTGGTGCACGCTCAGCGCGTACACCGGGATCCCTGGCTGTCACCGACCTGGCTGGTCATCGCGAACCTCTCCGGCGGTCTGCTGGTGCTCTCGCTGCGGCCGCGCGACATGGCGGAGGAGGGCGTGTACTTCCTGCCGGAGTCCGGCCTGGGCGGGGCGATCGGTCCTGAGGGTGCCGCCGGGCGCGAGCGGCACCTGGTTCCGGTGGCCCGCTCGTTCGGGCACTTCCTTGGCAAGCTGACTCCGATCGACCTGTCCGACCTGCCGCCGGCGCAGATCATCCGGCCCGGCGAGCCCGGCCACTCCCAGCATGACGACCAGCCGTGGTGGGCCACGCGACCTGAGGATCAGCAGCGATGACGACGACACACACCGCGCAGGCCCTGCTGCTGCCGGTCGGGCAGTTCTTCGGCACCTTCCACCCGGTGGCCGGTTCGACCGAGCGCTACCACCGGGTCCGCCTCGGCGACGAGGTGTGGGAGCTGGACGACCAGCGCTTCACCCTGTGGGCGCTGGCGCACGGCGCCGGCGACCAACCGGCCGAGCAGCCCTGGACCCTGCCTGCGGTACGCGACGCGGCCGCCGCGCAACTGCCCGGTGTCGACAGCGCCCCGCTGCTGCACGGGCTGCTGGCTGAAGGGCTCGCCGTCGAGGTCGCCCCTGATGCCGGCGAGGCGGTGGAGTTCGCTCGTCGGCACCGGGTCGGCGCCCGGATGCTCGGGCTGGGCAACAGCGCCGAAAAGCCCTGGCTCTGGTCGATCGGCTTCTACGAGCACCCGGTGGTGAGCGTCACCCGCACCGTCTACGACCTCTGGGAACGGTGCCCGTCGGGGGAGAGCCTCTGGACGATGTGCCGGGCCCTCGCCGACGAGGAGCGGGAGGCCGGCGGCACCGACCCGGACCTGGTCGACCCGGAACGGCTGCTCACCGCGTTCCTCCGTACCGCCCACCTGCTGCTCGCGGCCAGCGTCGTCTACCTGGAGCCGCTGCCGTGACCGATACGACGAGGGACCCCGCGATGGCCGATCCGCTGATCCTGCCGGTAGGGCGCTACACCGGGGAGTTCCACCCGGCCGTGGGCGCTCCGGTGAAGTACTACTCGCTGGGCATCGGCCGTCTCTCGGTGACCCTGGAGGACCCGCAGGCCTTCGCGGTCTGGGCCGCGGCGCACCGCCCGGTGGACCGGCCCGACGCCACCTGGGACCGGGCCGCCGTGACCGATGCCGCCAGGCAGCTCGGCGTGGCCGACCCGGACCGCATCGTCGCGGAGTTCCTGGAGGACGGCCTGCTGGTGGAGATCACGCCGGACGCGCCGGACGTGGAGGACTTCGCCCGCGCGCACCGGGTGCTCCCACTCATGGTGTCGCTGGGCAACACCCCCGACGACCCGCTGCGCTACGGCATCGGCCTCTTCGGCACCGCGCCGGTCTTGCGGCTGCCGGCGTTGGCGCACGACGTGTGGCAGTGGAGCAGCGTGGGCGCCAGCCTCTGGGACGTCTGTCAGGTCTTCGCCGACGCCGGCGCGCGGGCCGAGGTAGTGGACACCCGCGAGCACGACCCCCGGCACGTGCTGCGCGAGTTCCTGGCCGCCCTCCCCCTGCTGGTCGGCGCGAACGCCGCCTGTCTCGACGAGGCCCGCCGGTGAGGATCGCCGCACCCGGGACCTGGCGGGCCTGAGAACCGACCGCACTGGACGGCATCGCTGCCGGAAGGGCTCGGCGTGACGCGGCCGGCATCCCGGCCGCGGGTCGCGCCGGTGCCGTGGGGGTTGTCGAGGACGACGCGGCGTTCGCTCAGACGGCCTGCGGCAGCATCCCGGCGTACGTGTCGCGGACCGTGGCCAGCCGGCCGCGCCGGAAGCGGCCCGGCTCCCGCCGGCGCAGGTCGCGTCCCCACTCGCTGGTGCAGGCTGCGGCGGGCACCACGTCCTCGCCGGGCGGGATGAACTTGAGCACCTCGTCCAGCGCCGCGACGGCCCGGATCAGCGTGGCCCGGGCCCGCTGCCCCGCGTCCCCGTCCGCCGGCACCGACCTGGCGTACGTGTCGGCCACCCGGAGCCACTCGCCGGGATCGAGCAGCTGCGACGGCTCGTCCCCGCCGTAGCGGAAGCCACCGGCGGGGGCCACGGCGGGCTCGGCCGGCAGCCGGAAGGTGAATTCGCGCGGCTGGCCGCAGGTGGGGCAGGCACCGGTGTAGCGGGCGGCCAGGTCGCCGTCCTCGAGCGCCACGACCGCGCTCTGCCGGGCGAACCGCGTCTCCCCGCAGGAGCAGGGCCGCAGGTCCATGTAGAGGTGCGCCTCCGCGCTCGTACGGCTGGGGGGCAGGATCATGCGCTCCACCGTACCGATCCTCCGCCCTCCCCGGCGCTCCGGTGCCGCCGACGCGAGCCGACGCGGCGGATCGGCCGTACCGTCGCTCAGGCTGGCGCGGCCACGGCCCGGCGGCACCGCTCCGCTCTCCGTCGCACCGGGCTGTACGCGCTGGTCAGGCGGCAGCAGGCCACCACCGCGACCGGGCCGCGACACCAGGACCGCCAGTGAGCCCGTGACCGTACGCCCCGAGGCCGGGACGCACGGGCGCCCACAGCACCGGGCGGGTCACGCCGGCTGAGCACTCGCCCCCGCTGACGAGCGGCGTCGCCACCCGGCTGCCGGACGAAGACCGCTGCGCCCTCAGACCACAGTTTCTGAGCGGGCGGGACAGAGCCGGCCCGCCGTCCCGGGCGCGGTACCCGCGCCGTCCGCTCTGGAGTAGCCGCGGTCCTGCCCGGCACCACCGTCGTCGGACCGGAGCCGCGTCGGCGATTGCGTCAGTTCCACGCCTTGGCGTTGCTCATCTCGGTGCTGACGTGGTTCTCGCGCGCAGCACTGGTCCGGCGTCGGTCGCCCCACGCGGTCGGATCAGGACCGTGACCGGGACTTGTCCCGCAACATCCACGGTGTCAGGGCAAGCATCCCGGCCAGCAGCGCGGCCGGGATCCAGTTCACCGGCTCGTCCAACCCGGCGACGACGAAAACCGGCAGCATCAGCCCGGCCCCGGCCAGGACGAGCACGTGGAACGCCCGCTTCAGCGCGACCGAGGGGCGGAGCCGCTCGTACATGCCGAGCAGGAGGCCCACCGTCACCGCCAGGAGTGACGCCACGAAGAGCCACGACATCCACATCATCAGCGCAACCTAACGTCACTTGTTTCCGGTGGCTTCCGGTAGAACTGCAAGCCCGCACCCAGTCAATCATGATGTCGGTGATCTGCGGGTCGGCCCCGGCCGCGGCCCGGCCCGGCCGCGAGTCCGAGAGGAAGGCGAACGTGCTGTTGCCGCGGGCCGGGACAGCGGGAAAGACAGCCGCCGCCGCTCCCGCCGGACGGGACAGCGTCCACTCCGGACAACGTGGTGGCGGTCACCCGGTCCGATGCCGCCGCCGCGCTGCGCCGGCCGCGCACGGGCGATAGGTTGGACGGGTGCCGTCCGTAGCGTCCACCGACCCGTTCTGGTCGGCCACGCTGCGTTTACTGCGCGAGCTGACCCGACTGGCCGTCGCCGCGCTGGTGCTCGCCGTCGGCCTCGGCGGCGTGACCACCGCACCGGCACCGTCTGTCCCCACCCTCGGCCCGGCCGCGAGCGCACCCGTCGCCGCGGGCGCACCCGTCGCCGCGAACGCACCGGTCGCCGCGAACGCGCCGGTCGACCGGCCGCTGCCGCGCCGGGAGCCTGCTGCCGAGCGGACGGTCGACGCGGCCACCCCGCCGGCCGTCCGCCGGGCCGAGAACCCGGTCGCGTCGATCGTCCGCCTGGACGTGCCGACCCGCGACCCCGGTCGGGGCGTCCCCACCCGGCGCGGTCCGCCGACCGCCTGACCCGTCGGCCACGTCCCGAGGCGATCGGCCGCTGCGGCGGACCTCCTCCCGCCGCACGAGGCCATCCGACCGGGCCGCCTTTCGGCACTCCGGCCGCCACGGCTCCGGCCCGCCTACCGCGTGGGGCGGCACGCCGCCCCGGCCGTACCCGCCTCGGCACCGGTCCCGCCCGTTCCCGGCCCGCCCGAGACGACCACCTGCCGCGGTACGCCGCAAGCGTCCACGATGCCCACCCGCCCGTCCGCCGGGCACGACCAACGTCGATTTCCGCCGATCGACCGCGAGGTGCTGACCATGCAAACTGTGCTCTCCTCCGTCCTGCTCGATGTGCCGCGGGCCGCCGTGATCTGGCTGAGCCTGCTCGGCGTCGTCGCCGTCACCGTCGCCGGCCTGTTGCTGCGGCCGGGCCGGCTCCGCTTCGACGCGGGGGTCCTGATCCGCCGCGCGGCGATGCCTAGCGAGCTGGAACGGGCCGAGGAGCAGCGCGAACGGTCCCGGTACGCGGAGGAGGTCGCGGTGGCCGCGGAGCGGGCCGCCGCCACCGCCGCCCGCCTGCGGGCAGAGTGGCTGACCGCGCAGGAGGCGGTCGAGACGGCCTGGCAGGCGTACGAGGCCGCCGAGGCGGACGTCCGACGGCTGGCGAACGCCGAGGCGATGCCCCTGCCGCGTACCGGCCGGACCCCCGCCGAGTACGCCGAGCGCGAGCGCTTCCTGCACCGGGCCGCGCTGGACGCGTACTGGCGCAAGGAGCTGTCGGTGGAGCAGCTCAGCGACGTCTTCGCGCACCGCAACGGATGGGACCCGCGGCTGCACCCGGTCGAGCAGGAGCTGGTGCTGCGCCGGGCGGTACGGGACAACCTGTTCGCCCGGCAGCAGGCCGCCCGGGAGCGGGAGCAGGCCGCCTGGCGCGCCGCCGAACTCGCCGCCGAGTCGGCGCGCAGCCTGCGGGACGAGGCGTTCGCCGCGGTCAACCACCAGCCCGAGGAGCCGCCGTCCCTGCTGCCGCTGATCGAGGGGCCGGTGGAGCAGACCCGGGAACTTCCAGCGGTGTCCGGCCGGGAGGTTCCGCCGGTGGCCCGGGGTCGGGCGGCCGTCGCCGCGTACTGACCGGCACGACCGGGTGGCCGTCGCCGCGTACCGACCGGCCGGCCGACGGATTCGGGCGGAGCTGGCCCGGCTGGGCTAGCGTGGCCGTATGTCCAGGGAGGCGTGGGTCCTCGTCGGTGTCGTGGCGGTCGTCACGCTGGTCGGCGCGGTGCTGCTGGCCGTTCGCGTGATCCGCACCCGCCGGCTGCTCGGCACGCTCGGGGTGAAGGGCAAGGTCGCTTTCTACGGGGCGCTGCTCTACACCGTGCTCCCGATCGACGTGCTGCCCGACCCGATCTACCTCGACGACATGGCCGTGCTGACCGGCGCGCTGATCTACCTCGGTCGGCTGGTCCGGCACCGTCGCGCCGGCAGTCCCCCGCTGCCCGGCCGACCGGTCACCCCGCCGGAACCGGACCGGAACCGCCGCCGCGTTCCCTGACCGGCACGCTGACCGCGAGACAGAGGACGGACATGCCCGACCACCGGTTGGCACCGCAGGACGAGCGGGTCGCCGCGTTCTGCCGGGAACGGCACCTGGCCACGTTCACCACTTTGCGGGCCGACGGCACCCCGCACGTCGTGCCGGTGGGCGTCACCGTCGACGCCGCGGCGGGCCTGGCCCGGGTGATCACCAGCGGCACGTCCCGCAAGGCCCGACACGTCGCCGCAGCCGGCCCCGTGGGCGCCCCGGTGGCCGTCTGCCACGTCGACGGGCGGCGGTGGCTCACCATCGAGGGGCGGGCGGTCGTCCGCTCCGACCGGGCCGCCGTGGCCGAGGCCGAGCGCCGGTACGCCGAGCGGTACCGGACACCGCGCCCCAATCCCGACCGGGTCGTCATCGAGATCACCGTGACGCGCCTGCTGGGAAGTCTGTGACGGTCTGACCGGTTCGCCGCCGGCTCGCCCGGCCTGCCGACGTCGGCTGCGGTAGACGGCCGAACACCGCCGTCCGGGCACCGCCGGCACGAGCACGAGGAGCCCGTCGCACGTCGTGTGACGAGCCGCATCCGTACGCCGGAATCCTGCTGCCCCTGGCGCCGTTGCATCCCATCGTGCCGCCGGACCCCCGGCCCCTGCCCCGGAATGCCCCGTGGAGCAGGGCCGTTGGATCCCTGGTACGCCCGGCCACGGACGCGCTCCGGGCCGTCGAATCCCTCCAGGCGAGCGCCTGTCCCGGTGCTTGCGCCTCCGGCTCCCGGAGGCGTCAACCCCCGATTGGAGCCCGACCATGAAGCCGATCATCCACAAGAGCGGTCTCTCCGTCGCCGGCCTGCTGGTGGCGGGCGGTTGCATCGCCGGACCCGCGATGGCCGCCCAGGCCGCGCCGGTGACCACCGCCCCGGTCGCCTCGGTGCACACCGACAAGGGCGGGCGGGCCGACAAGGCCGACAAGAACGGCCGCCCCGACAAGCGGGCCGAGCGCACCGTGGGCATCGAGTACCAGGCGCAGCCCAACTTCTACTACTGCGGCCCGGCCGCGACGCGGATGGCCCTGTCCGCGCAGGGCAAGATCCTCTCGCAGGACGAGGTCGCGAAGCTGCTGGGCACCACGGAGGCCGGGACCGACTCGGCCCTGGACACCACGCGGGTGCTCAACGAGCTGACCGGCGGCCGGTACCGGACCACGGAGATTTCGGGCCCGGTGGCCAAGCCGGAGCAGGTCGACAAGCTGCGGGCCGACGTGGTCGCCGCCCTGGACGAGGGCCGGCCGGTGGTGGCCAACGTCAAGGGCACCGCGGTCGACACCGACGGCCACCCGCAGTCGTACGAGGGCGGGCACTACCTGACCCTGGTGGGCTACCGGGACGGCGGTGACCTGATCCGGATCGCCGACCCGGCCTCTCCCGAGGGCGAGTACTGGATGACCCTGGAGAAGGTCGCCAACTGGATCGCCGAGCGCGGCTACTCGTCCTGATCCGACGCACCGGCGAGGGCCGGTCTCCCCGCCCCGGGGGGACCGGCCCTCGGCATGCCCGGTGAAAACCGATCGCCCTGGCCCCGGGCCGGCGGCAGGATCGGCCCGGTGAGGATGCATGCCGACCAGGTCGACGTCACCGCGGACGTCGTCACCGCCCTCGTCGCCGACCAGTTCCCCCGCTGGCGTGGGCTCCCGGTGCGCCCGGTCACCTCGTACGGCACCGTGAACGCGCTGTTCCGCCTCGGCGAGGACATCGTGCTGCGCTTCCCGCTGCAACCCGGCGTCGACCCGGAACTCCGCGAGGACCTGCGGCGCGAGCAGGAGGACGCGCGTCGCCTCGCCCCGCACGTACCGCTGCCGGTTCCCGAACCGGTGGCCCTCGGCGAGCCGGGCGAGGGCTACCCGGGGCCGTGGACGGCGTACCGCTGGATCCCCGGAGAGACCGCCGGCGACCGGAGCATCGGCGATCCGGTCGAGTTCGCCCGTGACCTCGCCGGGTTCGTCCGCGCGCTGCACGAGGTGGAGACCGGCGGCCGGGCGTGGAACGGGCGCACCCGGGGCGGCCCGCTGCCCGCCCGGGACGAGTACGTCCGTAGCTGCCTGGCCGAGAGCACCCACCTGACCGACACCGCCCGGGTCGCCCGGGTCTGGGCGGAGTGCCGCGACGCGCCCGCGCACGACGGGCCGGACGTGTGGATCCACGCCGACCTGATGCCGGGCAACCTGCTGGTCCGCGACGGCCGGCTCGCCGCGGTCATCGACCTCGGGGCGGTCTGCGTCGGCGACCCGGCGGTCGACCTCATGCCGGCGTGGAACCTGTTGCCGCCCGGCGCCCGGGAGACCTACCGCCGGGCGCTGGGGACCGATGACGCTACCTGGGCGCGCGGGCGGGGCTGGGCGATCGTCCAGGCCGTCGGTGCCCTCCCCTACTACGTCGACACCAACCCGGTGATGGCCGACACCGCCCGCCGCACCCTGGACGCGGTCCTCGGCTGAAGCCTGGGAGCGGCCCGGACGCGGGCTTGGTGGACCGGCTGCGGGACGCGCTCAGCGGCCGGCCCACGTCGATGGCGGAGCTGCGCGAGAAGCAGCTGACCCCACCCCGCCGATGGTGGCCGCGCCCCGCTCGGGGGGCGCGGCCACCGGCGTCTCAGCGGCCGAGCGGATCCGGCGGGCGATCGAAGAACGTCTCCAGCACCACGATGGTCTGCGTGCCGGTGACGCCCTCGACCTGGAACAGTCGCCGCAGGCTGGCCTGGAGCTGCTCCGGTGACCCCGCCCTGATCTTTACCAGCAGCGAGGCCGGGCCGGCCACCACGTGGGCCTCCTCGACCTCCGGCAGCGCAGCGAGCGCCTCGTGGGTGGGTGGGTCCCCCATCCAGGCGTTTGCCTCGATCATCACGAAGGCGAGCACGCCGCGGCCCACGGAGACGGGGTCGACGTCCACTGTGGTGCGTCGGATCACCCCCTGCTCGCGCAACTTCCGCACCCGCTCGTGGACGGCCCCGGTCGACAGCCCGACGGCGGCGGCGAGGGCCGTGTAGGGCTGGGCCGCATCCCGTTGCAGCTCCGCCAGCAGCCTCCGGTCGATGTCGTCCACGCGCTCCTCCGATGCTTGTTCGGCAATTCACATTATTGCCTGACTGTCGTTCAGTGGTGTTAGCGTACAGCCGAACAGAAGTCAGGAGGGCGTCTCATGGTCGACCGGGTGAAAGCTCACTTCGAGGTCCTCGACGAACGGTTCCGCCGGGTCAACGGCGACGAGTGGGTCGAGCGGCTCCACACCGGGGGCCGCTGGCTGGAGGGGCCGGCGTACTTCCCCGCCGGGCGTTACCTCGTGTTCAGCGACATCCCCAACGACCGGCTGCTGCGCTGGGACGAGACCACCGGAGCGGTCGGCGTGTTCCGGCAGCCGGCGGGCTACGCCAACGGACACACCGTCGACCGGCACGGGCGGCTGGTGAGCTGCGAGCAGGGCAACCGGCGCGTCACCCGCACGGAGGCGGACGGCACCGACACCGTCATCGCGGAACGATACCGGGGGCAGCGGCTGAACAGCCCCAACGACGTGGTCGAGCACTCCGACGGCTCGATCTGGTTCACGGACCCGAGCTTCGGCATCGACAGCGACTACGAGGGCCACCGGGCCGAGAGCGAGATCGGCGGCAACCACGTCTACCGGGTCGACCCGCACGACGGCGAGGTGCGCCTGGTCGCCGACGACTTCGGCCAGCCGAACGGGCTCGCGTTCGACGCCGACGAGTCGACGCTCTACGTGGCGGACACCCGGCACCGGCACCTGCGACGCTTCGGCGTCGGCGCGAACGGCAGCCTGCACGGGGGTGAGGTCTTCGCCGAGTGTGACGCGGGCACCTTCGACGGGGTACGCCTCGACGCGGCCGGCCGGATCTGGGCTGCCGCGTACGACGGGCTGCACTGCTTCGACCCGGACGGCACGCTGCTGGGCAAGCTGCGCCTGCCCGAGGTGGTCGCCAACTTCACGTTCGGCGGGCCGAAACGCAACCACCTCTTCGTCTGCGCGTCCAGCTCGCTCTACGCGCTCCGCGTCAACATCAACGGGGTTCGCCACCCCGGATACTGACCACGGGCGTGCCGGCGGCTCGTCCCGCCGGCACGCCCGCCGGACGCACGGCTCCGGCACGTGCACGCGGCTCGCGGCTCCGGCACGCGCACGCGGCTCACGGATCCGGCGCGATCCGGCGCAGGCTGTCCACCTCGGACACGATGACCGCCTCCATGGGGCACGAATCCGCGGCGTCCACCAGCGCGTCGTCGGGCGCCACCCGCTCGGTCAGTGGGCGGGACAGCCCGTCCACCAGCACGAAGTGCCCGGGCGCGGTGCCCGCGCAGATCCCCGACCCGATGCACCGGGCCCGGTCCACGTGCACGCGCCACTGCTCGTCCGACCCGCTCACCGCGTCACCAGCTCACCGGCATGGCCACCAGGCCCCGCACCAGTAGGCCGCTCTTCCAGGTCAGCTCCGACTCGGGCACCGCCAGGCGCAGGCCGGGGGTGCGGGCGATCAGGGTCTCCAGGACGACCTGGAGCTCCATCCGGGCGAGCTGGGCGCCGACGCAGTGGTGCACCCCGTGCCCGAAGCCGAGGTGGGGGTTGGCCTGCCGGGCCAGGTCGAGCCGGTCGGGCTCGGCGAAGACCGTCTCGTCCCGGTTGGCCGACGGAATCGACACCACGACCGGCTCGCCGGCACGCACCAGCACGCCGCCGAGCTCGACGTCCTCGAGGGCGTAGCGGGCGAAGGCCGACGACGCGCCGAGCGGGACGAAGCGCATCAGCTCCTCCACGGCGCCCGGCACCAGCGCCGGCTCTGCCCGCAGCCGTGCCCACTCGGCCGGGTGGGTGAGCAGCACGTACACGAAGTTGGGAATCTGGGTCACGGTCGTCTCGTGCCCGGCGGCGAGCAGCCCGGCGGCCAGCCGCACGACCTCGTCCGCCGCGAGCCGGTCGTCGGCGTCCCGGGCCCGGACCATCGCGCCGAGCAGGTCGTCGGTGGGTTCGCGGTGCCGCCGCGCGATCAGCTCCCCCATGTACGCGAACAGGTTGTCGATGTACTGCTGGGCCTGTTCCGGGCTCAGCGAGGTGGTCGACACGATCGCCTCGGACCAGGTGTGGAAGCGGTCCTGGTCGGCCACGGGCACGCCGAGCAGGTCGCAGATGACCCGGATCGGCAGCGGGGTGGCCAGGTGCTCCACCAGGTCGGCCGGGGGGCCGGCGGCGAGCATGCCGTCGACCAGTTCGTCGGCGACCCTCCTGGTGCGTGGGCGCAGCTCCTCCACCCGCCGGGCGGTGAAGGCCTTCGCCACCAACCGGCGCAGCCGGGTGTGCTCCGGCGGGTCCATGGACAGGATCCCGGAGTCCTGCCGCCGTGGCGAGTTGCGGGGCTCGTCCCGGCCCACCGAGGCGGCCCGGCTGAACCGGGGGTCGCCGAGCACCGTACGCACGTCGGCGTGCCGGGTGGCCAGCCAGGCCGGCTCCCCGAAGGGCATCCGGATCCGGGTGAGCGGTTCGTCCCGGCGCAGCCGGGCGTAGCGCGGGTCGAGGTTGAGCCGGTCGGGGTCGCCGAACGGATAGCGCTGGGGGACGGTCGTCTCGGGTGCCTCGGTCACCGGCTGACTTCCTCTCGTCGCGGCGTCCGCGGGGACGCCGGTCCGGCCGGGGGGTGACTCTACGGTGAGTCATGTTCCGACTGCGGATAGTAGCGAGAATGGTCGATGCTTGGCTAGCGGTGACCGTCGATCCGCCGGAAACGACGATCCCGGGCCGCCGACCGCGCGGCGACCCGGGAGCGGACCGAGGAGGTCAGCGGACCTGGTCACCCTCGCCCGTACGGGCCTGGGCCTGGTCGACACCCTTGTCGATCTGGTCGTCGTACTTCCCGCCGGTGCGCTTGTCGGCCATGTCGCCGCCCTTCTCCATGCCCTGGTCGACCTGCTTGTCGTGCTTGTCGGCGAAGTCCTTGGCCTTGTCCATGAAGTCGCTCATCGGGTCCTCCTCGGGTCGGGATTCGATCTCTGCCTTCCCTGGGGCCCCGGGGACAAACGCGACCGGGCAGGCCCTCGCCGACCCGACGGGCCACCGTGGAGCGCCACAGAAGGCCGTGGAGCGGACAGGCCGGCGGGAACGCCACGGGACGCCGACTCGCCCTCCCGGTACCGGGCGCGGCATCCAGGTTGAAAGGGGGCACGGGTGTCGGCAGGACGCTCGCCGGGTACCGACTCGCGGGAGATCGAGGAGGACCGACGTGGTCGCAGACGGTGCCGGGCGGACGCCCGAGGGGACGACGGACCGGGCCGCGGGGCCCCGACAGGCCTGGGCGGCGCTGCCCTGGCCGGTCCGCTCGGCCGTGGTGTGGAGCGCCTGCCTGGTGGTGGTCGTCGCCGGGCTGTACCTGCTGGGAAAGATCGCGGTGCTGCTCGCGCCGCTGGCCATCGCACTGGCGGCCACCGTCTTCCTCACCGCGCTGCTCGACCCGGTGCAGCTCACGCTGCGCCGCCTCCGGCTGCCCGCGTCGCTGGCCGCCCTGCTCACCGTGCTGCTGCTGCTCGGCGTGCTGTTCGGGGTCGGCGCGCTGGTGTGGAACCTGACCGCCAGCCAGTTCAGCGAGCTGAGCCAGGAGCTGAGCCAGGGCCTGCAACGGAGCCGTGAGTTCGTGACCTCCACTCTGCCGGTCAGTGACCAGCAGCTCGACCGGCTGCTCGACCAGGCCCGGCAGGGCCTCGGGCAGGGCTCGGTCGACCCGGTTTCGGGGGCTCGGACGGCCGCCGAGGTGCTCGGCTCGGCGCTGCTCGCGCTCGTGCTGCTGTTCTTCCTGCTCAAGGACGGCCGGTCGATGTGGCACTGGGTGCTGGCCCGGATGACCGGCCCGAACCGGTCGGTGACCGCCGAGGCGGGCCGGGTGGGCTGGCGGACGCTGGGCGCGTACAGCCGGGGCACGATGATGATCGCCGCGATCGACGCGATCGGTATCGGCCTGGCCCTGGTGCTGCTCCGGGTGCCGCTGGCCTTTCCGCTGGCGCTGATCACGTTCTTCGGCGGCTTCATCCCGATCATCGGCGCCACCGTGGCCGGCGCGGTCGCGGTGCTCGTCGCGCTCGCGGCGAAGGGGCCGGTCACCGCGCTGCTGGCCCTGGCCGCCGTGATCGCCGTGCAGCAGATCGAGGGCAACCTGCTGGAGCCGCTCATCATGAAGCGCCAGGTGCGGCTGCACCCGGCGGTGATCCTGGTGGCGGTCACCGCCGGCACCCTGATCGCCGGCATCGCCGGCGCCTTCGTCTCGGTGCCGATCACCGCCGTCGTCTGGCGCGTCATCGACACCGTCCAGCAGCACCGCGAGCGCCCCACCCCGGACGCCAGGGCCACGCCCCCCGCCCCCGCCTGAGCCGGGCCTGCCACGCCGCCGGCCCCGCACGAGCAGGCCTGCCACGCCGCCGGCCCCCGCCTGAGCGGGGCCTGGCAGGAGGGCGGTGCCCGCCGGCCGGGCCGTCCACGGCCGGCGCCCGCATGAACCGGCCGTCCACCGGGCCGGTGCTCAGGCCGGGCGGGGCACGGCGAGGTGGGCGGTGAACCAGTCGGCGGCGCAGTGGGCGACCTGCTCCAGCTTGCCGGGCTCCTCGAAGAGGTGCGTGGCGCCGGGGATCACCGTCAGCTCGGCGCTCTCCGGCAGCGCCTCCTGCGCCTGCTCGTTGAGGGCGATCACCTGCTCGTCCAGGCCGCCCACCAGCAGCAGCGTGGGCGCGCGCACCTGCCCGAGGGCCGGGCCGGCCAGGTCGGGCCGGCCGCCCCGCGAGACGACCGCGCCGACGAGGTCCGGTCTGGCGGCCGCCGCCACCAGCGCGGCGGCCGCCCCGGTGCTGGCCCCGAAGAGGCCGATCGGCACCCGGCCGAAGGGCCGCTCCGCCGCCAGCCAGTCCACGACCGCCGCGAGCCGGCCGGCGAGCAGTGGGATGTCGAAGCGCAGCTCGGCGGTCCGGGCGTCCACCCGGTCCTCGGCCGGGGTCAGCAGGTCGACCTGCACGGTGCCGAAGGCGTCGCGGTTGAGCACGTGCGCCACAGCGGTGTTGCGCGGGCTGTGCCGGGAACTGCCGCTGCCGTGGGCGAAGAGCACCACGCCGGCCGGCTCGGCCGGGACCAGCAGGTCGGCCGGGAGTTCCGCGTCCCCCGCCGGGATCGTCACCTCGCTGCTGCGCACGTCCATCTCCGCCTCCGTCCCGTACGTCGTCGACCAGGACCGGTCGTCCGACTCACCGGACCACGGCCCCTCCTCCCCGGCGGCTCGCATACCCGCCCGCACGGCCGGCAAGCGGGCCGGCCGCCCCGGTGTTTGCCACCGGGGGCGTCGGGTAGGCGGCGGGTGACCGCAGACCGTACCGGCGCAGGACCGCGCCCCCGACGGATCGCGAGGATCGCCATGGCGCAGCAGCGAGAGTCCCGCCAGCAGACCGCCGACCGGGAACGGCGCGAACAGGACGCCGAACGCGGCCGGGACTGGGCGGACGACGCGGCCCAGGCACGCACGGCCGACGACCCGCGGGCGATGACGCCCCGCGACGCGGCCGGCCGCCCCTCACAGGGCAGGCCGATCTGACCGACGCCGCCGGCCCGCCGAGCGCGGGCCGGCGGCGGGTCACGGCTCGTTCTCGGGCAGGCGGAGCAGCGGGGCCCGGCCCGGCGCCTGCTCCGGAGCCGGTCCGGAGACCTCCAGCGGCGGGATCGGCACGGTGACGGGCTCGTCGCAGGTGACCCGGACCGTCTCGCCGTGGTGCCGCAGCTCCAGCAGGTCCTCCGGGTCACCGTGGCGCAACGCGTACGTGGTCTCGTGCGGCCGGACGTCCACCCGCAGCCGCATCCCGCGCCACTGGAGCGAGAACTCCAGCCGCCCGAGCCGGCTGGACAGGCGCGGCGCGAACGACAGCGTGCCGTCGTGGTCGCGGAGCCCGCCGAACCCGGCCACCAACGCGATCCACGCCCCCGCGAGCGACGCCATGTGCACGCCGTCGCGGGTGTTCTCGTTGAGGTCGTGCAGGTCCATCAGCGCGGCCTCGCGCAGGTAGAGGTGCGCCAGCTCCGGGTGGCCCACCTCGGCCGCCAGCACCGCCTGGGTGCACGCCGACAGCGACGAGTCCCGCACCGTCCGGCGCTCGTAGTAGAGGAAGTTCCGCAGTTTTTCCTCCGGGGTGAACGCGTCGCCCCGCCAGTGCATGGCGAGGACCAGGTCCGCCTGCTTGACCACCTGCTTGCGGTAGAGGTCGAAGTACGGGTAGTGCAGCAGCAGCGGGTACTTCTCCGGCGGCGTGTGCGCGAAGTCCCACTCCTGGAGCCGGGTGAAGCCCTCCACCTGCTCGTGGACGTCGACCTCCTCGTCGTACGGGATGTGCATGGAGGCCGCCGCGTCCCGCCAGGCGGCCGCCTCCTCGTCGGTCACACCGAGGTGGAACGCCTCGTCCCGGTAGCGCATCACCGCGTCGGCGGCGGTGATCAGGTTCCGCTGCGCCATCAGGTTGGTGTAGATGTTGTCGTTCTTCACCGCCGTGTACTCGTCGGGGCCGGTCACCCCGTCGATGTGGAACTGGCCGTGCCGGTCGTGGTGGCCCAGCGACCGCCACAGCCGGGCGGTCTCCACCAGCAGCTCCAGCCCGATCTCGCGCTCCAGCTCCGTGTCCTCGGTGACCTGCACGTAGCGCCGCAGCGCGTCGGCGACGTCGGCCGCGATGTGGAAGGCAGCGGTGCCCGCCGGCCAGTACGCCGACGACTCCGGTCCCTCGATGGTGCGCCAGGGGAACGCCGCGCCCTCCAGGTTGAGCATCCGGGCCCGCTCGTGCGCGGCGGCCAGCGTGCGGTGCCGCCAGTGCAGCGCGTCCCGCACGGCGGCCGGGTGGGTGTAGGTGAGCACCGGCAGGACGAACATCTCGGTGTCCCAGAACGCGTGCCCGTCGTACCCCGGGCCGGTCAGGCCCTTCGCGGCGATCGGCCGCTGCTCCGCCCGGGTGCCCGCCTGGAGGACGTGGAACAGGCCGAACCGGACGGCCTGCTGGACCTCCGGATCTCCCTCCACCACCACGTCGGCGGCGTCCCAGAACTCGTCGAGGTATTCCCGCTGCTCCCGGTGGAGCCCGTCCCAGCCGTCCAGCCGCGCCCCGGCCAGGGCCGCGCCGACCTGGTCCCGCAGGGCCGGCAGCGAGCGGCGGCTCGACCAGCCGTAGGTGAGGTACTTGACCACCCGCAGCGTCTCGCCCGGCTTGAGCACGCACCCGATCGTGGTACGCACCCAGTCCTCGTACCCCTCGGACTCGATGGTCTTGCGCGCCGGGGCGTACACCTCGTGCTCCATCGCGGCGGCGACCCGCAGCCCGGAGAGCTTGGTCCGGTGGATCAGCAGCCCGCCGTCGTCGGTGGTGAGTTCCTCCTCGGCCTGCAACGGCGACTCCAGCACGGCCGCGACCCGGGGGTCCCGGCTCTGCGCGGGCAGCGTCTCGTTCGCGACGAGTTCCGACTGGATGATCAGCCGCAGTGGGCCGTCGACCGCCTCCACCTCGTAGTTGATCGCCGCGACGGAGCGCTGGGTGAAGGAGACCAGCCGGGTGCTGCGGACCTTGACCTCGCGGCCGGCCGGCGACCGCCAGTGCAGCTCGCGGTGCAGGGTGCCGGCGCGCAGGTCGAGGACCCGCTCGTGGGAGAGGAGTTCGCCGTACCGGACGTCGAGCGGCTCGTCGTCGACCAGCAGCCGGATCAGCTTGCCGTTGGTGACGTTGACGATGGTCTGGCCGGATTCCGGGAAGCCGAACCCGGCCTCCGCGTACGGCAGCGGGCGCAGCTCGTAGAAGGAGTTGAGGTACGTGCCGGGCAGGCCGTGCGGCTCGCCCTCGTCCAGGTTGCCGCGCAGCCCGACGTGCCCGTTGGAGAGCGCGAACACCGACTCGGACTGGGCCAGGACGTCCATGTCCAGCCGGATCTCCCGGACGTGCCACGGCTCGACGGGATAGGCCCGTTCCCTGATCACGCGGGCCGCCCGGTGTCGAGCAGGTCGGCGAGGTCGGTGACCACGACGTCGGCGCCGTGGGCACGCAGCTCGGCCGCCTGGCCGACCCGGTCGACCCCGACCACGTAGCCGAACCCGCCGGCCCGGCCGGCGGCCACCCCGGCCAGCGCGTCCTCGAAGACGGCGGCGTGGGCCGGGTCGACCCCGAGCAGCCCGGCCCCGGCCAGGAAGGTGTCCGGGTGCGGCTTGCCGCGCAGCCCCTCGGCGCGGGCGAGCAGCCCGTCGACCCGCGCCTCCAACAGCGGTTCCAGGCCGGCGGCGGCGACCACCTCCCGGCCGTTCGCGCTGGCCGTGACGACCGCGCGGCGCAGGCCGGCGGCGGCTGCGGCCTTCAGGTAGGCGACCGAGCCGGGATAGACGTCCACGCCGCGGGTGCGCAGCCGCTCCAGCAGCAGCACGTTCTTCCGGTTGCCGACCCCGTTGACCGTGTCGGCGTCCGGGGGGTCGTCGGGCGCGCCCTCGGGCAGCACGATCCCCCGCGAGGCGAGGAAGGTGCGCACCCCGTCGGCGCGGGGCCGGCCGTCGACGTACCGGTTGTAGTCCGGCCCC
The DNA here is from genome assembly GCF_043204765.1 of Micromonospora sp. NPDC047730. Lineage (NCBI taxonomy): Bacteria > Bacillati > Actinomycetota > Actinomycetes > Micromonosporales > Micromonosporaceae > Micromonospora > Micromonospora sp. NPDC047730. Next base: position 314,725 of record NZ_JBIDCU010000001.1, on the reverse strand, counting down.
GGGTCGAAGGGGCGGAACGGCTCGCCGGTGGCGGCGGCACGCTGGCGCAGGAAGCCGTCGAACGTCTCGGTCCACGCGGCGTTGTGCACCCGGGCGGTCTGCGTCAGCACCCCGTCCAGATCGAAGAGACAGGCGGTCACGTGAGCAGGCAGGCCCAGCACGGTACGAATCTATCCAGACCTCCGCGCCGGCAAACAGGTTTCGGCCCGGTTGCCCGGAACGGCTCAGTGTGGACGCAGCGTCCAGACGACCGTCATCGCGCCGGTGGCCTTGCCCTCCTCGGTGGCGATCTCCACCTGCACCGGGAACTCCGGTCGCCGGCCGGCCTCCAGCTCGGCGACCACCTCGGCGGGGGGCCGGCCGAGTCGCGCCGTCGCCAGCACCGGGCCCATGGCGAGCTTCTGGTACGCGATCTCGGCCCGCACGGCCAGCGGCGTGGCCCGGTCGAGCAGCCGGGCGAACGCGGCCAGCACGACCGCGCCGGAGGCGGTCTCGCCGAGGGTGAACATGGCGCCGGCGTGCGGCCCGCCGACGTGGTTGTGGGTGGCCGGCGAGTCGGGCAGGCGGACGACCGCCCGCACCCCGCCCTCCGCCTCGGGAGCCACCTCGACGAATTCGAAGCCGAGCGTACGCGCGAACGGCACGGCCTCGAGCATGCCGGCCGCCACCTGGCGCGAGTCGATGGTCATGCCCCGACGTTACTAGTCGGTAACTTTCGCCACAAGCCCGCCCCCCGGGTGCAAGGAAGGGACCCTTCCTATACACCAGGCGTTAATAAGGTGCCCTTCCTTGCGCCGTCAGCGCCAGCCGACGTCGATGCGGTCACCCCGCTCGTCGAAGAAGTGCAGCGCGTCCATGCGTACGGAGACGGCCAGAGGGTGACCGGCGGAGACCGCGGGGTACGGCGCGAGCCGGACCGCCAGCTCGGCCGGGCGGCGGTGGTGCCGGCCCGGGTCGTTCAGCACGCTGGTCCGGGCGCCGGGGTCCGGGGCGCGCTCGTCCTCCGCCGCGCGCCCGGTCAGCCGCTGCATCACCTGGCCGAAGCGGCGCAGACCGCGCTGGTCGACCGGGGCGTCGACGGGGGTGCCCATCTCGTCCACCACGATCGCGGTGGCCCCGATGTCGACGAACGCGAGCGACTCGTGACCGTGGTGCTCCAGGTAGCGGATCCGGCCGTGGAGCACGTCGCCCGGCGTGTCCGGGGCCACCGGGGTGAGCGCCTCGGCCCGCATCCCGACCACGATCCGCTCGCCGTGGTAGTGCGCGACCGCCCGGCTGCGGATGTCGTCCCAGGGCAGGTGCAGCGCCTGCTCGCCGAGGGTGAGGGTGACGTAGCGGTCCAGGTGGACGTAGACCGACGCCTCCAGCAGGTTCATCCGCGGGCTGCCGAGGAACGCGGCCACGTAGAGCGTGGCGGGGCGGCCGTAGACCTGGGTCGGCGTCCCCACGTCCTGGAGCACGCCCCTGCGCATGATGGCGACCCGGTCGGCCATGGTCAGCGCCTCGGCCTGGTCGTGGGTGACGTAGATGGTGGTGACGCCCAGCTCGCGGGTGAGCCCGGAGATCTCGGCGCGCAGCTCGGCCCGGAGCCCGCTGTCGAGGTTGGACAGCGGCTCGTCCATCAGGAACAGGCCGGGGCGGCGGACGATCGCCCGACCCATCGCGACCCGCTGGCGCTGCCCACCGGAGAGCTGGTTGGGCCTGCGGCCGAGCACGTCGCCGATGCCGAGCGCGCTGGCCACGTCGGTGACCCGCTCGCCGCACGGCTCCGGATCCATGCCGGCCAGCCGGAGCGGGAAGGCGATGTTGTCCCCGACCGTCATGTGTGGGTAGAGCGCGAAGTCCTGGAAGACCATGGCGATCTTCCGCTCCTGCGGCAGGAGGTCGTTGGCCAACTCGCCGTCGAGCAGCACCGCGCCCGACGTCGGGTCCTCCAGCCCGGCGACCATCCGCAACACCGTGGACTTCCCGCAGCCCGACGGGCCGAGCAGCACCATGAACTCGCCGTCGTTGACGTCCAGGTTGACGCTGTCGACGGCGAGGGTGCCGTCCCTGAACACCTTCGTGACATCCTTGAGCGCGACGGTGGTCACCCGTCCCCTCCCCAGCTCGTCGACCGAACCCCGATTGACTGTGACGAGGATCATTCAATCCGGATATCGGGTAAACGTGCCATGTTCGACCCGTGACATTCCTGTTGCGCCCCACCGGGTGGGACGGGCGGGCGCCCCCGGGCGCGGGCGATCGCGGTCAGCAGCAGCGGGGCTGCGGCTGCTCGCCGAGGAAGACCCGGCGGACCACCCGTTCGGCGGCGTGGCCGTCCTCGAGCGCGCAGAACCGGGCCCGGAACCGCTGCCGGACCCTCGTCGCCTCCGCCGAGTCGACCCCGCCGGCGCGGAACAGGTCGAGCAGGTCGGCGAAGCTGGTGGCCACCGCGCCGGGCGGCTCCGCGAGCAGGTCGAAGTAGACGCCGCGGGCCAGCCGGTACGCCTCCCAGTCCGGGGCGTAGACCACGATCGGCCGGTCCAGCACGGCGTAGTCGAACATCGCCGACGAGTAGTCCGTGACCAGCACGTCCGCCACGAGGTAGAGGTCCTCGACGCGTGGGTGGCCGCTGACGTCGCGCACCCGGTCCCGGTCCACCGGGCGCCGGGCCGGCCGCTCCCGGTCGTGGAAGTAGTGGCTGCGCATCAGCAGCCGGCCGGCCGGGCCGAGCACGTCGAGCAGCCGCCCCGGGTCGAACGGTGGCCGGTAGCCGGGCAGGTGTTCCCGGTGCGTCGGGGCGTACAGGACGACCCGCTCGCCGAGGCCGAGGCCGAACTCCGCGCGCAGCCGGAGCACCTCCTCGGCGGTGGCGTTGACCAGCCGGTCGTTGCGCGGGTAGCCCACCTCCAGGGTGGTGTACGCCGCCGGATAGGCCCGCTCCCACATCTGGGTGGAGAAGCTGTTCGCGCTGATGCTGAAGTCCCACCGGTCCACCCGGCGCAGCAGCCCGGCGAAGTCCATCCCCACCGCGCCGATCGGGTACCGCTGCTGGTCGAGCCCCATCACCTTCACCGGCGTGCCGTGGTGGGTCTGCACGTGCACCGACCCGGGCCGCTTGCGGACGTAGTCCGGGAAGTTCACGTTGTTGACCAGCCAGCGCGCCCGCGCCAGCGCCCGGTAGTACGCGGGGGTGCCGGCCACCACGTACTCGACGCCCTCGGGCATGGTGTGCACCCGGTCCCGCCGGACGATCCACACCCCCCGGACCTGCGGCGCCAGCCGCCGCGCCGCCTCGTGGACCGCGGCCGGGTTGTCCGCGTAGCCGCGGTACCAGTAGGCCGCGTACACGGCCAGCGTCGGGTCGACGGGTCGGCGCAGCTCGGCCCGGTAGTACTCGCGCAGCAGCGTGTCCCGGGCCAGCCGGGCGGCCCGCCGGGCCCGGGGCGCGACCCGCCGCCTCGTCGTCCGGGCGGTACGCCGGGCGGTGTCCCGCGCCCGGTAGACGGTGCGCAGGGCGCTGAACGTGCGCCAGCGCCCGGCGGCCACCAGCCGGTGCTTGAGCCCCTCCGCGCCCCCCGGGGCCGGGTAGCCGCCGGGCGGCAGCCAGCGCGCGTAGTCGGCGGTGATCTGGGCGAAGAAGGCGGGCCGCAGCTCCGGCGCGATCCGCTGCCCGTTGCCGAGCACGGTCAGGTAGTGCCAGATCATCCGCTCGAAGACCGCCGGGCGCAGGTCGTCGACCGCCGGCCCCCAGGAGTCCATCAGCCGGAACACCCGGTGCCACTGGTGGAAGACCTCGAAGTGCCGGTCGCCCCGCGTCCTGGTGATCGCGCCGGACCGTCGCTGGCGGTAGTTGACGCAGACCCGGTCCAGCACGCCGATCCGCTCGGCGGCCATCAGCACCGGGTAGCTGAACGAGACGTCCTCGTACCAGCCGGGGGCGAAGCGCAGCCCCTCCTCGCGCAGGAACTGCCGGCGGACCAGCCGGTTCCAGGCGGTGTGCAGCACCCGCAGCGTCTCGGGCCGGTCCCGCAGCCGGAAGGTGCCCTCGCCGGGCGGCTCGGGGAACACCTCCGCCATGGCGCTGCGGGTCACGGCGTTGCTCCAGTGCGTCCGGACGTGGTCGACCAGGAGCACGTCGGGGCGGGTGGCGCGGAGGCGCTCGGCCACCTCCACCAGGCACTCCGGGGCGAGCCAGTCGTCGCCGTCGACGAACCAGACGTACTCGCCGACGGCCCGGTCCAGCCCGGCGTTGCGGGCCGGACCGAGCCCGACGTTCTTCGTCAGCCGGACGGCGTGCATCCGCCGGTCGCGGGCGGCGTACTCGGCGAGGATCTCGCCGCTGTCGTCCGGCGAGCAGTCGTCGACGCCGATCACCTCGATGTCGGCGACGGGCTGGTCGAGGATGGAGTCCAGGCACTCGCGCAGGTAGCCCTGCACCCGGAAGGCCGGCACGACGAAACTGATCAGTGTCATCCGGCCGGCCCCTCCGTCAGCCCGGCGAGCGGCCTCCCGCACCGGCCAGGCCCACCGACGCCCGCGCGGCGCGGGCGGGCAGGACGACCCAGGCGAGGACGACACTCCCCACGAAAACCACGAGAAGGTACGTACCGAGTGTAGCCATCCCGATACCCGCAATTCCGACGATCGCCGCCAGGGCCAGCAGCAGGGACCGCCCCTCCCAGCCGAGCGTGAGACCGTGCAGCGGCGGCGCGGACTGCCGCTTCTCCAGCCGGGCGGTCAGGTCGTAGTGGTGCAGGGTCAGCACGAAGACGTAGCCGAAGACCAGCCACGGCGGCACGTCGCCGACCACCCCGACCGCGATGGCGAAGAGATACTCTCCCGCCCGCAGCGCGGCCGGCACCAGCCAGTCCAGCGGCCCGTTGTGCGCCGCGCCCGCCCCCAGGCCGCCGACCAGGAGCACCAGCAGCGCGACCGGCACCGCCCAGCCCAGGCCCGGCGCCTTGGTGCCGTCCCGGGTGAGCAGGGCCGCCACCAGTAGCGCCGCCGGCCCCAGCGCCGCGACGACCGCCAGCGTCAGCGGGCCCATCGGGCGGACCACCGGCAGCCGGCGGGCCAGCGGGCCGTCGTCGCGGTGCAGGGTGGCGTCGACCGTGTCCAGCACCGGCACCCACATCCAGCGCGCGCGCAGGGTGCGCAGCGCCCCGGTGTACGCGAACGCCAGCACCCCCCACGCCAGCACCGTGTACAGGCTGACCAGCGGGCCGAACAGCGCCACGGTCAGCGCGATCAGCGCCCACCGCTCCCCGATCGGGAAGACCACCGTCCGCTTGAGCCAGTACGACACCGACCCCGTGTCGGCCTGCACCCGGTTCGACGCGGCGTTCAGCTTGTCGCCGATCCCGCCGCCGGAGGTGCCGACGGCCTTCGGTCGGCGCGCCGCCTCGTCGTGCAGCACGCCGTACCACGTGTCCGTCATGTGCCGGACGGTCTGCAGCGTCATCGCGGCGATCGCCAGCGCCCAGCCGTACCGGAACCCGGCCTGGGTGGCCCCGTAGCCGAGGCCGGCGTAGACCACGTACTCCTTCGCGCGGTCGGCCATCGTGTCCAGCCAGCCGCCCCAGGCGCTGAAGTGGCGCGTGTAGCGGGCGAGCTGGCCGTCCACGCAGTCGAGCACGAAGCCGAGGTAGAGCAGCACCGCCCCGGCGACCAGCGCCGGCCGGCCGCCGACGCCGAACAGCACGGCGGCGGCCACCGCGAAGGCCACCGAGATCATCGTGACGGCCGTCGGGCCGAGCCCGAGCCGGGCGGACGCCTTCGTGACGTACGGGGACCAGGTGCTGACGAAGAAGGTGGTGAAGAAGTCGTCCCGCTCCTTCACCGACAGCCGCAGCTCCGCCCGGTCCTCGTCGACGGCGGCCACGGCCGCCTCCGCGGCGGCCAGCCCCGCCGGGTCGCTCACCCGGTGCGCGACGAGCAGGCGTACGCGGTGGGCGAAGGTCAGCGTGCCGAGCCCGGCGAGGCCGGCGAAGAGCCGGTCCACGGCGGGCCCGGCCGGCGGCGGCGCGGCGGCCGACGGCGCGCCGGCGGGCAGCACCCCGGCGGCGGCCGCGCGCGCGGCGGCGGCGAGCGACGGCAGGTCGGCGACGCCGACCCGCAGCGCGCCGCCGAAGATCCCGGTGGCGTCGCCGTTCAGCGTCTCCGGCGGCCCGGCCTCGACGACCTGGCCGCGCTCCTCGCGCACGGCGGTGCGCCCGTCGCCGGGCGGGTCGGTGAGCACCAGCGCCACCGTCGGCCCGACCGGGCTGGTCGCCAGGTGCCGCAGGACGGCGGTGTGCGCGACCAGGTCGGCGCCGGTTACCAGCACCGGGCCGGTGGCCGCGTCCACGAGGGCGGCCAGCTCGTCCAGGTCGACGGCGCGGCGCACCTCGTCCGCCCCGGCGGCGCGGAGCTGGGCGGCGAGCCGGTCGGCGAGGGGTTCGCCCGCGCGGGTGGGGAGGCTCGCGGCCGGGGCGTCGGCGGCGAGCACGATCGCGAGGGTCACCGCGGGACCGCGGCGTGGTACGCGTCGAGCGCCTCGGCGATCGTGCCGTCGACGCTCAGCCGGCCCCCGTCGAGGTAGAGCCCCCGACGGCAGAACCGGGTCAGGTCCTTTTCGTTGTGTGACACCAGCACCAGAGTGCGCCCCTCCCCGAGCAGACGGTCGATCGTCGCATAACACTTCTTCCGGAACTCCGCGTCCCCGACGGCGGTCACCTCGTCCATGAGCAGGATCGGGTGCGGCAGGTGCGAGATGATCGCGAAGCCGAGCCGAACCTTCATACCGGACGAGTAGTGCCGCACCGAGGTGTCGATGGCCCGCTCCACCTGCTCGCCGGCGAACGAGACGATGTCGTCGAAGTGCCGCCGCAGGTAGCCCGACGACAGCCCGTGCAGGCCGCCGACCAGGTAGAGGTTCTCCCGCCCGGTCAGGTCGTTGGAGAAGCCGGCGGAGAGCTCCAGCAGCGGCGCCACGTCCCCGCGCACCCGGATCCGCCCCTCGTCGGGGATCAGCACCCCGGCGATAAGCCGCAGCAGCGTGCTCTTGCCGGTGCCGTTGCGGCCGATCACGCCGACGGTCTCGCCGGCCGCCACCGAGAACGACACGTCCCGCAGCGGCCAGAACTGGCCGGCGGAGGCGCCGCGCGTGCCCCGGTGGATGAACAGCTCCCGCAGCCGCAGCTGCCGCCGCCGGTTGCGGACGAACCGGATGCCGAGCCCCTCCGCCTCGATGATCGGGTCGGCCATCGTCACAGTTCCTTGAGCACGGCGGGTTCGAGCCGGCGGAACGACCACCAGCCGGCGGCCAGCACCAGCAGGCTGACGCCGACGGTGGTGGCGAGCAGCCGGGCGTCCGGGAACTCGTCCGGGTACCAGACCGCGTGGTGCAGCTGGAAGATGCCGACCAGCGGGTTCAGCTCGTACGCGAACTTCAGCCAGCCCGGCAGGTCGGCGCCCCGCACGATGCTCAGCGGGTAGATGATCGGCGTCGCGTAGAAGAGCACCCGGATGACCAGCCGCATGAACCGCTCGACGTCGCGCATCAGCACGTTGACCGCCGAGAGCAGCAGCGCCAGCCCGACCAGCAGGACGGCCTGCACCACCACCGCCAGCGGCAGCGCGAGCAGCGACCAGCCCAGGTCGATCCGGCCGGACGCGGCGTACCCGACGGCGACGGCGACCAGGATCGGCAGGCCGGCGGCGTACTCGGCGAAGCGGCCGGTGACCCGGCCGATCGGGAAGACCTGCCGGGGCACGTTCATCGTCGTGATCAGCCGGGACTGGCCGGTCAGCGCGTTGGTCGCCTCGCTCAGCGCCGAGCTGGTCCACATCCAGGCGAAGATCCCGGTGATCAGGAACAGCGGGTACGAGTCGGCCGCGTCACCGAGGTGGCGGGTGGTGTCCCGGGAGTAGAGGACGCCGAAGACGAACCAGTAGATCGCCCCCATGCCGAGGGGCTCGATCAGCGACCAGAGGTAGCCGAGCACGGACTGCTGGTACTTCACCGCAAGGTCGCGCCGGACGAGGATGCGCAGGGAGTTGCGGTGCGACCACAACGCCGCGACGCCAGAGGTCACCGCCGCCTCCCGCCTCACCGGACGGACGACAGGTTAGCAGTCGGTGAACGAACGCCCCCTCAGCACTCGATCACGTTGACGGCCAGGCCGCCGCGCGCCGTCTCCTTGTACTTCACCTTCATGTCCGCGCCGGTCTCGCGCATGGTCTTGATGACCTTGTCGAGCGATACGTGGTGCACCCCGTCGCCGCGCAGCGCCAGCCGGGCGGCCGTGATCGCCTTGATGCTAGCCACCGCGTTCCGCTCGATGCAGGGGATCTGCACCAGGCCACCGACCGGGTCGCAGGTCAGCCCGAGGTTGTGCTCCATGCCGATCTCGGCGGCGTTCTCCACCTGCTCCGGGGTGCCGCCGAGCGCCTCGGCCAGCCCGGCGGCGGCCATCGAGCAGGCCGAGCCCACCTCGCCCTGGCAGCCCACCTCCGCGCCGGAGATCGACGCGTTCTCCTTGAACAGCACGCCGATCGCGCCCGCCGCCAGCAGGAACCGGACCACCCCCTCGTCGGAGGCGCCCGGCACGAACCGGGTGTAGTAGTGCAGCACCGCCGGGATGATCCCGGCCGCCCCGTTGGTCGGCGCGGTGACGACCCGGCCGCCGGCCGCGTTCTCCTCATTGACGGCGAGGGCGAAGAGGGTCACCCAGTCCATCGCCCGCAGCGGGTCGGTGGGGTCGGACTCCGTCGCCAGGCTGCGACGCAGCTCGGCGGCGCGGCGGCGGACCTTCAGCCCACCGGGCAGCACCCCGTCCCGTGAGCAGCCCCGCTCGACGCACTCCCGCATCACCCGCCAGATCTCCAGCAGGCCGGTGCGCACCTCGCCCTCGCTGCGCCAGGACAGCTCGTTGGCGAGCATCACCTCGCTGATCGACAGCCCCGTCGACGCGGTCACGTCGAGCAGTTGCGCGCCGGTGAGGAACGGGTGCCGCACGCGCGTCGCGTCCGGCTTGATCCGGTCCGCCCCGGCCGCCGCCTCGTCGACCACGAACCCGCCGCCGACCGAGTAGTACGTCCGCACGCGCAGCTCCGCGCCCCGGTCGTCGTACGCGACGAAGGTCATCCCGTTCGGGTGGTACGGCAGCGACCGGCGCCGGTGCAGCACCAGGTCCCGGTCCGGGTCGAAGCCGATCTCGTGCGCGTCGAGCAGGCTCAGCCGGCGCTCCGCCCTGATCCGGCTGATCCGCGCGTCGACGGTGTCGGTGTCGACCGTCTCCGGCGCCTCGCCGGCCAGCCCGAGCAGCACCGCGCGGTCGCTGCCGTGGCCGTGACCGGTGGCGCCGAGCGAGCCGAAGAGTTCCGCCTGCACCCGGACGGTGCCGGTCAGCAGCCCGTCGGCCTTCAGCCCGGCGACGAACGTGCGGGCGGCCCGCATCGGCCCCACCGTGTGCGAGCTGGACGGCCCGATGCCGACGCTGAAGAGGTCGAAAACGCTGATCATGCTGCACTTCCTCGCCGTCGTACCCCTCGTGGGGTCCGGCCCGGTCGTGGCCGGCCCGGACCCGGGCGGCCGTCGGCACCCGGAGGTGCGGGTGCCCGACGGGCGAGCCTACCCGCCCAGCTCACCGGCTGCCCGGCGCGTCGCCCCGATCGTCGGCATCCGAAAAGCCGGCGCCGCGCGGGGACTGCCCCGAGGCCCCCGTGGGCCGTCGATCCGGGCGGGTGCCCGTGGCACCCGTCCGCGCGGCGCGTCGGGCGGACGGCTCCCGGGTAACCACCTACGGGGACGCGGGCGGCCGATCCTCCCCGGGGCCGAGGGCGTGGTGGGCGCACGTTCCTACCGTTGAGGCAGACGCGGCGAACGCCGCAGAGTGGGAGTACGACGATGAGTCGCAAACTGGTCCGCCCCCGTCAGGGACGCATGATCGCCGGTGTCTGCGCCGGTCTGGCCCAACGTTTCGGCAGGTCGGCGGGGTTCGTCCGGCTGTTGTTCCTGCTGTCGCTGCTGCTGCCCGGCACCCAGGTGATCTTCTACCTGGTGCTCTGGATCCTGATGCCGAACGAGGACCGCCACGCCGCCACCCGCTACTGACTGCTCCTGATGGCCGGTTCCATCCGACTGAGGGACGTCTTTTCACGTTGACGGGAGGTCCTGCCGCACCCGGCGACGTGAGATTGCCCGGTCGAGGAGGATGGCCGGCACCGTGACGGCTGCCAGGGCGGCGCCGATCCAGGTGACGGAGGTGATGCTTGCCCCAGCGTTGAACGCGACTCCGGCGAGTGCGGGGACGAGGCTGATGCCGAGTTGGAACGCGGACACGGTGGTGGCCCCGGCGAGGGTCGGTGCCTGCGACGCGATGGTGAACACGCGACCGTAGATGGCAGGGTTGAGCACGAATCCAGTGACTCCGAGAAGCAGGACGAGGGGGACGACGGCCAGCGCATGCCGGGCGAGGCCCGCGAGCAGGACGGAACTGGTCAGAATTCCGATCGCCCCGATCAGGAGCGAATGTGACGGCCTCCTGTCGGCGATCCTGCCGCCGATGGACAGACCGATGAAGGCGCCGGCGCCGAACAACGTGAGGATCGCGGGAATCCAGACCCGCGGGATGCCGGTGATGTCGGTCAAGAATGCCGCGAGGTAGTTGAACGAGATCATGTAGGCGGCGGTGCTCAGGATGGTGACGGCGTAGACGACCCACAGTTGTGGTTGCCGCATGGTGCGAAGCTCACGCCTCACACTGGGCTGCACGTTCGCGCTCGTCGCGGGCAACGCGAGGAGAGTCAAGATCGCCCCGGCCACGGTGAGGGCGGCCACGCCCCAGAATCCGCCCCGCCATCCCGTGAAGTAGCTCAGCATGGCCCCGGCCGGGCCGCCGGCGACCATCGCGAGGCTGAGCCCGCTGACGACTACTCCGGAGGCGCGTGCGGTGCGGTCGGGTGCGACGAGGCTGATCGCGGTGACCGCTGCGACCGCCCAGAACCCCGCGTAGGCGAGGCCGCAGACGAAGCGGGTGGCCAGCAGTACGGTGTAACTCTGGGTGAGAAGGCCGACCGCGACGGAGGCGGCGAAGAGGGCCTGGGTGGTCACCAGCGTGGCCCGCCGCGGCCAGCGAAGGGTAATGATCGCCAAGGGAGGGCCGCCGATGACGACACCGATGGCGAACGCTGAGATCAATGCGCCGGCCGAGGACAACGTAATCGAAAGGTCGTCCGCGATCGCTGGCAGGACTCCAGCAAGCAGGAACTCAGCGCTGCCCATCGCGAACATGCTGATCGCGAGCAGGTAGACGCCAAGCGGCAGCCTCCCGCGAGAGACCGGCACCTGTCGTGCGGTTTCGACGCTCACCGTCATCACCGCCGTCCCGCAACGGTGGTGACTTCGCCGGGCTGTTCGGCACGGCGCCGGCGCTGTTCGACAGCACGGTCGACGTCCTCGTCCAGCAGGTCCGTGTTGATGGCGAACGCAGCGGTCGAACCCATGCCCGCGGCGGCGATGACCTGCGCGCGCGGGTCGATGACGTTGCCGGCGGCCCAGACGCCGGGGACGCTGGTACGGCCGGTACGGTCGGTGGCGACCCGGCCGTTGTCGTCCATGGCGCAGCCCAGTCCGGTCAGTAGCTCGTCGCGTGGGACCATGCGGGGAAAGACGAAGGCGGCGGCGCGGGGGACGACGAGGCCGTCGGTGGTTTCTATGCCGTGCAGCCGGTCCCCGTCGACGACGAGCTGCTTGATCTCGCCCTCGACCATGCGCAGGCCGCGCACCTCCAGCCGTTCCCGGTCCTGCGGCGTCACGTCCAGCGTGTGCGGGAAGAAGACGACATCGTCGCTCCACTGCCGTACCAGCAGGGCCTGGTGCACTGCCCCCGGGTGGGTGCCAAGGACGGCGAGGGGCTGATCGCGCACTTCATAGGCGTGGCAGTACGGGCAGTGCAGCAGGTCCTTGCCCCACCGCTCGCGCAGGCCGGGAATGTCGGGCAGCTCGTCCCGCAGCCCCGTTGCGACCAAGACGCGGCGGGCTTTGAGCACCGGCCCGCCCACCATGCGGACGTAGTAGCCGTGGTCGATCTGATCCACCCGTCCCGGGATGAGCCGGACGCCGTACCGGGCGATCTCGGCGCGGCCGAGTTCCAGCAGGGCCGCGGGGGGCAGGCCGTCGCGGGACAGGAAGCCGTGCATGTGCGAGGCGGGGGCGTTGCGCGGCTCGCCGGCGTCGATCACCGCGACCTCGCGGCGGGCGCGCCCGAGAAGCAGGGCTGCGTTCAGGCCGGCCGCTGCGCCGCCGACAACCACCACGTCATAGACCCCGTCGCCGGCGGCATGCTCCTCGTTGAGCTGCTCGTTCCTTGCCTTGATCATGATGATCACCTCCGGGCTCGATGGTGCGCACCCGGCCCGGAACTGACAACTTCTGTTGCCATTTCTGGAACGCGCGAGGTGGAATGGGGCATGGACAAGCACTCCCCGATCGCCGCGGCGCTGGCCCAGGTCGGCTCTCGCCTCAAACGCATCCGCACCCACCGCAACGTGACCCTGTCCGCGTTGGCCGAGGCCACCGGCATCTCCAAGAGCACTCTGTCGCGGCTGGAGTCGGGCCAGCGCCGCCCGAGCCTGGAGCTGCTACTGCCCATCTCGCAGGCCCATCAGGTGCCACTGGACGAGTTGGTCGGGGCGCCGGAGGTCGGCGACCCACGGATCCGTCACACGCCCCGCGTCCGCAACGGCCGCACGGTGGTCCCCCTGACCACCCAGCCGGGGCCCCTGCAAGCCTGGAAGTCGGTCATTCCGGCTGAGCAGAACCGGCCCGAGCTGTGCACGCACGACGGCTACGAGTGGCTGTACGTCCTGTCCGGGCGCCTGCGGCTCATCGTCGCCAACCACGACCTGGTCATGGAGCCGGGTGAGGCGGCCGAATTCGACACCCGCCTGCCGCACTGGTTCGGCGCCACGGGCGAATCACCAGTGGAGGTCCTCAACCTGTTCGGCCGCCAGGGGGAACGCATGCACGTGCGCGCCAAGCCTCGCTCCCGTAACTCGGACGGGAAAGACCTCACTGACGGTCACGGGGCGGTGTAGGTGACCGTCACCTTCGCATAGCCGAGGGAGCGGAGCAGGCCCTCCAGCATCTTGCGGGTGTTCTCCTCGGCCCGCTGGGTGAGGCCGCTGTCCCGGGCGGCGGTGGTGATCCGCTCCTCGGCGAGCTGGTAGACCTGCTGCTGGCGGTTGGGATCGCCGTCCACCAGCTCGCCGATCCGGTTGAGCAGCCCGCGCTCCTCGGCGAAGACGTAGCTCTTCTCCAGGTCGAGGTTGGTCTTGCCGAGCTGCGGCGCCGGCAGCCTGATCTCCACCGACTTGCCGTCGGCCGACTCGACCACCGCGCCCTCGGAGATCTTGGCGAAGTCCACATACGCCTCGACGCTGCCCGCCCCGACGAAGAGGGTGCGCTGGTTGAGCAGCCAGTCGGGCACGTTGCGCCGGTCGTTCTGGAGGTCCACGACCACCTGGAAGTTGCCCTCGGCGGCGACGTAGCGGCTGAGGTCCTGGATCGACTTGAGCAGCGGCGGCTGACTGCGGTCGGTCTGCTCCTTGGCGAACGGGTTGCGGAAGTCCGGCAGGATGCCCGTGGCCTGCACGCCGAGCAGCACCACCACCGCCAGGGCCGCCGCGCCGAGCACCCAGAGCAGGCCGCGGGCCGGCCCGCCGGCCGGCGTCGGCGCGCCCGGCGCGGGCTCGGGTGCGACGTCCGTCCGGGCCTTGAGCTCGTCGCCGGTCGGGTAGCCCGGGAACTCCCTGGTGGGCTCGTTGCTGTCACCGTCGCGGGCCATGGCCCTCACCGTCCTCGTCAGACACGTCGTCTGTCATGACGGTAAGGCCCCGGTACGACAGGCGCTCGCCGAGCGGCGCGACCGGGTGCCCGCGCCTCGCGGGAGCCGGCGTGGACACCGGTCGGGCGGGGCGGAAACCGCAGGTCAGGCGAAGGCCGACAGCCCGGTCAGCCGCTGCCCGATGACCAGTTGGTGGATCTCCGACGTGCCCTCGTAGGTGAGCACGCTCTCCAGGTTGTTGGCGTGCCGCATGACCGGGTACTCCCCCGAGACGCCGTTCGCGCCGAGGATGGTGCGGCACTGCCGGGCGATGGCCAGCGCCTCCCGGACGTTGTTGAGCTTGCCCACGCTCACCTGGTCGGGGCGCAGCCGCCCGGCGTCGGCGAGCCGACCCAGGTGCAGCGCCAGCAGCGCGCCCTTGTTCAGCTCGACGGCCATGTCGGCGAGCTTGGCCTGGGTGAGCTGGAAGCCGGCCAGCGGCCGACCGAACTGGGTGCGCGTGGTGGCGTACTCCAGGGCGGTCTCCAGGCAGTCGCGGGCCGCGCCGAGGGCGCCCCAGACGATGCCGTGCCGGGCCTCGGTCAGGCAGCTCAGCGGCGCCTTGAGCCCGACCGCCTCGGGCAGCCGGGCGTCCGCCGGGAGCCGCACGTCGTCGAGCACGACCTCCCCGGTGACGGAGGCGCGCAGCGACATCTTGTGCCGGATCTCCCGCGCCGTCACCCCGGGCGTGTCCATCGGTACGGCGAAGCCGCGCACGCCGTCGTCGGTGCGCGCCCAGATCACCGCGACGTCGGCGACCGGCGCGTTGGTGATCCACATCTTGGCGCCGGTCAGCACCCAGTCGTCGCCGTCGCGGCGGGCCCGGGTGGTCATCGACGCCGGGTCGGAGCCGTGGTCGGGCTCCGTCAGGCCGAAGCAGCCGATCGCCTCGCCGGTCGCCATCGACGGCAGCCAGCGCTGCTTCTGCTCCTCGCTGCCGTAGCGCCAGATGGCGTACATGGCCAGTGAGCCCTGCACCGAGACCAGGGAGCGGACGCCGGAGTCACCGGCCTCCAGCTCCAGGCAGGCCAGCCCGTACGCGACGGCCGACGCGCCGGCGCAGCCGTAGCCCGTCAGGTGCATGCCGAGCAGGCCGAGCTTGCCGAACTCGACGGCCAGCTCCCGGGCGGGCACCCGGCCCTCCTCGTACCAGCCGGCGACGTACGGGCGGACGCGGTCGTCGACGAGCTGGCGCACGACGGCGCGGATCTGCCGCTCCTCCTCGGTGAGCGAGGAGTCCAGGTCGAGCAGGTCGGTACGGCTCATGGCAGCCACCTTAACGAAGCCTCAGGCGCGGGCGTCGGACGAGGCGCGGACGCCACGAGGCGTGGGCGTCGGACGCGGCGCCCGCGACGCGAGCCCTCGTCACTCGATCGGCTCGGAGAGGACGAGCACCCGGGCGTGGATCTGGTTGCGCTGCTGGAGCGCCGCCCGCAGCGCGCGGTGCAGCCCGTCCTCCAGGTAGAGCCCGCCGTTCCACTGCACCACGTGCGGGAAGAGGTCGCCGTAGAAGGTCGAGTCCTCGGCGAGGAGCTTGTCCAGCGCCAGCTCGCGCTTGGTGGTGATCAACTGGTCCAGGCGCAGGGGCCGCGGCGGGATCTCCGCCCACTGCTTGAGCGTCAGGTTGTGCTCCGGGTAGGGACGCCCGTCCCGGACCGCTCTGAAGATCACGACGGCACGCTCCCCTCCCCCTAGGCCCGGCCGACCCACGACGCGGGGCCGGGTCGCGGCGTGGCACCGCGACCCGCGGTGCTGATGACCGTGCCAGCGTAGCGGGCTGCGGCACCTCGCGTTCTGCTCCCTGATGTCAGTTTCACTACCCACCGTCCGGTTCTCAACCGGGCGAAACGCCCGGAGCCGGTCAGCTCCACCGCCCGCGCCGGATCACCTCGTCCACCGGGCGCCGTCCCCGGCGCAGCGACGGTGACCGGTGGTCCGGCGCCCGATAACCCACGGTGACCGCCCCGATCGGCTCGTACTCGTCCGGCACGCCGAACGCCTCCCGGTAGGCGTCGAGGCGCTGCGGCGGGATGCCGAAGAAGCAGGCCCCCAGCCCCTCGTCCACGGCGGTCAGCAGCATCAGCAGGGCGGCGAAGCCGGTGTCGACGTACCAGTAGGGCACCGGCCAGCGCTCCGCCGAGCGGTCCGCCCAACCCTTGTCCGGCTCCGCGTACCGCTCCAGGTAGGCCGAGCGGTTCGCGTGCGGCACGACGATCAGCGGGGCTCGGCGCATGCCCGCCAGCCAGCGCTCCCGGCCGCCCCCGCCGGGGGTGGCCGCCGCCCAGAACCGGTCCCGGTCCGCCGGCTCCTCCAGCACCAGGAACCCCCACCCCTGGGCGAAGCCGGCCGACGGCGCGTGGACCGCGTGGTCGAGCAGCCGCTCCACCACGTCGGGCGGCACAGGACGGTCCGGGTCGTAGTTGCGGACCATCCGGCGCCGCCGGACCACCTCGCTGAACTCCATGCGCTCCCCCGCTCAGACCCCGGGCCGTACGCCCCAGACACCCCGCCACGTCGCGCCCGACTTCAGGGTGATCACGTCCCGGCCGGAGCGGAACGCGTCCGGCGGGCAGGTCATCGGCTCCACCGCGACGGAACGGCGGCACCGCTGCCCGGGAAGCGCGTCGCCGGTGAACACCTGCCACCAGCCGAACTCCCGGTCCGCCCAGATCCGCACGCCCGCCGAGCCGTCCGGGGCGGACAGGGTGACCGCCGAGCCGCCGTCGTCGTCGCGGATCACGTCGCCGAAGGTGACGTCCAGCCGGGCGCGGCCGATCCGTCGGGGGCTGGTCCAGTCGTACTCGGTGCCGGCGACCTCGCTGGCACCGATCGGCAGCAGCCGGGAGTCCACCTGCAACCGCCTCCGGGCCGGCAGCCGCATCGACAGGTCGTCCACCGCCACCCCGGGCACGCGCAGGTACGGGTGCACGGCGAAGCCGAACGGCGCGGGCTCGGCACCGAGGTTGGTCGCCTCGTGCTCCGCGCGCAGCCCGTCCGGGCCGACGCTCCACCGGGTGCGCAGCCGCAACGGCCACGGGTAGCCGGGCTGCGGCGGCAGGTCGTAGCCGACGGTCACCGCGTCGGGCGACCGGTCCAGCAGCCGCCACGGCACCCAACTGACCAGCCCGTGGATGGCCACACCCCGGTCCGGCTCGCTGAGCGTGAGCTGCAACAACCGGTCGCCGAAGGTGTAGCGGCCGTCGCGGATCCGGTTCGGCCACGGGGCCAGCACCTGCCCGGCGCAACCGGGGCACATCTCGTCGGCGTCGTACCCGTCGAGGTGGTCGACCCCGTCGTGCCGGTATGTCCGCACCCCGCCGCCCACCTCCACGATGACGGCCTCGTGGCCGGCGCCGGAAATGGCCCACTGTGCGCCCGAAGGCGACCGCTGGTCGGGGATGTCCATGCGGGCGACCCTAGCGGTTCGCGCCGTGCGGTCGCTCGCCCCGACCCGGCCGGTCAGCCCCGACCGCCGCCGGAGGCGGACGCCGCCCGGTAGCGCAGCAACACCGGGAACGCCACCGCGAGCAGCACCGCCAGCGCCGCCGAGATCAGCCCGCCGCTGACCCAGGCGACCCCGCCGCCGAACCCGGCCGCGACCGCCCCGGCCCGCAGGTCACCCAGGCGCGGACCGCCCGCGATGACCACCGTGTTGACGCCCATGAGCCGGCCGCGCATCCGGTCCGGCGCGTAGACCAGCAGCATCGACTGCCGCAGCACCGCGCTGACCAGGTCGGCCGCCCCGGCCACCGCGAGCAGCAGCACCATCAGCCAGAGCTGGCCGGCGAGCCCGGCCACCGCCACGGCCAGGCCCCAGGCGACCACGGCCGCCACCAGCGCCAGGCCCTGCCGGCGCAGCCGGCCGATCCAGCCGGAGCTGAGCCCGCCGAGCATCGCGCCGAGCGCGATCGCGCTGTAGAGCCAGCCGACGGCCGCCCCGCCGCCGAACCGCTCCTCGGCGATCTCGGGAAAGAGCGCACGGGGCATGGCCAGCACCATCGCGATCAGGTCGATGGCGAAGGAGAGCAGCAGCACCGGCGTGGTGGACAGGTAGCGCAGCCCGTCGACGATGCTGGCCAGCCCGGCCCGCCGGGGAGCGTCGCCCCCGTCCGGGTCCGGCTCGGGCGGCATCGCCGGCAGCCGGAAGGTGGCCCAGACGGCGACGGTGAACAGCACGGCGTCGAGCGCGTACGCGATCGGCAGGCCGACCTCGGTGTCCCAGCGGGCGAAGATCAGGCCCGCGGCCAGCGGCCCGAAGACAGCCGCCGCGGTGTAGGTGGTGAAGTTCAGCGTGCTCGCCGCCGGCACCAGGTCCAGCGGCACCAGCCGGGGCAGGATCGCGTTGCGGGTGGGCGAGCTGATCGCGAAGGCGATCGACTGCACCGCCACCAGCACCAGCAGCAGCAGCGGGCTGCCGACCCCGAGCAGCGCCTGCGCCAGCAGGCCGAGCGTCGACGCCCACAACACCGCCGAGGTGGCCAGCAGCACCATGCGCCGGTCGCGCGCGTCGGCCACCGCGCCGCCCCAGAGCCCGAAGACCAGCAGCGGTACGAACGCCGCGATGCCGATCAGCCCGACCCAGAGCGAGTCCTCGGTCAGCGCGTACATCTCCACCGGCACGGCCACCGCGGTGAACTGCATGCCGAACATCGCGATGCCGTTGCCGAGCCACATCCGCCGGTACGCCGGCTCGGCCAGCGGGCGCAGGTCGATCGCGAACCGGCGCAGCCCGCGCGGCCGGGGTTCCTGGAGCTGGGTCACGGAGCCAGCCGCTCGACGGTCCACTCCCCGTCCCCGGCACGCCGGAACCGCAGCCGGTCGTGCAGCCGGCTGGCCCGGCCCTGCCAGAACTCCACGGAATCCGGCCGCACCCGCAGCCCGCCCCAGTGCGGCGGCGCCGGGATCGGCTCGACCTCGGCGAACCGCTCCGCCGCCGCCCGGTACGCCACGTCCAGCGCCGCCCGGTCGGGGACCACCCGGGACTGCGGGCTGGCCCAGGCGCCGAGCTGGGAGCCGCGCGGCCGGCTGGCGAAGTATTCCTCGGTCTCCGCCCGGTCGACCCGCTCCACCCGACCGGCGACCACCACCTGCCGCTGCATCGGGAACCACGGGAACACCAGACTCGCGTACGGGTTGGCGGCCGCCTCGGCGCCCTTGCGGGAGCCGTAGTTGGTGAAGAAGACGAAGCCCTCCGGGTCGTACCCCTTGAGCAGCACCGTCCGCGCGCTCGGCCGGCCGGCGGCGTCGGCGGTGCCGACCACCATCGCGTTCGGTTCGGGCAGCCCGGCGGCGACCGCGTCGGCGAACCAGCGGTCGAACTGGGTGTGCCAGTCGGCGGCCAGGTCCGCCTCGGAAAGGCCCAGGTCCGCGGCGTACTCGTTACGCATCGCGGACGGGGGCACTGTGTCGCCCGTCACTTTCTCTCCCCTCCCCGTCGACCCGGCCCACGCCCTCCGAGCAGGCCAGCCCGCACCGCCCAGTGTCGCCGACGAGTCCGGGCCGCCCCGGGCGGGGGATGTCGCGTGCAGCACAGTCGCAGCGGGTCGCGGATCCGGTACCCAGCAGGCAAGATGTCACGAACACATCCCTGATGAGGGTCGCCTGGGGCGCTCGGCCGACTGGCCGGTGAGGGCTGGCCGGGCGCACCGAGCAGACCCAGGAGAGATGACATGGCCGATTTCAAACCCGGACTGGAGGGCGTCGTAGCCTTCGAGACCGAGATCGCCGAACCCGACCGCGAAGGCGGCGCGCTGCGCTATCGCGGGGTCGACATCGAGGATCTGATCGGCCAGGTCTCCTTCGGCAACGTGTGGGCGCTGCTGGTCGACGGGCGGTTCGGCCCGGGCCTGCCGCCGGCGGAGCCGTTCCCGGTGCCGGTGCACTCCGGCGACATCCGGGTGGACGTGCAGTCCGCGGTCGCGATGCTCGCGCCCTACTGGGGCCTCGACCAGCTCCTCGACATCTCCGACGAGCAGGCCCGCGAGGACCTCGCCCGGGTGTCGGTCACCGCACTGTCCTTCGTCGCCCAGTCCGCCCGCGGCCTCGGCCTGCCGGCGGTGCCGCAGAAGGAGATCGACAAGGCGTCCACCATCGTCGAGCGGTTCATGAAGCGCTGGCGCGGCGAGCCGGACCCGCGGCACGTCAAGGCCGTCGACGCCTACTTCATCTCGGCCGCCGAGCACGGCCTGAACGCCTCCACCTTCACCGCCCGGATCGTCGCCTCCACCGGCGCCGACGCCGCGGCCTGCATCTCCTCCGGCATCGGCGCCCTCTCCGGCCCGCTGCACGGCGGCGCCCCCTCCCGCGTGCTCAGCATGCTGGAGGCGGTCGAGCGCAGCGGCGACGCCGAGGGCTACGTGAAGGGCGTCCTCGACCGGGGCGAGCGGCTGATGGGCTTCGGCCACCGGGTCTACCGGGCCGAGGACCCGCGCGCCCGGGTGCTCCGCCGCACCGCCAAGGAACTGGGCGCGCCGCGCTTCGAGATCGCCGAGGCGCTGGAGAAGGCCGCGCTGGCCGAGCTGCAGGCCCGCCGCCCGGACCGGGTGCTCGCCACCAACGTCGAGTTCTGGTCGGCCGTGGTGCTCGACTTCGCCGAGGTGCCGGCGCACATGTTCACCTCGATGTTCACCTGCGCCCGGATGGGCGGCTGGAGCGCGCACATCCTGGAGCAGAAGAAGCTCCAGCGGCTGGTCCGCCCGTCGGCCCGCTACGTCGGCCCGGGCAGCCGCAAGCCCAGCGACGTCGAGGGCTGGGACGCCATCCCGCACGGCGTCTGAGATGTAAGGAAGGGCACCTTCTTATCGCCTCGTGCATAGGAAGGGGCCCTTCCTTGCACCTGGGCGGCGCGTGTTGTGGCGGATGACTCACGACCGGGTGTGGGACCAGCCGCCGAGCAGGCCGGCCCGGGTGGGAGGATGAAGGCCGGCAGAGTCGCCGGACCGGGCCCGGATCCCGGCCGCCCCGCGCGCCCGCGCGCGTCCGCCGTCGATCCGCGCCCGCCTGCAGACCGGGCCCGCCCTCGCCCATGCGGAAGGATCTCGACAACCGTGGCTGACGCACCGACCATCCGGATTCCCGACGACCTCAAGCCCGCCGACGGAAGGTTCGGCTGCGGGCCGTCCAAGGTCCGTCCGGCGGCGGTCTCCGCCCTCGCCGACGTGGCGACCAGCTACCTGGGCACCTCCCACCGGCAGAAGACCGTCCGGGACCAGGTCGCCCGGCTGCGCCGTGGCATCGCCGAGTTCTTCTCCCTGCCCGAGGGCTACGAGGTGGTGCTCGGCAACGGCGGCACCACCGCGTTCTGGGAGGTCGCGACGTTCGGCCTGGTCCGGGACCGGGCGCAGTTCGCCAGCTTCGGCGAGTTCGGCGCGAAGTTCGCCAAGTCCGTCAAGGACGCCCCCTTCCTCGGCGAGCCCACCATCCGCAAGTCGGAGGCCGGCACCGCCCCGAGCCTGGTGGCCGAGGCGGGGGTCGACGTCTACGCCACCCCGCACAACGAGACCTCGACCGGCGTCGCGGTGCCGATCAGCCGGGTGGCCGGCGCCGACCCGGGCGCGCTGCTGCTGGTCGACGCCACCTCCGGCGCCGGCGGGCTCGACGTCAACGTCGGCGAGACCGACGTCTACTACTTCGCCCCGCAGAAGTGCTTCGGCTCCGACGGGGGTCTCTGGCTGGCCCTGATGTCCCCGGCCGCCCTGGAGCGGGCCGGCGAGATCAAGGCGTCGGGCCGCTACGTCCCGGCCTTCCTCGACCTGGTCACCGCGATCGACAACTCGCGGCTGGAGCAGACCTACAACACCCCTGCCCTGGCCACCATCTTCCTGGCCGCCGAGCAGACCGACTGGATGAACGCACAGGGCGGGCTGGCCTGGGCGGCCAAGCGCACCGCCGAGAGCGCCGCGATCGTCTACGGCTGGGCGGAGCGCTCCGACGTGGCGACGCCGTTCGTCGCCGACCCGGCGCTGCGGTCCAACGTGGTCGCCACCATCGACTTCGCCGACGGGGTCGACGCCACCGCGATCGCCAAGGCGCTGCGCGCCAACGGCATCGTGGACACCGAGCCCTACCGGAAGCTGGGCCGCAACCAGCTGCGGGTCGCGCTCTTCCCGGCCGTCGAGCCGGCCGACGTCGAGGCGCTGACCGCGTCCATCGACTACGTGGTCGAGCGGCTCTAGGTCGCCGTCACGTTCGGTGGCCGCCGGCCCGTACGGCGGCCACCGAACGTGATCATCGCCGCAGCTCAGTCACGACATGCGGGTGTCGCATCCCCCACCTCAGGGAAGATGCGCGTACGGTGGTGCGAGACGCCCGGGTGGCCGGCTCGTGGCGTGACGGCCAGCGAAGCGGGACGGAGGCAACGCTATGCGCCCAGTACGCTTCGTCGCCCTCTCCGAGGACGGCCAGGCCCTGGTGCTCGCCGACGAGGTCGGGCGCCTGCTCGCCCTGCCCATCGACGAGCGGATCGCCGGCGCGTTGCACGCCGAGCCCGGCGCCCCGCCGCTCGCCGTGGCCCCGGCGGCTTCCGCCGACCCGGTGCCCTCGCTCTCCCCACGGGACATCCAGGCGAAGATCCGCTCCGGCGAGTCCGCCGAGGACGTCGCCCGGATCGCCGGCGTGCCCGTCGACCGGGTGCTGCGCTACGCCGGCCCGGTGCTCCAGGAGCGGGCCATGCTCGCCCAGCACGCCCGGCGCACCCGGCTCAAGGGCGCGGAGAAGCCGACCCCGCTCGCCGAGGTCGTCAACGGCCGGCTGGCCCAGCACGGGATCGACACCGAGAAGATCTCCTGGGACGCGTGGCGCCGCGACGACGGCACCTGGCGGATCGTCGCGACCTGGCCGTCGGGCAAGGCGACCGCGCAGGCGGTCTGGGATCTCGACAAGACCCGGCAGGCGGTCACCCCGCACGACGACATGGCGCAATACCTGTGCGCCGAGCGGCCCACCCCGATCCTCGGGCAGGAGCCGGCGCCGGAGCGGGGCGGTCACGCGCTGCCCGGCCCGTCGCGGGGCGAGCCGAGCCGGGGCGGGCACGGCCTGCCGGCGCCGGCCGAGCACAGCCGGCCTGGCCGCGACCCGATCCGGGCCGGGCGGGACGCCCTGCTCGCCTCCCTCGACCGTCCGCTCGGCTCGACCTCGGGCCGCGGGCTCGACTCGCGCTCCCCGGCCGCCCTGGCGGGGCAGGATGCGCCCCGGCAGCGGCCGGTCGGCGGCGGCGCGGCAGCGCTGCTCGGCGGCGGGCAGGGTTCCGCGTTCGACGACGACTCGGACGCGCCCAAGGAGGTGCCGGCCGTGCCGTCCCTGGCGGTGCTCCGGCCCCGCCGCACGGGCGCGCCGGCGGCCTCGGCCGCCGAGTCTGCCGAGGCCGGGGGCAAGCCCCGCAAGCGCCTGCCGAGCTGGGACGACGTCCTCTTCGGCAGCGGGCCGGCGGCCCGCGAGTCCTCCTGACGCGTCGACTCCGGCGGCGAGCGTTCGCCGGAGTCGACGCGAGGCACTCGAAGTGCCGCCGTGGCAGGGTGGCCGTATGGAGTACACGAACCTGGGCCGCACCGGCCTGTCGGTCAGCCGTCTCTGCCTCGGCACCATGAACTTCGGGCCGCAGACGACCGAGCCGGACAGCTTCGCGATCATGGATCGGGCCCTCGATCAGGGCATCAACTTCTTCGACACCGCCAACGTCTACGGCTGGCAGACCGGCGAGGGGATCACCGAGCAGATCATCGGCCGCTGGTTCGCCCAGGGCGGCGGCCGGCGGGACAAGGTCGTCCTGGCCACCAAGGTCTACGGCAAGATGGGCGAGTGGCCCAACGAGCAGGGCCTGTCCGCCCGGCACATCATCCGGGCGTGCGAGGACTCGCTGCGCCGGTTGCAGACCGACACCATCGACCTCTACCAGATGCACCACGTCTCCCGGGCCACGCCGTGGGAGGAGATCTGGCAGGCCATGGAGACCCTGGTCGCCCAGGGCAAGGTGCTCTACGTCGGGTCGTCCAACTTCGCCGGCTGGCACATCTCGGTGGCGCAGGAGGCGGCGGCGAAGCGCCACTTCCTCGGCCTCGTCTCGGAGCAGTGCATCTACAACCTGCTCACCCGGCACGTCGAGCTGGAGGTGGTGCCCGCCGCGCAGCACCACGGGCTCGGCATCATCCCGTGGTCGCCGCTGCACGGCGGGCTGCTCGCGGGGGTGCTGCGGAAGATGGCCGAGGGCGGGGCCGCGCGCGGCACCAGCGGCCGCTCCGCCGACGCGCTCGCCGAGCACCGGCCGACCATCGAGGCGTACGAGAAGCTCTGCGGCGAGCTGGGGCACGACCCGGCGGACGTGGCGCTCGGCTGGCTGCTGTCCCGGCCGGGGGTGACCGCCCCGATCATCGGGCCGCGCACCGCCGACCAGCTCGACCGCTCCCTGGGCGCCCTGGCGGTCACCCTCGACGAGGACGCCTTCGCCCGGCTCGACCAGCTCTTCCCGCCCGTCGGCAACGGCGGCCCCGGCCCGGAGGCCTGGGCCTGGTAGCCACGCGTTACGGCGGAGCCGGCGGCAGGCGACCGCCGGCTTCACGGGTGGGCGCCGCCGGGGCCGGCGGTGCCCACCCGGGCTGACGTGGCCGGGTGGTCACCTGGGCACCGGCGGCCAATGGCTGGCGTGGTCGGGTCAGACGGGGCAGGCCGGCCATCGGCTGGCGCGGCCGGGCGGTCAGATGGGCCAGGCGGCCAGGCGGTCGTAGGTGGGGCGGGGGCCGGGGTGGCTGCGCATCAGCACCATCTCGGCGGCCGGCCACGCCGGGCCCTCGTAGCCGTCCAGGGTCGCCAGGTCCGCCGCCACGTCGACGTCGGGCACCCGGTCACCGGGTCGGGCGACCGTCAGGTGCGGGCGGAACGGCTTCTCGTCGTGCGGCAGGCGGGCGTGCCGCAGGCGGGAGCGGATCAGCCGGGCCAGCATCTGGAGCTGCTCCACCTCGCCCCGCAGGTCGGCCCAGAGCACCGTGAACCGGCCCCGCCCGAAACGCCCGCCGCCGGCGAACCGGAGCCGGGGCGCGGCGGAACGGCCCTCCCGGGACCACTCGGCGGCCAGCCCCAGCGCGCTCGCCACGTCGACCAGCCGGTCCGCCTCGACGTCGCCGAGGAAGGCGAGGGTGACGTGAGCGGTGGCCGGGTCGGCGAGCCGGACGTTGATCCCGGAGGCGGCCGCCGCGCCGACCCGCAACCGGGCGACCTGCGCGCCGAGGTGCGCGAGCGCCTCCGGCGGCGGGTAGACCGCGACGAAGAGCCTCACGCCGGCCCGCCGCTCAGTGGTGGCGCTGCCGGTGACCGGCCCGGGCGGCGGGCAGGGTCAGCCCGGCGGCGTGCAGGAGGCCCTCCACCCGGACCCGCTCCAGCTCCAGGTCGACGCCCTCCAGCTCGGTCAGGTGCTCGGTGATGCCGAGCGCCCGGCAGGCCAGCCGGAGCCGGTCGTCGTACGCCCGGAGCACCGTGCCGTGCCAGACCGGCTGTCGGCCGTCGGTGCTGGCGCCCTGGCCGCGCAGGCGGCGCAGGTCGGCGGCGAGTTGTTCCAGCGGGCGCCGGTCGGGCCGGTCGAAGTCGGTGAGGTCGATGTCGCGGGTCAGCGCGTCGGCCTCGACGGCCCGGTCCAGCCGGGCGATGGTGCGCCGCTCCCGCTGGCGCTCACGCCACTCGGCCCACCCGCAGGCGACCCGGTCGATGATCTCGTCGGCGCAGAAGACCGCGGCGATCACCGCCGGCAGGCTGGCCACGCCCACGAAGGCCAGGACCAGCAGCACCCCGCGTCCGACCTCCACGCATCGACGCTAAGCCCGATCCCCCCGGGCCGCCACCGGATTGGCCGCATCCACGCCATCCGTAGGATGGGACGGATCGTCCCACCCCGGGCGGCGAGGGCGGTCAGCAGTCGGTGGAGGTGACGTAGAAGCGCGGCATCGGCAGGATGCGGAAGCGCAGCCGGGCGCCGGCGCGGCGGAGCTGCCAGGTGAGCGCGATCAGGGCGGTGGCCAGCGAGATGAGCCCGCCGATCCAGATGCTGGCGCCCGCGCCGTAGGTCTCCGCCGCCCAGCCGATCAGCGGCGCGCCGACCGGATTGGTGCCGAGGAACACCAGCACCCACAGGGCCATCACCCGGCCCCGGAAGGCGGCGTCCGTGCCGAGCTGGACCCGCTGGTTGGCGGCCTGGGCGAAGAACACCATGAAGAACCCGGTGGGCAGCAGGAGCGCCACCACCATCCAGTACGCCGACGCGAGCCCGACCAGCGTGCCGAAGCTGGCGCAGCCGACCGCGGCGCCGAGCACCACCCAGACCGACGGGCGGCTGCGCCGCCCGGTGCCGGCCAGCGCCCCGACCAGCGCGCCGACCGCCAGCGCGGTGCTGAACAGCCCGAACGAGGCCGCCCCGGTCTGGAACACGGTCTTGGCGAGCGCGGCCAGGGTGAGCTGGAAGTTGAACAGCGACATGCCGATCACCGACATCACCGCCATCGGCAGCAGCAGGTCGGGGCGGCGCCAGACGTAGCGCAGGCCGTCGACGACCTTGGCCGAGGCTCGCTCGTCGCGCGGCGGCAGCGCCTCCCGGTGCAGCTCGGCCGGGCGCATCCGGACGACGTTGACCAGCGGGGCGATCGAGCTGAGCGCGGTGAACAGGAAGACCGGCCCCACGTCGAACGCGGCGATGGCCAGGCCGGCGACGGCCGGCCCGACGATCCGGGCGGAGTTGAACACGGCCGCGTTCAGCGAGAGCGCGTTCGGCAGCAGCGACGTGCCGACCAGTTCCGAGACGAACGCCTGCCGAACGGGGGTCTCCACGGCGTTGGCGACGCCGAGCAGGGCCGCGAACGCGAAGACGTGCCAGAGCTGAACGAGGCCGGTGATCACCAGCAGGCTCATCGCGAGCGCCAGCACGGTCCAGAACGCGTTGGCGACGAAGAGCAGCATCCGCTTGTCGTAGCGGTCGGCGAGCCGCCCGGAGAGCAGGGTGAGCAGCAGGACGGGAGCGAACTGGAGGGCGGTGACCACGCCGAGTGCGGTGGCGGAGTTGTCGGAGAGCTCGAGGACGAGCCAGTCCTGGGCGATGAACATCATCCAGACACCGATCAGCTTGATCAGTTGCCCGGATGCGAAGAGCCGGTAGTTGCGGACCTGTAGGGACTGGAACATCGTGCTCAGCTTCGCCTGCACTCTTTGTGCGCCTCCTCGCGGTCGTACGCGTCATCGACAGCGGACGGCGCGGTGGTGCGAGGCGCGCGGGTCAGGCGCGGGCGAGCTGCTGAAGGATCTCGGCGGCCTGCCGCAGGGTGTCCCGTTCTGCTTCGGTCAGCTCGGCCAGCCGGTGGGCCAGCCACTCGTCGCGGACGCGCTCGAACTGGTCGAGCACCGCCCGTCCCCCCTCTGTCGCCGCGAGGATGACCTGCCGTCCGTCGGTCGGATGGGGGGTGCGCTGCACGAGGCCACGCTCCTCCAACTTCGCGACGATCTTGGTCATCGTCGGCGGCTGCACCCGTTCGACGTCGGCCAGTTCCCGGGGCGTCAACGCGCCCGCCAGCCGGAGGCTGGTGAGCGCGGAGAGCTGGGTGACCGTGAGGTCGCCGACCGGCCGGGCCTGGCGGACCCGTCGGTTGAGTCGGGTGATCGCATCACGCAGCTGTGGTGCGAGCTGCGCCGGTGGCACGCGTTTCGCCGTCACCGTCCGCTCCGTCACGATAGTTAGCTTAACTAATGAGCCTTGCTAATGAGCTGCGATATGACCATGCTCACGAGAAGTTTGCCCTGCTCCGGGCCGGCTACCCGATTCGGTCACCGGCCCGGAGCGGAGGGTGGTCAGAGCACCAGGGACTCGATCGGCCCGCGCAGGAAGTACAGCACGAAGAGGGCGGCCACCCCGTACAGCAGGGGGTGGATCTCCCGGGCCTTGCCCTTGGCGAGCTTCACCACCACGTACGTGATCAGGCCGGCGCCGATGCCATTGGAGATCGAGTACGTGAAGGGCATCAGGACGATCGTGAGGAACGCCGGGATGGCGATCTCGTAGTCGGACCAGTCGATCGTCCGCACCGCGGTCATCATCAGGAAGCCGACCACCACCAGCGCGGTGGAGGCCGCCTCGAACGGCACCACCACGACCAGCGGCGCCAGGAACATCGCCAGCAGGAACAGGCCGCCGGTGACCAGGTTGGCCGCGCCGGTACGGGCGCCCTCCGCCACACCGGCGGCGCTCTCGATGTACGACGTGTTGCTCGACGTGCTCGCCGCACCGCCGGCCGCCGCCGCGATCGAGTCGACCAGCAGGATCTCCTTGGCCCGCGGCGGGGTGCCCCGCTCGTCGAGCATGCTCCCCTCCTGCCCGACCGCGACCATCGTGCCCATGGTGTCGAAGAAGTCCGTGATCAGCAGGGTGAACACGAACATGAGGACGACGAGCCAGCCGGCCCGGCTCCACGAGTCGAACACGTTGAAGTTGCCGAGCAGCGACAGGTCCGGCACGTCCAGCCAGGTCTGCGGCAGCTCGGGGACGTTCAGCGCCCAACCCTTCGGGTTCGGCTTGCCGTCGACGAAGGACGGCCCGATGTTCGCCACCGCCTCGACGACGACCGCCAGCACGGTGGAGCCGAGGATGCCGATCAGGATCGCGCCCTTGACCCGGCGTACCAGCAGCACCACGGTCAACAGCAGGCCCACCACGAAGACCAGCATCGGCCAGCTGCCGAGGGTGCCGTCGAAGCCCAGGCCGACGGGGACGGTGGTGTTCGCCGAGTCCGGGACGCGGCGGACGAAGCCGGCGTCGACCAGCCCGATGATGGTCAGGAAGAGGCCGATGCCGACGCCGATCGCCGTCTTCATCTGCGTCGGCACCGAGCGGAACACCGCCGTACGCAGGCCGGTCAGCACCAGCACCGCGATGATCACACCCTCGATCACCACGAGGCCCATCGCGTCCGCCCAGGTCATCTCCGGGGCGATCTCGTACGCGACCAGCGCGTTGACGCCGAGACCGGCGGCGAGCGCGATCGGGAACCGGCCGACGACGCCCATCAGGATCGTCATCAGGCCGGCGACCAGGGCGGTGGCCGCCGCGAGGGCGGGGATGGGGAGCTTCTGGCCGTCGCCGTCGACGGCACCACCGATGATGAGCGGGTTGAGCACCACGATGTACGCCATCGTGAAGAAGGTCGCCAGGCCACCGCGCACCTCGCGGCTCATCGTCGAGCCACGGGCGGAGATCTCGAAGAACCGGTCGAAACCGTTACGCGGGTGAGCCGGATCGGGTGGTGTGCCGTTGTCGGGTGGAGCTACTGCCATCAGGTCCTCGCAGGTGATCTTCCGTTGTCGCGCCGCATCGTCGCAGATCACGGGCCAGCAGCGAAAGTTGATCGCGTACGCTTGCCGCGTGCCGAAGGAGCAGCCGCCGCGACCCGAGCCGCTCGACCCGCCGATGGTTCCGTTCGCCCTCGCCGGGATGGCGGCCTGGGCGCTCGCCGGGTTGGCGTTACTCGTCTTCTTCCGCGACTGGCTGACCGCGCACGGTCACCAGGACTGGTTGTGGATCTGCCTGGCCGGTTTCCTGTGGGGTTTCCCCGGTCTCGCCGTGATGATGCGGCACGACGCCAACCGACGCCGCCGCCGCGCCGGCCGCTGACCTGCGCCGACGCCGATCCGCCGGCCCGGCGCCGCGGCCGGTCCCGTCAGGGGTGGCCGTACGGTTCCGCCGGCTCCGCGGCCTCCACCGAGCCCGGAGCCCGGCTGACCGACACGGGCTCCACCGCGCTGTCGTCGTAGACCGTCGGCATCTCGTCGACCGGGGTGTCGGCGGCCTCGATCAGGGTCTCCGAGTGCGCGCCGCAGCCGTGGTCGGCGCTGACCACCCGGCCGTCGTCGGGGGCGTAGAAGTTGCCGCAGGCGCCGAAGGACTGCCGCAGGGCGCCGGCGAGCGGCAGGTAGAAGCCGCAGGTCCCGCAGCGGGCGGCGGCGGGAGCGGCGACCGAGATCGCGGCGGAGGGGCCGTGGTCGCCGTCGTACCAGCGCTGGGCGGCCTCGCTGCGCCCCTCCCGGGAGAGCACCCGGGCCCGGCCGAGCCCCAGCTCCCAGGCGGTCTCCTCGACCGCCGGGTCGTCGGAGAGCACGTAGCCGGGCTGGAGCCGCTCGTCGTCCGCCGGCGTGGGCAGCAGGTCGCCGGGACCGAGGTCACCCGGCTTGAGCCGCTCCTGCCACGGCAGCCAGCCGGGCGCGAGCATCGCGTCCGCGCCGGGAAGCAGCACCGTCTCGCAGACGGTGACGTGTCGGCTGCGGGGCACCCGGGTGACGGTGACGGCCCACCGCCAGCCGCGGTAGCCGGCGAGCCGGCACTCGAAGTAGTGGGTGACGAGCCGGTCGCCCTCCGCGACAGCCTGCAGGTGGTCGCCGATGTCCGAGGCGTCGACCTCGGTGATGGCGTCGCGCGCCACCTCGACGGCGGCGGCGCAGACCTGGTCGAGACGAGCGGCGCGGGCGGAGGCGGGCCTGGTCACCCGACCATTGTTCCCCATGCGTACGGCCGACCGACAGGCACCCGCCGAGGACGTTCTGGCGCAGTGGTGCGGCGTACGCGGACCGGATGGGCAAGGATGGTGGGCATGCCGCTGTTCTCCCGCTCCGGGCGGTCCGTGCTCGGGCAGACCGTCGGCACCGGCATCAAGGCCGTCCGCCTGCTGTTCCGGGGCTCGGTCAGCGGTGGGCGCTGGATGACCCGCCGGGCCGGCCGGGCCCGCGCCCGGGGCGCCGGGGACGAGGTCGGCATGGTCCGCCTCTTCGACCTGCACGCGGTCTCCTGCGCCGGGGACACGCTGATCGCCATCGGCCTCGCCGGGACGATCTTCTTCAACGTCCCGCTCGGCGAGGCGCGCAGCAAGGTCGCCCTCTACCTGCTGGTGACCATGGTGCCGTTCGCCATGCTCGCCCCGGTGGTGGGCCCGCTGCTCGACCACTTCCGGCACGGCCGGCGGTACGCGCTGGCCGCCACCATGCTCGGCCGGGCCTTCCTGGCCTGGCTGATCTCCGACTACATCCACGGCTTCGGCCTCTACCCGGCGGCCTTCGGCGTGCTGGCGCTCTCCCGCGCGTACGGGGTGGCCCGCTCGGCGGCCGTACCCCGGCTGCTCCCCGAGGGGCTCGGGCTGTCCCAGGTGGGCGCCCGGGCCAGCGTCTACGGCACGGTGGCCGGCGCGCTGGTCGCCCCGATCGGGCTGGCCGCCTTCTGGTTCGGGCCGCAGTGGCCGCTCCGGGTGGCCTCGGTCATCTTCCTGGTCGGCATGGTGATCTCCCTCCGGCTGCCCCCGAAGGCCGACTCGGAGCCGCCGGAGCGGGTGCCCCGGCCGCTGCGGGCGCTGGGTCGCCGCACCGGGGACCGCCCGCTGGGCCGGGGGCGGCCGGCGGGCCGACTCGTGATCGCCACCCTGATCGGCGCCGCGACGCTGCGCGCGGTCTACGGCTTCCTGCTGCTCTTCCTGGCCTTCGCGATCAAGGCGGGCGACCTGACCACCGTGGCCTTCGGTCGGGACCTCGGCGACGAGGCGGCGCTGGGCCTGGTCGGCGCGGCGCTCGCCGTGGGCACCTTCCTGGCCACCGCGGTCGGCACCCGGCTGCGCATCCACCGGCCCGCCGCGATCCAGTCCAGCGGCATGGTCGTCGTCGCCGGGGTGGCGATCCTCGCCGCGTTGAAGTTCTCGCTGCCCATGGTCGCCCTGCTCTGCCTAGTCGCCGCGCTGAACAGCGGCATCGCCAAGCTCGCCGTGGACGCCTCGATCCAGGAACGCATCCCGGAGCGGCTGCGGGCCAGCTCCTTCGCCCACTCGGAGACGGTGCTGATGCTCGCCTTCGTCGCCGGGGGCGGCCTGGGGCTCGTACCCTTCGACGGCCGGATCGGGATCGCCGTCGTCGCCGCCGTCGGCACCGTGGCCGCCGCCCGGGGCCTGGTGGTGGCCGGCCGGCTGCGCGCGGAGCGCCTGCTCGGCCGGCCGCTCGGCGACGACGAGCTGACCGACGGAACCGACGGGACCGACGAAACCGACCCCGATGCCCCGGGCGCCCCGGGCACCGACGGTGCGGGTTCCCCCGACCCGGAGGCCGGGCGCCGGCACGACCCCACGCCCACCTCCCCCGCCCCGGCGCAGGGCGGCTCTCCGCTGGACGACCCCGGCCTGGCACCGCCGGGCTACCACATCTACCGGCCCTCGTCGGCCGTCGGCGGGCCGGGCGGGACGGACGACGAGACCCGCCGGGAGCCGCAGGGGCCGCTCTCGTGACCGGCCTGCTGGTGGTCACGGCGGTCCCCGCCGAGGCCGAGGCGATCCGCGCCGGCCTCGCCGACCAGACGACCACGGTGCTGCCGGTGGGGGTCGGGCCGGCCGTCGCCGCCGCCACCACGACCCGGCTGCTGGTGCTCGCCGAGGCCGCCGGCCGGCCCTACGGCGGCGTGGTCAGCGCGGGTGTGGCGGGGGGCTTCGCCGGCCGGGTGGAGGTGGGCGCCACGGTGTTGGGCACCCTGTCCGTGGCCGCCGACCTCGGCGCCGAGTCGCCGGCCGGCTTCATCCCCGTGGACGAGCTGGGCATGCCCCCGGACTGGCTGGGCGGCGCCACCGCGCTCGCCGCCGACCCGGGCCTGCTCGCCCGGCTGCGGGCCGCGCTTCCGACGGCCACCGCCGGCCCGGTGCTGACCGTCAGCACGGTCACCGGCACCGCCGCCAGCACCGACGCGCTACGCCGGCGGCACCCGGACGCGGTCGCCGAGGCCATGGAGGGGTACGGGGTGGGCGTCGCCGCCGCCCAGGCGGGCCTCCCGTTCGTCGAGCTGCGTACCGTCTCCAACCCGATCGGCCCCCGCGACCGCGACGCGTGGCGCATGCGCGAGGCGCTGACCGCCCTGACCACCGCCGCCGCGGCCCTGACCTGACCCGTCTGGCCTGCCCGGCCTGCCTTCCCGCTTGCCTGCCCGCACGGCCGGACCGTCAGCCCGCGACCGCCGGCCGACGGTCGAGCCGCAGCGACCACGGTCGGTACGCCTCCAGTTCGTAGCCGCAGGCGAGCAGGAAGTCGCTCCCGCCGGCCCCGGCGGTCGCCAGCACGGTGCGGATACCGATCCTGTCCATCGTCTCCGCGAGGAGCTGGAGCAGCCGGCGGCCGATGCCCAGGAAGCGCAGCTGCGGTGCCACCACCACGCCGTCCAGCACCATCTCCCGCCGGCCGCCGCCGTCCTCACCCAGCAACAGATCCTCGCTCCGCTCGTGCGCCCGCAACTCGCCGACCGGCCCGCCACCGGGCAGTTCGGCCACGAATCGCCAACACCCGTCCGGCACGTCCTCGGTCACCCGGCGAAACTCCACGGCGGCGCGAAGCCGCTCCCGTACCCGTCGCTCGTCGCGCCGCCCGCGGTCGAGGTCGTACGTCCGCTCGGGCACCCGCACCGGCCACTGCTCCGGCGGTACGTACCAGTGCCCCCACCACGCGCCCGGCCAGTCCTTCAGCGTGCGGACCTCCCGGACGTCGAGGTGCGCGGGATAGCGGCGACCGCCCTCGTCGCGTCGTCCGTCGTGCGGGATGGCCGGCGGCACCGCGAGAGCGCCCGGCCCGACCGAGGACGGCGTTCCACCGTTGCCGTTGCCGTTGCGATCGCCGACACCGACGCCAACACCGACGAAGTCCGAAATGCCATCCGGAGCACCATCCCGAGCGCCGGTCGGAGGACCGTTCGCGATGCCGTTTGTGCTGCCGTTCGCGATGCCGTTTGTGCTGGTTCTTGCGATGCCATCTGGGAAGGCGTCTGCCATGTCGAGCCCGGCGTCTCGGACACCGACCACCAGTTCCCCGCCGGCGGCCCGGACCAACCGCTCCACCGTCCGCAACCTCGGATCGGCTCCCGGATCGGATTCGATCCGCGCCACGGTGCTCTTGGGCACGCCCGACCGCCGTGCCAGTTCCCGCTGGCTCAGGTCCGCCTGGCGCCGCAGTGCGCGCAGCGCCGCCCCCACGTCGATCGGCCCGCTCCGCTCCGTCACACCTCGATCGTCGCCATGGAGTGGGCCGACTTTCAACAACAGCCGCCCACCTGTGGAAAAGCCTGTGGATTACCGACATGGTTGTGTGCAGCCGGATGCTCTTGGGCGGACCAGCGTGGCCCGAGCCGAGTTGCCGCCCGTCGACCCGCAGCGTGGCCCGAGCCGAACTGGCGCCGGTCTGCCCGCAGCGCGCCC
This sequence comes from Micromonospora sp. NPDC047730, assembly GCF_043204765.1. NCBI lineage: Bacteria > Bacillati > Actinomycetota > Actinomycetes > Micromonosporales > Micromonosporaceae > Micromonospora > Micromonospora sp. NPDC047730. The sequence continues at coordinate 280,656 of NZ_JBIDCU010000001.1, read as the reverse complement.
GGCCCGGCGCAGCCACAACCACAGCCGCAGCCGATCCGGTGGCGCAGCCGGTCGCCGTTCACAGCCACAGCCAGAGCCACAACCCAGTCACCGCACAGTCGCTGTCGAGCTGCCCCGCCTATGAGACCACCGGTGCGCACCGGCCCAGCGCTCCTGGCCGGGGGCGTGCCCCATCTGTGAGGGCAGCTCGACAGGGCCGAACGGGCGTGGTGACGCCACCGACGGGGCCGGCTCGGCACCGTGCCTCGTGTGCCTGTGGCCCGTGGCTGACGCCAGCGGGATACAGCTCGGCACCGCGCACCGCGCACCGCGCACCGCGCACCGCGGGCCGCGCACCGCGCACCGCGCACCGCGCACCGCGGGCCGCGGGCCGCGGGCCGTGGGCCGTGGGCCGTGGGCCGTGGGCCGTGGGCCGTGGGCCGTGGGCCGTGGGCCGTGGGCCGTGGGCCGTGAGGCCAGCGGAACGCGGCTCGGCACCGTAGGTGTGTCCCGGTCCGGTCGCGGACGGCTCCACGTCGCGGGGCAGGTCACAGTCGCGGGGACCGGGCGGAGCCGGCCCGCTGCGGGCGGGGATACCGTGGGGGCGTGGCGCTCTCGCTGGCGATCTCGCCCTGCCCCAACGACACGTTCGTCTTCCACGCCCTGGTGCACGGCCTCGTGCCCGACGCGCCACCGGTGGAGGTGACGTACGCCGACGTCGACGTGACCAACACGGCTGCCGAGCGGGGCGCGTTCGACCTGGTGAAGGTGAGCTACGCCGCGCTGCCGTGGCTGTTGGAGGACTACCACCTGCTGCCCTGCGGCGGGGCGCTCGGCCGTGGCTGCGGCCCGCTGGTGCTGACCAGGGGCGACGGCGCCGGCCGACCCGACCGCCCGGGCAGCGCGGGGCACGCCGACCGCGCGGGGCACGCCGACCTCGCCGACCGAGCCGACCTGACCGGCGCGACCGTGGCGGTGCCCGGTGACCGGACGACGGCGTACCTGCTCTTCCGGCTCTGGGCGGCGGACCGGCCGCCGGCGCGGATCGAGGTGGTGCCGTTCCACGAGATCATGCCGGGCGTGGCCGCCGGCCGGTACGACGCCGGCCTGGTCATCCACGAGGCCCGGTTCACCTACCCGCGGCACGGCCTGACCGCCCTGGTGGACCTGGGCGAGTGGTGGGAGGCCGACACCGGCCTGCCCATCCCCCTCGGCGCCATCCTGGCCCGGCGCGGCGCGGTGGACCCGGAGGCCGCCGCCGGGTGGATCCGTGAGTCGGTCCGCCGGGCCTGGGCCGACCCGGCGGCGAGCCGCGACTACGTGCTGGCGCACGCGCAGGAGATGGAGCCCGACGTGGTGGACCGGCACATCGGCCTCTACGTCAACGAGTTCACCGCCGACCTGGGGGACGCCGGGTTCGCCGCCGTGGAGGCGCTGCTCGGTCGGGCCGCCGCCGCCGGGCTGATGCCTCAGACCTCCAGCTCGCGCGCGACGGCGTGGACCAGCTGAGCGATCTTCTGCGCGGCCTTGCGGTCGGGGAAGCGGCCCCGGCGCAGGTCCGGCTGCACCTTCGCCTCCAGCACCTTGATCATGTCCTCGACGAGGCCGTGCAGCTCCTCGGCCGGCCGGCGGCGCAGCTCCGCCACCGACGGCGGGGCGTCGAGCAACTTGACCCCCATCGCCTGCGCGCCCCGGCGGCTGTCCACCACGCTGAAGTCGACCCGCTGACCGCCCTTGAGGTCGGTGACACCCGCCGGCAGCGCGGTCTTGGGAAGGAACACGTCGCCACCCTCGTCGCTGGTGACAAACCCGTATCCCTTGGCCGCGTCAAACCACTTCACTCGACCCGTCGGCACCTGAGAACCCCTGCTTCGCTTGAGACGTCTACTGCCCCAAGGCTAGCCGGATCATCCCGTCCAGCGCCGCCGGGAATCCGGTGAGATCATCCAGCACCGCCTCCGCCCCGGCGGCGCGGAGTTCGTCGGCCGAACACGGGCCGGTCGCGACGGCGATGCCGGGCACGCCCGCCGCCCGCGCGGCCACCATGTCGGCCACGTGGTCGCCGACGTAGTGCGTGGCGCCGTGCTCGCGCAGCGCGGTCGCCTTCTCCTCGGCGAACAGGTCGCCGGCCAGCTCGTCGACCGTCAGCCCGAGGTGGTCGAGGTGCAGCCGGGCCAGGCGGCCCAGCTTGGAGGTGACCACCAGCACCCGGCCGCCGCGGGCGCGGATCGCGTCGACCGCCTCGCGGGCGCCGGGCAGCGGGACGGTGGGCGTGATCGCGTACGCCGGATAGAGCTCGCGGTACGTGCGGACGGCCGCGTCGACCTGCTCCGGCGGAAACCAGCGGGCGATCTCGGTACGCAGCGGCGGGCCGAGCCGGGACACGGCGGCCTCAGCGTCCACGTGCACGCCCGTCCGGGCGGTCAGCGCCCGGTAGGCGGCGGCGATGCCGGGGCGCGAGTCGACCAGGGTCATGTCGAGGTCGAAGCCGACCGTCAGTGCGGGCATGCGGAGAAACCTACCCGCCCGTCCGCACGGGTCAGCCGGACGTCCGAGGGGCGGGAAGACCCCCTGCCGGGCTAGCGTGGAACGACGATGACCACCTCACTCGCCGACCACCTGCGGTCGCTGCCCGACGAGTCGCTCGCCGCCCTCCTCCAACTGCGGCCGGACCTCGTGGTGCCCGTGCCCGCCGACGTCTCCGCGCTCGCCATCCGGGCCCAGTCCCGGGTCTCGGTGGCCCGCGCGCTCGACGGGCTCGACCAGTTCACCCTGCAGATCCTGGACGCCGCCCGGCTCACCCGGGACCCGGCCGAGGGCACCACCTCCACCGCCTCGGTGCTCGCCATGGCCACCGCCGGGCCGCACCCGCCCGCCCCCACCTCCGTCCGCGCCGCCGTGAACCGGCTGCGGGCGCTCTTCCTGCTGCACGGCCCCGAGAGCGCCCTGCGCGTGGTGGCGAGCGTCGACGAGGTCTCCCCGTACCCGGCGGGGCTGGGCCGGCCGGCGGCGGAGCTGGACCCGCGGTCGGCGGCGCTCTGCACGGACCCGGCGAAGCTGCGGCGGACGCTGCTGGCCGCGCCACCCTCGGCCCGGGCCATCCTGGAGCGGCTGGCCGTCGGCCCGCCGGTGGGCAGCGTGCCGGCGGGCGCGTTGCAGGCGCCGCCGGTCGGCGCGGAGGACGACCTGCCCCCGGACCCGACCAACGGCGGCGCGCCGACCGGCTCGCCGGTGCGCTGGCTGGTCGACCACCACCTGCTGGTGCTGGTCTCCGGCCCAAGCAAGGCCAGCGCCACCGGCACCGTCGAGCTGCCCCGGGAGGTCGGCCTGCTGCTGCGCCGGGACAGCGGCCCGCTCGGCCCGCTGCGGACCAGCCCGCCGCCGGTGGCCACGCCGCCGCGCGAGCCGAAGGCCGCCGACTCCGCCGGAGCCGGGCAGACCATGGAGGCGGTACGGCACACCGAGGCGCTGCTGGAGCAGCTCGCCGCCGAGCCGGCGCCCGTGCTGCGCTCCGGCGGCCTGGGCGTGCGCGACCTGCGCCGGCTGGCCCGCGCGGTCGGGGTGGACGAGCCGACGGCCGCCCTGCTGCTGGAGGCGGCGTACGCGGCGGGGCTGATCGGCGAGGTGGACCTGCCCGGGGCCACCACCACCCGCTACGGGGCCGACCAGCAGGTGCTGCCCACCGCCGGGTACGAGGTGTGGCGGGCCGGCACGCTGGCGCAGCGCTGGGAGCAGATCGGCCGGGCCTGGCTGACGATGACCCGGCAGGTCGGGCTGATCGGGCAGCGCGACGATCGGGACCGGCCGATCACCGTGCTCTCGGCCGAGGCGGAACGGGCCGGGGCGCCGGCCGCCCGACGCGCGGTCCTCGGGGTGCTCGCCAACCTGGAGCCCGCCACCGCGCCCACCCCCGAGGAGGTGCAGTCGCTGCTCGACTGGCGGGCGCCGCGGCGCAGCCGGGGGCGGGAGGCCGCGCACCGCGAGGTGCTGACCGAGGCGGCGACGCTGGGCGTGACCGGGCTGGGGGCGCTCACCTCGTACGGGCGGCTGCTGCTCGCCGACGTCACCGCCGTCGACGAGCGGGGCGGGGACGACCCGCTCGGGCTGCGCGCGGACGCCGAGGACGGCGACGGGACCGGCGCGGTGCGCGCGCTGGACGCGTTGCTGCCCGCCCCGGTCGACCACTTCCTGGTGCAGGCCGACCTGACCGTCGTGGTGCCCGGCCCGCCCGACCCGGCCCTCGCCGCCGAGCTGGAGGTGGTGGCCGAGCACGAGTCGGCCGGGGGCGCCAGCGTGCACCGGGTCACCCCGGCCAGCGTGCGCCGGGCCCTGGACGCCGGCTACTCGGCCGACGACCTGCACGCCCTGTTCCGGCGCCGGTCCCGCACCCCCGTACCGCAGGGGCTGACGTACCTGGTGGACGACGTGGCCCGCAAGCACGGCGGGCTGCGGGTCGGCTCCGCCGGGGCGTACGTGCGCAGCGACGACGAGGCGCTGCTGACCGAGGTGCTCGCCGACCGGCGGCTGGAGTCGCTGGCCCTGCGCCGGCTCGCGCCGACGGTGCTGTCGACCCCGTACCAGGTGGGCCGGATGCTCACGGCCCTGCGCGAGGCCGGGTACGCCCCGGTGCCGGAGGACGCGAGCGGGGCGGCGGTGCTGTCCCGCCCGAAGACCCGCCGGGCCCCGGCCCGGGTGTCGGTGGCGACCCGGACCCTCGACCCGCTGACCGCGCCGAAGCTGTCCATGCCCCGCCTGCTGGGCGTGGTGGAGCAGATCCGGCGCGGCGACGCGGCGGCCCGGGCGGCGCGGCGCGCGCCGGCGGTGGTCCGGGGCGGTGCGGCGCGTACCGGGCCGGTGCCGGCGCACACCCACAGCGACGCCCTCGCCGTGCTCCAGCAGGCGGTGCGGGACAAGGCGCTGGTCTGGGTCGGGTACGTCGACGCGCACGGGGCGAACGCGTCCCGGCTGGTCCGGCCGGTCTCGATCGGCGCGGGTTACCTGCGCGCCGAGGACGAGCGGACGGAGATGCTGCACACCTTCGCCCTGCACCGGATCACGGCGGCGGTGCTGGAGGACTGAGCGCCGCGCCCGTCCTCCACCGGTCGTTCCTCCGGCAGGGCCGGCGACCTCGGGCCGGGTCAGCGCCGGCTGCGGCGTACCGTCCCGACGACGGAGACGACCAGCAGCAGCGCGAATCCGGCGCCGGCCGACTCGCCGACCGAGTCGACGAAGCCCTGTTCGAGCACCAGCCAGCCGAAGAGGAACCAGCCGAGGAGCACCGCCGCGGCGGTCACGTACGCGACGACGGTGACGGTGGAGACCCCCTCGTCCGGCGACCGGTCGCGCTCGGCACTGTGCTCCGGTCTCGCTTCCCGGTCGACCGTCATCTCCAGCCTCCCCGTCGGTCCGACGCCTGGCATTCCAGCGTGTCACTCGGGTGACCGGAGTGACAGGGGATAAAACCCCGATCGGACGACATGTGCGCCGCGGACGGGCCGGGACCCCGGGGCGGCGGCTCAGGTGCCGGGGCGCCGCCCGACCAGCACCACCCGGCTGCCGACCTTGCCCAGCTCCCAGTACCGGACCGCGTCGGCGTGCAGCAGGTTGACGCAGCCGTGCGAGCCGATCGCCTTGTTGTGCAGGTAGGTCGTGGTCTCGTGGAAGCCCATTCCCTGGGTGAAGTGCTGCCAGTACGGGAGCCAGACCTCGTACGGGTCGGACCACTCCTTGATGTTGCGATAGTTGATCTTGAAGGTGCCGGCCGGGGTGCGGTAGCCGGGCATCCCCGTCCGGGTGACCGTCGGCTTCACGAGCACCTTGCCGTTGCGCATCACCCAGGTCGTCTGCCGGGTCAGGTCGATGCAGAAGGTGGTGCCCGAGCCGGCCTTGCAGCGCGCCGTGTCGGTGGTGGCGAGCCGCTTCGCCACGTCGTGGGTGGTGGGCCCCGCGCGGCCGTGGGCGGGGCGGATGTCGTACCGCTTCTGGAACTTCTTGATCGCGGCGCAGTCGGCGACGGACTGGCGGCCGTCCACGGTCAGCGTCCCGAAACCGCCCAGCCGGGCGAGGTACGCCTCCACCGCGCGCTGGTGCTCCCCCTGCGGGCAGCCGGCGGCCGACGGCGACGTGGTGGGCTTCGGCGCGGGCCGGGTCGGCCTCGGACGGTTCGGCGCGGGCTTCACCGCCGGCTTCGCCGTCGCCGTGCCGGCCCGCTGGTCCGGCCCGGGCGCACCGCTCGCCCCCGTTAGCTGCTCCGTGGCACCGACCGGGACGGGACCCCCGCCCCCACCTCCGTCGGCCCGCGGCTCGAACGCGCACGCACCGGCGCCGACCAGCGTGGCCACTGCCAGGGCGACGAGCCGGGTGGTGATCCGGACGTGTTTCATGGCGCCTCCCGTGACAGGTGTCCTATTGCTAGACGTTGCGAGTACCGCTCCGGTTGCGCCCCGTGTCCAGATTTTTCTGGCGTCACCCGGTTACGTGCAAGACTGGTGGGTCGGCCCGGGGCGGGTCAGTCACCTCCCGGACAGCCGGCGACCCGAGGCGGAGGAGAGGCACTGGCGTGAGCGGTGGACCCCTGATCGTGCAGTCGGACAAGACCCTGCTGCTGGAGATCGACCACCCTGACGCGCAGGCGTGCCGGATGGCCATCGCGCCCTTCGCGGAGCTGGAGCGCTCCCCGGAACACGTGCACACCTACCGGCTGACCCCGCTCGGGTTGTGGAACGCGCGCGCCGCCGGGCACGACGCCGAGGCCGTGGTGGACGCGCTGATCAAGTACTCGCGATACCCGGTGCCGCACGCGCTGCTGGTCGACGTGGCCGAGACGATGGACCGGTACGGCCGGCTCCAGCTCGCCAACGACCCGGCGCACGGGCTGGTGCTGCGGGCCCTGGACCGGGTGGTGCTGATCGAGGTCGCCAAGAGCAAGAAGCTCGCCGGGATGCTCGGCGCGAAGATCGACGACGACACGATCGCGGTGCACCCGTCCGAGCGGGGCCGGCTCAAGCAGGCGCTGCTCAAGCTGGGCTGGCCGGCAGAGGACCTGGCCGGCTACGTCGACGGCGAGGCGCACCCGATCGAGCTGGCCGAGGCCGGCAAGGACGGCGGCAAGCCGTGGACGCTGCGGTCGTACCAGCGGGAGGCCGTGGAGGCGTTCTGGGCCGGCGGGTCGGGCGTGGTGGTGCTCCCCTGCGGCGCGGGCAAGACGCTGGTCGGGGCGGCGGCGATGGCCGAGGCGAAGGCCACCACGCTGATCCTGGTCACCAACACGGTCGCCGGGCGGCAGTGGAAGCGCGAGCTGATCGCCCGCACCTCCCTGACGGAGGAGGAGATCGGGGAATACTCGGGCGAGCGCAAGGAGATCCGCCCGGTCACCATCGCCACGTACCAGGTGCTCACCTCGCGGCGCGGCGGCGCGTTCACCCACCTGGACCTGTTCGGGGCGCGCGACTGGGGCCTGGTCGTCTACGACGAGGTGCACCTGCTGCCCGCGCCGATCTTCCGCTTCACCGCGGACCTCCAGGCCCGCCGCCGGCTGGGGCTGACGGCGACGCTGGTCCGCGAGGACGGCCGGGAGGGCGACGTGTTCAGCCTGATCGGCCCGAAGCGGTACGACGCGCCGTGGAAGGACATCGAGTCGCAGGGCTGGATCGCCCCGGCCCAGTGCACCGAGGTACGCGTGACGCTCACCGACGCGGAACGCATGTCGTACGCGACGGCGGAGGCCGAGGAGCGCTACCGGATGGCGGCGACCGCCCGCACGAAGCTCCCCGTGGTCAAGGCTCTGGTCGACCGGCACCCGGGCGAGCAGACGCTGGTGATCGGCGGCTACATCGAGCAGCTGCACCAGCTCGGCGAATACCTCGACGCGCCGATCGTGCAGGGCTCGACCACCAACAAGGAACGGGAGCGGCTCTTCGACGCGTTCCGCTCCGGGGAGATCCGCACCCTCGTCATCTCGAAGGTCGGCAACTTCTCCATCGACCTGCCCGAGGCGGCGGTGGCGATCCAGGTCTCCGGCACGTTCGGCTCCCGCCAGGAGGAGGCGCAGCGGCTCGGGCGGGTGCTGCGGCCCAAGGCCGACGGCCGGCAGGCGCACTTCTACACGGTCGTCTCCCGGGACACCATCGACACCGAGTACGCCGCCCACCGCCAGCGCTTCCTGGCGGAGCAGGGGTACGCGTACACGATCGTCGACGCCGACGACGTCCTCGGCCCGAAACTCCCGACGATCGACTGACTCCCGTCACCTGTCGAGCCGTCGGGAGACCTCGCGGGGAGCACAGGTCCCTCCGGTCGACGTGGTGGACCTGGACCCCGGCTCAGCGGTGTGGCCCGACGCTGACGAATGACTGATGCCTCCCCGGGTACGCGGGCTGCGATACCGGCGACGGATTCGGGCCCGTGGCCCCGCACCGCCACCACGCTGGGCCACGACCCGGCGCGATTCGCGATGGCCGATCCGACATACGCGAGAAGAGGCATGCGATGAGGGACAGGATCCTCCAAGCTCTGAAGAGGCAGACAAAGTCAATCATGGTGCGCCGTAGGCGCAGGGATTCCATGATCAGCAAGCGGGGCCGCTCCAGAAGGCCCGGCAGGCTCTTCCAATAAGCGCGCATACGAAAGGGGTTGACGAGCCGCTACCGCGGCCCGTCAACCCACACGCGTCATCAAGGCCCGCCCGGGTGCTGGCCCGGCTCAGCGCCCGCGTCGAGCCGGGCGGCGTCACCGTCTCGGCCGAGGACCAGCAGGGCGTACGCCACCACTGGGTCTTCTGCGACCGCCCGCTGCCCGGCGGCCCGCGTTGCGCCCTGCCGACCAACCACACCGCGCCCTGCTCCCGCCGCCCCTGACGAACCCGAGCAGCTCCGGCCAAATCTTGGACAGTTTCCGTTCCCTGGGAACGACAACTGTCCAAGATTGCCAAGCCGGCGGGGGCAGGGGCGGCGCAGCGGCGCGATGTGGTCCCGACCGCTGAGCACGCGCGGGGCGGGCGGCGGGGCGTTGGGGGCCGGCGGGCGAGCCGGCGCGGACGGGCCCGTGCTCGGGGCTGCCGGGTGGCTACGGCCGGCGGACCCGGTAGTAGAGGTGGGTGACCTGGTCGCCCTCGATGACGGTCGGCCCGGTCAGCTCGACCGGCGGGTGCCCGAGCTGGTCGAAGAACGGCACCCCGCCGCCGAGCAGGACCGGCACGAGGTTGACCCGGATCTCGTCCAGCAGCCCGGCGTCGAGGCACTGGCGAGCGATGCTGCCGCCGTTGACCCCGACCCAGCGGTCGCCGGCCAGCTCCCGGGCCTGCGCGACGGCGGCCTCGATGCCCTCGGTGACGAAGGTGAACGGCGCGTCCGGCCGGGGCCAGCCGTCCGGCACGTGGTGGGTGACCACCACGACCGGCTTGTCCAGGGGGTGCCGGCCGTCCCAGCCGCCGACGAGGTCGAAGAGTCGCCGGCCGACGACCAGGGCACCGGTCTCGTCCATGGTGCGGCGCACGTGGCCGGCACTCGCCGGGGAGGTGCGGAACGTCAGGTCCGGCTTGGCGGTCGGCACGGGGACGTCGCCGTTCTCGTACCAGCGGAAGAGCAGGTCGAAGCCGCTCTCGCCCGGACCGGAGACGTAGCCGTCCAGCGACATGCTCGCCTCGGTGTAGACCCCGGCCATCAGAGCACCCGGGTGATCTGCTCGGCGGCGATCCGGGCTTCCAGGGTCGCCGGGTCGAGGTTGGCGCAGAGCACCACCGACGCGCCGACGGACAGCGGCGCCAGCAGCCAGTACACCGGCTGCTCGTGCTCGGCGACGTCGACCAGCAGCCGGTCGCCGGCCCGCAGGTCGAGCCGCTCGGCCACGGCCCGCGCGACGCTGCCCCACTGGCGGTAGCTCGTGCCGTCCGGGCTGGCCGCGTCGGCGCTGGTCAACGGGGCGGACGCGGGCAGCGCGTCGGTGTGCCGGGCCACCTCGGCGAGCCAGTCCAGGTAGCCCAGGGGCACCTCGGCCAACGGGGTGGACCCGAGCCCGAGGACGTAGCGGTGCCGGCCCTCGGGCACGTCCTCCAGCCAGTCGTCCAGCCGCTTCGCGCTGACGAAGACCGCGTCGAACGGCTCGTTGTCGCCCGGCCCGAGCTGCGGCAGCCCGGCGGTCGCCCGGGGGCGGAACGACACCGCCACCCCGGCCGACCAGGCGCCCAGCAGCACGGCGGCGGTCTGCCAGTGGGCCGGGAGCAGCACCGCGGCCCGGTCGCCGACGCCCAGCCCGCAGCCCTCGCGCAACAGCCCGGCGGCCCGCGCCGCCCAGCCGCCCAGCTCCGTGGCGGTCAGGTCGACCCGCTCACCGGTCGCGTCGTCGAGATACGTCAGCAGCGGCCGGTCCATCTCGGTGGGCCGGTCACCGGTCGGCGACTCCCGGACGAGGGCATCGGTCAGGATCATCACGCACTCCTCGGGCAGGCTCAGGCCACCCTACTCAACCAGCGTCGGACCGGCATTCCACTGACGCGCCGGCGAGGATCCACTGAGGATCCGTCACACCGGCAGCTCGGGGCCACCGTCGAGCAGCGGGGCGAGCAGGTCGCCGTCCTTCTCCACCCGCTTGAGCACTTCGCCCGCCACGTACGGCTTGGTGGCCGGCCGCTTCCCGGCCGCGCCCGCCTCGACCTCGTCCCAGGTCAGCGGGGTGGACACGGACGGCACCGACTGGGCCCGCAGCGAGTACGGCGACACGGTCGTCTTGGCCGCGTTGTTCTGGCTCCAGTCGATGAAGACCTTGCCGGGCCGCAGGTTCTTCGCCATCTTCGACACGACCAGTTTCGGGTGCGCCCGTTCCAGTTCCTGGGCGATCCGCTTGGCGTAGGCGGACACGTCCTCGGCGTCCTGCGTGCCGGCGATCGGGCAGCAGAGCTGCATGCCCTTCTTCCCGGACGTCTTCGGGTAGCTGTCGATGCCGTCCTCGGCGAGCCGGTCCCGCATCAGCAACGCCACCTGGCAGCACTGGCGCAGCGCCGCCGGCGGCCCCGGATCCAGGTCGACCACCATCATGTCCGGGTGCTCACCGATCTTCCACTGTGGGGTGTGCAGCTCCAGCGCGGCGAGGTTGGCCAGCCAGACCAGGGTGGGCAGGTCGTCGGCGACCACGTAGTCGATGGTCTCCCGGCCCTTGCTCGACCCGGGCGCGGGCAGCGTCTCGGTGCGTACCCAGCCGGGGGTTGCGGCCGGGGCGTTCTTCTCGAAGAACGAGCCGCCGGTGACCCCGTTGGGGAAGCGGATCCGGGTCAGCGCCCGGCCTTGCAGGTGCGGCAGGAGCACCGGGGCGATGCGGGTGTAGTAGTCGATCACCTCGCCCTTGGTGAACCCCGCGTCGGGATAGAGCATCTTGTCCAGGTTGGACACCTCCAGCGAGCGCCCCTCGACGTCCACCTTCAACCGCTCACCCGGCATCGTCGACCTCCTCGGCGGGCTTGTCCGGTCGCAGCCGGAGCACCCGGGGGAACCGCAACCGCCCGTCCGGGGTGCGCTGGCCGTACTTCACCTCCACCACGACCCTCGGTGTTACCCAGATCGCGCCCCGCGCATCCTCGCGCGGCAGGGCGTCGGCGAACGGCGACCCGCCGGCGCGCAGCGGCTCCAGCTCACGGAGCAGTTCCCGCTCGATGGCCGCGCCGATGCCGCCGCCGACCCGCCCCCGGTAGGTGAGCCGCCCGTCCGGGCGCGGCACCCCGACCAGCAGGCCGCCGATCTTCCGCGCCCCGGGCCGCCAGCCGCCGACCACGAAGTCGCCGGTCACCTCCAGCTTGACCTTCACCCAGTCCGGCGAGCGCACCCCCGGGCGGTAGACCGAGTCGACCCGCTTGGCCATCACCCCCTCCAGGCCGTGCTCGCCCGCCGCCTCGTAGGTGGCCAGGCCGTCGGGGAAGACCGGCGACACCGCCCACCGGGCGCCGCCGAGCGCCAGGCCGTCCAGGGCCTCCCGCCGGCGGGCGTACGACCAGCCGGTCAGGTCCTCGCCGTCGAGCCGGAGCAGGTCGAAGATCATGTACGTCACCGGGATGCTCGCCGCCAGCCGGGCGGCCTTGTTCCGGTCGCGGACGTGCATCCGCTCCGCCAGGGCGGTGAACGAGGGCTGGCCGTGCTCGCCGAGCAGCACCACCTCGCCGTCGAGCAGCGCGTCGCCCACCTGCTTCCGGAGGGTGGCCAGCTCGGGGTACGCGACGGTGATCTCGACGCCGGAGCGGGCGTACAGGTGCTGCCGGCCGCCGGAGATGTCGGCGAGCGCGCGGACGCCGTCCCACTTGAACTCGTACGCCCAGCCGGCACCCGCCGGGAGCTGCCCGGTCATCGCGAGCATCGGCTTGAGCGGCGCGCCGGGCACCCCATGACTGTACTTGCGCACGGAAGCGCTCGCGTGGCCTTCGATCTTTTGGCATCCTGCGCACTGCCGGCGACGTGGCGATCAGCCGGATCGTCGTGGCTCTGGTCAGCGGCGCGTGGTGGCGGCTGCGCGCTCGTCCGTCGCCGGATGCCGTGGCCGCCGGCTGAGGCGGCTGCGCCGATACAGCGTCACCAGGAAGATTCCCTGCAGCGTGCCCTCCACCAGCAGGAGCATCGCGCCGTCAGCGGCCCGGAGGAGATCGTCGCCGCCGAGGCCCGCCACCACTGCCGACCCAGCGCTCATCACGCCGTACCAGATGATCGGCAGGCCGTACAGGACGAAGCTGGCCAGTGCCAGGGTGCTGCCCACGACGACGGCCACCGCATAGCACCGCACCGCCCACCGCTCCCGATCCGACAGGGCGAGCACCGGGTCCTCTCCTGCCGGCGGCACCCACCTGGGCAGTACGGCGTGCCCGGCCCGGGCCGCCAGGTGGCGGGCGTGAGCCAACCCGTCCTGGAACAGGTTGCGGCAGCGCAGCAGGTCCAGCAACACGAAGTAGAGGTCGGTCCGCATGTAGACGTGGGCCTGCAGGACCATGGCTATGACGACGGTGACGACCAGCGCCCCGAGGAGTCGTCCGACGAGCGGGTGCGGCTCGGCGTAGGCGATCACGAGGAGCGCGACGCAGACCACCGCCAAGTCGCAGAACAAGCCACTGAGATACACCCGGTACCGCTTCTTCCGCGGCACCGACCAGACCGCGGTCACATCGGTCTGCATCACGAGATGGTGGAGGCGGGTGCTGAAGCTGATCCGGGCCGGCGCGCCCCATGAGCGGGCCGCAGCCAGGTGGCTCAGCTCGTGCAGGGTGGCGGCCGCCGAGAACAGCACCGTGTTGACGAGCACCGCCAGCCCGCTGTATTCGGTCCAGTAGAAGTCGCGGAAGGTCGGCAGCAGCTCGGGACGGCGGACGAGGGTGAAGGCGGTCACCGCGACCAGCGCCGCGTAGACCAGTTTCGCCGGTGTGCCGAAGAGCCAGCCGACGTGCCGGGCCGTCAACCACGGCAGATGGCTGGGCCGGAGCTGGTGCGGATCCGCGACGGCCTGACCGTCTATCACGCTGACGAAGCCGGCGTCAACGAGGTCGGTCACGAACTCCGCCAGATCCACCTCCGCCTCGAACTCGGTGGCGAGCCACGCCTCGACGTCGCCCAGCGGCTTGCCGTCATCGAGCCGCCGGACGGCCTCGACGCCGACGGCCGGTAGCTCGACGAACTCACCCACCTCCGCGCGACCGACGACGTACGTCTCCGGATCGTCGTCGGACACCCGCATGGTCAACGGGTGGAAGCGGACAGAACTGGCGGAGCCGAGCGTCCGCGTCGCCGTTCCGGTCATCGGTACCTCGATCCTGGCTGCGCGGAGGCGTCAGCCGCAGACCGCACACTCGGCGTCGCGGGGGGCCTCTATGACGTACTGGTGATCCCACTGCGCGATGTTCTGGTGATAGAGGCGCCCCGCGGTCTGCTGTGGCAGGCCGGCCAGGTAATAGATCACCTCGAGCGCGCACAGCTGTCCGCCGACGTTGGCCACCGCCGCGACGACCGCGTTCGGCCGTGGCCGGTCGGTCAGCGGCCTGCCCGCAGCATGGAACTCGCGTTGCTCCTCGCGCCGCGTGAGACAGGCGTAGCAGCCGGTCTGGCCTGGCAGGAAGGATCCCAGCACGATCGTGGGGCCCGCGTACAGCGACATGAACCACGGCGTGCCGGTGCGCACCGCGGCTTCGTTGACCCAGTGCTGGATCTCCGGCATCGGCTGGTCGGCGCAGAGCACGAAGCCGTCGCAGCCGGCCATCAGCCGCTGCACGTCGTCAGCCGAGCCCACCTGGCACTCCTCGCCGGTCACCACGACCTGCAAGTTCATGGCCCGCAGCCGGTCGACGGCCGCCTCCACCTTGGGCCGGCCGATGTCCTTCTCGTCGTAGAGCAACTGACGAGTCAGGTTGCTGCCCTCGATCACGTCGAAGTCGACACAGTGCAGGTTGCCGATCCCACTCGCCACGAGACCGGCCGCGACCGCAGTGCCGGTGCCGCCGAGGCCGAGCAGGACGATCCGGGCCTGGCTCAGGCGTTCCTGCACCGAGTACGGCGACTCCCGCGGGGTCAGGTCGATCCAGGCGTAGAAGTTTCGGGGCGACCGGTACCGCTCCGCGTCCTCCGGGGTCAGCCCGCCGGGCAGTGGGGCGCCGGCGTCCTCGACAAATCCCTGGTCGATGAGTTGTTGGATGACCTCACGGACGTTATCGGGGGTCAGGTCCGGATGCGTCCGGGCGAGATCCGCGCAGATGGTCTCCACGTCCCGCGTGCCGTCCATCAACGTCAACAGGGCAGCGATGCTGCCCTGTTCGTCGTCCTCGATCTCGGTGGCCACGCCGTACTGGAGCAGACCTATGACGATCCGACCGCCCGGAAGTTGGTACGGCTGGTGGACAGCCTTGATCATGGGGCGCAGCATTCGCATCAACACCTGTAACTGGTGGCACTGGGTGGGTCCCTGAGCGGGAGGCGTTCCGGTCGCCGTACTGCGGCTCGGCGACGACCGGAACGCGTGAGAGTGCGTCAGCCGCTCTGTCCGCCACGCAGGATGGTCGTCTCGAGCTTCTCGAGCTTGCGCACCTTGAGGGTCAGCTTCTTCGACGTGGTCTCCGCGACCGTCTTCGCCGGCTTCTCCATGTCTGATCCTCCCCGTACTGAAACTCGCTGTCCGGGTTCCCGAACAGTGAGATGACCTTGCAGCAGTTCTGACCCGAATTCAAGACCTTGACAGACCGGAGCACGTCCGGTTAGGACAGCGAACAGGACGCCCACCACGAGGACCAGCAGTCCGGCCAGGGGCACCAAGGCCGCCCGGTGGCGGGCGCGGCAAGCCACCTCGAACTCGCGTGGTCGTCCTCGCCGCGATCGGTGGCGCGCGGTGGCGGCTGCGGGTCAGCGGGCCGGCAACTCCGGACCATCGTGCAGCAGCGGCGCCAGCAGCTCCCCTGCTTCTCGACCCACTTGAGCACCTTGCTGCCGGTCGCCGGAGATGTCGGCGAGCGCGCCGGGCACCTCCCGACTGTACTTGCGCACGGAAGCCCTCGCGTGGCCTTCGATCTTTTGGGATCCTGGGCAGTACCGGCGAGAGGAGCACGGGGATGCGGGCCATCTGGAAGGGGGCGGTCTCGTTCGGGCTGGTCTCCATCGGCGTGCGGGTCTACTCGGCCACCGAGGAGAAGGACATCCGCTTCCACCAGGTGCACCGGGAGGACGGCGGCCGGATCCGCTACAAGCGCACCTGTCAGGTCTGCGGCGAGGAGGTCACCTACGACGACATCGCCAAGGGCTACGACATCGGCGGCGGCGAGATGGTGATCCTGACCGACGAGGACTTCGCCGACCTGCCGCTCTCCACCTCGCACGCGATCGACGTGCTGGAGTTCGTCCCCGCAGAGCAGGTCGACCCGATCCTCTACAACAAGGCCTATTTCCTGGAGCCCGAGGGCACCGCCACGAAGCCGTACGTGCTGCTGCGCGACGCGCTCGCCGACTCGGAGCGGGTGGCGATCGTCAAGGTGGCGCTGCGCCAGCGGGAGCAGCTCGCCACGCTCCGGGTCCGGGAGGGCGTGCTGCTGCTCAACACGATGCTCTGGCCGGACGAGATCCGTAGTCCCGACTTCGGCTTCCTGGACGAAGACCTGAAGGTCCGCCCGCCGGAGCTGGCCATGGCCAGCTCACTGATCGACTCGATGGCCGGCGAGTTCGAGCCGGACGCCTTCACCGACGACTACCGGGCGGCCCTCCAGGAGGTCATCGACGCGAAGGTGGAGGGTCGCGAGGTGGTCCAGCCGGAGGAGGTCGAGGAGGCCCCGGCCGCGGCGGTGGACCTGATGGCGGCGCTGAAGGCGTCCGTGGAACGGGCCAAGGCCGCCCGGGGCGAGGCACCGGCCGGCGGTGGCGGCGAGCCGACCCCGATCTCGGCGGCCCGCTCCGCCCAGAAGAAGGCCGCCGAGAAGAAGGCCGCCAAGGCGCCGGCCAAGAAGGCCGCCGAGAAGAAGGCGGCGCCCAAGAAGACGGCCGCGAAGAAGGCCGCCCCGAAGAAGGCCGCCGAGGGCGAGAAGAAGCCCGCGACGAAGAAGGCGGCCCCGAAGAAGGCGGCCCGCAAGACCGCCTGACCCGCGCCGGTTCGCACCCGTACCGCCCCGCGCGAGCTGATCTCGCGCTCGCCAATTCGTTAGCAGGGGGCCCTTCCTCTACCGGAAACGTTAATAAGGTGCCCTTCCTTACAGCCGAGGTTGCCTTGACGCCGGTGGCAAGGTCTAGCGTCGGTCGCGTCGGACGAGGGAGGTCGGATGCTGATCGGTGAGCTGGCGGAACGCGCCGGCACGAGCACCCGGGCCCTGCGCTACTACGAGACGCACGGCCTGGTCCGGGCGGCCCGCTCGGCCAACGGCTACCGCGTCTACGACGAGGCGGAGCTGCACGTCGTACGCGAGATCCGGGCCCTGCTCGCGGTGGGCTTCGGGCTCGACGACATCCGCCCGTTCGTCGCCTGCCTCCGGGCCGGCAACGCCTCCGGCCACGTCTGCCCGGACTCCGTCGCGGTGCTGCGGCGGAAGCTGGCCGAGGTGGACGCCGGCATCGACCGACTGCACGCGGTCCGGCAGGAGCTGCGGGACCAGCTCGCCCACGCCATCGCCCACCGGGAGGAAACATGCTCGAGACTGCGCCGGACGGCTCGCTGACCGCCGTCACCGACGACACCTTCGCCGCCGTGGTGCTCGCCGCCGACCGGCCGGTGGTGGTCGACTTCTGGGCCGACTGGTGCCCGCCGTGCCGGGCGATCTCCCGCAGCCTCGCCGAGCTGGCCGGGGAGTTCGCCGGGCGGATGGCCTTCGCCACGATCGACACCGACGCGAACCCGGACACCACGCGCACGTACGGCGTGCTGTCCCTGCCCACCCTCCTGGTCTTCCGCCGGGGCGAGGTGGTCGGCTCGATCGTCGGGGCGCGGCCGAAGCACCACCTGCGGCAGTCCCTGACCCGGCACCTGGCCGACTGAGCCCGCGCGCCTCGGCCGGCCGCCGCCCTGCCCCGGGCGTTCCTGCCGGTGCTGGTGGGGCGGGGGTGACCCGCGTGGTGGAAGCGGGACGGCCGAGGCGGCACGGTGGGCGTCGGGGCGGGTACCGTGTGCGTCGGCTTTCCCCCCGGCACTCCGATGCCGGCCACACCTTCGCAGCAGGGAGTCGACGCCGTGAGCGAGCGTACGCAGAACCGAGCCCAGAAGTCGGAGCGGCGGCTGGCCGCCCAGTTGGCGGCGCAGAAGGCGGCCGAGGCGAAGCGTCGCCGGCAGGCCTGGGCCGGCGGGCTCGCCGGCGTCGCCGTGGTCGCGGTGCTGATCACCGTCTTCGTGACGATCGGGCAGAACGACGACGACTCGAAGGAGCAGGCAGCGGGCACCCCGTCGGCGTCCGCCACCGCCCCGGCGGCCGACGCGCCCCCCGCCCCGCAGCTCCCGGCGGGTGCGGACCCGGCCCTGGGCAGCAAGCCGACGGTCGCCGCCGGCAAGGGCGAGCTGAAGAAGCTCACCGTGACCCCGCTGATCAAGGGCACCGGGCCGGCGGTGCAGAAGGGCCAGACGATCACCACGAACTACGTGGGCGTGTTCTACAAGGACGGCAAGGAGTTCGACTCGTCGTGGAGCGGCGGCCAGCCGGCCTCCTTCGCGATCGGCGTCGGCCAGGTCATCCCCGGCTGGGACCAGGGCCTGGTCGGGGTGACCGTCGGCAGCCGCGTGCAGCTCGACATCCCGGCCGAGCTGGCGTACGGCAACGACGCCTCCAGCGGGCGGCCGACCGGTCCGCTGCGCTTCGTCGTGGACGTGCTCGCGGCCCAGTGACCCGGGTGGCCGGCCCGGTTCGCCCGGGTTGTCGCCCCGGTGTGATGCAGTAGCCCACAAGGGGCTTCCGGCCCTTCACCCACCGGCAGTAGGTTCGGCGTCACCCCGGGCGGTCCGGCCGGCCGGGGTGACAACCGGACCGGACGCGGAGGTGCACGTGACGGCGCTGGACGACGCGGGGCGGACCGCCCGGGTGATGTGGACGCACTTCGAACCGGTCCACGCGGTCACCTACTTCCATCCCCGGGCCCGGGCCGCCTTCGAGGCGGTCGGGCTGCGCGGCTTCTGGCGCGGCTACTTCGCCGGCCGGGCGGCGCCGCTCGGGCCCGTCGACGCCGCGCCGGTGGTCGGGTCGTTCTTCAGCTTCGCCCCGCACACCGTGGCGCGGGCGCTGCCGGCCGTCTGGCGGCTCGCCACCCCGCAGGAGGCGCTGCGCGCCCGGCTCACCGGCGCGGTGCAGGCGCTGGCCGAGCTGACCTACGAGCTGCCCGAGTCGCACCTGGTCGAGGCGGCCGAGCTGCTGGAGGCGGCCGCCGCCGAGGTGGAGCCCGCCGGCCGGGTGCTCGGCGCGGCCAATGCCGCCCTGCCGCGCGGCGAATACCCGCTGGCCCGGCTGTGGCAGGCCGCCACGACGCTGCGGGAGCACCGGGGCGACGGGCACGTCGGGGCGCTGGTCGCGGCCGACCTCGACCCGGTGGAGACGCTCGCCTGGCGGGTCGCGGTCGGCATGTCCCCGCTGAACCTGACCGGGCGGGGGTGGGCCGAGGAGCAGTGGGCCGCCGCCCGTGCCCGGCTGACCGAACGGGGCTGGCTCACCGCCGAGGGCGAGGCGACCGCGCAGGGCCGGGCCCGGTTCCAGGCGATCGAGGACGCCACCGACGCCGCCGCCGCGCGGCCGTGGCGGGCGCTGGGCCGGGAGCGCACCGACCGGCTCCGGGAGCTGCTCGAACCGATCGCCCGCGCCGGCCACTCCGTCATCCCGGAGGGAAACCCGATCGGCCTGCCCACCCCGCAGAGCTGACCGCCGCCCGCCAGGGACGGCGGGGGTCCTGGCCCGCCCGGGGACGGCGCGGGTCGCCGCCCGGCGAGTCGGCCCGGTCGGCACCCGTCCGGGACGGCGCGGGTCGGTGCCCGATGGGGCAGGATGGGGCCGTGGCGGATGCGGTGATCTTCGACCTGGACGGCGTGATCGTGGACTCCGAGCCGGTCTGGGAGGAGGTGCGGCGGGCGTACGTGGCGGCGCACGGCGGGACCTGGCAGGCCGACACACAGCGCCGGCTGATGGGCATGAGCACCGGCGAGTGGGCCCGGTACCTCAGCGGGGAACTGGGCGTCGACCGGAGCGCCGAGCAGGTCGCCACCGAGGTGGTCGAGGAGATGACCCGGCGGTACGCGGCGCGCGTACCGCTGATCGACGGGGCCGACGAGGTGGTGCGCCGGCTGGCCGGGCGGTGGCCGCTGGGGCTGGCCAGCTCGTCGCCGACCCGGCTGATCGCGGCGGCGCTGGCCGCGACGGGCCTGTCCGACGTGTTCGGCGCGACGCTGTCGACCGAGGAGACCGAGCGGGGCAAGCCGGCGCCGGACGTCTACCTGGCGGTCGCCGGGCGGCTGGGCGTCGACCCGGCCCGCTGCGTAGCCGTGGAGGACTCGTCCAACGGCGTCCGGTCGGCAGCCGCCGCCGGGATGACGGTGGTGGCGGTGCCGCACGGGTCGTACCCGCTGGACCCGGACGCCGAGCGGCTCGCGGCGGTGGTGCTGGGCGCGGTGGACGAACTGACCCCCGCCACGGTGGACCGGCTCGGGTAGCGGCTCAGGCCGGGCGGGCGACCACGCCCAGCAGCGGCGTCGGCCGGTCGACCCGGGCGATCTCCGCGACGGTCCAGCCCGCGGCGCCCACGCGGTCGGTGAGCCGGTCGACGAGCGGGGCCAGCCGGGCGGGGTGCGGCGGCTCGTAGACCAGGTGCAGCACGCCGTCGGGGGCCAGCAGGCCGGCGAGGCGGCGGAACTCGGCCGTGGGCGGCCGGGTCCAGAACAGGTTGACGTTGACCGCGAGAATCCGGTCGTAGCGTTCACCGGACGAGTCCAGGGTGGACAGGTCGGCGTGCCGGAAGACGGCCCGGCCGGCGGCGACCTGCGCGGCGTTGCGCTGGGCGGCGGCCCGCAGCGCGGTGGCGGACCGGTCGACCGCGACGACCCGGGCGACCACCGGCACCGCGCAGATGAGCGCGACGGCCACGCCGTTGCCGCAGCCGATCTCCAGCACCCGGTGGCCGGCGCGCAGGTCGAGCCGGTCCACGGCCCAGCGCAGCCGCTCCGGCACCGGCCTGGTCGCCACCCGGTCAGCGTAGCCACGCCGGGCCCGTCAGACCCGCCCGACTCGGGCCCGACCTCGGCACGCGTCGCCGCGCGGTCCCGCAGCTCCCCGGTGCCGGCCGGTTCGGCGTCGGCCCCCAGCCCGTCCCGCATGACCACTCCCTCCCTCCGGTCACCCGGTTGCACGGTTTCCGGCCCCGCCGGGATCGGCATGAGCGCGGGTCCGCCGGGTACGGCAACCGACGGCGCCCCGCGCCGGGGCCGCCGGGTGAGGAGACGGGGATGAAGGCGATCGTGTACGAGCGCACCGGCGACGCCTCGGTGCTGCAACTGGTCGACCGGCCGGTGCCGGAGCCGGGTCCCGGCGAGGTCCTGGTGCGGGTGGCGGTCTCCGGGGTGAACCCGACGGACTGGAAGTCGCGCCGGCAGGGGCCGCTGCCGGACGGCTGGCAGACGCCGGGGCAGGACGGCGCGGGGGTGATCGAGTCGGTCGGCGAGGGTGTCGACCGGGAGCTGACCGGCGAGCGGGTCTGGCTGTGGGAGGCCGCCTGGCAGCGTCCGTGGGGCACCGCAGCCGAGTACACGGTGGTGCCGGTCCGGCAGGCGGTGCCCCTCGGCGACGCCTCCTTCGACGTGGGAGCCTGCCTGGGCATCCCCTTCCTCACCGCGCACCGGTGCCTGACGGCCGGGGAGTACACGCCGGACCGGCTGCACGCCGGGTCGCTCAGCGACCACACGGTGCTCGTGCAGGGCGGGGCGGGGGCGGTGGGCAACGCGGCCATCCAGCTCGCGCGGTGGGCGGACGCCTGCGTGGTCGCCACGGTCAGCAGCCCCGAGAAGGCGCAGCTCGCGGCGGCGGCCGGCGCGTCCTTCGTGGTCAACTACCGCGAGCAGGACGTGGTCGAGGAGGTCCGCAAGATCGCGCCCGACGGGGTGCACACGATCGTCGAGGTCTCCGCGGCGCGCAACGCCGCGACCGACGTGCAACTGCTCGGGCGCGGCGGCGCGGTGTGCGTCTACGCCGACGACGGCGGGGACGAGGTGACTCTGCCGATCCGGCCGTCGATGGTGCCGAACGCGCGCTGGCAGTTCGTGCTCGTCTACACGGAGCCGAAGGCGGCCAAGGCCCAGGCGGTGGTGGACGTGGCCGCCGCGGCGGCGCAGGGCGGCATCCGGGTGGGCGAGGACGCGGGCCTGCCGCTGCACCACCACCCGCTCTCGGCGACCGCCGCCGCGCACCGGGCGGTGGAGAACTCGGTGGTCGGGAAGGTGCTCATCAGCACCAGCGCCGCAGGGTGACGGCCCGCCGGCCAGGATGGGATCAGCCGCCCGAAACCCCTCTGAGCTGGGCGAATTTCCCCATCGCCGGGACAGAGGCGAACAACTTTCGCAACAATGGTGGTGCGGGTCGCCCCGCAAGGAGCGGGCGGCCCCGGCGCGGTGCGAACGCCGGGGCCGCCCCTGGGGAGGGATGTCTCAGGAGTGCGTCCCTTACCCCAACAGGCGACGGTGCGCGTGAAAACGTTACGGGGCCGTCAGCTCCCGCACACTCAGCTCACCCTCGGCGTACCGCGAGCGGACCACCTTCTTGTCGAACTTGCCGACGCTGGTCTTCGGCACCGCGTCGATGACCGCCCAGCGCTCCGGCAACTGCCAGCGGGCCACCGACCCGGCCAGGAACTCCCGCAGCTCCTCCGGGTCGGCCGACGCCCCCTCGCGGAGGACGACGGTGGCCAGGGGCCGCTCCCCCCAGCGCTCGTCGGGCACCCCGACCACGCAGGCCTCCAGCACGGCCGGGTGGGCCATCAGCGCGTTCTCCAGTTCGACCGAGGAGATCCACTCGCCGCCGGACTTGATCACGTCCTTCGACCGGTCGGTGAGGGTGATGTAGCCGTCCGGCGAGAGGGTGCCGACGTCACCGGTGCGCAGCCAGCCGTCGCGGAACTTCTCCTCGTCCGGGGTGTCGTCGCCGAGGTAGCGGGCGGTCACCCAGGGCCCCCGGACCTCCAGCTCGCCCACGGACGTGCCGTCGGCGGGCATCGGCTCGCCCAGCGGGCCGACGATCCGGGCCTCGACCCCGGCCGGCACCCGGCCCTGGGTGTAGCGGTAGCGCCAGGCGTCGTCGCCGGTCGCCCCGGCCGGCGGGCGGGCCACCGAACCGAGCGGCGACATCTCGGTCATCCCCCAGGCGTGCACGATGTCGATGCCGTGCCGATCGCCGAACGCGTGCATCAGCGCCGGTGGACAGGCCGACCCGCCGACGATCACCTCCTTCAGCGAGGAGGTGTCCACCTCGTGGCCGTCCAGGTGGGCCAGCAGGTCGTTCCAGATGGTCGGCACCGCCCCGGCCAGGGTGGGCCGCTCGGCGGCGATCATGTCGGCGATCGGCGCGGCCTGGAGGAACCGGTCCGGCATGATCACCGACGCACCGGAGATGAACGCCGCGTACGGCAGCCCCCAGGCCATGGCGTGGAACATCGGCACGATGACCAGCTCGCGGGTGGTCGGGCCGAGGCCGAACGACTCCGGCATGCAGACCTGCAGCGAGTGCAGGTATATCGACCGGTGCGAGTAGGCGACGCCCTTGGGGTTGCCGGTGGTCCCGGAGGTGTAGCAGAGGGCGGCGGCGGCGCGCTCGTCCACCTCCGGCCAGTCGTAGACGTCGGGCCGATCGGCCAGCAGCGCGTCCCAGTGGTGTACGGCGATCCGGTCGCCGGCCGCGGCCACCAGCGGGGCCGGGTCCCCGCCGCCGACCACGACCACGTGCCGCACCGTGGTCATCTCGCCGATCACCCGGGCGAGCAGCGGGATGAGCGTCGAGTCGACCAGCACCACCCGGTCCTCGGCGTGGTTGGCGATGTAGGCGACCTGCTCCGGGAAGAGCCGGATGTTGAGGGTGTGCAGCACGGCGCCCATGCTCGGCACCGCGAAGTAGGCCACGAGGTGCTCGTTGTTGTTCCACATGAAGGTGGCGACCCGCTCGTCGCCGGTGACCCCGCACTCGTCCCGCAGCGCGTGGGCCAGCCGGGCGGCCGTCCGCCCGACCTCGGCGTACGACATGCGGCGCGGTTCGCCGCCGGTCCACGTGACGACCTCGGCCGTGCCGTGCACGGTCGAACCGTGGGTGAGGATCCGCGCGACCTGGAGGGGGGCGTCCATCATCGTGCTACGCATGGGTAACAAATTAGTGTCGCCGGTCACACCTTGGGAACCCTGGAAAACCCGTCCGCCCCCGGCCGGCCCCGTAAATTGTCCGGGTGAGCATCTCCTGGGCCGATTCGTACGTGGGCCAGTTGCGCGCCCTGGCCGGTGACCGGACGCTGATGTTCGTCGGGGCCCGCGCCGTGGTCCGCGACAACGCCGGGCGCGTCCTGCTGATCCAGCGCTCCGACAACCACCAGTGGGCCCTGCCGGCCGGGGCGATGGAACTGGGCGAGTCGATCGCCGACTGCGCCGTCCGCGAGGTGCGCGAGGAGACCGGCCTGCGCGCCCTGCGGGTCAGCGCCTTCGCCCTCTACACCGGCCCGGACCGCACCCACACCAACATGTACGGCCACACGTACCAGATCTTCACGACCGCGTTCCGCGTCGAGGAGTGGGACGGCAACCTGGCCCGGGTCACCGACGAGACCGTCGACGCCGGCTTCTTCCACCGGGCGCAGTTCCCGGCCCCGCTCTCCACGAGCGTCCCCGAGACCCTCGCCGACCTCGACGTCTTCGAGCAGACCAACCGGCTGATCCTCAAGTGACCCGGGCCGGGGCGCACCCCGGACACCGATCGCGCCCGGGGTGACAGCCGAGGGTCACCGGATCACCGCCAGGATGCACCGTCCTTCAGGGCGGGGAGGAATGGCGAACGCGTCGTCAACCACGATCGTCCTTTGTGGTAAGACTGGTCCTGTGCGGACGGCGTACAGGTGTCGGGCGTACCCGAACCCGGAGCAGGCGGCGGTGCTGAACCGTACGTTCGGTTGCATCCGGGTGGTGTGGAACCGCACGCTTGCCGCCCGTCATGCTCGTTACCACGCTGAGGGCAGATCGACCTCGTACGCACAGACGGATCGGGCGTTGACGGAGATGAAGAAGCAGCCCGACCTGGCGTTTCTGGGTGAGGTGTCGTCGGTGCCGTTGCAGCAGACCCTGCGGCACCAGCACACCGCCATGACGGCGTTCTTTGCCAAGCGGGCCCGGTATCCGCGCTACAAGTCGCGGCATGGGCGCCAGCCGGCCAGTTTTACCCGGTCGGCGTTCCGGCTGCGTGGCGGGAACCTGTCGTTGGGGAAGACACCTGGTGTGTTGCGGTTCGTGTGGTCGTGGCCGGACATCGACCCGGCGGGGTTGGATCCGACGATGGTGACGGTGTCGCGTGACCCGGACGGCCGCTGGTTCGTGAGCTTCGCCGTCGACGCCGAGGCACCCGCCGCACCACCCGAACCGTCGGGCGGGGTCGTGGGGGTGGATCTCGGCCTGAGTGACTTCGCGGTGCTGTCCACCGGCGAGCGCATCCCGCATCCGAGGCACATGGAGCGGCGCGAACGCCGACTCAAGCGGTATCAGCGGATGATGGCCCGCCGGCAGAAGGGCTCCGCCAACCGCGCCAAAGCTAAACGGAAGGTGGCCCGGGCGCATTCGCGGGTGCGCGACGCCCGCCGGGACTTCCTCCACCAGCAGTCCACCGCCCTGGTGCGCCGGTTCGCCGCCATCGCCGTGGAGGACCTCGCGGTGGCGAACATGGTCCGCAACCGCTCCCTGGCCAAAGCGATCGCCCGTACCGGCTGGGCCGAGTTCCGCACCCTGCTTGCCTACAAGGCGCACCGCGACGGCCGCACCCTCGCCGTGGTGGACCGCTGGTACCCGTCGTCCAAGACGTGTTCGGCGTGCGGGCACCTGCTCGCTGTGCTTTCCCTCGGCACACGGCATTGGTCGTGTCCGGGTTGCGGCACCCGGCATGACCGGGACGTCAACGCCGCCCAGAACATCGCTGTCGCGGCCGGGCTGGTCGAGACGCAAAACGCCTGCGGAGCGGACGTCAGACACGAAGGACCTCCTTCCGTGCGGTCTGCGGTGAACCAGGAACCCCAACCCGCGAGGGTCGGAATCCCCCGCCGTTAGGCGGGGGAGGATGTCAAAGCATGGTCTGGCTCTTTGCCTCCATCTCGGCGGCGGCCTCCTCCTTCGATTCCCGGGACAGCGGCTTGCCGCCCGGCGCCGGGGCCTCGCCGCCGAGGCCGTCCGTACCGCCCGTGGTGCCGCCGGGGCCCGCCCCGCGCAGCTTCTCGTTCGGCAGCGCGAGGGTGACCAGCACCGCCACGATCGCGATCAGCCCGGTGGTCAGGAAGACCAGGTGCAGCGACTCGACGAACGACACCTGGACGGCCGCGCGGACGGGGGCGGGCAGGGCCAGGATGGTGGCCGGGTCGTTGACCGAGACGTTCGCTCCGCCGCTCGCCGCCACCGCGGCCTGCTGCTGCGGCGACAACTGGGCAATCGCCCCCGGCAGCCGGTCGGCCAGCTCGGACGTGAGCCGCGACGACAGCACCGCACCGAGGATGGCGACGCCGAACGACCCGCCCAGCGACCGGAAGAACGTCGCCGACGAGGTGCCGGCGCCCAGGTCCCGCATCGAGACGGCGTTCTGCACGGCCAGGATCAGCGACTGCATGCAGAGGCCCAGCCCGACACCGATCACCACCATGAAGCCGAAGGCCGCCCAGAGCGAGGTGCCCACCTCCAGCCGGGTGAACAGCAGCATGCCGACCACCAGCACCGCCGCACCGGCAACGGGGAACCACTTGTACCGCCCGATCCGACTCATCGCCCGGCCGATCAGCACCGAGGTGACGATGATGCCGGCCATCATCGGCAGCATCAGCAGGCCGCTGCGGGTCGGCGAGGCGCCCTTGACGATCTGGAGGTAGAGCGGGATGAAGATGATCGACCCGAACATCACCAGGCCGAGCACGAAGCCGGCGCTGTTGGCCAGGGCGAAGGTGGCGCTGCGGAACAGCCGCAGCGGCAGGATCGGCTCGGCCACCCGGGCCTCCTGGAGCACGAAGAGCACGCCGAGCACCACGCCCGCGACGAAGAGCCCGATGATCACGCCGGAGCCCCAGGCGTACTCGTTGCCGCCCCAGCTCAGCGCGAGCAGCAGGCAGCTCACCCCGGCGACCAGCAGCGCCGCGCCGAGCCAGTCGATCGCGTGGTCGCGCCGGGTGAACGGGATCAGCCGCATCACCCGGGAACAGACCACGATCGCCAGGATCGCCAGCGGCACGTTGACGTAGAAGATCCACCGCCAGTCGGTCTCGGCGAAGTAGCCGCCGACCAGCGGCCCGGCGACCGAGGAGAGACCGAAGACCGCCCCGAACAGCCCCTGGTAGCGACCGCGTTCCCGGGGCGTGACCACGTCCGAGATGATGGTGAACGCCAGCGTCATCAGGCCGCCGGCGCCGAGACCCTGGATCCCGCGGGTGACGATGAGCTGGGTCATGTCCTGCGACAGGCCGGCCAGCAGCGAGCCGAGCAGGAACGTGCCGATGGAGAAGAGGAACACCGGGCGACGCCCGTACAGGTCGGCCATCTTGCCGTAGAGCGGCGTCGAGGCGGTGGAGGCGAGCAGGTACGCGGTGACCACCCACGAGTAGTGGTTGATCCCGCCCAGCTCGCCGACGATCGTCGGCAGGGCGGTGCCGACGATCGTCTGGTCGAGCGCGGCCAGCAGCATGCCGGTCATCAGGCCGAACATGAGCAGCCGGATCTGCCGCCTGTTGAGCACCGGGGCTTCCGTGGTCATCCCAGGTCCTTTCCCCGCCCACCCGAAACATGCGTGCCGGCTGGTGGCCGGCCGGGTCGACCGTGCGGTGGGCCGGCGGTGCCGGCCGTCGGCCCGCCGACCGCCACACGGTCGACGAGGGGTCACCGGGACGGGTGCGGCCCCTCGGCGAACTCCTCGACGATCTTCGCGCAGAAGGCCGGCAGGTCGCCGGGCTTTCGGCTGCTGACCAGCCCGCCGTCCGTGACGACCTGCTCGTCGACCCAGGTCGCGCCCGCGTTGGTCAGGTCGGTGCGCAGGCTCGGCCAGGAGGTCATCCGGCGGCCCCGCACCACGTCCGCCTCGATCAGCGTCCACGGGCCGTGGCAGATCACCCCGACCGGTTTGCCGGCGTCGAAGAACCCCCTGACGAAGCGCACCGCGTCCGGGTCGGTCCGCAGGAAGTCCGGGTTCGCCACCCCGCCGGGCAACACCAGCGCGTCGTAGCCGCCCGCGTCCGCGTCGGCCACGGTCACGTCCACGTCGTACGCGGTGGACTGGTCCAGGTGGTCGAAGGACCGGATCGTGCCGGGCCTGAGCGAGACCAGCACCGCCGTGGCGCCGGCCCGCTCCACCGCCTCGCGGGGCTGGACGTACTCGACCTCCTCCACGCCGTCGGCGGCCAGGAACGCGATTCGCCTGCCCTGAAGTGTCGTCGCTGTCATGTCGGTGTCCTCTCCTCTCCGGGGTACCGTCCGTCCCTTCCCGGGGCCCGGTGCCCGAAACCCGCGCCCAGGGGGTGCGCAGGTTTGACGGGGGTGCCGAGGGGGACCCCGGGAGGCATGGCAGCAGCAGCGGAACAGCGCCGGCTCGCCACCGTGGTGGAGGGCTGGCTGGGGCGTCCGGTCCTGGTCATCGGCGACGCCATGCTCGACGACTGGCGGTTCGCCGAGTCCGACCGGCTCTGCCGGGAGGCGCCCGCCCCCGTCCTCACCCTGCGCCGGCGGATCTCGGCGGCCGGCGGGGCGGCGAACACCGCGGTGAACGTCGCCGCGCTCGGGGGCCGGGCGGTGCTGGTCGCACCGGTCGGCGCGGACGTCGCCGGGGACGAGTTGCACGACTGTCTGGACCGGGCCGGCGTCTGGGACCGTACGGTCAACCAGCCCGGCCGCCCGACGCCGGTGAAGCGGCGCATGCTGGCCGGCAACCAGATCCTGCTGCGCGAGGACTCCGGCGACCCGGACGACGCGCTCGACGACGACGGGGTGGCCCGGCTGCTCACGGCACTGGACTGCGCCACCGAGGAGCTGCGCGCCGCCGCCGGTGGCGAGGCGCCCACCCTGGTGGTCTGCGACTACGGCCTGGGGGCGCTGCCCGCTCCGGTGCGCGCCTGGCTGGTCGCCCACCGGGAGCGGTACGCGACGGTCGCCCTGGACGCCCACGACCTGGCCGACTGGCGGGGCCTCGCCCCGACCGTGGTGACCCCGAGCTTCGCCGAGGCGACCCGGCTGCTCGCCCGGGCCGCCGGCACGCGGCCGGCCCACGCGACCGAGCTGCACCTGGACCACCCCGACGGCGATCCGGCCGACGGCCCCTCCGAGCTCACGGTGGGCGCCGCGCCGGGCGGCCTCGGGCCGCTCCACGGCACCCGCCACCCCGACGCGACGGGCCTGACCGGGAACGCCGGTGGCCTGCCCGGGGCCCACCCGGCCGGAAACGCCGGCGGCGTGGCCGGGACCCGCCTGACCGGAAACGCCGGCGGGGTGGCCGGCCCGGCCGGCGGCGGAACGGGACCGACCGGGCACGGGGCGGGCCCCGTCCGCGCCGGTGTCGGGCCGACCGGCGAGCCGACGCCCGGCGAGGGCCGGGTGGCGATGACCGGGGACGGGCTCACCGTGACCGGGACCGGCGTCACCGTCAACGCCACGGCCGGCGAGGGCGTCGACCGGGCGGTGCTGGCCGAGTCCCGTCTCGCCGAGCTGCGCGCACACACCGGCGCCGACGTGGTGGCGGTGACCCTGGACACGGAGGGGGCGGTGGTCGGCGGGGCCGACGGCGAGCCCCGGCGCAGCCACAGCACCCCGGTGCCCGCCAGCCACGCGGTCGGGGCGGGGGACGCGTACCTGGCGGCGATGACGCTGGCGCTGGCCGCCGACGCGCCGCTGCCGACCGCCGCCCAACTGGCCCAGCTCGCCGCGACCATCACCGTCTCCGACACCGGCACCTGCGTGTGCCGCCGGGAGGACCTGCTCGCGGCCCTGGACGTGCCGGTCGACGGGGCGGGCCACCGGTCGCTGGTCGGGGCCGACGAACTGGCCGCGCTCGCCGCGGAGCACCGCCGGGCGGGTCGCTCGATCGTCTTCACCAACGGCTGCTTCGACGTGCTGCACCGCGGCCACGTGCGCTACCTGGAACAGGCCCGGGCGCTCGGTGACCTGCTGGTGGTAGCGGTCAACTCCGACGGCAGCGTACGCCGGCTCAAGGGCCCGGACCGGCCGGTGAACCCGGTCGAGGACCGGATCGCGCTGTTGGCCGCGCTGGCCTGCGTCGACCACGTGGTGGTCTTCGAGGAGGACTCCCCGGCAGGTCTCATCGAGACCGTCCGCCCCGACGTGTACGTCAAGGGCGGCGACTACCCGCCGGAGATGGTGCCGGAGGGCCCGCTGGTCCGCCGGCTCGGCGGGCAGGTCCGCACCCTCGGGTACGTGCCGGACCGGTCCACCTCGGCGATCATCGACCGGATCCGGTCGCACAGCCAGGAACCCCAGGGGGACTCCTCCCTGACGAGCAAGCCGTCGTGAGCCGCCCGCTCGACCTCGGCACGGCCGAGCGGTTCCGCGCCGAGCGGCTGCTCGACGTGCTGATCCCGACCCGCAACCGCCCGGCCGAGCTGGCGGTCACGCTCTCCGGGCTGGCCGCCCAGGAGGGCGTGCCCGGCTTCGGGGTGGTGGTCAGCGACCAGTCCGACGGCGACGCCGCGTACCGGCATCCGGCGTCGGCCACCATGGTCCGGGCGCTGCGCCACCGGGGGCACCCGGTGCTGCTGACCCGCCGGCTGCCCCGGCGCGGGCTGGCCGAGCACCGGGCCTACCTGCTGGCCGCCTCCGCCGCCCGGTACGTGCTCTGCCTCGACGACGACGTCTGGCTGGAACCGGGCACCCTGGGCCGGCTGGTCACCGCCATCGAGGAGCTGGGCTGCGGCTTCGTCGGCAACGCCGTGCACGGGCTGTCGTACGCCGACGACGTCCGGCCGGACACGCACCGGCACTACGAGGAGTGGACCGGGCGGCCCACGCCGGAACGGATCCGACCGGGCACCCCCGAGTGGGACCGGGCGTCGATCCACTCGGCGGCGAACCTGCTGCACGTCACGCGGACGCTCGACCTGCCGCCGGGAGCCTGGCGGGCGTACAAGGTGTCCTGGATCGGGGGCTGCGTGCTCTACGACCGCGCCAAGCTCCTCGATTCCGGCGGGTTCGACTTCTGGCGGCGGGTGCAGGAGAAGCACCAGGGCGAGGACGTCGCCGCCCAGCTCGCCGTGTTGGCGCGCCACGGCGGCGCCGGCGTCCTGCCCAGCGGCGCGTACCACCTGGAGTCGCCGACCACCGTCACCGACCGGGACGTGGAGGCGTGGGAGGTCGTGCTCGCCGAGGAGGACGCGGCCCAGCCGGCCTGAACCCGCGACCGGCGGCCGTGCTCAGGGCGCGCCGGGCTCGGGGTGCAGCAGCTCGCGGGCCGCCTCCACCACCTCCACCACCGGCACGTCGGTGACGAACGAATCCCGGTGCGGGCACTCGCCGTCGCCGGGGCGGTGCGGGTAGATGCCGGGGGTGCAGTCCACCCCGCAGACCGGGCAGAGCACCGTCCACGAGGCGATCGGCCGGTGCCGGCCGCGCAGCAGGTTCGCCACGTTGATCAGGTTGCCGACCCAGTAGATGCCGACGGTCGCGGTGCCCACGGCGGCGGCGAGGTGCAGCGGCCCGGTGTCGTTGGAGATCACCAGTTCGCAGCCGGCGTAACAGCCGGCCAGCCCGCCGAGGCTGAGCGTGCCCACCTGCGGGCGGACCGGCACCCCGGCCGCCGCGACCACCCGGTCGACCACCTCCTGCTCCGCGGGGGTGCCGGTGACCAGCACCTCGTACCCGTCGCCGACCAGGTCGCGGGCGACCCCGGCGAAGCGTTCGGCGGGCCAGCGTCGGCGGGTGTCCGTCGCGCCGGGGTGCAGCGCGACCCTGGGCCGCTGCGCTGGGCCGAGCACCTCGGCCGCTTCGGCCCGGTCGGCGTCGGTGACGGCCAGCGTCGGGACGACCGTGGTGGCCGGCGCGCCCACCAGCGCGGCCACCTCCAGGTAGCGGACCACCTCGTGCTGGTAGTAGACGTACCGGATCCAGCGGTCCAGCGGCGGCGCGTCCTCGGCGCGCAGCCCGGCGGTGACCCGGGCGCCGAGCGCGCCGACGAACGGGTTGGAGTTGGCGCCCCCGCCGTGCACCTGCAGCGCCAGGTCGAAGCGCTCCTTGCGCGCCGTGGCGAGGAAGCCGTCCGTCGACGACTCCGGCTCGTCCGGCTCGGGGTGGCGGATCCCGGGCGCGGGCGGCACCACCAGGACCCGGTCCACCGGGCCGGGCCGGTCGCGCCAGAGCTTCGCGTGCCACGGCGCGCCGAGCAGCACGATCTCCGCTTCCGGGTACGCGGCGCGCAGCGCGTCCAGCGCCGGCAGGACGAAGATGAAGTCGCCGAGCGCGTTGGCGCGCAGCACGGCGATCCGCTCGACGTCGGGCACGCGCCCGGCGACCGGGCCGAGCACGTCCGGGGTGACCACGGGCCCCGCTACGGCCGGTCGGTCTCGCCGACGGCGATGTCCGGGTGGTGCATCTCCCGGTCGGCGGCCGGGTCGACGACGGTCCGCGTGCCCACGGGGGCACCGGGGCGGCCGACGGTGATGGTGCGGGGTGCGGGGCGGGCGGCCCGGGGCAGCCGGACCCGGAGCAGGCCGTGGTCCATCACCGCGTCGATGGCGTCCGGGTCCACGCGGGCGGGCAGGTCGACCCGGTACTCGAAGCCCCGCGTCTCGAAGCCGCCGGGGATGCCCTGGTCGGCGTTGACCTCGGCCTCGGAGCGGGCCCGGACGCACAGCTCGCGGTCGTCCAGCTCGACCGCCACCTCCTCCGGCGCCACCCCGGGCAGCCGCACCACGACCTCCCAGCCGTCGGCGGTCTCGGCCAGCTCGACGTCCGGCGGCCCGGCCCGCCCGCCGACCAGCCGGCGCAGCTCGGAGCGCAGGGACTGCAACTCGCCCATCGGGTCCCAGCCCTGCTGCCGCCCGCGCCAGCCCCGGCCGGACCCGCCGCCCTGCTCGCTCATGCCGACCCTCCGCTGCTCGCTCATCGCACCTCTCCGATCCGGTGGGTGGCCGCCGAGGACCGCAGTGAGCTGGGCGCGTCCAGGCCGGCGTCCCGGTCCACACCGACGCCGAGCCGGTCGACCAGTTCCCCACCGAGCCAGGCGCTGATGCCGAGGATGGCCAGTGCGACCACCTCGATGGCGATCAGCGCGCCGCCGGCAGCCCGGGAGTCGGCGTTGAGCCGCACCACCCAGGTCGCCGCGAACAGCAGGATCACGGCGAGGTTGGCGGCGGCATGGCTCAGCCCCACCCGCTTGGCGCGGGTCCCCGACGGGATGGCCAGGAGGTCGAACGTCCCGGCCGCCGCGGCCAGCAGGCCGCCGACCAGGCCGACGGTGATGTTCCAGTACGCGACCTCGCCGAGGAAGTCCGGCCCGCCGACGGTGTCGACCACGTCGAACAGGACCGCGGTGACCAGCAGGGCCACCGGGAACATCACCAGCATCGGGTGGACGGGGTGGCCCAGCACCTTGAGTCGGCTCTCCATCCGGGCCTCCACTGCTCGGTCTGTCCGGGCGCCTCGGGTGAGGCGGTACCCCCGCCGCCGATGGGCAAACCTCGCGCCGGCCGCCGCCCCCTAGGCTGGCGGGCGGCGGCCACGCCGCCACCGGAATCAACGCACGGGGGAGGGTCACGTGACGGTGGAGATCACGTCGCACGAGGAACTGCGCGAGCTGCTGGGGGCGCCGATGCCGCGGGCGCTGGCCAAGGAACGGCCCGTCCTGCACGAACGGGACCGGCAGTGGCTCGCCGCGTCACCGTTCTGCCTGGTGGCGACGGCCGGCGCGGACGGCAGCTGCGACGTCTCGCCGAAGGGCGACCCGCCCGGCTTCGCGCTGGTGCTGGATGACCGGACCATCGCGATCCCCGAGCGACCGGGCAACCGGCGCGCCGACGGCTACCGCAACATCCTCGACAACCCGCACGTCGGGCTGCTCTTCCTGATCCCCGGGCGCACCGACACGCTGCGGATCAACGGCCGGGCGCGGCTGGTCCGGGACGCCCCGTGGTTCGACGACATGGTGGTGAAGGGTCACCGCCCGATCCTCGCCGTGGTCGTGGAGATCGAGCAGATCTTCTACCACTGCGCCAAGGCGTTCCTGCGCTCGCAGCTCTGGCAGCCGGAGAGCTGGCAGCCGGAAGCGCTGCCGTCCCGGGCCCGGCTGATCAAGGAGGTCGAGAACCCGGCCGAGAGTCTGGCCGACCTGGAGCGCCACTACGGCCCGAGCTACGCCGCCACGATCTATTCCTGACGGCCGTCCCGGTGCGGTTTCGGCCGCCTCGCCTCCGCCATTGCTAAAGACATCTTTATAAAGATAGCTTTAGGTATGTCCCTACCCGAGGTGAAGCTCTCCGACCCCAAGGCCCTGCGCGGCTACGCGCACCCGCTGCGGATGGCCCTGATCGGGCTGCTGCGGCAGCAGGGCCCGTTGACCGCCACCCAGGCCGCCGAGCGCCTCGGCGAGAGCGTGCCGAACTGCTCGTTCCACCTGCGACAGCTCGCCAAGTACGGGCTGGCCGAGCGGGCGCCGGGCACCGACGCCCGGGAACGGCCATGGCGGGCCACCGCCCTCAACACCTTTTGGGACGACGCCTCCGACGACCCCCAGACGCGCGCGGCCGTCGACGAGCTGAACGCCGTCCAGCTCGCCCTCTACACCCGCCGCGCCGAGGAGTTCCTGAGCCGACGGGCCGACGAGCCGACGGAATGGCGGGCGGTCACGGGGTTCAGCGACCGGCCTGTGCACGTCACCCCCGACGAGATGGCCGAGCTGACCGCGCGGATCGAAGCCCTGCTCGCGGAGTACGACGACCGGATCACCGACCCGACGAAACGTCCGGCCGGCAGCCGGAAGGTCAGCCTCATGCACCTGGCCGTCCTCACCGATCCGCCGCCAGCCGGAGCCTCCGCCGGCGAGCAGGGCGGTGCGCGATGAGCGCCGAGGCGACCGCCACCCCGGTCACCGCCCCGCCCGGCAGCCCGTCCCGACGCGGTCCGCTGCCCCGGCTGCTGCGCGACAGGGTGTTCCGCCGGTACTGGTCGGCGCAGACCGTGTCGTACTTCGGCGACGAGATCTCCGCTCTGGCCCTGCCGCTGCTGGCCGTGCTGGTGTTCCAGGCCACGCCCGCCGAGATGGGCTACCTGACCGCCGCCGCGCTCGTCCCGAACCTGCTCTTCTCGCTGCTCGCCGGCGCCTGGGTGGACCGGTACCCGCACAAGCGCCGACTCATGATCCTCACCGACCTCGGCCGGGCGCTGCTGCTCACCGCCGTGCCGGTCGCCTACCTGCTGGGCGTGCTCACCCTGACCCAGCTCTACGTGGTGGCCTTCGCGGTCGGCACGCTCGCCGTGCTCTTCGAGGTCGCCCGGGGGCCGCTCTTCGTCTCCATCGTGGCCCGACCCGACTACGTCGAGGCGAACACCCTGGTCAACGGCAGCCGGGCGATGTCCCACGTGGCCGGGCCAAGCATCGGCGGGGTCCTCGTGCAGGTGCTCACCGCGCCGATCGCCCTGATCGCCGACGCCCTGTCGTACGTCGTGTCCGCGTACTTCCTGATGCGGATCCAGCCGACGGAGCCGGCGCCCGCCCGCGGCGGCCTGGCCCTCGGCGGTGGGCTGGGCTTCATCGCGCGGACACCGATGATACGCGCGATCCTGCTCGGCACCACCACGCTCAACCTGTTCAACTTCATGCTGGCCGCGCTGTTCGTGCTCTACGCCACGCAGGAACTCGGCCTCTCGCCCGGCCTGCTGGGCGCGGTGCTGGGCGCGGGCGCGGTGGGTGGCCTGATCGGCGCGGCGCTGACCGGCCCGCTGGTCCGCCGCTTCGGCGTCGGGCTGACGCTGCTGGCCGGGTTCGTCCTCTTCCCTGCCCCCATGCTGCTCATTCCGCTCGCCGGCGGGCCGACACCGCTGGTCGTCGGGATGCTCTTCGCCGCGGAGTTCCTCGCCGCGGTCGGGGTGATGCTGCTCGACATCACGACCGGCTCGGTGCAGACGGCGCTGACCCCGCAGACGCTGCTGGCCCGGGTGGCCGGGGCTCGGCGCACCATCAACTACGGCATCCGGCCGATCGGCGCGCTGCTCGGCGGCGCGCTCGGCAGCACCCTCGGCGTACGGCCGGCACTGTGGATCGCGACGGCGGGCGCCCTCGCCGGGGTGCTCTGGGTGTTCTTCTCGCCGGTCCGCCACCTCCGTGACCTGCCGGAACAGGCCGACTGACGGGGCCGGACGTTTGAGGTGGCCGCCGAGGGTACTGCTATCGGGGACGGCCCGGCGCGTCACACGGCGCCATTCTCTGGACACGGGTCGAAGGAAGGACGGACCTCCCATGCCCACGCGAAGCAGCTCGGGGTCGACCGCGACCAAGAACCCCCCGGGCAACCAGACGCCGAACACCCCGGACATCAACGAGAGCGAGATCGCCCGGATGAAGGTCGACGACCTGCGCGACCGACTGCGTCGGCGCGGGGTCACCGACACCGCCGACATGAAGAAGGACGATCTGGTCGAGGCCCTGGTCACGAGCCTCCGGGACGCCTCGGACTCCTCCGGCTCCTCGTCCGGCGGCATCCGGACCGGCGCGCAGACCTCCACGTCGGTCAGGTACTCGCAGGTCATCGACTCGGTGGACGACGAGCCGGAGCGGCCGGGTCGCAGCCTGGTCACCACCGACCACGAGGTCATCCGGCAGTGGGCCGAGGCCCGCAAGGGCGTGCCGTGCACCGTCGACGGCACCGACCACGACGGCCACGCGGGCGTGCTGCGCTTCGACTTCCCCGCCAACGGCCGCGAGGACCGGCTGCGTGAGATCAGCTGGGAGGAGTGGTTCGAGGCCTTCGACAAGCGCCGGTTGAACTTCATCTACCAGGAGGAACGCGCCGACGGGCGGCAAAGCAACTTCTTCCGGCTGGACAGCCCGGACCGCGAGGACGGCTGAGCCCCTCGTACCGGACGGCAGGCCCGGGTCGGCATCCCGCCGGCCCGGCCGCCGCGTGTCGACGGCACGTCCTCGCCCGGCTCGCCGACATCGGGCGCGCTGTCCGATGTGGTGTTCCGCCAGGTCCGGCGATTGAGCGTCATCACCGGGGGTAGGAGTTCACACGGACGAGGGACGGCTCTCCCCTCCGACGAGAGCAGTTCGACCAACGAGGAGGATCACCCGTGACCACGAAGGTCGAGAAGTCCATCGAAGTGCAGGTTCCGGTCAGTACCGCGTACAACCAGTGGACGCAGTTCGAGGAGTTCCCCCAGTTCATGGGGGGCGTCCGCGAGGTGCGCCAGCTCGACGACCGACGGATGCACTGGGTCGCCGAGATCGCGGGCGTCAAGCGCGAGTGGGACGCGACGGTGCTGGAGCAGGTGCCCGACCAGAAGGTGGCGTGGGCGGCCACCGAGGGCGCGACCAACGCGGGGGCGGTCTACTTCCAGCCCGTCGGCCCCGACCGCACCATGGTCCGGCTGCACCTGGAGTACGAGCCCGAGGGCATGATCGAGAAGGCCGGCGACAAGCTGAACCTCGTCGAGCGGCAGGCCGAGTCCGACCTGCGGAAGTTCAAGTCGTACATCGAGGAGCGCGGCGTGGAGACCGGGGCCTGGCGCGGCACGGTCGACGGCGGTCTCGGGGTCGGCACGCCGGGCGTCGAGCACGCCGCGGGCACGCGCGGCGACAGCGGCAAGGCCGGGGTGTCCGGCAAGGCCGTGGCCGCGGGCGCCGCAGCGGCCGGGGCGGCGGCGGCCGGGGCCGCCGCGGCCGCGAAGCGCCGCTCCGACACCGACGAGGACGGCCGTCCGGCCACGGGGACCGACGCGGGGTACGTGGTGCCCGAGGTCGAGGTGGTGCCGGATGCCGGGGCCGCCGGCTACCCGCACCGCACGCTCTGAACCTTTCCCGTACGCCCAGGAGCGCCAGCGACCGGCCCAGGTCCCCGTGACCTGGGCCGTCGCTCGTGCCCATCCCGGCCCCCGCGGCCCGGCCGCCCGCCGCCCTGTCCGCGCCGGCCCTGCGGGGGATGCTGGGACGGCCGGGTGGCGCGCTGTCCCTTTCGCGGGCGGCGTCAGGCCGTCTCCGCGGACACCATCCACAGGTGGCCGTCCGGATCGGCGAAGGCACCCGCGTAGCCCCACGGCTGCTGGCCCGGCTCGACGACCACCTCCGCGCCGGCGGCCCGGGCCCGCTCGACGAGCTGGGCCGCTTCGGCCGACGTCGTCGCCGACAGGCTGAGGACGCACTCGCTCTGCCCGCGCCGGGCGACCTCGTGACGGCCGATGACCCAGCCGAAGCCGCCAGCCGGCACCAGCATGACCCGGAGACCGTCGTTGAGCGCGAACTGCAACGGCTCGGGGATGCCGTCCTCCGCGAGCTCCCCGATGGCGTCCAGGCCGAGCCCTTCGGAATAGAAGCGGTACGAGGTCGGGCGGTCAGCGATCGGCAGGCTGACGACGACCGGTGCGTACTGCATGAGCTGCCTCCAGAGGTTGACGGACGACGTGAGTCGTCAGGGTGGACGCCGACGGGCGCGGAAACTCACCGCCCCAGTTGCGCCCGGAGGCCGTACCGGTCGATCTGGATCCAGTACTCCACGATCAGCCCGTCGACCACCCGACAGACCGCGCTGGTCAACTGGCTCACCGACGCGCCCCGGTGGGCGCGAGACCGTCGACCTCCCCGACGCGGTGGGGACTGCGCTCGACCACGGCCGGGGCCTCGGCCTGCACCTGGCGGGCCGTCCCCGTCGGGGCCATGAAGCGCCCGGCCTGGGAAGGGTCGACGTCGGACCGGACCACTGTGCATCACGACAGTATTCCCGCAGGTCACCGGGATCGCGGCGCGACCGGCCCCCTCGGTCACTCGCGCCAGCCCGCCGCGTTCGTGCAAGACTCCCGCGAGATGCCGGAGCCGGTGTCCGGCCACCCGCCGAACCGCTTGTTGTGCAGGTGGGCGAAGAAGTAGCACATGCTCTCGCACGTGCCGTCCGGCACGGCCACGGCGGGGTCGGCGTTCACCGCCTCGTAGAACTCGCGCCCGAGCGCGACGATGTGACCCCGGGCGTAGAGGAAGCCGTCGTCGGACCCGTCGGTCACCTCGTGGACGTCCGCCCGGTCGATGTTGTGCAGCTTGCGCTCGACCACCCGGTCGAGATCGGTCAGCTCCTGGCTGGACAGATCCGCCGAGAGCTGGCGGAGGTTGTCGAGGAACGGGTTGAGCCACGCGTCGATGGCGTAGAGGCTGTCACCATCGTCGTCGGCTCCCGGGTCGCGGGTCAGGAGCGCCCGGCGGAGCGCGGCGGGCTCGGCACCCAGCCGCTCCCAGGCGGCCTCGACGAGAGCCCAGAACCGGGCCTCGTCGTCGGCGCTGGGCAGCTTGGCGATACCACTGGCAGGATCAGTCACGGCGGGAGCGTAGCGACCGCGACCGACAACCTCGCCCCGCCGAGACGACACCGCAGATCGAGGACGCCGGCGAAGCTCCGGCCGCCGGTCGATCGCTTCGGTGGGTACCGAAGTGTCACGCCCGTACCGTCGGCGACCATGACGACGACGACCAGCTCTCCCGCCGCCACCGAGCATCTGACGATCAGCCCGAAGGTCCTGTACTTCGGGACCCCGGTGGTGCTGCTGAGCACCGAGAACGACGACGCCAGCCCGAACCTCGCACCCATCTCCTCGGCGTGGGCTCTCGGCCACGTCGTGGTGCTCGGACTCGGTTGCGAGGGCCAGAGCGCCGCCAACCTCGCCTCGCGCCCCGAGATGGTGATCAACTTTCCCGCCGCGCACCAGTGGGAAGCCGTCGAACGCCTCGCCCCGCTGACCGGCCGGCACCCGGTACCGGTCCAGAAGCGTGACCGCTTCCGCCACGAACCGGCGAAGTTCGAGGCCGCCGGGCTGCGCCCGCAGCCATCGCAACACGTGCGACCACCCCGGGTGGCCGACTGCCCGCTGCAACTGGAGGCCCGCGCCGCGCACGTCCGCGCCGACGCGGGCGGCGACTTCCTGATCGTCGAGGCCCACGTCCTGGCCGTGCACGCCGACGCCCGCATCGTCGTGCCGGGAACCGACCACGTCGACCCGAAGTCCTGGAACCCGCTGATCTACAACTTCCGCCACTACTTCGGCCTCGGCGACCAACTCGGTCACAGCTTCCGCTCCGAGACGCCCGCGGTGTGACCGCCGACGGCGTTGACGATCCGCCCGCCCCGCGCTCGTGGCCGGGGCCGCCTCTCATTCAGGCGGAACCGGCGCGGGGTGACGGCCGCCGCCACTAGCGTCGGGACCATGCCCGCCCGTCCGTCCCGATGGTCGATGCCGCCGCGGGTGCTGGAGGCACCGTCGTACCTGCAGGCGTTCGTGCTCTCCGGGGTGATGACGGTGCTGGTGACGCGGGCCTTCCTCCAGGCGGCCGGCTTTCCGCGGCTCGGCGGCGGCGGGCTCCACATCGCGCACGTGCTCTGGGGCGGGCTGCTGATGACCGCCGCCCTGGGTGTCGCGCTGGTCTTCCTCGGCAGCGCCCCGCGCATCCTGGGCGCGATCCTGGGCGGGACAGGGTTCGGGCTCTTCATCGACGAGGTGGGCAAGTTCGTCACGGCCGGAACCGACTACTTCTACGCCCCGGCCGCCGGCATCATCTACGGCGCCTTCGCCCTGCTGGTCGTGATCACCCAGGCGATCCGCGGGCGGACCAGGCTTTCCGGCCCGGAGCGGACGGCCAACGCGCTGTACACGGTCGTCGGCGGGCTCCGCACGGGGCTCACCGATCGGCGTCGCACAGCGGTCATGCGTCAGGTCGACGGCTGCGGCCCGGACGTCGAGGAGGCGGTGGCGAAGCTGTTGGACGCCGTACCCCGGCGTGAGCCGCCCGGCACCCGGTTCTGGCAGCCCTGGCTCAGCCGGGCCCGCCGGGCGGTGATCTGGGTGACCACCCACCGGTGGGTGGTGTCGCTGGTGGTGCTCTACCTGGTGGGCGAGCCGTTCGTCGTCGTGCTCACGGTCGTGCAGGACGCGGTCACCGGCCTGTTGCCCGACCAGCGGGAGTGGCGGGCGGTGGTCGGGGTCTCGGTCTCCGCGCTGATCACCGCGGTGTTCGGCATCCGCGGGGCGTTGCTGCTACCGCACGACCGGGTTCGAGCCTTCCGACTGTTCAAACTCGCGCTGCTCGTGGACCTG
The DNA here is from genome assembly GCF_043204765.1 of Micromonospora sp. NPDC047730. Taxonomy (NCBI): domain Bacteria; kingdom Bacillati; phylum Actinomycetota; class Actinomycetes; order Micromonosporales; family Micromonosporaceae; genus Micromonospora; species Micromonospora sp. NPDC047730. The sequence continues at coordinate 239,751 of NZ_JBIDCU010000001.1, read as the reverse complement.
CTGTTCGGGCAGATCTTCAGCTTCACCGTCGATCAGTTCGGGGCGCTCTCCGCGCTCTGCGTGGACCTCTTCCTGCTCGCGGTGGTGACGGCCGAGTACCGCCGGCTCTGCCGGCAGGCACCGACGTCACGCAAGTGAGGTGCGGCTGACCGGCTTCGGCTGGTCGCTCCGCCACCTGATCGGCGGCGGCCTGAAGAAGCGGCGAAGCCGCTCGTTGACGGGACTTCTGCACCGTCGCGCGGTGCCGCCCAGGACGTGTTTGCCCCCACCGCTCCTGCACACAGCGTGCGGCCTCCCGATTCTGGTCGGGAGGCCGCCGTCGACTGAAATTCAAGCGCGGGAAGTGTGGGAACCGGCGATCAACGGACGAGGCGGATCTCCACCGGACCGGTGAAAGCACCGCCGTCGAAATCCGAAGCTGTGGCCACGGCCAGGCCCGGGTGGTACGGCGAACCGCTTCGCGACTGCACGAGAATCTGCGATGTCTGCGTGAAAGAACTGCAGACGCTGAAGAGGAAGCCGAAGCCCTCCACGAGTTGAGTCCCTCTGGCCTGCGCGACGTAGACCTCGATGTTGGCGGGTTCGGAGGGGGTGCACTGATAGGTGACCGAGACGGTCACGAAGACCCCCTGGGAGCTGACTTGTGCTGTCGGAGCAAGCTCGATCTGCGAGACAGCGGCTGAGGCAGGAGTGGGGTAAACCAGGACCGCAACGAGGCATACGACACTTGCCAACAGCGCCGACACTCGTCTTTTCATGATCCAACTCACCTTCCTTACGACTACCCGCCCCGTACACAATTTCGGGGCATCGGTCGGCGTCGTTCAGACATCACGCTACTCGTGACACTCCGTGATCGGCCTGACCAAGCAGACGGCGGTGGCCGACTGATCGGCTCGGCTTGCTTTTGGATGATCGGCCGATGCCACGTGCTCATCCGAGCCTCGAACCGCGCATCACTCTCCCTCACCGGACCGCAACCGCTCGGAAACCTGCCCAGCATCGCCGGCCGGGCTGACCGATGCCGGCCGGGAGGTCGCCAGCAGGTCGGCCCGGCCCACTTTGCGGGCCGCCTTGACGTGTACGCGGGGCTGTCCGGTGACGACCTGGACGCGGTCACCAACCGGCTGGACGAGGCGACCGCGGCGCGGGATGCGGACCGTCCGCGGCTAACAGGCAGACTTCTGGACGAAGGTGCTCTTACCGCTTTCGGAGCCTGGTCTCAGCAACCCTGACCTTCACGTAGACGCCATCCTTGCCGGCGACGTCGGTTGGAATCTCCACCTGGGCGTCGATGCCGCCTCTCTGAAGCGTGATCGACCATCCTGAGTCCGACAGGGACCACTCTGCGACTCGCATGGTGGCAACGTCTGGAAAGTCGACCACCTCGGCTTGGGTGACTCGGTCTTGCAGAGCTTTTCGCGCGATCTCTACTGCTTGGGCTTGGCTGAGGGGCTTGGCTTCGCCGCCGGGGTCGCGGTGAAGTAGGCGTGAGATGGCGACCTTGAACGCGTCGTAGGCTGAGTTGCCCAGCATGCCGGCACCAACGGCACCGCTGATCCACACCATTGCCGTGGCGAGCATCTCGACGGTGACTACGTCGCCGCCACCCAATTGGGCGACTTCGGGATCGCGGTCGGCCGAGTCGCTTGCTGATCTGAACTCGGCGAGCAAGTCCATCAATTCGTCCATGCTCACCGGAGGTTGGGTATGAGGGCCGTCGTCGTGGGATTCGGGCAGCGAGGAAGGGTCGCTACTCATGCCTCAATGCTAGCGGGGCCAAGTACGGCGCTCCTCCGCCAGATGTGCTGCACGCCCTCGACCGCGCCGGGCATCTGGCGACCCAGCGCGAGGCGCTCGACCGGGCGGTGTCGGCGCTGATGGAGGGCAACCTCGCGGCGCTACTGCAACCCAACAGCGCAACCCAGGGGCCCTCGGCCTGACTTCCCCGGACCTGACGAAGGCCCCGCGACCTTGGCGTTTCGCCTGGTCACGGGGCCTTCGCCTCGCTGGAGCCGCCTGACGGAATCGAACCGTCGACCTACGCATTACGAGTTTGCCGCCTATCACTGAACTACACTGAACTACCCTGCATATGGCCGGTGTCGTCAGTGTCATTCAGTGTGGTTCAGAGTGGTTCAGTACACGGTTTGGTACACGGTTGATCATGCCGGCTGCCACTCGACGCGGTAGCCGGGTCGGTCGGCATACGGCAGGGCCAGAGCCGCCAAAATGGGCGAGAGTTCCCGGGTGTCCCATCCACCCATAGCGCGACGGCGTTCGGCTGCGTACCGCTCGTACTCGGCGATGATGCGCCGCTTGGCGTCCACCTCGGCCAGCACCCGCGCCGGGTCGTGGCGGGCGATGTGCTCGCCGTCCACGTCGTTGAGGGGCGACCCGTCAGCCTTGCGGGCGGCGATCGAATACGCGCTGCTGGAGATGGCGAACGTCTCCCGGTCGTAGGACCAGCTCGGGTGGTCTGCGCCGGCCCGCTTCGCCGCGTACTCGTCCTCGTCGAGCTGCTGCCGCAGCCAGGTCACCAGATCGGCATTCATGCCGCCCATCATGCACCCGCCGCCCCGCCAAACAGGTGCCCGCCCAGCTTCTTGACCGCCTCCGCCATCAACTCGTGCGCGCCCTGCGTGTACCCCTGCGTCGTGCGGATGTCCCGGTGCCCCAGCACCTCCTGCACCACCCGAATGTCGACACCCTGAGCGAGCAGCATCGTCGCCGCCGAGTGCCGCATGATGTGCAGTTTCTTGTGCGGCACCCCGGCCTCTTGCAGAATCGACACCCACTCGTCGTAATCGTCACGCGGGTCGATCAGGCTGCCGTCCTCGTTGGCGAACACCACGTCATTCTCATTCCATTTCCCGCCACTCTTTAGGCGTTCTTTCTGATGCGCTTTCCGATGCGCTTTGAACGCTGGCAGCAATTGCGGCGGAATGGGAATGGAACGGCGTGACTTGCCTTTCGTCTTCACGAACATCAGACCGCCGCCGGACCGTTTCGGGCATTCCGCGCCGCGTTTCCTGCCGCACGTTCCGCCGCACCCGTGTTCGTAGATCCGCCGGCGCAACTGCCACCACACGTGCACGACCCCGGCGTCCAGGTCGACGATGTCCTGCCCGTCGACGCGCCACCGCAGCCCCAGCGCCTCCCCCTGCCGCAGCCCCAGCGCGAACGCCACCGACCACCGCACCGTGTTCCGCCGGCGCTGCGCGACCGCCAGCACCTGCCGGGTGTACGTCTCGGCGAGCGCCTCCGTCTTCGCCGGGTCCACGCTCGGCGCGTCGACGAGCTTCGCGACGTTCCGCACGACGTGCCCGCGGCGCAGCGCGATGTCCAGGGCCCGCGACAGGATCCGGTGCACCTTCAGCTGGTGGCTCGGCGCCTTCCCCGCCTTGGCCATGGCGGTGTAGATCGCATCGAGGTGCTCCGGCGTGAACCGGTCCAGGCGCAGCTGCCCGTACTCCGGGTAGACCCAGTTGCGCATCTTCGACCGGTAGTCGTAGACGGTGCCGGGGTTGCAGCGGCGCGGCGCGATCGTGTCGAGGTAGGTGTCGAGCCAGTCCTGGACGGTCAGCTTCTTGCCGGCCTTGGTGACCGCGCCTGTCTTCTTCAGCGTGTCGAGCAGCTCGTCCGCCGCGTCCTCGGCTTCCCGCTGCGTGGGCCGGCTGATGTGCCGCTGGTCCGGGCGCCCGTTCGCCTTGGTGCCGACCGTGACGTAGGCGTGCCAGTAGCCGTCCTTGCCCTCCCGCGCGACGGGGCGGCGCCGGCGGGCCATCAGGGTTGCTCCGTGTCCGCGCGGGTGGCCCGGGCCAGCATCCGGATGGTGTGCCGGATCGCTTGCTTCTCGGACTCGGGCACGTTGGGGTCGCGCAGGATGCGGCCGAGCCGGCGCAGGTCGGGGTCCTCGGTGGGCTCCGGCTCGGGTTCGCGGGCGCGGTCGGAGATGCCGAGCGCGGCGGCCCCGGCGGACACGGGGATCTCCAGGCCGGTGCAGAACGCGGCGACCTTCTCCCACTTCGGCAGGCCGCCCTCGCCGCTCTGCCACTTGTGAAAGGTGCTCGGGGAGATGCCGGTGGCTGCCTTGATCTGGGTGTCGGTCATGCCGCGTTCGCGGGCGTCGCGGAGGGCCCGGGCGATGAAGCGTGCGAAGCGGGCGCGGGCTACGGCTGGAGGCACGGTCACGCGCTCAGTGTCGGTCCGATTCGTCGGACGACCGTCGCGTGGACGAGAGCACTCCGACTGACTGGAGCGCAGGGGCTGACCTCTACCCCTGGGGCCTCGGCTCCGCCAGAGGTGCCGACGATTCGCGTCGGTTGCCGCGGTTCGCGGTCCGTAGCAACGGTTGCTCATGCTCTGATGATAGGTCGCTGGGTTCAGTCGAATATCCCCCGAACGTATGAAGTGCTCCTATGAATCGGAGCGTGTAGCGTCACTCCTATGAATCGGAGTGAGATCGTTCAGACTCCGGCACGCCGGAGTGACAAGATCCCCGGACGGCTGGCCTACACGGTGCCGGAGGTCGCGGTCCTGCTCGGCGGCGTCTCGGAGCGTTTCGTGTGGAAGCTGCTCGCCAGCGGCGAGCTGGTCGGTTTCGACCTCGGCCGACGGAAGGTCGTCTACCACGAGGACCTCGACGACATGCTGCGCAAGCTGCGCGCCGACGAGCTGAAGGCCCGGGCGATGGCGGCGGAGGCGGCGGCATGAGGGCGCAGGCAGCACCGGACGGCTCGGGCAACAACAGCGGCGGCGGCGCGGGCACGCACCCGACCGGCGGTGGAGGCACTGGCCCGAAGGCCACCTGAGACTCCGGCCACCTGGCCGGAGCCCGCCCCGGCTGTGTCGACGTCGGCCGGGGCGGGCCACGAACGGCCACCGGGCGCGTCTGGACGCCCGGTGGATGGAGCGGACGTCGACGGCGCGGCCCGTTGGACCCGGCTTGCCGATGGTGGCCCCGTCGACCACGCCGCTCCAGCTCCGGCAGCGCCCGTCGGGAGGGCGGGCGCTGCCGGAGTAACCCCCAGACGCAAAGCGCGGGCCGCCTCTAGCCAGGCGACCCGCGACCACCGACCTACCAAACGAAGGAGACAGGTCGATGTCCCAGCAGACTACCGACAACCGTCCGGCCGTCGAGAACCTGGCCGCCGGCGACCACATCAGCGACAACACCGGCGTGCACCAGGTCGTGCACGTCCTGCGCTACAACAACGGCGACGGCACCCCGATGATCGCGCTGACCCAGCTGCCGCTCGGCAAGGGCGAGCCGTGGGTGGCCCGGCACGCGGAGGGCACGAAGCTGCACCTGGCGACCGACGCCGAGGTCCGCGACTACACGGACGCGGGTAGGCGGGCGGCGCTGGCCGAGGCGCTGCACAACCTCGCCGACGACATCGTCGAGCAGCGACTGCCGGTGTCCGCGAGTTTGTTCGATGTCGGGCCCGGGGTGCTCGGCTCGCGGGCAGACCTGGAGCGGTGGGCCGCGTACGTCGGCGTCGAGGTGACGCTGAGTGGGCGGATCCCTATCGCGAGCACGTCGCGTCCGATCGCGGACGGGTTGAGTCTCCACTTCCACACGCAGTGCTCGCCGGAGCCGGAGCCGGTCGTCGTGGATCCGACGGCGGGTGCCGAGCTGGCCGCGAAGGTCCAGGGCGAGGCCGACGCGCTGCCCGCCGAGGTCTGACCGATGGCCGCCATCGTGTTCCCCGCCGCCGCGCCCGGCGACGACGTGCACCCGGCGTGGTGCGCGTGCCGCGGCTGCACCGACCGGCAGGTGACCGCGTTGTCCCGGCCGCTCGTGCAGCCCGGCGCGCGCCGCGACCAGGCGCTGGACCGCCGCCGCCGGGGTGCCCGGTGAGCCGCATCGACCGCCTGGACGGCGGCATGGACACCGCCCGCGTCACCGCCAGCGAGCAGGACCGCATCCACCGAGAGCAGCGGCAGGCTGACGCCCTTGCGTACCTGACCCGCAAGGGCCTGGACGACGTCGCCGAGATCCTCGGCCTGACCCCGTCGCCGAAGCCGAAGCGGGAGCCCCGCAAGCACGCCCGCAAGACGCCCACCCAGGAGTCCTGATGCCGCGCACCGGCAGCACCACCGACGAGCCCGACGACATCGAGCAGTGGATTCACGGGCTTCGCGCGCCCAGCCCGGACGAGGCGCCCGTCGACGACCGCACCGAGCCCGACACCGCCGCCGGCCAGCCGGCGCCCAACCCTGGAGCACACCAGCAGTGAAGATCGTCAAGAAGAGCAACGGCCGCACCCACTGGTATGTCGACGCCGACACCGGCGAGCGCGTCCCCGGCGTCACCACCATCCTCGACCAGGGCCTCCCCAAGAAGGCCCTGATCAACTGGTCCGCGAACGCGACCGCGGAGTACGCCGTCGACAACTGGCAGGACCTGACCGCGCTGGCCCCGTCCGCCCGCCTCAAGAAGCTCCAGGGCGGCCGGTACGCCGCGAAGGACGAGGCCGCGAACCGCGGCACCCAGGTCCACAAGCTCGGCGAACGGCTGCTGCACGGAGAGCGGGTCGTCGTGCCGGACCTGCTCCGGCCGTACGTCGACTCGTACGTGCGGTTCATGGACGAATTCCAGCTGCGCGCCCGCTACGTCGAGGCGCTGGTCTACTCCGAGCGGCACCGGTACTGCGGCACCCTCGACATCTTCGGCGACATCCTGCTGCCGGACATGCCGGAGTACGACCACCTGCCCCGCGACGACGACGGCTACGTGTGCAACTGCCTGATCGACGCGAAGACCAACCGCAGCGGCATCTTCGGTGAGACGGCGTTGCAGCTGGCCGGGTACCGGTTCGCCGACTACATGCAGCCGGACCCGAACGACCCGGACAGCGCGTTCGGCATGCCGCCCGTCACCTTCACCGGGGCGGTGTGGATCCGCCCCAACGGGTACTCGCTGATCCCGGTGACGGCGGAGGACGAGCAGCACCGGGCGTTCCTGTACGCGCAGCAGGTGGGGATCTGGGACCAGGGGGCGCGGGAGCTGATCGGTGACCCGATCGAGCCGCCGACCGCGTCCCGGTACGTGCTGGCCGAGGCGGACGCACGGTGACCGCGCCGACGACGTCGGGCCTGGCCGCCGCACTGGCCAAGGTCCAGGCCGAGCTGCCCGAGATCGACCGGGACCGCACCGTCACCGTCGAGACGAAGAAGGGCGACCCGTACTCGTACAGCTACGTCACCCTCGCTCACCTGTCGAAGACGATCCTGCCGCTGCTGGCGAAGCACGGGCTGGCGTTCGCTGCGATGCCCGGTGCCGGGTCGGACGGGAAGATGTGCGTCCGCTACACGCTGATGCACGAGTCCGGCGAGTCGCTGTCCGGGGAGTTCCCGATCTCCGGTGAGGGCGGCATCCAGATGATCGGCGGCCGGATCACGTACGCCCGCCGGTACTGCCTGGCCGCGCTCGTGGGGGTGGCGGCGGACGAGGATGACGAGTCGCGGCTGTCCGAGGACGGCCGGCCGGCGACGGCGCAGCGGGCCGCGGCCCGGCCCCGCCAGCAGCAGCCGCCGGCGCCGGCCGAGGAAGGGCAGACCGCCCAGCGCGCCCAGCGTCCGGCCCGACCCGCTGCCCAGCCGCCCCTGCCCGGCGAGCAGCCCGCCAAGCTGTCCGACAGCCAGCGCGGCATGTTGATGGGCCAGTTCACCAAGCTCGGCATCGAGGACCGCACGGCGCGGCTGAGGACGATGACGACGCTGCTCGGCCGGCAGGTGGAGTCGGCGAACGACTTGACCCGGGCTGAGGCGTCGGACCTGATCAACGTGCTGGCGGCGGCGTTGGAGTCGGACGACCCGCGCACGGTGCTGCTGGAGGCGCTGGCGGCAGCCGCCGCGGCGGCCGGCGGTGAGGGCCAGTGACCGGGCCGCTGATCCTGAAGGTGTACGGGCTGCCCGGCCCGCAGGGGTCGAAGACGAGCTACGGCCCGGGTCGCATGGTCGAGTCGTCGAAGAAGGTCAAGCCGTGGCGCGCGGACGTGCGGTTCGCCGCCGAGGAAGCGATCAGCTGCGACTGTCCGGACCAGTGCGGCGGGCTGCTGCCGGGCTACCCGCTCGACGGGCCGCTGTTCGTGCGGATGGTGTTCACGTTCGTCCGACCGAAGAGCCACTACCGGACCGGCCGCAACGCGCACCTGCTCCGCGACAGCGCGCCGGCCCAGCCGCAGGGCGCCCCGGACCTGTCGAAGCTGCTCCGGTCGACGGAGGACGCGTTGACGTCGGCCGGGGCGTGGCGGGACGACGCCCGGGTCGTCGAGTACGAGCGCGCGGCGAAGGTGTGGGCCGGTGAGGACCCGGAGGCCCTCGACGCGCCGGGCGCGCTGATCGTCGTGCGCCCGCTGCTGCTGCCGGTAGAGGTGCCCGGTGCTGCGTAGGTGGCTGGCCCGGCTGGTGTCGGCCGAGGTGCGGCACCTCACCGAGCAGCGGAACACCGCGGCGCGGGCCGCCGTGCGCTGGCATCAGACCGCGCTGATCGAGCAGGCCCGGGCAGACGCCCTGGCCCAAACCAAGGAGCAGTGAGTGATCGCGATCAAGCTGGACTCGAAGCTGACCACCGCCGCCGGCGTCAGCCTGGAGCGGTACGCCAGCAAGCTGTACGGCCAGCCCGGGATGCGGCTGGTCGGGACGGTGGAGCTTCGCCACGTCGAGCGGACCCAGCCCGCGCCGGACGAGGACAAGAAGCCCAGCGTCACGCTGCGCGTCAGCGGGCTGGAGCTGGCGAACCCGGACCAGGAAGACACGATCCGGGAAGCGCATCGGGCCCTGTACCTGCACCGCAACGCGCAGGGCACCCTCGACGAGTCCGGCGACATCGAGCTGGCGGACCGGACGCTGAAGATGGCCGGGAACATGCTCCACGCGATCGAGGCGGCCCGGTACGAGGTCGCGGTACGCGGGTGGGCGGAGCACGCGCGGCGTGCCATCGCGGTGAACGGGTCGACGGCGAACGAGCTGCGGGCCGAGCTGCGCAAGGTGGCGGAGGGCCTGGAGCGGGTGCTGCGCGGCGAGCCGACCGAGGACGGCGCGTCGTGACCGCCGACAAGGACATCGAGCGCACCGACCACACCCTGCGCGTGCTGTACGAGGTCGCCCGCGAGCGCAGCCGCCAGGACGCGAAGTGGGGCGAGCAGAACCACCCCGACGGCACCGACGAAAGCCGCTGGGACAAGGAGGCCGCCGTCAGGGCTCGTGCCCTCTGCCAGCACCTCGCCGCCAGAGGTGAGCTGACCTGGGATGCGATCTTGTCCGAGGAGATCGCCGAGGCGTTCGCCGAGTCCGACCCGGCCAAGCTCCGCGCCGAGCTGATCCAGGTCGCCGCCGTCGCGGTCGCCTGGGTCGAGGCGATCGACCGGAGGCAGCCATGAGCCGTTTCCTTCGGTCCGCCGCCGCCCCGCCGCCTGCCGACCCGACCGCCGTCCGTCTCGCGCAGCTCACCGCCCGCCAAGACCAGGCCCTCGCATACGTCGATCGTGGCCTGGCGGCGAACCGCGGCAACACGGCAGTCACCGACGTGCTGCTGGACCTGCGGAACCTGCTGCGCCCGCCCGAGCGGCCCGCGCTGTGACGACTGATCGCCGCGACGCCGCCAGCCCCGCCCGGGCCGGCGGCGTCGCCCACACCGAGCCCCGGAAGGGAGCCACCGTGGAACACCCCACCGAGAAGTGCCGCAGCTGCCCGGCACAGGTCATCTGGGCGACGACGGAGCGCGGCAAGACGATGCCCGTCGACGTCGAGCCCGGCCCCGGCGGCAACGTGCAGCTCGTCGAGCAGTACGGCCAGCTGACCGCCGTGGTGGTGCCGGCGCACCGCGCGTTCGGCCGCAAGGACCTGCGGATGTCGCACTTCGTGACGTGCCCGCAGGCCGACCAGTGGAGGCGGCGGTGAGCTACGACATCTGGCTCAACATCGACACCGGCGGACCCGAGCCAGCCACCGTCTGGGACAGCTTCAACTACACCAGCAACTGCGGGCCGATGTGGCGCGCCGCCGGCGCCGACCTGGCCGCGTTCGATGGCGAGCCGGCCGGCGAGTGTCTGCCCATCCTCACCGCCGCCATCAAGCGGATGGAGGACGACCCTGCCACGTACCGGGCGATGGACCCGCCGAACGGCTGGGGGTCCTACGACTCGCTGCTGCCCGCGCTGCGGCGGCTCGCCGACGGCTTCCGCTCCCACCCGAAGGCCACCGTGCGGGTGTCCCGATGAACGGGCTGCTGATCGTCACCCAGGAACAGGCCATGGCCGCGATCCGCGACCACATCGGCCAGCCCGGCATCGACCCGGCGCTGACCGCCACGGTGAACGCCGTCCTGGCCGTGCACCGCATCGACCCGCCGGAGGACGGCGGCAAGCCGTGGGCGGACTGCCAGGAGTGCGGCGGGTCCGGCGTGGTCGTCCACATCTCCGACGAGGGCGTGGCCTCCCGTCACTGCCACTGCCAGTGCCCGTGGTGTGCCGGGTGTGACGAGGCGTTGTGCGCAGGCCCGTGCCCGACGGTGGCCGCCATCGCGCGGGCGCTGGGGCTGCTCGCCGCGCCGACCCCGTGACCGACCGGACCGCGCTCGCCGCGTTCGTCCGCCACATGGCGCTGCTGACGATCCGCAGCCGCCGCAACCGGGCGCTGCGCCTGGCCTTGACCGCTGACCTGATCCGAAGGAAGAACCGATGACCGACACCGACACCCAGATCGCCGACCTCGCCCAGTACCTGCGCGACGCCAACACCCGCGAGGCATGGGCCGCCGAACAGGGCATCCCGTTCGGACACTTCGCCCGCGTCGCTCGCGCCTCGCTGGTGGCCGCCGGCTGGCGCCCGCCCGCGGCCGACGCCACCACCTACACCCGGGACGCCGGCTACACCGGCCCCGCCCCGGCCGCCGCGCTGCCCGGCACCGTACGCGGTGTCGGAATCGCCATGCAGCGCCTGGAGATGCGCGTCGGCGAGCAGCTGCGCGAGCTGGAGCGGCGGATCGGCCGGGTGGAGGACCGCGTCGACGAGATGCAGACGCCGTCGGAATACGAACCGGCCGACGCCGACCCGGACGACGTACAGCGAATGCTCGACGACGCCACCTACGCGTTCGGCGAGGCCCGCACGTCATCCGAACGCCAGGATGCCATCCGTAGCCTGCTCGACGGCTGGTATGCCGCCTGGCCGAAGACGGCCGTCACCGACCCGCACGAGGGGATCGCGTGGCACCTGGTCAGCCTCGTCGACGCGGCCGAGGCCCGCGCATCCACGCCGGCCGCTGCCGGACAACACGGCGAGCAGCGAAAGCAGCCGCCGCGTGGGCAGTTCTGCCACGTGCACTTCTCGTGGCTGTGCCAGGCCGGTCAGGGGAACTGCAAGTTGCAGAAGGTTCAGGGGGAGCACCCGGCCGACGAGATGGTGTGGCTCGGCGACCTCCCCGGCTTCTACCTCACCGCCGAACACCGCGAAGTCGTCCTCAACCACCGCTGCGGCTGGGAATGGCGCTACGGCACCACCATGCCGCTCCTGGCGAACCTGATCGAGGGCGCCGTCGCCGACCACCGCCGCGACGGCTGCCGGACCGAGGGCTGACCGATGACCGACAAGCCCTACACCGACGCCGAACTCGAGTTCGCCCACGACGCCTTCGCCAAGGCGTGGACCAACCACCAGACCGTCCACCCCCTGCCCGAGCAGTGCGACCCGGCCGAGCCCGAAGAGGACTGCTGCGACCGGGAGGGCCTGCGGGCCGCCCTGGCCGCGCTGGCCGCCACCGGCCGACTCGCCGCGCCGGCCAGGTCCGGGCCGAGGATCAGCATCGAGCGGCCCGACGACGAGCGGATCCAGGTCCACATCAACGGGCAGGAGGTCGCCAGCGCCAACCACGACGAGCACGGCTGGTCCGGCATGGACGCCATCGAGCGGACCGCGCTCGCGGTGGCCCGTGCGTGCGGCGCCCGCGCCGACCAGGCGGAGGGCTGACCGGTGGCCGACCCGACCACCACCGAGTGCGGGGAACCCGCCGACCAGCGCGGATTCTTCCGCTGCGGGAAGCCCGCCGGCCATACCGGCGACCGGCACCACGTCGACTTCGGCGTCGGCTCCTACACCTGGGGCTACGCCCCGGCCAGCCCGACCTGCTGCCGCTGCGACCCCGAGCTGTGCGCCGACGACGACACCGGCGAGCACTGCGCCGAACAGTCCTGCGGGCTGTGCCTCCACGGCTGCCCGGCGCCCGACGGCGAACCGTGCTGCATGGAAGGCCCGAACATCATCACCATCGAGCTGCCCGGGATCAGCCGGTGAAGCCGCTCGACCCCACCCGCCACCACGCCGACGGCTGCCACTCCGAACACGCTGCCTGGGGCCCTGATGGGGAACTGATCGTCGCCATCGGCGTCGGGCCTATCCCCAAGCAGGGCAAGTATTCGCCCGGCGACTGGGTCGTCATGCATGGCGCCGCCGGCATGCCGCCCGGGAATCGGCGCTACGGGTTCCGCGGCATGGTCCTTGGCGGCTGCGGCGGCGGCTACTACTACGGCATCACCGACGACGGCCGGCAGTGGTTCGAGACCGCCGGGGCGCTGCACCGCGACGGCCAGCGTCCCCGCGACACGTGCACCTGCTGCCCGTGGCAGCCCCGCAAGCCTGCCCCGGCACCCGCCGGGAAGCAGCTCGACCTGTTCCCCGTCACCGACCTGTTCGGCCAGCCCGCAACGCCGGAGAACCTGTGAACAACCCCGCCGCCGGCTACCTCGCCGACACCCAAGCCGACTATGATCATGGGGACGTCGACGATGGAGCTCTGGTCCCAATGACCCGAGGCCGGCTCGACGACGCCGACTTCCGCGTAGAACGCGCCCGCAAGGCCCGCGCCGCGCAGAACACCCCCGGACACCACCTCCGGCAGGTCATCCGCGCCGGCAGCTGCCACACCGATGCCCGCTGGGCCGTCCGGCTCGTCGCCGACCAGCTACCGAAGACGCCCGCCGAGATCGCCGCCGCCCGGCACCTCGCCGCCGCCCTGGAGTGGGCCGCAGACCTCGCCGAGGTGCAGCCATGAGGCGGCGGCGGGTGTGGGGTGAGTACGGGTGCCGACGGTACGGCGGCTGCACGCCCGCCCTCCGCTGCGCCGAGCACACCGGCCACGCCACCCCCGTGCCGATCGGCGAGCTGATCGCCCGCGTCCTTGCCCACATCGGACAGCAGCGGGCCGCCCGGTGACCATGGCCATCGACGCCCCCAACCCCACCGCCGTCGACCCGGTCGTCGGCGCAGAGCGGTTCCTGCTCGGCACCGCCCTGACCGAAATCGACCACACCCCGGGCGCCGACGACCTGGAGCCGGGCGACTTCTACCTGCCGCGGCACGGCGCGATCTGGCGGGCCATCCAGGCAGCCCGGGACGCCGGGGAACCCGTCGACCCCGTGTCGGTCGCTGACCGGCTCGACAAAGCCGGCGACCTCGCCCGGGCCGGTGGGCTGCCGTACCTGACCGAGCTGTCCAGCGCCGCCATGGGGCCCGGCACCGTCGGCCACCACGCCGGCATCGTCCGCAAAGCGGCCCGCCGCCGCCTCCGGGAGCAGCTGCTCGCCCGCGCCGCCCGGCTGCTCGACCACGAAGACGAGTGGGACGAGCAGGCCCCGCAGCTGCTCGCGCAGCTCGCCAACCCGGGCGCCGGCCGCGGCCAGCCCGGCGACCGCGACTCGTGGCAGCCCCTCGACCTCGGCCCGTACCTGCGCGGTGAAGTCGTCCGCCCCGAACCCACCATCGGTGTGGCCCGACGCGACGGGCTGCGGTTCATCTACCCCGGCAAGGAACACAGCGTGATCGGCGAGATGGAGGCCGGGAAGTCGTGGTTTGCGCTCGCCTGCGTGGCCGCCGAACTCGACCAGGGGCACCACGTCGTGTACGTGCACTTCGAGGAAGCCGACCCCAGCGACACGGTGGAGCGGCTCCAGGCCCTCGGCGTCCCCGACCCGGCGATCGCCGAGCGGTTCCGGTTCGTGGCCCCGGCCCGCCCGGTGACGGAGGCGCAGATCGCCCGACTCGTCGCCGACAGCCCGTCGCTGGTCATCCTCGACGGCGTCAACGAAGGCATGGCCATGCACGGCGCCGCCATCCGCGAAGAGGACGGCGTCGCCGCGTTCCGCCGCCTGCTGATCCGGCCGTTCATCAACGCCGGCGCCGCCGTTCTCAGCGCGGACCACGTCGTGAAGGACCGCGAGAACCGCGGCCGGTACGCCCTCGGCTCCATCCACAAGGGCAACGCCCTGTCCGGGGCGCTGATCCTGCTGGAGAACGCCGACCCGTTCGGCCGCAACGCCCGAGGCCGCTCCCACATCTACGTGACGAAGGACCGTCCCGGGCACCTGCGCCGCCACGGACGTGGCACGAAGACGTCCGGGAAGACGTTCATGGGCGAGATGATCGTCGACGACACCCGCACCCACGTCAGCTACCTCGACCTGGCGATCCTGCCCCCCGCCGAACCCAAGCCGTCCGAGGCCGACGACGACAAGACCACCGAACTGGCCGACGCCGTCCACGACGTGATCGCCGCCCTACCCGGCAAGGCCGTCGGATCAGAACGGGCCCTGTTCGCCGAAATGCGCAAGGCCGGCTGGAAGGTCGACGACTACCGCATCCGGGACGCCGTCGACGACCTGATCGCCCACGGACGGGCCGAAGAGTACGACGGACCCCGACGGGCCAAGGGCTACCGGCTGACTGCTGTGGAGAGTTCCTCGATCGAGGAGAGTTCGTGAGGGCCCGTGCGACTGCTGTGTTCGGTGGGCGCGCCTCCGGCGCGACCCTACACCGCACAGCAGTCACACGCAAACGGCAGTGCTGTGGCACAGCAGTCCACAGCAGTCCACAGCAGTCATGTGGAAAAGAATCATGAGCAACGCGTGGAAGGGCGGAAGCACCAGGCGGTGGCGCCGCATCCGCGCCGACGTACTGGCCCGCGACGCAGGGAAGGGATGCCGCGCACACCAAGACGGATGGTGCGCGCGCGTACCCGGGCAGCACACCTGCACCGACACCCAGGACGTGGTGCACCACACCCACGGCAAGGCCGTGACCGGGGATGACCCTTGCTACCTCGTCGCCGCGTGCGAGGCCTGCAACCTCCACATCGGCGACCCCACCCAGCACGACGACCCACCCAACAAGGCGGTGACCCAATGGTGATGTACCGCATCGGCCGAGTGCTATGCCGCTGCTTCAAGCTGCACAACACCTCATGCCGGGGCAGGAGCGATCACAGCCCCGGCGTAGGTCGCTGGACGTCGCGATGGTGAGCGACCTGCGGGCCCTGATCCGCGAGGCGATCGCCACCGAGTGGCATCGACGGATCGCCGAGCAGATCGCAGACACTCCGGCCGGACACGTCGACGCGCTGACCGATGCAGTCGTCGAACGGCTGTCCGATTTTTCCCCACCAGGGGCCCAGCGGACACCCGCGCCCTGTCCTTTTTTTGTGTGCGCGATTGGAGGCCTCCGTGAGCCTGGCGCTCGCTGACCCGGACGTCGTCCTGGGCTCGACCACGCCCCGCCTGTGGACCCCGCCGCTCGTGACCGGTGAGCCCGGGCCGTGCGGCTGCGGGTGCGCGTTGACGCCGGAGAGCAGCTACGGCTTCCGGGAGGTGGAGTTCGCCGAGCGGCGGTTGGGCCGGCCGAAGTGGCCGTGGCAGCGCTGGCTCTCGATCCACGCCGGCGAGCTGCGGCCGGACGGCGTCCCGCGGTTCCGGCGGCTGATCGTGGTGGTGGGCCGGCAGTCGGGGAAGACGCGGGAGGTCGAGGACCTGACGCTGTTCTGGCTGTTCGACGAGAAGCAGCCGAGCATCCTCGGCACGTCGACGCTGGCGAAGTACGCGAAGAAGCCGTGGATGTCGGCGTTCAACATCGCGTTGAAGGTTCCGGAGCTGCGGGCCCGGATGGGTGACCGGCCGGAGAGGAAGGCGATCCGGAAGACGACCGGCGAAGAGGAGTGGTGGACCGCCGATGACTGCCACTACGCGATCGCGGCCAGCAACGCCGAGGGCGGCCGGTCGATGTCCAACACGCGGGTCATCGCCGACGAGTTCGCGAAGCAGTACAACTACGACGCGTACGGCGCCGCCTACTACTCGATGGACGCGTTCGAGAACGCCCAGTATTGGGCGCTGACCACGCCGGACGCGAAGGGTGTGCCGTTCAACGATCTGCGTTCCGCCGCGCTGAAGTTCGTGGAGACGGGCGAGGGGGATCCGTCGCTGGGGCTGTTCGAATGGAGCGCGCCGGAGGATGCGGACCCGACCGATGTGCGGGCGTTGGCGCAGGCGATGCCGACGCTGGGTCTGCCTGGCGGCAAGTCGGCGGCGCGGTTGCTGAACGATGCGCGTGCTGCTGTGGCGTCCGCGGAGGCTGGGGACGGTGATCTGCTGCGCACGTTTAAGACCGAGGTGATGTGTGTCCAGGCCGGGCAGCTGGACCCGGCGATCGACCCGGACGGGTGGCGGGGCTGCCTCGATGCGGCGCCGGTGGACGTGGAGCAGCGTCAGCGCCTGGCGGCGTGCGTGGACCTGTCGCTGGACGGGACGCACGCGACCCTCGCGGTGGCGGTGGTCCTGGACGACGAGCGGGATCGTGTGCGGGTGGAGACGGTGCACGAGTGGTCGGGGCCGGACGCGGCGACGCAGATGGAGCGGGAGCTGCCCGCGTGGGCGGAGCGGGTGCGGCCGAAGGTTCTCGGGTGGTTCCCGTCGGGGCCGGCGGCGGCGGTGGCGGCGAAGCTGGCGGACCGGCGCAAGGAGGGCGGCCGGGGTTGGCCGCCGCGCGGGGTTCGGGTGGAGGGCATCCGGGGCGAGCAGACAGCGGTGTGCATGGGCCTGGCCAAGGAGGCCAAGGCCCGGACGCTGGCGCACTCCGGTCAGGCGATGCTCGACGCTCAGGTGGGTCCGGCCGAGAAGCTGCGGCGGGGCGACGGGTGGGTGTTCACCCGGGCGGGCAACGGCAACGTCGATGCGGTGTACGCGGTGGCGGGGGCGGTGCATCTGGCCCGGACGTTGCCGAAGCCGAGGAAGGTGTCCCGCCGTACACGCGGTGGCTGATTCACGAAACAGAATGCGCGTATTACACTTCGCACGTGGGGTGGCTGGGGGCGGTGGGGCAGCAGTTCCGGGAGCTGCTGTCCCTGCCGCGTCCCTTGGCCCTGGAGCTGCCACCGGCGGCCGTGTTCGACTCGGCGCCGCGGCCGATCGACAAGCTGTTCGCCGAGATGAAGGCGGGCACGCCGGGCCGGGTGTCGCGGGCTGAGGCGCTGTCGGTGGCGGCCGTGCAGCGGGGCCGCAACAGCCTGTGCAGCATCGCCACGCTGCCGCTCACGCTGTACCGAGGCTTGGAGATCGTTCCGAGCCCGTTTCTGTCCCAAATCGATCCCGATGTGCCCAATGTCGTCACGCTGAGCCAGACGATCGAGGACCTGGCGTTCGACGGCATCAGCTGGTGGCTGATCACCGCGCAGGACTTCGCCGGCTACCCGCTCGCTGCCCGGCACCTCGACGTCGGCACGGTGTTGCTGGACCCGCCGCCCGGGCAGCCGAACCCGTTCCCGTCCGGCGTGGACGCCCGGGGCGTGAAGATCGTGTGGGTGGCGGGTGAGGCGACCCCCGCCGACAAGCTGATCCGCTTCGACAGCCCGAACCCGGGGCTGCTGACGGCGAACGCGCGGGCGATCCGGCGGGCGCTGCTGCTGGACAAGCTGGCGTCGACCTATGCGGACAACCCGCGGCCTCTCGATTACTTCACGGACAGCGAAGACACCTCCGTCGAGCCGATGGACGACGACGAGATCGACAGCTTCCTGGCCGAGTGGAACGCCCAGCGGAAGCAGTCCAGCACGGGCTGGATCCCGGGGAACGTGAAGCGCGTCGACGTGGCGACCCCGTCTCCGTCGGAGCTCCAGCTCGTCGAACTGCAACGCCAGGTCACGCTGGAGATCGCGAACGGTTTGGGCGCGGATCCCGAAGAGCTGGGCGTCAGCACCACGTCGCGGACGTACTTCAACGCCGCTGACCGGCGCGTGTCGAAGATCAACGAGCGTTACGCGCCGTTCATGTCGGCGATCACGCAGCGGCTGTCCATGGGTGACGTGACCCGCCGCGGCTACCGGGTCGCGTTCGACCTGACCGACTACCTGAAGCCGGACCCGGTCGCGCAAACCACCTACTGGAAGGCGCTGAAGGACATGGGCGTGATGGACGCTGACGAGATCCGCGCGGCGGCCGGCCTGTCCGGTCCGGCGCCGAAGCCGGCCGCCGCCCCGCCGCCGGCCGAGGGGGACGGCGGAGAGCAGGACCAGGCCGCCGACCAGACCGAGCAGTCCGGCGCTGAGGCGGCCCGGCCGGCTGGGATGACCTTCGCCTCCACCGACGACGGCCCGGCCATGACGTTCGCCGGCGGCGACTTCGCCGGCGGGACCGAGCCGGCGAAGGTCGACGTCGAGACGCGCACCATCACCGGCCTGGCCGTGCCGTACAACAAGATCGCCCGCAAGTACGGGCTGGCGTTCAGGTTCCTGCCCGGGTCGCTGGAGTACGACGACGCGAACCTGTCGCGGATCAAGCACCTGAAGGACCACTACACGCCGGTCGGCATCCACACGTCGGTGACGGAGACGCGGCGCGGCCCGGTCGTGAAGCTGAAGGTGCTCGACGGCCCCGAGGGCAGCCCGGCCAAGTTGGAGCGCGACCAGCTGCTCTACGACGCGCAGCACGGCCTGTACGACGGCCTCAGCGTCGGCGTCGACTTCAGCCTCGACCCCGAGGACGGGGACGTCGAGTGGAACGAGAAAGACCAGGTCTACGACGTCAAGCGCGCCACCTGGCGCGAGACGTCGTCGACGCCCATGCCCGCATTCGACGACGCTCGCGTGACCAAGGTGGCCGCGAGCAGGACTGCAACCCGAGCGAAGGAGTCCGGCATGCCGGAGAAGGACGAGTCGACCGAGACTCAGACCACGCTGCCGGCGGCCGGTGGCGTCAACCTCAACCAGGACCAGATCACCGCGCTGCTGAAGCGGCCCGGCGCGATCGAGGCCCTGGTGGCCGCGCAGCAGCAGCCGCGCGGTGGCGAGCAGAGCCAGCCGGCCATCCCCGACGGGGCGCTCGTCCTGTCGGCCGAGCAGGTCGACTCGCTGATCAAGGCCGGCCAGCTCGGCGCCCTGCTGGGTGTGCCGCAGCTGACCCCCGGCCCGCGGGCCGAGGCGGAGCCGGAGCGGCGCGCGACCGTCGACCCGACCCGCCGGACCGTGTCGGCCAGCGTGCGGGAGCCGGCGCCGTACGCGTTCGACCGGCAGGGCAACCTGACCAAGGGCGCGCACGACTTCTCCACCGACCTGATCGCCGGCAGCAAGGGCGACGCCGTGGCCCTGGAGCGGGCGCAGGCGTTCATGCTGGAGCAGTTCCAGGCGCAGCAGACCGCCGCGCAGTTCGACACGGACTCGGCCGACGTTGCTGGCCTGAACCCGGCGCGGCAGCGGCCGGACATGTTCGTCGACCAGCGCGAGTTCCGGTACCCGATGTGGGCGGCGATCAACAAGGGCACCATCGCCGACGCCACCCCGTTCGTCATCCCGAAGTTCAACAGCGCCAGCGGCCTGGTCGCGAACCACACCGAGGGCACCGAGCCGACGCCCGGCTCGTACACGGCGACGTCGCAGACGATCACCCCGACGCCGGTCGCCGGCAAGGTCGAGATCACCCGCGTGGCGTGGGACCAGGGCGGTAACCCGCAGCTGTCCGGGCTGATCTGGCGGCAGATGCAGCGCGCCTGGTACGAGTCGCTGGAGGCCGCCGCGGTGGCGGTGCTCGACGCCGCGACGCCGACCGCGATCACGCTGACCGCCGGCGGGGGCACGACCGGTCAGACCCTCGACAGCGAGATCACGGCCGCGCTCGCCGCTCTCCAGTTCATCCGGGGCGGGTTCTCGATGGACACCGGGTTCGCGCAGATCGACCTGTACAAGGCGCTGGTCGCGGCGAAGGACAACGACGGTCGCCGGCTGTTCCCGGCGCTGGGGCCGAGCAACGCGTCCGGCACGGCGTCGAGCCGGTACTCGGCGATCGACGTCAACGGCGTCGTGATGCTGCCGGCGTGGGCGCTGGCCGCGTCCGGCGACGTGGTCGCGTCGAGCTACCTGTTCGACCGGGAGGTCGTGCACGGGTGGGCGACGGCCCCGCAGCGGCTGGAGTTCCAGTACCGGGTTTCGCACGTCGACCTGGCGATCTGGGGCTACAAGGCGGCGGCGATCACCGACCTGTCCGGCGTCCGGGAGATCACCTACGACCCGACCGCCGGCGCCTGAGCCGCCCGCCCACCCGACCGACCCTGAGTAGGGAGCCCTCATGGCAAACGATCCGGCCGCTCCGGCGGCGAAGAAGCCGACCACCGCCCCCGCGAAGACGCCCGCCGCCTCGGCGGCGCCGTCCGCGCCCGCCGCGCCATCCGCTGCCGCGCCGGTCGACCCGGCCGCTGCGGCGATTCGGGACGTGGCCCGCGACGCGGAGATCCGCCGGCTGACCGACGAGCGTGACGAGCTGCGGAAGCGTGTCGGCGACACGTCGGAGCTGGAGACGCTGCGGGCCGAGGTCGCCGCCCTGCGCGAGGCCGCCGCCCGCACCGGCGGGGTCACGCCCCGGTGGACGATGTCGGCTGGGGTCGCTGCGGACCTGGAGAACACCGGGTACGCGACCGACCCGACCACCGGCGACGCCTACGTGCGTGACGGCGACAAGGTGACGGTCACCTCGCGTGGCGGCCGGACCCGCACCGTTGACATGCCGCGTCCGTCGGGCGCTGGCGACAGCGACAGCGCCCGGAAGAACTGAGCGGAGCGCGGCCGTGCCCTGGAAGCCTGACTACCTCACCGCCGTGCAGGCGGCGGAGTTCGTGCACGCCACGAGCGCGAGCGAGGCGGAGCTGGCGACTTGGTGCACGGCCGCGTCCCGGGCCATCGACAACCGGTGCAACCGGCAGTTCGGTAAGACGGACGGGCCGGTGGTGCGCACGTACCGGCGGCCGGCCGCCTACGACCGGGTGTCGGGGCTGTGGCTGCTGGAGGTCGACGACGTCCAGGACGTGACCGGGCTGACGATCGGCGGCGTGGCGTACGCGGACACGGGGGCGACACTGCTGCCGGACAACGCGGCCGCCGACGGCGTGCCGTACGAGCGTCTCGGCTTCACCGACGCGCCGGCCGGTCCGGTGCTGGTCGCGGCGATCTGGGGCTGGTCGGCGGTGCCGGCGCAGGTGGTCGCCGCCTCCAAGCTCCAGGTGTCGCGGTGGGCCAGCCGGCGGAACTCGCCGTACGGGATCGCCGGGTCGCCGTCGGACGGGTCGGAGATGCGGCTGCTGGCCCGCCTCGACCCCGACGTCCACACCACCCTCGCCGGTTTGGCCCGGCGCCGCAGGGTGGGCTGATCGGTGAACCTGGACGACGTCGCCGCCCAGCTCGGCGAGGCGCTCAAGACGATCGAGGGCCTGAACGTGCCGGAGTGGGGTGTGCGCCGGGTGTACCCGCCGTTCGCGCTGATCCCGCTGCCGGAGCAGGTCGAGTACGACGCGACGTACGGGCGGGGCAGTGACCGGATCGAGGACTGGCCGCTGCTGGTGCTGCTGTCCCGGCCGACCGAACCGGAGACGCGCAAGGCGATTGCTGCGTACGCGGACGGGTCGGGGCCGAAGAGCGTCAAGGCGGCGATCGAGGCGCACACCTACACGGCGTTCGACTCGGTGCGGGTCGGGCGCGCTGAGTTCGACGTCGTCAGCTACGACGGCGTCGACTACCTCGCCGCCATGTTCCACCTCGACATCACCGGAAAGGGCACGTGATGGGTTACCAGCACGGCAAGGACACACAGATCACCGTGGGCGGTGACGACATCTCGGCGTGGACGAACACGTCGGAGATGACCCGCGGCGCGGCCGGCCACAACGTGACCCACTACGGCAAGGGCGCCGAGGTGCACACGGGTGGGCTGAAGAACGGCCAGTTCACGTGCGGCGGCACCTACGACAACACCGCGACTACCGGCACGCACGCCGTGCTGAACCCGCTGGTCGGCACGGTCGTGGAGATCGTGCGTATGCCCGAGGGCACGGGCACGGGCAAGCCGACGCAGACGTTCGATGGGCTGCTGACGCAGTACGTGGAGACGAACCCGGTCGCGGACATGGTCACGTGGTCGGCGCAGTTCACGATCAGCGACGACGTCGCCGAGACGACGCAGGCGTAAGGGGGGCGACGGTGGCTGTTGACAAGGCTGCACTGTTCCGGGCCCGCTGCCCCGAGGCGGACGTGGAGCTGCCCGGTGTGGGCACCGTGCGGGTGCGGGGCCTGACCCGGGCCGAGGTCATCGAGATCGGCAAGGGCGCCAACGACGGCAAGGACATGGAGCCGTACTCCCTGTCGCTGGCGATGGTCGACCCGCGGCTGACCGAGGACGAGGTGCGGGAGTGGACCCGGGTCGCCACGTTCGGCGAGCTGGAGACGCTCAACCACGAGATCAACCGGCTGTCCGGGATCGCTGGCCGCGCCGACAAGGAGGCGTACAAAAGCCCTCCAGGCGGATCCGGGGCTTGAGTTCGACTTCTTCCTGGCCGAGAAGCTGGGGATGACGGTGGCCCGGATGCGGGCCGAGATGTCCAACGACGAGCACGTGTACTGGCAGGTCTACTACGCGCGGAAGGCGCAGCGGCAGCAGCTGGAGCAGCTGGTGGCGCAGGGACAGCGGGCGGGGAGGTGAGCGGGGCGTGATCGTCGAGCCGATCCGGATCGAGGGCCTGGCCGCGCTCAACCGCAGCCTGAAGCGCCTCGACGCGGAGGCGCCGAAAGGGCTGCGGCTGGCCCACAACGAGGCAGCGAACATCGTGGTCGACGAGGCGCGGCGCCGGATCCCGTCCGTGTCGGGGCGGGCGCGGGCATCGGTGAAGGCCAGGTCGACGCGGACGGCGTCAAGAGTGTCCGCCGGGTCGAAGCGGGCGCCGTACGTGCCGTGGCTCGACTACGGCGGCGAGGGCCGCGTCGCGGGCCGGCCGGGCAAGCGAGAGTTCCGCAAGGGCGGCCGGTACGTGTACCCGGCGTTCCACGACAAGCGCGACGAGTTCACCCGTGTGCTGGAGCGGTCCCTGTCCGGAGCGGTGGCTGCGGCCGGGCTGGAGATGAGCTGATGGCAGGCAACGCGGTCACCTTGACGTTCGCCGGCGACGCGTCGGCGCTGGAGAAGGCCGCCGCGCGGGCCAGCGCGGCGACGCAGTCCGTGGGGGACGCGGCGCAGCGGGCGTCCGCCGACACGGGGCAGGCCGCAGGCGCCGCCCGGGAGTACACCGACCGGATGACGCGGCTGGGTGCGGTCGCGGCCGGCTCGTCGGCGGCGATCGGTGACGCGGGTGGTGCGGTGTCGGCGCTGGCCGCCATCCAGTCCCGGGGCGCGGACAGGGCGCAGGCGCAGGCCCGCGCCCTGGCCGACGTCGAGCAGGCCGGCCTGGACGCCGAGCAGGCCCTCGGTGACCTGAAGCAGGCGCAGCTGGACCTCAACCAGGCGCAGATCGACGCGAAGCAAGCCGGCGTCGACGCGGAGCAGGCCATCCTCGACCAGAAGCAGGCCGGACTCGACGCCGCCGAGGCGCAGAAGGCGTACAACGCGGCCGTGAAGGAGCACGGCGTCGGGTCGGCGGAGGCGAAGCAGGCCGCGCAGGACCTGGCGCAGGCCCAGCTTGATCTGAAGCAGGCCGGGGTCGACGCCGAGCAGTCGCAGGCCGACCTGAAGCAGGCGCAGGAGGACGGTGCGCAAGCCGGCCGGGACATGGCGCAGGCGACCCGGGACGCGAAGGACGCCCAGCTGAACCTGGTCGACGCGCAGAAAGCGGCCGACCCGTCCACCCTGTCGAAGTGGGGGACGGAGATCGAGCTGGTGTCGACGGCCGCCATGGGCCTCGTCGGCACGGTCAACTTGCTGGCGATGGCCAACCAGGCCGTGTCGCTGTCGGCGATCCGGGCGGCCGCGGCAACCGCCGCGTCCAAGACGGCGCAGCTGGCCGGCGCGGCAGCCACCGGCATCGCCACCGCGGCGCAGTGGGCCTGGAACGTGGCCATGAGCGCGAACCCGATCGGGCTGGTCATCATCGCGGTCGGTGCGCTGGTCGCGGGGATCGTGTGGCTGGCCACGCAGACGACGTTCTTCCAGGACACGTGGAAGGCGATCTGGGGCAAGATCGGCGAGCCGGTGAAGGCCGCCTGGGACTGGATCAAGCGGATGGGCTCGGCCGCCCTCGACTGGTATCTGTCCCTGCCGGGCAAGATCTGGAACACCTTCAAGAAGATCGGCGGCTACGTCAGCGCCCCGTTCAAGGCCGGGTTCAACGCGGTCAGCAGGGCGTGGAACGCGACCGTCGGGCAGCTGCGGTGGACGGTGCCCGGCTGGGTGCCCGGCATCGGCGGCGCCACGGTCGGCGCGCCGCGGCTGCCTGAGTTCCACGTGGGTGGCACCGTGCCCGGCCGGCCCGGTGAGACGGTGCTGGCCGCGTTGAAGGCCGGCGAGCGGGTGTCGTCGCCGTCCGCGTCGATGGGTGGGGCGACGCTGCGGGTTGAGGCCCGCGACGGTGGTAGTCAGTTGGAGCGGCTGCTCGCCGAGTGGTTCCTCCACGCGATCCGCACGGGCGCACTCCAGCTGAACGTGCGCGACGGCCGCGTGGTGGTGGGTCGTGGCTGAGCAGAACGTCGTGGACATCGGCCTGTATCTCGGCGCGCAGCTGGGCTGGGTGGACGTCACGGAGCACGGCCGGCAGGGCGTCGCGGACTCCGGTGGCGGCATCACCATCACCCGCGGCGACGGAACGCCCGGCACGATGGACCTCGTTCTGGCGAACCCGGGCGGCCGGTACTCGCCCCGCAACCCGCGGTCCGACCTGTTCGGGCTGCTCGGCAGGAACACGCCGATCAGGGTCGGGCTCGTCGAGCTGGACGAGGCGTTCAACACCACCACCACCGGCACCTGGGCGCCGTCGGGCTGGTCGACGTGGGGTGCGGGCGGGTCGCTGACCGCCGCCGACTTCGGTGCTGACGGTGGGTCGGCGTGGCATCGGCTGCCGGTGGCGAACGCGTACCGCGGCACGCACTACACCGGCCGCCGGTGGCGCGACTGCGAGGTGCGGACGACGTTCACGATGGCGCCGGCCGACGTGGTTGGTGGGCCGTTGGAGCCGGCCAACCTGCTGCTGCGGTTGCAGGACGTGGGCACCTACTACATGGCGCGGGTGGAGGTGACCACCGCCGAGGCGGTGACCGTGTCGCTGCACCATTCGTCTGCCGGTCTCATCGCCGGGCCGGTCACCGTGGCGGGGCTGGTGTATGCCGGGCAGGCGCTCGCGGTGGCCGCGAGCGTGGTGGGTGACCGTCTGGCCGCGAAGGTGTGGAATCCGGCCGCTGGGGAGCCGCGTGACTGGCAGGTGACCGCTGTCGACACGCGGCTGACGGCCGCCGGGTATGTGGGTGTGCGGTCGGGGGTGGCGGGCAGCAACACCAACACGAAGCCGCTGGAGTTCCGCTACTACGACCTGCGGGTGGTCGACCGGCGGGCGTGCATGGAGGTGGCGTCCTGGCCGCCGCGGTGGAACGTGCCGGGCACCGACACGTGGGTGCCGGTCCAGGCTGCCGGGATCCTGCGCCGCCTTCAGCAGGGCGCTAAGCCGCTCGACTCCGCGTTGTACCGGTATCTGACCCGGACGGCGCCGTCGGCGTACTGGCCGCTGGAGGACCCGGCCGGGTCGTTGCAGGCCCGGTCGGCGGTCGCCGGTATCGCGCCGATGGTGCCGTTCGGGTATAGCCGGTTCACCACGCCGGGCACGGGTCGGCCGGAGCCGGCTGCCGGTCTGCCGGTGTTCGGCAGCGGGTCGGGTATTCCCGGGTCGCATCCGGTGGTGGACCTGGCGCAGGGCGGCACCCTCCAGGCGTCCCTGCCCTACTCGCCGTTCGCGAACTGGCGCATCGAGTGGGTGGCGATCTCACCCCGCGACAAGGGGAAGATCGTCATCCCGGTCCGCTGGTCGACGGACGGCACCTGGCCGCGGTGGGACATCCAGATCGAGCCCACCGGCATCTTCGCCACGTTCGGGTCGACGGACGGCACGAACGCCGGCACCGCCTCCAACTCGACGCTGAACCTGTACGACGGGCTGCCGCACCACTTCCGGATCGAGGCGACCGACATCGGTGGCGGCACCGTCAGCGCCCGCATCTGGGTCGACGCCGTCCAGGTCGCCACCTTCAGCATGTTCGGGTCGGCGCTGTCGGGCACGGCCGGCAGCATCACGCAGGTCACCGTGAACCCGCTGGAGATCCGGCAGGACAGCGCGGAGTCGCCGGCCATGCCGATCCTCGGCCACCTGGCGATCTGGAACCCGCCCGGCGCCGCCACGAACACCACGGCGGCGATGCGCGGGCACGCCGGTGAGACGGCCGCCGACCGGGTCGCCCGGCTGTGCGCCGAGCAGGGCGTGCCGGTGTTCGTCACCCGCGGCCCGGACCCGTCGCAGCCGATGGGTCCGCAGCGGCCCGACACGTTCCTGTCGCTGCTGCGCGAGTGCGAGGACGCCGACGGGGGGATCCTCGGTGAGGCCCGCGAGCAGTTGGCGCTCACGTACCGGTGTCTCGGCGCGCTCTACAACCAGACGCCCGTCGTGCTGCCGTACGACCACCTGGCGCCGCCGCTGGAGCCGACGGACGACGACGACCACGTCCGCAACGACGTGACCGTCAGCCGGCCGGACGGCGGCACCGCCCGGGCCGTGCTCGAGCTGGGGCCGCTGTCGGTGCTGTCGCCGCCGGCCGGGGTCGGCACCTACGACACCAGCGTCACCGTCAACGTGGCCGACGACGTCCAGCTGCCCGACCAGGCCGGGTGGCGGCGGCACCTCGGCACGTGGGATGAGGCCCGCTACCCGACGGCCCGGATCAACCTGGCCGACCCGGAGTGGGTCGGTGACGAGGACCTGGCCGCCGCGGTGACCGCGCTGGCCGCCGGGGACGTGCTGGCGCTCGACGAGCTGCCCGTCTGGCTGCCGCCCGGCCCGGCGCTGGAGATGGTCCGCGGGTCAGTGGAGCGCCTCGACGAGTTCACGAGGTCGCTCGACTGGACGTTGACGCCGGCCGGCCCGTACACCGTGGCGACCGCCGACGGTGAGCCGCGGGTGCCGGCTGACGGCACGGCGTTGTCGGCGGCGGTCCCGTCGGCGACGTGGGGGTCCTTCCAGATGACGTCGACGGCGGCGAACGGCCCGTGGATGACCAACGCGGCCGACTTTCCGCTGCTCGTCAGGGTCGGTGGCGAGGTGATGGAGGTGTCGACGATCGGCGGGACCGGCCTGACGCAGACCGCGATCGTGTCCGCCCGCGGCGTCAACGGCGTCTCGCGGGCGTGGCCGGTCGGCACTCCAGTCGACGTGTGGATCCCGGCGGTGGCCCCGCTGTGACGACGAAGGAGAGGTGACCCGTGGCAGTGCAGTCGGGGCAGAGGCTGACGCCGGCGAGGCTCAACCGGATATATCTCGCCCGGAAGACGGTCGACGAGAGCGTCGTGAACAACGCGACGGTCCAGGACGACGACCAACTACAGGTGTCCGTCCCGGCGAACTCGGCGTTCCGGCTGCGCCTGTTCGCCGTGCACACCACCCCAGCCACGCCGAACCTGCGGATCGGATTCGCTGGCCCGGCCGGGGTGTCGTTCGGTCGGTTGAAGTTCGAGGCCGGTCCGAACGCCAGCTTGCAGGTGGGTGTGCTGGCGGCCGGGTCTGCGCCGTCGACGGGTGGTGTCACCGGCACGGGCGCGGACAGTCCGCTTGAGGTGATCGGGGTGGTGACGACCGGTGCGACGGCGGGGCTGATCCGGTTTCAGTGGTCGCAGTCGGTGGCGAACGCGGCGGCGGCGGTTGTTCGTGCCGGGTCGTTCCTCGAACTCGTGCAGTTCGACTGAGTGGAGGATCCGTGAGCTACTACCTGGCGCCATCCCTGGACGTACTCAGGGGCGAGATCAACACCCGATGGCCGGGCCGGGACAAGGGGTCCGACGGGTGGATCGGCGACGCCGCCCACCAGGCCAGCAAGTCCGACCACAACCCCAACAGCCGGGGCAGCGTCAACGCGATCGACGTCGACAAGGACGGCGTCGACATGTGGGAGATCATCGCCGCGTTCGAGCGGCACCCGTCCGCCCACTACTGGATCTATCGGGGGCTGATCGCTGACGCCGACCAGAACTGGCGTCGCCGCCTCTACACCGGCTCCAACCGGCACGACAAGCACGGACACCTGAGCATCCGCCAGTCACGGGCGGCGGAGCAGGACCGACGACCCTGGGGACTCCTGGAGGATGAGATGAGCGAAGCCGAGATCATCGCGGCGCTGCGGAAGGCGATCACCACCGACCCCGTGATCAAGCGCGAGCTGTCCCGGCTGCCGTGGGCGTTCGCGCCTGCCGAGCACGCCGGCAAGAAGACGGCGCACGCCCTAGTGCTCCAGGACCTGCCGCGGCTTGTGGCGACGGTGCGCTCCGAGCTGGCCGAGCAGGCCGGCCGGGACGTGGTCGACGAGCAGCAGGTGGCCGCCGGCCTCGCGCCGGCGCTGCTGGCCGTGCTCACCCCGCAGGCGATCGCCGCCGCCATCCCGACCGACATCGCTGGCCAGGTGGCCGACGAGCTGGCCGGCCGCCTGGGGCAGGCACGTGAGTGACCGGCGAGCGCATCCGACAGGGCGTCAGGGACTGGTGCTCCGTCCTGCTTGGCCTGGGGATCATCGGCCATCAGGCGTTCATCGTCGCGCCGGGTCAGGCGTCGGAGATGCTCGTGCTGACCGGCATGGGTCTGCTGGCCACCCCGGCGTTGGGCGGCACGCTGGGGCTGCGGCGGGAGGCCAGTGGGGACGGATCTGGCTCTCCGTCGTCGCCTTCGTCGTCGCCGTCACCATCCTCGTCGTCTCCGGCGCCGTCCGGGGCGGGTGATTCGGCATGACCTACCAAGGGTGGCGGGCGCTGGTGGCGTGTCTGCTGGTGGCCGCCGCGTCGTCGCTGGTGTCGATCGTCTACGCCAACGCGGCCGCCCGGCAGTCGGAGCAGCGGTGGTGCGGGATCGTGACGACGCTCGACGACGCGTACCGGGCGACGCCGCCGCAGTCGGAGGCCGGCCGGAAGATCGCGGCGGACATCGCTCGGCTGCGGGGCGAGTTCCGGTGCGACCGGTGAGTTACTCGCGGCAGACGTGGTCCGGGTCGACGACGGCCTGGCCGCAGTCGTCGTCCCGGCAGCGCCACACCCGCACTCCCCACCCGCAGTCGGGGCAGCCGGTCCACGCCGGCGTCGGCGCGGGGTGCCCGGCGGGGCAGGTGTCGGGGGCGTCCTCGCGCCACTCCGCCGGTCCGCGGGCTGGGTCCGACCAGTAGCCACGCACCATCCGACGACCGTACAAGGAGAACGAGGATGCAGAACGACTACAACCCTGACGAGAGCTCGGCCGAACCGCTGGTGTCGGTCGGTGGGATCACCGCCGCCGCGACCGCGATCATCGGTCTGCTGGTCGCGTTCGGCCTGGACCTGACCGACGAGCAGCGGACCGCGATCCTCGGCGTGGTGGCCGTGGCCGCGCCGCTGGCCGTGGCTGCCATCGGCCGCAGGCGGGTGTACGCCCCGGCGACCGTTGCGAAGCTGCTCCGCCGGTAGCCACAGACGCAGCGCCCCCGCCCAGCTCCCCGGGTGGGGGCGCTGCTCCGTCTACGGCACCCGCCGCCGCTGCTTCCACCGGTTGGCCGTCGACTTACCGACGCCCGCCGCCCGGCCCAGCACCCGGCCCGACGGCTCCCGGCCCAGCTCCCGGGTGAGCCGCTTGTACGCCGCGGCGAGCCGGTCGCCCTCCGCGTCCTGCTCCACCGGCCCAGCTGGGTCGGGGCCCGGGTCGGGTGCTGGGTCGGCCCGACCCACCGTGAGGACGGCGTCGACCCGGGGGCGGGCCGGGCGGCGCAGGTGGGCCGGCTCGTCGGTCGCGTCGACCATGTCCCACAGCCCACCAGGGGAAACGTCGGCCCACCGTGGCAGGTCCCGGTCGGCGAGCATCGCGCGGGCAGCCCCGCTGGTGATCCGCTCCCGGGCCTGTGCCATCTGGACGCGAACCTCGGCGCAGCGCATGAGGTCCGGGTCGAGGCCGGTCGGCTCCGGCTGGGTCGCCTGGGTCGGGGCGGTGGGTCGACCACGAAGAGCGGCCCACGCGGCCCGGATCCGGCCGGTCGGCGCAGCGGCCCGCTGGGTCGCCCGGTGCTGCCGGTACCCCTCCCACGCGGCGCGCGGGTCGCGTACGTGGTGGTCGATGCTCCACCGCCGGGCCAGCAGGCTGCGGATCGGGAACGCGCGGCGGCGGGCCGGGTCGAAGGCCGCGCCGGTCTCGTCGACCAGGTCCTCGCGGAGCAGCTGGACGTGCTGCTGCCGGCGGGTGTGCAGCCCCCACAGCCACGGCGACAGGCTCGACAGCACACCGAGGATGACCGCGAGCGCGGTCGGCTCCAGCAAGCTCTCCGCGAAGTGGCTGTAGTTGACGGCCGCCATCACCAGGGCGATCGCGTAGGAAGCGCGCCGCAGCCGGGCGGCGGTCGTGCGGGCGCCGGCGAGCAGGGCGTCGTGGGCGTGCCATCCGACGTACAGCGCCACCGACTCGGCGGCCGCGGCGACTCCGACGGCGACGGCGACCCGGGCGACGGGGTGCCACTCGGCCGGGGTCTGGTCGTAGGCGTACGCGAGCTGCCCGCCGACCGCGGCCGCGTTGACGAGCAGCAGCGGCCCGACGGTCCGGGCGGTGCCGAGCAGGGCGCGGACCCGGGCGCGGCGACGGGCGCGGGCCTTGGCCTGCGCCTTGCGGCGGCGCTTCTCGGCGCGGGCGCGTTCGCGGGCGGCGCGGCGCTGCTCTTCGCGGTCGGCGGCGGCCTGGTCCCGGGCGAACTGGTCGGCGAGGCGGCGGCGCTGGTCCTCGGCGAGGGCGGCGGCGGCGATCTCTTCCGCGGTGGGCTGGCGGCGGCTGATCAGCTTCACCGGGCACCTCCGGCGGGAGCAGGGGCGTACGGGCTGGTGGCTGCCTCGTAGCGCTCCGACCGGCAGGGCCCGCAGTTGTGGGCGAGGGAGCCCCGGTGACGGGGGCACTGGTCGGCCCCCGGCGGCGGAGGCGGGGCGGCACCACGCCGGACCGGGTCGGCACCCGCCTTGTTCTTCGGGACGAAGCGACGCCAGTTCCGCGCGGCAGCGCGGCCCTTCAACTTCTGAGGATCTTCGACTTCGGGTGACGCGCCTTGGCTGTCACCCCCTGGGGCCTGATCTGTCGCCCCGGCCGCTCCGGATGTCACCCCCTTGATCGCGGATGACACCCCGTCGACCACGAGTCGGTAGACGCGGGTGACGATCCCGGCGACCTGCCGGACGACGAGCCGGCCGGCCTGGACGAGCCGGGCGAGGGACCGCTGCACGGTCCGCTCGGACACGCCCACGTAGTCGGCGATGGTGGCCACCGACGGCCAGGCGTCGCCGGAACGGTCGGCGTGGGCGGCGATGGCGAGCACGACCAGGCGGTCTGTGCCGCGCAGATCCTTGGTCGCCAGCAGGGCGGCCTTGACGGGCTGGCTCACCGGGCACCGCCGAACGCGCCGGTCGGGAAGACGTGGACGTGCCCGCAGGGCCGGGTGATGTCCGGCGCCATCGGCACGGGGCGCGGGGCGAGGCCGGCGGCCACGACGGTCAGCTCGACGTCGACGGTGTGCTTGGGGCAGGCGTAGATCGAGGCGTCGAGGGAGGCGTCGGCGCTGTCGGGGCCGCTGTAGACCTCGATGCGGTCGACGGCCGGCTGGTCGCAGGTGGGCAGGGTGAACGGTAGAGTGCTCACGGGTCAGGACTCGCTTCCTGATCAAGGGCCCGGCCGGAGTTGCAGTCTCCGCGTCCGGGCCCGACCTGTTGTCGGGCGTTGTGCGTCAGGGGGAGGGGATCAGCGTCGCCGGCTGCCGAGCTGCGCGAGCCGCGCCCGGTCCTCGTCGGTCATCTCCCGGGCGATGATGCGGCCGAGGTGGCGCGAGGAGTTGTTGAGCCACCAGCCTGCGTCCGTGTGCCGCAGCGCGACCTCGCGGTACATGGAGATGAGCTCGGCGACCAGCTCGGCCGGCTGGTCACCAGCGGTCGCCGTGATCTCGGTGGCGATCCGGTCGAGCATGACCGCGCGGTCGTTCTCGGCGAGCCGGATGACGTCGGGGTTGCGGTCGGTGAGCTGCGGCAGGCCGGTCATCTCAGTTCCTCTCTCGTTGACAAGCACATCTTGTCAAATGACCCACCATACGTCAAGCGTTACTTGTCAAACTCTCCGGCGGGGTGCATGCTGTCTGTGACAGGTACCACCCGCCAACAACGCGAGGGCACGCTATGGAACTCGACGACGAACTCGACCCCTATCGGCCCGACGCCACCGTGGAGGAGCGCACCGACCACGTCATCGGCGTGCTGCTGTCCGACGACGACCCGGTACGCCGCTACCGCACCGTCCAGGCACTCCAGGACGGCCGGCTCCGCGAGGCCGCCGCAATCAGCCTCCGGCAGTTGCGCGACCAGCACGGCACCACCGACGCCGCAGCCGCCGCCGTCGGGATCAGCCGCCAGGCCGCCAACGAGCTGCTCGCCAAGGCCGGCGCCCCCGGCGCCCGGGAGGACCGCGCCGTACGCGACGCGCCCACCTACGCCTACGGCACCTACCTGGCCGCTGCCCGCGCGTGCGCCGACAACATCCCGGCGGGCCCCCGCCGGGAGAAGGCGATCATGCGGTACCACGACCTGGAGGCCAAGGCGGTCCAGACCCTGACGGTGTTCCCGGCCCTCGCCGAGGCCGCGCAGAAGTGGCTCAGCCAGGTCCGGCCGCCGAGCGCCCGGGAGAACTGCGCCCGGAAGCTGGAGAACGCGGCCGCGCGGATCGCCGACTGGGTGGCTGGTCGCACCGACCCGTGGCTCAGCATTGGCGAGCAGTCGGAGGTGTACATCGGCTACCACTCCAGCCGCGTGCGGTGGCGTGAGGAGCGGCGTACGACGAGCGTGTGAGCTAGCGAGGCGGCCCCGCCCCACGGAAGGGGACGGGGCCGCTTGCCGTCGGGCTACAGCGCCACCTGGGCACGCCACCGGCAACCGTTCGACACCTTGAAGCCCTTGTCCGTCGACTGCACCCGCACCGTCGCGGACTCGCCCGGCTCCAGGTTGTCGTCCTCGATGATCGAGTCCGACCGGCCGAACGACCGCAGGCGCGCCCAATAGCACGGGTGGTCGCCGGCCGTCGTCACGTACGTGCCGGCCGCCACCTCGGTGCCGACCGTGTAGATGCCGTCGGTCAGCTCCGCCGGCCGGGTAGACGCCGGCGCCGACGTGGCCGGGGCGCTGGTGGGCTGCTCGCTGGCCGGGGCGGTGGTGGCCGCCGGACCGCCGGCCGGCTGCTGGTCCGGTGGTGAGTCGACGAGCAGGATGCCGACGATGACGGCCAGGACGACGGCCACGGCGACGGCCAGGCCGATCTGACGGGGATTCGCGCGCATCGGTGACCTCCGGTTGACGCTGCGTTGTCCAACGCTAGCGGGGGCGCGCAAGTTGCGAGGACCGCTCGACCTTCGGTCGGGGGCCGGCGGGCGGGCGGACCGGGGCGACCCTTGGCCGGACCCGCGCCGGGGCGGCGGCCGGCGGCGGCGCGGACAGGACGCGCAGTCCATCCAGCTGCACGTACACCTCCCGCTTGTCGGTCGCCTCACCGCCGGGGCCGAGGACGTAGCCGGTGAGCCACACCCACCCGTGGTAGGTGGGGCGGGGGTCGACGGACACCAGGCGCAGCCGTAGCGCGCGGTCGCCGCCGAACTGGACGGACGCCTCGCCGCCGATGTGCAGCACGGTGCCGGGGCGCAGGCTGGCCGGGGTCACCGGAGCAGGTGGCCGAGCAGCACGGCCAGGGCGACGACCGCGGCGCAGGCGAGGATCGGCCACCGCTCGGCGCGGGTGGTCGGGGGCGGCAGCTCCGGCGGCGGCGCCTTGACGCGGTCGCCGTCGACGATGGGCGGCGGACTGGCGTGCCGGTAGTCGGGCACCACAACGATCACCCCATATGACTCAAGATCACCAAACGGTCACTATCCGCACCGTACTTAGGGTGCTTAGGGAGGTCAACGACGCGGCTGATGTCCTCTGTCGCTCATGGTGTAATTCGCGGGCCCAACCCCTGGAGATCCCCATATGCCCGCGCGCTTCCTCACCTACGAGCAGATCGCTGCTGACCTCGCCGAACGAATCACTCGTGGCGAATACGCGCCCGGCACAAAGCTGCCGAGCACACGCGCGCTCGCCGAGCTGTACTCGGTTTCCACGGCGACGGTCGAGCGGGCGCACATCGTGTTACGGGAACGCGGGCTGACATACGGCGTGATCGGTAGGGGCGTATTTGTCGCAGAGCGCGAAGAAGGCAACTCGTAGCGCCATCAGAAAGTCTGATGTCCTACCTACGCTTGGTAGGACGTGAGGAACGGTGCCGATCTATTCGCGTTCCGTGATCAAACTTGCCGTTCAGGCGCTCCGTCCGCTCACGCTGGGTGGTCTATACCACGTGGAACTTCCACGTGCCACTCGGGGACTTGCTCCACTGGGGACAGCTACCTGAGTTCACCTGAGCAGGGCTTTCGCCGCCCGGTCGCACGGGTGTTTCATCAGTGCTCCGGTTAAGTCTCCGTTAAGACAAGGAGCCCGCGTGCGCCACAATCCCTCCCCGCTGCTCATCCTCGGCACCATCGTCGCCGCCACAGCCGCCGCCTGTTGGGTGGCGAGGCGCGAGTCCCTTCGATCCCGCCAGGCCGTCCAGGTACCGCAGGACCCCCTGCCGCCCGACACCCGGTCCGTGTACTGGCAGGTGTACTCCGACGTCCTGGAGGACCTCGGCGGCGTCGGTGGCGGAGGGCCGATGGTCTAGGTACACGGTTCCGTACACTGTTGATCTTGTGCGGGCATGACGAAGGCCCCCTGACTCTCGGAGTTTTCCGAGGTCAGGGGGCCTTCCCCTTACCGAGCCGCCTGACGGAATCGAACCGTCGACCTACGCATTACGAGTGCGTCGCTCTAGCCGACTGAGCTAAGGCGGCAACGATCGTCAAGTGTACGGCACGACCGGCCGCCCGGCCGAGCGGGATCCCCCACCCGCCCCGCCCGACCCGGACATCCGGGGCCGATCCGTCGTTCCCCGGACAGCGATGGCGGCGGGTCCGGACTACGCTGCGGCGGGTGACGGACGATCGTTCCCCCGACGACGACCCGCAGGACGGCGCGGCGGCGAGCCCGCATGCGAGCGAGGCGGCCGGCGGGCGGGCGGCGCGCCGGCCGCGCAGCACGGATCCGCACGAGCTGGGCTTCACCCCGCGCAAGCCGGTGCCGTGGCTCGCGCCCTTCCTGCTGATCAGCACCGGCATCCGTACGCTGCTGGCGATGCTCTTCGGGGCGTACCTGGACAAGCGGGAGCTGCAGAACGCGTTCGGTGACGGGATCTTCCGCCAGGTCGGGCCGGACGGCGGGCTCTGGCTGGACTACGTGGCCGACCTGGGCGACGGCTTCAACGCCACCTACTCGGTGGCCTACCTGATCGCCCAGCGCGAGCTGGAGGTGGACGGGCACCGGCTGCCCCGGGCGCAGACCCTGGTGATGGGCGGCGACCAGGTCTACCCGTCGGCGGCGTACGAGGCGTACGAGGACCGGTGCAAGGGGCCCTACCAGGCTGCCCTGCCTGTCAGCCCGCCGGAGCGGCCGACGCTCTTCGCGGTCCCCGGCAACCACGACTGGTACGACGGGCTGACCGCCTTCCTGCGGCTGTTCGTCCGCTCCCGGGACCGGCACTTCGGCGGCTGGGACACCGGCCAGTCCCGCTCGTACTTCGCCGTCGAGCTGCCCGCCGACTGGTGGCTGCTCGGCCTCGACGACCAGTCCGGCTCGTACCTGGACGACCCGCAGCTCACCTACTTCGACAAGGTCGCCGAGCGGCTGGGCCCGCAGAGCCGGGTGATCCTGACCGTGCCCGCGCCGACCTGGGTCAAGGCCGTCGACCACCCCACGGCGTACGACTCGATCGACTACTTCATCCGCACGATCATCGCGCCCACCGGGGCGCAGGTGCGGCTGCTGATCTCCGGCGACCTGCACCACTACGCCCGGTACGCCGGCCCGGACCGGCAGTTGATCACCTGCGGCGGCGGGGGCGCGTACCTCTACCCGACGCACAAGCTCCCGGAGCGGATCGAGGTGCCCCCGCGTGACACCCTCGCCCGGCGGGCCAGCACCTCCCGCCCGTACGACCTGGCCGGCCGCTTTCCGGACCCCGCCCGCTCCCGGCGGTACGGCTGGGGGATCTTTCCCCGGCTGCCGCTGCGCAATCCGGGCTTCACGACCCTGCTCGGCACCCTGCACACGCTGCTGATGCTGGCGATGGCCGGCGTCGTGAGCAACCGGACCGGCACCGAGCAGCGACTGTTCAGCGTGCCGCTGGTGGCGATGCTGGTCGTCACGGTGCTCGCCGCGGCGTTCTTCGCCAAGCCGCCCAGCTCGGGCGGGAAGCGGCACGCGCGGCACTGGATCCTCGGCGTGGGTCACGGCCTGGCCCACGTCGGGCTCGCCGCAGCCGGCACCTGGGCCTGGCTGGCCCTGCCTCTCTACGACTGGCCGTGGCCGCTGCCGGCCGTCGCCGCGGCGGTGGTCTACGGCCCGGTGATCGGGCTGGTGGCGAGCCAGCTCGTGGCCGCGTACCTGCTGGTGGCGGGCGCGTTCGGGGTGAACGTCAACGAGCTCTTCGCCGGCCAGGGCATCGAGGACGCGAAGGCGTTCCTGCGGCTGCGCATCGACCCCGACGGCACGCTGACGATCTATCCGATCGCGGTCGACCGCGTCGCCCGCCACTGGCAGGTCAACCCCGACCAGTCCCCCGAGTCCTCCTGGCTGGCGCCGAAGCACCCCCTCCGCCCCCGCCTGGCCGAACCCCCCACCACCCTCACCTGACCACCCCACCCGGGCGACCCACGCCGCCGGCCGCCGGCCTCGTTGATCATGAAGTTGTTGCCGCGACACGCCGCTGGGGCGGCAACAACTTCATGATCAACCGAGCGGGGCGCATGGGGAGAGGGGGCGGGGGCGGGGGGCGGGGCGGGGGTTAGGGGTTGTAGTGCTGGTCGTGGGCCTGGCGGGGGCCGCAGACCGAGGCGCGGGAGCAGGAGCAGCGGGAGCCGTCGGCGTCCAGGCGGACCGTGACGGAGTCGCGCGGGACGCTGTGGCCGACCACCCGGCCGTCGCCCTCCGGCGTCGACACCC
The DNA here is from genome assembly GCF_043204765.1 of Micromonospora sp. NPDC047730. Taxonomy (NCBI): domain Bacteria; kingdom Bacillati; phylum Actinomycetota; class Actinomycetes; order Micromonosporales; family Micromonosporaceae; genus Micromonospora; species Micromonospora sp. NPDC047730. Next base: position 202,346 of record NZ_JBIDCU010000001.1, on the reverse strand, counting down.
GCGCGCCGATCGCCGGGGCGGATTCCTGGAACCGCTGGTAAAGAGGATGCTCGTACTTGAGGCAGCACATCAGCCGACCGCACGCGCCGGAGATGCGCAGCGGGTTGAGCGGCAGGTCCTGCTCCTTGGCCATCCGGATGGTCACCGGCTCGAAGTCGGTGAGGAAGGTGGCGCAGCAGAGGTCGCGGCCGCAGGAGCCGATGCCGCCCTGCACCCGCGCCGAGTCCCGGGCGGAGAGCTGGCGCAGCTCGACCCGGCAGTGCAGGGTGGCCCCCAGGTCGCGGACCAGCGAGCGGAAGTCCACCCGGTGCGGGGCGGTGAAGTAGATGGTGCTCCGCTCGCCGCTCCCCTCGCCGGAGCCGAGCACGTGGTCGACCGCCACCACCTTCATCGGCAGGCCGTGCTCCCGGATCAGCCGCTTCGCCGCGACCTTCGCCTCGGCCTTGCGCCGGCGCACCGCCTCGTCGCGGCGCAGGTCCTCGTCCTGCGCCAGCCCGGCCAGCCGGGGGAAGCCCGCCGTGTCCTCGGAGACCCACTGCGCGGCCCAGACACACTCGGCCACCTCGGGCCCGTCGTCGGTCGGCACCAGCACCTTGTCGCCGACCTGCGGGCGCAGCTCGCCCGGGTCGAGGTAGTAGAGGCGCCCGTACCGCTGGAAGCTGACCGCGCAGAGCATGCCCATGCCCTTCACCCTACGACGGCCGAGCGGCTGCGGCCGGGCCGGCCGTCGCCGCCCGACTACGCCGTGCAGCGATCCACAGTGGTCGAATCGACCGATCCGCAGGCCACCCCGTCGTGCCGTCCCCCCTCGCCCGGACGGTTGATTCCGCTGCCCCGTACGGGACAAACGAGCACCGGAGGCGTTGAGTGGAGGCAGACCTGCGGGGGGTGCAGGGGGAAAGGCCACGGCGTCGCCGCCGGAGCCCGGCGGACCGGGCCCTGGGCGCGACGCCGTGCGCCGTGCCGGGGTCCGTCACGGAAACGCCGGGCGCGCCACCCGGACGGGGGCGGTCGGGAACTACCAGCCGACCCGGGTGGGGGCGTCGTAGCGGGGACGGTCGGTCACCGGCTCCCACCAGCGGGACTCGGCCAGGCTCGGCCCCCACTGGCGCAGCAGCGTCTCCGCCCCGTCGTACGCGACGCAGAGCACCGCCAACACCCGCGCGGCGATCTCGGCGGCCTCGGTCCCGCCCGGCCCGGCCGGCCCCTGGTGCACCGGTCCGCCGCCCGGCACCGAGGTCGCCGCGACCACGGCCACCGCCTCGGCGGAGCGCAGCACGTCGGCCAGCGCCCGGGCCAGCGCCAGCCGGCTGCCCTCCACCCAGTCGGCGAGCGCGTCGGCGTAACCGGCGGTCGACTCCAGCCGCCCGACCAGGCTCTCCGGCCCCTCGTCGAGATGGCGCAGCAGGGCCGCCCGGGACTGCCCGTAGGCCGACGCTGCCGGACCGGACCAGAGCACCGGATCGGCCAGCGCGGCGGAGGCGGCGTCGTAGCCCCGGACGAGCCGGCGCGCCGCGTGGCCGGCGCCCGCCAGCGGCGCCGGGTGCAGGTCGAGGAAGTTCCGGACCGCCTCGCCGGGGAGCACCTGCATGCGGCGCAGCAGCGGCCAGACGCGGTGGCCCTCGGGCGCCCCGGCGGCGAGCAGCGTGTCGACCCGGCCCAGCAGGTCGAGCCCGGGCTCGGCGAGCCGGTCCAGCGTGTCCATCACGCCTCCCCGGTCAGCCGGTGGCGGGCGGCGCGGTCGGCGTCGGCGTAGTGGTCGGCGGCGGCCCGCACCGCCGCCGCCGCGGCCGCCAGCCGCTGCGCCACGGCGTGCGCCTCCCGGGCCCGGTCGCCGGTGGCCGCGATCCACTGCCGGTGCAGGGCCCGCCCGATCTCGCCGGGCCGGCCGGGGGCGTCGACGCCGAACGCGGCCTGCGGCGGGTCGCCGGCGGTGACCGTGCGGGACACGGCCGTCATGGTCTCGCTCGCCTGGTCGAGCCGGGCGGCGAGGGCGTGCAGGGTGTCCATGTCAGGCTCCCGCCAGCGGACGGTAGGCGGCGAAGGTCTCGTTGTGCAGCTTCTCCCGGGCCCACTGGGCGGCATCCGCCGCCGCGGTGACCGCGGCCTGCACCGAGCCGGCGACGTCCCGGGGGCTGCGGGTGTGCAGCGGGCCGAGGAACCGGACGTCGGTGATCCGCCCGCCGGCGGTGACCACCACCTCGACCAGCCCGTCGGGCGACCGGACGGTGACCTCGACGGTCGCCACCGCCCGTTCGAACTCGGCCTGGAGGGACTCGATCCGGCGGTAACGCCGCACCGCCTCCTCGATCCAGGCCTCGTCGATCTCCCCCCGCGACATCGGCGGACTCCTCCCGGACAGCCATCACTGAGCGTGCCGCCACCGTCACGGCACACCGGACCGTACCGCACAGCAATTGCGGCTGTCGATGCCTGTGGACAACCGACGCGGCCGGCGGAATCCGGCCCGCTCGGAACGGGGCGGGTCAGCCCTTCCAGAGCGCGAGCATCATCGCCTCGACGGCGATCCGGGGCTTGACGTTCGCCTCGATCGCCGCCCGGCACTCCAGCACCGCCTCCAGGCGGCGCAGCGCCCCCTCGGCGTCCCACTTCTGCGCGCCCGCCCCGGCCAGCGCGGCGGTGTCGGTGTGCACCGGCGCCACGGGGGCGCGCAGCGCCATGGTGAGCGCGTCCCGGTAGAAGCCGGCCAGGTCGACCAGGGCGCGGTCGAGCGCGTCCCGCTGCGCCCGGGTGGCCCGCGACTTCTGCCGCTTCTCCAGGTCCTTGAGCTGGCCGGCGGCGCCCCGGATCGCGCCGGCCGCGCCCCGCCCGGTGCCGCCGGCACCGAGTGCCGTCTCCAGCGCCGCCCGCTCGGTCGCGTCGGTCTCCGCCACCGACGCCGCCGCCTCCGCCTCCGCCGCCTCGATGAGCGCCGACGCCGCGTCGAACGCGGCCCCCACGCCGGTCAGCCGGCGCGGCACCGCGAGCACCGCCTCCCGGCGGGTGCGCGCCTCCGGGTCGCGGGCCAGGCGGCGGGCCCGGCCCACGTGCCCCTGCGCGGCCGCCGCCGCCCACTGCGCCACGTCGGGCGCCACGCCGTCCCGGCGGGCCAACACCTCGGCCACCGCCTCGGCCGCCGGCTGCCGCAGCGGTACGACCCGACAGCGCGACCGGATGGTCACCGAGATGTCGTCCGGGTGGGTGGACGGGGCACAGAGCAGGAAGACCGTACGCGGCGGTGGCTCCTCGATGGCCTTGAGCAGCGCGTTGCCGGCGGCCTCCGTGAGCCGGTCCGCGTCCTCGATGATCACCACCTGCCACCGCCCGCCCGACGGGGTGCTGGCGGCGCGCAGCACCAGCGCCCGCATCTCGTTGACGCCGATGGAGAGCCCCTCCGGCACCACCAGCCGGACGTCGGCGTGCGTGCCGGCCATGGTGGTGTGGCAGCCGGGGCACTGGCCGCAGCCGGTGCCGTACGCGCACTGCAGGGCGGCGGCGAAGGCCCGGGCCGCCACCGACCGGCCCGACCCGGGCGGCCCGGTGAAGATCCAGGCGTGCGTCATCCCCGCCCCGGGATCGACGGCGGCACCCGCCCCCGCGCCCCCGGCACCCGTGCCCTCGGCCTCCTCGGCGAGCGCGTCGAACTCGTCCCCGGCGGCGGCGGTCGTGGGCGGGACGACGGCGGCGCGCAGCACGGCCGCCGCCGAGGCGGCGGCGCGGCGCAGCGTGTCGACCGCCTCGTCCTGCCCGACCAGGTCGGCGAAGACGTCCGGCATCAGGTCCGATGCTCCATCGTCACCAGCTCCGATTCGGATAACTCCGGCTGCACCGAGGTGTCCGGCCCCTGGGCGGGGCGCGGGTGCACGATGCCGCCGGGGGCGCCCAGCATCTCCTCGACCCGCCGGGCCACCTGCTCGGCGATCTCCTCGACCGGGCGGGACGCGTCGAGCACCAGGTAGCGCTTCGGGTCGGCGGCGGCGAGGTCGAGGAAGGCGTACCGGACCCGCTCGTGGAAGGCGACCGACTCGGCCTCCACGTGGTCGGCCGCCTCGGCGCGGGACGCCACCCGGGACAGGCCGGTGTGCGGGTCGACGTCGAGCAGCACCACGAGGTCGGGCTTGAGCCCGCCGGTGGCCCAGGAGGACAGCCAGGAGACCTCGTCGACGGGGAGCGTCCGCCCCGCCCCCTGGTACGCCAGGGACGAGTCGACGTACCGGTCGCTGATCACCACCGCGCCGCGGACGAGCGCCGGCCGGACGACGGTGGCCACGTGGTGCGCCCGGTCGGCGGCGTAGAGCAGCGCCTCGGCGCGCGGCGACGGTACGTCGGACCCGGGCGCGCCGAGCAGCAGCGACCGGATCCGCTCGCCGACGGCGGTGGCGCCCGGCTCGCGGGTGACCACCACGTCGCGCCCCTGCCCGCCCAGCCGCTCGGCGAGCGCGGCGAGCTGGGTGGACTTGCCGGCGCCCTCGCCGCCCTCGAAGACCACGAAGAGGCCGGCGGAGACGAACGATTCGGCGGGCATCAGCGGGCGACCCCGGACGGAGCCCCAGAGGTCGGCCAGGACGGGGACGCCCTTCTTGTCGTCCATCTGCCCGAACGCGCTGATCCCGGCGAAGATGCCGGCGGCACCGGCGGCGAGCAGCAGCAGTCGGGTGGACGAGATCGAGACGCCCAGGTCGGCCAGTTCCAGCCGGCGCGAGCCGCCGACGCCGGCGAGCAGGCTGCTGAGGCCGATCGCGAGGATCAGCACCAGCCGGGTGCCGATCTGCACCACCGCGAAGACCCGGCCCCGCACCTCGTCGGCGATCTCCCCGCCGAGCAGGGTGGTGCCGGAGAGGAACGCCATCCCGGCGCCCGCGCCGACCAGGACCGCGCCGACCATCGCCATGGACAGGTGGATGGCGAAGGCCAGGGCCATCACCGACGCGCTGGCCAGCACGATGCTCATGCCGAACCAGCGCCGCCGGGACATGTCCTTGACGATCATCGGGCCGAGCCCGATGCCGAGCGCGAGGCCGATGAAGATGGCTCCGAAGAGCAGGTAGAAGGCGGCGTCGCCGGCGCCGAGCGAGGTGGCGAAGAACTTGGCGGTGCCGATCACGATGCCGCCGCCGGCGAACGCGCCGAAGATGCCGAGCACCAGGCCGCGGACCAGCGGGGTCTGGCCGATGTAGCGCCAGCCCTCCTTGAACTGGCGCAGCATGCCCTGCTCCGCGCCGCTCCGCTCCGCGGCCTGCCCCTGGCTGATCTCCTTGATGCCGTACGCCACCACCAGCGCGGTGGCCAGCCGGGAGAACGCGTTGAACCAGAGCGCCAGATCGGCCGGCTCCGCCCAGTTGGGCGTCGAGCCCCCGGTGGCCGCCCGCACGATGCCGTCGAGCGCGGCGAGGATCAGCGCGGCGAGGACCGGCGTGAGGCCGTACGTGGTGATCAGCGTGAGCTGGTTGGCGGCCTCCAACCGGGCGCGCGGGATCAGGTTGGGGACCGCGGCCTCCTTGGCCGGGATCCACAGCAGCGTGAGCGACTCGATCAGGAAGGTGGCGATCGCCGCCCAGGCGACCACCGCCCCGCCGGGGGCGCCGAGCAGCGCGGCCAGCGGGATCGAGGCGAAGAGCAGGAACCGCAGGATGTCGCAGATGACCATCGTCCAGCGCCGGTCGAAGCGGTCGGCCAGCACGCCGGCAACCGGGCCGAGCACCAGCGCCGGCAGCAGCCGGATGGCGATGACGCCACCGAACGCGGCGCCCTGGGCGGTGCTCCCCTCGACCTGGGAGGCGGCGAAGACCGACGTGGCGAGCAGGCCGAACCAGTCGCCGAACGACGCCGCGCCGAGCACGATCCAGAGCCGGCGGAACGGCGTGATCCGCAGCACCGACCGGATGCCGGCGTAGCCGGACAGGTCGGCAACGGGCTGGTCGGCGGTGCCGCCGGGCTTGTTCGATGACGGCGACACGCCGGGCGACTCGCCGTTGAACTGGCTTTCGATGGCCGTACCTCCACGTGCCGGCCCATCGCTGGGCAGTCCCGGTGGAACACTCTAGACCCGGTGGGGGACCTTCCCCGCCGCGACATTCTCCTGCTCGCCGAGCCTAGGCCGCCGCGGCCACCGCCGTCAGCCCGGACAGACGCGAGGGTATTTCATATTCACTCCCAGACAGTTAGCGTGCAGACGTGGCCACCGAAAGCGACAGACTCCGTGAGCGGCTCGACCGGGCGACCGCACACCTCGACCCGCCGTACGCCGTGGTCGACCTCGCCACCTTCGACGACAACGCCGACTCGCTGGCCGGCCGCGCCGGTGGCAAGCCGGTCCGTGTCGCCAGCAAGTCGGTCCGCGCCCGGGAGCTGATCGGCCGGGCGCTGGGACGGCCGGGCTGGCACGGCGTGATGGCCTTCACCCTGCCCGAGGCGATCTGGCTGGTCCGCGCCGGCGTGACCGACGACGCGCTGGTGGCGTACCCCACCGTCGACCGGCGAGCGCTCGCCGAGCTCGCCGCCGACCCGGCGCTCGCCGCCGCCGTCACGCTGATGGTCGACGGCACCGACCAACTCGACCTCGTCGACGCCGTGCGCGCCCCCGGCGGGCGTCCCGAGCTGCGGGTCTGCCTCGACCTGGACGCCTCCTGGCGACCGCTGGGCGGGCGGGTGCACATCGGGGTGCGCCGCTCGCCGGTGCACAGCGCCCGGGCGGCCGGCGCGCTCGCCGCCACCGTCGCGGGCCGCGCCGGCTTCCGGCTCGTCGGGCTGATGTCGTACGAGGCGCAGATCGCCGGCCTCGGGGACGCGCCGCCCGGGCGGGCGGTGCTCGGCTCCGCGATCCGGCTGGCCCAGCGCGGGTCGTACCGCGAGTTGCTGGCCCGCCGGGCCGCAGCGGTGGCCGCCGTACGCGAACACGCCGACCTGGAGTTCGTCAACGGCGGCGGCACCGGCAGCGTGGCCGCGACCAGCGCCGATCCCGCGGTCACCGAGGTCACCGCGGGATCGGGCCTGTACGGGCCGACGCTGTTCGACGCCTACCGCGCCTGGCGCCCCACCCCGGCGGCGTTCTTCGCCTGCGCGGTGGTCCGCCGCCCGGCGCCCGGCCTGGCCACCGTGCTCGGCGGCGGCTGGGTCGCCTCCGGCCCGGCGGAGAACAGCCGGCTGCCCCGCCCGTGGCTGCCCGGCGGGCTGAAGCTGGTCGGCACCGAGGGGGCCGGCGAGGTGCAGACCCCGCTGGCCGGCGCGGCGGCCGCCACCCTGCGGGTCGGCGACCGGGTCTGGTTCCGGCACGCGAAGGCCGGCGAGCTGTGCGAGCACGTCAACGAGCTGCACCTGGTCGAGGGGGATGCGGTCGTGGCCACCGTGCCCACCTACCGGGGCGAGGGCCACGCCTTCCTCTGAGACTCACCGACCCGGCGCACCCCGGGCCGTCCTGCCGCTTTCCGCCGCCCGGCGCACCCCGGCCGTCGTGCCCCGCCCACCGGCCGGCGCACCCCGGCCGTTCCGTCTTTCCGCACCTGTCGCCCGGCGCACCCCCGGGTACGTCCTACGCACCGTGTCGTCCCGCGCCCCGCTTCGCGCCCGGCGCACCCCGGGCCTTCGCGTCCGGAACCGCCACCCACGCACCCGGGCCGGCGATCCGGGTCAACCCGGCCGGCGATCCGGGTCAGCCGGGCTGACCGGCGTCGGCCGGGGCGTCGACCTGCCGGTGCAGGTAATCCCGGATCAGCGCCTTCGCCTCGGCCAGCACCCGCTCGTCACCCTCCGGCTGCCGACGGAACGCCAGCTTGATCAGCGCGTCGGCCGTCTCCACGGCGACCTCCAGGTGGAACCGGAGGTCGGGGACGTCGGTCAGGCCGAAGCGCTCGCCGAGCACGCGGGCCAACTGGTCCGCGATCACCCCGTTGTTGTCCCGCTGCTCATCGAGCAGGTGCAGGTCGACCACGTCGCCGAAGTGCAGGGTACGGAATCCCGGGACGGTGCGGTGCATCGTGATGTACTCGTCGATCCCCGCGTCGACCCCGTCCCACCAGTGGGTCAGGTCGTCGGAGGCGAAACGCTCGTCGAGCCGCTGGAGGTAGGACTCCATCGTGCGCAGGGTGAGCGCCTGCACGATCGCCCGCTTGTCCGGGAAGAACTGGTACACCGACCCGATCGCCACCTCGGCACGCTCGGCGAGCAGGGTCGTGGTGAGCCCCTCGTACCCCACCTCGTCGACGAGTTCGGCGCAGGCGTCCAGCATCCGCTGGACCCGAGCGACACTTCGACCCTGCACCGGTACGCGGCGCAGCGGCCCGGCTGTGGCGGCTGGTGTGGACACTCGGCGCCACCCCCCTTCGACGGATGAACATATCTGCACGTCACGAGTTCGTGACTACCGGTACAACGAGCAAGACTCGATTGCGGTATTTACCTGCGACAACGTTCCTGATATGAAGTCAGTTCACATTCATGTCGAGGAGTGTGCATGGCCGGCACCGCAGCGTCCACCGCCGCCTGGTCCAACTGGGCCGGCAACCAGCGCGCCACCGCCACCGCCATCCTGCGCCCCACCTCTCTCTCCGACGTCACCGATGCCATCCGCGCCGCCGCGACGGCCGGAGACCGGATCCGGGTGGTCGGCAGCGGCCACTCCTTCACCGGCGTCGCGGTCGCCGACGGACGGCGGATGGAACTGACCGCACTGGACACCGGCGTACGCGTCGACGTCGACCGTCGACTGGTCACCGTACCGGCCGGGATCACCCTGTGCGCGCTCAACGACCTGCTCGCCGCGCACGGTCTCGCGCTGCCCAACCTTGGCGACATCGACGCGCAGACCATCGCCGGAGCGATCTCCACCGGCACCCACGGCACCGGTGCCGCGTACGGCTGCCTGTCGACGTTCGTCGAGGCGCTCACCCTCGTCACCGGCACCGGCGAGGTGCTGCGCTGCTCCGCCGACGAGAACCCCGACGTCTTCGCCGCCGCCCGCGTCTCCCTGGGCGCCCTCGGCGTGCTGGTCGAGGTCACCCTGCGCTGCGTGGACGCCTTCGTGCTGCACGCGCACGAGCGGCCGGCGCCGCTGGACGCCGTGCTGGCCGACCTGCCGACGCTGGTCGAGGGGCACGACCACGCGGAGTTCTACTGGTTCCCGTACACCGACCGGGTGCAGGTCAAGACCAACGACCGGGTGCCCGTCGACGACCGGCCGCTGCCCCGGTGGCGCGGGTGGCTGGACGACGACTTCCTCTCCAACACCGTCTTCGAGGGCGCCTGCCGGCTCGGCCGCGCCGTGCCGGCGCTCGCGCCGAAGATCAGCGCGGTCTCCGCGCGGGCGCTCACCGAACGCCACTACACGGGCCGCTCCGACAGGGTGTTCTGCACCCCGCGCCGGGTCCGCTTCGTGGAGATGGAGTACGGGCTGCCGCGCGAGGCGCTCGGCGAGGCGCTCGGCGCGCTCCGGCGGATCGTGGACGGCCTGCCCTTCAAGGTGCTCTTCCCCGTGGAGGTGCGGTTCACCGCCGCCGACGACATCTGGCTCTCCCACGGGTACGGGCGCGAGTCGGCGTACGTGGCGATCCACCAGTACGTCGGCATGCCGTACGAGCCGTACTTCCGCGCGTTCGAGCAGGTCGCGGAGGGGTTGGGCGGTCGCCCGCACTGGGGCAAGCTGCACTGGCGGGACGCCGGCTCGCTGGCCCCCGCGTACCCCCGCTTCCCGGACTTCCTGGCAGTACGCGACCGCCTGGACCCCGACCGCCTCTTCACCAACCCACACCTCACCCGAATCCTCGGCTGAGCTGAGCTGAGTTGAGCGGCTGCGGGGAGGATCTTGGAAGGCGATGGCCCCTCCAGGGGCCGACGACTTCCAAGATCTCAAGGGGCGTTCTTCATCCCGGCCAGCCCGCCCTGCGGAGTGCTGCGCGGAGTTGGGCGATGACCTCGGCGGGGTGGGCACGAAGGGCCCAGGACGGGAAGCGGAGGACGCGGTCTCCCTCGACCCAAAGGTCGTTCTGTCGACGCATGTCAGCCCAGGCGGCACGCGGGTCGAGATGCTGACCACCGTCGATCTCGACGTGGACCCTCCACTCCTCGAAGTACGCGTCGAGGTAGCGGCGTCGCCCGCTGGCGTCACGCCGGATCATCTGCCGGATCGGTTCGGGCAGCCCTGCACGGCGCACCAGGCCGAGGAAGTCCAGCTCGGCCAGGGAATGCGCACCGCCGGCCGCGTCGGTGGCGACGCCCAGGATCAGCTTCCGGCGACGCAGTCGGGGCATCCGGTCGAGGACCTCGCGCAGGTCCTCGCCGCGCACGATCCGTTGCTGGAAGCCTGCCGCGACAATCGCCCGGGCCTCCGCGTCGGTGCCCGCCCACTGCGCCGCGTCCACGATCGAACGGGCCGGCATGGTCCGACGCGGCTGCCCGACCGCAAGCACGTCCCGCTCAGGCAGATGGGTCGTCCGGTGCACCGTTACACCCTGCGGAGGGTCCCGCCGTCGGGCGGCCGGTAGCAGGAGATGGATGGGCCGGCCGGGAAAGCCGTGCAGCCCTCCCGCCTGGGCGGCGGTCAGCCCCCCGAGCAGCGCGCCCGGCCCGGCGGCCAGTACTGCGATCCACCGGAGCTGTGCGGGGCCGATCGGCCCGTTGTGGGCGACGAAGACAGCGCGGTGAACCTGTCGCCACCGCCCGGTGCCTGAGCGCCTTTCGGGACAGGTGTCGTAGCGCCTGGTCGAGGCTGACTACCTCGTCCTGCCGGAAGAGCAAGCAGGTCAGGTCGTCGGCGTCGTTCCCCGGCACCGGCCGGGTCAACGCCGCGAGCGAGGCTCTTGAACTCACGCCCCCACCATGCCTGTCCGGCACCGGTGTCAGCTGCCCCTGTGGACAACGTCAAGATCTTGGAAAGCGGCGGCCCCTGGCGGGGCCGCCGCTTTCCAAGATCCTTACCGTCAGTGGCCCGACGGGGCAGGTCAGTCGGCGGTGGTGGTGGCCTTCCGGGGGGCCGCCTTCTTGGCCGGGGCCTTCTTCGCCGGAGTGGCCTTGGCCGTCGTCGTGCTCTTGGCGGCCGTGGACTTGGTCGCCGCGGCCGTCTTCTTCGTCGCCGTCGCCTTCGTCGCCGCGGCCTTCTTGGCGGGCGCCTTCTTCGCGGCGGCCTTCTTCTTCGGCGCCGGGCCCTTCGCGCGCTTCTCGGCGAGCATCTCGGAGGCCTCCTCGATGCTCAGCGCCTCCGGGGTCTGGCCCCGGCGCAGCGACGCGTTGGTCTCCCCGTCCGTGACGTACGGGCCGAACCGGCCGTCCTTGATGACCAGCGGCTTCTCGGTCAGCGGGTCGACGCCCATCTCCCGCAGGGGCGGCGCGGCGGCGCGGCGCTGGCGGGTCTTCGGGGCGGCCAGCAGGGCCAGCGCCTCGTCCAGCGTGACGCTGAACATCCTGTCCTCGGAGTCCAGCGAGCGGAACTCGTCGCCGCGCTTGACGTACGGGCCGTAGCGGCCGTTGTTCGCGAAGACCTCGACGCCGTCCGGGGCCACGCCGACCAGCCGGGGCAGGCTGAGCAGCTTCAGCGCCTCGTCGAGGGTGAGCGAGTCCGGCGACTGCGAGCGCAGCAGCGACGACTTGCGCTCGCCGCTGGCCACGTACGGGCCGAAGCGACCCGACTTGAGCAGGATCGGCTCGCCGGTGGCCGGGTCGTCGCCGAGCTTCCGCTCGCCCCCGCCCCCGAGGAACAGCTCGTGCACCTTCTCCGGGGTCAGCTCGTCCGGCGCCAGCCCCTCGGGGATCGGCGCCCGGTCGCCCTGGCCGCCGCCCTCCTCGCCCTCCGCGGCGGGCGCCGGCTGCTCGCCCGGCACCGCCCGCTGGAGGTACGGGCCGTAGCGGCCGACCCGGACGACGACCTCGCGGCCGTCGTCGTCGGTGAACAGCGGGATCGAGTTGACGCTGCGCGCGTCGATCTCGCTGAGGTTCTCGGTGACCAGCTTCTTCAGGCCGCCGGAGCGGGCGATGTCCCGGTCGCCGGCGCCGTTGGCGCTGCCGAAGTAGAACGCGGTGAGGAAGTCGACCGCCGCGTGGTCGCCGCCGGCGATCTCGTCCAGCTCGTTCTCCATGCTGGCCGTGAAGTCGTAGTCGACCAGGCGCGGGTAGTGCCGCTCCAGCAGGCCGATCACGGCGAACGCCAGGAACGACGGGATCATCGCCTGGCCGCGCTTGAAGACGTACCCGCGGTCCTGGATGGTCTGCATGATCGACGCGTACGTCGAGGGACGGCCGATGCCCAGCTCTTCGAGGGCCTTGACCAGCGACGCCTCCGTGTAGCGCGACGGTGGCTGGGTGTGGTGGCCCTGCGCGGCCAGCTCGTCGGCGGTGAGCGGCTGATCCTTGACGAGGGTGGGCAGCCGGCGCTCGGCGTCCTCGGCCTCGGCGTTCTCGTCGTCGCTCGACTCGACGTACGCGCGCAGGAAGCCCGGGTCCGTGATGGTCTTGCCGGTGGCGCCGAAGTCGGCCTCCTCCTGCGCCGAGGAGACGGCGCGGATGCGCACCGAGACGCTGGAGCCGACGGCGTCGGTCATCTGCGAGGCGATGGTGCGCCGCCAGATCAACTCGTAGAGCTTGAACTCCTCGGCCGACAACTCCTTGGCCACGTCGCCCGGGGTGCGGAAGTTGTCCCCCGCCGGGCGGATCGCCTCGTGCGCCTCCTGCGCGTTCTTCACCTTGCCGGTGTAGCGGCGCGGCTCCGGCGGCACGCTGCGCTCGCCGTACAGCTCGACGATCTGCCGGCGGGCCGCCGCGATGGCGGTCTCCGACAGGTTCACCGAGTCGGTACGCATGTAGGTGATGTAGCCGTTCTCGTAGAGGCGCTGCGCGGTGCGCATCGTCTGCTGCGACGAGAACCGCAGCTTGCGGGCCGCCTCCTGCTGGAGGGTGGAGGTGATGAACGGCGCGTACGGGCGACGCCGGTAGGGCTTCTCCTCGACGCGGGTGACGGTGAACGGCCGGCCCTCCAGGCGGGCCGCGAGCCCCCGGGCCCCGCCCTCGTCCAGGTGCACCACCCCGGCGCCGGGCTTCACGCGACCCGTGGTCGGCTCGAAGTCCTTGCCGGTGGCGATGCGGTCGCCGTTCAGCGCGACCAGGGTGGCGTTGAAGTTGCGCGGCCCCTCGCCGGCGTTCGCCACGGCGAGGGTGGCCAGGATGTCCCAGTATTCCGCCGTGCGGAAGGCCATCCGCTGCCGTTCCCGCTCCACCACGATCCGGGTCGCCACGGACTGCACCCGGCCCGCCGAGAGCTTCGGCATGACCTTCTTCCACAGCACCGGGGAGACCTCGTAGCCGTAGAGCCGGTCGAGGATGCGCCGGGCCTCCTGGGCGTCGACCAGGTCCCGGTCGATCTCGCGGGGGTTGGCCACCGCCGCCTGGATCGCCGGCTTGGTGATCTCGTGGAAGACCATCCGCTTGACCGGCACCTTGGGCTTGAGGGTCTCCACCAGGTGCCAGGCGATCGCCTCGCCCTCGCGGTCCTCGTCCGTCGCCAGGAAGATCTCGTCGACCTCCTTGGCCAGCTTCACCAGCTTGCTGATCTGCTGCTTGCGGTCGGCGGAGACCACGTAGAGGGCGTGGAAGCCGTTGTCGACGTCCACCCCGAGCCGCGCCCACGGCTCGCCCTTGTACTTCGCCGGCACGTCGGCGGCGTTGCGTGGAAGGTCCCGGACGTGGCCGAAGCTGGCCTCCACGACGTATCCCGGGCCGAGGTAGCCCGAGATCGTCTTGGCCTTCGCCGGTGACTCGACGATGACCAGACGGGTGGTTCCAGCGTTGCTCGGCACGTTTCTCCCCGACCTCACTCCTGCTCGCAGCCGCGCGGTGCCCGGTTCGGGCCCGCTTCCGACCCGCCGACCCCCGGCGGCCCGGACGTCCAACGTAACGCGCCGCCCGCGTTTCGGGTTTCGCGGGCGGCAAACCGCCCCCGGCGGGGCGGCACCTTCTCTCCGGCGGCGCTGGCGGTGCCGGACGGCGCCACCGTACACCGTGCGTGTGCCGGGAGGCGGGACACTGTGACGATGGCGGACCGTCGGTCGAGGCGCCACCCGGCCGTTTTCCTGCGAATTTCCGCGTCCGGCTGTCCCGGATCGGACACCGGCGGGGCGGGGGTGGGCCGGGTCAGGGGCAGCCGGGGACGGGTCAGGAGTGGCCGGGCCAGGCCGTCGGCGGGGCGGCGGGCGGCGGGTCCCCGACCAGTTCGGCCAGGCGGGCGAGCCGGCGGCGGCCGGTGATCCGGTACGCCGGGCCGCCGTCGGCCGGCCCCAGGAGGGCCCCGGACAGGCCGACCGCGGCGAGCGCCCCGCCGACCGGCTCCCAGCACTCCTCGTCGGCCACGCCGAGCCGGAGCAGGTAGCCGGGCGGCTCGGCCACCCCCGCCGCGGCGAGCCAGAGCCGCAGCCGCCGGCCGTTGAGGTGGAACCCGGCGGGCGGACGCTTGCCGGAGCCCCGCAGCCAGGCCACCGCGAGCGGCTTCAGGGTGCGGGCGTACGAGGTGCGCACCGCGTGCCGCCCGTCGGCGGTCGCCTCCCAGGTGGCCGCCACCCCGCGCAGCGCCAGCTCGGCGACGAGCACGTGCACGCGCCAGGCGGCGTCCACCACCACCGAGAGGCGGGCCGTCCCGCCCATCCGGACCACCTCGCCCGGACCGGCCAGCAGCCCGGCGAGGTCGGCGAGGGACGGGTCCGCCGCCTCGGCGGCGAAGAACGGCAGTTGCCGGGCGGAGTCGTCGACGTCGCCCGGCGGGGGCGGGGCGGCGGCCCGGCGGGACGTCGGCGCCACCCGGTCCGGCTCGGGCGCCGGGAACAGCGCGGGCGGCGTCAGGCCGTCCGACTCACCGGTCCCGCTCAGCGACACTCCGGCACCTCGTCGAAGGCCCGTTTCAACTCCTCAGAGTTGAGTCGGCTGGTGTCGAGCGCGCTGGCGTCGTACTCCTTGTTCAGGGTGTCCACGGCGGCCCGGACGCCGTCGTAGAAGGCGGCGGGCTGGCCGGTGCTCAGCCCGTCGATGGTGTCGCGGGCCCGGCCGTACGCGTCGCGCATCTTCTCCAGGGACGCGCGGAAGCCGGCGGAGACCTCCGCACCGTGCTCGGCCTCCGGGATGCCGGCCTGCTCGACCTTGCGCCGGGCGGTCTCGCTGGCCTGCTCCGCGCCACCGAAGAGCCGCACCAGGTTCTCCTTCGCCTGCGCCGGGGTGGTCTGGGCGGTCATCTGCTGGTCGGTGCTGCTGGTCAGCTTGCTAATCTCGGCCCGCCACGGGGTGAGCGCCGAGCAGACCGACGCCGCCCACGCCTGCGGGCTGGGGCCGCCACCGCAGCCGGCGGCCACGAGGACGAGCGTGGCCAGGACCACCGTGAGCTTTCCGGCGGTTGCCGCCCGGCACGTGCGCATGCGAAGCAGCGTACGGCCTGTGTCGAGCCGGGGCACCGGTCAGGTTTACCGCGGCGGCACGGACGGTCCCCGGCCGGCCACGCGGGCCGACCGGGGACCGGACGCCGGACGGATCAGGCGTTGACCGTCTCCGGTCGCTGGTCCGGGCTGCCCGTGCCGGTGCCGGCACCGGAGTCCGACATCGCCACGCCCTTGCGCTTGCTGAACACCACCGCCGCGACGACGATCAGCGTCGCCACCACGGCGATGCCGACCCGCAGGGCGGTGTTCTTCTCGTCGCCCACGCTCCAGGCCACCACGGCCGGCGCGATCAGCAGCGAGACCAGGTTCATCACCTTGATCAGCGGGTTGATCGCCGGGCCGGCGGTGTCCTTGAACGGGTCGCCGACGGTGTCGCCGATGACGGTCGCGGCGTGCGACTCGGAGCCCTTGCCGCCGTACGCGCCGTCCTCGACGAGCTTCTTCGCGTTGTCCCAGGCGCCGCCCGAGTTGGCCAGGAAGACCGCCATCAGCGTGCCGGCCCCGATCGCCCCGGCCAGGTACGCCGCGAGCGCACCCGGCCCGAGGCCGAAGCCGACCGCGATCGGGGCGAGGATGGCGAGCAGGCCGGGAGTCATCAGCTCCCGCTGCGCGTCTCGCGTGCAGATGTCGACGACCTTGCCGTACTCGGGACGCTGGGTGCGGTCCATGATCCCGGGCAGCTCGCGGAACTGCCGGCGGACCTCCATCACGACCGCGCCGGCCGAGCGGGAGACCGCGTTGATGGCCAGCCCGGAGAAGAGGAAGACCACCGCCGCGCCGATGATCAGGCCGACCAGGTTGCGCGGGTTCGCCACGTTCAGCGAGTTGAGGATCTCGGCGCCGACGTCGCCCACCCCCGCGTCGGAGTACGCGGTGCGCAGCGTGTCGGTGTAGGAGCCGAAGAGCGCCGTCGCGGCGAGCACGGCCGTGGCGATCGCGATGCCCTTGGTGATCGCCTTGGTGGTGTTGCCGACCGCGTCCAGCTCGGTCAGCGTCCGGGCGCCGTGCTCGTCGATGTCGCCGGACATCTCCGCCACGCCCTGGGCGTTGTCGGAGATCGGGCCGAACGTGTCCATCGCGACGATCACACCGACCGTGGTGAGCAGGCCGGTGCCGGCCAGCGCCACGGCGAACAGCGAGAGCGTGATGGAGCTGCCGCCGAGCAGGAACGCGCCGAACACGCCGGCGCCGATCAGCAGCGCCGAGTAGACCGCCGACTCCAGGCCGACGCTGATGCCGGCGAGGATGACGGTGGCGGGGCCGGTCTGGGAGCTCTTGCCGATGTCCTGCACCGGGCGCCGGTCGGTCTCGGTGAAGTAGCCGGTCAGCGCCTGGATCGCGGCGGCCAGCACGATGCCGATGACGACCGCGCCGATGGCGACGACCCGCGGGTTCTCGTCGACGTCGGTGAGCCCGCCCTCCAGTTCGGCGAAGGTGGCCGGCAGGTACGCGTACGTGGCGACCGCGACCAGCACCGCGGAGAGCAGCGCGGAGATGTAGAAGGCCCGGTTGATCGCGGTCAGGCCGCTGCGGTCCGAGGCGCGCAGCCGGGTGATGAAGACGCCAACGATCGCGATGAGCACGCCGATGGTGGAGATGATCAGCGGGAAGACCAGGCCCTGCTCGCCGAAGGCGGCCCGACCGAGGATCAGCGCGGCGACCAGGGTCACGGCGTACGACTCGAAGAGGTCGGCGGCCATGCCGGCGCAGTCGCCGACGTTGTCGCCCACGTTGTCGGCGATGGTGGCGGCGTTGCGCGGGTCGTCCTCGGGGATGCCCTGCTCGACCTTGCCGACCAGGTCGGCGCCCACGTCGGCGGCCTTGGTGAAGATGCCGCCACCGACCCGCATGAACATGGCGAGCAGCGCCGCGCCGAAGCCGAAGCCCTCCAGCACCGTCGGCGCGTCGCCCCGGAAGAAGAGCACGACCAGCGCGGCGCCGAAGAGGCCGAGCCCGACGGTGAGGAAGCCGACGACGCCGCCGGTGCGGAAGGCGATCTTCATGGCGCCCTCGCGGCCGCCCTGCCGTTCCCGGGCGGCGGCGGCGACGCGCAGGTTGGCCCGGGTGGCCAGCCACATGCCGGCACCGCCGATGAACGCGCTGAACAGCGCGCCGACGACGAAGAAGGCGGAGCGCCCGATCTTCACCGCCGTCTCGCTGCCGTCGGTGTCGTGCACCGGCAGCAGGAAGAGCAGCACCACGGCGATGACCACGAAGATCGCCAGGGTGCGGAACTGCCGGAGCAGGTAGGCCGAGGCGCCCTCCTGGACCGCGCCGGAGATCTCCTGCATGTTGGTGGTGCCCTTGCCGGCAGCCAGTACGGCCTTCGTCAGTGCGGCGGCGAAGGCGAGCGCCACCAGCGCGATCACCGCGGCGATGACGACGTACGTGACGTTGTTTCCGGTGAGGGAGATCCCGCCGCCCTCGGCGGCCAAGGTGTCGGACATCTGTGTCCTCCTGTACCGAACGCTCGCGCCGGCCGGTGGAGACGCACCGACCCGGCGCCTGGATGCGGATTCGCAAGCGCGCGCCAACCCACCCCGGCGGATCAGCGATGACACCGTTCCCGCTGGTTGCGGGATGCGATCACTTGCTGACAACCCGCGTACTGTAGCCCTCCGCAGTGTCGGAGGTCACACCGAGGGGGCACCCTGTCTCGATGATCTTCGTCGCTGTGTTATGAGGAAAAATCTGATATAGGAGTCCGTCCATGACAAGGAGGCCGCGTCCCTTCCCGGGACGCGGCCTGACGGCGTGCGACACCCTCTGCCGGAGGGCGGTGGAGGTGCGGCTCGACCCCTCGCCGGGGCCGGGCGGATCAGCTTCGGCGGCCCACGGGCCAGACCATCCGCACCTCGGTGCCGATGCCCTCGTCGACCGGGCGGACCTGCAGGTCCTCGACGAAGCCGGCGAGCAGCGCGAAGCCGACGCCGGTGGTGAGGTCGTCCTCGTTCAGCGACTCGTTGGCGAGCTGGTCGGCGTCCAGCGCGGCCAGGCCGAGGCCGGCCTCGATCGGCGCGCGGTCGACGACCCGCACCGCGTACGCCCCGCTGTCCGACATCTCGACGAGCACCGGGTCGGGCACGCCGTACTGCCGGTGCAGGGCGACCGCACGTGTGCACGCCTCGCCGATGGCGAGGCGCACCTCGTCGAGCAGGTCCTCGCGGACCCCGGCGCGCCGGGCGACCGCCACACCGACCAGGCGCGCGGTGCGCACGTGCACCGGGGCCGGCGAGAAGGAGAGCCGGACCGTGGCCATCACGCGCCAGCGCCGGCCGGGCCCGCGCCGATCGCCGCGTCGACCGTGGGATGCAACGGGAAGACCTGGTCGAGCGCGGTGATCCGGAAGATCTTGAGCAGCGGCTCCTTGTCGCAGACCAGCGCGAACGAACCGCCGGCCGAGCGCAGCCGCTTGAGCGCGCCCACCAGCACGCCCAGGCCGGTGGAGTCGAGGAAGTCCACCCGGCCGAGGTCGACCACGACGTGGCGGGCCCCGCCGTCGATCAGTTCGAGGAGCCGTTCCCGCAGCCGGGGGGCGGTGTAGACGTCCACCTCACCGCCGACCTCAAGCACTGTGTGCTCGCCCACGGTGCGGGTCGCCAGCGACAGCTCCATCGGTCCTCCCTCGCAAGAGCCGTAAACTCTCCTGGGCATCTAACCATCCCCGCCGGATACGGCTCTGCTCACCGGCGAAGGCATCCCCATACCCCGCTTTTCATCTCCGAACGCCAGTGCGAGAGTGCAGGACGTGACCTCCGACAGCTTCAGCTCGGCGCGTCTGACGCCGCGCGACGACCTGAAGCCGTCGTCCGACAGCTCCGGCTCGACGCCCCCGACGCCGCGCGACGACCTGAAGCCGTCGTCCGACAGCTCCGGCTCGACGCCCCCGACGCCGCGCGACGACCTGAAGCCGTCGTCCGCAGCCACCGTATCCGCGGGCACCGGTCCCAGGCGATCGCCGGCTGACCTGCTGGGCCGGCTGCGCGCCCGCAACGGCGTCGATCCGGTCACCCACGTCGAACGGGTCCCGGCCCGGGCCGGCGAGCCCGCCCCGTGGCCGGGCTGGGCGCCGGAGGAGTTGCGCGCGGCGTTCGCCCGGCGTGGCGTGGTCGCGCCCTGGCGGCATCAGGCCGAGGCCGCCACCCTGGCGTACGACGGCCAGCACGTGGTGGTCGCCACCGGCACCGCGTCCGGCAAGTCCCTGGCCTACCAGCTCCCCGCGCTGGCCACCCTGCTCGCCGACCCCCGGGCCACCGTGCTCTACCTGGCGCCGACGAAGGCGCTCGCCGCCGACCAGTTGCGCTCCGTCGCCGCGCTGGAGCTGGAGGGCGTACGCCCCGCCTGCTACGACGGCGACACCCCGCGCGCCGAGCGGGAGTGGATCCGGCGGCACTCGCGGTTCGTGCTGACCAACCCGGACATGCTGCACCACGGCATCCTGCCCGGCCACGCCCAGTGGTCCGGGTTCCTGCGCCGGCTCGCGTACGTGGTGATCGACGAGTGCCACACCTACCGGGGAGTCTTCGGCTCGCACGTCGCGCACGTGCTGCGCCGGCTACGGAGATTGAGCGGCGCTTCGGGCCGATCCACCTCCCCCGCGCTCGCAGGCTCGCGCAAGGCGCCCGTCTTCGTGCTGGCCTCGGCGACCTCCGGCGACCCGGCGGCGGCAGCCGGGCGGCTCACCGGGCTGCCCGTCGCCGCCGTCACGGAGGACACCTCGCCGCGCGGCGGGGTGACCTTCGCGCTCTGGGAGCCGCCGCTGCTGCCGCCGGACTCCCACGCGGACCAGCAGGCGGACCTCACCCAGGTCCGCCGGTCGGCGCTGCGGGAGACGGCCGACCTGCTCGCCGACACGGTCGCCGAGGGGGTACGCACACTGGCCTTCGTGCGCTCCCGGCGCGGCGCCGAGGTGGTCGCCGCGAACACCCGCCGCACCCTCGACGAGGCGGTGCCCGGCCTCGGCGACCGGGTGGCCGCCTACCGGGCCGGGTACCTGCGCGAGGAGCGACGCGAGCTGGAACGCGCGCTGCTGCACGGCGACCTGCTCGGGCTGGCCTCGACCAACGCGCTGGAGCTGGGCGTCGACCTGATCGGGCTCGACGCGGTGCTGATCTGCGGTTACCCGGGCACGCGGGCCTCGCTGTGGCAGCAGGCCGGCCGGGCCGGGCGCTCCGGGCAGGAGGCGCTCGCCGTGCTGGTCGCCCGGGACGACCCGCTCGACACCTATCTGGTGCACCATCCGGAGGCGCTGTTCGGGCGGCCGGTGGAGGCGACCGTGCTCGACCCCGCCAACCCGCACGTGCTGGCCCCGCAGCTCGCCTGCGCGGCGGTCGAGGCGCCGCTGACCCCGGCCGACCTGGAACTCTTCGGCGACGGGGCCAAGGAGGCGGTGGACCAGCTCGTGGCGGCGGGGGCGCTGCGACAGCGGCCGACCGGCTGGTACTGGCGGCACCGGGAACGGCCGGAGGTGGACCTGCGCGGCGAGGGCGGCGCGCCGGTCTGCGTGGTGGAGGCGGCGACCGGGCGGCTGCTCGGCACCGTCGACGGCGGCTCGTCGCACTTCCTGCTCCACCCCGGCGCGGTCTACCTGCACCAGGGCGTCTCGTACGTGGTCGACTCGCTCGACCTGGCCGACGGGTGCGCGCTGGTGCACCCCGAGGAGCCGGACTGGTCCACCCACGCCCGGGACGTCACGTCGCTGTCGGTGGTGTCGGTCCGCTCGTACGTGGACGCCGGGCCCGTCGGCCTCTTCCTCGGCGAGGTCGACGTGACCAGCCAGGTGGTGTCGTACCAGCGACGACGGATCGCCTCCGGCGAGGTCATCGACACCCGCCCGCTGGACCTACCGGCCCGGGAGCTGCGCACCGTGGCGGTCTGGTTCACCCTGTCGCCGCAGTCCCTGGTGGCCGCCGGCGTGGAGCCGGCCGACGTGCCGGGCGCGCTGCACGCCGCCGAGCACGCCGCGATCGGGCTGCTGCCGCTCACCGCCACCTGCGACCGCTGGGACATCGGCGGGCTCTCCACCGCCGTGCACCCGGACACCGAGGCGCCGACCGTCTTCGTCTACGACGGGCACCCCGGCGGGGCGGGATTCGCCGAGCGCGCGTACGGCACGGCCGCGGCCTGGCTGCGGGCCACCCGGGACGCGATCGCGGAGTGCGGCTGCGAGGCGGGCTGCCCGTCCTGCGTGCAGTCCCCGAAGTGCGGCAACGGCAACAACCCGCTCTCGAAGCCGGACGCGGTGAAGGTGCTGGACGTGGTGCTCGCCAACCTGCCCGACGGCGTACCGGCGCCCCGCCGGTCCGGGGATGCCGGCGGCACCCCGGATCCTCGCGCCGCTGCTCCGGGTGACGCTGCCGTCCGGGACTGACCAGCCGCCGTGCGCGCTGCCGTCCGAAGCGGGACGGATTCCGGCGGCGCAATCTCGCGGCACAATCTCGCGGCGGCTCGGGAGGTGGGTTCGGGCGACGAGTTCGGGCGGCGGGCTCCGGCGAGGGGTTCGGGGTGGCGGAGGCGCGGGTGACGACGGGGCCGCTCGCTACCAGAGGGCCGGCGGGACGGTTGAGCCTGTGCGACACTCCGGCCCACCCCTCGAAGGAGATTCCATGCAGCCCGACACCTTGCAGTCCCAGCAGCAGTTCCACATCCGGCAGCGGATCCGGATGATGGTCAACCAGTACGAGGTCCACGCCGTCGCACCGGACGGCTCCGAAGGCGGGATGCTGGCGTTCGCCCAGCAGAAGCGGCTCGCCTTCAAGGAGCAGGTGACGATCTACACCGACGACTCGAAGCAGCAGCCGCTGCTCGGCTTCAAGGCCCGCCAGCGCCTCGACATCGGCGCCACGTACGACGTGACCGACCACGCCGGCAACCCGATCGGCCAGTTCCGCAAGGACTTCGCCCAGTCGCTGCTCCGATCCACGTGGCACGTGGAGCAGGCCGGCCTGCCGCAGATCACCGGCCAGGAACGCAGCATGCCGGTGGCGCTGCTGCGGCGCTTCGTCGACTCACTGTCCTGGCTGCCGTACCACTTCGACTTCGTCGCCGACGGCCAGCCCGTCTTCTCGGTGATCAAGCAGTGGGGCCTGCGCGACCGGTACGTCGTCCAGGTGCAGCACCCGCAGATCGACCGCCGACTCGTGATCGCGATGGCCGTCGCCCTCGACGCCCTCCAGGCACGCTGACCCGCCGGTGCCGGGGTACGCCTGGCGGCGCTCGACGGCGACGTGAGGCGCCGGATCACGGCGACCTGAGGTGCCGAATCACGGCGGCGCGAGGTGCCGAATCACGGCGGCGCGAGGTGCCGAATCACGGCGGCGGCGAGGCGGCGTTACCGCTACCCGGCCCGGCTCCTTGCTGACCTGGTCGGGGCGACCTGGCGTCTGACCAACCCCTCTCCTGGTCAGCTCCCCTCCTGGTCAGCCCGGACCGGTCCGGCGCGGGCGGTCGCCGTGGCGGCCCGCGCCAGGCCGGGCAGCGGGGTGACGGCCACCTCCGCGGTCACCAGGAGGTCGAGGCCGTCGAGCCGGCAGTCCAGCAGTGAGCCGCCGTTGGCGGCGGCGATCTCCGCTGCCCGACCGCACGCCGCCGTTTCGCCACGGAGGGCCTGCCCGGCACCTGCGAGCGCGCCGAAGTCCGCCGCGACCCGGGCCTGCTGCCGGGCGGTCTGGGCGGCCCCGACGGCCGCCCCGAACAGGCCGACCACGACGAACACCAGCCCGACCGCGAGCAGGCAGACCGTCGCTCCGCCACGCTCCCCGCCGTTTCCTCTGCGGCGAGGCACTGACGGGCCGGTCACGGTCGGGCCGCCGGGACGCCGGGTTCCACGGCCGCGACCGCGGTCGCGGTCACGGTGATCCGGGGCAGCCGCGTGCCGAGTGCGCGTACGGGCCCTCGGACGGTGGCGGTGACCCGCTGGCCTTCGACCGTGACCGTGACCTCGGCGCCCGCCGGGGCCGCCCGGCCGGCGGCGGACGCCCCGTCCTCGCCCCGGGAGGCGGCGAGCGCCGCCTCCCGGGCCGCGTGCAGGCAGCCCGCCCTCGTGCCGACGGCGTTCACCGCGGTCAGCCCGGTGAGCAGGAGCAGCATGAGCGCCGGCAGGCCGGCCGCCAGTTCGGCGGTGAAGGAGCCCCGGTCGCGGCCGGCCGACCGGCGCCAGCTCACTTGAGCGCCCGGTCGATGACGGCGGTCAACGCGGACTGCACGTTGCCGGAGGTCAGCACCTTCAGCAGGATCCCGGCGAAGGCGACGGCGGCGAGCGTGCCGACGGCGTACTCGGCTGTGTTCATCCCGGCGTCCCCGCGCAAGCGGGCGAGAAGTTTGCGCACGTGATCGTCCTTTCTGGAGGGTGGGTCAGAGCACGTCGCCGAGAACGGCGACGATCACCGGCACCAGGCCGGCGAGAATGAAGGCCGGCAGGAAGCAGAGCCCCAGCGGCAGCACGATGAGGACGCCGGCGCGGCGGGCGGCCGCCTCGGCAGCCGTGGACCGGTCGGCGCGCAGGTCGTCGGCGAGCCGGGTCAGCGCGCCGGCCAGCGCCCCGCCGCTGTTAGAGGAGCGCAGGACGGCAGCCGTCAGCCGCTCGGCGCCCGGCACCGACGCGAGCGGCTCCCACGCCTCCTCGGGGCCGCCGCCGAGCCGCAGCAACCGGCCCACCCGGGCGAGCCGGTCGGCGAGGGGCCCGTCGAGCGCGTCCGCCACGGCCAGGACGGACCTGTCCACCGGCGCCCCCGCCCGCATCGCGGCGGCGAGAAGGTCGGCGGCGAGCGGGAGGTCGGCAGCCTCCCGCAGCCGCCGCCTGCGTACGGCCGACGGCTCGATCCGGCGCAGCATCCGGTCGAGCAGCAGCGCCGCAGGCACGGCTGTCAGCAACCCGGGCCAGCCGCCGACCACGACGGCCACGGCCAGACCACCCAGCCCGGCGGAGAGCCGGATCGCATCCGGCCGTCGTCGGGACCGCGCACCCTCCGGCGCCTCGTCACCGGTCCCGGGCACCACCGGTCGGTGAACCGAGCCGGCCGGACGTACGCCGGGCGGCGCCCCGCGCAGGGCGTGCAGGCGGCGCAGCGGCCGCCGGCCGGCGAGGAACGCGACGGCGAGCAGCGCCACCGCCGCCAGGCAGCCCGCGACCAGCACCGCCCGGAGCATCAGCTCGCCCGCCCCGGTGTCGCGCCGAGCCGCTCGGCCCAGAACAGGCCCGCGACCTGGAGACCGACGGCGGCGACCGCGCACGCACCGCCGACGGGGGTGTGCAGCAGCACCGCCACGGGGTCGACGCCGATGCCGTAGCCGAGCCCGATGCCGCCGAGCGGCAGAGCGGCGAGCAGCAACGCGGTGGCGCGCGCCCCGGCCGCCTGGGCGTCCGCTGCGGCCAGTCCCCGGTCGGTGGAGCGGGCGTCGGCCTCGATGCGCTCCAGCAGCTCGGCCAGCGGCGCGCCCGTCCGGTCGGCGAGGCGTACGGCCGCCCGTGCCAGCCGCTCCAGCCGGTCCGGGCCGTCGCCGGCGGGTCGCCGGAGCGGCTTGAGCAGCGTGTCCGCTCCGGCATTGGCGGCCCGCCCGTCGCCCGGCGCCGCGCCCTCCCGACCGATCCCGGCGGGGGTTCCGGGCCGTCCGAGGGTGAGTTGCTCGGCGGCGACCGGCACCGGCAGGCCGGCCCGCAGATCGGCGGCCAGCCCACAGAGTTCGTCCAGCCGACGTCGCCGGGCCCGGTCCGCCAGCTGGCCGGACTGCCGTCGGAGCAGCGCGCGGGCGGCCAGCGTGCCGTAGGCGCCGACGGCCACCGCCGCCACCGGCCCGGCCAGCAGCAGTCCGGCCGCGACGCCGGCCAGTCCCACCAGCAGCAGGGTGCGCCTCGGTGACGTGGTCAGCACACCCGACCAGTCTCGCCGTCCCGCACCGGCAGGACGGGCCGCCCGTACGTCGGGTCGACGGGTGGGTGCAGCGGTCGGGGCCGGCGCGCCGACGGGACGTCGCGCGTCCCGCCGGACGGGTGGTCGGACGGGTCCCGGCGGTCGGGACGGGCCGGGGTGACCACCGGCGGGCCACGGCCAGGACGTCCGGTCCGCGACGTCCCGCGGCGGCCACTGCGCCGCGCCGCCCGGTCCGCGCCCGCTCGGTGGCATCCGGCGGACCGAGGCGGCCTGGGCGGCGGCCGGCAGGCGCGCCGGCGCGGCCACCTCGGACATCTCACCCGGCTGCCGGCCGGTCGGCACCGCCGCAGCGGCCGGGCCGGGAAACGTCTCGGCGGGACGGTCCGGCGGGGTGGGGCGGAGGTCCGGCTCCGACGCCCGACGCAGCTCGGTGACCCAGTCGACGAGCGGATCGTCCGCCCCGGTCGACGCGTTCCCTTGTGCCTCGCTCACGAGGGCGCGCCGCCTGCTCCGAAGGCCGCCCACCAGGTTGGCCACGACGACCGCCGACGCGATCGACAGCAGCGCCACCAGCGCGTACGGGGCGCTCACTTCGGGCCCGCCGATCCGGGCCACGGCTCGCTGAGGACCGGCGGCACCGGCACGCCGCGCTCCCGCAGCAGCGCTCCGAGCGCGCGGGCGGCGGGACCGAGGCCGCGCCCGCGCACCCAGGCGGGAACCGCGGCGACCAGGCGGTCCGGGCCCTCGGGCAGGAGCAGGCACACCGACTCCAGCAGCCGCCCCTGCTCGCCCCGGCGCACCTGGAGCAGTACCTGGAGCGCGGCGGCCACCTGGGCGTGGAGCGCGGGGCGGGGCAGCCCACCGAGCATCCCGAGCGCCTCCAGCCGGGCCGGCACGTCGGAAGGGGCGTTGGCGTGCAGGGTGCCGGCACCGCCGTCGTGACCGGTGTTCAGGGCGGCGAGCAGGTCGACCACCTCCCCGCCCCGGCACTCGCCGACCACCAGCCGGTCGGGCCGCATCCGCAGTGCCTGCCGGACCAGGTCGGTCAGCCCGACCGCGCCGGAGCCCTCCACGTTGGCAGTCCTGGCCTGCAACCCGACCACGTGCGGGTGCCGGGGGTGCAGCTCGGCCGCGTCCTCCACCAGCACGATCCGCTCGGTCGACGGCACCAGCCCGAGCAGCGTGTTCAGCAGAGTCGTCTTGCCCGAGCCGGTGCCGCCGGTCACCAGGTACGCCAGCCGGGCCGCCACCACGGCGGAGAGCACCGGCGCCATCGGCCGGGGCACCGTCCCCTGGCGTACCAGCTCGTCGAGGGTGAACGGCCGCTGCCGGAACGTCCGCAGGGACAGGTAGGGACCGTCGGTCGCCACCGGCGGCAGCACGGCGTGCAGCCGGGTGCCGTCGGGGAGTCGGGCGTCCGCGTACGGCGAGCCGTCGTCGAGCCGCCGGCCGGCGCTGGCGGTGAGCCGCTGGGCGAGCCGGCGAACGTCGTCGACCGTGCCGATCGGCACCGCGACCTGGTGCAGGCCCTGCCCCCGGTCCACCCAGACCCGGACGCCGTTGACCAGCACGTCGGTGACCTCCGGGTCGGCCAGCAGCGGCGCGAGCGGACCGGCGCCCACCAGGTCGTCGTGCACCCGGTCGGCCATCCGCAGCAGGGCGGTGTCGCCCAGCACGGCGGCGGTGGGTTCCGCGCGTACGGCGGACACGATCGCGGCGGGGGTGACCGGGGTCGCCGTGGCCGCGATCCGCTGCCGCACCCGGGAGGCGAGGGTGTCGCCCTCGGACGGTCCGGTCATGCCGCACCCGCCGTGGACGTGCCGGTCAGGTCGGCGACGATGCGCTGGCAGAGGGCCGCCAGCGGCCCCCGGCCGTGGGCGGCCGGTGCCTCGCCCCGCTCCAGCCCACGGGCCAACGCCGGCTCCGGCCGCAGCGTGCCGGCGAGCGGCAGCCCGAGCGCGCGGGCCACCTCGGCGGCCCCGAGCCGGCCCGGTGCCGGACCGCGCACGATCACCGACATCGCGGCGCAGTGCGGTGCGGCGGCCGCCACCACCCGGGCGGCCGCCGCGGTGGCCCGCAGTTCGGCCGGTACGACGACGAACACCTGGTCGGCCGCCTGGAGTGCGGTGACGGCCGCGTCGTCCAGTTGCCGGGGCAGGTCCACCACCACGAAGTCCCGGCCCCGCCGGGCGGCGTCGACGGTGGCCGCCATCGCCTGGGCGGGCAGGGCGAGCAGGTCGCCCCGGTCCCAGGAGAGCACCACCAGGTCGCCCCGGCTCGGCAGGGCCCGTACGAGCGCCGGCGCATCCACCCGGCCGTCGGCGTCGGTCAGCGCCGGCCAGCGCAGCCCCTCCAACTGCTCCCAACCCAGCACCAGGTCGAGCCCGCCGCCGAGCGGGTCGGCGTCGACGAGCAGGGTGCGCAGCCGGGCACGGGCGGCCGTGACCGCGAGCCCGCCGGCCAGGATGCTCGCCCCGGCGCCGCCACGCCCGCCCAGCACGGCGGTGATCCGGGCTACGCCCCGATCGGCGCACTCCGGCCCGCACTCGGCGAACCGGTCCACCAGCCACGGCTCGGCGGCCGGCAGGACCGCCACGTGCTCGGCGCCGATCAGCTCGGCGACCTGGAAGCCGGGATCGGGCTCCCCGGACCGGCCGACCAGCACCATCCGTGGCCGCTGCGGCAGCCGCGCCCGCAGGCACGGCTGGGCCTGGTCGGCGCCGACCAGCACGAGCGGGGCGGGCAGCCAGCGGGTCCGGGCCGCCGCCGGGTCGGCGGCGAGCTCCACCTCGACGCCGCCCGCCGCGGCGAGCCGGAGCAGGTCGTCGAGCAGGTCGCCGTCCGAGGTGACGAGCAGCGGCAGTCGCCGGTGCGGCGGGACGGAGGTACGGGGTGGCATCGCGGCCTCCAGCGGTCGGGCTCCGGGGTTGCTGACCCGAGACCCTGCCCCCGATCCGCCGCCGGACGCCGCCCCACGGCACCAGCCTGTGGACAACTTCGGCGCCTGTGGACAACGCCCACTGCGCGAGTCGATCTGCTATGTCCGTCGGCCACGGCACGGCCCCTGTCGTACGCCGCCGCGTGATCCGCCACCGTGACCGACGACCTCGTGGAGCTTCTCGACCGGGCGGGCGACGCCGACCACCCGGACCGACCCGCGCCGCCGACCGACCCGCGCCGCCGACCGACGCGAGCCGCGGCAGGCGGTAGCCACGCTCGGCTTTCCCCCGCACCCGCGGCAGCCCTCCGCGACGACGGCGACGGGCCGCACGCATCGATAGCCTGCGCTGTATGCACCGCAGTCGTCTGCACGCCGTCCTGATCGACGCCCCTTGCGCACCACCCACGTACCTGACGGCCGGGACCACCACCCCTTCTCCCGGTAGTGCATCGCGGTGATTGCCAAGCATCAGTTCCTCGACGTCAAGCAACCACGGAGCAACCAGCAGAGTGAGCCCCGCCCACCTCGCACCGGCCGCCAACTACCCAGAGTTTTAGGTCTGCCTTGCCGCCCGGTGCTGGTTGGCCAGGTCAGTGGCGAGCCCGTCAAGCCAGGGTCGAGCGTCGGACTGGGTGATGTCGAACCGATTCCGAAGACGAAACGCCGCGACGAATGTCTCCGCGACAAGTTCGTCTGCGGCCGACACACCGAAGCGTCGCGCTAGGTGACGATGGATGCGCCGCGCGTGCCGGTCGATGATCGTCGAGAAGATCTCGGGATCCTCCTCGGACCAAGCGATGATTTCGGCATCTGTCAATGCACCGCCGCCGACATTCGTCGTCCGCCGTCGCAGGAATCGCATGGTAGGCCTCTCACAGAAGAGCGTCATCCGTTATCCGGATCCAGTGGCTGGACAGTTCATGCATGGGAGGCGGCTGGCCGCTGGGACGGATGTCAGGTCCTCTGGCCGACTCGGTCAACGATGGCGAGGGCCAACACCGCCGATCCGCCTGCCGGCCCGCCCACGCCGAGAAAGGTGTAGGTCTCGGGGTGGAAGACGAGCACGATTTCGCCCGAGCCGTGCGTCGATGGCCAGGTGATCCCGATGCCCGGCCGGCCCGCGGCGTCCTTGACGGGCTTCACGGCTTGCAGGTCCGGCATCGTCGCCGCAGCCTCATAGAGCGCCGCCAGGGTCCGGGGGCGTAGGTAGCTGTCGGTGAGGTAGTAGAGGATCTCCTTGCCGGCGGCATTGGCGTCGCCCGGTTCCCCCTTGGCATTCTCGGCCAGGAAGGCCCGCATCGCGGCGGCGTCGGTGGGCAGGTCGGCGCGGTAGGCGGGTGCTGGGGTGCACCGCTCGGTCTCGCCCGGAACCACCCGGCCCCCCTTCAACACCACCGCCCGCCCATTCCGGCAGCCGGGAACGACTATCTCCGTGCGGCCGGCGGCAGAGGTCTCGATAACCAGACCGTCCCGCGTTCCGTCCACCGACGTCCAGCTCTCCCGCAGATCACGCCCCTGCTGCAGGCGTGTGTAGACGAACTGGTTCGGCCGGGGATCGACATCGCGCACCCGCAGCGCGGCGGCCGCCGCGTTCTGCAGAATCTGGGTGGCATCGGCCCGTGCGGGTGGCGTGCTGCCACCGAGCTGGTCCGGTACGAGCACCAGTACGGAAGCGATCGCCCCCGCTAGACCCGCCGCCGCCACCCCGCTGAGCACCAGCCGCCAGGCCGGTCGCCTCCAGCGGGAAGGCGTCGGGCGCACGGTGGACACTGCGGGCAAAGGCTCAGCAGCCGTCGCCGCCATGGCGGCCTCCAGCCGGCTGCGGGCCGGCTCCAACCGCTCGGCTGCCGGCAGCCCGGTCTCACCGCCGAGCTGCTGGAGCAGTCGCATCTCATCCATTGCTCAGTACCTCCTCGATCGTGCTGGCCGGTGCGCCGCCCAACCGTTCACGGAGCAGCTTGCGGGCTCGGTTGAGTCGTGATCGCACGGTGCCGACCGGAATCGACAGTGCGGCGGCGACCTCGTCGTATCTGAGTCCCTCCCAGGCGATCAGCAACAACACGTCGCGATCTCCGTCGGAGAGCCTGGCCAGCGCCTCGAGGAGGGGCCGGCGTAGTGATTGCGCCGTCACCACGGTGGCGACCCGGTTGGCATGCGATGCCTCGCTCGTCGCGGGGACGTACGCCTGCCGCAGCCGGTACTCGCGCTCCTCATTTCGCCGGTGCTGGCCAACGATTTTGGTGGCGATCCCGTACAGCCACGGCCGCGCGTTCGGATAGGTGGTGTCGAAGCGGTCCCGGCGGCGGAACGCCGCGAGGAACGTCTCCGCAACCAGATCGTCCGCAGCCGGCACACCAAGGCGACGTGCCAGGTAACGGTGGATGTGCGGCGCGTGTCGGTCGAAGATCGTCGAGAAGGTCTCCGGGTCCCGCACGGAGCGCTCGATGATCACTACGTCCGTCACCGCACCGACATCGGCGTCCGACGTTGGTCTGAGTTCTTTCACGCAAGGCCTCTCGCGGAGCAGGGAAGCATCACCTGTTATCCGCAGCTCGCGGCAAAACGGTTCATGGGTGGCCACCAACGATCACCCTGACCGTCCTGGTACGGCACACGGCACGCGAACCTCCACATCCTCGCCCGGCGGACCGGACGGAGCGAGCCCGAGGTAGTGGCTGCATGCCCAGGGGTAGTTCGCCATCCTCACTACCTGCCGTTGACCCGCCGCCCGGGGAGCGGGCCGCCCGCCTGGCCCGCCATCGCGCTCTGCTGCGCGCGGTCCAGATCACCGCGGAGACCCACGGCGGCATCCTGTTCCATCCGTACCCGAAGAGTCGCGCTGGCGTGCGGACCGTGCCGCTTCCGGGTTTCCTGTTGGCCGCGCTGCGCCAGCTGCGCACCGAGGCCGGGGACCTAGACCCGCGCACGCTCGTCGTCCGTGACCGGGTCGGGTGCCCCCTGCGCCGGTCGATCTTCCGCCGCCGGGTCTGGCTGCCCTCGCTGGTCCCCGCCGCGAGCACGGCGGGCCACCCCTGCCAGATCCCGGTGTGCATCGGCCTGCTCGGCCAGGTCGTCAACACCGGCCCGATCAACCTGGTGCAGCGGGTCATCGGCCACAAGCAGGCGTCCACGACGCTGAATCGTTATACGCACACCCGGACGGACTACGCCGCCCGGATCTTGGCGGCCTTCGACAGCTCTGCTGCCTCTCTGCTGCCTCCGGCCGAGGATTCGCCCTCCGAGCGCGGCCTCGGCGAGGACAGAGACGGCCTGTGAGCTGCGGTGGAGCGCCCACTCCGGAAAGGGACGACCCCCGTCGGGGGGAGACGGGGGTCGTCGGGAGGTTCGGCTCCGGGGGGGTCGAGCCGAACCCACTCAGCGGTCACGGGGGGTGCAACCGCCGAGGGCCTGTGTGTTGTGCGAGATATGAACGCTCGTCGTGCCGACCAGTCTGCCTGAGCGGACCTGTATACGTCGAGTGGTGTCACCTCCACTCCCTGCAAATTAAACTTCGCAGAGTGTGACGAGCGTCACGATGAGCGAGGGTGATGGGGTCTGCCCGCAAGTCCGAGGGGTCATCGGACCCCGGGCACCCGCCGACCATAGACCATCCGGCTAGACTTGCGCGCCGTGGGCCGAAGTGCCGCTTTCTTCGATCTGGACAAGACCGTCATCGCCAAGTCGAGCGCCCTGGCGTTCGGTCGGCCGTTCTACCGGGACGGCCTGATCACCCGGCGTGACGTGGTCAAGTCGGCGTACGCGCAGCTGATGTTCCGGCTGGGCGGCACCGACGAGCAGACCATGGCCAAGACCCGGGACTATCTCGCCACGCTCTGCAAGGGCTGGCAGGTGGAGCAGGTCCGCCAGATCGTCGCGGAGACGCTGCACGAGCTGATCAATCCCTACGTGTACGCCGAGGCCGCCGCCCTGATCGAGGAGCACCAGGCGGCCGGCCGGGACGTCGTGCTGGTCTCCGCCTCCGGCGAGGAGATGGTCCGGCCGATCGGCGCGCTGCTGGGGGTCACCGACGTGATCGCCACCCGGATGGGCGTGGTGGACGGCCGCTACAGCGGCGAGGTGGAGTTCTACGCGGCCGGCCCGAGCAAGGTCGAGGCGGTCAGCGAGTTGGCCGCCCGGCGCGGGTACGACCTGGCCGACTCGTACGCCTACTCCGACTCGTACAGCGACCGGCCGCTGCTGGAGTGCGTCGGCCACCCCTCGGTGGTCAACCCGGACCGGCAGCTGCGCAGGCTCGCGGTCGAGAACTCCTGGCCGGTGCTGGAGTTCCGGCACCCGATCCCGCTGGGCCGGCGGCTGCGGGAGCGCCCGGCCGTCCCGGTCGCCGCGGCGGCGCTGGGCGTGGGCGTCGGCGTGGCCATCGGCATCGCCTGGTACGGCCGTCACCGCCGCACCCGCGCCACCCCCGCTCCCGCCTGACCGGATCCGGGCCGAAGCGACCGGACCGAAGCGACCCGAACCGAAACGACCCGGACCGAAGCGACCCGGACCGAAACGACCCAGGCCGAAGCGACCCGGACCGAAGCGATCCAGGCCGAAGCGATCCCGACAGGGCGGGTCAGGCGGCGGCGAGGATCTCGTCGCCGATCGTGGTGAGCTGGTCGGCGCCGACCTCCACGGCCGACATGTAGTGCCGCAGCCAGGAGCGCAGGCCGTCCGGGGTGCCGGTGGCGAACGCGCCGGCCGCGCCGACGTACTCGGGCTCGCGCTCGCGGTGGCCGACGTCGACGGCGAGCAGGCCGCGCGGGTCGAGCCCGCTGGACAGCAGCACCAGCCGGGCGGCGCCGCGGGCCACCACCCCGGACGGTCCGGCGAAGGGGCGCAGGTTCAGCAGCTCGCCGTGCACGACGGCGGCCAGCACCAGCGGGGAGACCTTCGTGCCGCCGGCGACGAGCCCGGCCAGCCCGTCCAGCCGCGCGGCGACCACCGGGTCGGCCACGGGCCGGCCCAGCTCGGCCTCGGTCACCACGTCCCGGGCGGCGAGCACGTGCAGCTTGGCCAGCGCCTGCCGGGGCGCCTTCGGCCAGAGTTCGCTCAGCCCGGGCAGCGCCCCGGCGACCCGCAGCGCGCCCTGGACCACCGGCTCGGTCACGGTTCCGGCGCGGACGGCCTCGCGCTCGTGGGCGTACCCCTCGAGGGCGGCGCTGGCGACCGCGGACCGGAGGCTGACCTCGGCCGCGACCTGGCCGCCGTGGCGGCGCAGCGCGCGGTGCCCGAGCGCCTGGTCGAACCGCTCGCGGGCCCGCTCGACGGCGGGAGCGATGTCGGCGAGCGCGAGCAGCGGGGCGAGCGGGTCAGCGGTCACCCCGTCACGCTATCGACTGCGCGACGCGATCCGCCGACGAGCCGCCGGGGAGCGACCGCCGCCACCCCCCGATTGTGGTGGCGAAGGGCCCTTCCTCGACGGAAGGCGCCGACAAGGTGCCCCTTTTGGCATCCGGGTGGCCGTCCGGCGCGCGGCGGGGGCCGCTCGGCGCGAGTTGGCCGGACCGGCAGTCGGACGACGGGGTGTCCCGACTAACCTCGTGCGGGAGACGCAGGTCACCCCGAACGACGAGGGAGCACGGCATGAGCGAGGCATTGGCCAATCTGCTGAACGAGACACGCCAGTTCCCGCCGCCGGCCGAACTCGCCGCGAACGCCAACGTCACCGCAGACGCGTACGCGGAGGCCGACGCCGACCGGCTGGCGTTCTGGGAGCGGCAGGCCGGGCGGCTGACGTGGGCGCGGCAGTGGGACCAGGTGCTCGACTGGTCGAACCCGCCGTTCGCGAAGTGGTTCGTCGGCGGGCAGCTCAACGTGGCGTACAACTGCCTGGACCGGCACGTCGAGGCCGGCCTGGGCGACAGGGTCGCCATCCACTGGGAGGGCGAGCCGGGCGACACCCGCACCATCACGTACGCGGAACTGCACAGGCTGACCTGCCAGGCGGCGAACGCGCTGACCGATCTGGGCGTCACCGCAGGCGACCGGGTGGCGATCTACCTGCCGATGATCCCGGAGGCGGCGGTCGCGATGCTGGCCTGCGCCCGCATCGGCGCGACGCACAGCGTGGTCTTCGGCGGGTTCTCCGCCGACGCGCTGACCAACCGGATCCAGGACGCCAGCGCCAAGGTGGTGATCACCGCCGACGGCGGCTTCCGCCGGGGCAAGCCGTCCGCGCTGAAGCCGACCGTGGACGAGGCGGTGGCCAACTGCCCGTCGATCGAGCACGTGCTGGTCGTGCGGCGCACCGGCGAGGAGGTCGCCTGGTCGGCCAAGGACCACTGGTGGCACGAGACGGTGGAGACCGCCCCGGCCGAGCACGCCGCGCAGCCGTTCGACGCCGAGCACCCGCTGTTCATTCTCTACACCAGCGGCACGACGGCCCGCCCGAAGGGCATCCTGCACACCACCGGCGGCTACCTCACCCAGACGGCGTACACGACGCACGCGGTCTTCGACCTCAAGCCGGAGACCGACGTCTACTGGTGCACCGCCGACATCGGCTGGGTCACCGGGCACTCCTACATCGTCTACGGCCCGCTCTCCAACGGCGCCACGCAGGTGATGTACGAGGGCACCCCGGACACCCCGCACAAGGGCCGGTTCTGGGAGATCGTCGACAAGTACAAGGTCAGCATCCTCTACACCGCCCCGACGCTGATCCGCACGATGATGAAGTGGGGCGAGGACATCCCCGCCGGCTACGACCTCTCCTCGCTGCGGCTGCTCGGCAGCGTGGGCGAGCCGATCAACCCCGAGGCGTGGATGTGGTACAGGCAGCACGTCGGCCGCGGTGAGCTGCCCATCGTGGACACCTGGTGGCAGACCGAGACCGGGTCCGTCATGATCTCGCCGCTGCCGGGCGTGACGGAGACCAAGCCCGGCTCCGCGATGACGCCGCTGCCGGGGATCAGCGCCGACGTGGTGGACGACCAGGGCCAGTCCGTGCCGAACGGCGGCGGTGGCTACCTGGTGCTGCGCGAGCCGTGGCCGTCGATGCTGCGCACGATCTGGGGCGACGACAACCGGTTCATCGAGACGTACTGGTCGCGGTTCGAGGGCATGTATTTCGCCGGGGACGGCGCGAAGCGGGACGACGACGGGCACATCTGGCTGCTCGGCCGGGTCGACGACGTGATGCTGGTGTCCGGGCACAACATCTCCACCACCGAGGTCGAGTCGGCGCTGGTCTCGCACCCGTCGGTGGCCGAGGCGGCGGTGGTCGGCGCGACCGACCCGACCACCGGTCAGGCCATCGTCGCGTTCGCCATCCCGCGCGGTGCCACGGAGACCTCCGGCGAGGCGGGCGAGAAGCTCATCGCCGACCTGCGCAACCACGTGGCGAAGACCCTCGGCCCGATCGCCAAGCCGCGGCAGATCATGCTGGTGCCCGAACTGCCGAAGACCCGCTCCGGCAAGATCATGCGCCGCCTGCTGCGGGACGTGGCCGAGAACCGGTCGCTCGGCGACGTCACCACGCTCCAGGACTCGTCCGTGATGGACCTGATCTCGTCCGGCATCGGCGGTGGCAAGTCCGACGAGGACTGACGGCAGGCGTACGACCCGATGGGTGGCGGTCCCGCGCGGACCGTCACCCATCGTCATTTCTTACGGGTACACGACGGACCGGAGGTGCCCTGTCACATCAGTCGGTCGGGGGAACCGGGAGAAGCTGAACGGACACAGGCGGGTGTGGACCCCTGTCCTTCGCCTGATTTCTGATTTAGGTTCACGCAGGCCGAGTCGGTTCGATGGACGTCACATCGATCAGAAACCGTCCGGCTCCCTCCCTCCCCATGCCCGAGAAATGGAGCGGCATGAACAGAAATCCGCAACCCGGGTCGCGTCGACGCCTACTCGTCGCGCTGCCCGCCATCGCCCTGGCGGCCACGTCACTGACCGTGACTGGCAGCTCGGCGGCGGCAGAGTCCGGCCCCGCCCGAGCCGTCATCGGGGCGGACGAGTACTACATCAACTACTCCGAGCCGGCCGTCCAGCCGGACAGCACCGGCCGCGAGGTCAAGGGCAAGGGTGGTGTCTACGCCCCGGCGGTCGAACAGGCGCGGGCCTACGACCGCAAGTTCGCCCGCGGCAACCCGGTCACGGCGCGGGAACTCGCCAGGACCGAGGCCGAGGCGATCAAGACGGGCAAGAGCCCGCGGCAGATCAAGCAGGCCGAGGGCACCCAGACGGCGAAGCTGCTCACCCTGCTGGTGGAGTTCAACGACCAGGCCAACGACGACTTCACCGACGTCATGGTCCCCAAGACGGTCTTCGAGGACCGGAGCTGTGTCCCCGGCACCGTCCAGAACGGACCCCTGCACAACAACATCCCCAACCCGGCGTCCCTGCCTCGCGAGGACAACAACTCGATGTGGGTGCCGGACTTCTCGCCCACGCACTACGACAAGATGCTCTACACCAAGGAGGGCATCACCGAGCGGGTCCGCCCGGACCTGACCGGGCCGGACGGCAAGCCGGGCATCAGCCTGGCCGGCCGGACCATGCACAACATGTACCTGGAGATGTCCAAGGGCGCGTACACGGTCGACGGGCAGGCCAGCCCGTGGATCAAGGTGCCGCACTCCGAGGGCTGGTACGCAGCCTCCCGCTGCTTCCAGGACGAGAACGGCAACTGGGTCGCCGGCCGCGAGCAGGCGATGAACGGGCACCCGGACAACCCGCAGGGCGCGGGCCGGCTGGCCACCGACGCGATCGCCACCCTCGCGCAGATGGACCCGAACTTCCCGTGGGCCGACTACGACATCGAGGACCAGGGCGACCGCGACGGTGACGGCAACGTCTTCGAGCCGGACGGCGTGATCGACCACCTGGTGCTGGTGCACGCCGGCCAGGGCAAGTCCCGCGGCGGCGGCGCCGAGGGCATCTACGCCGTCTGGGCGCACTCGTCGTCGATCGCCGGCGGCTACACCATCCCCGGCACCAACCTGCAGGTGTCGAACTACATCGTGCAGCCGGAGGACGCCGGCGTCGGTGTGTTCGCCCACGAGTTCGGTCACGACCTGGGCCTGCCGGACCTCTACGACACCTCGGGCAACGCCGACTCGGACGTCGACTTCTGGGACCTGATGGCCTCGGGCTCGCACTCGGGTGAGATCTTCCAGGCGCTGCCGACGCACATGGGCCTGTGGGACAAGTGGGTGCTCGGCTGGGCCGACCCGCTGACCCTCGCGCCCGGCGCCGACCCGCGCTCCGTGCAGCTGGGTCAGACCTCGCGGACCCCGGTCGGCACCAAGGACGGCATCAAGATCAACCTGCCGAACAAGGTGATCACCCTGGCCACGCCGCACAGCGGCGAGAAGATGTGGTACACCGGCGCCGACCAGGACTGGGCGGATGTCAAGATCGCCCGCCAGGTGGCCGTGCCCACGGCGGCCGACGCGAAGTTCTGGATGTGGAACAACTTCGTCATCGAGGCCGACTGGGACTACGGCTTCCTCGAGGTCTCGACCGACGGCGGCGCCACCTGGGCCGAGCAGAAGGTCTACGACTCGACCGGCAAGCTCGTCACCACCAACGACGGCTACGCCGACCCGAACGGCCGGATGGTGGACTTCGGCAACAAGAAGTACGGCCTCACCGGCAGCACCAACGGCTGGCGGCACGACTACGTCGACCTGTCGGCGTTCGCCGGGCAGACCGTGCAGGTCCGGCTCCGCTACGCCACCGACGAGGCGTTCGCGGAGCGCGGCTGGTTCGCCGACGACTTCTCGGTGACCGGCGGCGGCGCCACCACCTGGAGCGACGACGTCGAGAGCGGCACCAACGGCTGGACCGCGACCGGCGGCACCTTCGTCGACACCACCGGCCCGGGCTGGCGCATCGACAGCGGCACCTCGACCCAGGCGCACTACTACCTGGCGGAGTGGCGCAACTTCGACGGCTTCGACAACGGCCTGAAGTACACCTACGACACGGTGTACTCGCACGAGGCGTGGAAGGTCGACAAGGTCTCCTACAACGCCCCGGGCATGCTGGTCTGGTACCGGGACACCGCGCTCGGCGACGTCAACCACGTCACCGGACAGCTGACCTCGCTGCCGAGCTACGGCGCCAAGGGTGGTCTGCTGATCGTCGACTCGCACTTCGACCCGTTCCGCCGCAAGGGTGAGGCGGCCGTCAAGGACCCGTCGGTGCTGGACAACCTGCCCAGCCGGCCGCAGTCCGCCAACGCGGCCTTCTCGCTCAACCCCACGTACCCCTTCCGGGAGTGCCTGGAGGCGGAGGACGAGCCGTACAGCGAGTACTGCACGAACTTCCCCGCGCAGCCGGCGGTGCCGGCCTTCACGGACGCCAAGGGCTGGTACCCGGGCATCGAGATCCGCGACGGCTCGGCGTACGCCCGGGACAGCGACGCCTCGGTCGTCATCCCGTCGAGGGGCAACGCGCCGTACACGACCCGGGTCACCAACCCGGACGGTACGCCGGCGCCGGCCTACTACGGGGCCGTCCTGGGCGGCGGCGCCATCGTGCTGGGCACCGGCAACCCCGGTGACCAGGGCGTGTCCTACGGCGTCACCATCACCATCAAGCACACCGCGAAGGACAACTCGTACGCCACGGTGTACGTGACCCCGGCGACGAACTGACCCGAGGGTCGGTCGACGGGACACACGGCGGGGCCCGTCCGGAGCACACTGCTCCGGGCGGGCCCCGCTCGTCGTGTGGTCCACGATTTACGCCGACCGGCCTCTGTGACGATTTCCGGCCCCCGGGCGCTCCCCGAAGGGGACTTCATAACTCCGGTCACTCAAGGTGATCGTGGCCAAAACGTAACGTGAACCGATGTCGGTTCAACGCGCCATTTGGTCGGCATTTATGCGTATATGCAGGTCGGCGGCCGCATTCCCACCAGGTATTTGACCCGTGACAAGCGCACGCCCCCTCTGCCAGGGTGAGTGGCGCATCACATGACAGCCGTGGCTTCGGCCGCGCTCGTCATGTAACAGATCCACAAAGGAGGAGGACCTTTGAGGAGACGAGTCACAGCCGGCCTGGCCTCGGCCGCGGCCGCGCTGCTGGCGGCGGGAGTCGTGTCGGCGCCGGCCTCCGGCGCACCGGCCGCGGACCCGGCCCCCGGTTCCGACAAGGCGAAGCACGGCAGGGACAACCTCCCCGATCCGAAGTCGGATCAGCAGCGGGAGCTCCGGAAGAAGGCCATCGCCGACCTGCTCTCCGGCAAGGCCAAGCTTCAGACGCGCAACGGCTCGAAGGTCATCCAGGTCAAGGACGACCTGTTCGTCGAGTACCAGCAGGCGCCGAAGACCGACCCCATCTTCACGATGCTGGTCGAGTTCGGTGACCAGACCGACCCCCGGACCGGTGGGACCGCTGGTCCGCTGCGCAACCAGATCGCCGAGCCCGACCGCAACTGGGACGGCGGCTCGACCGACGACAACAGCACGCTGTGGCGGCCGGACTTCAACCGGGCGCACTACCAGGACATGATGTTCGGTCCGGGTGAGTCGATGCGGGACTTCTACCTGAAGCAGTCCGGCGGGCGCTACACCGTCAACGGCGACGTCACCGACTGGGTGCAGGTTCCGTACAACGAGGCCCGGTACGGCAGCAACGCCATCTCCGAGGCCGACGGGTACTGGAACTTCGTCAAGGACACCGCGACGGCCTGGTACGAGTCCCAGGTCGCGGCCGGCAAGACGCCGGAGCAGATCAAGCAGTACCTGGCCCAGTTCGACATCTGGGACCGGTACGACTTCGACGGCGACGGCGACTTCAACGAGCCCGACGGCTACATCGACCACTTCCAGGCGGTGCACGCGGGCGAGGGCGAGGAGGCCGGCGGCGGCGCCCAGGGCGAGGACGCCATC
Source organism: Micromonospora sp. NPDC047730 (assembly GCF_043204765.1). Classification (NCBI taxonomy): domain Bacteria; kingdom Bacillati; phylum Actinomycetota; class Actinomycetes; order Micromonosporales; family Micromonosporaceae; genus Micromonospora; species Micromonospora sp. NPDC047730. The sequence goes on along the minus strand of NZ_JBIDCU010000001.1, from coordinate 162,286 downwards.
TGGTCGCACCGCTGGGCGGCGTTCCCGAACCTGGCCGGCAGCGCCGGCCCGGGCGAGAACAAGGCCGGTGGTGTCCAGATCGGCGACACCGGCATGTGGATCCGGGACTACACCACGGAGCCGGAGAACGGCGGTCTGGGCGTGTTCGCCCACGAGTACGGCCACGACCTCGGTCTGCCGGACCTCTACGACACCGCCGGCGGCGACAACGGCGTGGGCTTCTGGAGCCTGATGTCCTCCGGTTCGTGGCTGAGCCACGGCACGGACGACATCGGGTCGACCCCGGGCTACATGGACCCGTGGTCGAAGCTGTTCCTGGGCTGGCTGAACTACTCGGTGGTCGAGGAGAACAGCGGCACCACCCGGGTCACGCTCGGCCCGGCCGGCGACAGCGACGGGCCGAAGGCCCAGGCCGTCGTCGTCAACCTGCCGGCGCAGACCCAGACCACCAGCTACAACACGCCGTTCGGCGGGTCGTACGAGTGGTGGGGCGGCAGCGCGGACGACCTGAACACCACGCTGACCCGCCAACTCGACCTGACCGGTGCGACGTCCGCGTCGATCACCGCGAAGGCCTGGTACGACATCGAAGAGGACTACGACTACCTATACGCCGAGGTGTCGACCAACGGTGGCGCCACCTGGACCCCGCTGGGCAACTCGTCGATCGACGCCGGTGAGACCGGGGTCGACGGCTCGACCAGCGGCGCCTGGGTGGACCTGGCCTACGACCTGTCCGCGTACGCCGGGCAGACCGTGCAGTTCCGCTACCGCTACCAGACCGACGGCGGCGTGCACCTCGCCGGCGCGTTCCTGGACAACGTGTCGCTGGTCAAGGGCGGCGCCGTCGCCTGGACCGACGACGCCGAGACGCTGGCCGCCGAGTGGACCGCCAAGGGCTTCACCCGGATGGGCGGCTCGGTGACCGACACGTACCCCCGCTTCTACATCGCGGAGAACCGTTCCTACTTCGGTTACGACGACACCCTGCGGACCGGCGGGTACAACTACGGGTTCAACAACACCCGCCCGAACTGGGTGGAGCGGTTCTCGGTCCAGCCCGGCATGCTGGTCTGGTACGTGAACTACGCGTACGGCGACAACAACACCTCGGAGCACCCGGGCTACGGCCTGAACCTCCCGGTGGACGTCCGGCCGAACAAGATCAACGTCGGTGGTCAGGGCACCATCACCAACCGCCGCAACGGCTTCGACGCCACGTTCAGCCTGTACGCCAAGCCGGCGCAGACCTTCCACCTCAACGGTGTCCCGGTCACGCTCCCGGCGCTCGACCCGAACCCGGTGTTCTTCGACAGCGGGGCGAACAAGTACTGGACGTCCGGCAACCCGTGGAACTCGGTGAAGCTGGCCGGTTCCGGCACCCGGATCGAGATCCTGCAGCAGGGCACCAACCCGACCGACGACATGGTCGTGAAGGTCAGCAACTGACAATCGGGTTACCCGTGGGGCCGGTGGCGGTGACGCCACCGGCCCCACTTTTCGCGTACGTGACCCGGTCCGATCGAGAACGATCTCTTCCGCCCCATCGGGGACCCTATGCCCTGCTCATGACGGTTGATGAACGGCTGGGATGTGACGGTGAAAAGCATTCCCAACAAAACTTTGCAACAAATAGACGTGCGCATCTTCCCAGGGGTCACACGAGTGTCTATGTTCACCATTGGTCCCACTAGTGGGATCGATCTCCACCGGCCCGTACCCCCGTTGGGCCGGTTCCCTCACACCGGAGGTACCACGTGCGCAAAGTCGCAGTGGGTCTGCTCGGGCTTTCGCTGACGGCGACGGGACTGGCGGTCGGCACATCCGCCAGCGCCGCGCCGCAGCCGAAGTTGCCGACGGCCGCTCCGTCGGTCACCGAGCCCGCCCATGTCGACCACGACCTGCCGAACCCGCTCGAGGACAAGCGTCGCGCCCTGCGCCAGGAGGGCCTGAGCGACGTCCTCTCCGGCCGGGCCAAGGCGCAGAAGATCAACGGCAGCACGGTCGTCAAGGTCGGCAAGACCCAGGCCGAGGGGGCCACCGCCCGCTCGACCCGGGCCGGCGCCGCCAGCCAGATGGAGGACCAGTACGTCGAGCTCGCCCGCGAGCAGACCGACCGGATCTTCGTCATCCTCGCCGAGTTCGGCAACGAGCGGCACCCGAGCTACCCGGACCAGGACACCGACCCGACCACGGCGGGTCCGACCCGGTTCGACGGGCCGCTGCACAACGAGATCCCCGCCCCCAACCGGGCGGTGGACAACTCCACGGTGTGGCAGGCGGACTACAACGCCGACCACTACCGCAAGCTCTACTTCGGCACCAACCCCGGTGACGAGTCGCTGAAGCAGTACTACGAGGCGCAGTCCTCGGGCCGCTACAGCGTCGACGGCACGGTCACCGACTGGGTGAAGGTCAGGTACAACGAGGCCCGCTACGGCCGCTCCGGCGGCTACCCGTGCGACGACAACACCTGCACCAACACCTGGGAACTGGTCCGGGACGCCGCCAACCAGTGGGTCGCCGACCAGAAGGCCGCCGGCCGCACCGACGCCCAGATCGCCGCGGACGTCAAGGCGATGGACCAGTGGGACCGGTACGACCACGACTCGGACGGCAACTTCAACGAGTCGGACGGCTACATCGACCACTTCCAGATCGTCCACTCCGGCGGCGACGAGGCCGACGGCGACCCGTACCAGGGCGAGGACGCCATCTGGAGCCACCGCTGGTACGCCTTCGCGTCCGACCAGGGTTCGACCGGCCCGGTCAACTTCCCGGCCGGCGGCACCCAGATCGGCAACACCGGCATCTGGATCGGTGACTACACCATCCAGCCGGAGAACGGCGGCCGGAGCGTCTTCTACCACGAGTACGGCCACGACCTCGGTCTGCCGGACGACTACAACGTCGTCAACGGTGGGGACAACAACAACGAGCACTGGACCCTGATGGCCCAGAGCCGGCTCGGCGCCAAGACCGACCCCGGCATCGGCGACCGCGGCGGCGACCTGGGCGCGTGGAACAAGCTCCAGCTCGGCTGGCTCGACTACGAGGTGGTCGTCGCGGGGCAGCAGCGCACCCTGAAGCTCGGCCCGCAGGAATACAACACCGACGAGGCCCAGGGCGTCGTGGTGGTGCTCCCGAAGCGGGAGTACAGCTTCGACAACGGCAAGCCGTTCGAGGGCACCAAGCAGTTCTTCTCCGGCAACGAGGACGACCTCAACAGCACGATGACCCGGACCCTGGACTTCACCGGGAAGTCGTCGGCGTCGCTGTCGATGAAGGGCCGCTACGACATCGAGGCCGGGTACGACTACCTGTTCTTCGAGGCGTCGCTCGACGGCGGCCAGACCTGGACGGCGCTGCCGGGCACGATCAACGGCCAGCCCCTCCCGGAGATCTCGCCCGGACGTCCGGCCCTGGACGGCAGCAGCAACGGCGAGTGGGCCGACATCAATATCCCCATGGACGCGGCGGCGGGCAAGGTCGCGCAGTTCCGGCTGCGCTACCAGACCGACGGCGGTGTCTCCGAGGGCGGCTTCTACGGTGACGCCGTCACCGTGACCGCCGACGGCCAGACCGTCCTCTCCGACGGTGCCGAGTCCGGCGCCGCCGGTTGGACGCTCGCCGGTGGCTTCGAGGTCGCCGAGGAGACCTACACCCGGGAGTTCGACAACTACTACATCGCGGGCACCCGGCAGTACACCTCGTACGACAAGTACCTGAAGACCGGCCCGTACTTCTTCGGTTACTCGAACACCCGCCCGGACTACGTGGACCACTACGCGTACCAGGAGGGTCTGCTGATCTCCTACTGGAACACCCGGTGGGCGGACAACGACACGTTCGAGCACCCGGGTGAGGGGCGCAACCTGATCATCGACGCGCACCCGCGGCCGATCTACAACCTGACCGGGCAGCCCTGGCGGGCCCGCGTCCAGGTCTACGACGCGCCGTTCAGCCTGAAGAAGGCCGACTCGTTCACGCTGCACCTCAACAGCCAGCCGCAGTACATCCGTGGCCAGGCCGCGCAGCCGCTGTTCGACGACACCAAGCAGTACTGGTACCCGGAGCTGCCGAACCACGGCGTCAAGCTCCCGGCCACCGGCACCAAGATCAAGGTCCTGGAGAAGGACGGCCTCTACACCAAGATCCGCATCTCCTGATCGCCTGATCACGCACCACCCGCACCACGCGATGCCCGGGCAGGCCACCTGCCCGGGCATCGCCCGTTCCGCAGGCAGCGAGGTGCGATCGGCGGGGGAACCCGCGTGGCACGTCCGACCGGTCGTGCGGTCCGCCACCCGCGCGATCGCCAGCGACCCCGGCCACCCGGCCGGGGTCGGCGGCGGAGCCGGCCGGCACCGGGGTCATAGGCTGTCTGCCATGACCGAGCAGCGTGGCGGGCCCGTCGACGAGTCCTGCGTCCTCAGCGAGGGGCCGTGGACGCACCGGTTCGTCGGCGCGAACGGCAGCCGGTTCCACGTCGTCGAGTCGGGCACCGGCCCGATGGTGCTCTTCCTGCACGGCTTCCCCGAGCACTGGTGGGCCTGGCACGAGATGCTGCCGGCGGTCGCCGACGCCGGGTTCCGCGCCGTCGCGGTCGACCTGCGCGGCTACGGCGCCAGCGACAAGCCGCCCCGGGGGTACGACGGCTATACGCTGGCCGCCGACATCGCCGGGCTGATCCGGGCCCTCGGCGAGCGCTCCGCGACCGTGGTGGGCACCGGCATCGGCGGCATGATCGGGTGGACCGTGGCGTCGTTCCACCCGGCGCTGGTCCGCCGGCTGGTGGTGCTCGGCGCCCCGCACCCGCTGCGGCTCCGGGCGGCCATCTTCGCCGACCCGCGCGGGCAGTTCGCCGCCTCCACGCCCACCCTGAAGTTCCAGCTGCCCCGCTACGAACACGTGCTCACCCGGGACGGCGCGGCGGCGGTGGAGGAGATGCTGCGCCGCTGGGGCGGGCCGCGCTGGGTCCACGGGCCGGACTTCGAGGCGTACGCCCGGCGGTGCCGGGAGGCGATGCGGATCCCGCAGGCGGCGTTCTGCGCGCTGGAGGGCTACCGCTGGGCTTTCCGCTCGGTGCTCCGCCTGCACGGCTACCGCTTCGTCCGGCTGATGCAGAAGCCGCTGGTCACCCCGACGCTCCAACTCCACGGCGCGCTCGACCAGGCGTCCCTGCCGCGCACCGCCCAGGGCTCCGGCCGATACGTGGTGGCGCCCTACGAGTGGCGGCTCCTGGACGGCGTGGGGCACTTCCCGCACATGGAGGCCCGCGAGGTGGTGCTCGGCGAGATCCTGCGCTGGGCGAAGTCCTGACTCCGACCCGCTGCCCGCGCGGGCCTCAGACCCGCTGCTCGCGCAGGTCGGCGACCTCGGCGGCGGGCGCCCAGCCCTGGTAGACGCCGAAGTCGAAGACCTCCAGCCCCATCGCCCGGGCGACGGGCCAGCGCCCGCCGGTGTACTCCACCCGCAGCCAGCCGTCGTGCTCGCCGAGGACGATGAACGGCTGCCCCTGCCAGGTGCAGGTCGTCCGCACGTACGCCAGGTCGTCGACCTCGGTGGCCGGGACCACCCGCACGTACCGGCCGGGGCGTACCTCCTCGAAGCCCTCGCCCGACTCGGGCTGGTAGAGCCGGACGTCGTCGCCGTCCGGGCTCGCCTGGTACTCCCGGCCGCGCCAGCGGGCCACGTAGCCGTCCCGGGTCACTGCGCACCGACCTGTCGCCACAGCAGCGCGTCGGTGTCGAGGATGGCGACCACCCGCTCCGTGCCGTCCGCGCCGATCCGCCAGAGCTGCGCGCCGTGCGGCAGCCGGGCGCTGTCCACCTTGAACTCCGCCACCACGTCGCTGCTCTCGCCCGGGGCGAAGCCGTTGCCCCGGAACGGCGGGCGCTCGATGACCCAGCCCTCCATGGCCCGCATGGCAGCCTCGCTCTGCCCGCCGTACGGGATCCGGTAGAGGCTGGGTCGGTGCGCCGGCCAGCGCAGCACGTAGATCTCCTCGGCGTCCCGCGCGAACGGCGAGTCGGGGTGACCGAGGCCGAGCGCGTCGTGCAGCTGCGCCGGGGTGTTCAGGTGGGCCAGTTCGTTGGCCCGGTGCACGAAACCGGAGACCCGGTCGTAGCCCCGCTCCAGGTAGTACGCGAGCTGGCTGGGGGCGACCGCCTTCTGCATCACGATCGGCCGGGCCGGGTCGGGTGCCGCATAGCGGGGGCGGCTGGCCGGCTCCTCGACGGGGGCCGCCGCCTCGCCCTCGGTCCCGGCGTCGTCGCCGAGCCCCACCTCCGCCGCCCAGTTGGCCAGCGCCAGGATCTGCTCACCGGGCAGCTTCGCCCCGACCGGGCTGCCCGGGTTGACCGCGAACGACCAGGAGGCGTCCGGCCACCGCCGGATCAGCTGGACGAACTTGACCTCGATGGTCTCGGCCGCCGCGTCGGCGTGCTCCGCGAGCCGCTCCGGTGAGGTGTGCACCACCACGAACGTGTCGCCGTCCAGCTCCTCCGTACGCCAGACGAAGCCGGGCTCGCCGGGCCGGCTGCCCGGCGCGGAGTCGGCGGCCACCGGCAGCAACACGCGGGCCAGCAGCAGCGTGGACAGGAACGTGTCGGTGCTGCCGCTCCCGGCGGCGTCGAGCAGGTTCTCCTCGACCTCGTTGGCCGGCTGGAAGTCGACCGGCACGGGCTCGAAGCGGGCCGGCGCGTGGTCCTCCGCCCCGGCCACCACCGATCCGCCCGCCGGGGCATCGCCCCACCCGGACCCCGCCGGCACGGCGCCCTCCCCGACCGCCTCGCCGGGCGTCGGCGCGGCCGTACCCGCGACGCCGCCGGTCCCGGGCGGTGCGGGACGCCGCGACGCGGCAGCCGGCTCGGGCGCGGTGTCGGGCGGCTCGGGCGCGGTGTCGAACAGGCCGGGCGCGGCGGCGACCGGCCGGGACGGGGTGTCGAACAGGCCGGGCGCGGTCTCCACCGGTGCGGCTGCGGTCTCCACCGAACCGGGTGCGTCGACCCCGCCGGGTCCGGTGGCAACGCCGGGTCCGGTGGCAACGGGGTCGGCGGGGCCGACCGCACCGGCTGCCGTGACGGTCGGGCCGGTCGGGCCGGTCGGTGCCGTGACGGTCGGGCCGGCGGATGCCGGGCCGGCGGGGGCGGTCGGGGCGGGCCGGTCGGACCGCCGCACCGGCTCGAACAGCGAGACGGGCTCCGCAGGGGCAGCGTCGGGCGACCCGGTGAGGTCCCGCGACTCGATGATCGTGCCCTCGATGACGATCGGCGTGAACCCGCGCCGGGGCGCGGGCGGCCCGGAGACCAGCTCCGCGGCCGAGGCCGGCTCCTGCTCCGCGCCGGGCTCCGGCGTGGGCCGGGGGCGCGGCAGGGCCTGCGTCACGTCACCGTCGGGGTCCGGCCGGCGGGCGGCGAACGCCAGTGTGGGGTCGGGGGCGGAAACGCGAAGGTCGCGGGTGACGTCCTCGGCGGACGCGTCCGCCCGGCGCGGCGGCAGCACCTGGGTGCTCTCCCCGTCCGGCACCGCGAAGGCCCGGGTCGGCTCGCCGTCGGCCGGGGCGATCGGGATCGGGCGGGTCGGGCCCTCCGGCACCGGCTCGGCGAGCGGTCGACGCCGGGGGAACGGCTGGCCGCCGCGTGCGAGGCGGGACGGCGGTACGGCCCGTTCGCCGGAGCGCAGCGCCTCCTGCCGCTGAGCGGACGCGCGGCCGGACGCCGGCTCGAAGAAGGACCGGTGGTTGAGCCGCTCCGGAGCCTCGCCGGCGGGACGACCGTTCGTCGGCGAGGACGGCGCGGGGGGCGGGACCGGCCGGCCCTCCGCGCGGTCGCCGAGCGGCACGAACCGGGACGGCGCCGGCCGGTCGACAGCCGCCACGGCGTCGCCGGCCGTCGGGTCACCCTGCTGCGGGCCCGGCCGGTTCGACGGGTACCCGGGCGGGACGGCGGCGCGGGGCGGCTCCGGCGGGACGGCGGCGCGGGGCGGCTCCGGCGGGACGGGTCGGGCGGGCGCCGGCACCCGGCCGGCCATCGACGCCGCCGGGTGCTCGGGCCGGGCCGCCGGGGCGCCGTTGGCCGGGGCGGTCCGCCCCAGGTCACCGGTGGTCGGCCGGGTCTCCGGCCCGTCGGCCGTGTCGCGACCGGTGGTTTGGGCCCGCACCCGGGCGACCGTCTCCGCCCGTTCCAGGCGGGCCCGCGCACCGAGGGTGCGGCCGGGCAGCCGGACGTCGCCGCGGGAAAGCTGGGAGACGAACCAGGCCGGCAGGTAGCCCTCGACGGGCAGGCCGGGGTTCACCGCCAGCCACCACTCGTGGTTGGGCCAGCCGGCAGCCAGGTCGGCGTACGAGGTGCGGCGGCCGGAGCCCGCGTTCTCCCCGAGGCAGGCCCGCATGGCCGCGGCGGAGGTGAACGCCAGCACGTGGGTGCGACCGCCGGTCGTCCAGGTGCCCCAGCCCAGCGGCGCCTTCCCGGCGAGCGCCTCGGCCGAGACCGGCAGCAGCAGCTCGGTCTGGGCCAGGACGCGGAAGTAGAGCTGCTGGTCGTTGGCGCGCAACGCGTCCCGCATCGCCGCTTCGGCGTCGGTGGCCGGCTCCCAGTCGGTCACGGCCACCCCTCCTCCCGCGAACAGGCCATAGGCATCGCGTACAACCTACAAGGTAGAAACAAGATCACAATGGCTGGCCGGCGGCGGTCCGCGCCGTCGCGCCGGAGGCGCTAACATCCCGTCCCGGAGTCGACACGATACGGAGGCGGTCGATGTCCCGGTCCCCCGCGCGCCCGCTCCTGGCGGCCCTGACGACGGCGCTGCTGGCCGCCGTCCCGGCCGCCCCGGCGGCCGCCGCCCGGCCGGCCCGGGCCGCCACGGAACCGGTCACCGTCGGCCGTTCCGGGCCCGCCGCGCTCACCGCGCGGGCGGCCCCCGGCTGCCCGTCCCCGCTCGCCCCGGTCCGGCCGGTGTCCGCGCCGCCCTGGCCCCACCAGCGGTACGCCCCGGAGCGGCTCGCGCCGTTGGCCACCGGGGCCGGGGTGACGGTGGCGGTCGTCGACTCCGGGGTGGACCGCCGCCACCCGCAGCTGGCCGGGCGGGTCCTCGACGGCACCGACCTGCTCGACCCGGGCGGCGACGGCGGCCGGGACTGCGCCGGTCACGGCACCGGCGTGGCGAGCATCATCGCCGCCGGCCCCCGCGACGGGGTGGCGTTCCACGGGCTGGCCCCGGACGCCCGGATCCTGCCGGTACGGGTCAGCGAGCAGCAGGTCGTCGAGGGGCGGGAGTCGGGGCGCACGGTCAGCGCCGAGGACTTCGCCCGGGCCATCCGCTGGGCGGTCGACCACGACGCCGACGTGCTCAACCTCTCCGTCGTGCTGTACGCGGACAACCCGGCGGTGCGGGCCGCGGTCGGCTACGCGGTCGAGCGGGACGTGGTCGTGGTGGCCGCCGCCGGAAACCTGCACGACAGCGGCGACCCCCGGCCCTATCCGGCCGCGTACGACGGGGTGCTCGGGGTGGGCGCGATCGGGGCGGACGGGGCCCGCTCCCCGTTCTCCCAGACCGGCCCGTACGTCGACCTGGTCGCCCCGGGCAGCGACGTGCTGATGGCCGCCCCCGGCCAGGGGCACCACCGGGCCGAGGGGACCAGCTACGCGGCGCCCTTCGTGGCGGCCACGGCCGCGTTGCTGCGGCAGTACCGGCCGGAGCTGAGCGCGGCGCAGGTGGCGCAGCGGATCGTGGCGAGCGCCGATCCGGCGCCGGGTGGCGGCGGGGGCGGCGGGTACGGCGCGGGGGTGCTGAATCCGTACCGGGCGGTCACCGAGACCGGCGGCGGGGCGCCGGAACGGCCGCGCCCGGCCACCGCGCTCGCCGACGACCGCGACGATCCGGCGCTGGTGGCGCAGCAGGCCCGCCGGGCGACGGCCCGGGACCGGGCGCTGCTGGTGGCCGGGATCAGCGGAGCGGCGGTCGCGGTGGCGGCGCTGCTGGCGCTGGTCGTGCCGCGCGGCGCCCGCCGCCGCTGGCAGCCCGCCGGCCCGGCCTGACGGCGGGCTGCCGCGGAGCCAGCCCTCCGCCCGGTCGCCCAGCCACGAGCTGGAACGACGGTGGTGGCGTCGACCGGGTCAGGGTCGGCGCCACCACCGGGCGCGGCTCACTGGAACAGGCCGACGTTCTTCTTCTCCGTGTCGAGGTAGTCGGCCGCGGAGTCGTCGACCGCGAGCTTGATGTCGCGCAGCATGGCCTGCAGGTCCTGCGAGGCGGAGCGCCAACGGCCCTGCCGCTGCTCGTACGCCTGCCGGGCCTCGCCGGACCAGCTCGCCACGAGCGGGGCGGCGTCGCGTTCGAGCTGCCCGAGTTGCGAGTCGAGCGTGTTCAGCGCTCGCTGGATGTCCGCGCTGGCCTGCTGCAACGCGGCGAAGTTGACGACCAGCACACCGTGGTCCATCGGATGTCTCCTCCCCCGAAGTCCGGGTCAGAGCGGCAGCTGGATGCCGCCGCGGTTGGTGGTGGACACGCGGCTGGCGGCCTCGCTGTCCGAGACGTCGTACTGCTGACCGGCCGTGCGGATGGCGCCCGCGGTCTCCCGCAGCGCCCGCTGCAGCGTCGCCTGGTCCTGCGCCCACTGCTGTTTGACCTGCTCGAACGAGCGCCCGCCGGCGCCGCGCCAGGCCTGCTGCAACACCTCCAGCTGGGCCATCAGGCTGCTCAGCATGGAGTGCAGGGACTGGTCCACCTGCTCGAACTTCGCGGCAGTCTGCTGCATCACCGCTGCTTCTGCCTGGGTCTGGGACACCCCGGACGTCACCTCGTCTCATCGGTCGTGGCTGGCCGTCGGCGCGCCCGCTCACTCGGGCGCCCCGCTCGCGCCGCCCGGGCGTCGAGCGCGGCGGGCGCGGGGTCAGCGGAACTCGTCGCTGACGGTAGCCGTCCCCTCGCGGTTCTGCTACCCCATCGCCATCCCCTGTGGACAACCGCGCTCCCCGCTCCCTCGGGCCGGCCCTTACGATGGGCGGCGTCGATGTCGCGGCGAGTGACCGGTCGAGGAGGCACGGTGACGGTGACCACCAGCACGGGCCCGGCCCGGCCGGCCGCGCAGCCGGCCACCGCCGTCCCCGAGCCGGTCCCACCCACGCCGGCCGGTCCCGCGCCGGGCGCGTCGGGGCCCCGCGCCGTCCTGCCGCCACAGTGGATTCCGGCCGCCCGTCGGCGGACCATCGGCGTTCGGGCCGGTCAGGTCGTCGCCGCGCAGGTCGCGGTGGCCGCCCTGGTCGCGGCCGCCGGCCGGGGCGTGCTCGCGGCGCTGGCCGCCGTGGCGCTGGCCGCGACGCTGCTGCCCCTGGCGTGGGTGCGGCTGCGGGGGCGCTGGCTCTTCGAGTGGCTCGCCACCGGCCTGGGCTATGCGACCCGCCGCCGCGCCCTGCCGCCGGCCGCGGGCCCGGCGGCCCTGCTGGACCTGGTCGACCCGGGTGCGGTGGTCCGCCCCGTGGAGCTGGCCGGCACGCCGGCCGCCGTGCTCGACGACGCCGCCGGCATGGTGGCCCTGGTGGAGGTCGGCGACCCGGCCGACCTGCTCGGCGACGGTCCCCGCGCGCTGCCGCTCCCGGCGTCCCTGCTGTCGGCGGCCGCGCCGGACGGGCCGCCGGTCCGGCTCCAGCTCCTGCTGACGGGCGCGCCCGCGCCGACGGTCGGGGCGGGCCGCGGCACGGTCGCCACGTCCTACCGGCAGCTCACCGACGGGCGGCTCGCCGGCCTGGAACAGGCCGTCCTCGCCGTGCGGGTGCTCCGCGCCGAGGGCTGGACCGGCGAGGAGCTGCGGCAGGCGCTCTCCGGCACCGTACGCCGGATCGTGCGCCGGCTCGGGGCGGTCACCGCCCGCCCGCTGGGCGAGCACGCGACGCTGCGCGTGCTGGCGGAGTCGGCCCACCACGACGACCATCCGGCCCGGGAGTCCTGGCAGGCGGTGCGGGCGGGCGACCTGCTCCAGACCACGTTCCGGCTGCGCCGCTGGCCCGACGCGCGCACCGATGCCGGCCGGCGGCTGGTGCCCCGGCTGCTCGCGCTGCCCGCGACGGCGACCACGGTGTCGCTCTGCGCCGGGCCGCAGGCCGGCGCCGACCCCGCGTCGGCGCCGACCGAGGTGGCCGTACGGCTGGCCGCCGCCACCCCGGCGGAGCTCTCGGTCGCGGCCCAGGCGCTGCGCCGGCTGGTGACCGAGGCGGGCGGCGAGGCGCACCGGCTCGACGGCGCGCAGCTCGACGGGCTGGCCACCACGCTGCCGCTCGCGGCGGCGGGGGCGCCGGGGCCGGGGCCGGCCCCCGACGCGTTGGAGCTGACCGTCGGCGAGGCGGGGCTGATGGTCGGCACGAACCGGCACGGCGGCGCGGTGACCGTCCGGCTGTTCCGGCCCGAGAGCACCCGGGTGATGCTCGTCGGCGGGATAGGCGCGGCACAGCTCGTCGCGCTGCGGGCCATGGCGCTCGGCGCCCGGGTGGTGGTGCAGACGGCGCGCCCCCGCAGCTGGGAGCCGTTCGTGCGGGGCGTCGGCACGCCGGGCGCGATGATCCCGCTGGTTCCGCCGGGCCGCCCGGTGGGCGGCGGACCGGGCTCACCGCTGTGCCCGCTGCTGGTGGTCGTCGACGCCGGCCCAACTCCGGCAGACCCGGAACCGGGCCCCGCGTGGCGGGCCACGCTACTGGTCCGCGACGAGCTGACCCCGGCCGACGCCGACGCGCTGGGCCGGGCCGACCTGGCCGTGCTGCAACCCCTCGACCCGGCCGAGGCAGCCCTGGCCGGCGCCGCGTTGGGCCTCGGCGGGTCGGCGGAGTGGCTGACCCGGATCCGGGACGACATGGTCGCGGTGGTCAACCGGCGCGCGCTGCGCTGGGCGCTGCTCTCGCCCACCCCGATCGAGTCACAGCTCATCGGCCGCCCCTCCCGCCGCTGACCGGCGCGCCACTCGCCACTGGCCGGCATCCCTTCCGCCGCTGACCGGCGCACCGCTCGCCTGGCGGCCGGCCGCGGATCCGGCTTCCCGAGGCGGTCCGGCGATCTCGCGGGTTCCGCACGTGGCGCGTCCGTGGCACGATCCCCGCCATGGGATTCCTCAAGGGGCTGCTGATCCGGCTGGCCAGCACGGCACTGGCCTTCTGGCTGGCCACGCTGCTCATCCCGGGCATCACGCTGGAAACGGAGTCCGCCACCGACGCGGTCACCACGCTCGTCCTCGTCGCGGCGATCTTCGGCGTGGTCAACGCGGTGCTCCAGCCGGTCATCAAGACCGTCGGCTGCGGCTTCTACCTGCTGACCCTCGGGCTGATCGCGCTGGTGGTCAACGGGCTGCTGTTCCTGCTGACGAGCTGGATCGCCGACCAGGCCGGGTTGCCCTTCCACGTCGACAGCTTCTGGCCGGAGGCCGTGCTCGGCGCGCTCTTCGTCGGGATCGTCACCTGGATCCTCGGCGCCGTCCTCGATCGGGACTGAGCCGCACCGCCGACCAGATGCCGGGAACTGGCTGCTCAGCGGCCCGGGTCGCCGGGTTAGTGTCACCAGGGTGACCACCCTGACCCGCCACGACGGCTACCTGCTTAGCACCGACCCGGACCGGATCGACCTGGACCGCGTGCACCACTGGCTCTCCACCGACGCGTACTGGGCGATCGGTCGGGACCGGGAGACGGTGGCGCGGGCGTTCGCCGGGTCGGTGGTGTTCGGCGTCTACCGCCCCGGCGACGGGCGGCAGGTGGCGGTCGCCCGGGCGGTCACCGACGGGGCCACCTTCGCCTGGCTCTGCGACGTCTACGTCGACCCGGGTGAGCGCGGCCGGGGGCTGGGCACCTGGCTGGCCGGCGCGGTCCGCGACCACCTCGCCGGCCTGGGCGTACGCCGGATCCTGCTGGCCACCTTCGACGCCCACGAGGTGTACGCGAAGGTGGGCTTCGCAACGATCACCGATCCGCACCGCTGGATGCAGCTCGACCAGCGGGATCAGCCGGTGAGCCCGGTCACCGGCAAGGATCCCGGGGGTCGTCCGCCCCTTACTGTGGAGGCGTGACGCCACTCCGCCTCGGCTACCTCTACGGCTTCGGCGCGTACCTCCTCTGGGGATTCTTCCCGCTCTACTTCAAGCTGCTGCGTCCGGCCGGGCCGCTGGAGATCCTGGCCCACCGCGTCGTCTGGTCGGTGGCGTTCGTCGCCCTGCTGCTTGGCGCGATGCGCAACGTCGGGTTCCTGCGGGCGCTGGTGCGCCGGCCCCGCGCGCTGGCCGGCATCGGCGCGGCCGCCGCGCTGATCGCGGTGAACTGGGGCGCCTACATCTACGGCGTCAGCTCCGAGCGGGTGGTGGAGACCGCCCTCGGCTACTTCATCAACCCGCTGGTGGTGGTGCTGCTGGGCGTCACCGTGCTGCGCGAACGGCTGCGCCCCGCGCAGTGGGCGGCGCTCGGCATCGGCGGGCTGGCCGTGGCGGTGCTGACCGTCGACTACGGTCGGCTGCCCTACCTGGCGCTGGTCCTGGCGCTCAGCTTCGCCGGCTACGGCCTGGTCAAGAAGCGGCTCGGGCTGCCCGCCGCGGAGGGGCTCTTCGTCGAGTCGGCGGTGCTGGCGCTGCCCGCGCTGGCGTACCTGGGCTGGCTCACCGCCAGCGGCGACGCCACCTTCGGGCACGTCTCGGTCGGGCACACCGCGCTGCTGGTGTCGGCCGGCGCGGCGACCGCGATCCCGCTGCTGCTCTTCGCCGGGGCGGCGAACCGGCTCCCGTTCACCGGTCTCGGCATGCTCCAGTACCTCGCCCCGATCCTCCAGCTCGGCTGCGGGGTGCTGATCTTCCACGAGCCGATGCCGCCGGCCCGGCTGGCCGGCTTCGCCCTGGTGTGGGCCGCGCTGATCGTCTTCACCGTCGACGCCCTCCACCACTCCCGCCGCACCCGCGCCGCGACCCGCGCCGCGACCCGCGCCGCCCCCGCCCCGGCCACGATCCCCTGACCCTCGCGGGTCAGCGGACGTCGTAGGCGAGGACGGGGGTGCCGTCGGCGCGGAGCAGCTCCAGACGGACCAGTTCGGCGTCGGTGAAGCGGGTTGCGCCGGTGATCCGCAGGTCGTCGCCGGGGCCGGCGAGCCAGGATCCGACCTGCTCCGTCGCGCCGTCCGGGCCGTGCGCCACCAGCCGGAAGGTGTACGCCTTGGCGTAGCCCGTCCTGGCGACGTACCCGCAGCGCATCCGCACCTCGGTGCCCCAGCCGGTGCTGGTCAGGGCGACCTCGGCGTACACCGGCACGGTGCCGGCCACGGGCTGCATGGTGACCATCCGCACGTCGCCGGGCGGCGGGGTGGCCGCCTCGCGGGGCAGCACGGCGGCGGTGCCCACGCCGACGACCAGGGCCAGCGCGGCGGCGGCGAGAGCGGTGAGGGCGTACCGGCGGCGGGCGGCCGACCGCTCGCGGCGCCGGCGCTCGCGCGCGGCGGTGAGCAGCTCGGGCACCCGCGGCTTCTCCGGCGACGGCGGGAGCTGCTCCAGCCCGGCCGGATCGAGCCGGCCCAGCAGGCCGGGCAGGACGGCGATCTCGGCGACCGCCTGGCGGCACGCGGCACACCCGGCGAGGTGCCGCTCGTAGGCCGCCCGTTCGGCGGGGGCCAGCGCACCCAGCACGTACGCGCCGTCGTCGTGCGCGAAGTCGCACCGGGTCATGCGGTCACCCCCATCTCGGCCAGGACCAACCGTAGTGAGCGCAGGGCGTAGTGGGTCCGGGACTTCACGGTGCCCGGCGGCACGCCCAGCCGGGAGGCCGCCTCGGCCACCGACCGCCCCTGGTAGAAGCACTCCACCAGCACCTCCCGGTGGGTGGGGCTGAGCCGGTTCAGCGCCTCGGCGACGGTCCACGCCTCCACCGCGCGTTCCGATTCGTCCACCGTCTCCGGGGGCTCGGGCAGCTCGTCGGTGAAGACCTCGCCGACCCGGGTGGAGCGGCGCCGCCAGGCGTCGATGGCCAGGTTGCGGGCGGTGGTGAAGAGCCAGGCCCGGACCGAGCCGCGCTCCGGGTCGAGGGACTCCGGGTGCCGCCAGGCCCGCAGCAGCGTCTCCTGCACCAGGTCCTCGGCCCGCTGCCGGTCGCCGTTGACGAGGCGCAGGGCGTGCGCGTAGAGCGCCTCCGCGTGCTCGTCGTGCAGCGCGCGGAGCAGTTGGGCGTCGTGGTCGCTGATGGCGGTCTCCTCGCTCTCGGCGCGAGTCCGACAGTGGCGTTCGCACGGGAACACGCGCCGTCACCCGGATCGGTTCAGCCGCAGGTCATCGTGGCAGTCCCGGCGGAGGTGTTCACGCCCGGTTCACGCCGCCGCCGACGCCCGCTCACCGGGTCCTCCTACCGTCCGGCGGGTACGCACGCCAGCGGCTGTCCGGCGTGCACCGACCCCCTCCAGGAGGCTCCTTCCATGAGCGACCGTCCCCGGCTGCTCCCGTTGCTGGGCGCCACCCGCCACGGCAGCCGCGACGCCATGACCTGTCTGTACCGGTGCGGCAACGCCTGCGACCATCCGGTGCCGAACACCTCCGACAACGCGTACTTCGGTGACGTGGTGGGCGCGGAGGTCTCCCGGCGCGGCGTGGTCCGGGCCGGCGCGGTCGGCGCGCTGGTCCTCGGCTTCGGCGGCGCGGCGGCCGGCGCGCTGGCCGGCGCCGCCCCCGCCGCGGCGGCCCCCGCCACCCCCGTGGTGCCCGAGGCCGCCGGCTTCGGCCGCCCCTCCGGCGGCGTCGGCAGCGGCGCGCTGACCTTCAAGCCGGTCCCGCCGAACACCCTGGACACCTTCGTCGTCCCCAACGGGTACGACCACGCGGTCGTCATCCGCTGGGGCGACCCGGTCGTCCCGGGCGCGCCCGAGTTCGACCTGCACGGCCAGACCGCCGCCGCGCAGGCCAAGCAGTTCGGCTACAACAACGACTTCGTCGGGGTGCTGCCGCTGGACGGGCGCGGGCAGCGGGCGCTGCTCGTGGTCAACCACGAATACACCAACGAGGACCTGATGTTCCCCGGCTTCACCGGGCAGGACGCGCTGACCGTGGAGCAGCTCCGGGTCGCGATGGCCGCGCACGGCATGTCCGTGGTGGAGCTGGAGCGGGTCGAGGGCACCGGGCAGTGGCGGCCGGTCACCAAGGGCCGGCGGCCGTACAACCGGCGGATCACGGCGCTGGCCACGAAGTTCGAGCTGACCGGGCCGGCCGCCGGTTCGGCCCCCCTGAGGACCGCCGCCGACCCGAAGGGCCGCACGGTCGTCGGCACCCTCAACAACTGCGCCGGCGGGGTGACCCCGTGGGGCACGGTGCTCTCCGGCGAGGAGAACTTCAACCAGTACTTCGTCGGCGGCGACGGCGCGCCGGAGGCGGACAAGCCGAAGCTGGCCCGCTACGGCATCACCACCACCGCCCGTTACCCGAGCGGCAGCCGCAAGTGGGAGCGCGCCGACGAGCGGTTCGACCTGGCCAAGCACCCGAACGAGGCCAACCGGCACGGCTGGATCGTGGAGATCGACCCGTTCGACCCGGAGAGCCGCCCGCGTAAGCACACCGCGCTGGGCCGGTTCAAGCACGAGGGCGCGAACGTCATCGTCGCCGCCAGCGGGCACGTGGTCGCGTACATGGGTGACGACGAGCGGTTCGACTACCTCTACAAGTTCGTCTCCGACAAGAAGTTCATGAAGGGCAACTCCTGGGTCGCCCGCAGGCACAACCTGACCCTGCTGGAGTCCGGCACCCTCTACGTCGCCCAGCTGGAGCAGACCAGCGCTGGCGAGATCGACGGTTCCGGCAAGCTCCCCGCCGACGGCGCGTTCAACGGCCGGGGTCGCTGGATCAAGCTGGTCAGCGGCAACCGCTCGTACGTCGACGGGATGACCGCCGCCGACGTGCTGACCTTCACCCGGCTCGCCGGCGACAAGGTCGGGGCGACCAAGATGGACCGCCCGGAGGACGTCGAGCCGAGCCTGCTCACCGGCAAGGTGTACGTGGCGCTGACCAACAACACCGACCGGGGCAAGGCCGGCAAGCCGGCCGCCGACGAGGCCAACCCTCGCAACCTGAACAAGCACGGTCAGGTGCTGGAGCTGGTCGAGGACCGTGGCGACAACTCCGCCGAGACGTTCGCCTGGTCGCTGCCGATCGTCTGCGGTGACCCGGCCGACCCGTCGACGTACTTCGGCGGGTACGACAAGGCGGCGGTCTCCCCGATCTCCTGCCCGGACAACGTGGCGTTCGACGCCACCGGGAACCTCTGGATCTCCACCGACGGCAACGCGCTGGGCAGCAACGACGGCCTCTTCGCGACCGCCGTCGAGGGACCGGAGCGGGGCCACCTGAAGCAGTTCCTGACCGTGCCGGTGGGCGCGGAGGCCTGCGGCCCGTTCATCACCGGGGACAACCGCTCGGTCTTCGTGGCCGTGCAGCACCCGGGCGAGATCAGCGGCGCGTCGGTGGAGAAGCCGGCCTCGAACTGGCCGGACGGCGACTACGCCAAGCCCGGCGTGGTGGTGACCTGGCGTCTCGACGGCGGGCCGGTCGGCAGCTGACTCCTCTTCGGGCGGTCCGGCGCTGGACCGCCACCGTGGGCCCTCTCCCAGCCGGGGTGGGGGCCCACGGCCGTTTCCGGGCACGGCGCGCCCGTCGCGGCGGGGCCGGGTCGGGAACGGCCGCTGCGGCGGTGCCCGCCGGCCGGTCAGCTCTCCGACGCCAGGCCGTCGGCGATGGCCCGGGCGGCGGTGAGCAGCTTCGCCCGGACCACCCGGGCGGAGGTCATCATCTCGCTGGCCGGCAGGGCGCAGGCGAGCACCACCCGGCGTTCCATGTCCTTGTCGGGGCTGACCAGCACCGCGGCGCACGCCACCCCCTGCCGGAACTGCCCCAGCTCCAACTGCATGCCGCGCCGGTCGCCGGCGGCCAGGTCGGCCTCGAACGCCTCGGTGCTGGTCAGGGTGGCGGAGGTGAACGGGCGCATGCCGTACTCGCGCAGGTAACGGAAGCGCTGCTCGGCGGTCAGCGTGGCGAGCAGGGCCTTGCCCAGGGCGGTCGCGTGCGCCCCCTCGTCGAACCCGGGCACCAGGTCCTCCAGGTAGGGCGAGCGGGGGCCCTCGGCGACCGCCGTAACGGCCACCTGACCGCCCACGAACCGGCCCAGGTAGTGGCTGTAGCCCGTGTCCACGGCGGCCCGGCGCAGGCTCTCCCCGACCGCCGGCGGCCCCCGGAACGCCGTCACCAGCTCGCGGTAACGGTCGGCCACCTCCAGGCCCACGATGTACGTGCCGTCCTCGCGCCGGATCACGTAGCCCTCGTAGGCCAGGGTGCGGACCAGGTGGTAGGTCGTCGCCACGGTCAGCTCACACCGCCGGGCGATCTGCTTGACGGTCAGCCCCTTCGGGGCGCGACCGACCGACTCGAGCACTCGTAGCGCGCGGGACACGCTCCGGATGAGATCCGAAGGTTCCGCCAAGGGGTCGCGCACAACCACCTCCGCCGCCGGGGACTTACACCATATGAAATACAGGCCCGGTGCGAAATGCCTGTTCGGGTGGAGGATGCCAGATCGTCGCGAACAGCACGTACCCGCACCGGCACAGTGCGTGACCCGAGGCGACCTCGCGTAGGTTTGCCGCACCATGACCCGCCCCGCGCTCCACCCCGCCCCGGACGTCGCACCGCCCCGCCCCGCCAGGGCCGCCGCCGGTGCCGTCGCCGTCACCATCGCCTCCGTCCTGCCGGTCTTCCTGGTCGGCGGGCTCGCCGTGCAGTTGGGCGACGACCTCGGCTTCTCCCCCGCCGGGCTGGGCCTGGCCGTCTCCGTCTACTTCGGGGTCGGCGCGCTGGCGTCGGTGCCCTCCGGGAGGCTCGTCGACCGGTACGGGCCGGCCGTGGTGGCCCGCTGCGCCATCCTGCTCTCCGCCGGGGCGATGCTCGCCGTCGCCGCCCTCGCCCGGTCGTACGCCGTGCTGGTGGGGCTGCTGGCGCTCAGCGCCGCCGCCAACGCCCTCGGCCAGCTCGCCAGCAACGCCGCGCTGGCCCGGCACGTGCCGGCGCGGCGGCAGGGGCTGTCGTTCGGGGTAAAGCAGGCCGCCATCCCCGTCTCCACCCTGCTGGCCGGCGCGGCGGTGCCGACGGTCGCGCTGACCGCCGGCTGGCGGTGGGCGTTCGTGGTGGCCGCCGGGGCGGCCCTGGCGGCGCTGCCCGCCGTGCCCGCACGGGAGCCGCGTGCGGGCCGGACGGCCGCGCCCGCCCGCGCCGGCCGCGCCACGGCGGCCCTGCTGGTGGTCGGGGCCGCCGCGATGCTCGCCGCGGCGGCCGCGAACGCGCTGGGCACCTTTGTGGTGGACTCCGCCGTCGACCGGGGGCTCACCCCCGGCCTGGCCGGGCTGACGCTGACCCTCGGCAGCGCGGTCTGCGTCACCGCGCGGGTCTGCGCGGGCTGGCTGGCGGACCGCCGCCCCGCCGGGCACGTGGCCGTCATCGCCGGCATGCTCGTGGTCGGCGCGGCCGGGCTGGGCCTGCTCGCCGTCGCCGGCCCGGCGCCGCTGGTCCTCGGCGTGGTGCTCGGCTTCGGCCTGGGCTGGGCGTGGCCGGGGCTGATGACGTTCGCGGTGGTCCGGCTGCACCCGCAGGCCCCGGCCGCCGCCACCTCGATCACCCAGACCGGGGTGTACGCGGGCGGCTGCCTCGGCCCGCTGGGCCTCGGCGGGCTGGCCGCCCACGCCGGCTACCCCGCGATGTGGCTCACCGCCGGGGCGGCCATGCTGGCCGCCGCCGCCCTGATGCTCACCGGCAGCCGGCTGCTCACCCGCCACTGAGCGGGCCGGGCCGATCCTGTCGGTGCCGACGGCTAGTTTGTCGATCATGAATTCGTGGCACCACGCGCAGTCGGCGGCGCGCAAGTGGGGCGGCACCCCGGAGGACTACCTGCCGATCGAGGAGTTCATCGACTCCTCCAAACAGATCATCGGGGACGTCCGGCACCGCGCGATGTACCACCACACCGCCGGCATCTACCTCTGCCAGCGGATCTTCGGCGACACCCTGCAGGTCGGCCGCAAGCGCGTCCCGGTCCGCCTGATCGCCGAACGACACGTGCTGGAGGACCTGGGCTGGCTGCCCAGCCCCGCCGACTACCTCGACGGGATGCCGATCCGTCCCTGGATGTCCGGCGCCCAACGCAAGGACCTGCCCCTCTCCACCCTGCTCGGAGGCGACCAGTGAGTCACGTCAGTTTCCTCGGCATCCCGGTCGAGGGTGAGATCACCCAGGGCCACCGGGTCCCGCAGCGGCCCCTGGAGGAACTGCGACCGCTCCTGCGCGCCCTGCTCGACGACGAGGCCATCACGGAGTTCGGCTGGCGGCAGTACACGCCCTACTTCAACGACGGCGAGCCGTGCGTCTTCGGCGTACAGGACGTGTGGGTACGCACCACCGCCGACGGGCCGCAGGCCAACCCGGACGACCTCTGCGTGGGCGAGTACGCCGACCGGCACCCGACCCTGGGCGGTTGGGCCTCCTCGAGACGGGAAACGTACCGAGGGCACGACGAGGCCCGCTACCTGCGGGCGGACGCCTTCGCCGAGGCCCTCGAGGCGGGCGGCTTCGACGACGTGCTCCTGGAGACGTTCGGCGACCACGCCGACGTGACCGTCCGCCGGGAGGGGATCCAGGTCCAGTACTACGAGCACGACTGACCGGCCGCACCGGGCCGCCCCTGCTGCGGGGCGGCCGGGACGGGCGTCAGCTCGTGCGGTCGGCGATGTAGTCGCAGAGGGACTCCAGGGCGCGGCGGGCCGGGCCCTCCGGGAGCGGCGCGAGCTGCTCCCGGGCCTCCTCGGCGTAGCTGCGGACCGTCTCCCGGGCCCGCTTGAGCGCCGGGCTCTCGCGGAGCAGGCCGAGCGCCTCGGCGTGCAGGTCGTCGTCGGTCAGCGGGCCGGTGGCCAGGATCTCCCGCAGCCGCACCGAGGCGGCGTCGGCGTCGTCCGAGGCGAGCGCGTAGAGCACCGGCAGGGTCGGCACGCCCTCACGCAGGTCGGTGCCGGGCGTCTTGCCCGACTCCACCGACTCCGAGGCGATGTCGAGCAGGTCGTCGGAGAGCTGGAAGGCCACCCCGATGGTCTCGCCGTAGCCGGCCAGCGCCTCGGTGTGCTCCGGGGCGGCGCCGCCGAACATGCCGCCGAAGCGGGCCGAGGTGGCGATCAGCGAGCCGGTCTTCCCCGCGATCACGTCCAGGTAGTGGGCCACCGGGTCGTCGCCGGGGCGGGGGCCGACGGTCTCGGCGATCTGGCCGTGCACCAGCCGGGCGAAGGTGCGCGCCTGGAGGCGTACGGCCTCGATGCCCAGGTCGGCCGCGATGTCGGCGGCGCGGGCGAAGAGGTAGTCGCCGACGAGGATGGCGACCGAGTTGGTCCACCGGGAGTTGGCGCTGGGCGCGCCCCGGCGCACGGCGGCCTCGTCCATCACGTCGTCGTGGTAGAGCGTCGCCAGGTGGGTGAGCTCCATCACCACCGCGGCCGGCACGACCTGGGCGCTGGTCGGGTCGCCGAACTGCGCGCCCAACGCCACCAGCAGCGGGCGGAACCGCTTGCCGCCCGCCTCCACGAGGTGCCGGGCGGCCTCGGTGACGAACGGGTCGGCACTGGCCACACTGGCGCGCAACTCGACCTCGACGCCCTCCAGCAGGCCCAGCACGGACGCCTCGACGCGGGGATCGGCGAGATAGAGGCCGAGCGCGCCGAACTGACTCGTGCTCACCCTGGTCCGACGGCCGCCGGACCCGATGGCACTTGAACGCTCGCCAGCCGGATTCACCACGCCTTCAACCATGCCACACCCCTCCGACCTGCCCTGGACGGGGGATACGGCGCGGGGGCCGGCACGCCGTGGCGTACCGGCCCCCGCGGGCCCGAGCGTCGGTCATCTGACAAATTCGGCGGCGCCGGTGGCCAGGTCGAGCAGCGGCGCCGGGGCCACGCCGAGGACCAGGGTGGCGATCACGCCGATCATCAGCGCGGCCGAGGTCAGCCCGCCCGGCACGGCGACGGTCGGCGTCGACTCGCCCGGCTCGGAGAGCCACATCATCACCACGACCCGCAGGTACGGGAACGCCAGCACCATGCTGGTCAGCACGCCGGCGATCACCAGCCACGCCTGCCCGCCGTCGAGCGCCGGCCCGAAGACCGCGAACTTGCTCGTGAAGCCGCTGGTCAGCGGGATGCCGGCGAAGGCGAGCAGGATGAAGGTGAAGACGCCGGCGTAGAACGGCGAACGCCGCCCCAGCCCGGCCCAGCGGGACAGGTGGGTGGCCTCCCCGTCGGCGTCGCGCACCAGGGTCACCACGGCGAACGCGGCGAGCACCGAGAAGCCGTACGCGACCAGGTAGAACATCGTCCCGGAGACCCCGTCGGCGCTGGGCGCCAGCACGCCCACCAGCAGGTAGCCGGCGTTGGCGATCGAGGAGTATGCCAGCAGCCGCTTGATGTCGGTCTGGGTGACCGCAAGCACCGCGCCGATCAGCATCGTCAGCACCGCCACCGCGCCGAGGACCGGGGTGAAGTTCCACCGGGCGCCGTCGAAGGCGACGTGGAACACCCGCAGCAGGGCGCCGAACGCGGCGACCTTGGTGCAGGCGGCCATGAAGCCGGTGATCGGGGTCGGCGCGCCCTGGTAGACGTCCGGCGTCCAGACGTGGAACGGGGCGGCCGCGGCCTTGAAGAGCAGACCGATGGCGAGCAGCGCCATGCCGGCGAAGAGCAGCACCGGGCTGGCCGGGGAGTTCGCCACGGCCGCGTGGACGGTGGCGAAGTCGACGCCCGCCTGCCGGCCCGGGACGCCCGCGGTGAAGCCGTACACCAGGGCCACGCCGAACAGGAAGAAGGCCGAGGCGTACGCGCCGAGCATGAAGTACTTCAGCGCGGCCTCCTGGCTCAGCAGCCGCCGGCGGCGGGCCAGCGCGCAGAGCAGGTACAGCGGCAGCGAGAAGACCTCGAGCGCGATGAACATGGTCAGCAGGTCGTTCGCCGCCACGAAGATCAGCATGCCGCCGATCGCGAACGTGGTCAGCGGGTAGACCTCGGTGAGGCCGTTCTTGCCCTCGGCCTGCCGCCGGTCGTCGGCGGACTCGGCGGTGACCGCGGCCTGGGCGACGAACGCCCCGCCCCGCTCCACCGAGCGCTCGCCGATGAGCAGCAGCGCCATCGCGGCGAGGACGAGGATCGCGCCCTGGAGGAAGAGCGTCGGCCCGTCGACCGCGATCGCCCCGCCGATGGTGATCGACCGCTCGTCCGCCGCCAGCACCACCATGGTCAGCGCGGCGAGCACCGCCAGCAGGGCCAACGAGAGCTGCACCACGTGCCGGAGCCGGCGGGGTACGAACGCCTCGACCAGCACGCCGAGCAGCGCGGCACCCAGCATGATCAGGGTCGGCGCGAGCGCCGCGTAGTCGATCGACGGCAGTTTCAGCTCATTCACTTTGCCGCCTCCTGGACGGTGCCGCCCGAGGTCGGGGCGGGGTCGGTCCTGCCGATGTCCTGCATGGTCGCCTGCACGGCCGGGTTGATCACGTCGGTCACCGGCTTCGGGTAGAAGCCGAGCAGCACGATCAGCACGATCAGCGGGGCGACTACGAACTTCTCGCGCAGGTTGAGGTCCCGCCGCATGCCGTCGACCTCGGTCAGCGCCGGATTGAGCGTGCCCTGCGTGGTGCGCTGCACCATCCACAGCACGTACGCGGCGGCCAGGATGATGCCGAGCGTGGCGATCACCGCGACCGGCTTGTTCACCGTGAACGTGCCGATCAGCACCAGGAACTCGGAGACGAACGGCGCGGTGCCGGGCAGCGCGAGCGAGGCCAGACCGGCGAAGAAGAGCACCCCGGCCAGGATCGGCACCAGCTTGCCGGCGCCGCCGAAGTCGCTGATCAGCGCCGAGCCGCGCCGGGCGATGAGCATGCCCACCACCAGGAAGAGCAGGCCGGTGGCCAGCCCGTGGTTGACCATGTAGAGCACCGCGCCGGTGCCCGCCTGGGTGGTGAAGGCGAAGATGCCCACCCCGATGAAACCGAAGTGCGCGATCGACGTGTACGACACCAGCCGCTTGAGGTCGTTCTGGCCCACCGCCAGCAGCGCGGCGTAGATGATGCCGATCAGGCCCAGCGCCAGCGCCCACGGGGCGAACCACTTGGCCGCGTCCGGGAACAGCGGCAGGCAGTAGCGCAGGATGCCGAACGTGCCGACCTTGTCGAGCACGCCGACGAGCAGCGCCGCCGCGCCGGCCGGGGCCGCGCCACCGGCGTCCGGCAGCCAGGTGTGGAACGGGAAGAACGGCGCCTTGATCGCGAACGCGAGGAAGAAGCCGAGGAACAGCCAGCGCTCCGTGCCGGTGGAGATGTCCACCTGGGACAGCGCCTGCCAGTCGAAGGTCTTCCCGCCGACCACCCAGAGGCCGATCACCGCGGCGAGCATGAACAGACCGCCGACGAGCGAGTAGAGGAAGAACTTCACCGCCGCGTACTGCCGCTGGTGGCCGCCGTAGCTGCCGATGAGGAAGTACATCGGCACCAGCATGACCTCGAAGAACACGTAGAACAGGAAGACGTCGGCGGCGGCGAAGACGCCGATCATCGTGCACTCGAGGACGAGCAGCAGCGCGAAGTAGACCGGCACCGACCGCTTCGACGACTCGGCGTCGTGCCAGGACGCCAGGATCACCAGCGGCACCAGCACCGCGATCAGCATCAGCATCACCAGCGCGATGCCGTCGGCGGCGAAGGTGAAGCTGACGCCCCAGTTCGGGATCCACGGGTACGACTCGCGGAACTGGAAACGGTCACCACCGACCTGGAAGGTCACCCACATGACCACCGACAGCGCCAGCACCAGCAGCGACCAGCCGAGCGCCACCTGCTTGGCCAGTTCCGGCCGGCTGCGCGGCAGGAAGGCCACCACCAGGGCACCGACCAGCGGCGCCACGGTGAGCACCGAGAGGAACGGGAAGTCGGACATTATGCGGCCTTACCTCCGTCGTCACTGCGCGGTCCGCCGACGACGGCCGCCTGGAAGAGGTCGATCACGCCAGCCACCCCGCCTCGACGGCCAGGAACGCCGCCACCACCAGCAGCGCGCCGGCCAGGATCGAGGTGGCGTACGACCGGACGAAGCCCGTCTGGAGCCGCCGGAGCCGGCCCGAGCCGCCACCGATCCCCGCCGCGAGGCCGTTGACCAGCCCGTCGACGCCCCGGTTGTCCAGGTAGACCAGCGCCCGGGTGAGGAAGATGCCCGGCTTCTCGAAGACCGCCTCGTTGAACGCGTCGGTGTAGAGGTTGCGCCGGGCGGCGGTGACCAGCACCCCGGCCGGCTGCGGCGCGGTGGCCGTGCCGCCCCGGAAGAGGAACCAGGCGAGCCCGGCACCGAGCACGGTGACCAGGATCGACAGGATCGTGACCACGGCGTGCGAGAGCACCGGGTGGTGCTCGGCCTCCTGGCCGCCCAGCCCGGCGGTGGCGGTCAGCCAGTCCGGTACCGAGGTGGAGAGCAGGTAGCCGGCCCCGACGGAGCCGATCGCCAGCAGGACCAGCGGGACGGTCATCAGCTTCGGCGACTCGTGCGGGTGCTCGATGTCCTCCGTCCAGCGCTTCGGGCCGTGGAAGGTGAGCACGAAGAGCCGGGTCATGTAGAACGCGGTCAGCCCGGCGCCGAGCAGGGCCGCGCCGCCGAAGAGCCAGGCGGTCCAGTCCTCCCGCTCGAACGCGGCCACGATGATCGGCTCCTTCGAGAAGTAGCCGGACAGCGGCGGGATGCCGATGATGGCGAGCCAGCCCATCATGAACGTCAGCCAGGTGACCTTCATGTGCTTCGACAGCGCCCCGAACCGCCGGATGTCCACCTGGTCGTTCATGCCGTGCATGACCGAACCGGCGCCGAGGAACATGTTGGCCTTGAAGAAGCCGTGCGCCAGCAGGTGGATGATGGCCAGCGCGTAGGCGCCCCCACCGAGGCCGACACCGACGAACATGTAGCCGATCTGGCTCACCGTCGACCAGGCCAGCACCCGCTTGATGTCGTCCTTGGCCGCGCCGATGACGCAGCCGATCAGCAGGGTCAGCGCGCCGACGCTCACCACCACGAGCTGGAGGGTGGAGTTGGCCGAGAAGATCGGGTTGGAGCGGGCGATCAGGTAGACGCCGGCCGTGACCATGGTGGCGGCGTGGATGAGCGCCGACACCGGGGTCGGACCCTCCATCGCGTCCGGCAGCCATGCCTGGAGCGGGAACTGACCGGACTTGCCGGTCGCGCCGAGCAGCAGCAGCAGGCCGAGCACCAGCACCGTGGTCGCGGTCAGCGAGCCGACGCCGTTGAAGACCTCGTCGTACTGGGTGGTGCCGAGGGTGGCGAACATGATGAAGATGCCGATCGCCAGGCCGGCGTCGCCGACCCGGTTCATCAGGAACGCCTTCTTGCCGGCCGTGGCGGCGCTCGGCCGCTCGTACCAGAAGGAGATCAGCAGGTACGACGCCAGACCGACGCCCTCCCAGCCGAAGTAGAGCATCACGTAGTTGTTGCCGAGCACCAGCAGGAGCATGGCGGCGACGAACAGGTTGAAGTACCCGAAGAACCGCCGGCGCCCCGCGTCGTGCGCCATGTACTCGACCGCGTAGAGGTGGATCAGGAAACCCACCCCGGTGATCAGCAGCACGAAGACGGCGGCCAGCGGGTCGAAGAGCAGGCCGAAGTCCACCCGCAGGTCGCCGACGGTGATGAAGTCCCACAGGCTCAGCTCGACCGACTTGTTCTCCAGGCCACGCAGCTGGAAGAAGTAGGTCAGGCCCAGCACGAACGCGGCGCCGATGGCGGCCACCCCGAGCCAGTGCCCCCAGCGGTCCGCCCGCCGGCCGAGCAGCAGCAGGATCGCCGCGCTGACCAGCGGGATCGCCACCAGCAGCCAGACGCTGCCCAGCAGCCCGTCCGCCGTCGCGTACGCGACGGTGCCCGCCGGCTCAGCCGGGGCGTTCGTCAGAATCGTTCCCACCGCAGGACCCCTCAGTACTTCAGCAGGTTGGCGTCGTCGACGCTCGCGGAGCGCCGGGTCCGGAAGATCGCCATGATGATGGCGAGCCCGATCACGACCTCGGCCGCCGCCACCACCATCACGAAGAACGCCATGATCTGGCCGTTGAGGTCACCGTTGATCCGGCTGAAGGTGACCAGCGTCAGGTTGGCCGCGTTGAGCATCAGCTCGACGCACATGAACAGCACGATCGCGTTGCGCCGGATGAGCACACCGACCGCGCCGATGGTGAACAGCACCGCGGCCAGCACCAGGTAGTAGTCGGGTGTCATCGCTGCGTCAGCCTTTCGTTCGCGACTGCGGGGCTCGCAAGCTCACTCCTCGCGCTCACCGGTCCGTCCCCTTCAGCGAGGTCTCCCGGTCGGTGAGCTCGCGCACCGGCAGGATGTCGGGGGTGCTCACCTCGGTCAGCCGGCCGTCCGGCAGGCGGGCCGGGGTGGCCACCGAGGACGAGGTCGCGTAGACGCCCGGGCCGGGCTTCGGACCCGGGTAGTTGCCCGGCGCGAAGCGTGCCCGCATGGTCGTCGGCTGGTCGACCTTGTCCTGCTTGCGCCGCTCGATGTGCGCCAGCACCATCGCGCCGACCGCGGCGGTGATGAGCAGCGCCGAGGTGAGCTCGAAGGCGAAGACGTACTTGGTGAACAGCAGCCGGGCGATGCCCTGCACGTTGCCCTCGGCGTTGGCCTGCTCCAGTCCGACGGCCGTGGTGCCCTCCAGGGCGCGCCAGAGCCCGCCGCCGACGAGGCCGGCGAAGCCGAGCCCGAGCACCACCGCCGCGACCCGCTGGCCGCGGAGCGTCTCGATCAGCGAGTCCGAGGCGTCCCGGCCCACCAGCATCAGCACGAACAGGAAGAGCATCATGATCGCGCCGGTGTAGACGATGATCTGCACCATGCCGATGAAGGGCCCAGCCTGGAGCACGTAGAACACGCCCAGGCAGAGCATGGTCAGCACCAGCCAGAGCGCCGAGTGCACGGCGTTGCGCGCCGCGACCATGCCGATCGCGCCGATCAGCGCCAGCGGGGCCAGGATCCAGAACGTGACCTGTTCCCCGCCGGAGACCCCGCCCGCCGCGGCGAGCACCGTCTGCGTGGTCATGCTCCGTCCCCCTTGCCGGCCGCGGCCCGCTGGGCGTGCTGCTCGGCGCCGGGGAAGGTCACACCGGGGTGCTCCTCCACCTGGTACCGGCCCGGGTTGTTGGCCGAGTGCTCCGCGCCGGCCGAGGTGCCCGGGTTGGTCAGCGCGCCGACGTAGTAGTCCTTCTCGCTGTCGCCCAGCCGCATCGGGTGCGGCGGCTGCTCCATGCCCGGCAGCAGCGGCGCGAGCAACTGCTCCTTCGTGAAGATCAGGTCCTGCCGGCTGTCCCGGGCCAGCTCGTACTCGTTGCTCATCGTCAGCGAACGGGTCGGGCAGGCCTCGATGCAGAGCCCGCAGAAGATGCACCGGGCGTAGTTGATCTGGTAGACGCTGGCGTACCGCTCACCCGGCGAGAAGCGCTGCTCGTCGGTGTTGTCGCCACCCTCGACGTAGATCGCGTCCGCCGGGCAGGCCCAGGCGCACAGCTCGCACCCGATGCACTTCTCCAGCCCGTCCGGGTGCCGGTTCAGGATGTGCCGCCCGTGGTAGCGCGGCGCCGAGACCGGCGGCTTGAACGGGTAGTCGGTCGTGACGACCTTCTTGAACATGTGCGAGAAGGTGACACCGAAGCCCTTGAACGTTCCGGTGATCGCGCCCACGTCACACCTCCCTGGAGTCCGAGCCGGCGGCGATGTTGGCCGGCTCCCGCTCGGCGACCACGCGCCTGGTGCGCGGGCTCGGTGGTACCTGCAGGTCCATCGGGGGCAGCGGGAAGCTCCCGTGCGGCCGGTTGTCGACCTGTTCCTGGACGGTCGGCTTCGGCTGCGGCTTCCGGCTCGGCCACAGCAGCGTGGCGAGCAGCAGGATGCCGGCGGGGATGCCGACCGCGATCAGCTTGCTGCGCGAGTCCCAGTCCTCGATCGAGCGCAGGCCGGCCAGGACCAGGATCCAGACCAGGTTGATCGGGAGCAGCACCTTCCAGCCGAAGCGCATGAACTGGTCGTAGCGCAGCCGGGGCAGCGTGCCCCGCAGCCAGACGAAGACGAAGACCAGCAGGACGACCTTGGCGAAGAACCAGAGCATCGGCCACCAGCCGGAGTTGGCGCCGGCCCAGATGGTGGTGATCGGCGCCGGGGCCCGCCAGCCGCCCAGGAAGAGCGTCGTGGTGACCGCGGACATGGTGACCATCGAGACGTACTCGCTGAGCATGAAGAGCGCGAACTTCAGCGAGCTGTATTCCGTCATGAAGCCCGCGACCAGCTCGGACTCCGCCTCGGGCAGGTCGAACGGCGCGCGGTTGGTCTCGCCGACCGTGGCGATGAAGAAGATGATGAAGCTGGGCAGCAGCAGGATCGCGTACCAGCCGGGGGCCGGGACCTCGACGCCCGCGATGCTCAGCCGGGTGCCGTCCGCCTGGGCGGCGACGATCCCGCTGGTGGACATCGTGCCGGCGGTCATGAACACCGCCACGATGCTCAGGCCCATCGCGACCTCGTACGAGATCATCTGGGCGGTGGAGCGCAGGCCGCCCAGCAGCGGGTAGGTCGAGCCGGAGGCCCAGCCGCCGAGCACGATGCCGTAGATGCCCATCGACGAGCAGGCCAGCAGCACCAGCACCGCCACCGGCACGTCGGTGACCTGCAGCGGCGTCCAGTGGCCGAAGATGCTCACCATCGGGCCGAACGGCACCACCGACAGCGCGGTGACCGCGCAGATCACCGAGATGGTCGGGGCGAAGAAGTAGACGACCTTGTCGGCCGCCTTCGGCAGGATGTCCTCCTTGAAGGCCATCTTCAGGCCGTCGGCGAGGGTCTGCAGCAGGCCGAACGGGCCGACCTGGTTGGGGCCGGGCCGCACGGCCATGCGGCCCACGACCCGCCGCTCGAACCAGACGCCGAGCAGGGTGGCGAGCAGACCGAAGACGAAGGCGAAGACGACCTTGCCGAGGACCAGCCACCAGGGGTCCCGGCCGAAGTCGGCCAGCGTCGGATCCTGGGCCAGGTAGACCGCGTTCACTGGATTGCACCCCCTGCGTTGAGGAGCGGGCCCGGACGGCCGGCCGCGTCCGCGGCGACCTCTCCGGCCTCCGGCGCCGACCCGGTCGGGGCGGGAGCGGAGATCCGGACGACCGCGCCGGACGTCGCGCCGAGGCTGCGCCGCACGGTCGAGCCGGGCGAGTTGGTCGGCAGCCAGACGACGCCGTCCGGCATCTCGGTGATCGCCGCCGGCAGGGTCAGCGCCCCCCGGTCGGTGCCCACCGTCACCGGGTCACCGTCGGCGACGCCGAGCGCCTCCGCGGTGCCCTTGCCCAGCCGGACCACCGGCGGGCGGGCGGTGCCCGCGAGGTACTCGTCGCCGTCGGTGAGGCTGCCCAGGTCGACCAGCTGGTGCCAGGTGGCGAGCACGGCCTCGCCGGCGCCCGGCTGCGGCACCGCGGCCGGCTCCACCGCCGGGGCGGCGGGCCGGCCGGTGCGGGTGCGCGGCAGCGCGCCCAGCTCGCGGCGGACGCTGAGCACGTCGCCGGTGCCGAGCTGCACGTCGAGCTGCGCGGCGAGCGCGTCCAGCACCCGGCCGTCGGTCATCGCGGCGGTCCGCAGCACCGCCTCGAAGGTGCGCAGCCGGCCCTCCCAGTCCAGGAAGCTGCCGGCCTTCTCGGCCACCGGGGCCACCGGGAGGACCACGTCGGCCCGGCGGGCCACCGCGCTCATCCGCTGCTCCAGGCTGACCAGGAACGGCACCGCGTCGAGGGCCGCCTCGGCCAGCCGCGGGTCGGCCAGGTCGGCCGGGTCGACCCCGGCCACCACCAGCGCGCCGAGCTGGCCGCCGGCGGCGGCGGCGAGGATGCCGTCGGTGTCCCGGCCGGCCTGGCTCGGGATCACCCCGGCCGCGATGTCCCACGCCTCGCCCAGCTCGGCCCGGGCGGCGGGCTCGGTGACCAGGCGGCCGCCGGGGAGCAGGTTGGGCAGGCAGCCCGTGTCGACCGCGCCGCGGTCACCCGCGCGCCGCGGCACCCAGGCCAGCTTCGCGCCGGTACGCCGGGCGACGTCGGCCGCCGCGGAGAGGCCGCCCGGCACGCTCGCCAGCCGCTCGCCGACGATCAGGATCGCGCCCTCGGCGCTCAGCGCCTCGGCGACCGTGGCGTGCTCGGCGAGCACGGTCGCCTCCTCGCCCGGCACCACCCGGGCCAGCTTGGCGCCGAGCTTCTCCAGGCCGCGGGTGGCGAACGGCGCGATCGCGTACACCGTCAGCTTCTTCTTGAGGTACGCCTTGCGCAGCCGCAGGAAGAGGATCGGGCACTCCTCCTCCGGCTCCAGCCCGACCAGCACCACGGCCGGTGCGTTCTCCACGTCGGCGTACGTGACGTCCGTGACCCCGGCGACCGAGCTGGCCAGGAAGTCGGTCTCCTCGCGGGAGACCGGCCGGGCCCGGAAGTCGATGTCGTTGGTGTTCAGGGCGACCCGGGCGAACTTCGCGTACGCGTAGGCGTCCTCGACGGTCAGCCGGCCGCCGGTCAGCACCGCCGTGCCCTGGCCGTCCCGCGCCGCGCGCAGCCCCTCGGCGGCGACGGCCAGCGCCTCGCTCCACGACGCCTCGCGCAGCTCGCCGGTGCGCTCGTCGCGGACCAGCGGGGTGGTGAGCCGGTCGAAGGCGCGGGTGTACTGGAAGCCCCACCGCCCCTTGTCGCAGTTCCACTCCTCGTTGACCTGCGGGTCGTCGCCGGCCAGCCGGCGCAGCACCTTGCCCCGCCGCCAGTCGGTGCGCTGGGCGCAGCCGGCCGAGCAGTGCTCGCAGACGCTCGGGGTGGAGACCAGGTCGAACGGGCGGGCCCGGAACCGGTACTGCGTGCCGGTCAGCGCGCCGACCGGGCAGATCTGCACCGTGTTACCGGAGAAGTACGAGTTGAAGGGCACGTCACCGGCGTCGCCCTCCTCGCCGTACTCCTCGTCCCGGTAGATGTTGATCTCCTCGGCGGACGACCGGCCCATCAGGTCGATGAACTTGTCGCCGGCGATCTCCTCCGAGAACCGGGTGCAGCGCTGGCAGAGCACGCAGCGCTCGCGGTCGAGCAGCACCTGGGTGCTGATCGGCAGCGGCTTCGGGTACTCCCGCTTGTGCTCGTGGAACCGCGAGTCGGCGCGGCCGGTCGACATCGCCTGGTTCTGCAGCGGGCACTCGCCGCCCTTGTCGCACATTGGGCAGTCGAGCGGGTGGTTGAGCAGCAGCAGCTCCATGACCCCCTCCTGCGCCTTCTTGGCGACCGGGGAGGTGAGCTGCGTGCGTACGACCATGCCGTCGGCGACGGTCTGGGTGCAGGAGGCGACCGGCTTGCGCTGCCCCTCCACCTCGACCAGGCACTGCCGGCACGCGCCGGCCGGGGCCAGCAGCGGGTGGTCGCAGAACCGGGGGATCTCGGTGCCCAACTGCTCGGCGACCCGGATCAGCAGCGCCCCCTTCGGGGCGGTGACCTCGACGCCGTCGATGGTGAGGGTGACGGTCTCGGTCTGCTTGACGACGTCAGTCATTAGTGCGCTCCCACCAGCTGCTTGTCCGACAGCTTCGGCGCGGTACGTCCCTCGATGTAGTCGAGGTAGTCCTGCTTGAAGTACTTCAGCGACGAGGTCACCGAGCTGGTCGCACCGTCACCCAGGCCGCAGAACGAGCGGCCGAGGATGTTGTCGCAGGTGTCGAGCAGGGTGTCCAGGTCCTCGTGGGTGCCCTGGCCGGCGAGGATCCGCCGGTAGACCCGGACCATCCAGTAGTTGCCCTCGCGGCACGGGGTGCACTTGCCGCACGACTCGTGGTGGTAGAACTCCAGCCACCGGTAGGTCGCGTAGACCGGGCAGTCCTGGTCGGAGAAGATCTGGGTGGCCGTGGTGCCGAGGATCGAACCGGCCGCCGCCACCCCCTCGAAGTCCAGCGGCACGTCCAGGTGCTCGGCGGTGAGCAGCGGCGTCGACGAGCCGCCCGGCGTCCAGAACCTCAGGTTGTGGCCGGGCTGCATGCCGCCGGCCAGCTCGATCAGTTCCCGGAGGGTGACGCCCATGGTGCACTCGAACTGGCCGGGGTTGGCGATCCGGCCGGAGAGCGAGTAGATCATCGGGCCGGAGGACTTCTCCGTGCCCATGGTCTTCCACCAGTCCGCGCCGCCCAGCACGATGTACGGCACGCTCGCGATGGTGCCGACGTTGTTGACGACGGTCGGGCTCGCGTACAGGCCGTGGGTCGCCGGGAACGGCGGGCGCAGCCGGGGCTGGCCCCGGAAGCCCTCCAGCGAGTCCAGCAGCGCGGTCTCCTCGCCGCAGATGTACGCCCCGGCGCCCGAGTGCACCACCAGGTCCAGGTCGAAGCCGCTGCCCTGGATGTTCCGGCCGAGGTAGCCCCGGCCGTACGCCTCCTGCACGGCGTTGCGCAGCCGGCGCGCGGCGTGCACCGCCTCGCCGCGGATGTAGATGTAGGCGCGGTTGGCCCGGATCGCGTACGACGCGATGATCACGCCCTCGACGAGCGAGTGCGGGTCGTGCGTCATCAGCGGCAGGTCCTTGCAGGTGCCCGGCTCGCCCTCGTCGGCGTTGACCACGAGGTAGTGCGGCTTGCCGTCGCCCTGCGGGATGAACCCCCACTTGAGACCGGTCGGGAAGCCGGCGCCGCCGCGACCGCGCAGCCCGGAGTCCTTGACCAGCTGGATGAGGTCGTCCGGGTGGGCCTTGAGCGCCTTGCGCAGGGCCGCGTAGCCGTCGAGCTTCTCGTAGGTGCCGATCCGCCACGCGTCCGGCGACAGCCAGCGCTTGCTGAGCACCGGCGTCAGCTTGGCCAGGGTCTCCGGCCGGGGAGTGGTCACTTCTGGACCCCCGTCTCGCTCGCGCGGGCGGAGCCCGCGCCACCGGCGCCGGCCCCCGCCTCGGCTTCCTTGAGGTTGCGCTCCTGCGCCCCGGCCTCGTCGCCGGCGGGCTTGCGGTCGCCGGCCGGCGCGTTGGCCGCGGCCCCGGCGGCCTCCGCCGCCTGGGCGTCGCGGGGCGCCGGCGGCACGCTGTCGGCGGGGACCCTGGTGCCGGGGGCTGGCTCGCCGGCGGGCCCGGCGCCGTTGCCACTCGCGGCCTGGGCGGGAGCCGGCTTCGCGGTGGCCTCGCTCCTGGCCTTCGCCTCGGCGGCGGCCTTGTCGGCCTCGGCCTTGCTGCGGATCGGGGTGTTCGGGTCGAAGCCCGGCACCGAGATGCCGTGCTGCTGCGCCAGCCGCAGCCCGCGCAGGGTGGGCTCTCCCGGCCCGCCGTCGGCCACCGCGCCCTCGCGCTCGTCGGCGAAGCCGGCGAGCTGCACCGCCATCTCCTTGAGCGTGCAGAGCCGGGCGCCCCGGGTCGGCATCGGCCGGCCCCCGGCGCGCAGCTCGTCGACCACGCCGAGCGCGGTCTGCGGGTCCACTCCGTCGAAGAAGTCGTAGTTGACGGTCATCACCGGCCCGTAGTCGCAGGCCGCCAGGCACTCGGCGTGCTCCAGGGTGATCTTCCCGTCGGTGGTGGTCTCGTCGTGCCCCACGCCGAGGTGCTCGGCGAGGGTGTCGTAGACCTCCTGGCCGCCGAGCACGTTGCACATGGTGTTGGTGCAGACGCTCACCAGGTAGTCGCCGGTCGGCCGGCGCTTGTACATGGTGTAGAAGGTGGCCACCGCGCCGACCTGGGCCTTGTTCAGGCCCAGCACCTCGGCGCAGAACTCCACGCCGGCCGGCGAGACGTAACCCTCCTCGGCCTGCACCAGGTGCAGCAGCGGCAGCAGCGCCGACCGGGACCGGTCGGCCGGGTACCGGGCGATGATCTCTCGGGCCCGTTCGCGGGTCTCGTCACTGAAAGTCGTCATCAGAGTCGCCTTCCGTTCGCGACTGCGGGGCTCGCAAGCTCACTCCTCGCGCTCACCTGTCACACCCACCCATCACGGGGTCCAGCGAGGCGCCGCCGGCGATCACGTCGGCGATCAGGCCGCCCTCGGCCATCGCCGGGAGAGCCTGGAGGTTGACGAAGCTCGGTTCGCGGTAGTGCACCCGGTACGGCCGGGTGCCGCCGTCGGAGACGGCGTGTACGCCCAACTCGCCGCGCGGCGACTCGATGCCGACGTAGACCTGGCCCGGCGGCACCCGGAAACCCTCGGTGACGAGCTTGAAGTGGTGGATCAGCGACTCCATCGACTGACCCATGATCTTCGCGACGTGCTCCAGCGAGTTGCCCA
This sequence comes from Micromonospora sp. NPDC047730, assembly GCF_043204765.1. Taxonomy (NCBI): domain Bacteria; kingdom Bacillati; phylum Actinomycetota; class Actinomycetes; order Micromonosporales; family Micromonosporaceae; genus Micromonospora; species Micromonospora sp. NPDC047730. The sequence goes on along the minus strand of NZ_JBIDCU010000001.1, from coordinate 125,934 downwards.
TGCCGTCGACGCCGATGGCGAGCTGTGCCGGCCAGGCGATCTTCTTGTCGGCCACCATCACCGGGCCCGGCCTGAGGCGGTCCAGTGCCTGCTCGACGAGCTTGAGCGACTCCCGGATCTCGGCGAGCCGGACCAGGTAGCGGCCCCACACGTCGCCGTCGGTGTGCGTCGGCACGTCGAACTCGTACGTCTCGTAGCCGCAGTACGGCATCGTCTTCCGCAGGTCCCAGGCGAGGCCGGCGGAGCGCAGCACCGGGCCGGTCACGCCGAGCGCGAGGCAGCCGGTCACGTCGAGCACCGCGACGTTCTTCGTCCGCTCGAGCCAGATCGGCTGCCCGGAGAGGAGGTCCTCGTACTCCTTGAGCCGCTTCGGCAGCAGCTTCAGGAACTCGCGGATCTTCACGATCGCCTCGTCCGGCACGTCCTGGGCCACGCCGCCCGGCCGGACGTACGCGTGGTTCATCCGCAGGCCGGTGATGATCTCGAAGATCTCCAGGATGTACTCACGCTCGCGGAAGCCGTAGAGCATCATGTTGATCGCGCCCAGTTCCATGGCGGTGGTGGCCACCCAGACCAGGTGCGAGGAGATCCGGTTCAGCTCCATCATGAGGACCCGGATGGTGGTCGCCCGCTCGGTGACCTGCTCCTCGATCCCGAGCAGCTTCTCCACCGCCAGCGCGTACGCCGTCTCGTTGAACAGCGGGGAGAGGTAGTCCATCCGGGTCACGAAGGTGCTGCCCTGGACCCAGTTGCGGTATTCGAGGTTCTTCTCGATGCCGGTGTGCAGGTAGCCGACGACCGAGCGGGCCTCGCGGACCGTCTCGCCCTCCAGCTCCAGGATCAGCCGGAGCACGCCGTGCGTCGACGGGTGCTGCGGGCCCATGTTGACGACGATCCGCTCGTCGTTGATGGGGTCGGTGCCCGACACGACGCTGTCCCAGTCGCCACCGGTGACGGTGAAGACCTTGCCCTCGGTGGTGTCGCGCTCGGTGGCGTAGTTCGACGTGGTCACTGGTACGACCTCCGCTGGTCCGGCGGTGGAATTTCAGCGCCCTTGTACTCGACGGGCACGCCGCCGAGCGGGTAGTCCTTGCGCTGCGGGAAGCCCTCCCAGTCGTCCGGCATGAGGATCCGGGTCAGGCTGGGGTGGCCGTCGAAGACGACGCCGAACATGTCGTACGTCTCGCGCTCCTGCCAGTCCGCCGTCGGGTAGACCGAGGTGACGCTCGGCAGGTGCGGGTCCTCGGCGGAGACCGCGGCCTCCAGCCGCACGCGGCGGCGGTAGGTCATCGAGGTGAGCTGGTAGACGACGTGCAGCCGGCGCGAGTCGGCGCCCAGGTAGTCCACACCGGACACCGAGGAGCACAGCTCGAAGCGGAGCGCCAGGTCGTCCCGCATCACCTGGCAGACCTCGGCGATCCGCTCGGGGCGTACGTGCAGGGTCAACTCGCCCCGGTCGACCACGACCTTCTCGATGGCGTCGCCGAAGGCCGGGTACGCCTCCTCCAGCGCGTCGCGGACCTCGTCGAAGTAGCTCCCGTACGGCCGGGGGGCGTCCTCGATGGTCCGGCGCTGCCGGACCAGGCCGCCGAAGCCGGAGACGTCGCCGGAGCCCTGGTTGCCGAACATGCCCCGGCCCGCCGGGCTGGCCGGCGGGTGCTCGGCCGGGGCCCCGCTGCTGGCGCCGGCCGGCGTCACCGGCACCGGCACGCCGCCGTCGTTCGCCTTGTGGTTAGGTGCGGTCACTTGACGCCCCCGTGCTGCAGGTGGTTCTGGGCCTTCATCCAGTTCTCGATCCGCAGCTGCTCCTCGCGGCCCTCGCGGACCGCCTTGGTCCACTCGGCCCGCCGGGCCTTGTCGCTGCGGTACGACGACGGCATCGAGCCGTACGGGACGACCGGGACGTCACCGCGCTCCTTGCGCGCCTCGAGCATCTTGCGGCCGTTCGGGCCGAGCGGCTCGTACATGATCTTCTCGCGCAGCTTGAGGACCGCGTCGATGAGCATCTCGGGCCGGGGCGGGCAGCCGGGGAGGTACATGTCCACCGGGACGACGTGGTCGACGCCCTGCACGATGGCGTAGTTGTTGAACATGCCGCCGCTGCTGGCGCAGACGCCCATCGAGATGACCCAGCGGGGCTCCGCCATCTGGTCGTAGATCTGGCGCAGCACCGGGGCCATCTTCTGGCTCACCCGGCCGGCCACGATCATCAGGTCGGCCTGGCGGGGCGAGGCCCGGAAGACCTCCATGCCCCAGCGACCCATGTCGTAGTGCGGGCCACCGGCGGCCATCATCTCGATCGCGCAGCAGGCCAGGCCGAAGGTGGCGCCCCAGACCGACGACTTCCGCGACCAGTTGACGAGCTTCTCCACCGAGGTGAGCAGGACACCTGCGGGGAGCTTCTCCTCGATACCCATCTGAGGTTCCTCCCTCAGTCCCAGTCCAGGCCGCCACGCCGCCAGACATAGGCGTACGCGACGAAGACCGCGACGATGAACAGGACCATCTCCACGAAGCCGAAGATCGGCAGGACGTCGAACGAGACCGCCCAGGGGTAGAGGAAGATGATCTCGATGTCGAAGACGATGAAGAGCATCGCCGTCAGGTAGAACTTGATCGGGAACCGGCCGCCACCGACCGGCTGCGGGCTGGGCTCGATGCCGCACTCGTACGCCTCGAGCTTGGCTTTGTTGTAACGCCGGGGACCGGCGAAGCGGGCGGCGCCCACGGAGAACAGCGCGAACCCCGCGGCGAGGGCGAACAGCCCGATGATCGGTGCGTAAGGCGAGAGCGACATCGTTTTCTCCTGCTCGTCCTTCCCTGCCCCTGGTCCTTGACGAAAATCACACTATTCACGTCCCCCGCGACGGCTGTCGCCGGGGGGTCGATCTCTGTCCGCGCCGCGGTCGTCGCCGGCCGCGGGCCCGGCCGTCACACGAGCCCGCCGTCGTTCGGCGGCTGCGGGGCTCGCAAGCTCACTCGTCGCGCTACACGGCTGGTGCCACCTTCGTCATCGCGTTGATGACCCGGTCCATCGCGTCCCCGCCACGGGGGTCGGTCAGGTTGGCCAGCAGCTTGAGCACGAAGCGCATCAACATCGGGTGCGGCATGCCGTGCTTCGTGGCCATCCGCATGATCTCGGGACGGCCGATGAGCTTCACGAAGACGCCGCCGAGCCGGTAGTAGCCGCCGAAACGGGCCTTCAGTTCCGCCGGGTAGGCCGTCAGGGCGCGCTCGCGCTCGGCGCCGGCCGGGCGCGCGAGGGCCTGCACGGCGATCTCCGCGGCCATCTCACCGGACTCCATCGCGTACGCGATGCCCTCGCCGTTGAACGGGTTGACCATGCCGCCGGAGTCGCCGACCAGCATCACGCCGCGGGTGTAGTGCGGCACCCGGTTGAAGCCCATGGGCAGCGCGGCGCCGAGGATCGGCCCCTCCGCGTTCGCCTCGTCGGTCATGCCCCAGTCCGCCGGGGTGTTGGCCAGCCAGTCGGTGAGCAGCCGGCGGTAGTTCGTCTTGCCGAACGCGGACGAGGAGTTGAGCACGCCGAGGCCGACGTTGACCCGGCCGTCGCCGAGCCCGAAGATCCAGCCGTACCCGGGCAGCAGGTTGTCGCCGCTGTCCTTGCTGCGCAGTTCCAGCCAGGACTCCAGGTAGTTGTCGTCGTGCTTGGCGGGCGAGCGGTAGTAGCGCCGGACGGCGACCCCGATCGGCCGGTCCTCCCGCTTGGCCAGCCCGAGGGCGAGCGGGAAACGGCCGGACACCCCGTCGGCCGCGACCACCAGCGGGGCGTGGAAGGTGGCCGGCTCCTTGTCCGGGCCGACCTCCGCCTCGACGCCGACGACCCGGCCGTCCGGGTCGAGCACCGGGCCGGTGACGTTCACGCTGGTGCGCAGCTTGGCGCCGGCGGCGACGGCCCGCTGGGCGAGCAGGTCGTCGAAGTCCAGCCGGGTGCGCACCAGGCCGTAGTTGGGGAAGCTCGCCAGGTCGGGCCAGTCCAGCTCCAGCCGGACGCCGCCGCCGATCACCCGCAGGCCCTTGTTCTGCAGCCAGCCCGCCTCGGGCGAGGTGTCCACGCCCATCCGGATCAGCTGTCGCACGGCACGCGGGGTCAACCCGTCGCCGCAGACCTTCTCGCGGGGGAACTCCGTCTTCTCCAGCAGCAGCACCCGTACGCCGTGCCGAGCCAGGTGGTACGCGGTAGCCGACCCACCGGGACCGGCGCCCACGACGATCACGTCGGCGTCATGCTCCACCGCGGTCATCTCGCGCCTCCTCCCGCATGCTCGTGAAATCCTTCACAAGCCAGACGGAGGGAGTCTATGACCGGTGTCATAACCACGCCTGATCAGGGGTACCTAACTTGCCGGAAACCCACCCGTCGGGGTCGGGACCGGGCGGCGGGCGGGTCAGGACCGGATGCCGGCGGCGGTCGGCGCCGGGCGTCAGTGCCGGGCGGGAGCGGCCGCGCCCAGGCCGGCGTCGAGCCGGATCGTCTCGGGCAGGTGCTCGCGCAGCGCGCCGCCGGCGGCGCGGTCCAGCGCGGCCAGCACCTCGGCCACCACCTGCCGGACGTCGGCGGGATCCGCGCCGGCCAGCTCCCTGAGCTGCGCGATGAGTTCCGCGGCGTCGTCGTCGGTGGCCTCCACACCGGTCGGCTGCTCTGGTCCCGTCATGGGGGCGAGCTTAACGGCGCAAAGTGGACTAAAAACGGATATTCACAAAACAGCCGCTTTCCCAGCGGGTACGGCGCGCCGATCGGCCTCCCGTCGACACCGGCCGCCGCCCCGGAAGCGGGCCGTCCGGCGCCGCGCCGCCGCTCATGGCGCGCGACCTGCCGGCGCCGCGCCGCCGCTCATGGCGCGCGACCTGCCGGCGCCGCGCCGCCGCTCATGGCGCGCGACCTGCCGGCGCCGTGCCCCGCCTAGTCGCGGACCGCCCGGTGCAGTGCCGCCAGGCCGCCGGTCAGGTTCCGCCAGGCCACCGAGCCCCAGCCCGCCGCCTGGATCCGCTGCGCCAGCGCGGCCTGGTCCGGCCACGCCCGGATCGACTCGATCAGGTAGACGTACGCGTCGGGGTTGCTGGAGACCACCCGCGCCGCCGTCGGCAGCCACCGCATCAGGTACGACAGGTAGGCGGTGCGGAAGACGGCGTTGGTGGGGTGGCTAAGCTCACAGATCACCAGCCGGCCGCCGGGCCGGGTGACCCGCGCGAACTCCCGCAGCGCGGCCTCGGTGTCGACGACGTTGCGCAGCGCGAACGAGATGGTCACCGCGTCGAAGACGCCGTCGGCGAAGGGCAGCCGCAGCGCGTCGCCGGCCAGCAGCGGCACCGCCGGACGGGTGCGCTTGCCGGCGTGCAGCATGCCCAGCGACAGGTCGGCGCCGACCGCGTACGCCCCGGAACGGGCCAGTTCCTCGGTGGAGACACCGGTGCCCGCGCCCACGTCGAGCACCCGCTCGCCCGGGCGCAACCCGAGCGCCTCCCGGGTGGCCCGGCGCCACGCCCGGTCCCGGCCGGCCGTCATCACCGTGTTGGTCAGGTCGTAACGAGCCGCCACGCCGTCGAACATCGCGGCGACCTCGTGCGGCTGCTTGTCCAGGCCGGCGCGCTGGCCCGGCGGGGTACGGCTCACCCCTCCACTCTGCCAGCCCGGCTCCGGCCGACGCCCGGCGGGTACGCGACAGGGGCGGGGAGGCCGCCCACCCTGCCCCTGCGCGGCGTACGTCAGTCGGTGGACTTCTCGTCGCCGGGGTTGACCAGGACGATGTCGCGCCGCCGGGAGATCAGCAGCAGCGCGCCGCCGGCCAGCAGCACGGCGGCGCCGATGCCGCCGATCAGGCCGGCCTGCACGCCGGTCACCGGCAGCCCGCCGCCGTCACCGTCACCGTCGCCGCCGCCCGTGCCGCCGCCCGGGGTCGTGGTCGTGGTCGGGGTCGGCTCGCCGCTCGGGGTCGGCGTCGGGGTCGGCGTCGGCTGCGCCGACAGGTCCACGAACGCCTCGAAGGTCGCGTGGTTGTCCATCGGCTCGGCCTCGGTGAAGCTCTTCCGCTGCGCCGGGCTGGCAACCTGCGCCTCCGCCTCCGGCTCGCCCTCGGCGGCGTCCAGCCCGTACGCGAAGAGGTCGCCCTCCCGGAGCACCGGCTCGGTGACGTCGTCGCCGACCTTCACCGTCACGTCGGCGGTGTAGTACTGCCCCCGGCGGATGATCGCGCCGGCGTCCTCGCACAGCGCCCGCGCCCTGCCGAGGAACTCGTCCTCGACGCAGCTCTCCGGCAGCGTCACGAAGCTCACACCCGACGGGAGCATGAGGCCGTAGAAGAGACCGGTCGCGGGGCGGCTGCCGTCGTTGTAGACCGCCCAGTCCAGCGGGACCGTCTCGCCCCGGCGTACGGGCTTCAGGTCGGGCTCGTCGGTCACCGCCCCGTCGACCACGACGTTGGCCTGGACGTCCTGCACCCAGGCGGTGAGGTCGTAGCCCGGCTTCGTCACGGTCACCGGCACTTCGATGTCCTTGTTGTTCTCCAGGTCCGGGTCGCCGGTGGCCGAGCGGACCGTCACCCTCAGCACGCCGCCGTCGCCCCTGCCGCCGGTGCTGAACAACGGGATGCCGAAGTCCTCGCTGGTGCCACCCCGCAGGTCGCCGAGGAGGCAGGTGAAGCTCCTGCCGGTCACCTCGCAGCCGTCCGGCACGACGTAGCCGACCCGCTTGGCCTTGAGGCCGCTGGGGTCGACCTCCACCGTGACGTCCTTGGCGTCGACGCCGTCGGTGAGGTTCTGGACGGTGAACTTGAACGGCTTGGCCTTCGCCGCCTTGACGCCCTTGGCCAACTGGTAGCTGGTCGGCGTCAGGGCGAGGTCCGCCTGGTCGGCGGCGTACGCCGGAACGGCGACGGTGGCCAGGCCGCCCGCCGCGAGGAGCGCCACGGCGCCGGCGCGGGCCAGGGCCGAGCGGTGGAACAGGGTCATCGGTCCCCCGGGGGTTAGGGAAGAAACGGATGGTTGCGGAACCGAGCGGACCGTATCGAAGCATGACGTGGTGCGCCAGCAGGGCGGATCATCTTTCATCCGTCCGTCCGGTTCGGTCGAACGGACGGACGGGGCGGGACGGTCGCCCGTCCCGCCCCGTCTCCAGGGTCGTGCGCCCGGCCGGTGCGGGCCGACGGGGCCGGCCGTCAGGCCGTCGGCTTCTCGTCGCCCGGGGTCACCAGGACGACCCGACGCCGCCGCGCCACCAGGAACATCGCCGCGCCGGCGACCAGCACCGCGCCGCCGACGCCGACGATGAGGCCGGTCTGCGCGCCGGTCACCGGCAGCGAACCCTCGTCGTCGTCGCCGCCACCCTCGCCGCCGCCACCGGTTCCGGCGGCGGTCACCACGACGGCGAAGTCGTCGCGGTTGTCGGTCGGGTCGACGTCGCCGGCCTGCGCGGCGCGGGAGCCGGCCGGCCGGTGCAGGAACGACGGCAGGGCCGAGCGCTTGCGGGCCAGGTTCGCCTCGGTCGCCGGAAGCTCACCGCGCGCGCTGACCGTGACCTCGCCGCCGGCCAGGCTGACCGGCGCCTCGACGCCGGCGGCGACCTTCACCGGGAAGGCACCGAGGACGCCCTCGCGCGGGGCCAGCTGGAGCAGCCCGGCCCGGCAGTCGGCGGACCGCAGGTCGGCGGCGTACTCGCACTCCTTGACCTGGATGCTGTCGTCGAAGGTCACGCCCTTGGGCAGGGCGATCTTGAGGTCGAGGCCGTCGGCGATCCGGTCGCCCTGGTTCTCGACGAACGCGAGGACCGTGGTCGCGTCGCCGGGGTTCAGCGGCCCGGTCGGCGGGTCCTCCTTCAGCACGTCGTCGAAGGCGAGTTGCTCCTTGACGTCGGGCACCACGACGCCGAGGTCGACGCCGCTCTCCTTGCTGATCTCGATCTGGACGGTCGCGGAGTTGTTGTCCGGGTTGGTGTCGTCCGGCGACTCGACGGTCAGCGTGACCGGGGCGGAGTACGGCTCGTCCACGTCGGGGACCCGCCTGATCATGACGATCGGCAGCTCGACGGTCTCCCCGGGCCCGGGGATCTGCTCCTCGGGCACGACGCAGGTCCACAGCACCGGCTTCTCCGCGCCCTCGCCCGAACAGCCCTTGGCGGCCGGGAAGAAGGCCACCTCGCCGTAGTGGTCCAGCTTGGAGGTGTCGGCCTTGACGACGAGCGAGGACGGCGTGCCGGGGCCGTTGTTCGTGACCTTGGCGTACGCCGTCTTGATCCGGGTCCCCTCGGCCACCTTGGTGCCGACGACGGCGGTGACGGAGAGGTCGGCGGCGCGCCCGGCGGCGTGGGCCGGCGTGCCGACGGCGGTGAACGCGCCGGAGGCGAGCAGCGCGGCGGCGCCGAGCCGCGCCAGCGGTCGGTTGGGCAGTTTCATCTCGAGTCCCCCGTGAGGTGTGGCTGCTGGTCCGGACCGCACACTAACGGCCGGTGATGCCGTGTGCCGCCCCGGACGCGCCCGAAAGCTGAGCGTCCCTCCAGGAATGTCCGGTCGGTGGCGGCCGGCGCACGGAACGGACAGCGGAGGCGGGATGGTCACCCATCCCGCCTCCACTGCCGTGCGTTATGTGAACGACCCTCGCGGGTCGATGGAGGACGACCGTCAGGCCGTCGGCTTCTCGTCGCCCGGGGTCACCAGGACGACCCGACGCCGCCGCGCGATCACGAACATCGCCGCGCCCGCGACCAGCACCGCGCCGCCGATCCCGCCGATCAGCCCGGTCTGCGGACCGGTCAGCGGCAGGCCCGGCTCCTCGCCGCCGCCACCCGCGCCGCCCTTGGCGGTCACGACGACAGCGTACGCGTCGGTGTTGTCGGTGGCGTCCACCTCGGTGGCCGCCACGGCCTCGGCGTTGGCCGGGAGGGCGCTCTTGCCCGCGGCGCGGACGGTGGTCGCCTGGCTGCCGAGCGCCTCGACGGTGACCTGGCCACCGGTCAGGCTGCCGGCCTTGACGTCCTTGCCGACCGAGAGCAGGTGGTAGAACCGGCCACCCGAGATCAGGTCGTCGCCGTCCTTGTCCTGCGACGCCGGGATCAGGTCGGCGTCGCGGTAGGTGCAGACGAGCGAGGTCTTGCCGGAGTTGTACTCGCAGCCGTCCTCGACCTCGGCGAAGGTCACGCCCTTGGGCAGCTTGACGCTGATCTTCAGCCCGGCGGCGGTGGCGTCGCCCTGGTTGAAGGCGGAGTAGATGAGCTGGGCGGTGTCGCCGGCACGCAGGTCGCCCGCGACCTTGATCTTGTCGCCCTCGACCGTGACGGCCTTGGTCACGTCGCCCGCGACCACGGTCAGGTCCGGGCCGGTGCCCTCGACCTTGACCTTGACGGTCACCTCGTTGTTGGACTCGTCGGGGTCGGTGCCCTCGTGCAGGATGATGGCGCTGATCTGACCGGCGTCACCCGTCGCCTCGCCCTTGCGGGTCAGCGGGAAGCCCCAGTCGATGTCGCGGCCGGCGGGCAGGACGCCGCCCTCGATCCCGCACAGGATCAGGCCGTCCTCGCGCGGGCTGCAGCCGCTCTCGTCGATGTCGACCTTGGTGGTGTCCAGCTTGCTGATGTCGAGGCCGACCAGGACGGCGGTCGCGTCCACCTTGCTCTTGTTGAGCAGGGAGACGGTCGAAATCTTGCCGGGCGCACCGACCGCGATGGTGGTGCCGGTGGCCTCGATGGCCAGGTCGGCCGAGGTGTCGGCCAGGGCCGGGGCGGCGAAGAGGCCCGCGGCCAGGATCCCGGCGGCGCCGGCGCCGGCAACAGCCAGCGCACGGTTACGGAAGATCATGGAGAGTTCCCCCCGTTGGGGTGCAGGAAAGGTACGGCCGGGGACGTTAGCGGTCCGCGGTCACCCTCGCCACCCCTCGCCGTCGGCCGGGTTGACCAGTGCCGCTAAGAATCGCTTAAGGATTGCCCGAATTGATATGTCTTACTGTTCACTGACCCCCGGCCGCTCGGCTGGAACGGCAACGAGATCGACATCAACGGCTGGCAACCACTCATCCGATCGGGCGGGCGGCGGAAGCACCGCCGGCCACGCTCGGTCAACTCCGTGTTCACCGACCGGTCGACGAACCGCAGACACCCCACCGTCCGTCGACGGTGGGGTGTCGGGTGGTGCGGCGGTAGCTCAGCGGGCGTCGACCAGCGGAAGGGCCTTCCCGGCGCCGCCGCCCGGCAGCGCGATCGAGGAGAAGTGCGACACGACCCGCTCGTCGGTCGGGTCGTCGGCCGGCGTCCGGTGCACGGCCAAGCGGTTGTAGAGGGTGTCCCGCTGGGCGGGGATCCGGTCCGCCGAGCGGATCATGCCGATCAGCTCGTGCAGGTTGGAGCGGTGCCGCGCGCCGGCGGAGGAGATGACGTTCTCCTCCAGCATGATCGAGCCGAGGTCGTCCACGCCCATGTGCAGGGCGAGCTGCCCGACGTCCTTGCCGGTGGTCAGCCAGGACGCCTGCAGGTGCGGCACCGTCTCGAAGAAGAGCCGGGCCACCGCGACCAGCCGCAGGTATTCCAGCGTGGTGGCCTGGGTGCGACCCTTGAGGTGGTTGTTCTCCGGCTGGTACGTCCACGGGATGAACGCCCGGAAGCCCCGGGTGCGGTCCTGCACGTCGCGGATCATCCGCAGGTGCTCGATCCGCTCGGCAGCGGTCTCGCCGGTGCCCATCATCATCGTGGCGGTCGACTCGACGCCCTGCCGGTGCGCCAGCTCCATGACCTCCAGCCAGCGCTCGCCCGACTCCTTCAGCGGCGCGATCGCCGTGCGGGGACGCGCGGGCAGCATCTCCGCACCGGCACCGGCGATGGAGTCCAGCCCGGCCGCCTTGATCCGCGCGATGGCCTCGTCCAGGCTGACGCCGGAGACCTTGGCCATGTGCAGGATCTCGCTCGGGCCGATGGAGTGGATGGCGAGCTGCGGGTACGCCTTCTTGACCGAGGAGAACAGCTCCTCGTAGTACTCCACGCCGTAGTCCGGGTGGTGCCCGCCCTGGAGCATGACCTGGGTCGCGCCCAGCTCGACCGCCTCGCCGCAACGGCGCAGGATCTCCTCGGTCGGGTGGGTCCAGCCCTCCTTGTGCTTGGGGGCCCGGAAGAACGCGCAGAACTTGCACGCCGTCACGCAGACGTTGGTGTAATTGATGTTGCGGTCGATCAGGTACGTGACGATGTTGTCCGGATAGCGCCGCCGGCGTACGGCGTCGGCCGCCTCGCCCAGGGCGTGGAAGGGCGCCTCGGTGTAGAGCAGCAGGGCCTCCTCGGGCGTGATCCGCCCGCCGTCCGCGCCGCGCTGCAGGATGTCGTCGATCTCCCGGCTCACCGTCACGCCTGTGAGCCTACGTCGCCCCGGCCGGCCCGACCGCCTCGGCCCGACAGGCTGCGGCTCACCCCACAGCCGCCGCGGTCAGCCCGATCCCGGGCTGGCGACCGGCAGGCCGACAGCCTTCGCCGCGTCGAGCAGCCGGCGGTCGTACGTGACGAAGGCGACGAAGTCGGTGCCCGCTTGACGGGCAAGGATCTCCGCCGTGGCCAGGTGGATGGCGTCCAGGCTGCGCAGAAGTGGTTCGGCATACGCGCCGGCAGCCGCCCGGACCGTCGCGTCGATTTCGACCCGGTAGAGACGGGACAGGACGGTAGGCACACCCACCAGCGCCTGCGGGGCGGCGCGACGGAGGGCTCGAGGCACCTCGACCTCGACCAGGGCCGACGCCACCAGCGACGTCCCGGACCGATCGTTGAGCCACCTGACGAGCTGCTCGGTCTCCGGCTCGCGGCGGAGGAGCTTGATGACCGCCGCCGAGTCGAGATAGATCACCAGCGCTCCTCCGCGCGCGACTCGGCGAGAGCGGCTGCGGCATCGATGGTGGGGTCACCGAGGACCGGTGGCATCGGCAGTGGCCCGGTCGAGGTCGGGGCGGTGGCACGCCCCTCGGCGACCAGCCGACCCAGGAGGGCGTCACCGGCCACGATGGGAACGAGTCGGGCGATCGGCTCGCCCCGGTCCGTCACCTCGACCGTCTCGCCCGCCCGCACCCGGGCCAGCACCTTGCTGGTGTGCTGGTTCAGTTCTCGAATGGCGATCTGCTCCACCGGACGAGTGTAGAACAAATTGTTCTACGGGTCACGCGTCGTAGTCGACCGTGAGCCTGTCGGTGGTCGGGCTGGACTGGCACGTGAGGACGTAGCCGGCGGCCACCTCGTCCGGCTCCAGGGCGTAGTTGCGGGCCATCGTGACCGCGCCGTCGACGACCTTGGCCTTGCAGGTCGAGCAGACCCCGCCCTTGCAGGCGTACGGCAGCTCGCCGCGGACCTTCAGCGCCGCGTCCAGCACCCGCTCGTCGCGGCCCATCGTGAAACTCGACGAGCGGCCGTCCAGCACGATGGTCACCTCGGCGCCGGCCCCCGGCTCGTCGGCCGGGCGTCGCGGCGGGGCCGGGGCCTCGTCGACGTGGAACAGCTCCGTGTGGACCGCCGACTCCGGCACCCCGCGCCCGGCGAGCACCTCCCGGGCGTCCACCACCATGCCGTACGGGCCGCAGAGGAACCACTCCTCGATGACGTCGCCGGGGACGATGGTGGCCAGCAGCCGGCCCAGCCGGTCGGCGTCGATCCGGCCGGAGAGCAGCGGAGACTCGCCCTGCTCGCGGGAGAGCACGTGCACCAGGTGCAGGCGGGTCGGATAGCGGTCCTTCAGGTCGGCGAGCTCCTCGGCGAACATCACCGTGTTGGCCGTGCGGTTGCCGTACACCAGGGTGAAGGTGCTGGCCGGCTCGACGGCGAGCGCCGTCGCGACCAGCGCGAGCACCGGGGTGATCCCCGAACCGGCGACCACCGCGCCGTAGTGGCGGGCCCGGTCCGGCGCGAAGGCCGTGGTGAAGTTCCCGAGCGGCGGCAGCACCTCGACCGTGTCGCCGCCCCGCAGGGCGCCACAGGCGAACGCCGAGAACGCGCCGCCCGGGATCTCCCGCACGCCGATCCGCAGCCGGCCGTGCCGCGCCAGGTCCTCCGGAGTGGAGCAGATGGAGTACGACCGCCGCACGTCCTCCCCCGCGTCGGTGCCGCGCCGGACGGTGAGGTGCTGACCGGCGGAGAACGCGAAGGCCTCCCGCAGCTCCGGCGGCACCGCGAAGGTGATCGCCACGGCGTCGTCGGTGAGCCGGTCGACGGCGGCGACGGAGAGCGGGTGGAAGACCGGCCGGCGGCGGACCGGGCGGGTGATGGTGACAGTCACAGCGCCTTCAGGTGGTCGAAGGGTTCACGGCAGGAACGGCAGCGCCAGAGCGCCTTGCACGCGGTGGAGCCGAAGCGGCTGACCTGCTCGGTCTCCGGCGAGCCGCAGCGCGGGCAGCGGACGGCGAGGGTCAGCGGCACCACGCCGCCGGCGCGGACGGGGGCCGGCGGGGCGATGCCGGCGGCGGCGAGCTTGGCCCGGCCGGCGGCGGAGATCCAGTCGGTGCTCCACGCCGGGCTGTAGACGGTGCGCACCTCGGCGTCGGGATGGCCGGCGGCGGCCAGGGCCCGGCGGATGTCCGCGCGGATCACGTCCATCGCCGGGCAGCCCGTGTAGGTGGGGGTGATGGTCACGACGACCCGGCCGGTCGCCGGGTCCTCGTCGACCGCCCGCAGGATGCCGAGGTCGGCGATGGTGACGACCCGGATCTCCGGGTCCACCACCGCCGCCACGGCCTCCCTCGGGTCGGTCACCGGTGCTCCCTCACCAGCGCGCCCCGGGGTGGGCGCGGTGCAGCACCTGCATCTCGGCGAGCAGGTAGGACAGGTGCTCGGTGTGCACCCCGTCCCGCCCGCCGGCCGGCGCCCAACCGCCCTCCGGCCGGGTCAGCGTGGCCTCGTCGAGCACGGCGGAGACGGTGGCGTCGAAGTCGGCCCGCAGGGTGGCCGGGTCGACCGGTGCCGCCGGGTCCGCCGCGAACAGCTCGTGCGCGTACGGCCAGACCTGCTCGACGGCCGCCTGCATGCGCCGGTGCGACTCCTCGGTGCCGTCACCCAGCCGCCTCACCCACAGCGAGGCGTGGTCGAGGTGGTAGGCCGACTCCTTGCGGGCCTTGGCCCCGATCGCGGCCAGCCGCTCGTCGGCGCAGCCGGCCAGCGCGGTGTAGAGCGGGAGCTGGTACGCCGAGAGGAAGAGCAGCTTCGCCATGGTGACCGCGAAGTCGCCGTTCGGCAGCTCCACGAGGAGGCAGTTGCGGAACTCCCGGTCGTCGCGGAGGAACGCCAGCGCGTCCTCGTCCCGGCCGGCGCCCTCCAGCTCGCCCGCGTACGACAGCAGGAGCCGGGCCGCGCCGAGCTGGTCGAGGGCGATGTTCGCCAGCGCGATGTCCTCCTCCATCTCCGGCGCGCGGGTGGTCCACTCGGCCAGCCGCTGCGCCGCGATCAGCGCGTCGTCGCCGAGGGCGAGGGTGAAGTCGAAGGGACCGGTCACGCCGCCACCTCGCTCCGCTCGGCGGCGGCGCGACGTGCCCCGGTGCTGAGCCGAATGGTTCGCTCGCTGCGCTCGCTCACAGGTGGGCCACCCCGTCCGGCACCTCGTAGAAGGTGGGGTGGCGGTAGACCTTGTCGGCCGCCGGGTCGAAGAAGGCGTCCTTCTCGTCGGGGCTGGACGCGGTGATCGCGCCCGCCGGCACCACCCAGATGGAGACGCCCTCCTGGCGGCGCGTGTAGAGGTCGCGGGCGTTGCGCAGGGCCAGCTCGGCGTCGGGGGCGTGCAGGCTGCCGACGTGGGTGTGCGACAACCCGCGCCGCGCCCGCACAAAGACCTCCCACAACGGCGAAGGATCGCTCACGCCGCGCTGATCCGTTCGCTCGCTACGCTCGCTCACGCCGCCACCTTCTCCTTCTTCTCCGCCCGCTTGGCGGCGTACGCCGCGGCGGCCTCACGCACCCAGGCTCCGTCGGTGTGGGCACGGCGACGGTGCTCCGCCCGCTGCCGGTTGCACGGCCCGTCCCCCTTGATCACCCGCATCAGCTCGTCGTAGTCCGGCTGGGTGAAGTCGTACGACTGCCGGGACTCGTTCCAGCGCAGGCCCGGGTCGGGGATGGCCAGGCCGAGGATCTCGGCCTGCTGCACGCACATGTCCACGAAGCGCTGGCGCAGCTCGTCGTTGGAGAACCGCTTGATCTTCCAGGCCATGGACTGCGCCGAGTGGGTGGAGTCGGTGTCCGGCGGGCCGAACATCGCCAGCGACGGGTACCACCAGCGGTCGACGGCGTCCTGCGCCATCGCCTTCTGGGCGGGCGTGCCGTGCGCCAGGGTGTGCAGGATCTCGTAGCCCTGCCGCTGGTGGAACGACTCCTCCTTGCAGACCCGGATCATCGCGCGGGCGTACGGCCCGTAGGAGCAGCGGCAGAGCGGCACCTGGTTGACGATCGCGGCGCCGTCCACCAGCCAGCCGATCGCGCCGACGTCCGCCCAGGTCAGCGTGGGGTAGTTGAAGATCGAGCTGTACTTCTGCCGGCCGCTGAGCAGCAGCTCGACCAGCTCGTCCCGGCTGATCCCGAGGGTCTCGGCGGCGGCGTAGAGGTAGAGGCCGTGGCCGGCCTCGTCCTGGACCTTGGCCAGCAGGATGGCCTTGCGCTTGAGCGAGGGGGCTCGGCTGATCCAGTTCCCCTCCGGCTGCATGCCGATGATCTCGGAGTGCGCGTGCTGGGCGATCTGCCGGATCAGCGTCCTGCGGTACGCCTCGGGCATCCAGTCGCGCGGCTCGATCTTCTGGTCGGCGTCGATGACCTCGGCGAAGTAAGCCGCGAGGTCCTCGTCGGGGCCGGGGGCACCGGCGCGCCGCCCCCGCTCGGCGGCCTCCCGCAGCGCCGCCTCCGCCGCCTCGACCTCGCCGAGCAGGCCACCGCCGGGTGCGTCCTCGGCGGAGAAGTCGTTGCCATACATGGGGCCAAGTGTTACAGCTCGCAACTCGCCGCACCAGAGGGGTGTAACAGGTTTCCGAGGACAGTTCGGGACGGACAACGAGCCCTGGCCGGGCGACCAAACTATGACTTGGGTCACGCGGCGAAGACGAATTCCCCCAATAGCCGCATAGCGGTCCGATATCCCGCCTTCATGGCAAGTTGCCAGGTGTCATGTTCTGGCGTGCCGCCGATCCGCACGTAGACTTCCCCCGGTCACACCGATCGGCTGCCGACGATCGCCCCCAGGAACACGGAGGCCGCCCCCGGCCTCGGCGAGCCGCCGATCCGTCCGGACAACAAGCCGGTCCCCCCGGCCCTGACATCTGGAGCTCACCCACTCATGCGATCCCGCGTGACCCTGGTGCTCGCCGTCGTGGCGGTCCTCCTCGGTGGCGGCCTGCTCGTGCCCGCCGCGTACGCCCGACTCGCCGGCGACGACGCCGCGAGCGGCGGAAGCGGCGGCGGCAGCGTCGCGGCACCGGCGCCCACCCCACCCGCGCCGCCGACCCTGGCCGCCGGCCCGGTGTCGGTGAGCTTCAAAGGCGAGTTCTTCTCGTGGGCCCTGATGGACCGGGAGACCGGCGAGATCTCCGGCGCCAAGAACATGGCCTCGACCAGCTCCACCGAGTCGATGATCAAGGCCTGGTTCGCGGCCGACTACCTCCGCCAGCTCGGCGACAAGCCCGTGCCGGCCGAGCGGAAGAAGCAGATCTCCGCCGCCATCCGCAACAGCGACGACGACGCCGCGAACGCCCTCTACAACGCGGTGGGCCGCGCCGCGACGATCAAGCGGATGACCAGCACCTGCGAGCTGACCGACACCAAGCCGGGCAACGTGCCGGGCTACGTGGGCTGGTGGAGCTTCACCCGGATGTCCCCCCGCGACGCCGTCCGGCTCGGCGACTGCATCGGCGACGGCACGGCCGCCGGCCCGAAGTGGACCGACTACCTGCTGGACGAGATGAGCAAGGTCAAGGGCACCACCGCCGCCAAGGACCAGAAGGCCCGTTCGGGCGGCGGCCGTTGGGGCATCATCGACGGGCTCCCCCAGTCGATCCTCAGCCAGGGCCCGGTCAGCATCAAGAACGGCTGGACCCCGCTGAACTACGACGGCAACTGGCACGTCAACTGCCTCGCGGTCACCGACAAGTGGAGCCTCGCGGTGATGCTGCGCTACCCGCAGAAGAGCGGGCTGGACTACGGCGCGCAGACCTGCGCCTCGGTCGCCAGCCAGCTGGTGACCCCGCAGCCGGGCGCCGCCCTCAAGGTGCCGCAGCAGCCGGTCGGGAAGCTCTGATGGCCGGGCAGCGCCGGGACGACCGGCGCGGCGACGCCTCCCCCGTCAAGCTGATCGCCGTCGCGGTGGTCCTGGTCTGCCTGGTGCTCGTGTCCCTGCGGCTGCTGCCGGGCTCGCCGTTCGAGTCCACCGCCGCCGCCCGCTGGGGTGACCCCGCCGTGCCGACCGACCGCGGCGCGAGCACGCCGGGCGACCGCAGCTCGCGGCAGTCGCCGTCGCCGTCACCGTCGCCCAGCGCGACGCCGGAGCCGCTGCCGTTCGAGGCGAGGGACCTCGACCTGGACATCGAGGGCTGGTACTCCTGGAGCGTCCTCGACCGCCGGACCGGCGAGATCATCGGTTCGGACAACATGGACGAGACCAGCACCACCGCCTCGCTGATCAAGGCCTGGATCGTGGCCGACTACCTGCGCCGCGCCGCCGATGCCGGCCAGACCCCGAGCGACGCCAAGCTCGCCGACGCCACGAAGATCATCCGGGACAGCGACAACACCCGGGCCGAGCAGTTCTACAACACCGTCGGCCGGTCCGCCTCGATCAAGCGGCTGATCTCGCTCTGCGAGCTGACCGACAGCAAGGTCGCCCCCGACGGCGGATGGAGCCGCACGGCGCTCTCCCCCCGCGACACCGCCCGGATGGGGGCCTGCATCGCCGACGGCCGGGCCGCCGGGCCGAAGTGGACGACGTGGCTGATCAAGGAAATGCGGCTGGTCCGGGGGGCGGGCGACTTCGGCATCCGTAAGGCGTTCCCGGCCGCGGAGCGCAAGACCATCGCCATCAAGAACGGTTGGATCGACCGGACCAGGGAGCAGGAGATGCACATCAACTGCCTGGCCATCGGCGACACCTGGACGATGGGCGTGATGGTCCGCTACCCGATCGGCAAGGGCTACGAGTACGGCATGAAGAACTGCCAGAAGATCACGGAAGCCCTCCTCCGCGACCCCGTCTGACCCCTCGCCGCCGATCGAGGCGGTCGCGGGCGGGCGGGGTCAGCCCGTGAAGAAGTCGGGGCCCGTGTCGGGAAGGGACGGGGCGGCGCCGAGGGCGGCGGCGCGGCGCGCGAACTCGCGCAGGCCGGCCACCTGGCGGTCGCCGAGCGAGAAGTCCAGCGCCCGGAAGTACGTCGCCAGGGTCTCCGCGTCGAACGGCTCCCAGCGCGCGCCGGCCTCGGCGACCTGGTCCAGCTCCGAGAGGCAGAGGTCTCGGGAACGCAGGAACGCGTCGTGCACCTCCTTGACCAGACCCGGGTGGGCGGCGGCGAAGTCCCGGCGTACGGCCCACACGGCGAAGACCATCGGCAGGCCGGTCCACCCCCGCCACGCCTGCCCGAGGTCGGTGACCTCCAGCCCGCGCTTCGGCGCCTCGTAGAGCGCGCGCAGCGCCACGTCGCCGATCAGCACCCCGGCGTCGGCCTCCAGCAGCATCTGGGTCAGGTCCGGCGGGCAGCGGAAGTACTCGGGGTTCACCCCGTACCGCTCGCCGAGCAGGAGCTGGGCCAGGAGGACCCCGGTCCGCGAGGTCGAGCCCAGCGCCACCTTTCCGTGGTCGAGCTCGGCCAGCGGGCGGGTGGAGACGATGTTGACCGACAGCACCGGGCCGTCGCTGCCGACCGCCAGGTCGGGCAGGAGCAGCAGTTCGTCGGCGTGGCGCAGGTACTCCACGTGCGAGATCGGGCCGATGTCCAGGTCACCGGCGACCAGCGCGGCGCTCAGCCGGTCCGGCGAGTCCTTGTGCAGGTCGACGTCGATCAGGGCGCCGGAGCGCATCAGCCCCCAGTAGATCGGCAGGCAGTTCAGGAACTGGATGTGCCCGACCCGGGGGCGTGCGACGTGCTCAGCCATGCCCCGACCGTATCCCCGCCACTCGCCCGGGGCTCACCGGGTCGGCGTCGGAGTGGCCAACCCCGCATCCACCGCGGCGTCGGAGGCCGGGGGCGTGCCGGCCGGGACGGCGTCCGCGACCGGCGGACCGGCGGGCGTCGGCGCGGGGGCAGCGGGGGCCGCGGGGGCCGCTTGGGCCGCGCGGCGGAGGGGGACCGAGACGGCGGCGACCGCCAGCAGGCCGGCCAGCCCGCACCCGGCGACCAGCGGCCGGGGATCGGCCGCCTCCAGCAGGAGGCCGCCGGCCAGGAAGCCGACCATCGCGGCGCCTTGGACCGCCGCGCCGAAGGAGGCGAAGGCGCGGCCCCGCGCCGCCTCCGGCACCCGGCGGGCCAGCAGCACGTTGTTGAAGACGTTGCTGCCGCCGTTGAAGATGCCGCCGGTCAACCAGATCGGCACCAGCAGCAGGGCCGTCGGCACGGCCGCCGAGGCCAGCACCATCGCGCAGCACCCGCCGAGCAGCGCCAGGCTGGCCCGGACCAGCCCGGCATCGCGGTCGAGCCGCCGGACCACCCGCGCGAAGAGCCACGCGCCGGCCAGGGCGCCGAGCGTCCAGGCGCCGGTCACCAGCCCGTACATCGTGGTCGAGCTGCCCAGCGTCTCCCGGATGAAGAACACCTCGATCACGTTGATCGCCCCGACGGCGCCGAACACCCCGGCGACGCTGGCGACCATCGCCACCAGCAGCGGGTCGTGTCGCAGCCGCCAGGCCGGGGGCACCGCCGCGTCGCCGGCCGCCGCCGACCCACGGCTTCCCCTGCGGGTGCGGATCAGCAGCCCGGCCGCCACCAGCGCCAGATAGCTGCCGGCGCCCACGAGCAGCGGCAGGCGCGTGCCGAACTCGCCCACCAGCAGCCCGGCCAGCGCCGGGCCGGCGAGCGAGCCCAGGGTGCCGGCCGACTGGTTGAGCGCGCTGGCCCGGGGCAGGTCCTCGGCCCGCACCATCGCCGGCACCAGCGCCGAGAGCACCGGCTGGGTGACGGCGAGGCCGGTGGCGAGCAGCGCCACCAGCGCGATGACCAGAACCGGGTGCCCGGCGTACGCGAGCGTGAGGCAGATGCCGGCCTGGGCCAGCCCCGCGGTCACCAGCAGGATTCGGCTGTCCACCCGGTCCGCGAGGCGGCCGGTCAGCGGCGCGAACGCCACCAGCGGCAGGGTCGCGGCGAGCAGCAGGCCGGACACGGCGAGCCCGCCCGCGCCGGCCGACTGCAACGCCAACGTGAGCGTGCTGGCGGCGAGGAAGTCACCGCAGGTGGCCACGCCCCGGGCGGTGGTGGCGAGCCAGACGTCCGGCCAGCGCGACGGACCAGATGTGAAGGACATACTTCGAAAATAATCCTTCACATCTGTCGGGTGCAATCCCCTTTCAGTCGACCGGCAACGCCTTGTAGTGCACCGAGACGGTGCGCGCCCCGGCCGGCGGGTCCACCCGCGACCGTTTGCGGTACGGCTCGAACAGGCGGTCCACCGCCTCGTTCAGCTCGCTCAGCTCCGCTGCGGTGAGCAGCAGTTGCGAGTCGGCGAGCCGGCTCGCCTCGTACCACTCGGCCGGCTCGTCGGGCGCGCGCCGCAACCAGTCGCGGCTGCGCTCCAGGTCGCGGGCCAGCCACGCCTCCACCAGCGCACGCTCGGCTGCCTGGGCCTCCGGCGCCGTCCCGCGCCCGGCGTCGACGGTCCAGCTCGGGCTGACCACCCGCCAGACGCGCTCCCGCGCGTCGCCGCGGTTCGGCGCCTGCTCCACCAGGCCCGCCTTCGCCAACTCCCGCAGGTGGTAGCTGGTGGCGCTCGGCGACAGGCCGACGATCTCCGCGCACTCCGTGGCGGTCGCGCCGGCCTCGATCGAGCTGAGGTGTTCCGTGATCGCGAGTCGGGCCGGGTGGGCCAGCGCCCGCATCACCTGCGGATCGCTGATGGTCACCCGGGGTCGCTCGGCAGGCGGCTCGGTCATCCCCCCATGATCCCGGCCGCCGGTCGTCGACCACCACCGGCAACGGCAGGACGGTGCGTCAGAGCCGGCGGCGCCGACCGGTCAGCACACCGGCGCATGGGCGCCGGGCCCGGAGGGCGGTGAATTCGGTGGAGCGGGAGCCGGTGTACGCGTAGGCTGGCAGGTCGCTTGACGGCCGGGGTGAGGTGAGCACCGCATCGGACGTCCCGCGCCGGGGGCCGGCCATCCGCCCGCCGGACACGCGAGCGATCAGCAGATGACCTCGATGGGATTCAGCGTGACCGCAGTCGACCTCCACCTCGACACCGACCTCGCCGCCGAGCGCGAGCACCTCGCCACCTCCCGGGCCGCCCTGGCCCGGATGCGGGAACGCGCCCAGGCCCTCTTCGCCACCGGCGACCAGGTGGCCGGCGACGCCTACGCCGCCGAGACGCTCGGGCGCACCCTGGCCCGCCGGGTCGCCGAACTCGCCGACGACCCGACCACGCCCCTCTTCTTCGGCCGCCTCGACTTCGGCCCGGCCACCGACGCGGCACCCGCCGCCGGCTCGGCCGCCGACGGCTGGACCGCCAACCCGTCCACCGCCGGCACACCCGCCGATGGCACGCCCGGTGGCAGCGACGACGGGGTGGATCCCGGGCACCCCGACCACGCCGGTCGGCGCTACCACGTGGGGCGACGGCACGTCACCGACGAGCGGGGCGAGCCGCTGGTGCTGGACTGGCGGGCACCCGTCTCCCGGTCGTTCTACCGGGCCAGCGCCCGCGACCCGCAGGGCGTGGCGGTACGACGCCGCTTCGGGTTCAGCAGCGGAACGCTCACCAGCTTCGAGGACGAGCACCTCGACCGGGGCGAGGAACTTGGCACGGCCAGCCGGATCCTGACCGCGGAGATCGAGCGGCCCCGCGTCGGGCCGATGCGCGACATCGTCGCCACCATCCAGCCGGAGCAGGACGAGTTGGTCCGGGCCGACCTGGCCGACTCGATCTGCGTGCAGGGCGCGCCGGGCACCGGAAAGACGGCGGTCGGCCTGCACCGGGCCGCTTACCTGCTCTACCTGCACCGGGAGCGGCTGCGCCGCGCGGGTGTGCTGATCGTCGGGCCGAACCGGGCCTTCCTGTCGTACATCGCGGCGGTGCTGCCGGCGCTCGGCGAGGTCGAGGTCGAGCAGGCCACGGTGGAGGACCTGGTCGCCCGGGTGCCGGTGCGGGCGGTCGACGACCCGGCGGCGGCGGCCGTCAAGCACGACGTGCGGATGGCCGAGGTGCTGCGCCGGGCGATCGACGCGCACATCGGCGAGCCGACCGAGCCGATCATGGTCTCGGACGGCTCCTACCGCTGGCGGATCGGGCTGGACCCGCTGCACCGGCTGGTCGAGGAGACCCGCCGGGAGCGGTTGCCGTACGCCACCGGGCGGGAACGCGTCCGGGCCCGGGTGGTGGCTCTGCTCCAGCGGCAGGCCGAGGCGCGGCGGGCCGAGTCGCCGAGCGACGCCTGGCTGCGCCGGATGGGCAGGTGCGCGCCGGTCGCCGCCTTCCTCGACGCGGTCTGGCCGGCGCTCACCCCGGAAGGGCTGGTCCACCGGCTGCTCACCGACGCCGAACTGCTGGCCGCCAGCGCCGACGGGTTGCTGACCGCCGACGAGCAGGCGCTGCTGCGCGGGACGCCCGACCTGGTGGCGGCAGGCGGCGCGGATGCCCCGCGTCCGGCGCGTCGCGCCGCGGCAGCGGGGACGAAGCTCGGGCGCACCCCGAAGGCCACGAAGTGGACGGCGGCGGACGCGGTGCTGATCGACGAGGCGGCCGGGCTGGTCGAGCGGCCGGCCGGCTTCGGCCACGTGGTGGTCGACGAGGCGCAGGACCTGTCGCCCATGCAGTGCCGGGTGATCGCCCGACGCAGCGAGCACGGGTCGATCACGCTCCTCGGCGACCTGGCCCAGGGCACCGCACCGTGGGCCGCCGCCGACTGGCGGGAGTCCCTGCGCCACCTGGGCAAGCCGGACGCGGTGGTGGTCCCGCTGACGGTCGGCTTCCGGGTGCCCGCCGCCGTGGTCGCGTTCGCCAACCGGCTGCTGCCGGCGCTCGCCGTCGACGTGCCGCCGGCGGAGTCGCTGCGCCGCGACGGCGCGCTCGACGTGCGTACCGTCGCCGACCTGACCGCCGCGACGGTGGCCGAGGTGCGCGCGGCGCTGGCGTTCGACGGCTCGGTCGCGGTGATCGCCGCCGACGACGCGGTCGACGGGCTGCGGGCCGCCCTCGCCGCCGCCGGGCTCGAGACCGCGACCGTCGACGACCCGGCCGCCGCGGCGCGCGTCACGGTGGTGCCCGCGACCCTGGTCAAGGGCCTGGAGTACGACCACGTCATCGTCGTCGAGCCGGCGGCGATCGTGGCGGCCGAGCCGCGCGGCCTGCACCGGCTCTACGTGGTGCTCACCCGGGCCGTCTCCCGCCTCGCCGTGCTGCACGCCGCGCCACTGCCCGCACCGCTCGGCTGACCGGCCCTCTGTCGACGTGGTCGACGGTGAGCGCGGCGGTCGCCCGGGCGGTGTGCGGGCGCGAGGGCACACCGCCCCGGATCTCGGTGAGTCGCCGCTCCGTGCTCGTCACGACAGGCCACGATGGTCGCGTCAGTGCACCGGCACCCGCATCAGCACCGCGTCGTCGGCGCCGAGCACGGTGATCTCCGTGAACTCGACCTCGCTGGTGGTCCAGCTGTCGGCCCGGACGATGTACGTCCCGTTGACCACCGGCGCCTCGACGCTGTACCCGCGGTCGGTCCGCACCCGGACGCGCGTCGCGCCCTCGGGCGCGAGCCCCTCCATCACGCTCGCGTAACCCAGGGGGAGATCGCTCAGGGTGAGCACGGTTACGCCGCCGGCAACAGCGCAGGTACGCGGCGGGCAGTACAGCGGGTCCTGCCCCGGGTCCATCCGGCTGCTGCTCGAAATCCTGAGGTCGCCCCCGGGACGGGCCAGGCAGTAGGCGCTTCCGGTGCCGTTGACGACGATGGCGGCTCGGCGTCCGTCGGGCCACTCGACGGCGTTGACCAGTCGGTCGCCCGGACCGTCCACCCGGCACTGGGTCAGCACATCGGCGCGTTCCGGCTCCGCCATCGCGGTCAGCGGCCGGCCCGGCCCGGCGTCGCCGAGCAGTCGCGGCCCGACCTGCCACAACCCGACCCCGACGACCAGCACGAACGCGGTGGCCAGCGCGGTGGCCAGGATGCCCGGCCAGCCGCGTCGGGCGGGGCCCTCGGCCCGCTGGACGATCTCGCCCAGCGGGGTGACCGGCAGCCGCTCGTCGGCGAGCAACCGGTCGAAAGCGTCACGGACCTGCTGCGTCGGGTCAGTCATCGAGGTGCTCCCTGAGGGCGGCGAGTCCACGGTGCAGGAGGGTCTTGACGGTGCCGGCGGGGCAGCCGAGCGTCTCGGCGATCTCCCGCTCCGGCAGGTCGAGGTAGTAGCGAAGGAACAACGCGGCGCGCTGCCGGGGCCGGATCCGGCGCAGCGCCGCCCGTACCGACGCGGACTCGTGCGGCGCCGTGACCGGGCGCGTCGGGTCGGCGAAGGCGTGCCGCCGTTCGAGGATGCGCCGTCGTACCCAGGAGGTGCAGCGGCTGGCCACCGCCCGCCGCAGCCAGCGCTCCGGTTCCCGCACCTGGGCGCGGCGGCGGTACAGGTCGATGAACGCCTCCTGCACTATGTCCTCCGCCGCGGCGGCGCTACCCGTGGTCAGGTACGCGAACGCCACCATCCCGCGGAAATGCCGCTCGTACGTCGTCCCGAAGACGTCGTCCGCGACGTCCGCGAGCGTTGTCCGGCCTGTCATGCCCACTCCGCTCCCGCCCGCCGTCGAAGCGGGCGACACCGTACAGGCGCACGACGGCCGGCGACGGTTTCAGCCATCGGCGGCCCCACGGGGGTGGATTGGTTCACAGGTAGCCGGGCCAGCGGCCGGCGACGCCCCGCTGTCCGCCGAACCGCTGTCGATGGGCATGCTCGTGGTCCGGGTGGCGCTGCTGACGGCGCTGGCGCGTGGGCGTGCCGGCGCGACGAGGGTCGACGGTTCAGCTGACGTTTCGTCCGATCCGCCCCGTGGCGCGGCGGGTCGGTGCCACGATGCCGGCAGGGGCGCGTCGTGGTCGCCCCCCGCCGAGAGGGGTCGACGTGAGCACCGTCCCGCCGGGCACGCCCTGCTGGGCCGACCTCGCCACCCCCGGTCTCGCCGACGCGCGACGGTTCTACCCGGAGCTGTTCGGGTGGACGGGCCGGATAGACCCGGAGCCCGAGGCGGGCGGCTACACGGTCTTCCTGCTCGGCGGACGGGCGGTGGCGGGCGCGGGACCGCCGGCCATCCCCGACCAGGTGCCAATCTGGTCGACGTACCTGGCGACGGACGACGCGGACCTCGTGGCCGGCCGGGTCGAGCGGGCCGGCGGGCAGGTGGTGGTGCCGCCGTTCGAGGTCTTCGACCGGGGGCGGATGGCGGTCTTCACCGACCCGGCCGGGGCCGCCTTCAGCGTCTGGCAGCCGATGGCGATGCCGGGGGCCGAGGTGTTCGACACCCCGGGCGCGCTGACCTGGACCGAACTGGTCACCCCCGACCCGGACGGCGCCAAGGTCTTCTATGAGCTGGTCTTCGGCTGGCACCCGGACGACCAGCCGGCAGGCCCGATCACCTACACCGGCTGGCGGCTCGGCACCCGGATCGTGGCCGGCATGGTGCCGCCGCTGGGCGACGGGTTCCCGGCGGACACGCCCGCGTACTGGTCGGTGTACTTCGCGGTGGCCGACGCCGACGCGGCCGCCGCCCGCGCCGCCGAGCTGGGCGGCACGATCCTGGTCCCGCCCCAGGACGCCCCGGCGGGCCGCTTCGCCGCCCTCCGAGACCCCCACGGCGCCCTCTTCAACATCCTCACCCGCCCCTAACCCACCCACCCCCACCCCGCCCACCCACGTTGATCATGAGGTTGTTGCGGCGACACGCCGGGCGGGGCGACAACAACTTCATGATCAACGGCAGGAGCGGGGGCGGGAAGGGCGGGAGGGGGTCAGGGGAGGGGGTCAGGGGCGTGGGTGGGGCCGGACGGGGACTACCAGGGGGCCGTGGTCGCCGTCGACGACGCGGACGGCGGCGCGGTACCAGGTGGCGAGGAGCTGCTCGGTCAGCACCTCGCGCGGGGTGCCGGCGGCCACCACCCTGCCGTCGGCGAGGAGCACCATGCGGTCGGCGTACTCGCCGGCTATCGAGAGGTCGTGCATGGTGGCGAGCACGGTCAGGCCGTGCTCGCGGCGGAGCCGGTCGACCAGCTCCAGCACCTCCTGCTGATGGCCGATGTCCAGGGCGCTGGTCGGCTCGTCCAGCAGCAGCAGGGTCGCGCCCTGGGCCAGCGCCCGGGCCAGGAAGACCCGCTGCCGCTCGCCGCCGGAGAGGGTGGCCAGCTCCCGGTCCTGGAACCCGGTCAGGTCCAGCCCGTCGAGCACGTCGTACGCGGCGGCCAGGTCGGCGGCCGACTCCCGGCCCAGCGGCGGGATGTACGGGGTGCGGCCCAGCAGCACGTAGTCGAGCACCGACATGCCGGCCGGCACGACCGGGGACTGCGCCACGGTCGCCACCACCCGGGCCCGGTCGCGGCGGCGCAGCGCCTCGCTCGGCGTACCGAAGAGGGAGATGGCGCCCGGCGCGGGCAGCAGGCCGCCGACGGCGCGCAGCAGGGTCGACTTCCCGGCACCGTTCGGGCCGATCACGGTGACCCACTCGCCCGGGGCGACGGTCAGGTCGACGCCGCCGAGGATCGGCGTGCCGTCGAGGCGGACGTGCAGGTCGCGGACCTCGACGGCGGGGACGGCGGGCCCGGTCGTCCGGTCACCGCCGTCCGCCGGCCGCGGCGCCGGCGCACGTCGCGCGCTCATCCGAGCACCCGCCGGGAGGTACGCAGGACCAGGACGAAGAACGGGCCGCCGAGCAGCGCGGTGACCACGCCGATCGGCACCTCCGCCGGGGCGGCGACGGTACGCGCGACCACGTCCGTCAGGGCCAGGAAGGCGCCGCCGAAGAGCAGCGAGAGCGGCAGGATCACCCGGTAGCTCGATCCGGCCAGCAGCCGTACGGTGTGCGGCACGATGATCCCGACGAAGCCGATCAGCCCGGAGGCGGAGACCGCGGCGGCGGTGCCGAGCGAGGCGGCGGCGATCAGCAGGTAGCGGGACCGCTGCGGGTGCAGCCCGAGGCCGGTGGCCTCGTCGTCGCCGACGGAGAGCACGTCCAGCTCCCGCCGGTGCAGCAGCACCACCAGGGCGGTGAGGAGGAAGTACGGCAGCACCAGCCGGACGTCGTGCCAGCCGGCGGTGGCGAGCCGCCCGAGCAGCCAGGAGTAGACCTGCTGGATGCTGTCGGAGTTGCGTTGCAGCAGGTAGGTCTGCCCGGCGGAGAGGAACGCGGAGACGGCCACCCCGGCCAGGATCAGCGTCGCCGTGGAGCGGGCGCGCCCGCCGGACGCCCCGAGCAGGTAGGTCATCGCCACCGCGCCGAGCGCGCCGACGAAGGCGGCCAGCGGGATGGTGAGCGGCAGCCCGGTGAGTGCGCCGCCCGCCCCCACCCCGAGGGTGATCACGGCGGTGACCGCCAGCCCGGCGCCGGCCGCCACCCCGAGCAGGTACGGGTCGGCCAGCGGGTTGCGGAACACGCCCTGGTAGCAGCCGCCGGCCAGGGCGAGCAGCCCGCCGACCAGCAGGCCGAGCACCACCCGGGGCAGCCGCAGCTCGGTGACGATGGCGATCTCCCGCTCGGTCAGCCCGCTGTCGATGCGTACCCCGGGGACGAGGTTGAGCAGCTCGGCCGCGACGCTGCCCGGCGGCAGGCTGACCGGGCCGAGCGACACCCCGGCGACCAGGGCGACCAGCACGGCGGCGACGCCGGCCACGAGCCAGCGCGGCCGCAGCCCGGCGGGCCGGGACGCGGGTAGCGTCCCGGCCCGCCGGGTGGGTCGTGCCGTGTCGAGGGCCTTGGTCATCGACGGGCGCGGCTCACGCGGGCACCTTGGCGACCGCGTCGATGATGGCCCGGAGCAGGTCCACGACGCGGGGGCCCCAGCGCGAGGCGACGTCGTCGTCGAGCGCGACGACCTGGTTGCCCTTGACCGCGGTGATGCCCGCCCAGCCGGCGCGCGCCTTGACCGTCTCCGCGCTCTGCTGGCAGCACTTGGTGTCGGCGAGGAAGACGAAGTCCGGGTCCGCCTTGACGATGACCTCCTGCGACAGCTGCGGGTAGCCGCCGTTCTTGCCGTCGGCGTCGGCCGGGTCGGCGATGTTCTCCAGGCCGGCCATGGCGTAGAGCGAGCCGATGAAGGTCTTGCTGGTGGCGGTGTACAGCTCCGGGCCGAGCTCGTGGTAGTAGGTCAGCTTCTCGGCGCGCTGCGGCAGGCCGGCGACCAGCTTGGTGATGTCGTCCTTCATCCGCTTGGTGACGTCGGCCGCCTCGCCCGCGTGGCCGGTGAGCGCGCCCAGCTCGGTGATCTGCCGGTACGAGTCGTCCAGCGTGGTCGCGGCCGGGGTGAGGTAGACCGGGATCTTCAGCGTCGTGAGCTGCTCGACGATCTTGTTGCGGTCGTCCGAGAGCACCACCAGGTCGGGGCTCTTGCCGGCGATCGCCTCGGCGTTCGGCGAGAAGCCGGAGAGGTCGGTCTTCGGCGCGTCCGGCGGGTAGTTCGAGTTGTCGTCGGCGGCCGTCACCTGCTTGCCGGCCCCGATGGCGAAGAGCATCTCGGTGGCCGAGGGCGACAGCGACACGATCTTCTCGGGCCGCTTGTCGAGGGTGAGCTTGCCGACGGTGACCGGGTAGGCGGCCGCCGCGGAGCTGCCGCCGGCGGCGGGCGTGTCGGTGGTCTTCTCGGCGCAGGCCCCGAGGGCCAGTGCGGCCACCGCGAGGGTCGCGGCGAAGAACCGGGGGGTACGTCTGAGCATCTGTCCTCCTGTCGGTCGAGGAGCGTGGTGCTTCGCCGACAGGGACCCGTGCGCCCGTCCGCGAGGCGCCCTTCCTCGAGAGCGCGAGTCGCGACCACTGACGCAGGCGACCTGGCTCGTCCCCGCCGCGCCCGGCCTCGGCCGGGAGTGGTGGGGCATCACAGTTGCGGGACAGCGCCGGTTTCGCACCGGCTTCGCTGCTAGTGGTCGGTAGAACCGTAGCGCACGCCCCGGACGTGCCTCGTCGATCCAGGTCGCATCGGCGCTTGTTGATCTACAACAGCAGCGATATGCCCTGGATCGACGCGTGCTGGGGGGTGGTGGGGCCCCGCCGGGGGCGGGGCGGGGCCCCACCGGGCTCAGGAACTCGTGATGGTGACGTTGTCCACAGCCGCCTCGACCAGGCTCGCACCCGAGGCGTCCGCCGCCTCGACCAGGATCCGCACCGACTGGCCGGCGTACGGGGTGAGGTTGACGTTCGCCACCGCCCAGGCGCCGTCGCGGTTGGTGGCCGCCCCGGACTGCGTGAACAGGGCCGTGGTGCCGCCGTTGTGCACCACGCTGACCCGGAAGTAGTCGGCCGACGAGGCGTTCGACCCGTGCGCCAGGTACCAGGCCAGCGAGAGCGTCAGCGTGCCAGAGGACGGCAGGGTCACCGCCGGCGACCGGGCGCTGGTCACGCCGCCGTCGACGTCGTAGTCGCCCGCCCCGGTGCCCGCCAGCCGGCCGGTGACCAGGTCGTTGCTCCCGCCGTACGGGGTGAGCTGCTTGGCGCCGCTGGAGGTGGTCGCCTGGGCGGCGCCCCGCTCCCACGCCCCGAGGGTCGCGGTGTCGGTGCCGTTCGGGTTGGTGGTCCACCCGGTGGCCGTCTCGAAGGTGTCCGACCAGACCGTGGTGCCGCCGCCACCGCCGCAGTACTGCGCCTCCTTGCCGATGACCCGGTACGGGCAGTCGGCGTACTCGCTGAGCAGCAGCACCGCCTCCCGGTTGCGCGAGGTCTGGGCGGGGATCACCTCGTCGGGCGGGTAGAAGCCGCCGCCGAGGGACGAGCCCGGGTACATCTCGAAGGTGTACGCCCAGATGCCGTGCTGCCCCCACATCCAGTCGATGCTGTCGCCGTCGGTGATGTAGAGGTCGCTGGACTGCTGCGGGGTGTAGCCGTTGGTGTTCGCCATCTGCTGACCGAGGGTGGCGAAGGTGCTGTACTGGTCGGCGCTCATGCCGGGAGCGGTGTTGTTGTACGTGTAGCCGAACGGCCAGAGCACCAGCTCCGAGTACGTGTGGAAGTCGATGTTGGCCTTGATCTGCTGCGTGCCGCCGACCACCCGGCTGTTGACGAAGTTGCGCAGCGCCTGGGTCTCCGGGGCGGAGAACGCCGACGGGCCCCGGTAGGTCTCCGACGAGGTCGAGCCGGACGAGCCGCCGCAGCAGCCCCACTGGTAGGACCAGTTGCGGTTCAGGTCGGTGCCCACGTACGACGAGCCGCTGTTCGGCTGCCGGTTCTTGCGCCAGGAGCGGTAGGAGCCGGTGGCGATGTCGTACTCGCTGCCGTCCGGGTTGACCGTCGGCACGATCCAGATCTCCCGGCCGTTGACGATGTCGGTGATCCGGGAGTCGGTGCCGTAGCTGTCGGTGAAGAGGTTGAGCAGGTAGATCGCCATCTCGACGGTCAGGTGCTCGCGGGCGTGCTGCTGCGAGTTGAACAGGATCTCCGGCTCGGCCTCGTCGGTGCCGACGTTGTCGGAGATCTTCACCGCCATCAGGTCGCGCCCCTCGTATGAGGAGCCGATGCTGATCTTCCGGGCGATCGAGGGATGGTCCGCGACCACCTGGTTGACCACGGCGGTCAGCTCCGCGTAGTCGTGGTAGTTGGAGTCGGCGGGCGGGAAGGCGGTCGTGCCGACGTCCCCCTCGGCGTGGCTGTGGCCGTCGGTCGACGGGGCCGGAACCGCCTCCAGCCGGAAGCCGAGCCGGGTGATCGCCGCCGCCTCGGCGGGGGTGGCCGAGACGTTCAGCACGCCGTGCTCGACGTAGTCGATGGCGGCGCCGGTGCCGGCGACCGCGGTGCGGTCGGCCACCGTACGCGGACCGAGCACCCGGTAGGACGCCGCCGGGGAGTCGGCGGCGGGCTCGGGTGCGGGCCGGGCGGTGGCCGGCGCGGCGGCGACGGTGAGCAGGCCGAACCCGGCGGCGACAGCGAGCGCCAGGCGGCGGAGGGCGGGCTTGCGGAAGGCCATGGACAACCTCCTCGGGGGGCGGGAGAAGATCCCGCTCGGTGGAGGACACTCCACCACCGCCCACATGGTCATATCAACATTCATCGCTGCCTTGTTGCATGCCATCCTGATCCTCACACCGGCAAGGATTTTCCAACCGTCGACCTCTGGCGAAAGTTCCTTCCAAGCGGGACACTGACCGGCAACGATCCGCCTGTCTCTGCGGAGGACCCATGTCCAGACCACGCCTGCGCGCGGCCACCCTCGCGGCCGCCACCGCGCTCACCCTTCTCGGCACCGCGGCACCCGCCGTCGCCGCGCCCGTCGCCGCCTCGGCGACCACCCGACCGGTGGTCCACGACGAGCAGATCACCTTCCAGGACTGGACCCGCTACCCCGACTGGCGTCAGGGCAGCCACGCCGGCACGCGGGCCGTCCCCGGCCTCCGGCCGGGCGTCACCCTGGCCACGCCGCTCGGCACCACCGACTACACCGACCCGCACACCGGCGTCACCAAGAGCTGGGAGTACGCGACCTGGACCTCCCCGGTCACCCAGGTCGGGTTCGACGCCACCGAGCTGATCGCCTCGTGGAACGCGGACACCCCGGCCGGCACCTGGATCCAGGTGGAGATGCAGGGCACCTACAACACCGGCGTCCAGACCAAGTGGTACGTGATGGGGCGGTGGGCCTCCGGCGACGCCGACATCAAGCGCACCAGCGTCAACCGGCAGGGCGACCCCTGGTCGACCATCTGGACCGACACCTTCAGCATCGACGACGCCTCCGTCGGGGTGCTGCTGCGGGCGTACCAGCTGCGGCTGACCCTCTACCGGGCGCCGGGACAGCACGCCGCCCCGGTGGTGCACACGCTGGGCGCGATGAGCTCGAACGTGCCCGACCGGTTCACCGTCGAGCCGAGCGCCGGCGGCATCGCCTGGGGCCGGGAACTCGACGTCCCCCGCTACTCGCAGAACATCCACACCGGCCACTACCCCGAGTACGACGGCGGCGGCCAGGCCTGGTGCTCCCCCACCTCCACCACGATGGTGATCGAGTACTGGGGCCGGAAGGCGTCCGAGGAGGACACCGCCTGGGTCGACCCGACCTACCCGGACCCGACGGTCAACCACGCCGCCCGGATGGTCTACGACTACCAGTACGACGGCGCCGGCAACTGGCCGTTCAACACCGCGTACGCGGCCAGCTTCCCCGGCCTGGAGGCGCGGGTCACCCGGCTGCACTCGCTGGACGAGGTGGAGCGCTTCATCGCCGCCGGCATCCCGGTGGTGACCAGCCAGTCCTTCCTGGCCAGCGAGCTGGACGGCGCGGGCTACGGCACCTCGGGGCACCTGTTCGTAATCGTCGGCTTCACCGCCGAGGGCGACGTGATCGTGAACGACCCCGCCTCGTCCAGCAACGAGGCGGTGCGCAACGTCTACCCGCGCGAGCAGTTCGAGCAGATCTGGCTGCGGACCAAGCGAATCAACGCCAGCGGCGGGGTCTCCGGCGGCTCCGGCGGCGTCGTCTACCTGATCAAGCCCGAGCGGATGCCGTGGCCGACGGTCGAAGGCTCCACCAACTGGTGATCTGACGGCCCGACGGCACGGTCGAGGGGTTCGCGTCACCCGGGTCCACCCCGGGGCGCGAGCCCCTCGTCACTTCTCGGCGGCGGGGCCGTCCGGGCCCTGGTCGTCGCCGGCGAGGGCGGAGCGGAGACGCTCCTTCTCGGTGCGGCGCCGCTCGGCGGCCTCGGCCATCTCCACCGCCATCTCGTCCCGCCAGCCCTTGAGCAGGAAGAACGAGGCGGCGGCCGAGAAGGCCAGCGCCAGCATCAGCTTGACGAAGAGGTTCATGTCGACCAGCCAGAGGGCCGCCAGCACGGCGACGAACAGCCCGATCCGGCCCAGCGTGTACTTGACCGCCGCGCTCACGTTGCGCACTCCGTTCTCCGCCGCCGGGGTGGCCCCGGCGGAAGGTTCAGCCCGTCCGGCGGGCCAGCCAGTGGACGCCGTGGAACCAGACGACCGCGTACCCGAGGGTGAACGCCGCCGCGCCCAGCCCGCCGGAGACCAGCGGGGCGAGCCCGGCGGCCAGGCCGGCCACCACCAGCCCGGCGACCAGCCCCACCGCGCCCGCCACGAGCGCCGCCACCACCCGGGCCGCCCCGAACTCCCAGGCCCGGAAGTCGTCCCAGAACAGCCAGGCCGGCAGGATGACCGCCAGCCAGCCGTTGGCCCGGCCGAAGTCACCGCTGCCGATCAGCGCGAACGCCCAGTCGAACAGCACCACCGCCAGCACGCCGATGACCAGCCCGGCCAGGCTCACCCCGAGCAGGTCGCCCAGGGTGAGGATGCGCCCCTCGGCGTCACGCCGGGGGAACCCGCTCCGCTGCTCGGTCATGGCCTACGAGATTACGTGCCGGCTCAGGCCCAGACCTGCTGCGGCTCGGCGCGGCGCTCGGCCAGGGACGGGGCGGCATCGTACTCGCGGACCACCTCGTAGCGGGTGTTCCGCTCGACGGGGCGGAAGCCGGCGTCCCAGATCAGGTGCAGCAGGTCGTCCCGGTGCATGGTGTTCGGCGTGCCGTACGAGTCGGCATCGTGGGTGATCTTGTATTCGACGACCGAGCCGTCCAGGTCGTCCACGCCGAAGTTGAGCGAGAGCTGGGCCACCGAGAGGCCGTGCATCACCCAGAAGCACTTCACGTGCGGGACGTTGTCGAAGAGCAGCCGGGAGACCGCGAAAGTCTTCAGCGACTCGGCCGGCGAGGCCATCGTCGTCCGCGCCTGGATCCGGTTACGGATCTTGCCGTCCGCCGAGTCGACGAAGTCGTGCTGGTAACGCAGCGGAATGAAGACCATGAAGCCGCCGGTCTCGTCCTGCAACTCGCGCAGCCGCAGCACGTGGTCCACCCGGTGCCGGGGCTCCTCGATGTGGCCGTAGAGCATGGTCGACGGCGTCTTCATGCCCTTGCCGTGCGCCAGGCGGTGGATCCGCGACCAGTCCTCCCAGTGGCAGGCGTGGTCGACGATGTGCTGGCGGACCTCCCAGTCGAAGATCTCCGCGCCGCCGCCGGTCAGCGACTCCAGGCCGGCGTCCATCAGCTCGTCGAGGATCTCGTCGGCGCTCAGGCCGCTGATCTTCTCGAACCACTGCACCTCGGTCGCGGTGAACGCCTTGAGCTTGACGTTCGGCAGCGCCGCCTTCAGCTCGCGCAA
The DNA here is from genome assembly GCF_043204765.1 of Micromonospora sp. NPDC047730. NCBI lineage: Bacteria > Bacillati > Actinomycetota > Actinomycetes > Micromonosporales > Micromonosporaceae > Micromonospora > Micromonospora sp. NPDC047730. Next base: position 91,475 of record NZ_JBIDCU010000001.1, on the reverse strand, counting down.
GACCTTCGGGTAGTAGCGCCAGGGCAGGGTCGGGTGCAGGCCGTTGACGATGTGCAGCTCGGTGAGCTGCTCGTCCTCCATCTCCTTGGCCTTGCGGACCGCCTCGTCGATACGCATCGTGTAGGCGTCCTTCTCGCCCGGCTTGCGCTGGAACGAGCAGTACGCGCACGAGGCGGAGCAGACGTTGGTGAGGTTGAGGTGCCGGTTGACGTTGAACATCACCCGGTCGCCGTTGAGCTCCGTACGCCTGTGGTGGGCCAGCCGCCCCAGCCACGTCAGGTCGTCGCTGTCGTAGAGGGCGATGCCGTCCTCGCGGGTCAGCCGCTCGCCGGCGTACACCTTCGCTTCGAGCTCACGCTTGAGTCCGGCGTCCATCGAAAGCCACGTCCCTTCCACCTGCGGTAGGAATCGAGCCTACGTCCACCTGCCGACGCCGCCGCAGCACGGTCGGCCCCCGTGGGCCGGTTCACCGAACTCTCAGCCTCCCGTTACCTCTCGACGCATCGACATGGCTGCGTGGGTGAGGTAAGACAGGATGGGACGTTCGCCACACACTGGTAGCGTCCTCACGGCCGCGTCCACCCTGACGCGGCGACACCACGCCGGACGGGGAGCGGAATGGTCGACAGCGGGCGCGGGCGACGGCAGCGACGACGGAGCCCGGTGGTCTCGCCGGTACTGCGTCCGGCGCTCTGGTCCGCCCTGCTCGGAGCCGTCGCCGCCACGGTCCTCGCCAACCCGGTCCACGCCGACCCGGCGCTGCCCACCAGCGTCCCCGACACCGGCCTCCGGCCGGCCGTCACCGGTCAGCTCCAGCTCCCCGGCGGCGCGCCCGTCACCGGGGCGCCGGGCCTCGGCGGGGTGCCGGGCGTGCCGGCCGGCAACCTGATCGACGGCCCGCTCGCCACCCAGATCTACGCCGCCGAGGCCCAGGTCGGGCAGCTCCGCGACCAACTGCTCGTGCTGCTGCAGAAGCGCACCGAGGCCGAGGGCCAGCGGGCCACCGCCGAACGCGACCTCGCACTCGCCCGGGACGCGCTGGCCCGCGCCCAGGAGGGCGCCGACGCCGCCGCCGCGGGCGCGTTCAAGGCCGCCGCCGCCCTCCCGCCCGGCGAGTTCGCCAACGACCTGCACGAGCTGAGCCGGCTCTCCCGGATCATCCGCGGCGAGAAGGCCGAGGGCGGCACCACCGCCGCCGAGGGCGAGCTGTCCCGGGCCCGCACCGGCGAGCAGGTGGCCGGCCAGGCACTGGTCTCGGCCGAGTCCCGACTCAAGGGCGCCCAGACGGAATACGCCGCCGGCGAGAAGGCCCTGCGCGACGCCGAAGCGAAGCTGGCCAAGCTGCGCCGGGACAACGCCGCGCAGCTCATCGAGCTGGAGCGCCAGCAGGAGGCCCTCGACCAGCAGCTCGGCGCCGGCTACGTCGGCAACGAGACCGCCAACGGCCTGGCCGCCCACCCCACGGCTCTGAAGGCCCTGGCGTACGCCAAGGCGCAGCTCGGCGACCCCTACCTGTGGGCCGCCGAGGGGCCGGACCGGTTCGACTGCTCCGGCCTGATCTACGCCGCCTACCGGTCGGCGGGCTACTACGGGCTGCCCCGGGTCTCCCGGGACCAGTACTACGCCACCCGGTCCCGCACCGTGTCCCGCAGCGCGCTGCTCCCCGGTGACCTGCTCTTCTTCGCCTCCGGCACGAGCTGGACGACGATCCACCACATGGGCATGTACGTCGGCGGCGGCAAGATGATCCACGCGCCGACCACCGGCGACGTCGTCAAGATCTCCACGGTGCGCTGGTCCCGGCTCTACGCCGCCACCCGGGTGATCGGGGCGGTGCCCGCGCCGACGAGCACCCCGTCGCCGTCGCCGACGCAGAGCAAGCCGCCCTCGCCGAAGCCGACGGAGAGCCCCAAGCCGACCCCGAAGCCCACCTCCCCGTCGCCGTCCCCGTCGACCTCGCCCTCGGCGACCCCCACCGGTTCGCCGTCGCCCACGACCTCGCCCAGTGCGTCGACCTCGCCGTCGCCGTCCTCGACCGGGTCGTCGCCGGCGGCGAGCCGCTCGGCCTCGTCGGAGCCGAGCGCCACGTCCGGCAGCGTGGCGCCGACCACGGCGGCGAGCAGCACCGACCCGGAGGGCAGCACGTCAGCCACCACCTCGGCCAGCACGGGTAGCTGACCGGGACGCGCCGGCTCCGCCCGGCGCGCCGACGCCGGTCGCCACGGGCCAGGGGCCCGGAACGCACTCCGGCTGTGCCGCCGGGCCGGAATATGGCACGGTGACAGTCAGGCACGCCCGGTCCGACGTCGCGGATCCGGGCGCGAGCGCGGCGCGGAGGGCGAGCATGGCCGAGCAAGAGGTTCCGGCGGAGCCGGTCGACCACGGATCCACGCCCGACCGGAGCCGCGCCGACGCCCCGGCGCCCACCGGCGGGTCCATCGCGACCTCGGCCGACGGCAGCCCGGCGTCGGGCACCGGCTCCGCGGGCACGTCGGGGCCGTCGACGGAGCCGCCCGCCGACGACGTACGCCGACAGCCCGCCCGGGGCCGGGTGAGCGTGGCCACCGCGGCCGCGCCCGGCAGGGGCGACGCGGCACCGCCGGCCCGCCCGACCGCCGGCACCACCTACCGGGCCACCGGTGCTGCCGCTCCGGCCGGCACGCCGGTCCCCGAGCAGCGGGCCGCGGCGGCCCGGGCCAGCGCCGCCGTGCCCGGGATGCGACGGGTCTCCGCCGACGAGGCCTCGGCCATCCGGTCGACCACGGGCGAGGCGAGGGTCTACCGGGCGGCGCCGGTCAACCCGGAGCCGCCGGAGCCCGCCCAGCCGCCGGAACCGGCACAGCCGCCCAAGCCGCCGGTGCCGGAGCCCGAGCCGGCGCCGGCCCCCGTGCCGCCGGTGCCCGGCCCGACCCCGCCGTCCCCGGCCCCGCCGGTCCCGACCCCGGCCCCGCCGGTCCCGACCCCGCCGATCCCCGTCCCGACGCCGCCCCGGCCGGGGCCCACCCCACCGGGCCCGGTGCCGCCCGTGCCGGGTCCGCCGACGCCGCCGCCCGGGCCGCCGGTGCCCGCCCCGCCGCCACCGCCCGGCCCGATGCCGGCGCCGCCGTTCCCGCCGCCGCCCGCCACGGCCACCGCGCCCGTCCCGGCCCCGCCGGCAGCGCCCGCGAGCCCGCCGGCGTCCCCGGTCCCGTCTGTCTCTGCCCCGCCAGCGTCCGCGCCGTCGTTGTCGTTCACCACGCCGTCGGCCTCCCCGCCGCTGCTCTCCACCCCGCCAGCGTCCGCGCCGCCGTTCGCCGCGCCGCAGGCCTCCGCCCCGCCGGCGTCCGCGCCGCCGGTCTCCGCGGGGCCCGTACCCGCTCCCGCGCTGCCGACCTGGCCGGCGCCGACCAGCCCCGGTGACCGCCGGCCGGGCGGCACCGAGCCGGCCACGGCCCCCGGGGAGGCACGCCGGCTGACCGATCGCCCCGCCGACGCGGGTCGTGGCGGAGGCCCGGCGGCGCCGGGCGGGCGGCCCGACGCCGCCCCCGCCGGGCGCTTCGACGGCGGGACCGACCTGGGCACGATCTACGGTGCCGGCTCGGAAGGCCCGGGCTTCGCCACCGTCTCCTTCCCGACCAACCCGCAGGAGAACTCCGGCTCGTTGACCGGGCACATCCTGGCCCAGGGCTGGACGGAGACCCCCACCGAGGAGCGGTCCAGCACGGCCAGGGTCATGATCGTCCTGGCCGCCTCGCTGGGTCTGCTCGTGGCGATCAGCGTGCTGGTCGTCCTGCTGGCCACCGACACCGTGGGCGGTCTGGTGGGCGGCGTCCTGACCAAGTGAGCCGCCCGGCGACGACCATGGTGAGCCCGCCCACTACCGATCCGTGGTGCGGTGGCGGGTTCGCCGCTCCGCCGTACACTGGTGGAGATCACTGACCCGGCGCGCGTCATGCGCGCCCATGGGCGATCTTGCGGGCGATTCGGCGGCGTTCAGCTGCGGCAGGCCGACGCGAAGATGCGCCCCGCTCGAAAGGCATTTCTTGACCGCGTTTGCTGAACCCAGCACGTTTCCGCCCGCCCTCGACACCGCCGACGCGCAGGCCCTCGTCGAGCGGGACGCCACCCCGCAGGACTCCGCCGCACCGGTGCCGGCCGAGGCCACCGACTTCGCCACGCTGGGGCTGCCCCAGCCGCTGGTCCGCGCGCTCGCCCGGCAGGGCATCACCGCCCCGTTCGAGATCCAGCGCGCCACCATGCCGGACGCGCTCGCCGGCCGGGACGTCCTCGGTCGGGGCCAGACCGGCTCCGGCAAGACCCTGGCCTTCGGCCTGCCGCTGCTGGCCCGGGTGGCCGACGGCGAGCGGGCCCGGCCGCTGCACCCGCGGGCCCTGGTCCTGGTGCCGACCCGCGAGCTCGCCATGCAGGTCAACGACGCGCTGCTGCCGCTCGGCAAGGCCGTCGGCGTGTTCCTGAAGACCGCCGTCGGCGGCGTGCCGTACGACCGGCAGATCGACGCCCTGCGGCGCGGCGTGGAGATCGTCGTGGCCACCCCGGGCCGGCTGGGCGACCTGATCGCCCGGGGCGTGTGCCACCTGGACGACGTGGAGATCACGGTCCTCGACGAGGCCGACCAGATGGCCGACATGGGCTTCCTGCCCGAGGTCACCGAGCTGCTGGCGAAGACGCCGGCGGGCACCCAGCGGCTGCTCTTCTCGGCCACTCTGGACGGTGACGTCGACGCGCTGGTCAAGCGGTTCATGACCGATCCGGTGACCCACTCGACCGCCCCGTCCACCGCATCGGTGTCCACCATGGACCACCACATGCTGCTGATCCCGCCGCACGACAAGTTCCCGGTAGCGGCGTCCATCGCGGCCCGGGACGGGCGGACCATGGTCTTCGCCCGCACCCAGCTCGGCGTCGACCGGCTGGTCGAGCAGCTCGCCGCCGTGGGCGTACGCGCGGGTGGCCTGCACGGCGGCAAGACGCAGCGGATGCGTACCCGCACGCTGGCCGAGTTCCGTGAGGGTCGAATGAACGTCCTGGTCGCCACGGACGTGGCGGCCCGGGGCATCCACGTGGACGGCGTCTCGCTGGTGCTGCACGTCGACCCGCCGAAGGACCCGAAGGACTACCTGCACCGCGCGGGGCGTACCGCTCGGGCCGGGGAGTCGGGCGCGGTCGCCACGCTGGTGCTGCCGAAGCAACGCCGGACGACCCTCGCCATGCTGGAGAAGGCCGGCGTGGCGCCGGCCGAGACCCGGGTGCGCGCCGGCGACCCGGCGCTCGCCGAGCTGACCGGCGCCCGCGAGCCGAGCGGCGTCCCGGTCCGCAACGAGCCCGAGGAGCCGCGCCGGCACGGCGACCGGCCGGGCGGCCCGCGCCGCTACGGCGACCGCCCCCAGGGCGAGCGCCGCTACGGCGATCGGCCCACCGAGGGACGCGGCTACGGCGAGCGGGGCTTCGCGGACCGGGGCGAGCGCCGCTACGGCGACCGGCCGCACGGCGAGCGCGGCTACGGCGACCGCCCCCAGGGCGAGCGCCGCTACGGCGACCGGCCCACCGAGGGACGCGGCTACAGCGACCGGGACGGGCGCGGCGAGCGCCGCTACGGCGACCGGCCGCAGGGCGACCGCCGCGGCTACGGCGACCGGCCCCAGGGCGAGCGCCGCTACGGCGACCGGCCCACGGAGGGGCGCGGCTACGGCGACCGGCCCACCGACAGCCGGGGCTACGGCGATCGACCGCAGGGCGAGCGCCGCTACGGCGACCGGCCCACCGAGGGACGCGGCTACGGCGAGCGCGGCGAGCGGCGCTTCGGCGACCGGAGCGGCTTCCGGCCCGAGGGCCGGGGTCGCGACGACCGGCCGCGCGACGAGCGGCGGGGCTTCGGCGGGCGACCGCCGTCGCGTACCCACTGATCACGAGCACCGACCGGAACGCCGTCGCGGAGCCCACGCTCCACGGCGGCGTTTTCGCATCCGCTGCCGGTGTCGGTCGCGTCGCGTAACGTCCGGCTCATGCCGACCATGCCGAAGTCGCTCTTCTGGACGCGGGCGGACACCGCCGGCACGGAGCACGCGCTGTTCGACGACGGCCGGGGGCTGACCGCTCGGGGCACGCTCACGGCTGTCGACCCGGTCCCCTACACCTGTCGCTACCAGCTCACCACCGACCCGCAGTGGGTGACCGCCCGGGCCGAGGTCGAGGTGGAGGGCTCCGGGTGGCGGCGGAGCGTACGCCTGGAACGGGCCGGCGACCGGTGGCGGGTGACCACCGGCGAGCAGGGCGACCTGGACGCGGCGCTGCGGGCCGCCGGCCATCCACCCGCCGGGCTGCCCGGCACGGACGACCCGGACCGGCTGGCCGAGGCGCTGGACGTCGACCTCGGCGGTTCGCCGCTGTTCAACGCCCTGCCGGTGCACCGTCTCGGGTTGCCCCGCGCGCCGGCCGACACGCCGCACCGGGTCGCCGTCGCCTGGGTGCTGGTGCCCAGCCTAATGGTGGTGCCCGCCGAGCAGGTCTACACGCCGCTCGGCCCCGGCCGGGTCCGCTTCACCAGCGACACGTTCACCGCCGACATCGACCTCGACGCCGACGGCTACGTGGTGCGCTACCCGGGGTTGGCCGAGCGCGTCGACCCGCGCTGACTACCTGGCCCCGTGCCGGAGTCGGCCGGCCGGACGTGCCGCCGCGGGTCAGGCCGGCCAGGCGCCGTCGGCGAGGAAGCGCTCGATCGTCGCCAGGTGCGGGCCCAGGTCGAGCCCCTGGGCGGCCACCCAGTCGTCGGCGTAGTAGGTGTCGGCGTAGCGGTCGCCGGCGTCGCAGATCAGGGTGACCACCGAGCCGGTGCGGCCCTCGGCGAGCATCTCCGCGATCAGCCCGAAGGCGCCCCACAGGTTCGTGCCGGTCGAGCCACCCACCCGGCGGCCGAGCACGGCCGAGCCGGCCCGCATGGCGGCCAGCGAGGCGGCGTCGGGCACCTGGACCATCCGGTCAACCACCGAGGGCAGGAACGACGCCTCGACGGTCGGCCGGCCGATCCCCTCGATCCGCGAGCCGCGCCCGGTGCGGACCGACCAGTCGGCCGCCTGCCAGGCGGGATAGAACGCGGAGTTCTCCGGGTCGACCACGCAGAGCTTGGTGGGCAGCCGCCGGTAGCGGGCGTACCGGCCGATGGTGGCGCTGGTGCCGCCGGTGCCGGCGCCCACCACGATCCACGCCGGCACGGGGTGCCGCTCCAGGGCGAGCTGCGCGTAGATCGACTCGGCGATGTTGTTGTTGCCCCGCCAGTCGGTGGCCCGCTCGGCGAAGGTGAACTGGTCCATGAAGCGCCCGCCGGAGTCCTCCGCCAGCCAGCGGGCCTCGACGACCACCTTGGCCGGGTCGTCGACGAGGTGGCAGCGGCCGCCCTGGAACTCGATCTGGGCGATCTTCTCCGGCGAGGTGGAGGCCGGCATCACGGCGATGAACGGCAGCCCCAGCATCCGCGCGAAGTACGCCTCCGAGACCGCCGTCGAGCCGGAGGACGCCTCGACGATCGTGGTGCCCGGACCGATCCAGCCGTTGCACAGCCCGTAGAGGAAGAGCGAGCGGGCCAGCCGGTGCTTGAGGGAGCCGGTGGGGTGCACCGACTCGTCCTTCAGGTAGAGGTCGATCCCCCACGCCCGGGGCAGCGGGAACGGCAGCAGGTGGGTGTCGGCGGACCGGTTGGCGTCCGCCTCGACGGTGGCGATCGCATCGGTCACCCAGCGCCGGCTGGCCTCGTCGCACCGGTCGAGATGAGTCACGTCCGAAACCTAGCAAGCCCGCTCAGCGCGGCTCGGCTCCGGCCCGGCGGCGCTGGCGGCGCTGACCCGCCCGGCCGGCCGCGAGGATCAGCGGGGCGAGCCGCACGGCCGGGCCGGGCAGCGCGTCGAGCAGCCGGACCTGCGCGCCGCGCCAGCGCGGCACGCTGACCACCGGGCGGGGCCGGCGGGCCAGGCGCGCGGCCCGGCGGGCCACCCGCTCGGGGTGCAGCAGCGTCCCGGTGAAGGAGGCCGCGGCGCCCGGGTCGTCGAGCCGGTCGTGCAGCATCGGCGTCCAGATCCCGTCCGGGCAGAGGCACGACACGTGTACGCCCCGGTGCCCGGCCAGCCGCAGGTCGGCGAGGGTGCCGATGCTGAAGGCCACCAGGGCGTGCTTGCTGGCCGCGTAGACGGTCTCGCCGGGGGCGGCCACCAGCCCGGCCAGCGAGACGACGTTGACCACGTGCCCGTGCCCCTGCGCCCGCATGACGGCCAGAGCGGCGAGGGTGCCGTTCATCGCGCCGAGTGTGTTCACCTCGACCACCCGGCGGCGGGTCGCCGCGTCGTGCTCCCAGGAGGGGCCGGTGACGAGGATGCCGGCGTTGTTCACCCAGAGGCCGAGCCCGCCCCGGCCGGCCGCCTCGGCGGCGACGGCGGCGCAGGCGGCCTCGTCGCGGACGTCCAGCGGGCGGGACCAGCCGCCGAGCGGCGCGGCGGCGTCGGCCACCGCCCCGGCGTCGAGGTCGGTGAGGAGCACCGGCCAGCCGTCGGCGTGCAGGGCGGCGGCGATGGCCCGGCCGAGGCCGCCGGCGGCGCCGGTGACCACGGCCGCCCCGGGGACGGGCTTCGTCATCGGCGCACGCTATCGCCGCCGGCTGCGGGACGCCAGGGCCGGCGGGACGACCCGGCGGGCCAGGCGGGCCCCGTGCCGCGGCGGTCAGGTGGTGGGCGCCACCGGGGGCTGCGGGCGGTTCTCCCACTTGGTGGAGAGGGCGATGCCGGTCCGGGTGGAGGCGACGCCGGGGGTCCGGTTCAGCCGCACGATCAGCCGCTCCAGCTCCGCGATGGTGCCGACCCTGGCCTTGAGCAGGAACGACTCGACGCCGGCCATGAAGTAGCAGGACTCGATCTCGGGCATCTGCCGGAACGCCTCGAGCACGTCGTCGGTGTCGGCGCCCGAGTCCTGGATGATCCCGATGAGCGCGGTGACGGCGAGGCCGATCGACTCGGGCTCCACCTCCGCCCGGTACGCCCGGATCACGCCGCCGGACTCCAGCTTGCCGACCCGTTCGTGCACGGCCGGCGCGGAGAGGCCCACCTGCCGGGCCAGCTCGGCGTAGGACAGGCGGGCGTTGCCGCGCAGCAGTTCCACGAGGCTCAGGTCGATGGCGTCCACGGACTGTAGACCCTAGCGGTCCGGGCGTAACGTCGGGCATTCGGAGCGCGTTGAACATGACAGGGTGTAGTCGTTCGCAAACTCACAGTCAAGGGAGTCGTCCGCAGGTAATATTTCCTAACTTCCCACTCAGTGCGTTTTTCGCGTTTGGCGGACAGGCCAGGTCGCTGGTGCTGTAATTGCCATACGTCCCTCATGACGGCTCTGGGCTCGCACCGGCCGGGGGCAGTGTGTTCAGCCGGGGGCTTCGTCGACGCGAGGAGGGGGCTGTGGACACTGGAGATCGCCTGCTGACACCGGGTGAAGTTGCCGCACTGTTTCGGGTTGACCCGAAGACTGTGACGCGATGGGCGGCGGCGGGCCGGATAGGCAGCATCCGGACTCCAGGCGGGCACCGCCGGTTTCGGGAATCCGAGGTGCGGGCCCTGCTTGAGGGTGAGGGCATGTTGGACGAGGCGGAGGACGTCGGCAAGCCGCGCAACGCGGGGCCGGCCGCCTCGACCGGCCCGGGCCCGGCCAACGCGGGAATGTACTGACCGGTGCGGATCGGCGCGCGGACCGGACACCGACTCCGGTCCGCGGCCCTGTGAACCCGGCCGGGCTCAGTCCCGCGCCGCGCCCAACTCACCAGACCAGCGGCGGAACAGGTCGTGCGGTACGCCGAGGGCGTCCAGCACCTTGCCGGCGACGAAGTCGACGAGCTGCTGGGCGGAGGCCGCCGCCCCCGCGCCGTAGAAGCCGGGGCTGGCCGGCAGCACCACCGCCCCGGCGTCGTGCAGGGCGATCAGGTGCTCCAGGTGGCTGCGGGTCACCGGCGTCTCCCGGGGCACCACCACCACCGGCCGGCGCTCCTTGAGGTTCACCTCGGCGGCGCGCTGGAGCAGGTCCTTGGAGAGCCCGATGGCGATGCCGGCGCAGGCCGCCGTACTCGCCGGGACCACCGCCATCCCGCGTACCCGGTAGGAGCCGCTGCTCGGGCCGGCCGCCAGGTCGCCGGCGGGCCAGTGTCGCACGTCGGCGCCCGCGAGATCCCGGCCCAGCCAGGTGGCCAGGTCCTCCGCCCAGTGCGCGTCCCGGAACGGGCGGCCGGTCTCGTCCAGAACCGTCAGCCGGGCGGCCCGGGAGACGATCAGGTCCACCGGCTCCCCGGCGTCGATCAGCGCCCGCACGACGGCCGCCGCGTACGGCGTCCCGGACGCCCCGGAGACCCCGACCACCCATGGTTCCCGCATGCCACCAGCCTGCCTGGTCGCTCGCCGGCGCCGTCGGGCACCCCCCGGACCGGCGCCCGCCCGGGATACCCGCCTCCGGGGTGGTTTGTCCCCGACGAGCGCGATGTCGGCCGGGATCGCGGGCATCCCGGCGACCTGACATGCTGCCGGGACGATTCGCACCGGACGCAGATCGCACGCGGGAGGAATCGGTGATGACCGACGAGATCCTCTGGTCGCTACGGTCGGAGTGCCCCATCCCGCCCCGGCTCTCGCCGCACGCCGACCGGGTGCAGGGCTGGCTGACCGACGACCTGCTGCCGGGCCTCGGCCTGCCGGCCGACGACGGGACGCCGCAACGGCTGGCCCGCGCCGGCGTCGCCCGGTACGCCGGCCGCCTCTACCCGGGCGCCACGGAGTCCGACCTGCGTGTGCTGGCCGCGCTGTTCACCTGGTTCTTCCTGGTCGACGACGCGTGCGACGGGCCGGGCCGGCTCGGCACGGACGAGATCCGGGCGCTGCGCGCCGGCGCGCTGACCCTGCTGCGTGAGGGCCCCCGGATCCGGCACGCCGGACTCACCGGGCCGCTGCGGCGGCTGCTGGTGCGCGCGTGGCGGGAGCCGCGCCGCCGGATGCCGGCCCGCTGGCGGCTGCGCTTCGCCGAGGCGGTCGCCGACCACCTCGACGGCACGTGGCGGGAGGCGGTCAACAAGTCGGCCGGACGCCACCCCGACGTCGCCGAGTACGTCGAGCTGCGGCGCGCCACCTCCGCCACGTACGTGTCGTACCCGCTGGTGGAGTTCGTCACCGGGCGTCCGCTGCCCGACGCGGTGCACCACCACCCGCTACTGCGCCGGGTCGCCACCACCGGGAACGACCTGGTCTCCTGGTACAACGACCTGGCCTCGCTGGAGCGCGACCGGGCCACCTCGGGTGGGCACAACCTGGTGCTGGCGACCGCCGCCGAGCACGGGGTGCCGGTGGAGACCGCGGTCGCGCTGACCGCCGAGCGCTGGCGGGCGTCGATGCGGCGCTTCGTCGAGCTGCGGGCGGCGGTGCCGTCGTTCGGGCCGGCGCTGGACGAGGCGGTCACCGACCACCTCGACGGGGTGGCGAACGCCGTCCGGGCGACCGTCGACTGGACGCTGGAGAGCGACCGCTACCCGGGCTCCCGCCCCGAGCCCGCCGCCCTCCGCTGACCCTCGCCGCCCACACCCCGGCCCTCCGGCGAGCCCGCCCACCGAGGGGGCGCTGCGGCCGGCGCGGTCAGGGGCGCAGGTCGAGGCGGATCACCAGGTCGAGCAGGGCGAAGACGAACAGCGCGATGCCGACGAAGCCGTTGGCGGTGAAGAAGGCCCGGTTGACCTTGCTCAGGTCGGTCGGGGTGACGACCACGTGCTGGTAGCCGAACGCGAGCGCGGTCAGCGCCAGCCCGATCCACCAGGGCCAGCCGAAGCCGACCAGCGCGCCGAACCAGATGAAGAGCGCGAAGGTCACCACGTGCGCCACGGTCGAGGCGTGCAGGGCGAAGCGTCGGCCGTACCGGGCGGGCACGCTGTGCACCCCGATCTCCCGGTCGATCTCCGAGTCCTGGCAGGCGTAGATGAGGTCGAAGCCGCCGATCCAGAGCCCGACGGCCGCGCCGAGCAACCAGGCGGGCCACGAGCCGTCGAGGGTGCCGGTGACTCCCAGCCACGCGCCGACCGGGCCCACCGCCTGGGCGACCCCCAGGATGGCGTGCGGCCAGTTGGTGAACCGCTTGCCGTACGGGTAGACGACCAGCGGCACCACGGCGAGCGGCGCGAGCACCAGGCAGAGCGGGTTGAGCAGGGCGGCGGCGGCGAGGAAGACCACGAGCGCGACCGCCGCGCCGGTCCAGGCCGTCCGCACGCTGACCGCCCCGGTGACCAGCTCCCGGCCGGCGGTACGCGGGTTCCGCGCGTCGATCCGCCGGTCCAGGATCCGGTTGGCCGCCATGGCGAACGTCCGCGCGCCCACCATCGCCACGGTGATCAGCAGCAGGTCCCCCCACCGCACCCGCCCCCCGTGAACCTGCATGGCGGTCAACGCCGACAGGTACGCGAACGGCAACGCGAACACGGAGTGCTCGATCGCCACGAGCTTGAGGAAGGACTTGACCCGGCCGGGACGCTCCACCGGCTCGGCGACGGCGGTGGCCATCAGATGCCGTACTCCTTCCAGCGCTTGTCCACCAGGGAGACGACCTCGGGGGCCATCCGCATCTCCTCCGGCCAGCCCCGGGTGTAGCCCTCCTCGGGCAGCTTGCGGGTCGCGTCGACGCCCGCCTTGCCGCCCCAGAACTGCTGGTAGGACGCGTGGTCCAGGTGGTCCACCGGGCCCTCGGTGAGCAGCAGGTCGCGGGCGTAGTCGACGTTGCCGAAGGCGCGGAAGGCGACCTCGTTGTAGTCGTGCACGTCGCAGTCCTCGTCGACGATCACGATCAGCTTGGTCAGCGACATCATGTGCGCGCCCCAGATCGCGTTCATGACCTTCTGGGCGTGCTTCGGGTAGCGCTTGCGGATCGACACGATCGCGCAGTTGTGGAAGACGCCCGCGGCCGGCAGGTCGTAGTCGACGATGTCCGGGATCAGGAAGCGCAGCAGCGGCGCGAAGATCCGCTCGGTGGCCTTGCCGAGGCCGTGGTCCTCCTGCGGCGGCTGCGACGTGACGATCGAGTGGTAGACCGGGTCGCGCTGCATGGTCATGCACTCGATGTGCATCACCGGGAACGGCTCGACCGGCGTGTAGAAGCCGGTGTGGTCGCCGAACGGGCCCTCCGGCAGCCGCTCGCCCGGCTCGAGGTAGCCCTCCAGGACGACCTGCGCGTGCGCCGGCACCTGGAGCGGGACCGTCAGGCAGTCCACCATCTCGACCCGCTCGCCGCGCAGGTACCCGGCGAACAGGTATTCGTCGATGTCGGCGGGGAGCGGCGCGCTGGCCGCGTAGGCGACCGCAGGATCGGCGCCGATGGCGATCGCCACCGGCAGGCGCTGCCCCAGCCGCTCGGCGACCGCGTGGTGCGCCGTGGAGTTCTTGTGGATCTGCCAGTGCATGCCGATGGTGTTCCGGGAGTGCTGCTGCAACCGGTACAGCCCCAGGTTGCGCTTGCCGGTCTCGGGGTGCTTGGTGTGGGTCAGCCCGAAGTTGTGGAAGATCCCGCCGTCACCCGGCCAGACCTGGAGGCCGGGCAGCCGGTTCAGGTCGACGTCGTCGCCCCGGTAGACCACCTGCTGGCAGGGAGCGGTCTTGACCTTCTTCGGCGGCATCGACTTGAGCTGCATGACCTTGCCGAGGCCGTCCATCATCCCGGAGAGGCCCATCGGCAGCTCCGGCTTGAGCATGTTGCCGATCCGCTCGCCGACCTCGTCCAGCGACTCGACGCCGAGCGCCATCGCCATCCGCTTCTCGGTGCCGAAGAGGTTGATCGCCACCGGCATCTCGCCCCGGGTCGGCCGCTCGAAGAGCAACGCGGGGCCGCCCGCGCGGACCGTCCGGGTGACGACCTCGCTGATCTCCAGGGTGGGATCGACGGGGACGCTCACCCGCCGCAGCTCGCCCGCGCGCTCCAGCGCAGCGAGGAAGTCCTTCAGATCGTTGTACGGGAAGCCACGAGCCGCCATGCCTGCCAGTCTCCCGCACCGGCACCCCGGCCACCCCAGCCGGGTCGGGTGATGTCGACTGCGCCATGTGCGTTCCGCCATACCGACCACCGGCGGCGAACGTGTCGGTGCCCGGCGACAGCATGCGTGGGCTGACCGGTGGTCGGTCCTGCCGTCACCCGGCGGGCTGCCAGGCGTACGCGGCCACGGGTGGGTCGAGCGGCGCGCCGGTGAGCCGGTTGGCGAAGGTGGAGATGGTGTACGTGCCGACGCCGAGCACCACGTCCAGGGCGTGTCGGGGCTGGTAGCCGGCCGCCAGGAAGGCGCGGGTCCCCTCCTCGGGCACCGCGCCCCGGTGGTCGAGCACCGCGAGGGTGAAGCGCCGCAGCGCCTCCAGCCGGTCGTCGGGCAGCGGCGTGCCGGCGCGCAGCGCCTCGATCAGCCCGGGCGCGGCGCCGTGCCGGGTCAGCGTGGCGGTGTGCATGGCCACGCAGAGGTGGCACTCGTTGCGGGTGGCGACGGTCAGCACGACGACCTCCCGCTCGACCGGGCCGAGCGCGCAACCCTCGAAGATGCCGTTGACGGTGAGGAACCCCTTGAGCAGCTCCGGGGACTCGGCCATGAGACCGACCGCGGCGGGCAGGTGGCCGAGCTTGTGGCGTACCGCCTCGATGGTCGGGCGCGCGGCGGCGGGGGCGGTCTCGGGGGTGTGGGGCGTGAAGACGGGCACGGGGTGACCTTTCGTCGGGAGCAACAGGCGGCGCCGGGCGCGGCAGGGCGGACGGCACCGGCGGTGACGTACGATCGTCAACGTGGTTGTCCAAATGGTAAACGTGGTTGTCGAACATGGCAACTGACCCCGATCGACCCGGCTTCCTGCTGCCCCTGCTGCTGCTCGCCGGCTTCCGTACGCTCATCGACGACCTGCACGCGGAGCTGGCCCGACAGGGGCACCCGGAGCTGCGCCCGCTGCACGGCTTCGTGCTCCAGGCCGTCGGCAGTGAGGGCACCACCGCCACCGAGCTGGGCCAGCGGCTCGGCATCTCCAAGCAGGCGGCCGGCAAGACGGTCGACCGACTCGTCGTGCTCGGCTACCTGGAACGCGCCGACGACCCGCGCGACGCCCGGCGCAAGCTGGTCCGGATGACCCCGCGCGGCCTGGACGGCCTGCGCCGCTCGGCGGTGGTCTTCGATCAGCTCCGGCAGCGGTGGGCCGACACCCTCGGCCCGGAACGGGTCGCCGCGATGGAGGACGACCTGCGGGCGGTCGCCCCGGCCAACCTGTTCCGCCTCGACGTGCCCGGCTGGTTCGGCGGCTGACCCGACCGGTCACCGGCGAGAAGGGGCCACCGGCGTTGGCCCGTCGTCGACCCGCCGGCCCCCTCGTCGAGCGACCGTCAGTCGCCGGAGTGGAGCCGGGCCGGATCGAGCGGTGGAGGACTCAGTCGAGGCCGCCGTACGAGTGCAGGCCCTCGAAGAAGATGTTCACCCCGAACAGGTTCATCAGCATGGTGAGGAAGCCGACCACGGCCAGCCAGGTGGCCACGTTCCGCTTCACGCTCGGGGTGGCCCGGGCATGCAGGTAGCCGGCGTAGATCACCCAGGAGATGAACGACCAGGTCTCCTTCGGGTCCCAGCCCCACGGCCGGCCCCAGGCCGCCTCGGCCCAGATCGCCCCGGCGATCACCGCGAAGGTGAAGATCGGAAACGCGAAGGCGTGCAGCACGAAGGTCAGCCGCTCCAGGGCGGCTGCCGCCGGCACCCGCTTCGCCAGGGTGTACGGGAAGCTCCGCCTGCCCTGCTCGTAGCCGGAGCGCATCAGGAACGCCACCGCGGGAACCGCGCCGAGCAGGAGGATGCCGGAGGCGAAGATGACCGTCGAGACGTGGATGAGGAACCAGTACGAGTTGAGCGCCGGCACGAGCGGCACGATCGGCACGTAGAGCACCAGCTCGGCGGTCGCCAACAGCAGCACCATCACCAGCGACAGGAACAGCCCCAGGCGACGCAGCATCGGCAGCTTCCAGAGCACCACCAGCCAGGCGGCGGCGCCGATCCACGTGACCGTGAGCACGAACTCGTACATGTTGCCCCAGGGCATCCGGTCGGCGGCGACACCGCGGGCGACCAGTGCCCCGAGGTGCAGCAGCACGCCGAGCGCGGTGAGGCCCACCGCGATCCGGCCGGCCAGCCGGGCCCGGTGCGCGGTGCGCTCGGCGGCGGTCGGGTCGCTCGCCACCGGCTCGGGCGGGACGCTGCCGCCGGCCGCGCCGACGCCGGCCCCGACCAGCTCGCGGGTGGGCGCCGCGACGCGGGCGCGGGCGTTGCCGAGCGCGTACTCGACGGCGTGGCTGATCATCGCGACCAGGTACGCCAGGATCGCGAACGACACCAGCTGGTCGGAGAGTGCGGACATCACTCGGCTCCTTCTCGCGATCCGGCCCGCCCGTCGCCGGCGCGACCACCCGGCCCCCCGTCGCCGCTGACCGCGGCGACGAGCTGCGCGAACTCGTCGGCGAACCCTGGATGGTCGGTGCGCGGCAGGCCACCGGCCTCGACCAACCTACTACCGCCCGTCGGAGATCCACCCGCGGGGTCTGTCGGCAACACCCGGAAGAAGACCCGGCGGCGCCGGCCGAACAGCGAGCCCATCAGCCCGACCAGCAGCACCCCGGAGCTGACCAGCAGCAGCGTGGAGCCCGGGTCGTACCGGACCGACAGGGTGATGTACGGCAGGCTGTCCAGGAACTCGACCTTGGTGCCGTCGTCCAGCGTCCAGGTCTCGCCCTTGCGGAGCAGCTTCGTGCCGACCTCCTTCACCTTGCCGGCCCGCACCTGCCGCTGGTCCAGCTCGTAGATCGAGCCGGGGATGCCCGCGTCCAGCCCCAGGTTGCCCCGGTAGGCGACGAGGTTCAGCGCCGGGTTGCGCTCGGTCGGGTACTCGGAGCGCGCGAACGGCGCCGAAGCCGGCGCGGTCGGCAGGTAGAGACCGGAGAAGGCCATCTGGAGGTCCGGGTCCCGGCTGCCGGTGGCCGGGTCGACGTTGGCGTCCGGGAAGGCCGCCAACCCCTCGCTGGTCAGCCCGATGTCGCCGGTGGTCAGGAACGGCACGGCGCTGGTCTGGCTGCGGCCGAACCGGTCGGTGTAGCGAATCACCGGGGCGTAGCCGTGGCCGAGCAGGTAGACGTTCGCGCCGTCGAGGCGCAGCGGGGAGTTGACCGAGAACTCCGCCTGCCGCTGCTCGCCGCCGTCCTCGTCGACGGTCACCTTGGCGTTGAAGAACTCCGGCTGGCCGGTCTCCAGGAACCGGGCCTCGAAGTCGTCGAGCTGGATGCAGAAGTCGGCCAGGTCCTCGCTGCCGACGCGGGGGCCGAGCTTGCTCTCGGCGTACTGCTGGCGGGTGTTGCAGAACGCGTTGTCCTTGCCGGCGACCAGCAGCTTGTTGCCGCTCCAGCCGTACCAGGAGCCGAGCGCGACCCCGACCAGCACGACCACCATCGAGGTGTGGAAGAGCAGGTTGCCGGTCTCCTTGAGGTAGCCCTTCTCGGCGGAGACCTCGTCGCCGCGGACCACCACGCGCCAGCGCCGTCGGCGCAGCGCCTCGGCGATCGCCGCCGTGCCGCCCTCGGGGGCGGGCAGCACCGCGTGCTGCGGCAGCCGGTCCAGCCGCTTCGGGGCGGCCGGCGGCTTCGACCGCAGCGCCCGGACGTGGTCACGCAGGCGGGGGGTGATGCAGCCGATCAGCGAGGTGAACAGCAGGAGGTAGATCGCGGAGAACCAGACCGAGCCGAACGCCTCGAAGGCGCCGATCCGGTCCAGCACCCGGGCCATGTCGGGGTGCTCGGTGAAGTAGTCCCGCACGTCCTCCGGGTTGACCCCGCGCTGCGGCAGCACCGAGCCGGGGATGGCGGCGATCGCGAGCAGGAACAGCAGCACCAGAGCCGTACGCATGCTGGTGAGCTGCCGCCACGAGTTGCGCAGCAGGGCCAGCAGCCGGTTGGGGCGACGCCGGGGCGCCTCGGCCGGCGTCGCCGGCCGCTCGTCCACGACAGTCATCAGATGCTCACCTCGCCCACCCCGACGGTGGTCTGCAACCAGATCACGAAATTCGTCCACCCGCCGGTGACCAGCGCGAGGCCGATCAGGATCAGCAGGGCGCCGCCGACCCGGGTGATCCAACGGCTGTTGCGCCGGACGGCGCGGAAGACCCCGAGCAGGCGCTGGAAGCCCAACCCGAAGACGACGAAGGGTATCCCCAGCCCCAGGCAGTACGCCACGGCCAACACCACGGCGCGGTCGGTCTGCCCCTCGACGGCGGCCATGCCGAGCACCGCGCCCAGCGTCGGGCCGACGCAGGGCACCCAGCTGAGCGCGAAGACCGCGCCGAACACCGGGGCGCCGAGCAGCCCGGCGGCGGGCAGCCGGTGGATCCGGAACTCCCGCTGCAGCCCGGGGACCACCCCGACGTAGCCCAGGCCGAGCACGACGATCAGCGCGCCGATGACGATCTCCAGCGTGCGCTCGTACTCGAAGAAGACCCGGCCGACGCCGGCGAAGAGGATCGCGGTGGCGGTGAAGACGACGGTGAAGCCGGCGATGAACAGCAGCGTGCCGGCCAGCACCCGGCCCTTCACGGCGGCGGCGGCCGGCGCGGTGCGCTCCCGCACCGCCACCCCGCCCCCGGTGTTAGGAAGGGCCCCTTCCTCTACCGAATCCGTTAACGGGGTGCCCTTCCTTACCCGAGGGCGCCGGCCCTCCAGGTCCGCCCCGGCGAGGCCGGTGACGTACGACAGGTAGCCCGGCACCAGCGGGAGCACGCACGGGGAGAGGAAGCTGACCAGGCCGGCGAGCGCGGCCGCGCCGATGGCGAGCAGCAGCGGACCGGACTGGGCGAGTTCCCGGAACGTCTCGCCCATCAGCGGGAACCGTTGGGGGCGGGCTGCTCGGCCGCGATCCGCTCGACGATGGGCTGGAGGCCCTCCTGCCTCACCGCCGCGCGGATGACGGCGGCGATCCGGCCGTCCCGGTCGAGCACGATGGTGGCCGGGATGGTGTTCGGCGGGATGTCCAGGGCGAGCGCGACCCGGCTGGGCGGATCGAACAGGCTCGGGTAGGTCACCCCGAACCGCTCCTCGAAGGCGATGGCCTTGTCCCGGCTGTCCTGGATGTTGACGCCCAGGAAGGTGACCCCGGAGCCCTTGGTGGCCTGGTAGGTGTTCTCCAGGTCGTCCGCCTCGGCCCGGCACGGGTTGCACCACGAGCCCCAGAAGTTGACCACGACGACCTGGCCGCGGTCCTTCGCCACGTCGTGGCTGCCGCCGGTGAGCAGCTCGCCGGAGATCTTCGGGGCCGCGGAACGCTCGTCGGGCGCGCACTCGATGACGCCCTCGGAGTTGGTGCCGCAGGCGTCCTCCCGACTCTGCGAGGAGCAGCCGGCCAACGCCACCGTCGTGACGGCGGCGAGCAGACCCGCGGTCCACCTCCGGGCGTTCATCAGGCCCCCTTGGCCGTCCGGGCGGTCGCCGACATCGCGATCAGGTGCGCGGCCGGCTCGGAGTAACCGATGCCGACCACCTTGGCGCCGTCGAAGTGGAAGGAGGTGAGGCTGGCCAGCCCGCACTGACGCCGACGCGGGTCGTGCCAGAGCCGCTTGCGCTCGACGTGGCGGCGCAGCGTCCAGATGGGGAGCTGGTGCGAGACGAGCACGGCCTCGCGCCCCTCGGCGGCCACGCGGGCGGCGTGCAGGGCGGCGAACATCCGCTCCGCGATCGCGCGGTAGGCCTCGCCCCAGGACGGGGTGACCGGGTCCCGCAGCACCCACCAGTTGCGCGGGTCGCGGAACGAGCCGTCGCCGGGCGAGACCTTCTTGCCCTCGAACCAGTTGGCGCTCTCGATGAGCCGCTCGTCCACGCCGACCGGCAGCCCGAACTGCCCGGCGATCGGCTCGGCCGTCTGCTGGGCGCGTTCCAGCGGGCTGGCCACCACGTGCACGACCTCCCGCTCGGCGAGCCCCTGCGCGGCGGCCTTGGCCATCTGCACACCGAGCTCGGAGAGCCGGAAGCCGGGCAGCCGGCCGTAGAGGATGCCCTCCGGGTTGTGCACCTCGCCGTGCCGCAGCACGTGGACCACCGTCTTGCTCACCGCTGCGCCCCCTTCGTTCGCGACTGCGGGGCTCGCAGACCCGGCTCACTCCTCGCGCTCACCGCAACGCCCTTCGTTCGCGACTGCGGGGCTCGCAGACCCGGCTCACTCCTCGCGCTCACCGCTACCCCCCGTGACCCGCCGCTGCCGCCGCGTTGGCCGCCGCCGGCAGGGCGGCGGCGATCTGCTCCAGAGCGGCGTCGTCCAGCGCCGCCGACACGAACCACGCCTCGAACGCGCTCGGCGGCAGGTAGACGCCGCCGGCGAGCATCGCGTGGAAGAACGCCTTGAAGGCCGGCACCTGCTGGGTGCGGGCGCTGTCGTAGTCGACCACGTCGGCATCGGTGAAGAAGATCGAGAACATGCTGCCCGCGTACGACAGCCGGTGCGGGACCCCGGCGGCGGCGAGCGCGTCGGCGGCGAGCTTGCTCACGACGGCGGCCGTCTCGTCGAGCCGGCGGTAGAGCGCGTCGTCGGCCAGCCGCAGGGTGGCCAGGCCGGCGGCGCAGGCGAGGGGGTTACCGGAGAGCGTGCCGGCCTGGTAGACGGGCCCGGCGGGGGCCAGTCGCTCCATGATCTCCGCGCGCCCGCCGAACGCCGCGGCCGGCAGCCCACCCCCCATGACCTTGCCGTACGTCCACAGGTCGGCGTCGGAGGCGTCGAGGCCGTGCCACCCGGCGCGGGAGACCCGGAACCCGGTCATCACCTCGTCGACGATGAGCAGCGCGCCGTGCGCGTGCGCGATCCGGGCGAGCTGCTGGTTGAACCCGTCGCGCGGGGCGACCACGCCCATGTTGCCGGCGGCGGCCTCGGTGATGATCGCGGCGATGTGCTGGCCCTCGGCGGCGAACGCCTGCTCCACGGCGGCGACGTCGTTGTACGGCAGCACGATCGTGTCGCCCGCCGCCGCTCCGGTCACGCCGGGCGAGTCGGGCAGGCCGAGGGTGGCCACGCCCGAACCGGCGGCGGCCAACAGCGCGTCGGAGTGCCC
The DNA here is from genome assembly GCF_043204765.1 of Micromonospora sp. NPDC047730. Taxonomy (NCBI): domain Bacteria; kingdom Bacillati; phylum Actinomycetota; class Actinomycetes; order Micromonosporales; family Micromonosporaceae; genus Micromonospora; species Micromonospora sp. NPDC047730. The sequence continues at coordinate 70,347 of NZ_JBIDCU010000001.1, read as the reverse complement.
GTGGTAGCAGCCGGCGAACTTGACGATCCGGGGGCGGCCGGTGAAGCCCCGGGCCAGCCGGATCGCCGACATGGTGGCCTCGGTGCCGGAGTTGACCAGCCGGACCTGCTCGACCGGGGTGCGGTCGACGATCTCGGCAGCCAACTCGACCTCGCCCGGGGTGGGCGTGCCGAAGCTGGTGCCCCGGGCGGCGGCGGCCCGGATCGCGTCCACCACCTCGGGGTGCGCGTGGCCGAGGATCAGCGGGCCCCAGGAGGAGACCAGGTCGACGTAGCGCCGGTCGTCGGCGTCGTAGAGCCAGGGCCCCTCCCCCCGGACCATGAAGCGCGGGGTGCCGCCGACGGCACGGAAGGCGCGCACGGGGGAGTTCACCCCGCCGGGCACGATGGCCTTGGCGCGGTCGAACAGGGCCTCGGAGGCCGGCGCGTCGGCCGGGTAACGGCCGGATCCGGCGGGAAACATATCGGTCACGATGCCGCCATTGTGTCAGCGCCGGGCGGCGAATCGGCAGGCACCCCGCACCGGGGTTACCAGGCTCACCCGCCCCGACCTCCCGAGCGGTCTCGCCGCGCCCTTCCAGGGCTCCGGGTCGGCGATGCTCCCGCTCGATGGGTGCGGCACCCCGGCTCGACAGGCCGGGTCGCCGGGATCGCGCTAGGCTGACCCGGTGGATCGTGCCGAACTGTCCATCACGCTACACCGGACGGGCGACGAAGCTGTGCTGCGCCTGGCCGGTGAGATCGACATGCTCACGGCCACCCAGCTGTCGACCGTCGTCAACGAGGTGCTCGCCGATCCGCCGCCGCGGATCGTGCTCGATCTCGGCGGCGTCACCTTCTGCGACTCGCAGGGCCTGGGCACCCTCGTCGTGCTCAGCCGGAAGGCCAGCCACGCGCAGAGCCTCCTGATGCTGACGAACGTCGGCGACTTCCTGCTCCGCGTCCTGGACATCACCGGCCTCCGCAGCGCCCTGATGATCCGCAACGACCAGACCACCGCCTAACCCGCTCCCCCACCCCGCCGCCCCGCCCCGCCCCCGCCCCGGTGTCGGCCCCGGCGATCTTGCACTTTTGGCCCTTGAATTGTCCGCTTTTGCGCCCTTTACCCGGGCAGGAAGTGCAAGATCGGCGCGGGGCCGGGGGTGTGGGGGTGGCGAGATCGGCGCGGGGGCGGGGGGTCGGGGGGAGGGCGGAGTGGGTCAGGGGGTGTTGCCCCAGCGGGCCTGTTCGAGAAGGTCGACGGCGCGGTCGCGGGCGTCCGGGTCGTCCGTCCGCAGCATCGCGGTGGCCTCGTCGACCGCGTCGGTGAGCACCCGCCACTGCGCGTCGCGCTCCCGCACCAGATCCGACTGGGCCGCGAGCTGCCGGGTCTTCACCCACAGCTCCACGAAGACCGACACCTTGGCCCGCAACACCCACGGGTCGAACGGCTTCGTGAGGTAGTCGACCGCGCCGACCGCGTAGCCGCGCAGCGCGAGCTGGGCGTCCCGGTCCGCAGCGGTGAGGAAGATGATCGGCACGTGCCGCGTACGCTCGCGCCGCTTGATGTGGCTCGCCGTCTCGAAGCCGTCCATGTCCGGCATCTGGGCGTCGAGCAGGATCACCGCGAAGTCGTCGACCAGCAGCTGCTTCAGTGCCGCCTCGCCGCTCTCCACGGCGACGGACTGGACCGGCAGCCCCTGGAGGATCGCCTCCAGCGCCATCAGGTTCTCCCGGCGGTCGTCCACCAGGAGCGCTTTGGCCATCTGGGTCACGAACTCTCCTCGGTTCGGCTGCCGCTGATCCAGGACGCCATGAGTTCGATCAACTCGTCCAGGTCGACGGGCTTGGTGATGTAGTCGGTTCCCCCGGCCGCCAGCGCCGACTCGCGGTCGCCGGGCATGGCCTTGGCGGTCAGGAAGACGATCGGCAGGTCGGCGAACCGGTGGTTGCGCCGGATCTGCCGGGTCGTCTCGTAACCGTCCTGGTCGGGCATCATCGCGTCCATCAGGACGATGTCGACCTCCGGATGCTCGGCCAGGAGGCGGACGCCGTCCGCCCCGTTGTCCGAGTACAACACGGTGAGCCCGTGCAGTTCCAACGCGCTGGTCAGCGCGAAGACGTTCCGGACGTCGTCGTCGACGATCAGCACGGTGGCCCCCTCCAGCCGCCGGGTGGCCGGCGTGGAGGCCGGCTCGGGCAGCTCCGGCGGCGGCATCAGCAGCGACGACGGCAGCCCGGCCCGGGCCGGCGACGGCGGCAGCGGCGCCACCACCGCGTCCGGCGCGAGCACGTCCGGCACGAAGAGGGTGAACGTCGAGCCCTGCCCGGGCGCCGACGACACGGCGATGCTGCCGCCCAGCAGCCGGGCCAGGTCCCGGCTGATGGACAGCCCCAGCCCCGTGCCGCCGTAGCGGCGGCTGGTGGTGCCGTCGGCCTGCTGGAACGCCTCGAAGATCAGCGACAGCTTGTCGTCGGAGATGCCGATCCCGGTGTCGACCACCGTGAACGCGATGACCTGTTGCGCATTGGTCAACGCCGGCACGTCGAAGGCCGTGTTCTCGGGCGCCGGCGCGATCCGCAGCGTCACCGCGCCGTTGTCGGTGAACTTGACCGCGTTGGAGAGCAGGTTGCGCAGGATCTGCTGCAGCCGCTGGGCGTCGGTGACCAGGGCCGGCGGCAGGTCCTTGCTGATCCGCACCTGGAAGTCCAGGCCCTTCTCTTCGGCCTGTGGCGCGAACGCCTGCTCCACGTAGCCGCGGATCTCGTCGAACCGCACCTCGGTGGGCTCGACGTCCATCCGCCCCGCCTCGATCTTGGACAGGTCCAGGATGTCGTCGATCAGCGACAGCAGGTCGGAGCCGGCGCCGTGGATGGTCCGGGCGAACTCGATCTGCTTCGGGGTGAGGTTCTGTTCCGAGTTCTCGACCAGCAGCCGGGCCAGCAGCAGCAGGGAGTTCAGCGGCGTACGCAGCTCGTGGCTCATGTTGGCCAGGAACTCCGACTTGTACGCCGACGCCCGGGTGAGCTGCTGGGCCTTCTCCTCCAGGCCGAGCCGGGCCAGCTCGATCTCGCGGTTCTTGGTCTCGATGTTGCCCTTCTGCTCGGAGAGCAGCTGCGCCTTGTCCTCCAGCTCGGCGTTGGTGCGCTGGAGCTCGGCCGACTGCTCCTGCAACTCGTGGGCGAGCCGCTGGGACTGCGCGAGCAGTTCCTCCGTACGCCGGTTGGCCTGGATGGTGTTGACGGCGATGCCGGTGGTGAGCACCAGCCGCTCCAGGAAGGACAGGTGCAGCTCGGAGAAGGGCGTCACGCTGGCGAACTCGATCACCCCGAGCAGCTCGCCCTCGAAGAGCACGGGCAGCACGACCAGGTCGGCCGGCGGGGTCTCGGCGAGCCCGGAGCGGAGCATCAGCCTGCCGTCCGGCGTCCCGCCCATCCGGATCGTCCGGCGGGAGAGGGCGGTCTGGCCGACCAGCCCCTCGCCGGGCCCGAAGGTGACGTCGTGCCCCCGGGCGACGTAGCCGTACGAGGCGGTCAGCCGCAGCCGCATCACGCCCTCGGAGGTGTCCGCCAGGAAGAACGCGCCGAGCTGCGCGTCGACCAGCGGGGTCACCTCCATCATGATCATGCGGCAGACCTCGCCGAGGTCGCGCTGGCCCTGGAGCAGTCCGCCGATGCGGGCCAGGTTCGAGTCGAGCCAGCCCTGCTCGGCGTTCTTCTTGGTCGTCTCCCGGAGGGTGACGATCATCTGGTTGATGTTGTCCTTCAGCTCGGCGACCTCGCCCTGCGCCTTGACCGCGATCCGCTGGGTCAGGTCGCCCCGGGTCACCGAGGTGGAGACCTGCGCGATGGCGCGCAGCTGGGTGGTGAGGGTCGAGGCGAGCTGGTTGACGTTCTCGGTGAGGTCCCGCCAGGTGCCGGAGACGCCCTTCACCTGCGCCTGACCGCCCAGCTTGCCCTCGATGCCCACCTCGCGGGCCACCCGGGTCACCTCGTCGGCGAACGACGAGAGCTGGTCCACCATCGTGTTCACGGTGTTCTTCAGCTCCAGGATCTCGCCCTGCGCGTCGACCGTGATCTTCTGCGACAGGTCGCCGTTGGCGACGGCCGTGGTCACCGAGGCGATGTTGCGCACCTGCGACGTCAGGTTCGACGCCATCGAGTTCACGTTGTCCGTCAGGTCCCGCCACGTGCCGGAGACGCCCTTCACCTGGGCCTGACCGCCCAGCTTGCCCTCCGTACCCACCTCGCGGGCCACCCGGGTCACCTCGTCGGCGAACGACGAGAGCTGGTCCACCATCGTGTTCACGGTCGACTTCAGCTCCAGGATCTCGCCCTGCGCGTCGACCGTGATCTTCTGCGACAGGTCGCCCTTCGCGACGGCGGTGGAGACCTGGGCGATGTTGCGCACCTGGGCGGTCAGGTTGGACGCCATCGAGTTCACGTTGTCCGTCAGGTCGCGCCAGGTGCCGGCGACGCCACGCACCTGGGCCTGGCCGCCCAGCTTGCCCTCCGTACCCACCTCGCGGGCCACCCGGGTCACCTCGTCGGCGAACGACGAGAGCTGGTCCACCATCGTGTTGACCGTCGACTTCAGCGCCAGGATCTCGCCGCGGGCGTCCACGGTGATCTTCTGGGACAGGTCGCCCTTCGCCACCGCCGTGGTCACCGAGGCGATGTTGCGCACCTGCGACGTCAGGTTCGACGCCATCGAGTTCACGTTGTCCGTCAGGTCGCGCCACGTGCCGGAGACGCCCTTCACCTGGGCCTGACCGCCCAGCTTGCCCTCCGTACCCACCTCGCGGGCCACCCGGGTCACCTCGTCGGCGAACGACGAGAGCTGGTCCACCATCGTGTTGACGGTGTTCTTCAGCTCCAGGATCTCGCCCTGCGCGTCGACCGTGATCTTCTGCGACAGGTCGCCCTTGGCGACGGCGGTGGAGACCTGGGAGATGTTGCGGACCTGGCTGGTCAGGTTGCCCGCGAGCTGGTTGACGTTCTCCGTCAGGTCGCGCCAGGTGCCGGAGACGCCGCGCACCTGGGCCTGGCCGCCCAGCTTGCCCTCGATGCCCACCTCGCGGGCGACGCGGGTCACCTCGTCGGCGAACGACGAGAGCTGGTCCACCATCGTGTTGACGGTGTCCTTGAGCTCCAGGATCTCGCCCTGCGCCGCGACGGTGATCTTCTGCGACAGGTCGCCCCGCGCCACCGCCGTGGAGACCTGGGCGATGTTGCGCACCTGCGACGTCAGGTTCGACGCCATCGAGTTGACGCTGTCGGTGAGGTCCTTCCAGGTGCCCGCCACGTTCGGCACGTCGGCCTGGCCGCCCAGCTTGCCCTCGGTGCCCACCTCGCGAGCCACCCGCGTCACCTGCTCGGCGAAGAGCCGCAGGGTGTCGGTCAGGTAGTTCATCGTGTCGGCCAGCTCGGCGACCTCGCCGCGCGCCCCGACCGTGATCTTCTGCGACAGGTCGCCCTTGGCCACCGCCGTCGCCACCTGGGAGATCGACCGCACCTGGCCGGTCAGGTTCGACGCCATGGTGTTCACCGAGTCGGTGAGGTCCTTCCAGGTGCCGGCGACGCCGCGTACGTCGGCCTGGCCGCCCAGCTTGCCCTCGGTGCCCACCTCGCGGGCCACCCGGGTCACCTCGTCCGCGAACGACGAGAGCTGGTCCACCATCGTGTTCACGGTGCGCCCGATGCGCAGGTACTCCCCGCGCAGCGGCCGGCCGTCGATCTCCAGCGCCATGTGCTGGGACAGGTCGCCCTCGGCGACCGCCACGATGACCCGGGCGATCTCGGTGGTGGGCCGGCCGAGGTCGTCGATCAACGAGTTGACGGCCCGCTGGCCCTCCGCCCAGGAGCCGTCCAGCCCCTCGTCGTCCAGGCGCTCGGTGAGCCGGCCGTCCCGGCCGACGATCCGGCTGATCCGCCGCAGGTCGAGGTACTGCCGCTCCTGGAGCGAGACGACCTCGTTGAAGGCGTCCGCGACCTCGCCGGCCCGGCCCGCCCGTCGGGGCAGCCGGACCTTGAGGTCGCCGCGGCCGACCCGCCGCAGCGCCTCGGTCAGTTCGACGAGGAGCGCCTCGTGGTCGGGCGCGGACGGATCCGCGGTCGCCGACTGTTTCGCCGTGGTCATCATTCCTCGCTCAGCTCGGGGCCACCGACTCCTGCGACGCAGGCCATCCCATCATTGTGCCCGCGACGTCGCCCGCGCCACGTCTGCGCGACCGCTCGCCACGCGCGGCAACCGTCCCGCCCGTCCCGTTCCGCCCCGTCCGCGCGGCCGATCGCCGCGCGCGACGACCATCCCGCCCATCCGTTCCCGCCCCGTCCGCGCGGCCGGTCGCCACCCGCGGCAACCGTCCCGTTCCGCCGCCGGCCGCCACGCCGGCCCGGCGCCCTCCGCTCCGCTCGTCCGGCACCGGCTTGGCAGCCGAGCGGACGGCGGTGGAGGATACGGGGGTGTCAGCGGAGACGGGGCCCGCGGAGACCAGGGGCCGAGACGAGCACGTCCGGCGCGTCCGGCTCCCCGCCGACCGGCGTACGCCCGCGGCGGCGCGGGCGCTGGTGCGGTCGGTGCTCACCGAGGCACACCTGGACGAGCTGGTCAACGAGGCGCTGCTGCTGACCACGGAACTCTCCACCAACGCGGTGGAGCACGCCCGCACCGAACTGGACATCGAGGTCGTCGCCGACCCGGACGGGCTCACCGTCACCGTCTCCGACTTCGCGGCCGGCCCGGTGGACGAGCTGACCGTCGGGGTCCGCAACGACACCACGGACATCGACGAGGTCTCCGAGCGCGGCCGGGGCCTGCTGCTGGTCGACCACTTCGCCAGCCGCTGGGGCACCACCTATCTGCCGACCGGCAAGGGCGTCTGGTTCCGGCTGGACCGGCCCGACCCGGGCGGCGACTGGGAGACCCACGCCGGGCGGGGGACGGCGCCGAGCGCCGCGGCCGCCGGGGGTGGCGCCGCCGCGACGGCGGAGAGCTCCGCGCCGAGCGCGGGGGCGATGAGCGAGTTGATGCAGACCACCCCCGACCCGTACGCCGAGGACCCGCTGCCCGACTTCGCGACCGGCCTGCTCACCCGGGTCGCCGAGATGGTCGGCGCGGCCGGCGGGGTGGTCCGGCTGGACCGGGGGGACGGACAGGGCGCACAGGTACTGGCCCGGTACGGCCGCCAGCCCCGGCCCGGCAACGAGCTGCTCCGGGTGCCGCTGGCGGTGCACCGGCCGTACAGCGGGGAGCTGGAGCTGGACGCGGCGCCGTCGGCGTACGCCCGGCCGCTGGCGGTGCTGATGGCCGAGCGGCTCTCGCTGCACCTGGAGAACGACCGGCTGCGCCGGGCGGACGTCCGCCGCCAGGCCTGGCTGACCTTCCTCGCGGAGGCCAGCGAGCTGCTCGCGCAGTCCCTGGACGTCGAGCTGACGATGGCGCTCATCCCGCAGCTCGTGGTGCCCCGGCTCGGGCAGTGGTGCGCGGTGCACACCACCGACGAGTGGGGCCGGCTGCGCCTCGCGGCGGCCAGCCATGCCGACGAGTCGGTGCTGCCCCACCTGCACAAGGTGCTCCAGGAGACCGGCCCGGAGTCGGTCCAGGCCCGGCTGCGGGAGGCGTCCCGCAACGGCACGCAGATGCCGCTCGGCGCGCCGATGGAGGGTTTCGCGGTGCCGCTGATCGCCCGGGGGCAGCGCCTCGGCACCCTGGCCGTCGGCCGGCACCAGCGGCACCGGCACGACCCGGACGAGGTCGCCGTGCTGGAGGACGTGGCGCGGCGGGCGGCGCTGGCGATCGAGAACGCCCGGATCCACGCCGAGCGCCGCCGGGTCGCGCAGACCCTCCAGCAGTCGCTGCTGCCGCCGGTGCTGCCCGTGGTCGAGGGCATCGGCTTCGCCGCCGAGTATGTCCCCACCGGCGACGACGCCGACGTCGGCGGCGACTTCTACGACGTGGTGCCGCTGCCGGACGGGCGCTGGCTGGTGGTGGTCGGCGACGTCTCGGGCAAGGGGGTGCAGGCGGCCACGGTGACCGGTCTGGTCCGCGACGTCATCCGGGTGCTGGTCGGCGACGGCAAGCCGCTGCCGGAGGCCCTGGCCCGGGTCAACGAGACGCTGGTCGAGCGGGGTGGCGGGCGGTACTGCACGCTGGCCCTCGCGGCGGTCGGGCCGGGCGACGGCACGCAGCTCGACGTGTCGTTGCACCTCGCCGGCCACGACCGGCCGGTGCTGCTGCGCTCCGGTGGCGGGGCCGCCTTCGTCGGCGCCGGCGGCACGGCGCTCGGGCTGCTCGACTCGATCACCTCGCCGACGGCGGAGATCCCGCTCGAACCGGGCGACTCGCTGGTCTTCTACACCGACGGGGTCACGGAGCGGCGGCGCGGCCGGGAACTGTTCGGCAGCGACCGGCTGCGCGACGCCGCCGCCCCGCTCGCCGGCTACTCGGCCGACGTGGTGGCCGCCCGGCTGCGTTCGACCGCGCTCGGCTTCTCGGCCGAGGCGCCCCGCGACGACATCGCCATCCTGGTGCTCCGCAACGACGCCGCCTGACGACGCGCCGGGCGGGATCGACACGACGCAACCGGGTCGGTCCCACCGTCCCGGGCGGATCGGGGCGGCCCCGGTCGGCGGACTTCGCTAGTTTGACGGCATGTCGAGCGTCGTCCATGAAGCCGCCGAGCGCCCGCCGCTGCTGCGTACCGTCGTCGCCGCCCAGTCGGCGCTCACCGCCGCCTTCGTCGTCGTCCTCACGCTCTGGGTGGGCCGGATGGTCGCTGCCGGGGTCGGCCCCGACGAGATGCACACTGGGGCGTACGACCCGAAGGATCTGGTGCCGTTCGGACTGAGCGGGGCGAACCCGTTCACCTGGCTCTACGGCGCCGTGTCGCTGCTCTACCTCTGCGGCCTGGCGGCCGGACCGCTGCTGGCGGTCTACTCCGTGGCGCTGCTGACCGGGTCTCGGCCGTCCATCTCCCGGCGCACGTGGCGGGTGCTGCTCGCCCTGACCGTGACCGCGGTGATCGTGGCCGCGATCCGTTTCGCGCCGATCGGTACCGACATGCAGCGCTGGTGGTTGGACTGAGGCCGGCCGGACGGTCACAGGCCGCCGGGGAGGCGGCCCGGGGCGAGGCGGTGGTGGGGGTCGAGGTGCTCCTTGGCCGCGCGCAGCCGGGGCAGCCCGGCCAGCTCGCCCCACAGGTCGACGGCCCGCCGGACGGCCGGCGGCGCGGAGAGCACCACGCACCGCCCCTGCCGGGCGAGGAGCACCCCGCGGACGGCGGCCAGGATCGAGGCCACCCGGTCGGGAGCCATGGCGCCGGGCAGGGCCGCGTGCACCACGCCCAGGCCGGCGGAGCCGCGCACCGGGACGGGAGCGCCGGCGGCGTCGCGCAGCGCGTAGACGGCGGCGTGCAGGTCGGCGATCGGCACCTCGATCCGCAGCGCCGTGTCGCCCGGGCCGAACGGGTAGCGACGCCACCACTCCGGCGCCGAGTGGCTGACCCCGGACCTGCCGCCGAGGAGCGTGACCAGGCGGTCGGCCCGCTCGGCGACGTCGGCCGGGCCGCCCTCCAGCAGCACCGCGAGCCGACCGGCACCGGCCGGGCCGAGCGCGGCGCGCCCCGCCATGGACGGGTGTCGCGCCATCGACTCGGCCCGGCCGTCCTGGCGCGGCCGGGGTCCCGCGCCGGCCGGCAGGTCCAGCTCGACCGCGGCCGGGTCGAGGCGCGCGGCGAGCACCCTGCGGACGAGGTCGTGCACCTCGAGCGGGGTCCAGACCGGCCGGGTGACCCAGATCCGGCCGGCCGGCACGGCCTGCACCCGCAGGGTCGCGGAGACCAGCACGCCGAGTGCCCCCTGCGAGCCGCAGAGCAGCCGGGCCAGCTCCAGCCCGTCGACGCCGCCGCCGGCGTCGACCAGCTCGCCGTCGGCGTCCAGGTAGCGCACGCCGAGGAGTTGGTCGCACGGGCTGCCGTGGCGGTGCCGCAGGGGGCCCGCCTCGCCGGCGGCGAGCACGCCGCCGAGGGTCGCGCCGGGCGAGGGGGCGTCGACCGCGAGCCGCTGCCCGGTGCGTTCGAGCGCGGCCTGCACCGCGCGCAGCGGGGTGCCCGCGCCGACCTCGGCGGTGGGCGCGCCGGTCGGCTGGTGCCCGATCCCGGCGAGCCGGCCGGTGTCGAGCATGATGTCGACCCGGTCGGGGGCGGCACCCCAGTCGATCTTCGTGCCGGCGCCGCGCGGCACGACGGTCAGGTCGTGCCGGGCCGCCAGCCGCAGCACCTCGGCGGCGGCGTGCGGACCGCCGGGCACGGCCACCCAGCGGGCCGGGCGCCCGGCCACCTCGTCGGCCGGGCCGGCGAGGCGGGCGAACGGCGGGCCGCAGATCTCCGTCAACCGCCGGGTGATGTCGAGGGCTCCGGGTCGGTCGGTGGAACTCGCTGCTGCCGCCATGCCGGTCATCGTACACATGTTCGAAAGATGTGGCGGCGGGTCGACCGACGAGACCACCCGGAGGGTGACCCGCGCCGGTAACGTGACGCCGTGACCACCGAGACCCCCGTGCCCACGGCGAAGCGGGTGCCCAGCGAGCGCACCCACCACGGCGACACCGTCATCGACGAGTACGCGTGGCTGGCCACCAAGGACGATCCGGCGACGATCGCCTACCTGACCACCGAGAACGCGTACACGGAGGCCCGGACGGCGCATCTCGACGGGTTGCGCGCCGACCTGTTCGAGGAGACCCGCCGGCGCACCCAGGAGACCGACCTGTCGGTGCCCAGCCGCAAGGGCGGCTACTGGTACTACACCCGCACGGTCGAGGGGCAGCAGTACGGCGTGCAGTGCCGCCGGGCCGTCCGGGACGGCGAGACCGACCCGCCGGTCAGCGCGGACGGCGCGCCGCTGGAGGGCGAGGAGGTGCTGCTCGACGGCAACCTGCTCGCCGAGGGGCACGACTTCTTCGCGCTCGGCGCGTTCGACGTCAGCCCCGACGGGCGGTGGCTCGCATACTCGACGGACTTCTCCGGCGACGAGCGGTTCACGCTGCGGGTCAAGGACCTCTCCACCGGCGAGTTGCTGCCCGACGAGGTGCCCGACACCTTCTACGGCACCGCCTGGTCCGCCGACGCCTCCGTGCTGTTCTACGTGACCGTCGACGAGGCGTGGCGGCCCAACCGGGTCTGGCGGCACACCCTGGGCACCCCGTCGAGCGAGGACGTGGTGGTCCACCAGGAGGACGACGAGCGCTTCTGGGTCGGCGTCGAGCTGACCCGCTCCGAGAAGTTCGTCCTCGTCGACATCCACAGCAAGATCACCAGTGAGGTGCTGGTGATCCCGGCCGGCAACCCGACCGGCGCGCCCGCGTCCGTGGCGCCCCGGCGGCAGGGCGTGGAATACACCGTCGAGCACCACGGCCACCGCTTCCTGATCCTGCACAACGACGGCGCCGAGGACTTCGCGCTGGCGTACACCTCGGCGGACGCGCCCGGCGACTGGGTGCCGCTGATCGAGCACTCGCCCGGCACCCGACTGGAGGCGGTGGACGCCTTCGCCGACCACCTGGTCGTCTCGCTGCGCAGCAACGGGCTGACCGGGCTGCGGGTGCTGCCGATCGGCGGCGGCGACGCCTTCGACATCGACTTCCCGGAGCCGCTCTACAGCGTCGGCCTGGACAGCAACCCGGAATACCAGACCAGGCAGATCCGGCTGCGCTACACCTCGCTGGTCACCCCCGACTCGGTCTACGACTACGACCTGGTCACCCGGCAGATGGTGCTGCGCCGGCAGAAGCCTGTGAAGCCCGGGCCGGACGGGCGGGCGTACGACCCGGCCGACTACGAGCAGCACCGCGACTGGGCACTCGCCGACGACGGGACGCGGGTGCCGATCTCGCTGGTCTGCCGGGCCGGCACGCCGAAGGACGGCACCGCCCCCTGCGTCATCTACGGCTACGGCTCGTACGAGGCGAGCATGGACCCGTGGTTCTCCATCGCCCGACTGTCCCTGCTGGACCGGGGCGTCATCTTCGCCGTCGCGCACATCCGCGGCGGCGGCGAACTGGGCCGCCGCTGGTACGACCAGGGCAAGCTGCTGGCCAAGAAGAACACGTTCACCGACTTCGTCGCCTGCGCCCGGCACCTGGTCAAGGCCGGCTGGACGGCGGGCGACCGGCTCGTCGCCCGGGGCGCCTCGGCCGGCGGGCTGCTGATGGGCGCGGTGGCCAACCTCGCCCCGGACGCGTTCGCCGGGATCGTCGCGCAGGTGCCCTTCGTGGACGCGCTCACCTCGATCCTGGACCCGTCGCTGCCGCTGACCGTCACCGAGTGGGAGGAGTGGGGCAACCCCCTCGACGACCCGGAGGTCTACGCGTACATGAAGTCCTACACCCCGTACGAGAACGTACGGGCGGTGGACTACCCGGCGCTCCTGGCGGTGACCAGCCTCAACGACACCCGCGTGCTCTACCACGAGCCAGCGAAGTGGATCGCCCGGCTGCGGGCGGTCGCCCCGCAGGGCGACTACCTGCTCAAGACCGAGATGGGCGCCGGCCACGGCGGGCCGAGCGGTCGCTACGACTCGTGGCGCGAGGAGGCGTTCATCAACGCCTGGATCCTCGACCGCCTCGGCCGCGCCTGAGCCACGGCGGAGTGACCGGAACGCACGGGAGCCGGGCGGCGGACGATCCGCCCGGCTCCCCGGACGGAGACGGCGACCGGGGCGACGCGGCGGCGAAGCCGGGCGTGGCCCGGCGCGGGCCGACCTGGGTGATCCTCGCGGTGGTCGCCGCCGCGCTGCTGGTCTGCTGCTGCTCGGCGGTGCTCGGGCTGGCCCTCTCCTGGTCCGCCGGCCTGTTCGGTCCGCGCTGACGGTCCGGGCGGCCGGCACGCCGCCGGGTGCCCGCCGGTCCCGGTCGGCCGGGTCAGCGGGGAGTGGGGATCAGGGCGGCGGCCTCGCCGGTGCGTGCCATCCGCTGCCAGCGCAGCCGGTTGCCGATCAGCGCGGTGACCACCGACTGCACCACCACCAGGTACATCAGCTGCCGGTAGATCAACTGCTGGAACGGCAGGCTCCACAGCGGGCCAAAGCGTTCCCGGTCCAGCCGCAGCGCGTACGCGGCGGTGGCCCCTTGGAGCAGCAACAGCCCCGCCCAGGCCAGCACCAGCGTCGACCAGGGCAGGAACAGCAGGCCGTAGACGGCGTAGACGTCCACCGCCGGGGCGGCCAGCGGCAGCACGATCTGGAACACGGTCAGGTAGGGCAGGCCGCGCCGGCCGAGCTTGCCGCCGGCGCCCCGCTCGCGCAGCGCGTGCCGGTGCTTCCACATCGCCTGCATGGTGCCGTAGCACCAGCGGTAGCGCTGCCGCCAGAGCTGCCGCAGCGAGGAGGGCGCCTCGGTCCAGGCGATGGCGGCCTCCTCGTAGACCACCCGCCAGCCGGCCCGCAGCACCTTCATGGTGAGGTCGGTGTCCTCCGCCAGCGTGTCCGCGGGCACCCCGCCGACGGCGAACAGCACCTCGCGGCGGAACGCCCCGATCGCGCCGGGGATGGTCGGCATGCACTCCAGCACGTCGTACATCCGACGGTCGAGGTTGAAGCCGATCACGTACTCCAGGTGCTGCCAGCGGCCGAGCAGCCGGCGCCGGTTGGCGACCTTGGTGTTGCCGGAGATCGCGCCGACCGTCGGGTCGGCGAAGCCCTGCACCAGCCGGTGGACGGTGTCGGGCTGGAAGACGGTGTCGCCGTCGACCAGCACCAGCAGGTCGGCGCGGGCGGCCCGGATGCCGGTGTTCAGCGCCGCCGGCTTACCGGCGTTGGCCTGCCGGATGACGCGCACCCCGCGCAGGCGAAGCCGCTCGACGATCCCGGCGGTGTCGTCGCTGGACCCGTCGTCCACGACGATCACCTCCAGCGCCGGGTAGTCGCTGGCCACCAGCGACCGGACGGTCGCGGCGATGTTCGCGGCCTCGTTGTAGGCCGGCACGATCACCGAGACCGGGGCGGTGATCGTCGGCTGGGCGCGCCTCGGCCGGCGGACCCGCCGCACGTGCACCTGCGCGCAGACCACCTGCACGACCAGCCGGGCCACGCCCAGCACCAGCGCGACCGCGAGCAGCAGGTCCATCGCTCCGGCCAGCCAGCCGGCACCGGCCTGGGTCCACCGGAGGACGTGTCCGCCCAGCCGGCTGCCCCCGCTCGCCGGCACCATGGAGGCCGGCGCGTCGATCCCCTCGGAGACGGTGGTGAACCGGTAGCCCTGCCGGGTCAGCCCGGCCAGCAGTTGGTCGAGGGCGGCCACCGTCTGGGCCCGGTCGCCGCCGCCGTCGTGCATCAGCACCACCGCGCCGCTTCCCTGCTCCGGGGTGGCGGCCTCGACGATGGCCGGCACGCCCGGCCGCTGCCAGTCCTTGGTGTCCCGGTCGGCGAGCACGGTGACGTGCCCGGTGCCGGCGGCGGCGCGCAATGCCGCGTACTCGGCGCCGGTCAGCGCGGACGGCTGGGACGAGAACGGCGGCCGGAGCAGGGTGACCTCGCGGCCGGCCGCCCCGGCGATCGCCTTGCGGGTGAGCGAGAGTTCCAGGTCGCGCCGCCAGTCCGGGGCGGCGCCGAGGTCGGCGTGGGTGAAGCTGTGCGAACCCAGTTCGTGCCCCTCGGCGAGGATCCGGCGGACCAACTCGGGGTGCTCGTTGACCCGGGCGCCGACCACGAAGAAGGTGGCGCGCGCGCCGTGCCGGCGCAGCACGTCGAGCACCTGCGGCGTCCACCGCGGGTCCGGCCCGTCGTCGAAGGTCAGCGCGATCGTCCGGTCGGGCATGACCCGGCTGACCGGCCGATCCTGGTCGAGCCGCAGCACCGGCCCGCCGGTGGCGACCTCCTTCGGCACCGCCGGCCCGGCGGACGTGTCGGCCCGCGCCCCGCCGGAGCCGCCGGCGAGCCCGGTCACCAGGCCGTTGACGGTGAGCGCCGCGAGCAGCAGCGCCAGCCCGAGCAGGAGCAGGACCCAGTGTGCCCGCGGGTCACGCCGGGCGATGTGCCGCGCCACCGCTAGCTCGGCTTGCCAGGGGACCGGCTGGGCTTGGCGGTGCGCCGCTCGTCGCCCTGGCCGGGCTGCTCGGACCGGCTCGGCCGGGCGGTGGGAGCGCCGGTGGCCGGGGCGGTGTCGGCCGTGCGGGTGGGTGCCGGGGCCGAGGTGCTGGTCAGGGGTGACGGACGGGGGCCGGTCGGCGAAGCGCCGCCCAGCTCGCCGCGGCCGTCCACCTCGGCTTCGAGCGGTGCCGCCGGGCGGCTGTCCGACCAGCCGGGCAGCGACACCGACGAGTCCATGAAGAGGCCGGCGGCGATCAGGCCGAGGCTGGTGAGCAGGCCCAGACCCATCACGGTGCCGACGATCACCGTTAGCCGGCGGCGACGCCCGGTCCGGTCGACGAACACCGGCGGCGCTCCGCCTGGCTGGTTGTGCATCTGTTGAACTCCCGCTGCCACACGCGACGGGCCTTCCGGCCCAGGCCAGGGCCCGTCCGGCCGGGCCTCCAGAGCAAACAGCGCCCATGTCGCCGCCGGCGTTACACAGCTCAGGTTCCCCACAGTTTCTCCACCACTGCGCACCGCGGAACAGCAGGCCGGGCGGCAAGGAGGCCCGGGCGGCGGCGAGCCGCGCGGGGCGTTGAGGCTCAGGCGGTCGGGGGCCAACCGGGGTCGCGGCCGGTGTGGCAGAGCAGCCGGTCGAACTCCGGCAGGTCGGCGGCGCTCGACACCGGTTCCGCGAAGACGCCCATCTTCCGGGCCTGCGGCCCGAGCTGCCCCACCAGCTCGTGCAGCGCGGCCGTCGCCTCGGGGGCGGGCCGGTACGGCTGGCCGGTGGCGACGGCGAGGTCCCAGCCGTGCACCGTCAGGTCCAGCAGCACCATGCCGCCGACCGTGGTCTGCGGCATGCCCATCCCCGGCGAGACGCCTTCCAGCGCGGACGGGTCGGACCAGGCGTCGACCAGCCGCCGCGTCTCGGCCTCGAACCGGTCGCGCCAACCGTCCGTGAGATGGCCAGGCCTGTCCGCCCACTCGACGGGGCGCTTCGCCGCGAGGGCCTGGAAGTTCACCACCACCTGGAACAGGTGGTCGAGCAGGTCGCGCACCGCGTACTCGCGGCAGGGCGTCGGCAGGTCGAGCTGGTCGTCGGCGATGCCACGCACCACCGCCACGGTCGGCGGCGCGGCCGCCGCCAGCAGGTCACTAGTCTGGGTTGCCATACGGCCAGCGTATGAGGATGGTCTTGAAGAAATGCGACAGCAGCCGCGCGGGGACAGCCGGGGCATCCTGGACCCGGCCCGGCTGCTGCGCCAGGTCCGCTTCCGCCGGCACCTGCCCGCCGTGGCGCTCCGGCCGTACGTCGAGCACTACTGGCTCGTCGACTGGGAGCTGACCGAGCCGCTCACGCAGCAGGTCGTGCCGCACCCGGCGGTGAACGTGGTGTTCCGGCGCGACGGCGACGGCCCGGAGACCGCCGAGGTGGCCGGCGTGGGGCGGAAACTGTTCTCGATCACGCTGTCCGGCGTCGGCCGGGTCAGCGGGGTCCAGTTCCGGCCGGGCGGCTTCCGGCCGTTCTGGCGCGGGCGGTCGGTCGCCGAGCTGACCGGGCGGCGGTGGCCGGTCCCGTCGCTCGCCGACCGCTGGCCGCCGGCCGCCGCCCTGGTCGCCGCCGCGTCGGCCGCCGAGGGGCCGCCGCCCGCCGGCCGCTGCAACGGTACGGACGCCGAGCGCTGCCGAGCGCTGGACGACCTGCTGCTCGGCTGGGCGCCGGCGGCCGACCCGGTCACCGACGAGGTGATCGGCCTGGTCGAGGCGATCCGCGCCGACCGGACGGTGCTGCGGGTGGACGACTTCGCCCGGCGGCACGGGCTCTCCGTCCGCCGGTTGCAACGCCTGTTCCTCGCGCACGTCGGCGTCGGCCCGAAGTGGGTGATCCGTCGGTACCGGCTCCAGGAGGCCGTCGAGCAGGCCGCGGGCGGCCCGCCGGACTGGGCGGCGCTCGCGGCGGACCTCGGCTACAGCGACCAGGCCCACCTGATCCGCGAGTTCACCGCCGTCATCGGCGTGTCGCCTGCCGCGTACGCCCGCTCGGTCGGCTGACCCGGGCGCGGCTGCCGGAGTTAGGAAGGGCCCCTTCCACAGCGCCAGGCGTTAACAAGGTGCCCTTCCTTACACGTCAGCGGCGGCGGAGGGCGACCACGGCGACGTCGTCGTGGATCTCCGGCGGGGCCAGCTCGACCAGGAGCCGCTCGCAGAACCGGTCCAGATCGTCGTCGATCCGCCCGGCGGCCGCGGCCAGGGCGGCCAGCCCGTCGTCGATCGTGGTGTCCCGCCGCTCGATCAGGCCGTCGGTGTAGAACACCAGCGTCGCCCCGGCCGGCAGCACGAACTCCAGGTCGGGCGGTCGCTGGGCGCGCACCCCGAGCAGCGGCGCCGAGTGCTGCACGAACTCCACCTTGCCGTCCAGGCTGAGCACCGGCGGCAGGTGGCCGGCGCTGGCCAGCCGGACCCGGCCGGTGGGCGGGTGCAGCAGCAGCAGGCAGATCGTGGCCAGCTCCGTGGGGAGCAGGGTGCGCATCAGCTCGTTGACCCGCTCCAGGATCTCGCCCGGCTGGTGTCCCTCCACCGCGTACGCCCGCACCGCGTGCCGCAGCTCGGCCATCACGGTCGCGGCGTGCAGCGAGTGGCCGGCCACGTCGCCGATCGCCAGCAGCAGGTGGCCGTCGAGCATCACCAGCTCGTAGAAGTCGCCACCCACCTCGGTCTGCGCGCTCGCCGGCTCGTAGCGCACGGCCAGGTCGAGCCCGTTGATCTCGGGAATCCGGCGCGGCAGCAGGCTGCGCTGGAGGGTGACCGCGATGCGGTGCTCCTCGTCGAAGGAGCGCTGCGCCTCCACCGCCGACGCGACGGCCTGGGCGAGCTGCACCAGCACGGGCGTGCGGGCGGTCTGCGTCGCGGTGGGCACGACGACGTAGAGCGGCGGGCGGTCCTCGCGGAGCCGGGCGGCGGCCACCGTGACCGTGTCCCCCGCCGGCCAGTCGACCAGGCCCCAGCCGGCCGGGTCGTCCACCCGGACCATCGTCCCGATCGGCACGCCGCTGTCGTCCACGAGCCACGGGACGATCGTGGCCGTGCCGCCGGGGCCGCCCGCGACCCCGGCGACGCAGTCGCCGTCGAACGTCTCGGCGACCACCGCGGCGGGGCTCTTGAAGATCTGGGCCGCCCCGGCCGCCGCCGTCTCCAGCAGCCGCGCGAAGTTGGGCGCGGAGTGCATCGCCACCGTGGTGTCGGCCAGCCCGAGCAGCCGTTCGGCGAGCAGCTCCGCCCGCTGCCGCGCCCGGTAGTAGCGCAGCACCGCGTGCGCGGTGGCGACCAACTCCTCCGGCTCGATGGGCTCGGCCAGGTACGCGTCCGCGCCCCGGGTCAGCCCCTGCGCCCGGTCCACGACGTCGACCGCGTGCGCGGACACGTGGATCACCGGCATCGCCGGGTGCGCGGCCTTGATCCGTTCGCAGACCTCGAACCCGCTCAGGTCGGGCAGCCGCACGTCGAGCACCACGAGGTCGATCGGGTCCACGCCGACGCGGGCCAGGGCCTCGCCGCCCGTCTCCGCCTCCAGCACGGTGAAACCCGCGCGGGAGAGCCAGCTGACCAGCAGGTACCGCTTGGTGCGACTGTCGTCGACCACCAGCACGGTCGCCGGGCCGCCCTCCACCGTCACGCTCCGCCCACGGGCAGGCTGACGGTGAACGTGCTGCCCCGCCCGGGCTCGCTGGCCAGCTCCAGGGTGCCGCCGAGCAGGGTCACCAGCCGCCGCGCGTACGGCAGGCCGAGGCCCGTGCCGCCCACCCGGGTCGCGCCGGGCACCTGGTAGAACTCCTCGAAGATCCGGTCGTGCTGCTCGGGCGCGATGCCCGGGCCGGTGTCCGAGGCGGACAGCAGCCAACGGTCGCCCCGCCGCTCCGCCCGCAGCCGGACCTCCCCGCGCTCGGTGAACTTGAGCCCGTTGTGCAGGAGGTTGCGCAGCACCTGGGCGAGCAGCACCTCGTCGGTGCGCAGCGTGGCCGGGGCCGGCGGCTCCTCCACCACCAGTTCGACCTCCGGCCGGGTGGCCAGGGCCCGCAGCGTGCCGCGCAGCTGGCCGAAGATCGGCCGCAGGTCCACCTCGGCCCAGTCGGGCTCGATCCGGCCGGACTCGGCCTTGGCCAGGTCGAGCAGCTCGTTGACCAGCGTGAGCAGGTCGCTCGCCGAGGAGCGGATCAGCCCGACCTGGCGGGCCTGCTCGGCGGTGAGCGGGTCGGAGGCGGAGTCGCCCAGCAGCCGGCCGAGTCCCATGATCGCGGTGACGGGGGCGCGCAGCTCGTGGCTGACGTTCGCCAGGAACCGGCTCTTCGACTCGCTGGCCGCCCGCAACTGGGCGGACTTCTCGTCCAGCTCGGCGTAGAGCGCGACCACGCCGCGGTTGGTCTCCTCCAGCTCCTCGGTGAGCTGGTTGTAGAGCGCCATCACGCCGCGGTTGGTCTCGGCCAGTTCCTCGTTGAGCACGGCCAGCTCGTCGCGCTGGCTGCGTACCTCGTCGAGGGCGGCGATCAGTTGCGCGTTCTGCGCGGCCAACTCGTCGAGGGCGCTGCCCGGGGCGTTCCGGCCGAGTTCGGCGCGCAGCTCGGCGAGACGCTCCGGGGTCAGCACCTCGGCGGTGACCGGGACACGTCGGGACATCCTCACGACCGTATCCCCCTCCCCGGTCACGACGCCCAACATGTCCACCAACCGCGCCACCGCACCCGACTGCGGCTCGTACCGCCCGTCGGGCAGCGGGCGCACCGGGAGGAGGTCCACCCGCAGGTGCCGCCCACCACCAACGGCGTCGTGGACCAGGGTGAATGTCACGTCCGCCCCGCCGACCGCGCGCAGCAGGTCCCGGGCCACCTCGCTGAGCGCCGTGGCGATGCGTACCTGGTCCTGGTGCTCCAGCCCGACCGCGGCGGCGACCTCGCGGCCCCGCTGCCGGACCACGAAGATGTCGTGTTCGACCCGCAGCACCATCTGGAGCAGCGGCACCGCCCCGGTCGGCCCGGTCACGACCACGCCCGGGCGACCAGGACGCACGCGTCGTCGCGGCGGGTGCCGGCGTCCCGCAGCAGCGACGCGGCCACCACGACGGGCGACCGGTCGGCGAGACCGGGACAGTCGGCGAGCTGCCAGCGGTCGACCACGCCGTCACTGTGCATCACCAGCAGGGCGCCGGCCTCGAAGGGGTAGTCGTACTCCCGGACCGGGGGACGCTGGTGCCCGGCGATGCCGGGCAGCGAGACCAGGCCCCGGCGCTGGCCGGCCGCGCCGACGACCGCGGCGGAGATGTTGCCCAGCCCGGCGTAGCGCAGCACCCCGGCCGACGGGTCCGGCTCCGCGACGGCCAGCGCCGCGCCCCGGGTGTGGGTCATCGACCGGTGCAGGTGCTGGACCACTGCGGCCGGCGGCCCCGCCGGCGCCCGGCGGAACGCGTCGAGCGCGGCGTCGGTGGCGGCGGCGGCGAGCGGCCCGTGCCCCAGGCCGTCGCAGACCAGCACCTGCCGCCGGCCCTCCACGATCCGCCAGGCGTACCCGTCGCCGCTGACCGGTTCCCCGGTCAGCGGCCGGGTGAGCGCGCCGGCCCAGGGCCGCTCCCGCCCACCGGCGCGGTCCGGCCAGACCTGGACGGCGAGGACCGTGCCCCGCCCCGGCCGGGAGTAGCCGTCGAACCAGCTGGCCTGCCGGACGATCGCGCCGAGACCGATGCCGAGCGTGCCCGTGGTGGAGTGCCCGTCCTGCGAGGAGACGGTCAGGTCGGCCATCCCCGGCCCGGCGTCGATCGCGATCAGCTCCACGCCGGCCTCCCGCTCGTGCCGGGCGGGCCGCAGCAGCAGCATGCCGTCCTCGGCGTGCTTGACCAGGTTGCTGGTCAGCTCGGCGGCGACGATCGCGAGGTCGGCGGTGCGGGCCTCCCCCAGGTCGAGCTGGTCGCCGAGCCGCTCGGCGGCCCGGCGCACCGCGCTGGCGGCGCTGCCGGTCTCCACCCGGAACCAGATGCCACGGTCGGGGACCACGTCCTCGGTCATCTGGACCACTTGGTGACCGTGATGCGGGTGCCCTCACCCACCGCCGTCTGGATGTCGAACTCGTCGACCAGCCGGCGCGCGCCGCTGAGCCCGAGGCCGAGCCCGCCCCCGGTCGTGTAGCCGTCGGTCAGTGCCAGGTCGAGGTCGGCGATGCCCGGGCCGCGGTCGGCGAAGACGATGCGTACGCCCCGCCGCGTCCCGTTGTCCACCGTGCCCACCTCGACGGTGCCGCCGCCGCCGTACACCAGGGTGTTGCGGGCCAGCTCGCTCGCCGCGGTGACCACCTTGGTCTGGTCAACCAGCGAGAGCTTGACCGCCACCGCCACCGTACGCACCAACTGCCGGACGCGCACCACGTCCTCGTCGCCGCGGATCGCCTGCGCCTGCGGCTGGCCCAGGTCGACGCCCGCGGTCATGACGAGGCCGTCGTATCGGCGTCCGGTTCGTCGTCGAACGCGAACTCGTGCTCGTCCGCGCGCGCCGCCGCGATCAGCTCCATGCCCCGTTCGACGTTGAGCGCCGTCCGGATGCCGTTGAGGGACAGGCCCAGCTCGACGAGGGTGATGGCGACGGCGGGCCGCATTCCGACCACCACCGTCTCGGCGTCGAGCACCTTGGAGATCGAGGCGATGGTCGACAGCATCCGCCCGACGAAGGAGTCCACTATGTCCAGGGCGGTGATGTCGATGATCACGCCGTGGCAGCCGGTCGCGACGATCCGCTCCGCGAGGTCCTCCTGGAGCTGGACCGCCGTCTGGTCGGACATGTCGACCTGGATGGAGACCAGCAGGATCTCGCCGATCTTGAGGATCGGCACCCGCTCCATCACGCCTCCCGGCGCGGCAGCCGGCGGGCGGTCTCGACCCCGGTGAGCCGGAGCACGTGCCGCAGCGCGTCGGCGAGGCTGGCCTTGGTGGCGATGTCGCCGAACTCGATGCCCAGGGCCACGATGGTCTGCGCGATCTGTGGCCGGATGCCGGAGATGATGCAGTCCGCGCCCATCAGCCGGGCGGCCACCACGGTCTTCAGGATGTGCTGGGCGACCTGGGTGTCCACCGCCGGTACGCCGGTGATGTCGATGATCGCGTACGGCGAGCCGGTGTCGACCAGGGTCTGGAGCAGCCGCTCCATCACCACCTGGGCGCGGGCCGAGTCGAGGGTGCCGACCAGCGGCACGGCGACAACGCCCTCCCAGAGCTTCACCACCGGGGTGGAGAGTTCGAGCAGTTGTTCCGCCTGGTCGGCGATAAGGCTCTCGCGGGTGCGGACGAAGCTCTCGAAGGTGAACAGGCCCATCTGGTCGATCAGCCCGGAGAAGGCGACGTAGTCGCGGAGCGTCCCGGAGCCGCCCTCGGCCTCCATCAGCTCCAGCAGCGCCTCCTTGACCACGAACACGCTGATCGCGGTCTCGGAGGCGGAGAAGCCCTGTCGGGCCCGGCCCCGCGACAGCTCGGCGAGCACGGCGCGCAGCTCGGTGGCCTGCTCGGCGTCGAGGTCGACGGCCCCGTGCTCGGCGGCGGTCACCATGCTGCCGTGCAGCTCCTGCACCTGCCGGCGCAGTTCCCCCTGGCTGAGTCGCCCGCGCAGCGACCCGGCGACGATCTCTGTCCAACGCTGCGTGATCCGCTCGGCATGACCTGTCAGCAGACTCGCGAGCCGGCCGCTCTCCTCGGCGCTCAGCGCCATGGCAAACCCCCTTCGACCTGGACCGGCGGACTCTATCATCGGAGGCCGGGTCGCTAGTTGCCGCACGGCAAGCGAATGACGGTGACCACCGGATACCGGTTCCCGTTCTGCGTACCACCCCGATCGTGGGATACCGTTTCCCCGATAACGGGAGGTCTGGCGAATGTCCTTGACGGTGCACACGGAACAGCGCGGCGACGTGGTCGTCGTGTCGGTCGCGGGCGAGTTGGACATGGCGACCGCACCGCAGTTGCAGGACCAGATCACCGACCTGCTCGACAAGGGCCGCAGCCGGCTCGTCTTCGACCTGGCGAACGTCTCGTTCTGCGACTCCACCGGGTTGTCGGTGTTCGTCCGCGCCAAGAACAGCTGCGACGAGGCCGGGGGCGTGGTGCGGCTGGCCGCCCCGCAGCGGGGGGTGCTCCGCATCCTCGAGGTGAGCGGCCTCGTCGAGGTGCTGCACACCTACCCGACGGTCGACCAGGCCGTGGCGGGCGACCCCACGCCGGCCTCCTCCTGACAGTTCCTCCTCACGCCTCGTCCTCGATGTGCCGGGGGCGGGCGATCACCAGGCCCGCGGCGGTCTGCACGGCCAGCGCCGCCAGCAGGAACCCGATCGGAGCGGTCCATCCGCCGGTCGCCTCGTAGAGGATGCCCACCAGCAGCGGCCCCAGCGCGGCGATGACGTAGCCGGTGCTCTGCGCGAAGGCCGACAGCGCGACGGTTCCCTCGGCGGTCCGGGCCCGCAGGCCGATCACCGTCAGGATCAACGGGAACGCGCCCTGCCCGATCGCCAGCAGGGCCACCCAGAGCAGCGCCGCGCCGTGCGGGGCCAGGGCGAGCCCCAGGTAGGCCAGGGCCGACGCGACGGTCAGCGAGAGCACCAGTGGGCGCAGCGTCCGCAGCCGGCCGGCCAGCGTCGGCATCAGCAGGGCGATGGGCACGCCGAGGGCGGTCACCCCGGCGAGCAGCAGCCCGGCCGTCTCGGGGTGGTAGCCGGCGTCCCGGAACAGCTGGGCCAGCCAGCCCATGATCGCGTACCCGCTGAGCGACTGCGCTCCGAAGTAGACCGCCATCGCCCAGCCGAGCCGGGTGCGGCCGGGCCGGATCCGGGTGCGGGGGGCGACGGCCTCTGTCGGGGTGGCCCGCCGCGCGGCGGCCCGCGCCCGCAGCGCCAGCGGCACCCACGGGAGCACGGCCACTGCCGCCAGCCCGGCCCAGACCCCGAGCCCGACCCGCCAGGAGCCGAAGGCGTGCGCCACCGGCACCGCAGACGCGGCGGCCACCGACGTGCCCAGGGTCAGCGCCATCGTGTACGCCCCGGTGACGAGCCCGGTGCGGTGCGGGAAGTGCTGCTTGACCAGCATCGGCAGCAGGATGTTCGCCACCGCGATGCCGGCCAGCGCCAGCGCGCTGGTGAGCACGAAGACCAGGGCGGAGTCGGTGACCACCCGCAGCACCTGACCGGCGGCGAGCGCGAGCATCGCGACCACCAGCACCCGGGCCGGGGCGAACCGGCGGACCAGCCACGGGGTGAGCGCGCCGAGCCCCGCGAAGGCGATGGTGGGCAGGGTGGTGACGAGACCGGCCATCGCCCCGGAGAGCGCCAGGCCGTCCCGCACCTCGTCGAGCAGCGCCCCGAGGCTGGTCACGGCGGCCCGCAGGTTCACCGCGACCAGCAGCATCCCGACCAGCACCAGCACGCCCCCGGTGGCCGGGTGCGCGGGCCGGCCCGGCTTCGCCCGCTCCACGGCGGGGGCGACCGGCACGCCGTCCGGGGCCGGGATCGGGTCGGCGGCGGTGGCGGTGGGCGGTGGCGGGGTCATACCGTTGAACCTACAATCATGGGATGAATTCCGGGCAGGAGTTGTAACCAGTGCCACCGTCGGTTGATTCCGCCACCGCGCCGCCCCGTGGGCACCGCGTTCGACAGACCATCGCGCAGCTCAGGGAGCGGATCCTCGGCGGCGAGTGGCCGGTGGGCGGTCGGATCCCCACCGAGCCGCAGCTGGTCGCGGCGCTCGGCGTGGGGCGGAACACGGTCCGCGAGGCCGTGCGGGCGCTGGTGCACGCCGGGGTGCTGGAGTGCCGGCAGGGCTCCGGGACGTACGTGGTGTCGACCGACGAGCTGGCCCCGGTGGTGGCCCGCCGGCTCACCGTCGACCGGGCGGCCGAGGTCGTCGAGGTGCGGCGCGCCTTCGAGGTGGAGGCGGCCCGGCTCGCCGCGCTGCGGCGTACGCCCGAGGACCTGGCCGCGCTCGACGACGCGCTCGCCGTTCGCGAGGCGGCCTGGCTCGGCGGCCGGGTCGACGAGTTCGTGGAGGCCGACGCCGCGCTGCACACCGCCGTGGTGGCGGCCGCGCACAACGGCATGCTCGCCGAGCTGTACGCCTCGGTCGGCGCCGCGCTGCGCAGCACGATCACCCAGTCGATGGGCGGCGCGCTGGAGCCGGAGCGCTACGTCGACCACTCCCGGCTGGTCGAGGCGATCCGCGCCGGCGACCCGGGCCGGGCGGCGATCGAGGCCGGTGCTTTTCTGGAGCCGCCACCCGGGGCATAGGTTGTGCCGGACGGAAGACCGGACACCTCGGGAGTACGGATGCTCAAGGGCTTCAAAGACTTCATCATGCGCGGGAACGTCGTCGACCTGGCGGTCGGCGTCGTCATCGGCGCCGCGTTCACGGCGGTGGTCACGCAGCTCACCAACTCGTTCCTCAAGCCGCTGATCGCGTTGATCACGCTCGTGGCCACGGGCCGTGAGGGCGGCCTTCAGGGCGCGGCGTGGAAGGTCCGGGGTGTCGAGTTCGACTGGATCAGCTTCATCAACGCAATCATCACCTTCGCGCTCACCGCGGCGGCGCTCTACTTCCTGGTCGTCTACCCGATGAACAGGCTGGCCGAGCGGCGCAAGCGGGGCGAGGAGCCGCCGCCGAAGGCGCCGAGCGAGGAGGTCAAGCTGCTCACCGAGATCCGGGACGCCCTGGTCGCCGCCGGCCACACCACCCCCGGGCAGCAGCGCGGCGCGCTCGACGACGTGCTCGGCCGCCGGCCGGAACCGCCCACTCCGCGCTGAATCCGGCACAGGCACATCGGCCCCTGCGGGAATCCCGCGGGGGCCGCACTTTTTCGTACGCATGTTCGATAGAGTCCCCGCCATGGAGCAGCGGAAGCACTGGTGGAACGGGAAATGGGGCCGGCTGGCGCGGCGGGACGTCTTCCTCCGGGTGGACGCCGACCGGTGGCACGTCGAGCAGCGCGCCGGCGGCTCCGAGGGCGTCTCCCAGTTCTACGAGTACGACAGCGCCGAGGAGGCCGAGGAGACGGTCCGGGCGCTGCTCCAGGGCACCGACAGTTGGCGCGAACTCTCCCCCCGGCCACCGAGCGCCTGGTCCCCCGAGCTGTGAGGAAGGCCGGACGGGCGGGCACGGGGCACGGCGCGGGCGGTTTAGCCGGAGCGGGGGCCGGGAACCGCGCCAGAATGAATCAGGGCACCGAGCGGCAGGCGATGGTTTCCCGGGTCACCACGGGCATGCGGGTGGTCGACGTCGACGGCACCGAGGTCGGCACGGTCGACCTCGTGCAGCGGGGCGACCCGAACGCGGTGACCGTGCAGGCGCCGACCGCCGATCCGGGCAGCAGCCTGGACGAGCTGATCGAGTCGACGGCGGTCGAGGAGCCGGACGTGCCGGCCGACCTGGCGGCCCGGCTGCTGCACAGCGGCTACCTGAAGGTCTCCACCGACCTGGCGCGCACCGGCGCGGTCTACGTGCTCGCCGAGCAGATCGCCACCGTCGCCGACGGCCGGGTACGCCTCGACGTCCCCGCCGGCGCCCTGCCCCCGGAGGAGTGACGCCGGCGCCCGGTCAGCCCCGGGCCGGTACGCCCGCACGCCGTCGAGCTGATGTCGTGGACGATCCGGCCCGACAGGGCGCGGAGGGTCAGTCGCCGTCAACCCGGGCGCGGAGGGTCAGCCGCCGTCGACCCGGGCGCGGAGGGTCAGCCGCCGTCGACCCGGGCGCGGAGGGTCAGTCGCCGCCGACCCGGGCGCCGCGCGGCGACGCGGCGCCGGCGGGGAAGTCCGACCCGACCGGAGCCGGCCGGAGCGACGCGGCCACCGGCTCGGGCGCGGTAGCCGGCTCGGGCGCGGTAGCCGGCTCGGGCGGGGCGGGCTGCGACGCGGCCGGGTCGGCGGAGCGGCGGCGGAAGAGCAGGAGCATCAGCCCGCCGGCGACCAGGCCCCAGAACGCGCCGCCCACG
Source organism: Micromonospora sp. NPDC047730 (assembly GCF_043204765.1). Taxonomy (NCBI): domain Bacteria; kingdom Bacillati; phylum Actinomycetota; class Actinomycetes; order Micromonosporales; family Micromonosporaceae; genus Micromonospora; species Micromonospora sp. NPDC047730. The sequence goes on along the minus strand of NZ_JBIDCU010000001.1, from coordinate 43,307 downwards.
CCGAGCAGGGTCACCCCGGAGGCGGTGACCACGAACGTGACCACCGCGGCCTCCCGGGCGGCCGGCTCGGCCAGCGCCGAGGTGAGCGCGGTGGCCAGCGCGCCGAGCAGCGCCAGCCCGGCGACCGCCTCGATCAGCACCGGCGGGGCGAGCGCGATCAACGCGGTGGCCGCCCCGGCGCCCAGGCCGAGCAGGGCCAGCCCCGTGCCGGCGGTGACCGAGGCGATCCAGCGCCGGTCCGGGTCGGGGTGGGCGTCCGGGCCGGCGGCCAGCGCGGCGGTGATGGCCGCGAGGTTGACCGCGTGCCCGCCGGCGGGCGCGGCGGCCAGGCTGGTCAGCCCGGTCGCCCGCAGCGCGGCCCCGAACGGCGGCCGGTAGCCGTAGCCGACCAGCACCGCCATCCCGGGCACGTTCTGCGCGGCCATGGTGACCAGGAAGAGCGGCAGCGCCAGGCCGACCAAAGCGGAGACGCTCCAGGCCGGCGCGGTCAGCTCGACGGCGGGCAGCAGCCGCGCGCCGCCGAGGCCGGCGACCGGGGCGGTCAGCGCGATCGCCGCCACCGCCACGACCAGCGCGCCCGGCACCGCCCAGCGGCGCGCGAACCGGTGCAGCAGCAGCCAGGCCAGCACCACGGGCGCGGCCAGCCGGGGCACCTCGACCAGCGCGCGGACCGGGGCGGTGCACAGCGGCAGCAGGACGCCGGCCAGCATGGCGCCCGCGATCGGCCGGGGGATCGCCGCGACGGCCCGACCGAGCGCCGGGAACAGCCCGGCGGCCACGATCAGCACGCCCGAGACGAGGAACGCCCCGACGGCGACGGGCCACCCGCCGGGCATCGGGCCGGTGGCGACCAGCAGCGCCGCGCCCGGGGTGGACCAGGCGACGCTCATCGGGATCCGGTGCCGCAGGCCCAGCCAGACGGCGGAGATCCCGGACGCGACGCAAACCGCGAGCAGCCCGGAGGCGGCCTGCGCGTCGGTGGCGCCGACGGCCCGCAGGCCGGCCAGCACCACGGTGAACGAGCTGGCGAACCCCACCAGCGCGGTCACCACGCCCGCCAGCAACGGTTGTGCCCGTCCCGCCATCCCACCCCCCGATCGTTCCGTTTACGGAACAAGAACCTGTAGCACGATAGCGGGGTGCCGCACCCGTCACCAGCCCGCCCACCGCACCCCGATCCGGGAGCCGACGCCGTCGGCCGCCGGGTACGCGCGCTGCGCGAGGAACGGGGGATGTCCCTGTCGACCCTCGCCCGGCTGGCCGGGGTGGGGAAGGCGACGCTCTCCGGGCTGGAGAACGGCACCCGCAACCCGACCCTGGAGACGCTCTACGCGATCACGGCACAGCTCGGCGTGCCGCTGACGGCCGTACTCTCGGGACCGGCCGCCGGACCGACCGTCCGCGGCGCGGCGGTCACCGCCGTCCTGCTGGAGGTCTTCGAGGACACCGACGCCACCTACGAGCTGTACCGGATGCTGGTCGCGCCCGGCCCGGAGCAGCTCTCCCCCGCGCACCAGCCGGGCGTCACCGAGCACATCACCGTCTTCGCGGGCGTGCTGCGCGCCGGCCCGGTGGACGCGCCGCTGACGGCCGCCGCCGGCGAGCACCTGCGCTGGACGTCGGACGTGCCGCACGTGTACGCCGCCGTCGGCGACGAGGAGGTCGCCGCCAGCCTCCTGCTCCGCTATCCCCGCCGCTGACCCCGCAGCACCGACGGCACCGGGGCGGCCGGCCGGCGGCGGGGTCGGGCGCGGCGGCTCAACGGCCCGGCCACGCACGATGGGGCCGGCCGGCCCGGCGGTCCGGTCGCGCGGGCGGCTCAGCCGTCGACCGGCGTCCGCGCCGGCAACCGCCGCCGCACCGCCCAGATCGCCGCCTCCGTACGCGACGCCGACCCGGTCTTGCGCAGCAGGTTGGACACGTGCACGGTGACCGTCCGCACCGAGATGCCGAGCGCCCGCGCGGCCTGCTTGTTGGACATCCCGGCGACCAGGCAGCCCAGCACCTCGATCTCCCGCCCGGTCAGCTCGGCGTCGACCGGGTCGGCCGGCCGGGGCGCCACCGCCGCCGACCACGCCGGTGCCGACCGGGCCGCCGTGGGCCGGGCCGCCGCCGTGGGCCGGGCCGCCGCCGTCGACCGGGCCGGTGGTGCCGGCGGCGGCGGGCGGAGCAACGCCTCGGGCCCCTGGCCGGCGTGCGCGGCGAGCAGTTCGGTCAGCGCGTACGGGTTGCCGCCGGTGCGCCGCCAGACCGCGCGCGCCAGGCGACCGGACGGGCGCGGGTCGGCGTACACCTGGGTCAGCACCTCGGCGACCTCGGCCGGGAGCAGCGGTCCGAGGTGTTGGCGGACGGCGCCCCGGACGCCGCAGAGCCGGGCCAGCGCGCGGACCGCGAGGTCCGGCGCGACCGCGTCGGCGGCGGGCCGGGTGGCCACGACCAGCAGCGCCGGCAGGTCGGCGGCGGTGGCCAGCTCGCCGACCAGGTTCAGGCTGGCCGGGTCGAGGGCGTGCAGGTCCTCCACCACCAGCACGGCCGGGCCGGTGCCGACCAGCAGCCGGACGACCCGCACCGCGAGCCGGAGCAGGGTGCCCGGCGCGTAGCGCTCGCGCGGCGCGGTGGGCTGCTGGGCCAGCCAGGCCAGCGCGTCCGGCGGCAGGTCGAGCCCGCTCGTGTCCCGACCCGTGAGAACGGCGGCCAGCCAGTCGTACGGGGCGGGGCTGTGCACCCGGGCCGCGCCGGAGAGCACCACCGCCGGGCGCGGGGCGAAGGCGTCCAGGGCGGCCGCGACCAGCAGTGACTTGCCCACCCCGGCCTCACCGGTGATCACCGCGACGGCCGGCGCGGAGCGCCGGGAATCGGCCACGGTGGACCACGCCCGGTCGAGCTCGGCCAGCTCACCGGCGCGCCCGACCATGGACACCGGCATCATTCCCACACCCTACGCAGTAGTGCGTAGAGACGGCGGCAGGGTGTTCTTGGCAAGCTTGACCCCATGACGCTGATCCTCCGCTCGGCCATCCTCAACGACATCGGCCTGGTCCGCACCAACAACGAGGACTCCGCCCTCGCCGGTGACCGCCTCGTCGCGGTCGCGGACGGCATGGGCGGCCTGCCCGCGGGCGAGGTGGCGAGCGAGATCGTCATCCGCATCCTCGACGAGCTGAGCCCGCCGACCACCCCCGACGAGGCCGCCGACGCGCTGCGGGCCGTGGTGAGCACCGCCAACCAGCGCATCCACGCCGCCATCACCGTCGACCCGGCCCGTGACGGCATGGGTACGACGCTCACCGCCGCCCTGCTCGCCGGGGACGCGCTGGTACTGGCCCAGGTCGGCGACTCCCGCTGCTACCTGCTGCGCGACGCCCGGCTCACCCAGCTCACCCGGGACGACACCTTCGTCCAGGCGCTGGTGGACCAGGGGGCGCTCTCGCCGGAGCAGGCACGCCACCACCCGCAGCGGTCGCTGGTGACCCGGGCGGTGCAGGGCGCGGACACGCCGCCCGCGATCGGGATGCTGACCGTGGCCGCCGGCGACCGGCTGATGCTGTGCAGCGACGGCCTGTCCGACTACGTCGAGGACGCCACGATCGCCGCGGCGCTGAGCACGTACGCCGACCGCCAGCAGTGCGGCGAGCAGCTCGTCAAGCTCGCCCACCAGGCCGGCGCGCCGGACAACGTCACCGTCGTAATCTCCGACGTCACCGCCGTCTGACGCGGCCCGGTTTCCCGTACGCGAGAATCCGGGCCGGCCGGGTGGTGTCAGGTGCCGATCGGCGGCCCCGCGGCGAGGCGCGGTCCCGGCCGTTCCCCGGATTACGGTTGCGCCGGCCGGGAAGCCGGGATGGGATTGGCGGATGACCATCCGCCGGGTGCACTCCGAAGAGCGCCTGACCACCAGCTTCCCGCTCCAGGCGTACGCGTTCGAGACGTCGCCGGCCCGCGCCGGCCGGACGGAGGAGTACCGCGACTACCTGCCGTACAACGAGGGCAACCGGACGCTGGTCGCGGAGGCCGACGGCACGACGGTGGCCGCCGCCTCGGCGGTGCCCATGCGGCAGAACCTGCGCGGCACGGTGCTGCCGATGGCCGGCGTCGCCGGGGTGGCCACCCACCCGCTGGCCCGCCGGCAGGGACACGTCCGGGCCCTGCTGCACCAGTTGCTCGACGAGATGCGCGACGAGGGGCACGCGCTGACCGCGCTCTGGCCGTTCCGGTCGTCGTTCTATGCCCGGTTCGGCTACGTCGGGCTGCCGAAGGCCCGCACGGCCACCTTCTCGCCGGCCGACCTCGGCGAACTGCTCCGCGCCGACCTGCCGGGCGAGGTGGGCTGGGAGCGGATCGGCGCGGGCTACCCGACCTGGCGCGAGTTCACCGAGCGCTGTCTGCGCGAGCGGCACGGCTTCGCGATCTTCCCCGACTACCGGGACGTCGGGCTGCGCGACCGCGACGAGCGGTGGCTGCTCACCGCCCGGGTCGGCGGGACGGTCACGGGCGCGGTGACCTACCGGATCGACGACCACGGCGGCACGCTGGTCGCCGATGACCTGCTCGTCACCGACCCGGTGGCCCGCGCGCTGCTGTTGCGGTTCTTCGCCCAGCACGTCGACCAGGTGGAGCGGGTGAGCGTCCTGCTCCCTGTCGACGAGGTGCCGGAGCTGTGGCTGACCGACCTGGCCGTGCACGTCGAGGCGCGGGTGGCCCGGCCGGGATCGTCGGCGCCGATGGCCCGGCTGCTGTCGGTGGACGCGCTGGCCGGGCTGCCCACGGGGCCGGGCCGTGTGCGCGTCGAGCTGACCGGTGACCGCTGGCTGGCCGGGTCGTACCTGCTGGACGGCACGACCGGCGCGCTGGAACTGGTCACCGGCGCCGCCGCCACCGCCGGGGAGCCGCCCACCGCCACGCTGACCGCCGCCGGGATCTCGGCCCTGGCGTACGGGGTGCTCGACCCGGTGGAGGTGGGCCTGCGGGGGCTGGGCGAGGTGCCGGCGGACGCGGCGGCGGAGCTGCGCCGCCTCTTCCCGCGTCACCTGCCGTACCTGTTCGCCGACTTCTGACCCCGGTTGGCGGGCGCACCGACGGGGTACGGTCCCGGGAATGCCGGAGTGGTTGCAGGCGGGTGGGTGGGGGCTGCTGGCCGGGTCCGCCCTGTTGCTCGGGGCGGCCGTGGGCTGGTTCGCCCGGGTGCCGCAGCGGGTCATCGCGTCGGTCATGGCGTTCGGGGCGGGGGTGCTGCTCTCCGCCGTCTCGTTCGAGCTGATCGCGGAGGCGCACGAGAAGGGCGGCCTGCTGCCCACGACACTCGGCGCGGCCGGTGGCGCGCTGGCCTACACCCTGGCGAACGTGCTGCTCGCCCGGTGGGGCGCGCGGCACCGCAAGCGCTCCGGCGACCGGCAGCCCTCCGAGGGCGAGCGGCCCGGCTCGGGTTCCGCGATCGCGGTCGGCGCGCTGCTGGACGGCGTACCCGAATCGGTGGTGATCGGGGCCAGCCTGCTGGCCGGCGGGCCGGTCAGCCTGGTCACCGTGGTCGCGGTCTTCCTCAGCAACGTGCCGGAGGGCCTGTCCAGCGCGGCCGGCATGCGCCAGGCCGGCCGCACCCGGCGGTACGTCTTCGCGCTCTGGTCGGCGATTGCCCTGGTCAGCGGCGTGGCGGCGGTGGCGGGCTTCACGCTGCTCGGCGACGCCCCGCCGGCGGCGCTCGCGGCGATCACCGCGCTGGCGGCCGGCGCCATCCTGGCGATGATCACCGACACCATGGTCCCGGAGGCGTTCGAGGACGCCCACCTGCTGGTCGGCCTCGTCACCGTGGCCGGATTCCTGACCGCCTTCGCCCTCTCCCGTCCGTGACCCGCCCCCGGCAGGGCGCCCGCCCCTGATTCCCGGGGCCGGTCGGGGCGGCGCGCGTCAGTAGGGGTTGCCGTGGCCGGCGGGGCGGCCCCGCAGCAGGGCGGCGGGGCGGCCACCTGCGGCGGACATCGCCGGGCTGGCGGTGCGCGCGCCGTCGGCCATCCCGGCGAAGAGTTCCTTCAGCGCGCTGACCGCGTCGTGCCGCGGCTGCCAGCCCAGCTCCGCCTCGGCACGCTCGCTCGACATCAGCGGCGCGTTCAGGGCCAGTTCCACCCAGCCGGCGTCGATCGGTTGCAGCCGCGCCCGCCAGGTGAGCGCGGCGGCGGCGCGCAGCACCGGGGCGGCCACGGGCACCGTCCAGCCGTGGAAGTGCCGGGCCACCAGCTCCGGGGTCAGCACCGGGTCGGCCGCGACGTTGAACGGGCCGCGCGCGTCGCCCAGGACCGCCCGGGCGTACGCGTCGGCGACGTCGTCGGTGTGCACCGCCTGCATCCGCAGCCGCCGGTGCGTCGGCACCAGCGGGATGCGGCCGAAGCGGAGCAGCCGGACCGGCGCGAACGGGCCGAGGAAGTAGCGGGTGATCTCGGTGGCCGCCGCCCGCTGGAAGTTCAGGCCGGGCCGCACCCGCACGACGCGCAGCCCCGGGTGCTCCCGCTCGGCCCGGTCCAGCAACGCCTCCACCTCGGCCTTGTCCCGGCTGTACGACGAGCCGGGCACCCCGGTCGCCGGCCAGCGCTCGGAGACCGGGTGGTCCTTCGGGCCGGGCGCGTACGCGCCGACCGACGAGGCGACCACCAGGGCCGGCACGTTCGCGCGGACCACCGCGTCGACCACCGCCGCACTGCCGCCGACGTTGGTCCGGCGCAGCACCCGCTGGTCGTGGCTGGGCTGGATCTGCCAGGCCAGGTGCACCACCGCGTCGGCCCCGGCGAGGACCTCCGCGAGCTGGTCGGCCGCGCCCGGCAGCCCGACGTCGCAGGAGTGCCACTCCACCTGGTCGTACGGCTCACCGGCGTCCGGCCCCGGCAGCCGGCGCGCCACCCCGACGAGATCCACTCCGCGTTCCCGGCGCAGCCGGCGCAACAGGGCGGTGCCGGCGTTGCCGGTCGCGCCCACCACCACGATCCGCATGCCCGACCCCGTACCCGGTCAGCCGCCCGCCAATCGCCGCGCCCGGCAGCCATCAGGGGCGGCGTCAGGGGCGGGACGGCCGTCAGGGGCGGGGCGACCGTCAGGGGCGGGGCGACCGTCAGGGGCGGGGCGACCGTCAGGGGCAGGGCGACCGTCAGGGGCGGGGCGACCGTCAGGGGCAGGGCGACCGTCAGGGGCAGGGCGACCGTCAGGGGCAGGGCGACCGTCAGGGGCAGGGCGACCGTCAGGGGCAGGGCGACCGTCAGGGGCGGGGCGACCGTCAGGGGCGGGGCGAGTGGCGCACCCAGCTCTTCTTCTCGTCCCGGCGCCGGCCGTCCGAGGCGGCCAGGCAGCGCGGGCAGATCCGGCCGACCGGGTCCGCCTCGGTGAGCACGTCCGTCGACCGGTACTCGAACCGCACGTGGGGGAAGCGGCGCAGCCGGGTCCGGCTGAGCGGGAGCCCGCAGACGGTCTGGTTCTGGCCCGGCAGCCAGGCGTGCACCTCGCCGGCCGGCTCCCGTACGCCGTCGGGGCCGGTCTCCTCGCCGGAGGCCGCGACGGCCGGGGTGCTGCTGATCCTCATGCGGGCACGGTTCCCCCGCGCCGGCCCGCCCATGCCTGCCGACCTCCCGGTCTCCCGACCTCCCGGCCTCCTGGTCTCCCGGCGGTGGCGGTAGTGGGTGACGGGCGGTGCCGGCGTGCCGGGCCGGCGGGGCGGTCAGCCGCGCCAGGGCCGGCAGGGGCGCTCAGCCGCGCCAGGGCCGGCAGGGGCGCTCAGCCGCGCCAGGAGCCGGCGAGGCGGGTCAACCGCGCCGGGTCAGCAGGGCGCCGATAAGGCAGGCGAACGCGGCCACCGAGGAGAGCGTGCGGATCAGGTTCCAGCGCACCCAGGCCACCTCGAACCAGGCCCGCACCTCGGCCAGGTCGCCGATCCGGTCCACCGGGCCGGCGGCCTCCAGCCGGTCGTTCAGCGGCACGTTGAGGCGTACGGTGACGACGAAGGCGACCAGGTAGCAGGCCAGCGCGGCGACGGTCCAGAGCAGGGCCGGGCCGCCCCGGGTCAGGTGCAGGGCGGCGGCCAGGGCGAGCAGCAGCAGCGCGCCGAGGAACGCGCCCAGGAACCAGCCGTTGAGGATCTTCCGGTTGATCGACTGCATGGTGCCGATCAGCGTCCGGTCGTCGGTCGCGCCGAGACCCGGCATGACCGCGCAGGTGAACGCGAAGAACAGCCCCGCCATCAGCCCGGTGGTCAGGGTCGCCCCGGCCAGGGCGGCCGTGCGGATCGTCTCGAACACAGGTGTCCCTCCCCCGTCGTCGTCCCCGCCAGTCAACCGGGGCGTGATCCTCCCGGCCATGGCCGGACCGCTCGACCCGATAAGCGAGCGTCCACCGCACGACGAGGGGACCGCCCGGACCGGCCCACGGGAAGACCGGCCCGGGCGGGATCAGGGGGCGGCCTACCCGCGCGGGCGGGCCCAGCCGGTGAAACGCTCGGCCAGGTCGGTGCACGACCGCTCGCCGTCCAGCTCCGCGAGCTGCCCGGCCGCCTCGGCCTGAAGGGTGCCGAGATAGACCAGCAGCGCGGTCCGGTCGGTGCGGTACTCGCCGAGCAGCCGCAGCTTCGCCGCGGAGCAGGGCCAGGCGGTCCCGCAGGCCGCGCAGCGCCAGGTGGGCCGGGACGGTAGGTGGTCGCGGCGGCGGGTCACCGCGCCGGCACCGTGACGACGGTCGCCCGGTCCACCCGGACGAAGGCGTACCGCTCGCGTGGCCGGAGCGTGCCGTCCGGGGTCAGCTCCCGACCGCGCAGCTCGACCCACTCCGCGCCCTCGAACGGCCCCCGGCTGAGGATCTCGGTGACGTACAGCGTGAGGATCCCGGTGCCGAACCGGTAGGAGTCCTCCGGCACGCGGATGACCTCGCCCGTCACGATCGCGCCCTCCCGGCGCGGCCTGTTGCCCGTCACGCCTGCCTCCCATCCGTCGCCTGTCCGTGGCCTGTCCGGTGCTCGACGGGGGCCGCCGACGGATGCTCAACTCCGGGGGGCGGCCCCCGCGAGGACCGCCCCCGGCCAGTGCTCCACGAGCGGCCCTCGCTGGTGACACTCTGCTGTGGAGGCGACTACGCTCGGAAGGCTCTGCGGGCGTACGGGTGGGGCTGGCCAAACCCGCGCCCGGCGAGTGGCGCCCTGGGTAGTCGATCTTCAAACTGGGAGGCCCTGAATGGCCGACGTGCCGAGTCCGCTCGCCGCCTTCGTCGTGGCCGAGATCCGCCGCGCCCGAGGCGGTGCCGGCATGACGCAGGAAACGTTCGGCCGGGGTGCCGGGTTCAGCGCGTCGCACGTCAGCGCCGTCGAGGGCGGCACCCGCGCCCTGACGATGGACTTCATCAAGGGCGCCGACCGGGCGCTCAAGACCGGCGGGCTCTTCGAACGGCTCGTCGCCAGCGTCGGCGCGCCGTCCTGGTTCCTCCCCTGGCTCGACGCCGAACGCGCGGCAACCCAACTCCGCTACTTCGAGCCGAACCTGATCCCCGGTCTGCTTCAAACGGAGGACTACGCCCGCACCGTGCTGCGGTCAGTCGACATCCTCACCACTGACGAGGTGGAGCAGCGCGTGTCGGCTCGGGTGGAGCGACAGAAGATCCTGACGAGCGATCGACCACCCCAGTTCGTCGCGGTACTCGACGAGTCAGCGCTGCGCCGCTACGGCGACGGCATCGGTGCCGTCATGGCGCAGCAGATCGCCCACCTGATCGCTCTCGCCGAGCTGCCACACATCCATGTCCACGTCATCCCTGCGTCGAGCGGGCTGCATGTGGGCCTGTCGGGACCGTTCGCCCTGGCACGCTCCAGGGAGGGCGTGTGGGTCGGGCACCTGGAGAACCAGCTTGCCGGTGTCGTCATCGACAAAGACGATGACGTAGCTACGCTTCAAGCTCGGTGGGAAAGTGTGCGTAACGAGGCTCTGCCCCGCCGGCAGTCCATCGACCTGCTCAAGGAAGTAGAGAGCCAACATGGACCTCAGTAACGCCCGCTGGCGCAAGGCAACCCGTAGCGGAGCGAGCGGCGGGAACTGCGTCGAGGTGGCCGACAACCTGCCCGGCGTGGTCGCCGTCCGCGATTCCAAGGACCCGACCGGCCCGGCCCTGACCTTCGCCCCCACGGCCTGGCGCGCGTTCGTCGCTCGGACCGCCGGACGGGCCTGACCGCCCATCCCGTACGCCTGGAAGCGCCCGTCTCCCGACCGAGGGCGGGCGCCTCCGTGGTCGCACCCAGCGCACCCTCGTTGAGCTGCGCGTATCGACGGCGGCGCGGAAGCCGAGAGCCGCCGCCGGCCAACGTCCGGTAACCTGAGCGCGCGGGCCGCTAGCTCAATGGCAGAGCTGTGGACTTTTAATCCACAGAATTTCTGTTTGGCGTATGAACGGTCAGGCACCTGAGCTGCGGGAATGCCACGCTTTGCCATCCACTGTGGATTTCGGATGCTCGTAGGGTGCTCGCTTGTGCATATGCAACCGGGGCAGCAGGGAGTGGCCCGCGTTGACCCGCATTGTCCCGTCCGGCGGGGGCGGGCGATGACTCCGACCAACGAACGCGAACCGAACTCGATTCGCCTACTGCCGTTGCAGTACAAAGGTTCGGGCACCGCGGCAGCCCCCGCCGCACCAGGTACGGCGCACACGCAGCGGCACGAGGCCACGGTTACTGCTGGTGATGATCGAGCCGACAAGATGTCAGACCACGTCAGCGTGCCATGTGCTTTTTTGAATGAGGTGCCGGTAGCCGACCCACTCCTGCGCGATCCGTCGGCCGTTGACCAGAAGTTGCGCTGCGGTTCGACGGAGCGATGGGGGTAGCCAGTCGACCAGGTCGGCCGCTTCAGTCGTAGAGACTTTACGTTCTCGGCTGGGGGTGCACCGCCCGACCTTCGCTAAATCTGCGTACAGGTGCATGGCGGGTCGCACGGGCGGCAGGTTATGGGTAATGGCGGTCCGTGCGGCTGCACGGGGGATGCGTACTCCGGTGAGGTCCAGGTCGCCGAAGTACCGGACCTCAGTGATTCCATGCTTGTCCGAGATTGATTCGATCGAGGCAGTGAAGGTGTTGCCTAGCCCCCATGCGAGATAGCCGAGGCTGTGATCTTGTGGCAACGCGTGTACCAGCGACCACCATGTTGCCGAATTCTCGACGACCATCAGCAGGTCTCCTTTGCCGACTCGCTGGTAGTAGCCATCGCCGACCTCGTTGAGGAATCGTTCGGTGAGCAGCGGAGGTGGAATGGTGAATGCGTGCAGCAAGGCCAGCAGCCGGTCGGTGTCAGAAAATAGCGGTCCTGACTTCAGGGTGCCGAATGTCTTTTCGGGGAAAGGAAAGTGATCCTCGATCCCGAACATGCCGAATATTTCGAGCGCGCGTTCGCGGATCGGTACAGGCGTTTGGTCGGGGTTGCTCATCAGCCAGGTGTTGATCGCTGTATAGGCGGCTCGCTGTTTGGGCGTCGCGGTTTGCCAATGGTGGGCCAAGTCGTAGATCGAGTGATGCCAGCGAGGCATTGGCGGCGGAGTGGCTGAGGAGGCGGTTGTGGTGGCCTCGAGCCAGACCAGGAGTGGAAGAGGGATCTTTTCGCGATCGTCGGCTCGGCCGGGGGTTACAAGGCGGTGCTCCTGTAGGTCCTTCAGGAGCTGGGAGAGTTGTGTGCTGCCATGGACGGCGTCGGGCTCGTGATACTTGAGGGCTTGAAAGGCGGCCCAGACCTGGGCGATGGGAACTTTCTTGCGGCTGGTGCCGCGCCAGCCTTGGCTGTTGGCCCATCCGACCAGTTGTACGTGCAGGTCATGGGCGTGGGGGTGCAGGCTGGTCATATCGATTTGTATCACGCAGTAGGACCCTGGTCGACGATAGGACGCCGGTGCCGTCGGGTGGGGCGAGTCCGTTTAGGTGGGGGCGGACGGTGTGTTCGACGGAGAGGTACTTCCGTCCGGCCCTCAGGTCGGCGTCGTTGCGTAGCCCGACGATCACGGGGAAGTTGCTTAATGCCTCGGCGTCGAATAGACCGGTCGTGTAGATCAACTGAACCCCGAGGGCGGCGGCGACGCCGCGCTGAAGGTCGAGCAGGTAGCCAGCAGAGGCCCGCCCGATGGGGTTGTCGAGGAAGAGCACGCCGGAGTGGCGAAGGCGTGGTCGTCCGCGGTCGTTGGCGCGCAGCCCTGCCATGGTGCAGTAGACGATGATCGCGGCGGTTAGCTGTTGACCGCCGGAGAAGACGTCCGTGATCTCCGAGACGCGTTCCCGTTCGTCCCGTAGAACGGCGTCGGGCTTGAGCAGGTCGACGTGGAAACCTTTTGGTACCGCGGCCATGACGCCTCGAAGCAGTAGAGTGATGCCGTCTCTTTTGGCGGCGCGGCCGGCTCCGGGCGCCGCCTCGTCGATGACTTCCCCGACTCGTTCTGCAAGGACAGCCCCCTCCAGCGGCGTGAAGGCGATGCGCAGGAACTCCTTTTCAGACCAGTCGCTGAGGCCACGGGGAAGCCGGGACAGCCGTTGTGCCTGGCGTAGGGTCCGCAGGGCGTCTTCGACGAGAGCCTGGAGGCGTACCACGATGGCTTTGCGGTGGCGGTCGATCTGGTCAAGGTCGTCAACGAGGGAACGCAGGCGCGGACGCAATGCCTCGATCCACGTGGTGGCGTGGTCGGGCAGCGTGTTGCGATGTATCGCGACGATCTGGGTTCGGACAGGGGCGTTCAACGTCTCAAATTTTCGATCGGCCGCACATTGTGCTACGTCGTCGGCTGCGGAGCGGAGATCGTCCTCGGCGTGCCGGGCCTCGATGTCCGCCTTCTGCCATGCGGCGTGTAGACGGGTATACCGCTCGCGAGCGGTGTCGACGTCGCCGTCGAAGGCGTCGGCGGTGTTCACCTCGCCGTCCTGGGCGTGTGGTGCGGTGGTCGCATTGAGGATTTGGAAGGCGTTGGCGATTTGGCGAATTTCCTCCATCGCTTGGACTGCCTCACCACGCTGTCTTGTGAGGTCCTCGTGGTCGGCGATGACCTTGTCGATGCTGGTTGCAGCCACATTGAGTAGGCGTTCGCCTTGCGCGACGTCTCGCGGCGTTTCTGGCAGGTGTACCGGTCGGGCAGGCTGTGGAAGCGCGTCCAGAAGGGTTTGTTCCGCAGTAACGGTGCCCACGGCGGCTGCCCGCTGGGTCTCAGCCTTCAGTGCGTTCGCCTCGGCACGCTCGCGCGCTGCAGCACGAGATGCGGGGTCCGAACCGGACGGCGACGACAGCAGTTCGCCTGCCCGGATAGCGACCCCTTCACCGAGTTCCCGCAAGGCGGCGTTGGCCTGAGCCTCGGCACGGTGGGCCTGATCCAGCGCGGAGCGTAAGTCGGCGCCAACCTCGGCTTGTGAATATGTGCGTTCAGCCTCTTGGAGCCTTTCCCGCAATACCGGTATCGCGGCTTCAGGAATCGGGTCATCCTCACTGACCTGCGCCGCGCCGCGAATGTCGGCGAGATCGGCGCGAGCCCGAACGGCGGTTGACTCGTGCTGGTCAGCCTCGCGCTGCAGGTCAGCGGCTTCGCGACGAAGCTCGGCGCAATGCCTCTGAAGGCCCTCGGCGCGTTTCGAGTCCTCGGCCTGAATATTCCGGGCATTGCTCGCCTCACGAGACCAAGTAGTGATCTGACGTTCGCGCTCAGCTAGGGTTGACAGTCGATTGCTGTCGCGCTCAAGGTCACTTAGCGCTGCGCGTAACTCGGGCAGGGCGTCACGGAGTTCAGCGCGGCTTTGCGTGAATTTCAGGACAACGGTGGCACGCTGATCTACGACTTCTGCGGCTTCCTCGACCTGACGCTCGCAGCCGTGTGCCTGCTGCTCCAGCGCGGCGATGCTGCCGGGGGGATAATCCTCGCGCCACGCCATCAGACGCGTGGCGAGCTCACGGTCGGTGGCCAGACGCGCATCCAGGCCCTCCAGTTCCATGAGTCGTCTGGTGTGCCTCGCAGTGATGGTAAGGCGCTCGGCCTCGGCGGCTTCTGGGTTGTACAGCGCAGAGTGTGGCGGGACAACGAACACCTCGCGCGTCGCTGGGTTACCCGCGTCGGGTTCGGGCTGGGCGAGTGCGTGTGTTGCTGCGACGGCAACGACCGCGGTCGGTCGTAGGCCTGCTTCAGCGACAAGTCTGCGAGCGAGGTCCAAGTCCTGCGGGTCGTTGAGCAGAACCCCGCCGGCCAGATGGGGAAGCCGTCGCACGACGGCCTCCCGCGCGTGCACGGTAGGGATCTCGGTGAGGTATTCCCAACCGGTCCAACAGGTGATTCCCGCGTTCCGCAGTGTCTCGTGGATCTGCATGACATCTGTCGGGGGTGGTAGCAGGTCGCCTGCGTCTAACGCTAGACGTGCTTGCTCGTCGGATGCTTCAGCCACGCGCAACCGCGTCCTAGCCTGATCGGTCCGGGATTGAGCCTCGGCGAGAAGCCTCAGGAGCGCGGGAGTGTCGACGTCGAGGCGCACGTCGTCGGTGTCGAGCAGGTCTACCAACCTCGGCACGGCCGCAAGCGCATCGGTCCGCTCCGTGGCCCGACGCACCGCGCCGGATGCCTCGTTGAGGCGCTGCTGGGCGCCGGTCAAAGCTTGCTTGGCGCTGTCGAGTTCAACCTGTGCCTCTTGCTGCTCTGCATCGAGGTCCCGCAGCCGCTGCTCCTGGCGGGCCAGAGCAGCACCCTCGCGTTTAGCCCGTTCCTTCAGGCTGGCGGCAGCCTCCGCTGCCGGCGTTCCCTCAAGTAGCAGCCCGTCTCGGGTGGCCGCAACGATTTCCTGCCGCACTTCGGCGATACGTTCGTCGAGTTGTTCAGCACGTGCGGCTGCCTGTGCGGCGGAGGTCGCAGCCTCGTCGCGCTGCCCCTGAATCTCGTCAGCTCTCGTCGTGCGGTCGGCTGCTTGCTCGCGTTTAAGCAGCGCCTCCTCGTCTGCCGATCGGGCGATGGACATCAGGCCGCGTGCTAGGGCTCGGGCGGCTGCGTTGCGCTGCTCCAGCGCCGGACGGGCGGCGTCCTCACGAGCATGAACGAGCTTCTCCAAGCCCTGGACCCGATCTTCGGCCTGCATCTGCTTGAGTACGGTCCCGGTCGCCGACCACGCTTGTGCCGTGAGGCTGGCTTCCGATGCGGCATCGGTAGCGGTCTTCTGCCTCGCAAGTGCATCCGCCAGCCGGAGCTGTGCTACACGTAGTTTGAGCTCGGCGTGGACGTCCTTCTGCGACGCGAGTGCCGCGGCTGTCGCCTTTTCCTGCGCCTCGATCTCAGCAACATGCTTCTGACGCTGAGCGAGGAGTTCCGTCTGCCGCCTCGTGCGGCTCGCCACCATGGCAGCCAGTTCCTGGAGTGCCTTAACCGCCGAGTCGGCGTGGTTGCGCGCTTTGATGGCGGCGTGCTGCCTTTCAGCGAGCGGCACAAGGAAGGCGAGGACAGATCCGACGAACTCCTTTTCGAGCATCAGGTCGCTTCGGCTCGACAGGGTGTCTGCATAGGTTGCCAGGACGTCGGCGACCTCGTTGGGACCGTCCTCGGGTAGCACGGCGCGGAGCAAGAACTCTACGAACGCTTCGTCGCTGGCGAAGGTGAACGCGTCGGCTGCCTCACCTTCGCCGGCGTTCATCGCGCGTTGATAGCGGAACAACTCAGTGTCGAGCCCGACAGCGTCCAGCTGTTCGGTCCAAAGGCCGTGCGTACGTGTCCAGTACAGGTCAACGGTCGGGTCGTCGGCGTTGACGGCAGCGAGCCGCGTCTTGAACTCCGCCACGCTTAGCTTTAGGCCGTCCTCGGCGAACGGGAGCGTATCCAAATCCACGCGATGCCCCGGACGCAGGCTGTACCAGGAGTCCAGAAGGTTATCCGCGTCGGTGGAGATCCGGCGGTCGCGCCATTCAGATACCTTGCCCGTGATGAGAAGGCGGCCGGTTTGGGTGTGCATCCACTCCAGGACCACATGGGCCACATCGCGGGCGAGGACGAACTTCTCCAGCACCTTCGTATTCGTCGTGCCGACGACTTGACGGCGGCCAGGCAGCATCACGGAGAATATGAGCTTGATGAGGACCGACTTGCCGCCGCCGTTCTCCAGGAACAGCACGCTGGCTGGAGAGGGACGACGAATGGGAGCCGACGGGCCCAGGAGCATCGGCTGGTGGTGCTGAATCGAGGCTCCCGCTCCGGACAGGTCAATAAGGACGTCTTCGTAGCGTGCACCAGGCGGGCCAACGGAGAACAGTCGGATACGCGAAAGCTCATACATACGGCGCCCCCTCCCACAGGCCGCCAGCTACGCCGGGTGCTAGCGCGCCTTCTCCGTCTAGTGGGGGTACCACGCCGAGGGAGAGCAGCTCACGGAAGGCTGACTCGGCGGCTAGTTCGCGTGCCTGAATCTGGTACCGGCTGGTCGTCCGATACACACCGTTGCCTTCCTCGCCGACCTGCACCAGCAGGCCGCGGTCGGCGAGCCAGCGCAGCGCCCTGCTGACCATCCCACGGGTGGTGCCGGCGTTGAGCCGACTGTCTCTGGTTGTGGCCGTCTCCGGCCGGCGGGAGTAGGCACGCCACACCTGCTCCAACTCGGGAGCCTCCGCGCTCGGGTCTTCCCTCTCTCCTGCCTGGGTTACGCGCTCCTCCAAGACCCGGCATGTCTCGCGCACCATCGCATCCACGTAGGCGACCGAAACTCGACCGACGTAGCTGTCATCGGCCAGGTCGGCTGGACGCGGGAAGCTCAGCGCCGCCACTGCGAGGTGCACAATGCCGTGCAGGACCTTCTCGGTATCTCGGCGCTCCCGGACGCGGGCTTGGCGAGCGTAGTCCTCCATCTTCGTCTCAAATACCGACTCTGTCGTGGGCACCACCACGATGCCGCCACGCCTGCTGACATCCAACACGACAAGCCCGAAGCCGCTCGCGATCGCACGCACCAGCTGCGCGAAGGCAGTGTCCTGCAGGTAGCGGCGAACAAGTTCGCCGTACGTACGATCTCGGTCAGGAACCTGCCTGGTGCGCAGACCGAAATCGACTAAGCGTGCAGCTGCCTCAGCGTCCATGTTGGCTGCGGAGTCGCTCATTCGCCGACCGCCCCGGCACCATCTGCCTCTGCTCGCACGGAATCCTTAGGGACCACATCCGCACGGGTCAGGAGCAAATCGTCGCCACCCGCTCCGGCCGACCTGGGGCCGATCCGCGTGCCGGCAGGAACGGCCACAAGAAGACGACGCTGCCCATGCCGCATGGCACTACCAACAGCAGGGCTGAACGCGTGCACGGCCCGCAACGCCACCAGCACGGGCAGATCCGGGCCGTGAACGGTAGCTTGCTCGAGTAGCGTCGACAGCGAGCGGGTAACACCGGAAAGATCCAACAGCTCATCCGACATCTGCCAGAGCTCATCGGTGAACCGGGCTCGATCGACGGCCGACACGTCCAACTCCGGATCCGCGACGGGACCAACAGTACGATCGCGCAGCGGCGCGGGCCGCAGCAACCTCGCCACAAGCGATGCCAGAGAGGGCACGTCGGGCACGCGTACACCGGTGGCAGCGCGGAAGAACGCCTCCACCGAAGGCACAGCCTCGGTAATAGAGGTCTGCAGCAGCGGCGTCAGCAACTGGCCGTAAAGGTTGAACGTGGAGCGCTGCGGACGGCCGGAGAACTGCTGGCGGTCCTGCTCGGCACGGAAGATCGCCCGGGCGGATAGCAGCCGATGTTGAAGCTGGGTGTGCCGCCGCACGCAATCTGAGACGATCTCCGCCAACTCGGCCGCACGCCGCTTATGTGACGGGTCCTCCGACTCGTCCCGGGCTACCGCGATGGTGGCAAGGATCTTGTGTTCTACCTCAAACCTTTCCTCAATATGCTTGAGCGCGGTATCCAGCAGGTCGGGGATCTCAGCTTCCCAATCGACCGTACGGACGTCGCGTCGGGTCGCATCGAGACGACGCCTGATCGCCTCGCCGTACTGCACCGTGCGATACCGGGCCTGCTCAGCCGCCACGCGGGCGTCTACGAGCTTGCCGCGACTGATCAGGTTCTCAAGCTTCACCTCCGCCGCGACCTGAGCGGACTGAACATCGGTGTCTAAGGCTCCCACGAGGACGTTAATCGCCTCATCGGTGGTCCGCAGGTAGACTCCGCCACCAGGTGCTGCCAGCTCTACAACGAGCTTGAAATCGAAAACCCGACGCTGATAGACGCCATCGGCATCAACCTCACCGTAGACCCGCCGGAAAGCGCGGTCCACAGTGCCGACATTGATTAAGTTCTCCAGGACCCACTGGATCACCCGGATATGCTCCTCGCTGTCGCGGTCAGGAGCCTGGGCCGCAACGAATGGCCGAACGCGGTCCAGAATAGTATCGTGGGTAGCCCCAGCGTCGAAGTCCATCGCAATCGTGACCTGATCGATCGTATGCAAAGCGATCTCAGCCATTTGGTAGACCGACGCGTCCACCCACTCGAGCTTGCCCCGACGCGCATCCAGCTCGTGCAAAGGCACGGTGCATGCCAACGCCTTCAACCTGCGGGTGAGACCCTCATCCGCAGGCATCTCCCTTTTACCTCGCTCCTGATCCGGCAGGTAGTGTCCACCTGCATGCGGTGCGATTCAATGCTCCTGAACCGCGAGCCGCGGGTCCCCAGGAATCGTCGATTGTTTCAGCCGCACCTGCCTGATCCAACCAGACCGTCAGATTCTTGACACCGTGTTGTCCGGCAGGTCCGAGCTATGGCGACTACCTCGCCTCTCACCTGCACCCTATGAGGGCTCGCCAGTAGCTCAAGCCCTGGCAGGCCGACCAGATCGGCGACCTGCTGCGTATGCCGAGCAGCGAATCGGAGAGGATCAAGCCGACGCTGGCGGCGTCCTCACCGACGCCGCCGACGCGATCGTCAGCATCGACGCGGAGATCAGGACCAACGAGGACGGCAAGCCGGTGATCATCAGCGGGAGAACAACAGGTCGTCGACCGGCGCCGCCAGGCCCGACACCCCGCCCGGGCACGCCCGGAGCCGACCGCCACCGGGCCGGGGCAGGTGTTCACCTGGGACATCACCAAACTGCCCGGCCCGACCAAGGGCGTCTACTACGACGCCTACGTCATGATCGACATCTACTCCAGGTATGTCGTTGGGCACCACGTCGCGGCCAGAGAGAGCGCCGACATCGCCCACGACTTCATTACCGAGGTCATCGCCGTGCACGGCGTCCCACAGGTCGTGCACGCCGACTGCGGCACCTCGATGACCGCCAAACGCGTCGCGACGCTGCTGGCCGACCTCCACGTCACCCGATCGCACTCCCGCCCGCGCCACGGGCAGCAACGCAGGCTCGTGCTCTCCTGAGGCCCGACCGGGTGCGGAACCGTTAGTCGTCGAGGTCGGCGAACCGTAGCTCGGCCGCCGGTTTCCGGCATCGCGTCGTCGTAGTCCGGCAGCGCCCGCTCCGGCATGTGCACATCGGCGCCCGGGTCGATGCCCTCAGAGCTGCCGGTCCAGCAACCTCGGTCGTCCAACTCCAAGCGAGTAGGTCGAGCTGCGGCGTCCTGGCAAAGCGGCACCACGCTGCCTGTTGGGACGATGCATAGGGCATCTCCAGCGCACCGAGGACCATGGCTCCCTGCGACATTCGGCTGCCGCGGGAAGTAGAGGGGTGGCTGACGCAACACATGCGGCAGCCACCCCATCACCTAGATTTACTCGGACCACTCCGCGTAATTCAACCCGCAGCCCAGGCACTGGGGCTCGTCCTCGTCCAGCGGCGGCCAGTTGTGCTCGCAGCAGTTGAGGTCGCCCTTGAAGAACCCATCCCAGCACTCGCTGTACTCGGCAGCGATCCGCCCCCAAAGGGATACGGGATCAGCAGCCGTGTTGAGATCGATTTCCAGGCGGTCAGGCGGTCGGGTCAGCAGGGCATCCTGCCACCCTTCGACTCGGTTGGTAGGCATTGACAGAGTCCTCTCTGCCCGCCCGACCGGGACACGACAGCGGTACGTACGATCCCTGGTCAGCCACCCGACGGTGGCACAGGATGCGCGTACTGTTGTACGGTGGTGCACGCATGCAACAGGGTGCGCTGCGGCGCACGGACGTGAGCCGCAGTCATCAGGTGCATGTGCGCCCGGTAGGGCGGGTTGTCTGGACCCGCAGGACCGCTCGTGGAAAAGTTGATCCTGTCGGGTTTAGATCTTGTTGGCGATGGCGCAGTGGTGAGCAAGCTTACTGCTGCGCCATCGCGTTTTTCTTGGGGGCCTAGCGTAAGCATCGCCCCGTTGATCACGCGTTGGTGACCGCCAGCGCGGGTTGACGCGCCGCCATAGCGGCCACGACCCGTCGCAACGGTCACCCATCCCGAGGCCCGGCGGCTCCAGGGCACTGCTGGCGGGATCGCCCGTCGTGTCGACCACCTCCTTGTTGAACTTGACATTCCGGCCCTACGTGGGCCAGATCGTCTGATCATCCCACCCGCAGCGCAGGCCCGGCAACTCCCCTTGGCGCGGCTGCGGAGCGAGGCCTGGCGAATCCTGCACGTTTCCTGCGTCGATCCCCTACATTCGGCCAGCTATTGTGTCAACGTGACACACCATCCCCAGGGGCCCACCGGATACGACACCGACAGCTTCGCCGAGATAGCTCCGCGTAGTCACGGCTCGCATGCAGGCCGCATTGACTCTTGGGGCGCAGAGACAAACCAGACTATCGCTACGCAGATCCGCAACTGGCGGAATGTACGTGGCCTTAGTGCCCAGCAACTATCTGAGCGTTGCGCGTCCCTTGGGTACCCGATCCCTCGAAACATTATTGCCAACATCGAGACTGGTCGGCGAGGAAGCGTTACAGTGCCGGAAGCGATCATCCTCGCCATGGCACTGAACGTGCCGCCTATTCTATTGATCTATCCGGTCGGCAAGGAACTTTCAGTACGAGCGTCACCGCGGCAAGACTGTGGCACTTTCTACGCCGCCAGATGGTTTACGGGAGACGCGCGGCCCGCACCCGACATGGCTGGTCTTGGCGGGTCCGATGACTACAAGATTGCCAGCCGGGAGTGGGAGTCCGCTCGGGACATCGTCCAGACGTATCAGCGGCATGACATCCTGGTGCGGCGATACAGGTATGTTCGGGAAGACGTCATGGCACAGTTGACGCGAATGTCAGACCCGGCAGCGGCCGATGAAGAGCCAGACGTGCGGAAGATGCATAAACGCCGCACGGACGTACTCGTTAGCAATCTATCACGAGCAGGTGAAGTTTTAAGGAATCACCGAGCGCTGATGCAAAAGCTAGATCTTGCCCTTCCGGTACTGCCCCCAGACATCGATCTCACAGACGATCCAGCGGCCTACGAGGAAGATCCTTCTTGACATTCAAGTTCGCCCGATAGCTCTTGGATAACCAGCTCCCAGTCGTTCATCTGCGACGCTGGAAGGCGCGTGCTGGATTTTCGGCCATGCAATAGGTCGCAGAGCTGCTTGTACACCGCTACGGCGCGCCAAACAATAAGCACACGTCGGTCTCGCCTGTCATCGCCGAGGCCGGGCTCCCCGATGGCGAGGAAGAGGCGACGAGAAACGCTGGTTATGCCGGGCGGTCCCGCGATGATCGTGGACGGCAGTGCAGCCACGACCTGCTCAATCTGCACTCGGAGCACAAGTGCTCGCAACAGGCACTTGTCATGGAGCGGGGCGGGCCAAGCCTCGTAGGCTGAGGTCAGGTCGCTCACTGCCGTCACGGGCCATCGCGAGTTCGTCACTGCTCATCCCTCAATGCCGGCGATGAGTTGCAGCATTCGCCTCGTCTGCCTGATCCACTGCTTACGCTTTTTGCCGTCGGCATCTTCAGGTGCCCGGCCATGGGCAGCCGAACTGAGCGCGTCGATCGTTGGATTGAACGATTGTAGATTCAATCGTGTCGCACCTAGCTCAGCGAGGATCGCGTTAAGGAGATCTAGTTGTTGGCGAGTATCATTAGCTTTGTCACGAGCAGCCGCGATCCGGTCTCCCGACCAGCCCGCGCGCCGCCCTAGGATTTCCACCCAGTCTCCGATTTCGGTGTCAAGTGCCTGTCGGCACATCGTCAGGGCGAGGATGGTTCGGGCAGCCTCCGAGCCCAATGGCTGGTTCGCCTCAGCTCCGAGCACCTTATCCAATTCTTCGATGAAGCCCATGCCCGGCGAGGTGACATCGGCGACTTGCACGGTCGACGCCCCATCGGGTAGACGGCTAAGTCGGAAATGCCGTGTGTGCTTTCCAAGTGCTCGCAGCTCACGCCACAAACGCTCATCATGTGTCAAGACCACGATCTGGAAGTTTTTTGCAAGCTCCACAAGCGTACGGGCAAGGTACTGTACGCGCTCGCTGTCGAATGCATGGATCGGGTCATCAAGGATCAAGAACCGGAAGGGACTTTTCATCTGAGTCGCTCGCGGCAGGTACGTCGCAAGCGTGAGCGCATTACGCTGACCGGTGCTCAGCACTTTCGGTGCATCAGGGCCAGGGGAAACGCTCGTGCCGCCGACTGCAATCGAGATACTTACCTTGCCGGCCTGGCGCGTACCGCCACCAAGCTTCAAACCGGTCACGTGGAGATCGCTATCCCTGTTCAACTCCCCCCAGTATTCAATGACCTGCTCAGCAATAGGGTCAAAGAGACTCGCACGGGTGTCCTTAATCCAAAATTCAACCGCCTTGCTCAGCTTCTCGGCAGAGACACCACGTGTGCAGGCGCGGCGCTCCCGTTCCACGGAATCAAGCCACTGCTCGATCTGCTGTCCCCCGACCGCCGTGCCACTGATCGAGTCCTCGTACTCCGCGATGATTTTGCTGCGCACATCCCCGTACCACTTGCCGACCTGCTCCGACTCCTCGAAGAGGTCGGTGATGAGTTCCTTCGAGGCTGTATGCACCTTCAGCCCGCTTATCCGGCCTGACAACCGCTCCCAACGCTCAATGAACTCACCGTCATCCGGGAACTTGCGTTGCAGGAGTTCGCGCGTCTCTGCTGGGAGCGGCCCCGGGAGGGCCGCCGGGACGAGCTGTCGCCACTGCTCGTCAGCTACCCGCTGCGCCGCGTTCAGCGTCTCAAGCTCGGTAGTGAGGCGATCCGCCGCCGTGCGGGCCGTCGCAAGCCACTCCACCCCGGTCGTACCGCAAACGGGGCAGACATCGTCAATCCGGAGATGCTCAAGATGCTCCCCCTTGCTTCGGACGAGACTCTCCAGCGCTGCCCGAACGGCGTCTGCCCCTGGCACCACCGCCACCCGCGCCTCATGCACCGCATTGACCGCATCCTTGAGCCGTTCGACAGCTTCTTTATCGAGGATCCAGTTGTGGGGCAGGTCCGGCCGACGTACGGCCCGGGGCAAGGCCCTGGTCAGCGTCCTTATCTCGGCTGCTTGCGCTGCGGTAGGTAGGGGCCCGCTGGACCGCACCAAGTCCGCGAGCGTTTCAGCACCCGCCAGTTTGGTAACGAGCGCAAGAACCGCGCTGTGCTCGCGCTCGATCTTCCCCTGAGCAGTGCGACCTTCAGTCCGGACGCCGTCAACGAGCTTCAGAAGCCTGGTCAGGACGTCGAGCGGCAGGCCCCCTTTGAGAAAGTCGTGCAGCAGCCCAGGCTTCTCGATGACCGGCGAGATCTCCGGGTACAGCAAGACTGGGCTGAACTGTGCATAGGCTGATTTCCAGGTTTCTGGGAGAGGTCCATCGGTGCCGTCCGGCTGCTGCCACCGCACCGCGTCGACCGCACTGCAACTGATCTTGACGTCGTCCTGGCCGTTCGTAACGACTGCCTGTATCGTCCTGTCCTCGTAGTGGAGGTTCGCCTCGGCAAGCTCGTACTTGCGGGCAACTCCGCCGCTCAAGACGTGACGGAGCGCATCCGCAGCACTGGTCTTGCCGGTGCCGTTCGGCGCCGAGATCACCACAATCCCGGGCGTCGGGGGGAGCTTCAGGACGAGAGGCGTCTCGCCAATTCCGACATGCCCCTGCACCTGCAGGCTGCGGAGGAACCACGGTCCAGTCAGTCCTACAGGGCTCTCGGCTCCGGCGTCGGAGGTGTAGGCCTCGGCTAACTCCCGCAGAAGAGCCTGCGGCCCTTCGTCAAGATCTTGCGCTGCCGCCTCAACATCACTCCACGACAGCACAACCCGAGGTTGCTTCTTTCTCGCCACGAAGCTCCTCCCGCCGGCCCTCTGTCCAAGGCCTTCGCTTGCCGATCAAGATCCGATGCGTCCATTGATCAAATCGGAGGCATAATGGATTGGATACGCTACCCGATCACCGGGTGGCCCTGGACCCAACGAAAATTCGGCGAGTCTCGCTCATCTTCCCCATTCAGGCCAGGGATCCGACGCTTCTCCCTCAGGCGCCACGGCTGAGAACAGCGCACTGCCGGGCATCCCGCCGCGAACTGCACGCGGCCGTCACCTTCGAGGGTGAAGGCCATCCTCGACCTGCAGTACCTCCCCCTTGCTCGGGTGAGCGATCATTCGGGCGTGAACGTCCAAGACATGAACCTTGCCGACTGGACAGCGGTGCTCCTCACGCCCGTCACCATCACAGGCGCGGTCGTCGCCGCCCTGGCGTGGCGAACCTCCGTTGGTGTGCGCCGCGACCAGGCCGACGCTGAGGAAAAGCGCCGGCACCGGGAGATGCGGCCCGAACTACACCTGGCGCTCGACATGAAATGGCCGCCAGAGGTTGGCCTGCTGGTGGTGAAGTTGATGGGCCCTCGGGACGTGGAGCGGTACGACCGGATCCGGGTTGAGATCCGCGACGACGGCAAGAACCGGCAACCACGCCACGATGTGACCGCAGAGCGCATTCGCCGGCAGGTATGGGGCCCGTTCCGGCTGCGGCCCGGTACCGACGGCGCAGACCAGGATGGGCGTGCCGCAGAGCAGAACGGCCAAGAGGTCACCGACTCGTGGCTGTTCACGGTCGAGCGCACCACCCCGCCGGCCTGGTACTCGGGTGGTGATTCGGCGTGGCGTAGAGACTACGCCGACGAGCCGCTCCGACTGCGGATAGAGGTCGGGCTGGGCGGCCAGTCGTGGGTGGAGATGCAGGAGGTTCCGCAGCCTCAGCGCAGCGCCTACGAGGACAGCGGCCTGACGGTGGTGTGAGAGGAATGCTCAGGACCTGTGGATTGGCCGGGAAGGGGCGTATTCAGGGACCAAAGTGTAGAAGCTATTGCATGCCCTGCCAGCTGCCGCCTCCTAGGTGGGTCATGCGCTTAAGCTGCCGCAGCGGTCTGGCCGTCAGCGCCTTGATCGTTGGGGCCACCATGCCTCCGTATGATCTTGCAGCCGTCACGCTCCAGCAGGCAGGCGATCCACTCCTCGAAAGCGCCTGCGGACAACGCGTCCATCGTGTCGAGCGTGACGTATCCGATGGTGCCTGCGAAGGAGTTCCGGGCCCGCGCTTCCTGCCCGAGCCAACCGGTGCAGACGCGGGACCGGCGTAGGCACATCGCGCCCCACGACGGCTATGGTCGATGAATCCCACGGCGCTGGGGCTGGCGCTCTCCGGTAGCGCCCTTGCCGGCTTGGCGCTGCCACACGCGTACATCTGGCTGGTGGCCAAGCCGCAGACCAGTCATTCTGGTGCTGCAGGCCGGGTTGCGGGCTCGGCGCCGCGCGTAGCTGCCATGCGCGCCCTCAAAGAGGACTGGACTCACGTCCGCCGAGTGGCTCTGGCCGGAGTTCTTGCACTGCCGTTGCAGCGGATTGTAGGGCTTGGGTCAGTTGGCGTAGCTGTGCTGCCAGGTCTGCGATTTCGTCCGGAGTTCCGGGTGCCGCCACTTCATCAAGCAGAGCGGCGAGGTATTGCTGGTGGAGGAGGTGTACTTGGTCAGCGGAGAGTCCCCATGTCCGGGCTACTTCGATGAGGGATGCCGCCTCGGCGTGGCTGAGGACATGGTCGGCAAGGGCGCGGTCGAGCATGTCGAGGTAGGCGTCGGTACGGGCGTCGCCGGTGGTTGCGGCGTGTACACGGGCGGCTACACCGGCGAGACTGATGCGGGGGTTGGGCTTGCGCGTAGCGTTGCCGGCGCCAGCCGGCGGGCGTACCAGCGTGGCGGCATTCCCGGTCGGCGCTGTCCAGGCGAGAGGGAGTTCGAGGGGATGGCAGCCGAGTGCGGCCAGGTCGGTGACGCCGGCTTGCCGGGCGCGGTTCAGGTACTTCTTGAGTAGCTGTGCGGTGGCCGTTGCGTCGCCGAGTGCGGAGTGCGCTGCTTGTAGGGGGATGCCTTCGGCTTGGCAGGAGTCTACGAGTCGGCGGGTTGAACCGCGGCCGAAGCGGTGGGACATGCTGAGGGTGCAGAGGGCGGGCCATGCCGGTGCGGGGTAGCCGAGGCGGTGGTACTCGGCGTCGAGGAAGCTGAGGTCGTAGCGTGCGTTGTGCGCAACGACGATGGCGCCGCGTAACAGGTTGGCGAGTTCGCCGGCGATGTCCCTGAAGCGCGGAGCGAGGGCAAGGTCGGCGGCGGTGAGGCCGTGTACGCGGGTGGGTCCTGGGTCTCGGTCGGGGTTGATGAGGGTGCCCCATCGGTGTTCGATCTGCCCTGCGGGAGACAGGCGTACGATCGCGACTTCGATGATCCGGTCGCCTCGGTGTGGGGTGAAGCCGGTGGTCTCCAGGTCGACGACAGCGAAGGGGGTCTGCCAGAGCTGAGCCAACGGCCGCATAACAGACTGGGTCGCTGATTGGCCAGGAGCGGGGCGGGGTGTGGGCGGTGCGTAGCTGCGATCGTGGTTCACGGTCCCGCTGGCGAGCACGGAGGCTTGACCGGGGCGAGGCATTGCGGCCATCGACCGCAGCGTTTGCCAGGTTTCTGGTACGTCGAGGGCCCGTGCTGCGTAGGCGACGGCGAGCAGATCGTCTGTGAGGTACTGGTCGTATTTGTCTGCCGCCTTGGTCGGCACCGCCGCTGCGAGTACCAGGGGGGCGGGTGGTGTCTCATCGGCGAGGCGCCGGATGGTCTCCCAGAGCCCGGCGGGGTCGGTGCCGCGGATGGTCAGTGCGACGCCGTCGTGGCCCACCTCCAGTCCTTCTCGTGTGAGGGCTACGGCGAGGGTGCTCATGATTTTGTCCCCTCGCCAGGGGAACAAGAGGGTGTCGTTGCCCCAGCCGAGGATCGCGTGGCCGTCCAGTGCGTACCTGTGGAAGGCTGCACGTCCTTCTTCGAGGAGTGATTGGGCCTGGCGGTCGAGGTAGCGGGGCGTCTCGGTTGTCGTGTATATCGTGCGCATGCGTTGTCGGACGGCGTCGCCGACTTCGCCGCCACTGCCTGAGAAGCTCGGGGGGCGGCCACCACCGGATCTGACCAGGTCGATGACTTTCTGTCGTGCGTCGATCGCGACGATCTTCCAACGTCGGCCGCTGAAGATCAGCAGCATTCCAGGGGTGATCAGGTTGTCGACAGGCAGCGATCCGATGGTGCGGCCGCCCGCGACGAGGCGGAACTCCTCCGGGGTCGTGAATGCGGTGTAGAAGCTGTAGTGGTTGACGAGACGGTCGCCGACGCCGCCGGGCAGCAGAAGTCCTTGCGAGTCCTGGGTGAGCAGGTCCTGCTCGCCCATGCAGCGCAGGAGAGCGATGAAGGTGCTCTTGTCGACGCGCGCGAACGGGCCGTGTCCACACAATGCGTCGTAGAGCTGCTGAGGGTGTGCGCCGCCGCGTTGGGCGATGACCGACAGGATCTGTTGGGTGAGGGTCGACAGGTGCATGCTCGCGGTGTCCGGTGGCTCGTACCACTTGGCGAGCAGCAGGTCGACCATCGCGACGCTCTGGACGAGCTGGCTGCGCAGAGTGTCGGCGGGGGGTGTGCGGTCAGTGAGTTCGGGTTCCGAGACGTACATCCGCAGCACGGCGGGCTGGTCGGCTCGGCGTCCGGAGCGGCCGAGCCGCTGTCGCATTCCAGCGACGCTGGCCGGCGCTCCGATCTGGGCCACCGAGTCCACGGAGCCGATGTCGATTCCCATTTCCAGGGTTGACGTGCAGATCGCGGTGACCGGCGTGGTGCGGTCTTTGAGTCGTGCTTCGACGTGCTCGCGGATTTCTTTCGAGAGGTTGCCGTGGTGCGGGAGGAACTCGCCAGGGACGTTGTTGTTCTTGCAGCGCCGGTCGAGCATGTCGGTGTAGAGCTCGACGGCGCTGCGCGAGTTGGCGAAGACGAGGTTGTCGCGTCCCCGCAGGGTACGGAAGAGGTGGTCGGCGATGCCGGCCTTGTCCCACGATTCTTCCTCATCGTCCGAGTCAGAGGTGGCGGTGCCGGATGGAGGTGCGGCGGGCGCCCTACCGGGGGGAGACGGGGCGGCGGCGACATAGCCCCGAAGCTGCAGTCGTATCTCTCGAGCGTCATCGTCGGACGCGATCACGGTGACGGCGTCGCCGCAGCCCGGGCGGAGGAACTCTGCCGCTGCGGTGAAGTCGCCGAGGGTGGCCGACAAGGCGATGCGCGGGATACTGCGCCGCAAGACAAGGTCCACCCGATGCAGCAGTGATTGCAGTTGGGCGCCGCGTTCGGTGCCGATGAACGCGTGCAGCTCGTCGATGACGACGTGGCTGATGTCGCCGAGGACGCGAGCGACCTTGTCGCCGTGGTTGATGAACAGTGACTCCAGCGATTCGGGCGTGATCAGCAGAATTCCGTCCGGCTCGCGCAGAACGCGCGACTTGCGCGATCCCGCCACGTCGCCATGCCACCGGTGGACCGGAACGTCGAGCCGTTCGCACAGGTGGGCGAGCCGCTCGTACTGGTCGTTGATCAGCGCCTTGAGTGGCCCGACGTAGAGCGCGCAGACTCCGGCAACGTCGTCGCTCGCGTCCCGCCGAGCTGCGATGGCTGAGCAGATTGGCAACCAGGCTGCTTCCGTCTTCCCGCTGGCGGTCGCGGCAGCGATGATGACGTCGATGTCGCCCGCGAGGAGCGGCCGAGCGGCGCGTTCCTGAGCGTCCCGCAGATGGTCCCAGCCCTGATCATGGATCCACCGCTGCACTTTCGGGTGCATTAGGTGGTACGCCGACGACGGGACGGCAGCGCGTGACGGTTCGGCGGTTGCCGTCGGCTGCCGCTGGGGGTCAGAGGCGGAAGGAAGCAAGTTCGTCGTCATCGGGAGGCAGTTGGCTGGCGGCCACCATTACGGCCGACGCGTGGGAAAAGCCGTGGCCTCCGGTGGAGGCGGACAGACTTTGGCGTTCGTCGGTAGGCCGGCCACTTGGTTGACTGGCTTCATCGAGGAGTTCCAGGTCCGGGTCCGTCTCGGCGGCGATGTGGATCGCGCCGATGAGGGACCGCCAGTCTTGCCCGGGGTTCTGTTCGAGGACCGCGAGCAGATCCAGGAAGCCCTTGATGGTGTTACGCGGTGTGCGAAAGTAGGCGTCCCCGATGCGAGACGCGCAGTGGTTCATGTAGGCGTGCAAGGCTTCGTCGGGCAGGAGGTAGGCCGTCGGGTCACCGGCGGCGTAGACGTGGCGAAGCTTGGCCAGCAGGACATAGAAGTCCTCAGGTGACAGGTTCGCCAGGCGCAGAACCGGACCCGAGTAGTCGACGAGCCCGGCGGTGGCGTAGGTGTTCTCGGCCAGGCGGGACTGCAGGGCGGCATAGGAGTAGAGGCCGCGACGAGTGTCGAGCAGGAAATCGGGTGTTCCGCCGAAGAGAAAACCGAGGCCCGACGCCGTTCCTTGCAGGCTGTCGTTCAGGATGCGCAGGATCTGCTCGTAGTTGGCGTTGCGGGCCTGGGAGTTCGCCAGCTTGTACAGGTTGACCATCTCGTCGAGGCAGACAAGCAGACCGTCGTAGCCGGCCAGGCGAACGAACCGGGACATCAACTTGAGGTGGTCGTAGAAGGACGCGTCGTCGACGACGGTGCGCACGCCGAGGGCGTTGCGGGCGTCGGTGCGGGTGGAGAACTCGCCGCGCAGCCACCTGACGGCGTCGATCTTGAGTTGCTCGTTGCCGGTGTCGTGGCCCTGCCAGTACTTCGCGATGACGTCGGCGAAGTCGTAGCCGCCCGTCAACTCGCTGAGCGCGTCGAGGCGAACGCGGATGACCACCTGCGGGTTCTGGCCGGTGTCGCGTGCCTCGGTCAGCGCTTGGGTCACGAACCGTTCGACGACGCTGGCCATCGCGCCGCCGTCGGCCTTGGCGCGGGTGGCCATATTGCGCATCAGTTCGGCGTACAGGCTGCGTGCTTGCCCGCCGGTGGCATGCAGCCGGCGGTCGGGGGACAGGTCCGCGTGGACGGTGACCAGACGCTTCTCCAGCGCGATGGAGCGGATCAGGTGCAGGAAGAACGTCTTGCCCGAGCCGTACTCACCGATGACGAAACGGCTGCCGGCTCCTCCGTCGGCGATGCGAGTGATGTCGGCGACAAGAGCCTGCACCTCCGCGGCCCTACCCACCTGGACATGCTGTTGCCCGGCGCGCGGCACCACTCCCGCCCGTAGCGACTGGATGATCGCGTCGCGCTCGCGGGGCCTGATGCGGGTGCCCTGGCCGGTGGGGGTCGTAACGCTCATCGCAGTAGCTCCTGAAGCGCGTAGTCGTTGATCACAATGTCGTCGTCGCCCTCGGCGACAGGTTCCCCCGCAGCGTCCATGGCGACCTCGTTAATCAGGTCCAACGCACCAGCCGGCATTACCCCGTGCCGCTCGGCGAGGTCCTCGTACGCCGCGCGGGTCCACGTCGGGTGAGCGGTCAGGGACCGCAGGAGTTCGCTGTGCACGGCGTCCAAGCCGGGAATGAGGGCCTGGGTGGTGGGCTCAGCTTTCAGTTCGTTGTGGCGGGTAGCCGGCATAGTGGCCGGCTGGGGCGCAGGGCCTTCCTCGTCAGTGAAGATGGTCGACAGCAGCGCCGAGACGGCCGCTGTCTCTGCCAACTTCGCGGCGATGACGTCTTCGTCGAGGACGACACCGGAAGCTCCTGGCGGAACTCGTTGGCCGTTGCCCTCAGTAGGTGACCCGTGGGCCGCCGGCGGCGCGGGCGGCAGCGTGTATCCCGCCGGTACGGGCCCTGCGGGGCGAACGACGACGGGCCCTGCGGCTGGGGGCGGAGTCGCCACGAGAGCGGCAGGGCCGGTGACCTGTTGGTGGAGGCGGCCGTAGATGAGGTTCGGATCAAGGCCGAGGAGCTTGTAGATCTTCGTGAGGCTCGTGACCTCCTCCGGCGAGATGACTCCGTCAGCGGCGGCTACCGTGATCAGAAAATCGCCGATGGTCTCACGTTGGTCGGCCCGGAGCAGATCGAGGCGCTTCTTCAATCCGGTGAGCTTCACGCCGGTGACGGCCAGCCACCGTAGGTGCGCCTGCAGGCGGGTTCTCTCGGAGGCTGTCAGATGCAGCGCGGCTTGGAGGTGGGCTGTCAGATGATGCTGTTCGTGGTCGCTGACGGTGCCGTCCGAAGCGCTGACCGCGACCGCGAGGTGCAGCAGGGTCGCTGCGGCGGTGTAGGCGGGTGTTGCGGTATGCGGGGCGTCGGCGGTAGTGCGAAAAAGGACCGCAGGACCGGCCGACAGTGGTGATCCGCCGAGTCGGACGTCCGGCTCCACACCGACGCCGATACGCCCGAGGAGTTGGGCGAGGGACACCGCCTCAGCCTTGGTCATCTTCGCAGGCTGAGCGGTTGGCCAGAAGGTGATGAGTTCCGCCGCGCCGACCACCACGTAGGCCTCATCTGCCAAGCGAGCGTCGCACCAGGCGCGCAGGGCGCCGACCTGTCCTGCCTGCTGGTCGAGCAGCTCGGGAGGCAGCACTGCGGCTGCGGCGAGGGATCCCCGGCCATCCGGGTGACGGCCTAGCCATCGGCTGTAGGCGTCCAGGTCGTCGGTGACGGACTCGACGAGTTCGGTCAACTTGCGCGACGGTCCACCGAGTTCGACGACGTCAGGCAGATCGAGCCGCACGCTGGCGCTGGCGATACCCGCACTGGCCGCCCGGTAGGTCACCTCGATTCGCGCCTTGCCCGGCCTTACACGGAAGCCGCCCTTGAACCGCTCCGCGTACCGCCTCACGAACAGATGGTCGAACTCTTCAGGACAACGGGTCTGCGGCGTGCGCGGGTACAGCGACGGCAGATACCACGCCCAGGCGCGGGCCCATGCAGCTGGTACGGGAGTGCCGCTGGCGGCGAATTCACCCAACGCGAGCCGTAGCTGCGTCGGGATGGGCCACCGGTCAGGGGCGAGCTCCGGCGGCTGTCCTTCACTAGCATCGGACTCAGCCGCGCCAATCAACTCGAGGACCTCGAGAAAGTTGCTGGCGTAGGAGCGGAACGAGTTGTTGGCGCCGTAGATGTCGAGGAGTCGACGAACCTCAGCGGCGATCGCCGGTATCTCCCGCCGCAACGCCCGGTCGTTCGAAATGTCGACCAGAACGCGTCGCTCAAGGCCATAGAAGAAGAGGAAGACGTAACCGATGGGCGCGGCGCCGTAGCGGCGGCCATCGGCCAGCCACGTCAGATATGCGGCCCTACTGCTCGCGGGGAGCGTGCCGTACGAAGGCCAGTAGTCCAGCCCGCTCCCGTCCCAGTCGGGTCGATTCCTGTCAATCCGAAGCATCGGGTCGATGAGCGCAGGCTCGGCTCGGCCGTTGGGAGCGGTTAGATGCCTACCGACATAGATGAGACCTCCCGGGATCGGGTACCCGGCGACGGTCGTCGGCTGCCCGGCTGGAATCCAGATGGTCTGCTGGCTCGCGGCCGGGACCTGCGGAGCCACCTGTCTGACTGTCGTCGAGTGGGTCCGTACGGGCGCAGGCTGAGCCGCTACCACGCCACCGGCTGGGCCTGGTCCCTGATGTTGCGGCGCGCTACGTCGGAACCTGTCGAAGAAACCCACAACCCCTACTCCCCCATGGCCAGCGACGCTTGTCGCCACCAGTCAGGTGCCCACCGCCCTGCTCCTGAACCCGGCAGACCTCACGCCTGTCCGGCATGTCTCGGTTGCGAGCGAATGGGGCGGACCAAAGCCTAGGTTGTGACCCATCACGGCGAGGACCGTACTTTCGGTCGGAAAGCGACACTGATGGATCAGGGATCGCGGTGCTGATGTCCGCCGAGGGACAGTCGTCCCAGACACCGCAACGCTGACCGTCGCCCGGTCGATGACCGGATGGGTGGTCGAGGGTCGGCAGGGGTGAACATCCCGATGAGGGTGAGCGCCGGGTGACCGGGACGGCCAACACGACGAGGAGGCACCGCCACCAACGGTCCGCTGGTCAGGTTCGAGCAGGCATCCGAACCAACCTCGCGTGCGACGGGACTTCAGCGCTCGAGTTGACACGCTCAGCGCCAGGCGGGCGGCGTCGCACATGCCGCGCTGGGGCCGGCGCACTGTAGGTTGCGGCAGTTGCCGCGATTGTCGGGCTGGTGCGCCGACAACATTCGAGGGCGAGCCGCCACAGGAGCGGATGGTCGCATCGTCGGGGCCACAGTGAGCAGGCAGAGGCCCTCACGAGGCACAGCAGGAACGGCCGGTTGAGGGTCTCCGCGGTGACGTACAGCCGGAACCGCGGGCAGCCTGGCCGTTCCAGGCCGATCATCCGGCCCTGCGCAGGCCTGCTCAGCCGATCCGGTATCGACTACCGCAGGATGTCGGTGGCTGCGGAGCCTGTTGTGGGAACACGCCGCAATCACTCCGCCCGTACGGTTTGTAGGTCGTTTCTTGCCGCCGCAGTCAGGGGAGGCCGTGGATGAGGCCGAGAAGAGTGACCTTGCTGGACATCGGGCTGGACTCATCGTTCGATGCTGCGATGACGTTCGTGCAGTCAACACTGCAGAACATCAACGCCGGATGCGAGGAGCCCGTCGTGGATATCGACTTCGTCCGGTCGCGCGATCCCGACACCGTGCTCTCCGCCTTCACCTCATCCTGCGATGTCCTGCATGTCATGGCCCATGGTGACCACAGCGTCACACCGTCGTTCACCAGCACGGACGGCAAGGTCACCATCTCCTTCGAACAGCTTGGGGAAGTCGCGGCGGGCCTTGGCAAGGGCATCTCGACCGGCGCGATCATCGCGGACGGCTGCAAGACCGGCACCGGCGCATGGCAAAAGGCGGTACGGGACTGCCTTCAAGGCGAGGTCACCTACATCGGCACCTCCTCCATCATCGGCTGGCACGAAAGCGGCGTGTTCAGTTCCGCTTTCTACGGCGCCCTGTTCCGCAACCGGGGCCGCGGCGTGAAGCCTGCCGACCAAGCTCAAGACGCCGCTACCCGAGCCATCGACGCGTACACCCTGCTGACGGACAAGAACTGTCCTTTCAAAGTCACGACGTTGAAGCCGAGCCAGCGCGCCCGCACGCTGCTCGGCTAGCAAGATGGTGCGGACGGAGCGCTCGGGCAGGGGCAGTCCCCCATCTGGGCTTCCGGAGGTCACATCCGTGCTGTCGCGTCCGTTCGGTGTCCGCAGGTTGGGCAGGTGCTGCCGACTGCTCGTTGGCGTACGGTGCGGTGACGTGCGGCTTGACCAGCGATAGCGGCTGCCAGCAGCGCCACGCCGGCGAGGACAACCGCGCCGGTCGTGGCGGCGAAGGCTGTCGGGGTGGGCGCGCCGCCGCGGCTGCCCGCGATCGCCTGGCTGAGTTGATCGGCCGCGAACAGGCCGGCGGGGGTGGCGAGGAGCAGGGTTGCCCAGAGGCCGGTGTCGTCGGCGCGCAGGGCGCGGCCGAGTCCGATGATCAGGCTCAGGGCAAGCATCAGCCCACCGGCCATGGCCAGGATCTCCGGGGTGGAGCGGTACGAGGTGAACCAGTTCCCACCGTGCTCCCCGGCGGCGAACGACACGGACACGAGTATGCCGAAGCCGGCTGCGAGCAGCGGCAGACTACGTCCGACCCCGCTGGGGTGGGTGGGTAGCGCGAGGGTGGCCAGG
Organism: Micromonospora sp. NPDC047730; assembly: GCF_043204765.1. NCBI lineage: Bacteria > Bacillati > Actinomycetota > Actinomycetes > Micromonosporales > Micromonosporaceae > Micromonospora > Micromonospora sp. NPDC047730. The sequence continues at coordinate 8,430 of NZ_JBIDCU010000001.1, read as the reverse complement.
CCGAGCGCGATGGCGGGGAGCAGAACGAACAGCGGCGGCCGGGGCTGCCCGGTGAGGGCAGCCACGGGTGGCAGGGCGATGGTCAGTAGGAGACCGCCGGCCGCGGCGAGGCGGACCCAGGGCCCGGGCAGCGTCGTGGCGGTGACGCCGACGAGGAGCCAGCCGAGCCAGGCGACGGCGCCGAGGGTTTGGAACGGTCCGACCGGGTCGAGTCCGGTGATACGGGAGTCGTTGAGCTCGACCTGAAGGAGCAGGAATACCGCGAAGGCGATCAGGGTGTTCAGTGCGGCGGTCGCGGCGAGCGGAAACGAGTCGGCCAGCCCGAGGGCGCCGTACCCGCGCAGCCGCTCGCGGAAGCCTGCGCCGAGCAAGTCGAGGGCGTCGTGCGGGGAGGGCCAGCGCCGTGTCGGGTCGGCCAGGTCGAGGTACGTTGCGACGATCTCCTCTCCTCGCTCGGCCTGGTAGTGACGGGGGTAGGCGCGAAGTAGCCGCCGGTAGCGGCGTTCCAACGGCGATCCGGTTTCGGCCGGTCCCGGGATCGGGTTGGGCGGGGTCATGCCGGACCTCCGGTCGGGCGAGGCACGGGCCAAACCGCCGGCCCCGGACGGCCGGCCGGGCCGTGGGTCGTGCTGCCGGCGGCGGGGAGGGTGCCTGTCGGGCGGGCCTTCAGGCGTTGGGTGGCGGCCTCGACGTTGCGGCGTAACCGTTCGGTCTCGGCGGCGAGCACCGACCTGCCCGCGTCGGTGAGCCGGTAGTAGCGGCGTAGTCGTCCCTCGACGACCTCCTCCCGGTCCGGCTCGACCAGTTCCTCGTCGGTGAGCCGGTCGAGTGCGCCGTAGAGGGTGCCGGGCCGCAGCGCCAGCCGCCCGCCGGACAGCGCGGCGACGTCGCTGATGACGCCGTAGCCATGCAGGGGCTCCCGCGCGAGAGCGGTGAGGATCAGGAAGGTGGGCTCCTGTAGCGGCCTGGGTGTAGCCATAGCCTCAATGTATCGGCGGCCGAGCTATACCGGCGGCAAAGCGGTGAGAATGTCGTGTGCAGCGGCGCGTCGGCCCGCGCCACCGCGGATCGGCACTCGATCGTTGACCGTCTCGTCGCCTCGGTCTATGCGGCTGCGGCCGGCAGAGAGGCGGGCCAGGGAGAATGCCGCCGGAGTGGGGGCGCCGGTGGCCGCGCGGGTGAGGTGGTGAACCAGCCGCGGAACGCCGACGACGGGGGTGCGGCCACGGCGGCGTGTCCATGCGCTCGCGGGGTCGGGGCCGGGGTAGCGGCTGGCCGTACTGGGCGGGCCAGGCCCATGGCCCGGCGGGCGGCGCGGGCGGCGGCGCACATGCCGCGCTGGCCGGCGCACTGCAGGTTGCGGCAGTTGCCGTGGTTGTCGGGCTGGTGCGCGCCGATGACATCGAGGGCGAGCCGCCACAGCAGCGGATCGGTCACATCGTCGGGGGTCACGGCAAGCAGGCTGAGGCGTTCACGAGGCATGGCGGAAGTCCTTTCGTCGATGGGTCATGTCGTCCGCATGGAGAGGCGGATGGACAACGGACACGATCGACGCTCGCCTTTGACGGAAGGTCAAGTCGTCTCGCCTGAGCGGCTATCCCGGGCTGGCGGCGTAGAGGTACGCGTGGCAGAGAATCCGCCGGTCGTTGATGTGGGGAGGGAGCGTGGCTGCGGTTCGGGCAGTTCCTCGGTTGCCGGAGGCGAGGTTCGGTGGCGCTTGCCGCCGGAACGCCGCGCGGGCTGGTACGGCAAGGAGTTTGTCGGGCTGGCGACGCCCGCGAGGACGCCGTCGCTCCCACCGTCCCTGACCGGTCGCGCGCCCGCCAATCAACCAGGCCCGACCCCGGGGGAAACGGCCGCGGCCGAAGAAGTGCCGGTCGTTTCGTAGGGTTCAGGCGGTGGTGGTGACGGTTGTGGGTGGGAGGGTGAGCGGTGGCGCGTACCTGGCTGTCCGTGCGGGTCGAGTTGGTTTCCGGTCGCGGCGTCGACCTGTGGCCTCGGCCTGGCAGGGTCTTCGCGGCGAGCCGGTCGCACACCTTCGCCCAGCTCGCTGACGCGATCGACCTGGCGTTCGCCCGCTGGGACCTGGCCCACATGCACATGTTCACGCTGGCCGACCAGACCCAGATCACGCCACTTGAGCTGTGGGACGGCGAGGCCTCCAGGGGTAGCATCGACAGCGACCGGACCAAGCTGAGTCGCCTGGGTGGCGGCGAGCAGTTTGCGTACGTGTTCGACTTCGGTGACGACTGGGCGCACCTGTGCACGGTCGCCGAGTCCCGCATCGACCCGCTGGAGATGCTCGGCGTCGTGCCCAGCGAGCCGATGCCGTACTTCGGGTGGGTGACCTGCCCGATCAGTACGGACGGCGTTGGGACGGCGACGACGGCGAGACGCCGCAGCCGAAGCAGCCGCAGCGACCGCTTGCCGAGCTTCCGCCGCTGCTGCCGCGGCGGGGACCCCGCCAACGCGGACAGTAGCGGTCCCCGACGTCGCCGGACGGCGGGCGCTCTGGCGTGCTGACCTGCCTCTGCACCAGCGAGGTCGTGCTACGGGCTTGTGATCGGCGAGATAACCGGCCGGAAGAGGTAAAGGGCAGCCTGTTCGCCGGCCAGGCTCTGATCCTGTGCCCCGGCCTGGGGCGGTCGGCGACAAGCCACCTCTCGCTGGGCCGGGTGCGGACGGCGAGGCTGCCTTCCCGCGCCTCAGCTGGGCTCGCGCGCACGTGGCCGGCGGCAGGGCAGGACGGCCGATGGTGGGGGTGGGTCCGTTCGAGGTGCGCTGGTCAACCGCGGGGCCGACAGGGTGACGGGAACCCTCGCTCGGGGGCGTGCAGCGGTGCCACCGCGTGCCGGTAGGTCGAGGGTGACCCGCCGTTCCGGGCGTTGGCCCACTCGGCGCCCGCCTGCAAGCGTCTCTTCGCCCGTCGTGGTTCACCGCCCGACCACGGCGCCACTTCGTCCGGCGGTGCTGCCGCCGTCAGTGCTGAGCAGATGGCGGGTTCCAGTCGTGCTCCATGATGTTGCTGTCCACGCTAAGGACGGGCGGGTAGGTCGCTTTCCTGGGCATCGTCTACGTCGCGGGCACGGGGCCTGGACCGCATCCGGCGGCGGCGTTCGACATGCGGCGGGCCGTCGCCCCGGTAGAGGTTGATGTGCTCATCATTTCGTCGTGGCCGGCAGGGATCACCAAATCCACGTTCGGGCTCCGGGTCCGGCCGAGCAGCGTGGTGGCGGGGCGGCAACCGGCCGACCGGCCGCGAGGGCGGGTGGGCGAGATGACGCGGGCGACGCCGAGCTGCCGGCGGGCGGGGAGTTGTTGCTGATCATCTGAGAGTGGGTGGTCTTCGACGGTCGCTCTGGTGCGACGGAAAGTCAACGGCTTGCGCCGGCCACCTTCACGGCGGCGTCTGACGAACGTCGTCGTCCTGGCCGCCGCGCCCGTTGCCACTTACAAGATCCGGCCCGGTCCACGGGACGGCCGCCTGATCATTGGTCACCGCGTGGGACCTTCTCGACCCTGCCGTCCTGGGAGGTCGGCGCCTCCTGGGGGAGGAAACGGAAGGAAACTCCCTCCTATGGAGGGAGTCTGGAACTGTCACCGCCGGTAACGAGGGCCGGTCACCGGCGGTGTGCTGCGCTGACAGCCGAATCCGGCCGTTGCGCGGGGCGCGGTGGTCGTAAGCGGGTGGTGAAGGCACGGTGAAGCCCCAGACGAAGGGGCCACCGAAGCCCCAGAACGAGTCACGAAATGTCCGCTCGTTGGCGATCTCTCCGCATCCTCATTTGCCAGCCGTAGAGCGCCGCCCTTGTATAGACGTTCATCGACCAGCCCGACGCCGGCCTCCCGGGCCCAGTCGACCCGCGTGGGTCCGGGTCCGGCCTTGCGGGCGCCGCGGGGAACTATCACGTCCTCAAACCGGCTCCTGTCAGCTCTGGCGAACGCCCCGGGCGTCTAACAACGATCTGACGGCTCCGGCAAGGCAGCCGCCGGAGTCTGACAGAGCAGCTCAGCCGCCATACCCCGTCAAGCAGCTTGGGGGAGGCTGGCCGCCGGCGTTCAGGCGCTTCCGCCACGCTCGGTGTCCGGCGGTAGGTCAGGGACCGCCGCGGTGCTGACCTTCGGCGGCATCGCCCGTCAAAACCAGTGAGACCGGCGTTCCAGGCGGCAGGGCCTCCTACCAGGGCTGTCAGGTCAGCCCCTCCCCTGTTAGATGTCTGTCAATCAGGGGGGCGTTCGCCAGAGCTGACAGAGCCCGTTTTGAGGGTGTCAGCGGTGCTGCGGTGACAGCGGCGCCCGGGGTCCGTTCCAGGGTCAGGTTCAAGGGCGATCCAGCAACGGGGGCCGACACCGACGCCAACACGGACCCCGGGGGCACGGGTCACCGAGCCGCTCGACCACACTCCAGGCCAGCGAGGACCGCGTCGTGGGACGGCTTTGACGGCCAGGCGCAGGGAGGTACGCGGGCACCGGGCGTCCACCAACGCGCTGGCGCGACGCCGCTGCCAGGCAGCGACGGCGCCAAGGGCGATCCTCACGGGCGGTCAACGGCACCACGCACCCTACCGAGCTCCCATCTATGAACCGCCGTTTGTGTGCTCTGGCGAACGCCTGCCGAACTCACAGCCACTCACAGCGACCTGCCGCGCCGCGCGTCAACGGTCAGTGCGATCTCCCATCGGCGCCCTGAGCAGGGCGGTGAGAGCGAGCGGACGCGGAACCCATCACCCAACGAGGCACCCCGGGCCAAACAAGACGGCACTAACATCGGGGCCCTCGCAGCGCTCACAGCCGCCCACAGCGGCTCACAGGAACTCACAGCGGCTCACACGCCCACCAGCCTGATACGGCGGCAGCGACAACGACAGGGGCAGTGGCGCCGGTCGGGTGCTGGATGTCGCCACGCTCGCCAACGCACCCGCGGCACGAGCCGTGACGCCTACGGCTGCCTCCGGCTGCCGTGACACGGCGGCGGACGTGCCGTCGTCAGCGCCGTCCCACCGTGGAGCACCGAGCGCCACCGCCGCTTGCGTGACCGGACACGTGGTGTCGCCGTGACAATGTCAGAGGGGCCCGTCGATTGACACGGGCGTGATGACATGACAACGCCGGCCATGGCGCCGCCGTCCCAGCTCGCCGGCCGCATGTCCGGACACGCACCCAATGTCAACGAAGAACGCCGATTGACACCGTGGTCGTTGACACGGCAACGGCGGTCGCGCGGAGGTGTCCGCGGCACTGGTCGCCAGCGATCGTGACACGCGCCGGCGCGCCCTGAAATCGTGTCCGAAACACCACCCGCGTCATCGACGCCGGTCGTTGACATTTTGCCCGGCAGGGCCGTTGAGCAGGGCGGTGACATGCTCGCGGACACCTGCCACGAGCGCCGGACGCAGTACCGGTGGCCACGCTGGACACGTCCTTCGCCGACGTGGCCATCGCGGTCGTGACACTCGACCTGGACACGCGGCGCGGACACCACTGCGCCGTTGACACCGCGGCCACCGCTGGGCCATGTCATCGACGGACACCTCTGTCACTGCCTGCCGGCAGCGGTGCCCCATCGGCGGGAACGGTCGTGGGCTGGCGCGGGAGTGACCCAGCGACGCGAGACGCAAGAGGCAACTCCGCGAGCCAATGTGAGCCGCTGTGAGCCGCTGTGGGTGGGGGCAGGCGTTCGCCAGAGCACACAAACGCGGGTTTAAGAGCGTCAGCGCGTCGCAGGCGCGACGCGACCACCAGATAAGCGGGCGCAAGGCCGTATCAGCGAGAGCCTTTCACCTCGTCGGCCCACACCGGGTCTCGGGTCGGCCCTGACCGATCCGGTTACTGGCGATCCGCCGGTGCCGGGCCGCCGTGTGGCGCGCCGACGGGCGCCCTGGGCCGACGTCCGCTGCCGTGTCGGCACCGGGTCTGGCCTGCGGCCTCACCATCTGCGCCCACATCAAGCCGGGCGACCTCTCTCTCTTGATCACCGGAAGGGCCACTTCGCGATGACCACCCCTGAACACCACTCCAGTCACGTACCTCCTGCCGGCCCGTCCTCGGACGGCTCCGACGGCCTATGGACCGCGCAACGGATCCGCGCCCTGAGCCCAGTCACCGACCTGGCCACCGCGGCCCGGATCTTCGGGCTGTCCCGGTCTGTCGCCTACGACCTGGCCAAGCGCGGCCAGTTCCCGGTCGCGGTACTGCGTTTCGGCACCCGCTACCGGGTTCCGGTCGCGGCCATCCTCCACGCCCTGCACCTACCGCCCGGCGACGACCCCGGGCCCTCGACCGAACCACCCGACGGCGACTTGATTCCGGGCGGAAGGCACGCGTGGATCACCCCGTACCGAATCCACAGCCACCGGCTGCCGCACATCCCAACCGAAGGGAACACCTGATCATGGCGGAAGGATCCGTCTTCAAACGCTGCTCCTGCCGCGACAGCGACGGCCGTAAACTCGGCAACCGCTGCCCCCACCTCCGGCGGGCGGGCGGGGCGTGGAGTCCCACCCACGGCCGGTGGGCCTACCAACTCGAACTACCCACCCACCCCGGCCGACCGCGCCGGCAACTGCGTCGCAGCACCTTCGACACCCGCGACGCCGCCACCACCGACCGCGACCACGCCAAAGCCCTTCTCACCCTCGCCGGCGACGACGTCGCTGTCGCGGCAGAGATCGCCGACATGCTCCTCGCCGTCACCTCCGGTGCCCCGCTACCAGACCGCGACACCATCGCCCGCCGGGTCCGGGCCGGGCTGCCCGCCACCGTCACCACGACCGTCGGCGAGTACCTGCACTCGTGGCTGGCGTCCCGACGCAATCTGCGCAGCATCCAACCCAACACCCTGCTGGCCTACGAGTCGCACATCCGTACCCACCTGGTCCCGCACCTCGGAAACATCCCCCTGGTGAAACTGCGGGTGGAGCACATCGAGGCGATGTTCACCGCCATCGCCGACCGCAACACCGCCATCGAGATCGCCCGACAAAGCGACAAGCCCTGGATCCGCGCCACCGTCCGCGGCCAGCGCACCACCAGCCCGGCCAGCATGCACCGCATCCGCGCCACCCTCCGTAAGGCACTCAACGACGCCATCCGCCGCGGCAACAACCGACTCATCGACTTCAACCCCGCAGCCCACATCGAACTGCCCTCCGGAGCACGCCCCAAAGCCCGGGTGTGGACCGCCAACGCCGTCCAGCGCTGGCGCGAGACCGGTGAGCGGCCCAGCCCCGTCATGGTGTGGACCCCGCAGCAGGCCGGCGCGTTCCTTGACCACGCCGAGGATCACGACATCGCCCTCTACCCGCTGTTCACGCTGATCCTGCACCGGGGCCTGCGCCGCGGTGAGGCCGTCGGACTCACCGACACCGCCGTCGACCTTGACAACTCCCTGATCAGCGTCACCCAACAGATCGCCACCCACGGCTACACACCCGTGATCAAGAAGGTCAAGTCCGAGTCCGGGAACCGGATCATGGCCCTGGCCAGCGTCACCCATACCGTCCTTCGCGCCCACCACACCCGCCGCGCCCAGTGGAAACTCGCCTGCGGCGCCGCATGGCCCGACACCGGACTGTTCTTCGTCCAACCCGACGGGCGGCCCTGGCACCCCAACACCGTCACCGACCGGTTCGAAGCCCTCGTCCGCGACGCCGGACTACCCCCGATCCGGCTGCACGACCTCCGGCACTGCGCCGCCACCTACCTCAAAGCAGCCGGCGCCGACCTCAAAGACATCCAGGAACTCCTCGGCCACTCCTCCATCGCCATGACCGACGTCTACACCTCCGTCATCGCCGAACTCGACGTCGAACGCGCCAAAGCCGAAGCCGCTGCCAAACTCCTCCCCCGCCGACGCCGCCGAGCCGCGTAGGCGGACAACGCCCACCACGTCGCGGCTACCAACCGAAGAGCAGCCGCCCCCGACGTGCCACCACAAACCCAGGCCCGCTCCGCGGTGGGTGGGTCGGCGGCAGACAGGATGGCAGCAGCGGGGGAAGCGGCGTGGCCGCGGCGCGATAAGGGTCAGCGCCAGCGAGCGATCTGAGGAGTACGGCACCGCACTGAAACGACACGGCCGGTCTGGGGATCGATGACGAATTCGACGCTCCGCCTCATGGCTGTCGGAGTAGCCGCGTGATCTGGTTGAGCCGCAGGAGACCCGCAAACCGACACTGGGTCAACCCGCAAGGGGCCCGCCGGCTCGCCCGTTAGGCACGTTAGGCCCAGCGCCACGCCGACGGCAATGACAAACCGAGGTTGCACGTGTCGCTGAGGCGGCGAGCTGCGCGGCGGTGCATCCAGATCAATGACCGGCATACAGCACGTTAGCGTTCGGTGAGGTGTACCAAGGATCCTGGACATGTCCTCCGAGTTGAGAGGATGAGTCCATGCCCGAGCAGCGTCGTCGGTTCAGCCCGCAGTTCAAGGCCG